>NZ_BTGQ01000005.1:0-388796 GCF_036985505.1 Croceitalea sp. MTPC5
TTCATTGCTGGCTTCTCACTAACTTTAAAACCGATAATATTCGAGAATGAAAACATATTTACACGTATTGTTATTGACCTTACTATCTATTTCTTGCAAAGGACAATCAGACGCTAATGCCGAAAGAAATGTTGGTGGACCTTGTCAAGATTGCGAAGCAGTTTTAGATTTTAAAGCCTTGAATATTGCCCCAAAAGCGATTGACACTTTACCTGGTTTTGAAAACAATAAGCCAAAATTAAAAATAACGGGAACCGTATTTCAAAGAGACGGAAAAACACCAGCGGAAAATACCTTGCTATACCTATATCATACAGACCGAAAAGGAATTTATCAACCAAGTAAAAACCCTTTTGGCTGGGAAAAAACGCACGGACAATATCGTGGATGGTTAAAAACGGGCAAAGACGGAAAATTCACTTTTTACACTTTCAGACCTGCACCCTATCCAAAAGTTCAAGAACCTGAACATATTCATATTTACGTAAAAGAACCTAATACTATTCCTTATTACATGGACAGTTATTTTTTTGAAAGTGACCCAAAGCTAACAAGCGAAAAAAGACGGTCTCAAAAAAACAGGGGCGGTTCGGGAATAGTAAAGCTCGAAAAGAAAAATGGAATTTGGACAGCGAACAGAAAGTTGATTTTGGGCTTGAATATTCCTGATTACAAATAAAAGATGTTACACTACAATGACTATGGCCCGGCTGTAGCTTGATCATTTTTTCGTAGCTCCAATCAACTAAAAAACGTCTAGGGTTGGCCACAGGCTGATAGCCGAAAACGTTAACGCTCATAAGAAGATTCCTAATGAAAATATTCAAAATACTCTTCCTTTTTAATTTAATATTAAATTATACCACTTGCTGTTATTCCCAAGAGACTAAAATGGATATAGAGGTAGAAGAAATTGTACTTTTAGGAAAAGATGCTATCATACAATTGGCTTTAAAAAAGATTAAGGAAGCAGGCTTGTCGACTGATGAAGGGATAAGTATAGCGAATTTTACCCAAATCAAAGTATTGACAGATGGTAAAGAAGTTTGGGTGTCCTTTTCCAATCCAATAAAATACCTCCCCAAAAAAACTGTTTTTTATTTTGATATTGGAGTAGGTCTTTTAGAAGGGACTGTTTCAACGAATCGAGTTTCCAATCCTGAAGATTATGACGAAAAGAAGATTCCATTCTATAAGGAAACAAAAGAAACGAAGATGAATATCCAATTTGTTTTAGAGGCTATCAATGAAAGTGGTGAAGTCGGTGAAATCGACATCGCGAATTTTGAGGATAATATGATAATTCGTGAATATGAAAACTATTATGACCTTAGTATAGTCTCAGAATCTCAAGAATCATATTACAAAATAGAAAAAACATCGGGTAAAATATATGATTCTGAACATGCCCACCTTGTACCACCTCCTAATACGGGGGATGAAGACAAATTCAAAGAGATCAACTGGGATTAATCTTAAGAACCAAAAGAGAATTAGCACAAAATAAAAAGCATTAAAACGACTTTTTATTAAAACCTTTAAGGCACATATACTAAAAGTGAAAACCGAAACACCAAAAATAACCCTACATATGGTTTCTAGCCTTGATGGATTTATTGCCAAAAAGGACGGAACGGTCTCGTGGATGAAATCAATGAACAACTATGAAAATGGCGTGGTGCTAACGAATGAATATATTACGGAATTCTTAAGTTCCATAATTGCTATGTTATGGCATTTAAGGATGGAATGGTGGAATTGACCTATCAAATACTAAAGCAGTAATGCGATTTCCACTGAGTTTCTTAATACGCTATAATGTCAAGTTGGCATTAAGATACGTTAAGCTTCTTCTTTAAATGCCGTCTTACCAGCTCGTTGTTGGTTAAATCAATGGCTTTTCGTAAAACCGTTTTCCCGTTTTTACCCAATTCGGACAATAGCTCGGCTTTAATGGCATAGAAGAGGCTTACATTTTCAAAACCGTGTTCTTTTTCAAGTTTATCCAACTCCCGTAAAGCAGGTTTGGCACCTTTTACTTTTGATAGGGGAACTATACGGTTTAGGGCGGCCATTGGGGAATATTGTGTTTTCAATCGTAAATCATAGAGGTATAAAATTTCTTTCCAATTCGTTTCCGCAAAAGATTTTGCCTCGCAATGATAATATGAGACGGCCGCCTCTAAATGGTAGGTAGCTAATACCGTATCATTGGTTCCAGCGCTTTCAAGATGACGTACCCCGATTTTAAAAAGTTCTTGATTGTATTTTGAACGGTCTTGAAATTCAAGTGTGACCAATTCCCCTTGTTCATCCAATCTTGTATCAAAACGAGCTGCATGAAAGCACATCAACGCAATCAAAGCCTCTAAATTAGGGTGTTGGCAATAGGGGTTCTTCTGCAGTAACAGGGCCAAACGCAATGCCTCATAACAAATATCCCTTTTTAAGATCTGGGATCCCGTTGTGGTCGCATACCCTTCACTGAACAACAAATAAATTACCTGCAGTACCACAAACAAACGTGATTGAAGCCCCATCTGTACCGGAACTTTCAAAAACCGCACCTTTTCCTTAAAATGCTTCTTGGCACGGGTAAATGACTTGGCAACGGTCTCTTCTTTTTTCAATAAGGCTTCAGCCAATTCTTTGTTGCTGAAACCACCTATCAACTTCAAACTCAAAATCAACTGATATTCTTGCGAAAGGGAAGGGTGGCAACAGGCGAATATCATTTTAAGTTGACTATCGTTTATTTCTTCTGCAAGTTTCATTGCATTTTCAGCACTGCTCCCCTCAAAATACGAAGTATCATCGACATAGTCCATTTTTTTACTACGTCTCAAGTGATCGATAAACCCATTGTTGGCTACCCTGAACAACCAAGCGGTGGGGTTATCGGGAATGTTCTTGAATGCCCAGACCTTCATCGCTTTTAGAAAGGTATCTTGAACGATATCCTCTATTCTTTCTAGATAGGAAATACCGTATTTATTGGTCAAAATGGATACGATTTTCCCGTATTCATTTCTGAATAAATGATCAATGGTATTTGAAAAGTCTTGGTTTTGCATAAAAATTGAAAAAGCCCAATTTTCATCAGGCTTTATGGTTTCAAGTCCTACTTCTTAATGGCTGTCCATGGTAATGATTTCCCTTACTTCAACATTACTTCCCTCATAATCAAAGATGGGGCATCCCTTGGAGATTTCAACGGCCTCATCCAGGTCTTTGGCAGAAACTATTAAATATCCCCCGACCAATTCAGCTCCTTCTGCAAAAGGCCCGTTGGTAACTAGTTCCCCCCTATTGTGAACTACCTTTCCACCCTCTGCCAAGGGGAGCCCGTCCAAAAGCTGGCCTTTTTCCTTTAACTTTCCCATCCATGTTCCCCATACTTGCATGTGGGCTTGTTTTTCTTCTTGTGACAATTTTCCATAGGCGTCATCACCCCCTCTAAATAAATACAAAAAATTACTCATCGATTTCGGTTTTATGCTCGTCAGGGACAAGCTGTTTATATTTTGCTTTCAATAGAATGACGAAGCCATTGCTTCGTATTGGACAACTACTTCTAAATTTATTCAAAATAATCGCATTTGGCCATCTTTGTGCGCGGCATGTAGATCGGTTCGCAATTTTGGAAAATTTTTGCCGGTAAAGTACTTCTGTTTGGCCAATTTGGCCATATCGTGAATTTGGGTCGCAATTTTACCTTCGCCCCGACTTCGAATTCCAAAACGACTATCATTTAAAGATCCCCCATGGCATTCTTGTATTTGATGAAGCACCTTTTCAGCACGATCTGGCATGGCTTGTTCTATCCAATCTTTGAAAATCTGTCCGATAGCCCCATTCAAACGAACTACCGTAAAACCAAAGGACAACGCTCCCTCTTCCGAAGCCCTTTTTGCCAAGGGCAGCAGCTCATGACTGTTGATACCCGGTATCATCGGTGCCAACATGACATTTACGGGTACGTCGTTAGCCGCTAATACCTTGACCGTTTCGAAGCGTTTTTTAATGGTGGTCGTTCTTGGTTCCAGTAGTCTTCGCGTCTTTTCCGACAATGAGGTAATGGAAACGTTTACCCCTATCAATTGCTGTTTTGCCAGTTCTTTGACAATATCCAAATCACGCAGTACAAGGGCATTTTTGGTGATAATACCGACCGGATGGCGGTACTTTAAAAAGATCTCGAGACATCTTCTTGTAATTTCATATTTTTTTTCTGCGGGTTGGTAGCAGTCCGTGTTTCCAGAAAGTACGATGGTCGCTGCATGCCATCGCTTGCTTTTTAATTTTTGCTCTAAAAGTATAGGGGCCTGTTTTTTAATCAAGATCTTACGCTCAAAATCGAGTCCGGCGCTATATCCCCAGAATTCGTGTGCATTTCTGGCATAACAATAGACGCAACCGTGCTCACAACCTTGGTACGGATTCATGGAATACGACATCCCTACATCTGGGCTGGTCACCTTATTCACAATGGTTTTAGGGAAAATAGGAATGTACTGGGTCTTATTGTTGTCGCATGTTTCGCCTTCGATTCGACAAAACTCCAAAAAATCATCACGTATTTCATACACATGACGATCAAATCTATTATGGACATTTTTTTGGGCCCCGCGACCTTTTAGAAATTTTTCTGGATTCATTTCTTTAGGATTATATCCAAATTTATGGATTATTTCCTATTTAAAATGCTGAAACGATACTGGGAATCCTATTTTAACTTTAAGAATCAAGACTTTTTAAGACGTCGAAGTCCGAGATACAAGGGGATAAGCCAAAGTATATCGAGTCATCTTATCTATTTGTAAATTAATGCTTTACATTCAACCGAAGAATTTTGGACTTAACGGTCTGTCTATCTCAATACATGTTGAAATACTGAGTAGGCGTTACCCTGAGCGACCGCCTAAATGATTTCTTATTCCAAAACCATTTCCCCACCATCACCGAAAGTCAAGATAAGGTCCCCACTATCAAATTGGAACCGAAGCTGCGCAACCGTGGTATTGGGTACTTGGGCCTCAGTAATGGCACCATAAAAGGCAGTTCCGAATTGGGTATCGGCCACTTCCGTAGTGGTAAACGACAATAAGGTCAATGTAGTGTTCTCAAGCTCGTAATCACCACTGAACTGATTTACGGATGTACTGCCCACAAATGTGTTATCCGTTTGAAAATCAATGGTGATATCTTCATTGGGTGGCGCCAATTGTACTAGTGTGGCATTGGAAACTTTGATGGATGCGACACGCCAACTACCCGCAATCGCATTTTGGGTATCGTCATCAGAATCGCTGCAAGACAGCAAAAGTAAAAAGGCAGTAATCGTAATTAAAAGGCTTGATGATTTTTTCATGATATGTTCTTAGTTGAATGCTACTTTTACCAGTTGTTTCTTGTTGCCCCGTTTAGCATAAAAAAGCAGTTCATCCGTTTTTGTATTGATCAATGGTTTGGAGACCATCAAAGGGAGGCGTGCTTCTTTCGCATCGATTACTTTTTCGTAATCCATCTTTCCATTTTCATCCAAAGAGATCAAGAATACGTTTCGATTGCCCGTAAGGCCCTGCTTGAATACGAGACGTTCGTTATTGATAAGTTGCGGATTCTCTGCCGCAGTACTTAAAAAGAAATAGGTGTCGCCATCTTTCGAGTAAGAACTGTAAGACGCATAAGCACCGTCTCCCTGTGTAACCTCAGCTTTATTGATGTTTCGCGCCCATAACATATCACCGTTGGTATTCAATTTGACACTTACGATATCATTGTGGTGAAAACGATCGACTTTGATACGCTGGCCCGCACCGGTATTATGCATACTGTGCGTCACAAAATACTCTTCGGCATTGAACAGAATGTCGTTCTCGTCCGTTACCGTAACGCCTTTGAAAACTAGGTTATTCACAAACTCATTTTCACCGCGACCGAATTTATCATCCATAAACTGGTCGGTAAAGGGATTGTATTTTTTATTCAAAACCGTTAAAGAGGTTGCATCCAATTCAAAGAATGAAAGTCCATTGTATCGATTATCTTTTCTATCGGCATAGAAACCAACACAATACAGCTTTCCTTTGCTCAAAATAGGATAAAGCCCTTCAGAGAACTTCCCCGGATTATCAAATGATTGGGTCTTGGCAACCCCACCATTCACTTTTATCAGTTCGTACTGAAACTTCCGCTCCTCAGCCTTGAACCGTTTCTTTTTGAAATAGGCCTTTCCCACAATAAAGGCTTCATTACCGTTACCGGAAATGGCCAAATTTTCAAAGGCATAGTTTTTTTCCGCTACTTCAGCTGAGAAATCATGTTCCCATCGTTTGTTCAAATCAGCATCGAACAAGTGTATGGTATGTTTGTTCTCTTTATTTTTTTTATGGTGGGTACTGATGATAAAACCCGTTTTTTCAGCATTGAACAGTAGGGTGGTTGAAAATCCTTTCTTAAAATCCCTGTTATAGTAGTTTTTGCCAAAAGCCCCTTCTACTGCAGGGGTCACAAACTTTAACAACTGCTCTTTCTCAAAACTGAAGTTCACCAAATTACTGGTATGTGCTTGATATTCGTAGAAACCCCTTTCAAAATCATAATTAAAAAATAGCAGTTTCAACTGCCCATTCTTGATAAAACCATCGACAAATTGAAGGCCTTTGAGCTTATAATTGTACTGGGAAACCAATTCAAGGTCTTTGTTGTAATGCTCTATCAAATACCCTTTTGGTTTTAAAATGAGTCCTTGAAAATAAGATCGCACCAGAACATAACCCCCGTCACCGTCATTATCGATGGTAACCAGGTTTGAATACCGATAGCGGTCGTTCAGCTTTTCACCAAAATCATAGGAAACCGGCATTTTTTGCGAAAAAGCGCCAAAAAGTACACCCATAAGGGCGATTAAGAGTAGTAATCGTTTCATTTTTTCAGGTTTGGGGCATCTGACTATGAACCGGGAAAATCTGCCTTTCTTTTCTCTAAGAACGCTGAAGTGCCTTCTTTAAAATCGTTTGTTCCAAAACAGGCTCCAAAGGCTTCAATCTCGGCGGCATAGCCATCGGCATCATAGCTATAACCCGCATTTACCGCATTTATTGCGTGCGAAATGGCCACAGTGGAGTTATTCGATATCTTGCCCGCCAATTTTTCGCAAAGTGGAATTAAATCCCCTAATTCGACCACGTAATTGACCAGCCCATATTGCAATGCTTTTTCAGCAGTGATCATACCCGCCGTCATGATCATTTCCATGGCCCTGCCCTTACCTACAAGTTGTGGTAGGCGTTGGGTACCGCCATAACCAGGGATCACGCCTAACGAAACTTCTGGCAGACCCATTTTTGCATTGGTACTTGCCACCCGAAAATGACAGGCCATGGCCAACTCCAGTCCCCCTCCTAGGGCAAAACCATTTACCGCGGCAATAACCGGTGTCGATAGGTTAGCAACGAAGTCAAAGAGCAACTCTTGGCCTTTAGCGGCCAATTTTCCACCTTCCATTACCGAAAAATGGGCAAATTCAGAAATATCGGCCCCGGCCACAAATGCCTTTTCACCACTTCCTGTTATTATGATGACTTTAATCGCCTTGTCTTCGTCAAGTTCTTTAAAAGCCTGATGCAGCTCTTCTATGGTAGCTTTGTTCAGCGCATTGAGTTTTTTAGGGCGGTCTATGGTAATCGTGGCCAAATGGTCTTCTTCTTCAATATAGATGTTGTTGTAGGTCATCGTTGTTCGTTGTTCGTTGTTCGTTGTTCGTTGTTCGTTGTTCGTTGTTCGTTGTTCGTTGTTCGTTGTTCGTTGTTCGTTGTTCGTAAAATTAACAAACCGTCAACTATAAACCATAAACTACCGAATACAATTACTCTTTAGGGAATCTTACGGTGAAAACGGTACCTTTTCCTATTTGTGAGGTAAAGTCGATACTGCCTTGATAATTTTCGACGATGTTTTTTACCATCCCTAGACCAAGTCCCATACCACTGGTTTTAGTCGTAAACTTTGGTTCAAAAATTTTATCCTTAAATTCATCTGCAATACCAATTCCGTTGTCGGCAACGCATATTTTTACATTTTCATCTTGTGTGGCAACCGTTACCAAAATTCTTGGGTGCTCTTGAGTACCCATGGCTTGAATAGCGTTCATCACCAAATTGGTTACAATGCGTATTAATTGTGTTCGATCTAGTTTTGCGATGATTTCTTCTTCATCTGCGATGAAGTGAATATAGGGTTCGTTAAAAATATCGAGGGCAAGCTTTGATACTTCCACTACATTAAGGGTCTCTTTTTGCTGGGCCGGCATATCGGCGAAATTTGAAAATGCCGAAGCGATGTTACTCATGGTGTCTATTTGTTGCACCAGGGTTTTTGAAAACTCCTTGATTTTCGATTCTGCCTTTGGGTCATCAGGGCGAAACTTTCTTTCAAAACTTTGAACCGATAACCGCATCGGGGTGAGCGGGTTCTTAATTTCATGTGCGACCTGTTTTGCCATTTCACGCCACGCCTGTTCCCGTTCACTTCGCGCCAATTTTGCCGCACTAGCCTCTAATTCATCGATCATCTCATTATACGATGCTATCAGTTTTCCAATTTCTTCGGTGGGATTATCAATAACGATTTTCTCATTACGACGGGTCAAATTGGTTTGGGTCATTTTATCTGAGATGGTTTGCAACGAACGTGTGATATACTTTGAAATAAAATAGGCCAGCACAATCGCCGAAATCAACATCAGAAAGTAGACCCCGCCCAAGCGCATGAAAAACTCGCGCAACTCCATATCATTGAATGAATTGTCTTCAAAATATGGGAGGTTCATAATACCAATCGGCTTGAACTTCAAATCGGTGATGTACTTATACGTCGCCTGGTAGTTATCGCCGGCTGTACTCTTTTCTTCTACATATCGTTTTTCAGGACTCTCTAGAAGATTGTTCAGTACTTCGGCATCCAAACAATTTGAAACGGAATCGGCCTCAAAAGCGGGTTTTGAACTTTTTATAAGTGTCCCGTCAAGGTCATAAATATTAAAATTTACATTTTGGACATCGGCAATCTTATAAATCTCATCTTTAAAAATGAACTCTAAATTCTCCGTTATCGGCTCGTAGGTGGTCTCTCGCAACACATAGTCAATACTTTGCAAAATCTGTTCTTCTTTACGTTCCAATCTATTTTCATGGTAGTCTTGTGACTGCTCTTGATATTGAAAAAGGGTTACCCCTGCAATCAATACCGATGCAATCAACACCAGCATGATCATGGATAAAAAAATACGGGAGCGAAGAGAGATTTTTTTAAACAACTGCTTTCGAGTTTGAACATAAAGTTAGCAATAATCGAACCAAAGCAAGTTCAAACGCAAGAATCAAGTTCAAACGCAAAAACGGGTTAATCAAAATCAGCTTCTATTAATACCAAGAATTTTTAATATCAAGCATTCGGATTTTTATCCCGAATCCTTTTGTAAAGTTTAATACCCAGCATTAAAAGTATACCCAAAACAATGATTCCTACTACTCCATAAATCCAATTAAAGGCACTTTTCAAGACCACTAAAAACACCACGGCAAACAAAATGATTGTGGTAGCCTCATTCCAAATTCGCATAAAATTTGACGTGTATTTGACCTCATCGCGCTGAAATTGTTTGAAAATTTGATGGCATTTTAAGTGATATAAAATCAAAAGCAAAACAAAACCGAGTTTTATGTGCATCCAAGATTGTTCTAGCCATCCTGGCATTAATACCAGCAGCCAAACTGCAAAAAAGGTACACAGTACAGCAGATGGCCAGCTTATAATAAACCATAACCGCTTGGTCATCAGTTTTAGCTGCGTAGTAAGAATTTCCTTCTCTGGGGATGGCTTGTCATTGGCCTCGATATGATAAATGAATAGTCTGGGAATGTAAAACAGGCCCGCAAACCAAGTAACCACAAAAATGAGATGAAGTGATTTTATATAGTTATAGTATTCCATAGCTAATGGCAAATTTACCAATTCAGGCAACCAACAACGAAAAACCAATAACTTTAAAGCCTAATTGCTCCGATACCAGCATCCCAGAGTTTTTTATTGAATTCTGGAATTGCCGTTTTCCTTAAAGTAGTTGATCTTGCCTTCAAAGCTGACCATTGCGCATCAAGTTCTTTTTTTCTGTCTTTAGAAGCTTGGTTAACTCGCGGAATGGTACTATTGGTAGCATCAATTAAAAATAAATATTCTGCAGTGAATTTATTGGGAAAATTCTCAACGTCGTCATATGCCTTTGATTTACGTTGGATCATATCTTTATCCCAAGCATCCAATTGTTCCAATAATTTACTCCCCTCTTCTTTAAGCGTAGCATCCCTAACATCTTTCAAGACTTCTTTTAACTGCCCTTGTGCCTTGTACAATGAATTTACGGTATTGTGCATTTCGGTCAAACGCTGCTCCATGTCGGTCATAAAAGTGTGGTATTCTGTGTACTGTTCTGAAGTAGTTTTGTACGTTGGCATAGCAACGATTTGGCCTTCGATTGTTTTTGTTTCATTGCCTACCCTAAGACTTACCGTATATGTTCCAGGGGGTACTACATGCCCACTAAAACGAGATTCAATATAGGCACCAGGTATTCCGGGTAAAATCGGGGTTTTTAAATCCCAGACAAAACGATTTAAACCCTCTTTTTTCGATAGGGTTGGGGCTCTTCTTGGTCCCCCTCCATTGTGAGGTTTGTAGTTTTTATCCTTCTCAGAAGAAAAGCTCCGTACCGTTTTTCCAAACGCATCCAAAATATCCATAGTGATTACAGTGGAATCACTCAATTTTGGTAATTCATAGTACAATACCATACCACTTGCCGGGTTTACCCCAGACAAGGTACTCATACCATCAAAGTTATCGGTATTTCCGCTCATAGGGCTATACCATAAACCATTCATAGCGGCATTGGGTTTATACAACCGCAACCCTTTCTGCGTAGGCTCGTATTGCGCTAATAGCGTTAAATCATCCAATATCCAAAATGCGCGACCCGAAGTAGCGACAATCAAATCGCCTTGATGGATTTTAATATCCGTAATCGGAGTTTTTGGCAGGTTGAGTTGAAAAGGTTTCCAAGTTTGTCCGCCATTCCAAGAGAGGTAAAGCCCTTTTTCAGTACCGGCATAGAGCAAATCTTTTCGCGTGGGATCTTCCCTGACCACACGGGTAAAGGCACCATTGGGAATTCCAGAGTTAATACTCGCCCAAGTTTTACCATAATCCGTGCTCTTATAAATCGCTGGGGTATGATCGTTGAATTTGTACTTTGTAGTGGCTATATAAACAGTAGCTTTATCATGTGGGGAAACCTCAATAGCGTTTACCAAAGATTCCCCTAAGTTTTTCGGGGTAATGTTTTGCCAGCTCTCACCATTATCTTTAGTGATGTGTACGTAACCATCGTCACTCCCCGTATAAAAAACACCTGCTTCATGTGGTGATTCCAAGACATAAGCTAATGTTCCATAATTTTCAGCACCAACGGCTTCGTTAGTATAGGGTCCACCGCCATTACCTTGTTTGGCATCAATATCACGGGTTAAATCGGGGGACATTTCTTCCCAAGTAACCCCCATATCACGGGTTCTTAATAACAATTGTGCTCCATGGTAAAATGTATTCTCTTCATGTTGTGAACGTAATGTAGGTGCGTTCCAGTTATAGAGATACTTCATGTTACGGGCTTCCCGTCCTAAATATTGAATAGGTGCCGCCATAACCTGTGTTGAGGCCTTAGATTCCATATCTAGAACATCAATGGTACCTAAATAACTTCCTCCCATGACATATCTCGGATTGTCTGGGTCAAAGGCCAAAAAAGCACTTTCTCCACCCGCAGAAGGGCTAAAGTCAGCCATGGTAATGCCTCCCCTACCCACAGACATATTGGCTACCATAGCAGAAGAATAGTCTTGTTGACCGGCATAAATATTATATGGAAAAAGGTTATCTGTATTTATGCGATAAAACTGCCCTGTAGGCATATTTGTCTGTGACGACCATGTTTTTCCGAAGTCAAAAGTGACCGCTGCGCCACCATCATTGGCAATAACCATGTTTAAGGAATTCTTCGGATTGATCCACAGGTCATGGTAATCGCCATGCGTTCCTGAAATGCGTTCCCAATTTTTTCCGCCATCCAATGAACGGAGGGCGGGTGCACTCAACACATAAACGATGTCTTCATCTTGTGGATCTGTAAATACTTCAATATAATACCAAGCACGTTGCACCAGGCGGTTATCACCGCTTGCCATGGTCCATGATTTTCCGGCATTGTTCGAAACAAAAAGTCCCCCTTTATCCGCATTGGAATCACTTTCGATTAAGGCATAGACCTTATTCGAATTTGCTGGACTCACGGAAATCGCCATTTTTCCTTTCTCTTTCGGTAGCCCTTCGGTCATCTCTTTCCAGGTTTCCCCAGCATCCGTAGATTTATAGAGTCCGCTGCCTGCTCCTCCGCTGACCACCATATGGGGTTTACGCTGGTGCTCCCACATGGCCGCATACATGATTTCTGGATAGTTTGCGTCCATCGAAAGTTCGGAAGCCCCTGTCAATTCATTTACAAAAAGTGTGTTTTTCCAAGTCTTTCCTCCGTCGGTAGATTTATAAATTCCGCGTTCTTTGTTTGGCCCATACAATTGCCCTTGTGCCGCCACATAAACAATATCAGGATTGGTTGGATGAATGATAATGCGCGAAATATGATGGGTTTCTTTTAAGCCCATATGCTTCCAGGTCTTTCCTGCATCGGTAGATTTATAAACACCATCACCATAGGATGTCATTACACCACGTGGTGCATGCTCTCCCATACCTACATAAACAATATTCGTGTTATAGGTCGACACGGCAACGGCTCCAACAGACCCCATTTCAAAAAAACCATCTGAGATGTTATTCCAACGTTGCCCGGCATCCTTCGTTTTCCATAGCCCACCACCTGTGGTTCCCATATAATACGTCATCGGGTCACCAACTACGCCTGAAGCCGAAACCGAACGTCCGCCTCTAAACGGACCAATGTTTCTAAATTTTAAAGGTTTGAAATATTCTTCGGCGGTTTGTGCAAAAGCGGTGGTTATTGCCAGCACATAACAAATAAATACTAGTTTTTTCATGGTTGATGGTTTTTTGAATGTCACTCTACAATACCCATTTTGTGAAGCAGAAAACTTGCGTTCATATTTTGGCAAACACCTTCTTTAAAGGTATAATCAAAAAAGAGTTCGTTATTTACAATTTGAGCATCAAAATAATAGTTCTTTACGGCATTAAGGCTGTTCGCTACTTCACAAAGACTTAAGTCGTGTGTTGCGATTAATCCTGAAGTATTCAAGCCCACCAATTTCTCGATGAACTTTTTGGAACCCGTGGCCTTATCAGTACTATTGGTCCCTTTCAATATTTCATCTAAAATGATAAAATGAGGTTCTTTTTCTATGGTCTCAATAATAAGCTTCAACCGTTTCAGTTCACTGAAAAAGTAGCTTTCGTCATCAGTGAGGCTATCGGTAGTTCGCATGCTAGTGATTAACTTGATGGGGGTATAACTAGCAGTATCCGCACAAATGGGCAAACCCACATTTGCCATCAACAGTTGCAAGCCGATGGTACGTAAAAAAGTGCTTTTACCGGCCATATTTGCCCCTGTAATCACAAAAAACTCACTAGTGCCTATGGTAAAATCATTGGCTACGGCATTTTTTGGATTCAATAAAGGATGCCTTGCTGACTTACAAATCAAGGTATTTTCAGAAGTCGTGATTTTTGGGTAGGTATGATCAGGATGGTTAAAGGCATAATTACCCAGACTGTTATAGGCATCAAAGAACGCTATGGCATCAAACCATCTCGGAACCGAATCTCGGTAGGTCTCAATCCATTGCTCAATCGCTTTACACACAAACAGGTCTCGCAATAAGAATCCATTGGCAACGATGCCAATGACAATATTATTTCGCTGATCTAAGGCGTCTAATAATTTAGAGAACTGTTTTAAAATTTTTGAACCCTTCATTGAATCCCCAATAGTAGCACCCCTTTGGTTACGCAATAGCACTGAGGTGAAATCTTGCGTTTCCAACAACGAAATAAGTTTGGCATATTGGCGAAACGTGCTTTGGGCTTGAGTGGTATGTGCGGCTAATCGTCCCACATTTTTGAGGTAGCGCCCGGTGATTCCCAATCCCACAAGAAATACCATAAAAACCACGTACCCTGACAACAAATCCAAAAAATAAAACACCCAACTTAAAATGGATATAGAGGAAAACAATACGCTAAGTAGCCTTACCTTTTTAGGCAAAAAAGACTTATATCCTTTTAACCATTGAACGACGCTTTCAGCACTAACTTCAGTTTTTACCAAAGAAGCCACGGCACCGAACTTTTGGCGCCATTCAGGCATTTCAGACAATTCGTTGATGGCAGCCTGCTTTTCACCGATGGTCTTAATATCATTTGACAATAACAGTCTTGCAAGGGTATCGGCACCGCTTTTAAGGGAGGTGCGATTCATATATTGATAAAATGATCCTTTGCCGAACAAGTCAATATCTTGACTAAAAGGATGCGCGGGGTCTTTGTAGCTATTCCCATCTGGGAGGCCATGAAAATTACGCTGTAAAACCCTTAGTTCAACATCATTTTGTAAAATCAGGGCCTTCAAGATATCTTTCTGATATTTCAAGCCATTGTGCCGTACTACCAAAAACACAAACAGTACGATTATAACCAAGCTTACGACCAATAATTGCTGCGTGTTTTCCCATAAAAAATATACCGTGGCCGCCAATAGGGCTATGAGAAGTAATCTTAAGGTGCTGGAAGTATTCAGTTTGACTTTTAGACCCTCGAGTTCTTGTTGAAACTTAAGGATTTGGGAATTGTAAAACGCTTTGGGATCAATCGTCATTTTTTAGCTTGATACGGTACAAATCTAGGTTAAAAAAAGAGCAGGGTTGCGGCGTTGGATTACATTTAAAACGGCCACATCCCTGCTCCATACAAGATGAAAAGTTTTTGAACTCCTATTCCTCTACACTCAAATACTCTAAATTCAGGGCATTGAACTGCGCATTGAACGCTTTCATTTCTTTATCAACCATAGCATCAAATGCCTGTAACTGCGCATTGATTTTTGTTGTCATTTCATTTTTGACCGCAATATCTTGGGCCGTTGGTGGAAAATCATCTAAGCTCACAAGGCTATTTAAGTGGGCAAGTTTGTTCGTTAAGCGAATAGGGAAATTAAGTGGATCTTGATTACTTCTATTTTTTGTTTGATAAAGTGCTTTTTCAATTTCCTCAAATCCTTCCTTCATCTTTTTAGCCTTTTCGACCAAATCTTTCGTCGCATCATTGCCTTTGTATTGTTTCGCAAATGCCGCTAACTTTTTATTGATTCCCCGAATTTTTTTGATGGATTTATGTGCCTTGTCTACCGTAGTGTTGATGCTTGTAATAAAGTCATATTGCTTTTGCATATCGGCAACCGAAACTTCTGCACGTGGATCAGCAACTATTTTAAATGTTTGTGTTTGTGTATCGCCGTTAACGTTCAAATGTACTTTGTAACTACCCGGTACCGCTTTTGCACCATTAAAATTCGCCCACCAGAAAATCATGCCCTTTAATTTTTCAGCTCCTTTGCCACGGGTATTCCAAACATGGGTGTTCCCCCCTTTTTCAACTTTCAACTTTTTGTCTTTCTCTTTTGCCAAAGTGCTAAAATTGGCTAAAGTATCTCCTTTCATTGAGGTATAAGTAAGACTAATACTGTCTTTCTCAGACATATCTTTTATATAGAAATGGGTTACCACACCATTGGGATGGTTTTGACCAGCTGTTAAACTTGGTTTGCTTGCTGCCCTGCCTTTGGTTCGATAGCTGTCTTTAGGCGCAAACAATTTCATTGCTGCACCGGCATCAGAAGTTTTGGTCTGGTGCAATACGGAAAGATCATCAATAATCCAAAGGCTACGGCCTTGCGTCGCTACAATTAAATTATTGTCTTTAACTGCCAAATCGGTTATCGGAACTATGGGAAGGTTTAACTGAAACTTCTCCCAACTGGTACCGTCATTAAAAGAGATATACATCCCTGTTTCCGTACCTGCATACAACAAGCCCTTTTGTTTTGGGTCTTCGCGAACGACACGTGTAAAATGCTCACTTTCTATACCGTTCGTTATTTTTTTCCAACTTTTACCATAATCAGTGGTTTTATAGAGGTAGGGCGAAAAATCCCCTAATTTATATCGGGTGGCCGCTACATAGCAAGTTCCCTCATCAAAAGCCGAAGGTTCAATGCTGTTGATCATATTCCATTCGGGCATATTGGTCGGTGTCACATTTTCCCAATTTTGGCCTCCATCTTTGGTAATATGGATTAAGCCATCATCACTACCGACCCACATGAGGCCTTCTTTGAGCGGACTCTCATTTGCAGCGAAAATCGTACAGTAATATTCTACCCCCGTATTATCTTGGGTAATTGGGCCGCCACTACTGACCAATTTATCGGGATCATTCCTGGTTAAATCACCACTCAATAATTGCCAACTTTGTCCTTCATTGGTCGACATATGCACATGGTTACTGAAAGTGTACAATTTCTTTGGGTCGTGCTTGCTAAAAATAATAGGGAAATTCCATTGAAAACGATATTTCATTCCCTCGGCGCCATAACCCATAGGGTTATCGGGCCACACGTTGATTCCCCGTACCGTTCCGGCATCATGGTTCACCCGGGTTAAAAAGCCTCCGTAACTTCCCCCGTATACTATTTCATTATTGGTCGGGTCAATGGCAATATGTGCCGATTCTCCCCCTGCGGTAGGCTCCCAATCATCTTCCGTAATATAACTGCCATCAGAACGGTGGTTCACGCGAAGTGTTGAATTATCTTGTTGTGCAACGTAAATGCGGTATGGAAAGGCATTATCCGTAGTCACGCGATAGTATTGTGCGGTAGGCTGGTTGTAATAGGTACTCCATGTTTCACCCCCGTCATAAGAAACTTGGGCTCCCCCATCATCGCCAATAATCATGCGCTTACTGTTCTCTGGGGCTATCCAAAGGTCATGGTGGTCACCATGAGGGGCGTTAAAGGTATTAAAGGTTTTACCACCATCGGTAGATTTATGGTAACGTACATTAAGTACATAGACCACATCTTCATCTTCGGTATCGGCATACACGCGGGTGTAGTACCAAGCACGTTGACGTAGCTTACGTTCACTGTTGACTTGGGCCCATGTTTTTCCGCCGTCTTCAGAACGATACAATCCTCCTTTTTCTTTATTTTCTACAATGGCCCAAACACGTTCGCTATTCTTTGGTGAAACGGTTACCCCGATAATACCCAAAGTATCTTTTGGAAAACCTTCATTTTTAGAAATTTCAGTCCAAGTTTCGCCACTATCCGAACTTTTCCAAAGTGCGGAACCCTTGCCTCCACTACTTAACGAATATGGGGTGCGTTGTGCGCGCCATGTTGAGGCATATAAAATTCTGGGGTTGTTGGGGTCAAATGTCAAATCTACCGCACCAGACTGGTCATTTACATATAATTTCTTGCTCCACGTTTTTCCACCATCAGTGCTCTTATAAACCCCACGATCTTGGGTCGGTTTATAGATGTTTCCCAATACGGCAGCGTATATGGTATTGTGGTCTGTTGGATGAATGCGAATACGTGGTACATGACGGCTATTTTTGAGTCCTGCCGAGGTCCAGGTCTTACCCGCATCCTCTGTCTTCCAAATACCGTACCCACTGGAAACATTTCCCCGAAGCGTCTTTTCACCACCACCGACGTAGATAACGTTAGGGTCGCTTTTAGAAACCTCAACGGCACCAATACTACCCCCGAAATACCCATCAGAAATATTCGCCCAAGTACGGCCACCATCAAGCGTTTTCCAGACCCCGCCACCAGTAGCCCCAAAATAAAAAAGATTGGGTTCACCAGGCACACCTGTAACGGCAGCCGAACGTCCGCCGCGATGTGGCCCAATAGAACGGTATTCTATACTTGAATACAGCTCCGCAGGAACTTTAGGTGTCGCATTGGATTTTCTTCGTTGTGAATTTGTTGAAATTGTAAAAAGGCAAAACGTCAGCAAGAGCATACCGACCTTTGGGAGCAAAGTTTTCATTGTAGTCTTCTTTTTGGTTGGTGGTTGGTTGACAATCACATATATCAATACTTAGCTATAAGATGACTGTAATTGCGGGCAAAACACCATTTGAATTAGTCCCTCTAAAAGTAAGAAAAAAAGGATTCCTTATTTTAGTGTGGATAGGAATAATTTATTGTGAAAATACCTTGTTCCATTTATGCCAACACCCGACATCATGAAAAACTACATTGTCATTGTTTTACTCGCTCTTTTCTTTTCTAGTTGTAAAAAGGCAGTAAAAGTTCCACAAGAAACGGTTGTGAAAATTGACACCCTACAAGGAAAATCTTTGCTTAACAAATCGCTAATTAGTGCGCAAATAACCTTCAAAGACTCTTTGATAGTCAATAACTATCTTGAAGCGCTACATGAATACCAACACGATGGCAATAACCCTGAAACCATTATTTGGTATGGCAGACGTACCGCCTATTTAGGCGATTATCAAAGAGCCCTCTCCATTTTCAGCGAAGGAATCGAAAAGTTTCCTGAAGATCCGCGTTTTTATCGACATCGAGGACATCGTTACATCAGCACACGGCAACTTGACAAGGCCATTTCAGATTTTGAAAAAGCTGCCCTATTGATTGATGGAACCAAAGACCGTATCGAACCTGATGGTATTCCTAATAGATTCAACCAGCCCGTTTCAAGTTTACATACCAATATTTTTTACCATTTAGGCCTTGCCTATTATTTAAAGGCAAACTGGCCAGAGGCATTGAAAAATTTTCAACGTTGCTATGCTATTTCTGCCAATGACGATATGCGAGTAGCGACGGCGCATTGGTTGTACATGATATTGCGCAGAATGGAAAAAAAAGAAGAAGCGCAAGAAGTACTACGACCCATTATAACCGAAATGAACATTTTGGAAAATGAGGGGTACCATCAACTATTACTATTTTATAAAGGGCTTTTGGATGAAAACAATCCCATAGGAAATGGCGCTGCAGGTGCCAGTGAAGCAGTGCGCTATGGGGTAGCAAATTGGTATCATTATAATGGGGATTTAGAAAAGGCCAAGACACTTTACGAAACCCTTTTAGAAGAGGGCAATTGGGCCGGTTTTGGTTATTTAGCCGCAGAAGCGGAATTATCGAGATGGCCCCCTGAGCAACCTCAGTAATCGAAATCAAGAATGAATGCAGATCATTTTAACTAGCTTTAAATCTAGAACAACACGGAAACATTACATGAAGGCGACCATATCAATCTTAATAGTACTTTTTATAGGACAATCCTCCCTTGGGCAAGCCCAAAATCGGGTTCGTGACCATGGTATTGAAATCGGGGTTTTAAAACCTGGAACATTAAATGCCATTACCGATGTGCCAGGGGTACAAGTAGGTCATACTACAATAAGTAAAGGCTCAGCTATTAGAACGGGCGTCACCGTCATTTTACCGCATACCGGAAACCTTTTTCAACAGAAGGTGCCTGCGGCCATTTATATCGGTAATGGCTTCGGAAAATTAGCCGGCTACTCACAGGTCAAAGAACTGGGAAATTTGGAAACGCCCATCGTATTGACCAATACCTTAAGTGTAGGAACGGCCGTGAATGCATTGGTGGATTATACCTTGGCATTACCAGAAAATGAAAATGTGCGTTCCGTAAATGCAGTGGTCGGGGAAACCAACGATGGTTATCTAAATGATATCAGGGGTCGCCATATTGATGAAAAAGCGGTCTTGGATGCCATTGCCAGTTCGAACTCTGGAGTGGTATTGGAAGGTAATGTAGGTGCCGGAACTGGAACCATTTGCTTTGGCTATAAAGGAGGTATCGGTACGGCTTCTCGGGTACTCCCTGCAAAGGCCGGGGGCTATACCTTCGGCGTTCTGGTACAAAGCAATTTTGGTGGGGTGCTCGAAGTCGATGGGGTTGCCGTCGGCAAAAAATTAGGACGCTATTCCGATAGCTTTAAGTATGAAGCCGATGGCTCATGTATGATGGTCATTATGACCAACGCCCCGCTAGATAGTAGAAATTTAGAACGTTTGGCCAAACGGGCAATGCTTGGGCTTGCAAAAACGGGCGGCATTGCCAGCAATGGTAGTGGTGATTACGTGATTGCGGTTTCAACTGCCGAGAATTGCCGCATCCCTTATCAAAGTGAGGCAATGACCCACACCACAACAACCTTACGAAATGAAGCAATGACCCCACTATTTTTAGCGGCCATCGAAGCGACCGAAGAAGCTATTTTGAACTCCCTTTTTGTTGCTGAAACCACTACTGGTTTCAAAGGTCGATCTATTGAAGCCTTGCCAAAAGAAAGGGTACTGAAGCTTTTAAAAGAAGCCAAGAAAATCAAAAAATAGCAATTGTTTATTTTAGAAGTCCATCCAGAACCTCCCTAACCTTTTTGCTGTTCCAATCTGAGGCACCCTTTTCTTTGATTACTATTTTCCCATTCTGATCAACTAGGTAGTTCGTAGGAATGCTAGGTTCTGAAAGCATGGTCGGAGCGGGCATTCGTGATATAAAAACGGGCAACTCATATTGCTTTTTTGCTAAAAAGGCTTTCACTTTTTCTACACTTTCATCTGTAATCAATACAAAATCAACCTGATTTCCGTAATCGTTATATAATTTTTGAATACTGGGCAATTCGGCAATACAAGGGGGGCACCAAGTTGCCCAATAACTAATAAAGGTCACTTTACCCTTGCCAATAGAAATCGAGGTTTCCGCACCGTCAACTGTAGCCAACTGATAGTCAAAAGGGGCAATCTGGGTTTGATATTCCTCAGCTAAGGCCGAAGGGGTCCAAACTATTACTTTTAAACTATTCAGTGCCACCTGAATTGGTTTTCGGGTCTGCGGCACCAATAGCAATAGGATGAAAAGTCCGAATAAAATATCGCTGATTTTGAATTTTCGCTTTTTCATGACTTACAAAGTACGGAATCATTTGGTTCGCTTTTTTAGGGATTCCTTACCTCATACTGCCCACTTAAGGTCTACTTACGCATTATAATGGATCGTTCACTCATTATTGTTTTTATAACAAGTGTGCCAAGGTTAGTTTAGGGGCATAGAAAAATCATTATGAGCTTAAAAATCAGTATCCCCAAACCCTGTTCTGAAAATTGGAACCAAATGACACCAACCCAAAAAGGGGCCTTCTGCCAAAGCTGTTCCAAAGAAGTGTTGGATTTTACCAATACCTCAAAAACAGAATTAGCACGCAAACTCGACACCAATCAAAATATTTGCGGCCGTTTTAAACCCGAACAATTAGATACCCCATTACCGTCAATAACTAGAAGTAATTTTCAGCGTAATGCAGCAATTTTGGGTTTCACCTCTTTACTGGCTTTAACAATTCCCACAGCTGCAACTTCCCAAACCACAAAACCACTGCCCGTTCATGAAATGAAAGACGACTTTATATTAGGACGTATCGCCGTACAACCCGTATCTAAAAATACAATGGTGATAAGAGGGGTCGTCAGTAACAAAACACAATTATTGGTGGGCGCACGTGTTGTGCTGGATGGCACTGAAATCAGTACCCAAACCGATTCCCTTGGGCAGTACGAGTTGACTATTCCATTAGCCGTTGTAGAAAAACATAAAAATTTGGTTTTCAGCCATATTGGTTTTGAAAGTACTTGCCGTACTATTAATTTAAATTCCAACGATCTCAATGTATCATTAGAAGAAGAACTTCATATCATGGGTGAAGTCATGATCATAGAAAAGCCGAATATTTTTGAAAAAACTAGAAATCTGTTCAGAAAAAAGTATTGAAAAACAAGCTCCGTACAACTGAAAAACCGGTATCTTGAGGTTAAAATGAGAACCCATGAAACCGTATCTTGTTATTATACTCCTGATTTGTTTGAGCTGTAAGACCGATTCCCAACCGATACCGGAAAATAGCACTGAATCGAGAACGTTTTCAAAAACCCACGTTGACCCAAGACAGGGATATTCAGAAGCTGTCATTGTCGAGAATAATGGTGTACAGACCATTTACATCTCGGGGCAAGTTGGTGAGGGAGAAGACTTTGAAGCGCAATTTCGTGATGCCATTAGTAATCTTTTAAAAACCTTGGAAAATACCGGCGCTACTTTTAAAAATGTGGTCAAATACAGCACTTTTGTAGTCAATTACCAACCTGAATATTTAGATACCTTTCGGGCCGTGCGCAAAGAATTGTTGGGTGATACCGATATGCCCGCAAGCACTTTAGTAGGTGTCGAGACTCTTGGGGCGCCTAGTTGGGGTGTCGAAATTGAGGCAATAGCCGTTATCAAAAATTAAGACTTCTTTATACTAAAACCGCTTATTTTTGTTTTTAATTGATGAATTCCATGAAAAACAAATCAGCAAAAGTCCATATTGTTGGCGCAGGAATCAGCGGATTGATCGCTGCCAAAACCTTAGAGGCGAAAGGATACTCACCTGTACTTTTAGAGGCTACGGATTCCCCTGGTGGACGCGTAAAGACGGATACCATTGATGGCGTGCTCTACGACCATGGTTTTCAGGTTTTGTTGACCGCATACCCACAAGCACAAAAACATTTAGATTACGATACGTTACATCTAAAACAGTTCAAACCCGGTGCCCTGATTTTTAAAAATGGCAACAAACAACGAATCGGTGATCCTTTACGCGATATTTCAGCCTTATGGCCCACCCTGTTCGCAACCGTCGGTTCTGTCGGCGATAAACTCAAAATCTTTAAGTTGACGCGACACCTCAAAAAGAAATCCATAGCCGAGATCTTTTCCTCCAAAGAACAAAGCACTTTAGCCTACCTAAAAGGTTTTGGATTTTCAGACCGAATCATGACCAACTTTTTTAGACCCTTTTTTACCGGTATTTTTTTAGAGGAAGAATTGAAAACCTCATCCCGACTTTTTGAATTTGTCTTTAAGATGTTTGGCGAAGGCTATGCGGCCGTTCCACAAAAGGGTATAGGTGCTATTTCAACACAGCTGGTTGACCAGTTGAAAAAAAGTGAATTCCGATACGACACGAAGGTTGTTAGGGTAGAAGCTGGCCTCATTACTTTGGCAGATGGCGAGGTATTGCCTAGTGATGCCACACTGGTTACCGTTCCGCTGCATCCAAAAACGGGCACTATCGATATGGGTTCCGTAAATTGGAAAAGCTGTGACAATCTCTATTTTACCGTTGACACGCACACCTTTGAAGCGGGAATCATTGGTTTGGTAGCTGATGAAAACGCACTGATCAACAACCTGTATTATCCTTTCGAACAAAAAGCCGGAGGAGACCCCGTACTGTCCGTGACGGTTGTAAAAGCACACGAATTGAATGAAGATGATCTGGTGAAAAAGGTCTGTGAAGAATTACAATTGCATTGTGGCATTGCAGCCAAATCCTTTTTGAAAAAGTATACCATTCAACGGGCACTACCCGATACAACACAACTTCAGATGCAGCTGTCAAGCGACCGAGCCAAAGTTTCCGATGGCATTTTTAGAGCCGGTGACTACATATTGAGTGGTTCTTTGAATGCCGCCATGGCCTCTGGCGAAGCTGCGGCCCATACTTTGGCTGCCGATTTAGAGCTTATCTAATTTAGCAAAATATATTTCTTTAAAAGAGGTGATTACTTTGTTGGCCAAGGTATAGTCTTGATTTTTGGAATGTGGACTTTTAAAGCCTACGCAATAAATTCCCGCGGAATGGGCAGCTTTGATTCCATTGGTAGAATCCTCAATGACCATACATTCTTCTTTGCGAAAACCGGAAGCCTCTGCCGCTTTGATAAAAATTTCAGGATGCGGTTTTGATGCTTTTAAATCCGCCCCGCTTAATTTTGTTTTAAAGTATTGGTTCAAATCAAACTTCGTAAAAACGTTATTGATATTCGGCATGGAGGCCGAGCTTGCCAACACTAAGGTGAGTCCGTTTTTATGGTAGTCTTGAATCAGTTCACGAACCCCATGAATTAAATCCAACTCGGGGTCATTAAAAAACAGGTCCTTAAAAATACGCCGCTTAATGTTGACCAATTCTTCTGGGGTTTGTTGTAATTTAAAATGATTGACCAGTTGTCTACAAATGTGCAAGGTGGCTTGACCTGTGAAGCTTTCATATAAATTTGCGGAAACTTCAATGCCTACCGCTTTGAACATACCATGATAGGCCTTTTGATGTAAAGGTTCTGAGTCAATAATGACCCCATCCATATCAAAAAGTACTGCCTTAATCATATGGTGCATATTTATGTTCCAACAACCATTCGAATTCAATTAGCTGTAGGGCCTTTTCGTGGGTTGCCTCCAAAATCACTTCGGGGGCCTTACCGGCTTTGTAAGCTTGTTTCCAACGAGAGGCACAAAGGCACCATTTATCGCCTGGTTGAAGCCCGGGAAATTGATAGATTGGAACAGGCGTACTCAAATCATTCCCCTGTGCCTTGGTATAGCCAAGAAATTCTTCGGTCATAATAGCGCAGACCACATGGGTACCCACATCTTCAGGCCCGGTTCGGCAAAAACCGTCACGGTAAAACCCTGTTTTGGGGGCATTGCAACAAAGTTGTAATTCAGTGCCCAGTACATTCTTATTCACCTGGTTTTTTTTGTTTTAGTTCAACGGGATCCATGTTGTAAGTATCCTCATTTCTTTTCGCTGCTAAAATACGACGGTCAAAGCGAACACCATCTAAATGCATATCTGCCAACAACGGTTTTTCTGATTTTGCCTTTCCATTTATCGCTTTTTGTTTTTCTTTCATTTTGATCTGAGTTTATAAATTTAAAGTAGTTTATGTCTATCGAGTCTTTAAAAGGCTAATTAGTATTATAGTATTTAAGACCAAATAGCACAATGCCGGTAAAGCCTTCATTATTCCATCGCGTATTTTTATCCTGATACCAAAACCCAACAACATCAATATGGCTAGACCAGCACTGGCCAATATGGCAAATGATTTTTCGTAAAAACCGGCCAAAAGGGCAAGGGCTCCAGCAATCTGAAGGTAACCATTCAAAACCCGGTATTTGGGCAGTCCGTATCGTTCGAATTCATGAACCATATAAGGTGTAATCAGGCAACTGATCCCAAAACCGAAAAAAGAAATGGCAGAAAACAATAGGAGCAGCGTCAGACTTGTAGAGAATTCAGAAAAATTTGGATATACCATCTATTTTGTTTAGCTTTTCATAAAATTAATTAAACAAAATGGAATTTTTAGTTGTAGGCATCAAAATTTTTATTTTCATTAGTATTATTAATGTATGGTTTATTAGATTCAACAAGCCCACTGTGTGGCGCGGAGGAAAGGCTTCTAGCATGCGCGAAGAGTTCAAAACCTATAATCTTTCTGAAACCGTGATGTACGTAATTGGTGGCCTAAAGGTTCTCAGTGCTTCGGTCCTCTTGATTTCCATATGGTTTCGGTCACTTACGATTTATGCAGCGGTGTTGATGGCAGTTTTAATGGCAGGTGCTATTGGCATGCATTTAAGGGTACATGATCCATTAAAAAAATCTTTTCCTGCGTTTAGCTTTTTAGTACTCTCTTTAGTGCTTATCTTGAACTATTTAGGAATGCTCTAGGCCGACCTCTTAGTAGAACATATGAAATCAGCAAACAGTTCGTCTAAAAAAAATATACCAGACTGGCTTTTGAAAGCTCGGGAGAAGTGGGCGTATAATGGTTCAAAACGCCCCCCTTTCGCAGAATCACCAAAAAAAGGACAACTATCGGTATGGGATTTTCCGCGACCTCCCGCCTTAGATCGGATAGCACAAACCCTTCAAGTATATCATCAAGGAATACCTATTGCCACCTCAAAAAACGGTTTTGCCATACTTGAGACCGCCAGTCCACCAACCTATTACATTCCTCCACAAGACGTCAGCCATTCGGCACTAGTGGCTATTGCCAACAAACGATCACTTTGTGAATGGAAAGGTCAAGCCCAATACTGGGCACTCATAGAAGACCCTTTAAGACCCGTGGCCTGGTCTTATGCAAAGCCCTTTGAACCCTATGAAGATTTAAAAGATTACTTTGCTTTTTATCCGCAATACTTAGATTGTTTTGTGGACGGTGAAAAAGTAATTCCCCAGCCCGGGCAATTTTATGCAGGTTGGATCACTAAGAATTTAACCGGACCCTTTAAAGGTGAGCCAGGTACCGAACATTGGTAATGAACCCATTTACATTTGTTCAATTGGCGATAAAATTTAAAAAATTGCAACTACCTTGTAACAAAACTTTCTAGTTTTCTACGTATTTAATGCTGGCTAACGGCATTTTTATTAGCTTTAAATTATCAACCTATAAAACACTATTCATGGATATTTTCAGTAGAATCAAAGAAAAACTCAGTCATGAGTTTATTGACATTGTCGAATGGCTCGACTATACCGATGACACGATAGCACATCGATTTGAGCGCTATCAAAATGAAATAAAGAATGGGGCAAAATTGATTGTTCGCGAAGGACAAACTGCGGTTTTCGTGAACGAAGGCCAATTAGCCGATGTGTTTACGCCAGGCACTTATGACTTGACAACACAAAACCTACCGATCCTGACTACTTTAAAAGGATGGAAATACGGATTCAATTCGCCATTTAAAGCGGAGGTCTACTTTGTGAATACCCATTTGTTCACCGATGAAAAATGGGGCACCAAAAACCCGATTACCCTTAGCGATGACCGTTTTGGCCTGGTTGAAATCCGTGCTTTCGGCACCTACGCCTTTAAAATTGCAGATGCTGGTAAATTTATTATCGATATTGTCGGAACGGATAACAATTTCACCAATTTCGAAATCAATGAACACTTAAAAAGCTTGATTGCTACCCGATTTACCGACACCGTTGGTGAGGCCAATCTGCCCATAGAGTTATATGCCGCCAACACCTCAGAACTTTCCAAAACCTGTCAAGAGGTCATGGAACCAGAATTTCTATCGGTAGGGATTTCATTGGAGAAATTCTACATTGAGAACGTCTCCATGCCCGAAGACCTTAAAAAGGAAATCTTCGAATACAGCCGAATCGATAAACTAGACCTTGATAAGCTGACCAAGTTTAAAACTGCCAAAGCCATCGAGGCAGCCGCCAAAAATGAAGGGGGAACCGCCGGTGCCGGTATGGGCATGGGAATGGGCTTTGTACTGGCGCAGCAAATGGGCGGTATGATGAGTCCACAGATGGGAGGTCAGCAAGCAATGCCGCAAGCAGGTGGTGCGATGCCCCCACCAATGCCAGTTCAAGTGAACTATTTTTATGCTGCCAATGGCACGCAACAAGGTCCTGTTTCTTTCGATCAATTAAAAGCGCTGTTCGCAGGACGAACCATTAATCGCGATAGCCTGATTTGGAAACAGGGTATGGCGACTTGGACGGCCTTGAAAGAAGTGGAGGAATTAAAATCGTTCTTAGGAGGCAATACCCCGCCGCCATTGCCGAATTCTTAAAAGAGATTACGAGCAAAGCGAAGTCATCTGCTGAACTTTTCTAAATAGTTTGGCCGAATACTTCGTCGCCCAGCGCCTCGCAATATGGAACAAAAAATTCAAAATACCGAGCTCAAAAAACCTTGTATCAATTGCGGGGCAGAGCTAAAGTACCAACCCGGCACCAAAAACATAAGCTGCGAGTATTGTGGGCACAAAGAAGAAATAACCGTTGATGAGAATGGATTTAAAGAGCTGGAGCTGTATCCGTACCTCAACCAAATGGGCGCCCAAAAACACAGTGAGGAAATTTCGATGTTGCACTGTAAAAACTGCGGTGCAAACCAGCATATAGAAGAAAACTATAAATCACTGCATTGCGTGTATTGCAGTATGCCTTTGGTTCTCGAAGACGCTTATAAAGAAGATTGGATCTTACCAGGTGCGGTATTGCCCTTTCAATTGGATCAAAAGAAGTCGTTTCAAATTTTCAAACGCTGGGTGGGCAAACTTTGGTTCGCACCAAACAACCTCAAAAAAGCAGCTTTAGACCCCCAATTCACCAAAGGGCTTTACCTGCCTTATTGGACTTTTGATGCGCAATTGCAAGCGCGTTACACTGGGCAGCGTGGAGAATACTATTATGAGACCAAACGGGTGCGTGATTCACAGGGCAAAATGATTACCAAGCGTGTTCGAAAAACTCGTTGGTATGCGGCCTCTGGTCAAATATCTGGCTTTGTTGATGACACCTTGGTCAAAGCCTCACAACAACGAAAAGGAAGGGTACCCTCAAAAATCGCACGTTGGAACCTCAAGTTGCTGCAACCTTTCCATAGTAGTTTTTTAAGGGGATTTGTTACCGAAAAGTATACGATTCCCTTAAAACAAGGGCATCTATCGGCCAAAGGTGAAGCAAAGCGTATTGCCGAGCGCTGGTGCCGACAAGATATCGGTGGTGATACCCAAAGGGTAACCAGTATGGACATGCAATTATCAGAAGAAACGTTTAAACATATTTTGCTCCCTATTTATGTGAGTGCCTATCGCTTTAACGGCAAGCAGTACAATTTTTTTATCAATGGGGAGAACGGCACTATTTCGGGATCAAGGCCTTATAGTTTCTGGAAGATTTTCTTTACCGTTGTTTTTATAGTACTCATCATTGCCCTGATAGTCTTTTTTGCCAAGTAAACAAGTACTATGTATTATGATATTTTAATGTTCTCCCATTTGGTTACCGTGGTTCCCTGTATCTTTTTAGGGGCCTACTTGTTGCTGGTCACTAAAGGAACGCCAATTCACAGATTATTGGGTAAGATTTATATGGTATTAATGCTCATTACGGCATGTATTTCCCTATTTATGCCCGCCTTGGTTGGTCCACAGTTCTTCAACCATTTTGGTTGGATACATCTTTTCAGTTTTCTCACACTTTGGACCGTACCTACGGCTTATGCGGCAATCAGAAAAGGAAATGTGAAATCACATCAACGAAAAATGGTATTGCTTTATATTGGGGCCATTATGATCGCAGGTGGGTTCACCTTGGCTCCAGGAAGATACCTGCATGAGTTGTTTTTTGGGTAGAAATTGCATCTATTTATGTCATACTGAGGTACGAAGTATCCCCGCACACTTTGTTCATACAACATGTATTTCTCACTCGAATGGCTACAGTACGTGGGATTCTTCTTCGTCGCATACTCCTCATCAGAATGACAAAACAAACTACATGCGAAGAATAGAAATAAAACCCTATCTAAACACCAAACAGACCGGAGCTCCCATTTTAAATTCGCTTGTAAACATCAACAATCCAGTTTTGGAATCCCTTTTAAATACGGAAATGTTATTGCTTCTTTGGTTCGCCACAAGCAAATACCCTCCATCTGGACTCATGGTAAAATTTCGGGGCCAATCGCCTTCGACAGCAGTTCGACCCGCTACCGAAAGTTTACCCGTTTTAGCATCGACCGCAAAGATCACTATGGTATTTTCGCCCCGGTTTGAACCGTACAAGAATTTACCGTCTGCCGATAAATGGATATCTGCACAGAAGCTCTCGTCATCAAAGTCTTCGCCCAAGGTACTTTGAGTTTCCAATTCATTATAACTGCCTTCATCGTCTCGCTGTAACACGGTTATGCTCGAATTCAGCTCATTAATGATATAAAGAAATTCTTGGTCTTTGTTAAAAGTAAAGTGACGCGGACCTGCCCCAGCCAACATATCCAATGAAGCTTGATGGGCATTGACCCATTTCTCCCCATTTCTTGAATACCGTTTAACAGCATCCAATCCCAAATCAGCGACAAACAATCCGTCCGAATTGAAATGCGCCTTATGTACATGGGCCGTTTTAGCGGTATCCAACACTTTGTGATCGATTACCTGAGGATTTTGTTTTAAGCTTCCGTCTTCATTCAAATCAAACACTGCCAAATTCCCTCCTGTATAATTGGAAACCGCCAGTTGACCATCATTCGACAATGCCACATGACAAGGGTGTGCCCCTTGGGTACCTAAACTGTTTTGCAATTCAAGGGACCCTTCCTTTAATCGGAATGCCGTGACACCACCTCCCAGACTATCAAAATCTGCGGTCTCTTGCACCGCATAGAGGTTTTTTTTATCCTTGGAAATAGCCAAAAAAGAGGGATTGGGAAGCTCCGCTACCAGTTTTTGGTCATTTAATTTTCCGCTGTTGGGGTCAAAGGTCAACTTGTAAATTCCTTCACTATCCCCGTCGGTATACGTACCTACGAAAAGTGTTTGCGGTTTCATTGATTCTTTTTTTTCAGTACAGCCTATGAAAAGGACAATACAAATAAGTAAAAGCAATAACTGGTTTTTCATAATCAGCACATAGGCTTGTAAAAATAAGGAAGTATGGTCAAATACCTCGCTGCTAAATTTTGTAACTTCAGCGAGATCAAAAAACAAATCAAATGTACTACAAAAGACTAGCTACCCTTCTTTGGGTTTTTGCAATAGTTACACTGACCGCCCAAGAACCCCATTTTCTTTTAGACCCCACATTGACTCCCGATGGTTCGACCATTGTTTTTAGTCATGATGGTGATTTATGGAGAATACCTTCTAATGGTGGGGTGGCCACGCGTTTGACCGGTATGGCCGGTGATGAGACCCTAGCTCGAATTTCACCTGATGGACAATGGTTGGCTTTTACGGGAACGGCAGATGGCAATGCCAATGTTTATCTAATGAAAATGCAGGGTGGCACCATAAAACAACTAACATTTCATGATAGTGCCGATGAGGTCGATAGCTGGTCTTGGGACTCATCTGAGATTTACTTTACCTCTGGGCGTGAGAATCGATTTGCAGGTTATAAGGTTTCCATTAATGGGGGCACTCCACAACGTTTGTTTCAGCATTATTTTAACAATGCACACAATATTGTAGTGCATCCGAAGACCAATGAGATCTTTTTTAATGAGTCTTGGGAGAGTAAGTTCTTTACCAACCGCAAGCGATATAAAGGTGCTTATAACCCCAATATCAAGTCGTATCAACCTGATACCAAAGCCTATAAAGAATACACCTCTTACATCGGAAAGGATATGTGGGCAACCATCGACAGAAATGGCGAACGCTACTTTGTTTCTGATGAAGCCAATGGGGAATACAATCTATACCATCTATCAGACCAAAAAAATCAATTGACCTCTTTTGATACTTCCATTGGCAGGCCGCAGGTTAGCGCAAGCGGAAATAAGGTGGTCTTTACCAAAGATTATCAATTGTTCTTATATGATGTCGCCAGTAAGAAAACGGAAAAGATCGCTGTTCAACTGGCCAATAAAAGCTTATTGGATAAAGAACAAGATTTTAAAACCAATGGCAATATCACGAATTTTTCGATATCCGCTGATACTAAAAAATTGGCTTTTGTATCAAGGGGAGAACTCTTTGTTTCTGATGTCAAGGGCAAGTTTGTTAAACATATCCCCACGAATACTACAGAACGTGTTCAAGAAGTGCTTTGGTTAAAGGATAACAAAACCATATTGTTCTCCAGAACCGATGGTGGTTATACCAATCTATTTACCATTGCCGCAGATGGTTCGCAAAAAGAAAAAAGACACACCAAAGACCTTCGAAACAATGTCAATATAGTCTTTGATGCTGAACAAGAAAAAGCAGTTTACATCAGTGGTCGCGATGAACTGCGGTTGCTTGATCTTAAAACATTTAAAAGTGAGGTACTGGTAAAAGATGAGTTTTGGGCTTTATATGCTCCCCAACCCTATTTTTCACCGGATGGAAGCCATGTGCTGTACAATGCTTATCGAAATTTTGAACAAGATGTTTTTACCGTTCGCATTGCCGACAAAAAAGTAACCAATCTCACTAAAACCGGTGTCACAGAAACTAATCCCATCTGGTCTTCTGATAGTAAATACCTGTACTTTGGCTCAAATCTCACTAAGCCCAGTTATCCTTATGGGCTGAGAGATGCCCATATTTATCAAATGGCCCTTGATAAATATGAGAACCCATACACTTTAGATGAATATGAAAAGCTTTTTAAAGACGAACCAAAAGCTGATGACGATAAAAAGGATTCCAAAAAAGAAGAAGAAAAGAAAAAACCGTCCGTAAAAATCAATGAAGAAGGACTCATGGAACGCTTGGTTCGCATCAGTCCCGCATTTGGATTGCAATATAGTCCTCATACAGTGTCTAAAGATGAAACGACTTATGTCATATACATGAGCAATCATGATGAGGGGAAGTTTAAATTGTGGAAGACCACACTAAAACCGTTTGAAAAAAATAAAACTGAAGTTCTGTTGGATGAAGAAATCAACGGATATCAAATTTCATCAGCTGGGGATTCGCATTATATTTTGGCAAAAGGAAACATCCATACCTTGGACGTCGCCAACAATAAAGCCGAAAAAATCGATATCAACTACACCTTCAGAAGAAACCTCTCTAACGAATTTCATCAAATGTTTTATGAGGCGTGGGCTGGTTTTGAAGAGAATTTTTATGATAAAGACTTCCATGGGGAAGATTGGACCGCCTTAAAGAAAAAATATGAGGCCTTTTTGCCGTATATCACCAAACGCTCGCAGTTGCGCTTATTGTTCAATGACATGCTCGGTGAATTGAATACCTCACACTTTGGTTTTCGTTCGAGGGGAGAAGAAGAGAATACCTTTTACAAAACGGTTACCCAGGGGGTAGGAATTCAATTTTCGAATTCCGCACCCTATACCGTATCACATATCATAAAAGATGGGCCCGCAGATGTTTCTGGTAAAAACATCCGGGTTGGTGATAAACTCATTGCCATAAATAATGAAAAAATCGACGAAGACACCAATCGGGAATCTTATTTCATACGTCCCTCTTTAGATAAAGAAATGCAATTGACTTTTGAGCGAAACGGAGCTTTGCATACAGTTAAAATACATCCAATTCGAACCTATCAAATAAGAGGATTACTTTATGACGAATGGATGGATGCCAATCAAAACTACGTGGATCAAAAAAGTGGGAAAAAGGTAGCGTACATCCATATGAAAAATATGGGGGGCAATGAATTGGAACGTTTTAAGCGTGAAATGGTGTCAGAAGCCAGCCATAGGGAAGCATTAATTTTAGATTTACGCTATAATACCGGGGGCAATGTGCATGATGAAGTGCTGCAATTTTTATCACAAAAACCCTATTTAAACTGGAAATATCGCGAAGGCAAATTAGCGCCACAGCCCAATTTTGCCCCTGCGGCAAAACCCATAGTGGTCTTGATCAACGAACAATCGCTAAGTGACGCGGAAATGACATCAGCCGGATTTAAAGAACTGGGGCTTGGAAAGCTTATCGGTACCGAAACGTATCGCTGGATCGTTTTTACATCGGGTAAAGGTCTAGTCGATGGTTCGTTCTATCGTTTGCCCTCATGGGGTTGCTATACCTTAGATGGTAAAAATTTGGAAAAAGAAGGGGTCAAACCAGATATTTTTGTCGGAAAGAATTTTAAGGATCGATTGGAAGGCAACCATCCGCAATTGGATATGGCATTTGAAGAGATACAGAAACAACTCAACGGGCAATAGCATTAAATTGGACAGTGTGAGCTAAAAACAACCTTCAGAGAAGCATGATGGATACGGATACTATCATTCTAGTCTTAAGTTTCATAGGCTTGGTTCAGGCCCTCTTCTTGATGCTATACCTGTTTTCTTTAAAAAAGGGGAATAGTATGGCCCATAAATTTCTTGCCCTCATTATTCTGGGGTTGACCATAAGAATTGGCAAATCTGTATTGAATGAATATGTACAGCTTGAAGCCTGGCAACGTAATCTTGGAATTTCTGGAATACTCTTGGTCGGCCCTATGCTTTTGTTATATGGGAAAGCGCTTTTGAAAAAAAGAAAACAGGCTGTAAACCGAGACTATTTTCATCTCATCCCATTTTTGCTTTTTGCACTTTGTTGTAGTATCATCCCGAATCAGTTTGATCTTATCTCAAAAATCATATACCTGCTCGTATTTGTTCATTTAGCATTTTATACGGGTTTGTCTGCGTATTTACTAGGTAAGGAAAAAGCCCAAACAACAAGGCAAATAACAGCATGGTACCGAAACCTGATTGTAGGTGTCGGATTGATCTGTGCATTTTATATAGGTAACTTTCTTGGGCTGATTCCGTTTTATATCGGTGGGGCAATTTTCTTCTCTTTACTGGTATACGCGTTCTCTTTTCTATTGCTTAAACGGCACAGTTTTACATTGGAAAAGTATCAAGACTCTAAGTTGGATGCTTCCACTTCGAAAAGTCTTATGCAAAAGATAAAATTACTTTTTGAGAACGAAGAGGTTTATTTAGATCCTAAATTGACACTTGAAAAGGTCTCAAACCTAGTGGGTACTTCTTCTCGAAATATTTCACGGGCCATCAACGAACATGATGGTACTAACTTTTCTGACTTTGTGAATTCATTTCGTATCGAAAAAGCAAAGACCCTCTTGATTTCAAAGGAATATGCCCACGAAAAAATTGTCACTATAGCTTATGATAGTGGTTTTGGCAATGTGACCTCATTTAATCTCTCTTTTAAGACCATGACAAAACACACCCCTTCTTCTTTTAGAAAAGAATTTGGTTCGATTACCACCTAAAATCGTTTTAAGAATCATGTTTTTTAAAGGATTTTGCCCAGAATCCGTCGAGATTTGAGGTAAACAACCCGTCATGCGCTGTACCTTTTTGATTCTTTGCCTGTCTTGTTTAGGATGTGTTCAGAAAGAAATTCCCGACACTGGGTTTCCCCTGCCACAAAAGGAAATCGTCTTTTCAGGTTTGAACAAGCCATGGAGCATTGCCTTTTTATCAGAACAGGAGGCGTTGGTCTCTGAAAAAAATGGAAGTCTGGTACTGGTTAATTTGGGGGCAAAAACAAAAAAAGTCATCAAAGGCTTTCCAACAGACCTTACCGATAGTATCGGTGTAGTTCATTTTGGTGACAATTCAGGTATGTATGAAGTGATTACACATCCTGACTTTGACAAAAACCAATTGATTTATGTTTCCTATGCCTCAAAAAAGCCAGGCGTAGGACGCACAACAAAATTCATTCGGGCAAAACTTGAAGGTGATTCACTGACTGCTATTCAAACTATTCTTTTAGCCGAACCTTATACGAAAGACGATTACCACTATGGGGGAGGAATGGTTTTCGGAGCTGATGAAAAATTATACCTCACTGTTGGGGAACGCCTTTTTTGGGAACGTGATGAACCTACCGTTCCCATTGCACAAGATGTTCAAGATACTAGGGGCAAAATCTTTCGGTTCAACGATGATGGTAGTATCCCTCATGACAATCCTGATTTTGGGGAAAATGCCGTGCCGGGCCTTTATGCCATTGGACTTCGAAACTCACAGGGAATTGCCCTGCAACCTGATACCAATGTACTTTGGTTCACGGAGCACGGCACCATTCAGGGCGACGAAATCAATAAGCTCGAGGCTGGCGCGAACTACGGATGGCCAAGCAGTACTACGGGTAAATTACGAAGTAAAGATTATACGCCCCCTAAACTGGATGAAAAAACGTTAACCGATCCCATCTGGTTTTGGTTACACACCGTAGCACCGACCGGTCTTTGTTTTTATACCGGGGATGAATTCCCACAATGGAAAAACAACCTTTTTGTTCCTGGGCTTTCTAGGGGAAGTTTATGGCGATTTCGAATTGAGGGAACAACGATTAAAAGTGCCGAAGAATTGTTCATTGATGATCGGGTACGCTCTCGAAAAGTGAGGCAAAGTCCTGATGGAAAACTCTATATGTTGACTGATGAAGAAGATGGAAAAATCATACGAATAAAACCAATGCACAAATCTTCAAGTATACCCGAATAAGTTCCAAAAAACAACCCTAATTAACGTGGGTTCGACTTAAGATTTGTCATTTAATAAAGATAAAGGCCAATAAATTCAATAGCTGTCACCTCTGAGTGCCTGTGCGCTGACAAGGCAGGCAGTCAAGAGGCTCTTAAAATCGAGAACAGTATAGGGTCTCGACTGCGCTCGACCTGACATCGTACTTAAGAAAATATAGTTGACATCATTAAACATTTTAAACGCACATTTAAAAACATCCTAATGAAAAACTTAGTTTTCACCCTTTCACTTTTGTTCACAGCCATTTTATTTGCGCAAACCGATGAAGCCCAAGTTCGCGAAACTTTGAATCGCTATATGCAAGGTTCATCGTATAGCTATCCGAAACTTATTGCTTCTGCTTTTTATGAAGATGCTCCTTTATTTTTGTACAAGGAAGATCAAGAACTTTATGTGCTTAGCCCAAAGGAATACAGTCAATTTTTTGAAAAGCGTGAACGGGGCAAATTCAACGGACGCTATGGTAAGATCTTGGCCATAGCTATTTCAAATGATATTGCAACTGCCACTGCTGAGATTGACATTCCCGAACGCAACATGCGCTTTATTGATATTTTTTTGTTGAAACGGCTTGAAGGCCAATGGAAAATAATCAGCAAAGCGGCTACTTTAATGCCAGAGTAAACACCCAATTCATTTACGTTTTTTCTATGAAAAATCTTGCGAATCCCTTTTTACAGTTCTTCTTGCTATGGGTGTCTATTCATGGTTTTGCACAAAACAACAACAATGTGGCAAAGGCCATTGATGGTTTATTTGCATCCTACAATGAAAATACCCCTGGTGTTGCAGTGGCAGTAGTCAAGAACGGCACTATTGTTTTCAAAAAAGGATATGGCCAGGCCACGTTGGAATACGATGTACCCATAACATCGCAAACCATTTTTCATGCGGCATCAGTCTCTAAACAATTCACTGCCTTTGCCATTTATCTTCTCGAAAAAGATGGACAAATCTCGTTTGACGATAATGTTCGTGCTTACTTTCCTGAATTGCCCGATTATGGAAAAATCATTAAAATCAAACATTTGTTATCACATACAAGTGGCTTGCGGGATCAGTGGGCCTTATTAACCTTAGCCGGATGGTCACTTGAAGATGTTATCACCACAGAACAGATTCTAGATTTGGCATATAATCAAAAAGAATTGAATTTTGAACCAGGTACCGCCTTTGGTTACTGCAATACGTCATATACCCTTTTGGCCAAACTTGTTGAAAAAATCAGCGGACAATCTTTTGCCGAATTTACCAAACAACAAATTTTTGAACCCCTTCAAATGGATCATACCCAATTTCATGATGACCATCAAAAGGTGGTGAAAAACAGGGCCTACTCGTATGAATTCAAAAATGGCGGTTACAGCAAAAAAGAGCTGAACTATTCCAATGTAGGCCCCACGAGTCTATTCACCACCGTTGAAGATTTGGCAAAATGGGCCAACAATTATGACAATCCTGTGGTCGGGGATAAAAAGTTAATCCGCAGGTTCAATAGGGTTTCTACTTTTGAAAATGGCGAGGCCGTAGTTTATAGACAAACCCAAAAGGATACCCTTTACCATGCTAAAGGACAACTGATATGGAACCATAAAGGCCACAGACTTATGAGTCATGGCGGACATGATGCCGGTTTTCGAGCGTTTTTGGCAAGGTTTCCTGATGATGGCCTTACGATAATCACCTTAAGCAATGACGAACATTATGACATCCTCAAAAAAGGGTTTGAAATTGCAGATACATATTTAAATGAAGAGCGGTCTAAAAAAGAAAATCAAGACCTGCTGCCAAAATCAAAATCGACTACCGCATTCAAGAACAATATAAAGGAATTTATGGGCAGCTATGCCAGTGAAGAACTTAAAACCACCTATGAGGTTCTTTATGAGAATGATGCACTTGTTCTCAAACACCATCGATTGGGCCATATGAAATTGGCGCAACAAGGTGAAGCAACTTTTACAGGTAGCAACTACTTCAATTTTCAACTTACTTTTTTAAAGGAAAAGGGAAAAGTGACCGGTTTTTCAATTTCAAATTTCGGTGTCAAAAATCTTATGTTCGCTAAAATCGATTCTTAATTCAAGCTTCGTATCTCTTTTCGTAAATACCACCCAGTAACCAAAGTCGCCAAGACATCGGCTATGGGGAACGACCACCAAACGCCCATTTCACTAAAAAAACCGGGCAAAATCAAAATAAGGGGTATAAAGAAGAAGCCTTGACGGGTCAAGGTCAACAACAATGCAGGAACTGCCTTGCCAACGGCTTGAAAATAGGCTGCCCCTATGAGCTGCAAAGCAATAATCGGAGTGGCCAAAAAGACCAAACGCATTGCCAAAGGTGCATGTTTCAATACGTAGGCATTGGTTTCCATATCTTTTGCCGGAAGGTCTGTTCGGTCACTTAAAAATAAGTCGGCGATTTCGGCAGGAAAAACCATCAAAACAACGAATACCAAAGTTGCCACCAAAGCGGCATATTTGATTGCGGTGTAGATCGATTCCTTGACCCGGGCATACTTGGCGGCACCGTAATTAAATCCTGCAATGGGTAAAAAGCCTTGGGTAACCCCAAAAACGGGAAACAATGCGAACATTAGCATGCGCCCAATAATGGCGTAGACCGCAACCAAGGGCTCCCCACCCAAATTGAAAAGGATGTTGTTCAACAACAAATAGGTCACGCTGGTAACCGCTTGTCGCGCCAAAGTGACAAAGCCCAAAGAACCTATTTCTTTTAAGATATTGGAATCAAAAACAAAACAGCGAAAGTTGATTTTCAGTTCAGAATTCTTGGATAGGAAAAAATAGAGGATATACCCAAAACACAACAAATATCCTGCTGTGGTTGCCCAGGCAGCTCCATGCATTCCCCAATCAAAAACAAATATGAAGATGTAGTCCAATACAAGATTTCCCACTGAAGGGATAATCATGGCTATCATGGCAAATTTAGGTTTGCCCTCGGCACGAATCACCGTGTTGCCCATCATACACAGGGCCAAAAAGGGTACGCCATACAAAACGATGACATAATATACTTTGGCAGGCTCGAAAATCGCTCCTTTACCACCAAAGGCGGGAATCAAATCATCGACAAAATACATTCCCAAGGCAACCATCGAAATGGTTACCAATAATGTCAGGGAAATCTGATTGCCAAACGTCTTTAGCGCTTTTTGCTTATTGTCGGCACCTAGGGCACGCGAAATAATACTAGAGCCACCTATGCCTATGGCCATGCCCAGGGCCGCTATAAAAAAGGAAACGGGAAGCACCACATTGATAGCAGCAATAGCGATGGACCCTATCCAATTGCCCACAAAAATGGTATCGACCAAAATATTCAAGGACATTACCAAAATGCCTATGGATGCCGGCACCGCTTGCTTGACAAGCAACTTACCTATGGGTTCCGCACCCAGTTCATCAGATGAAACTTTGGCCATAATTATGCTATAAAACTAAGTTGGTCAAGACGACCGCCATTAAATGCAGTCCCTTCGATTGCCTGTCCGTCAGGCGGGCGCTCAAGATGATTGCTGAACCCGAAGGGAATTCTGAAAAAACGGAATGGTTAAACAGGCAAGACGGCTTTTTCTTCCCAGTCTTTGATCCATTTCGCCATTAAAGCCACCCAATCATCACGATCATTCAAACAAGGAATATGTTTGAATTGCTCACCACCAGCTTCTTTGAATTCTTCTTCCCCTTCCATTGCGATTTCTTCCAAAGTCTCTAAGCAATCCGATACAAAAGCAGGGGTGATGACGGCCAAATGGGTCTTACCCTCTTTTGGAAAACGCTCGAACTCATAATCGGTATAGGGTTTCAACCATGGGTCACCGGCCAAACGGGATTGAAATGAGGTGCTCACTTTCTCTTCGGGCAACCCCAAATACGATTTTATCAGTTCAGTGGTGTCATAACATTGATGGCGATAACAGGTATGGTGGGCCACGGAATTTATTTTACAACAACTACCATCAATTTTACAGTGGAACTTGGTAGGATCTGATTTTCGAATATGCCGTTCCGGAATTCCATGGTACGAAAACAACACATGGTCGTATTCAAAATTCTTTAACCCTTCGGCGATACTATCACCAAGCACCTTGATATAATCAGCACTGCTGTAAAATGCTGGCATGGTCGTCACCTGCATGTTGGGAAAGTGTTTTTGCTGTTCTTCCATAGCTTTGACCACCACGGTCTCATAAGAAGACATCGCATAATGCGGATACATGGGTACCAACAGCACCTCATCGACATTTTTATCAGCCAGTTCTTGTAAACCTTCCTTAATGCTTCCACTGCCGTAGCGCATACCTAAAGCAACGGGAAGTTTGGTATGCTCCCTCAATTTTTCAGTAAAACGTTCTGAAATTACAATCAAAGGCGAACCTTCGTCCCACCATATCTTGGAGTACGCCTTTGCTGATTTTTTTGGCCGTGTCTGTAAAATAATACCCCGCACCAAAAGGTTTCGTAATAAAGGTGGAACGTCGATGACACGACCATCCATTAAAAACTCATCTAAATACGGTTTGACATCTTTTGCGGTTGGACTATCGGGAGAGCCTAAGTTTACCAATAATACTCCTTTTTGCACAGCTTATTTTTTAAGTTGCAAAAATACAATATGAACCTGATTTAACTTTTATTAATTGGAACAACTTTTGTTATGGAGAAATAAATAACTTTGATTGAAAGCTTCACCATCATGAAATTTATTCTAACGCTGGCCTTGTTTATTTTTATTTTTTACAACGGGCTTTCGCAAATTACTTTTGACCCTGCGGATAAGACGATTTTCACTCAAAAAATGGAGGCTTTTAAAAATGCGGAAGACTCAAAATCTGAGAATCCGCTTATTCTTGTCGGAACTTCATTTTTAGGAACTCCATACATTGAAAAAACCTTAGAAATTGGTGAAAAGGAATCCTTGGTCGTCAACCTAAGAGGATTGGACTGTACCACTTTTGTCGAGAACGTACTTGCCTTTAATTTGCTCTTAAAAGATGGAAAAAACGATTTTCTTGATTTTGCCGAAAAGATAGAGACCATTCGGTATAGAAATGAAGAATTGGATGGGTACCCCTCTCGTTTACACTATTTTACCGATTGGATTCGCAACAATGAACAAAAAGGATTGCTAAAGGATATCACCAACGAACTTGGTGGTATTTCAGTTGAAAAACCGATTGATTTTATGGGTACCCATCGTGAACTATATCCGTTTTTAAAAGATGACGATAACTATCAGCGTATTTTAGAGACTGAAGCCGAATTAGCAAAGAAAGCCTTATGCTATTTACCGCAAGCAGACATTCCAAAGCAGGAAGAAAACCTACAATCGGGTGATATCATCGCGTTGGCTACCTCAATAAAAGGGTTGGATGTTACCCATACCGGAATTGCCATCAAACAACCAAATGGGCGAATACACTTATTGCACGCCTCAATTTCTGGAACGGTCAAAATTACTGAAGAACCTTTAGTTGATTATTTGAAAAAAGTCAAAAACAATATTGGCATTATCGTAGCGAGGCCCCTTTAGCAGCAATTATTTCAGCATAAGTTCAAATGCGTTTTGCATTAATTGTACAAAATCTGAATCAGAGTACTTGTTCCTTGCATGCCCCATACTGGTATAAAAGCTTTTTCCACCGTCGGGTCTTTCCCAATAATGCGCCGTCATCCTCGGGTCGTCATAGGTGTTTGTACCTGTATCAGATACCTGCAAGAACTCAGTAAAGGAAGCGTTCAAATAACCACCTTCCCAGTAATACCATTCTTCATTATCGTTCCAAGGAAAAACTATCCCATTTGTCAGCTTTGAATTTTGGCTTTGCACAGTTACTGTTGCAGAAAAATTTTGAGCAGTGTGGTTTGGACCGTTTCGAACGCTACAACCTGTTACGTTCTCCGCATACCAGTCCCATTCACCCTTACCATTACCAGACACGGTGCTTGCAGTGCTGTGACCATATCCATCGCTTGCAGCATGATTCGAAATAAAATGACCGCCTTGGGCAGCGTAATCCTCGACATTATTACGTTGCGAAGCTGTCAAGGTGTTACCTGAGGTATTGGCGAAAAAAATAACTGAAAATTGATTTAGGTTTTGGGTGGAAGCAAATTCATCCCCCGAATCATCAATAGTAACTTCGAACCCTAAGTCAGAAGCAATTTGGGTTACCATGGCCTCAACTTCATTTCTGGTATTGTGATCAAAGCCAGCGGTTTTGGTAAATAATAAAACGCGAATGTCCTCGTCCGTGCCGTCCTGGTCTGGGTCGGCATCATCACTGGATTCGTCGGGAGTAACTTCCTCCGGTACGATTTCTTCGTTATCCGAACATGCCGTAGAAGAAAATAATAGCATAGTGCCAACGAATACAAAAAAATATAAAGTTCTCATGATAAGGGGTTTACTACTTTATACGTAGTTTACCTATTGTTTAGATTAGCCGGTGTGGCAGTTGACCCCAAAAAACACGCTTAGTAAAGAATCGGGTTACTTAGTTCCCTTTATGTATTCGTTATAAATGGCTATGGGCACCAATCCCGTCCAACCACAGAAATCCTTTTTGGCCGGCATGCCGTACGAAATTAAATCTGGTGCGTAATTTTCCCAAAACGTACCTGTGGCCTCAAAGACTTCTGCTATGGCACCATATGTTTTTTCCGCTAAATCCTTTGCCAACCCATGTTTGCCATTTGCCGTCAACCCCTTTAAGACCATATACGAAGTCGGTGCCCAAACACCCCCTAGCCAATAGTCGCCCCAACCCCTATAATCAGGGTCATCAGCAGAAAGTGCCGGTAATGGGATTTTACGATAAAATTCATCCGTATTGGTCAAATGCGCTAAAAACGTATCTTGTTTTTCTTCGGGTACCAGTTCGCCCAATAACGTCCAATACATGCCAATATGTTTGCGTTTGATTTGCTTACCATAACCCAAATCATAGTAGAAGGCATCAGTATCGTTCCAACATAAGTCGTTCAAAGCTTGTTTTACCTCAGCATGAAAAGTGTCATAATCAGCGATATCGCCAGTAACACCGATTTCGTTGGCAATAAATTTTAATTGTAGGGCATACATGGCCATTTGAGCGGTAAAATCAACCAATCGACCCTCCTCGTTCCAAACGCCCTGTAAGGTCTCCACATATTCAGCGATGAACTGGTTTAATCGTTGTTCACCAGTAGAGCCGCTCATTTTCCCTAGTTTATCGCCAAGTTCATGATGGGTCATACCATTGCCTTCATCCGTAGTCCAATTTCTTGGAAACCTGGGAATATTGTCCATACCCATACCTAAGGTATCGCCCCAAAATAACTTGTCTTCACCTTGATAACGATTGACATGGAATTCGAAGTTCTTTTTTAGGATAGGATACGCATACTTCAACCGTTCTTTATCTTTTTTCACTGTGTAAATCTCGGTTTCCGCTAAGGCCAATAGCGGCGGATTAATGGAAACAGGGTGTTCTTTTGACCATAACGGGCGGCCATCTTTGCGATACTCTCGACAGATGTAACCGTCTTCTTCCATACGTTCATAAAAATTATCAAGGGCCTGATAAACCGGTAACTCATCGAGGTGGTATTTGGCAAAACATACGATAAAACAGGTGTCCCAAAGAAAAATGTTATCTGAGAATGCCGCATCGACAAAAGGTTTTTTGAAAAAAGGCTCACTCTCGCCTCCCCTTACCTTGTTTTTGGTAATTTCCAGTGCCTTGGCATACATCTTTGCCGAAAGTTCTGGTGTTACCTGAAAACTACAGTTGTTATTCCGAACCATAGGCTCCTCTGTCTTTTCGGCACAGGAAATCAATGCCGTTGCCCCAAGGGTCCCTAGGCCAACGGTTTGATAGAATTTACGTCTTTCCATGTATATTTTCAATTATTGGGTATCCGTTCTTTTCAAACACCACTCGATAGCGCCTAATAAGTGTTCTTTAAATTCAGGTTCGTCAAAAGATGCATCGGTATGTCCGCCACCGGTATAGAAAGCACGTCCACCGTCAAACTCATGATACCATGCAATAGGATGGTTGTCACCATTGGTTCCCCCTTCATAGCTTGATTCATCCAACTTCAAAAGTACCTTAACATCAGGATTCAGGTTCTTATAATTGTACCATTCATCGTTACGCACCCAAGTCTTGGATAGGTGTGATGTGGATGCATGGGTATTATCGACAACATCAATGGTCGCCTTTCTTACATTTGGATCGTTTGGATGACTGTCAAAATAACCCCCAACTAATTTTCCGTACCAAGGCCATTCATATTCCGTATCGGCAGCAGCATGGATTCCCATAAAACTTCCACCACTTTTGATATAGTTTTCAAAAGCGCGCTGTTGGGTATTGTTCAAGACATCCATAGTGGTGCTTAAAAAAATCACCAATTTATAGTTCTTCAAGTTCTGTGGATTAATGTCTTCTGGGCTTTCCGTCCTCAAAACGATAAAACCATTTTCCCTACCGATCATTTTAAGGGTTTCTGCCCCTTTTTCAATCGATTGGTGACGATACCCTGAAGTTTTGCTGTAGATCAATACCAATTCAGGGATTGGGGTTACGAATTCTTCAGGGGGTTCGATATAACTTTGCCCGAAGGTGAAGGTAACTGCTAAGAATAAAAGCAGGCTCATCGCTTTACCGGTTTTCATGATATTAAATTTTAGGTAGTTGAAGTTAAATATTTTTTAGGGGTGGTTCCATACTTCTTTTTGAACGAGGCGATAAAATGGCTTGCCGTACTATAACCGACCTTAAGCCCTACTTCATTGACATTGTACCTGCCAGTTTCCAACATTTTTCGGGCGTATTCCATTTTGTAATCAAATAAAAACCCAAATACGGAATCGCCATAGATTTGTTTGAAACCTTCTTTTAATTTTTTAAGGCTTAATCCGATTTCTTCTGAAAGTTCTGCCAAGGTCGGGGGTTCGGCCATTCTGGCGATTATGATTTCCTTGGCTTGACGAATACGACGCACATTATCCTCATCGGCCAAAAACGGACATTGTTCCAAATTGGCATCCTCCGTTTTATTGAAATAGAGTGATATCAGTTCGTAGACCTTTCCCTTGATGTAAAGTCTTTTTATAGACGGATGCAGGTTATAGTTCATGAGCTGGCTCAAAACGACGGCCATGGCGGGGGAAAGCACCTCCTGCGAATAGTATTTTTTCTCCCCTGATACATCACTCAAAAAAGGAATGTATTCCGCCTCACTTGAAAACAACGAATGAAACTTTCGAATGGTCATGACCACCGAAAGCATCCAAGAACTGGGCTGCAATACGACATTCATGGGTAAATCTTTTTGGGTATTGTACAATAAAAGGGAGTTCTCTTCAGATACCTCAAGGGCATAGCCCCCTTCATTGAACAAAAACTTGATACTGCCCTTCAAGGCAAAATGGAATTGGATATACGAGCTGTCAATAGCCCGCACTATGGTCTTGTGGTCTTCGGTATCATTTTGGATCTTAAGCACATAGAACCCTTCATCAACGAGAATTTCATCATATGAACCGATAGCGACATTTTCTTTCATCAAATTCGTTTAATCATCAGTTTGGATTGCTATTTAGAATCGCTCTAAACAATAACCAAATTCTTTTTAATAGTACTAAAACTAATGTTTTTAGCAGATTTTGACAAAAAAGGCAATGATTAAATCCGCTGCTGGCATTAATTGTTCCGCTAGCGTTATTTTTTGGTTTTTTACACACTTAGTTTTGCAATCAGGTTTACGATTCATGAAGAATTACCATATTTCAAAACATCCCTCTTTCTACGCGGTAGGTTTGAGCTACAAAAAGGCCGAAGCCGAGGTCAGGGGAAAATTTAGTTTGGATATTCCGAAGATCGACGCCATCATCATGGGTGCAAAACAGCAGGGCATAGAGGGTCTACTGACCATATCGACCTGTAATCGTACCGAGATCTATGGTTTTGCACAACATCCGTACCAGTTGATAAAATTGCTTTGTGACCATACCCAAGGATCTATAGAAGAATTTCAAGAGGTCGCCTATGTTTATAAAAACCATGATGCCATAAACCATCTTTTCAAAGTGGGGACCGGACTTGACAGTCAGATCTTAGGTGATTTTGAGATCATAAGCCAGATAAAGCAGAGTTTTTCACGCTCGAAGAAACATCAGATGACCAATCCGTTCTTAGAGCGCTTATGCAATTCGGTCATTCAAGCGAGTAAACGCATCAAGAACGAGACAGAACTTTCTTCAGGGGCAACCTCAGTAGCTTTTGCTTCAGTGCGGTATATCCTGAATAATGTGGATGAGGTTTCCGATAAAAACATCTTGCTCTTCGGAACGGGAAAAATAGGTAGAAATACGTGTAAGAATTTAATCAAACACACCGATAACGCGCACATTACCTTAATCAATAGAACCAAGGAAAAAGCCGAGGCAATTGCAGGTAAATTTCAGCTGGTCGTCAAAGATTATGGCGATTTGCAGACAGAGATTCGAAAGTCTGATATTTTGGTGGTCGCTACCGGTGCACAATTGCCTACCGTCTCTAAAGCGCTTTTACATACCAAAAAACCACTTTTGATCCTAGATTTGTCGGTACCGAAGAATGTGGCTGATGATGTCACCGATTTAGAAAACGTTACTTTGGTACATTTAGACGCGCTCTCTCAGATTACCGATGAAAACCTAAAACGTCGAAAAGCATATATTCCCAAAGCGTATACCATCATTGACGAAGTAAAGAATGACTTTGTCAAGTGGCTGGAAACGCGAAAGTTCGCCCCGGTGATAAATGCCCTTAAAGAGAAATTAATGGTTATGAAAGAAGAAGAACTCGACTTTCATTCAAAAAAGCTAGTTGATTTCAATCAAGAGCAAGCAGAAATCGTATCGGAGCGTATCATTCAAAAGATTACCAAACAGTTCGCCAATCATTTACGAAAATCTGAAGCAGATACCGAAGATAGCCTCGCATTGATCCAAAAAGTTTTTCAACTAGAACTGAATACTAAATGAAAAACCTGATTCGCATTGGTACTAGGGACAGCGAATTGGCGTTGTGGCAGGCTACCACCGTTCAGAATAAGTTGGAAGCCTTGGGCCATAATACCACTTTGGTGCCTGTAAAGTCCACAGGCGATTTGGTATTGGATAAGCCCCTCTACGAACTGGGAATTACCGGTATATTCACAAAAACCTTAGATGTTGCACTCATAAAAGGCGATATCGATATTGCCGTTCATTCCATGAAAGATGTGCCCACGGCATTACCGAAAGGTATTGTGAAAACAGCTGTTTTAGAACGTGCGGCGACTCATGATGTCTTGGTTCATAAAGGAATCGATTTTTTGGGACAACAAGGCACTATCGCTACAGGAAGCTTGAGAAGAAAGGCACAATGGCTGGCAAAGTACCCCAAACACAAGGTTGTTGATTTACGGGGTAATGTGAATTCCCGCTTGATCAAGCTCATAGAAAACGAATGGAACGGTGCTATTTTTGCAAAGGCCGGATTGGAACGCATCAAATTATTGCCAAAGGATGCCATTACTTTAGATTGGATGATTCCGGCTCCTGCCCAGGGTGCCATGCTGGTCGTTGCCCTCGAAAACAACCCATTCGCCGTAGAGGCCTCTTCGCAACTGAACCATGCAGAAAGTGAGTTGACCACACAACTGGAACGTGAATTTTTACGCACTTTAGAAGGTGGTTGTACCGCACCTATCGGTGCGTATGCAGAAATAAAAGACCAAACGGTTTATTTTAAAGGATGCCTACACGCCCTTAACGGAAGCACGTTCATCGAAATAGAAAAAGAGCGTCAGATGAATAAGGCATCAGGTTTTGGCAAAAGCTGCGCCTATGAAATTTTAGAAAGTGGTGGAAAACAATTGATGGAAGAGATAAAAAATGAGCTCAACGATTCTGTCCACTAAAAAACTAACGGCTTCGCAAAAAGAGTTGCTGCGCGGTTCTAGAATAACGGTCTTTGACTATGATGCCATAGCAATAGAATACCTGCATTTCGAATGGTTATCAGAATCAGTACATGACTTTTACGTATTTACCAGTCAAAATGCCGTCAAATCCGTCCTCAAAAAAAATCAGTTCTCAAATACAGCGGAAAAAAGGGCATTGTGTGTGGGAACTAAGACAAGACACGTTTTAGAAAGTAATGGCTTTCGCATAATTGAAACTGCACAAAGTGCCTCAGATCTTGCAAAAATTATTCTAAAGAAGTACAAAAAGAATTCTTTTTTGTTCTTCTCAGGCAATCTTAGAAGGGAAGAACTTCCGAAAACGCTTATGGAAAATAACATTCGGTATAAAGAAATACAAGTGTATAGAACTACCTTTAATACCAAAAAATTTGATCGCTCTTTTGAGGGAGTGCTATTCTTTAGTCCAAGCGGAGTCTGCAGTTATATGGAAAAGAATAGTCTGAACCACGGTATTGCATTCTGTATTGGTACTACCACTGCTAAAGAAGCAAAAAAACATACCGATAAGATTATTATTTCAAATATTCCAACTGTAGAAGAGCTATTGGCCACAACCATTAAAAACTATTCAATCAATGATTAAAAACGATTTATTTTTGAGGGCCTTAAAAGGAGAAACTGTAGATCGCCCACCAGTTTGGATGATGCGGCAAGCGGGTCGCTATCTACCCGAGTTTATGGAAATAAAGGCCAAGTACGATTTTTTTACCCGTTGCCAAACTCCAGAATTGGCCTCGGAAATCACGGTACAGCCCATTCGAAGGTACGGTATGGACGCGGCCATTCTTTTCAGTGATATTTTGGTGATTCCACAAGCAATGAATATTACCGTAGAAATGAAACCTGATTTTGGGCCTTACTTACCAAACCCTATTCGAAAACCGGAAGATTTAAACCGCGTTATTGTACCCGATATTCACGATAGCTTAGGTTATGTAATGGATGCCATTACCATGACCAAAGAGAAATTGAACGACGAAATCCCTTTAATCGGTTTTGCCGGTTCTCCTTGGACTATTCTATGTTATTGTGTTCAAGGTCAAGGCAGTAAAAGTTTTGACATGGCAAAAGGGTTCTGCTTTACCCAGCCTAAAGCGGCACATCAACTATTGCAGAAAATAACGGATACGACGATTGCTTACCTAAAAGAAAAAGTCAAAACCGGTGTGAATGCCGTGCAGGTCTTTGATTCTTGGGGCGGAATGTTATCGCCTACTGATTATCAAGAGTTCTCGTTTCAATACATACAACAAATTGTAGATGCCCTTAAAGATGAAGCCCCGGTCATAGTATTTGGCAAGGGCTGTTGGTTCGCGCTTGGCGAAATGGCAAAATCCGGGGCAGCTGCCCTTGGTGTGGATTGGACTTGCTCAGCAAGAAACGCCAGATACTTAACCGGTGGTAACATTACCCTACAAGGTAATTTTGACCCCTCACGCCTCTTATCACCACCATCAGAAATTAAAAGGATGGTACACCAGATGATACGAGAATTTGGCAAAGACCAGTACATTGTTAATTTAGGCCATGGCATTCTTCCAAATATTCCATTGGAAAATGCGGGTGCGTTTATAGAAGCAGTTAAAGAATATACCGAATAGTTTAAGTGGAAATCGAATTCGACAACTATAGTGTTGCCCCCATACATCATAAGGATGCTTGGCGCTTATGCGATTTTGTAGTTTCAAATTCAGAGCGACTAAAAGACTATTTTCCAAATACGCTAAAGGCTAATCTCACGCCTACTTTAGCCGAATTGTTTGTAGACCAAAAAGTAAAGGAATTTCAAAACAATGAGGAATATCTTTTTATCGTAAAAGAAAATACCAATCGCACTATTATTGCCCTGGTCTACCTAAAAGAACTACAAAAAATGCCACAACAAGCAGAATTTGCATATTGCGTAAGCTACCGTTATGAAAGGCAGGGTCTGACCACAAAGATAATTTCCAAATTGAGTGATTGGGCATTTACGGACGCGGGGCTAGACACCTTGCAAATTATTGTCCACAAAGACAATATCGCAAGTATCAAAGTTGCAGAGAAAAATAGTTTTGTATTTAAAAAGACCCTCGAAAGAGAACATCGAGTATCTAATGGTGATTGGGTCGATATGGAACTTTATGAACGTTATGCTTCCTAATATCATTGCAAATGAATATCCTTCGAACATTAAAACGCATCGATTTTCCAACATTCTGGAGCCTTTTGCGCTTGTGTTTGAGATATCCACTATTGCCCTATCCGACTATTGTTGCGACAAAAGCGTGTTTAAAGGTGTCAACCCAATATTTTGGGAAGGCACATTATCAAAATACAGCGGCAAATGCTTTTCGACATGCCTACTGGAACTACTTAATTGCTAAGCTATGTACCAAATGGTCTAAAAACGAAAAGAGGGTTCTATTGTGGACCAAAGCGATTACAGATTGGCATGAAAATGCCTTTAAAAATAGGGAATTGGCCAAACTCATGGATTTACACAACAACAGAATTGGAAGAACCGTATTTAAAGAAAATTCGAAGCAACCTGTTGAAAAAATCACCACCCTCTTACTTGAAATGACCAAAGATTCGGTGTTGATCAGTTCAAAAGAAGCTTTGGCACAAAACCCAAACAACCTAGTACACCTTGTCTAAAGAGCTCAAATGGATAACACCTCGTCTATGAAAGATAAATTTTACAGCTACATTCAAAACCTTCAAGACACAATTACGAAAAAACTTGAAGAAGTGGATGGTATTGCAACATTTCAAGAAGATATTTGGAAACGGCCAGAGGGTGGCGGTGGTAGAACTAGGGTCATTGAAAACGGTGCAGTTTTCGAAAAAGGGGGCGTCAATATTTCTGCCGTACATGGAGAACTGCCCAAAAGCATGCAAAATTACTTTGGTGTTGCTGATGCTGATTTTTTTGCCTGCGGATTAAGTTTGGTACTTCATCCAAAAAACCCATTTGCACCCACGGTACATGCCAATTGGCGGTACTTTGAAATGTATGATAAAGACGGAACTATTGTGGACCAATGGTTTGGTGGCGGTCAAGACCTTACACCCTATTATTTGTTTGAAGAAGACGCCAGTCATTTTCATAGGGTTTGTCAAGAAGCCTGTAACAAACATCATCATGATTTTTATAAAACCTACAAGGAAAAGTGTGATTCGTATTTCTGGAATGCCCACCGTAATGAGGCCCGTGGTATCGGTGGACTATTTTTTGACTACTGCAAAACAAATAGTGAAATGGATATGGAAGCTTGGTTCAACTTTGTTACCGATATCGGCGATAGTTTTCTAAGAGGCTATGTACCCATAGTTACTAAACGCAAGGATATTCCTTATCAGCAAGAACATCGCGATTGGCAAGAAATAAGGCGTGGCCGCTATGTAGAATTCAATCTAGTACATGACAAGGGCACGTTGTTCGGTCTAAAAACCAACGGACGTATCGAAAGCATCTTGATGAGCTTGCCCCCCCATGTACAATGGCGTTATGACCATCATCCAGAAAAAGGGAGCGAAGAAGAAAAGCTCATTCAAGTTTTAAAACACCCTGTCGCATGGGTATAATTTTTAGCTTTATACTATGAAACTCCCCTTATACCAAATTGATGCGTTTATAACGAAGGTCTTTGGTGGCAATCCCGCTGCAGTTTGTATTCTAAATGATTGGCTGGCCACCGACCTAATGCAACGGATTGCCCAAGAGAACAATCTAGCCGAAACCGCATTTATCGTTCAAAAAAACGACACTTTCGAGTTACGTTGGTTTACGCCTGAAACTGAGGTTGACCTTTGTGGTCATGCCACGTTGGCCTCCGCCTATGTGCTCTTTAACCATCGCAATCATACTGAAAAAACCATTCGGTTTTATTCGCCTAGAAGTGGAGCGTTGACTGTTGAAAAAGATTCAGAGGGATTGATGACCATGGATTTTCCATCAGATGAACTTATTGTATTACAAAACAATACAGAAATTATTGGAGCTATAGGTTTAACACCTCAAAAGACCATTAAAGGCAAGACGGATTACCTTTTAATCTATAATTCTCAAGAAGAAATCGAAAAAATCAATCCGAATTTTCATTTGTTGGATCAATTGGATTGTCGTGGGGTCATAGTGTCCGCCCCTGGAACTACGGTAGATTTTGTTTCGCGGTTTTTTGCACCGCAATGTGGTATACCTGAAGACCCGGTAACGGGTTCTGCGCACACCACTATGACCCCATATTGGTCAAAAATCTTGGGTAAAACAGTTTTATCGGCCAAACAACTTTCGAAACGTGGCGGCGACTTACAATGTGAATATTTGGGGGAACGTGTTAAAATTTCAGGTTATGCAGTGCCTTATTTGATTGGGGAGATAAACATATAACTTGATTTACTTCCTACTTCCAGCTGGTCGCCTTTTCGGGCCGTTCTTCGAATTGATAGCGAACATGAGAAAAACGGGCTTTTAATAGCAATCTTCTTCCTTCAAGGGTACGGGTATACACCAACTTGGTACCGCCGATATGGGATTTCCATGATTTTAAGAAGGCCTGGGCGCTTTCCTTTTTCCTTCCCAATACAAGGGGAACGGCATAATAGGTTTTATATCCTAAAAATTGCTTGAGTCCACTGCGTACCCTAAGCAGGTACCTCGGGTTTTCTATAGGGGCTATGATTTCTTCCAATAGCTTTACGAATAGATTGCCATCATGCTGATTTGCGCCATTTAAATGAATTGAAAATCGACCATTTTTTTCTTGATAGGCCAAAACGGCCATTTCGTTGGTGGTGCTCGTCAGTAGTTTTGCCTCTTTTAGATATTGATACAGTGCATGGGCTATCCTTTTGGTGCGCTTAAACTGATTTCCAAAGCGGAAATATACCTTTAACGCCTTGAACGTAGCCGGGGCAAATCCTAGCAAAATTCCAGCCAGCAAAATGTAAACAAATGTCAGCCAACCTTTACCCAATAAGATATCCAGGTTTTTTAGAATAACCTCAGGCAGAAAAAGTGATAAGCCAACCGCCACTTGAAAAAAGAGGTATTTGGCAACGTTAAGGGCATTCAATCGATTTGTTTCCGTAAAATTCTTGTCCCGATTATAGGGCATTCGAAGTTCTTGAACCAGAACGTTGCCATTTTGAATTGCAGTCTCCCAACGCGTTTTGACCGAGGTATCTTTGGTGGCCAAATGAATCATTTCAGTATTGATGGTATTCAAATCTGCTTCATCATCCCATTCCTCAGGCAAATTCAGACGGCACAGACCATTCTCGATTACCGGTATTCCTTTGAGGGACACCCCGGTAAAAGCCAGAAAACGTTGCTTAAGAACAGTTAGATCTTTCCCTCCATCTTTTACGGTGGGATCGATACAGACCAAATGCCATATGTTCCCAATTTTATTGGAATCATTAGGGTCGATTCTTATGGCTCTTCCCCGCATTTGGTTTGATGAAACAAACGAGCCAACGTAAGACGCAAGAATCAGTGAATTGATACTCGGTGCATCCCATCCCTCACCCAATAATGATTTTGTACCGATTAGTATTTTTATTTTTCCTTGTTCAAACAGTTTTGTAATGGCAGCCACCATCTTGTTTTTTACAGTACTACCCACTGTAATGTGAAAATGTGACTTGCTTGAGACAACGCTGGCCGTTCCGAGTGACTCCACGTCCAATATCCTTTTGAGATCTTCAATAACCGTTTTGTGCAATATGATCAAAGTTCCCGTCAATACTGCGGTATATTGCCCTAGATCAGTATGTGCCAAAACATATTGAAAAATGGACACAACGCCTATTTTTCTTAATTTTTTGGTGTCTTTGCCAGAGAAAGAAAGGTATTCTTTTCGAATAAAATCAGTAAGTACTACTGCCTTTGTCCTACTATTTAAATGTTCAAAAGTGGCCGTCAAAATTGCCTGTATACCCTCAAACTTACTGGGGCTACTTGCCAAGTTTCTATATAAACTTCGGTCACCTATAAAATCGATTTTACGCTTTTCCCATACCCCTATCCGTCGAAGTTCTTTCTCGATAGGAAGGAGTAATTCCTCACTTTTCGAAAAATACTCCCTTTCATCGATTAAGAGGTATTGCAGCAAGGTTTCGGCCCATTCATAGGTAAAACTTGGAAAGTTAGCTTCCCCATCTTTAAACCCGAGTATTTTCAATTTTTCCTTTTCAATGGTTTGCCCGGCGGCCTTTAGAAAAATTAAAATCGATGAGAAGAAGGAGGTGTTTTCATAAACCAATTCCAATGAGTCATTGGCATTTTTGTAGATCGGTAAGTTTTTTAGAAAATCAATAAAACCTTGATTGCTGAGTAGCCTATGGGTAAAAGCGATAATTTGCTCCCGATAAGCGACAATATATTTTATTTCGGCCTGTTCAGGCTTAGAAAAATATACATAGTCTTGATGCGGACACAAATCTCCATTTTTGATAAGGTCAGGTACCGCTATTTCATCATCTATAGGGCCACATAAACTAAAATACCGTTCCAGCTCATTTGCAGAACTATCATATGGGGGCGTAGCCGTAAGGGCAATAATCGTCAAATTCGGTATAGCCTTTAAGGCAAAGAGCGATTTCCACCAGCCGTTTTTTAGATGATGTGCCTCATCCAGCACCAAAGTTTCAACATTATTTTTTACAATAAAATCAAGCAAGGCTTCATTGTCGTTGATACCAAAAGACTTATGCAGCGAAAATAACGATTGGTATGTTGAAAATGTAAGCTCTTTCGGATTCTTGATGTCCATAGAAAAGTTGTGATACTTTCCTTCATTATCAAAGAAGGATTTCATCCTACTTTTCCATTGGTTGCGAATGGTAAGAGTCGGTGCCAGCACTAAGCTTGGTCTACCAATACGTATCATCATTTCGAGACCTAAGATGGTCTTTCCCGAGCCTGGCGGGGCCACAACATGTAAATGGTTGTCGGTTATATGCTCTTTGAAGCCGGTTAGAAAATTTTGCTGGTAATCGCGCCAGTCAAATCTAAATTTCAGTTGTTTCGTCAAGTTGTTCAAAGAGAAGTCCGTTGGTTTATTAGTGCTATTCCAAATTAAAAGAATAATAATCAAATTAGGGGCATTTGCAGGGCCATACTTTATATTTGTAGTGTAATATACCATGATATGTACCCATTGATCCGTAACAGAAGATTAAGGCAGAATGAGGCCATCAGGCACTTGGTGCGCGAAACGATAGTTACCCCAAGCGATTTTTTAGTCCCCTTATTCGTAGTTGGGGGAAAGGGAGTTAAAGAAGAAATTGCATCAATGCCAAATTATTTCAGGTTGAGCTTGGATCATCTTGAACAAGAAGTGAAAGAATTATGGGATTTAGGCCTTTGTGCCGTGCTGCTTTTTGTGAAAGTTGACGATAATCTAAAAGACAACAAAGGTACCGAAGCCCTGAATGACCAAGGATTAATGCAACGTGCCATCAAGACCGTAAAAAATGCCTGCCCTGATATGTTGGTCATGACCGATGTTGCCCTAGATCCTTTTTCATCATACGGGCATGATGGTATTGTAGCAGATGGTCAGATTTTAAATGATGAGACCTCTGAGGTCTTGGCCGAAATGAGTGTTTCACACGCCCAGGCGGGTGCTGATTTTGTCGCCCCAAGTGATATGATGGACGGGCGTATCGTAACCATTCGTGAGGCATTGGAAGATGAGGGTTATAGCAATACCGGTATTATGAGTTATAGCGCCAAATATGCCAGTGCTTTTTATGGGCCTTTTAGGGATGCCTTGGATTCCGCTCCTGTGGATATCAAAAATGTGCCGAAAGACAAAAAAACCTATCAAATGGATTCGGCCAACCGATTTGAGGCCATTCGAGAGACCCAAATGGACGTTGACGAAGGTGCGGATATCGTTATGGTAAAACCTGGTTTATGTTATTTGGATATTGTTCGCGAAATACGCAACGAAGTAGACGTGCCTGTTGCCGTTTATCAGGTTTCCGGAGAGTATGCCATGGTAAAAGCAGCGGCTGAAAAAGGATGGTTGGACCATGATTCTGTAATGATGGAACAATTGATTGCAATCAAGCGAGCAGGTGCCACTATTATTGCGAGTTACTTTGCTAAAGATGCGGTCAAACTCATGGGATAAATTTCAATGATTTGAAAATCAAGTCTTTATATTTTATACTATTTGGTTTTTTATTGGCTGTCAAGGCACAAGAAAACCCTTTAGGTGCATTGGTTGCGACCAAGGTTGATTCGCTTATGACCTATGCCATTCAACAGCAAGCGTTCCCCGGCGGCCAAATTCTTGTAGCCCATAAAAATGAGGTGGTCTTTCATAAAACTTACGGATTTCACACTTATGATAGCATTCAAGCGGTAGGTCTTACCGATAGTTATGATCTGGCTTCGGTCACCAAAATTCTGGGTCCGTTACCGCCCTTAATGAAATTGGTGGATGAGGGGAAATTGAATCTGGATGTCCCTTTTAGTAGGTATTGGAAGCCGTGGAAGAGACGAAAGGACAAAAAAAACCTTACCCTACGGGAAATTTTGGCGCACCAAGCCGGGTTGGTGCCCTATATTGTTTTCTTGAACAAGGCTACAAAAAAGGGTGTTCCAAAAAATCGATTTATACAATCTGAGAAGACCACTACATTTTCAAGACAGGCTTTTAATGGCCAATATGTCAATACCAGGTTCGAACGCAAAATGTACCGGATTATCAATAGGTCCAACGTATCACAAGATAAGGTGTACAACTATTCGGGACTGACCTTTCTCATTTTTCCAAAACTTATTGAACAGTTGACGGGACAGCCGTATGAGCAGTATCTTGAAACCAATTTTTACAAGCCCTTGGGGTGTACGACGCTAAAGTTCAATCCAGCAAAAAAGAATTATCCCAATTCCATAGTTCCTACGGAGAAAGATACGTTTTGGCGTAAAGCATTGGTGAAGGGCTTTGTACATGATGAAAATGCCGCCTTACTAGGGGGTGTTTCGGGTAATGCTGGGCTTTTCGGTAATGCTGACGATTTGGTCAAAATGCTATTATTGTACCAAAATTTTGGTGTTTTAGATGGGAAACGCCTCTTGTCAGAAGCTACGGTTCGAGAATTTACCAAAATACAATATCCAGAAAATGACAATCGTAGGGGGCTTGGCTTTGATAAACCGTTATTGGGTAATGATACCCTAACGATGCCTAAAGCATACCCTTCACCACAAGCGAGTACCAAAAGCTTTGGACATGCCGGTTTTACGGGCACTTTTGTCTGGGCCGACCCAGAAAACCAATTGGTATTCATATTTCTGTCCAATAGGGTATACCCAGATAGAAGTCATCGTAACCTATACGACCTGCGTATACGACAAGAACTTCAAGATATCTTTTACACCGCTTTGAAATAAAATCTTTTACTAGTTTTGCTGCTATTGCTTACCTTAGTACCACCTAGCAACCAATTATGGGCCTCCTTATATTTTACGCGATCATTTCAATTTTTTTCTCTTTTTTGTGTTCCATACTCGAAGCGGTATTGCTCAGCATCACCCCGACCTTCGTGAATGTCAAAAAGCAAGAAGGGAAATCTTATGCCAACGAATTGGAAACCCTGAAAAAAGATGTCGACAAACCACTGATTGCCATTCTTACCTTAAATACCATTGCGCATACCGTTGGGGCCATTTTAGTAGGTGTACAGGCCAAAGTTGCCTACACTGAACTCTACGGAAGCACACAACGTAGTCTTTTTGGCATTACGTTTACCGAAGATTTGATGGTAGGGGTAGTCTCAACCATTATGACCATACTTATCTTGGTCGCATCTGAAATTATCCCTAAGACAATTGGTGCGACCTACTGGAAGCAATTGGCCAATTTTACGGCAAAAGCTTTGAATGCCATGGTCTTTTTCATGAAATGGACGGGCTTGCTTTGGATATTACAATTGTTCACGAAATTAATCGGGAAAAAAGGAGGACATGGTAGTGTGTTGAGCCGTGAGGATTTCACGGCCATGACCGATATTGCCGAAGAGGAAGGTGTTTTTCAAGAATCGGAATCGAAAGTGATTCGCAACCTGCTGTCTTTTGACGAAATTCAGGCGAAGGATATCATGACCCCACGAACCGTGATGAAAATCGCTTCAGAGGACACCTTGATCAAAGATTTCTTTGAGGCCAATAGGCCCCTGAGATTCTCAAGGATTCCTGTTTTTCAAGAGCGGGCCGATAATATCACCGGTTTTGTTCTAAAAGACGAAATGTTGGAAGCCATCATTAATAAAAAAGGAACGGATACCCTGGGTTCGATCAGGCGTGAAATTTTGGTCACCAATAGGATCAAACCCATTCCAGAATTGCTGGAAAAATTCGTGGAAAAGAATGAACATGTCACTTTGGTAGTAGATGAATATGGTTCGGTAAGTGGGCTGGTAACCATGGAGGATGTTATTGAGACCTTGCTTGGTCTTGAAATTATGGATGAAAGTGATAACGTTGAAGACCTTCAGGTCTTGGCACGTAAAAACTGGGAGGCACGCGCCAAGCGTCTCGGCCTCATCGAAGGTTCAAATGAAGTGGAATGATGGAAACCGCCTACCTAAAAACACCCATCGGATATGCCGAATTTCAAGGCGATATGAACGGATTGGCCTCAGTTACGGTCTTCGATGAAGAAAAACCCATCGATATCATTCCAGAGGCCTTGGAAGACGCGGTTTATCAGTTTACCGAATATTTTGAGGGAAAACGTAGAAAATTTGACTTGAAGCTAAATCCGCAAGGTACCGATTTTCAACAAAAAGTCTGGAAGGCCCTTTTAGGGATACCCTATGGAAAAACGGTTTCGTATCTAGAACTCTCCAAGAAATTAGGTGATGTAAAGGCGATTCGAGCGGTCGCTGCAGCAAATGGCAAAAATCCGCTTTGGATCATTGTGCCGTGCCATCGGGTCATTGGCAGTAATGGTGATTTGGTAGGATACGCCGGTGGTCTACACCGTAAAAAATGGTTGTTGGCGCACGAAAGTCCTGTAAAACAACAAACGCTTTTCTAGTCTTTAATGAAATCCGTTGGAATAAACGGTAAAATTACATTGTCAACGAGGGTACCGGCCGTTGATATTTGCATTACCCCACCTCCCCCAAGGCCATCCGATATTGCATAACCCACGAAAAACATATTCTGTGTACTACTAAAGACCTGATTGGTCAAGGTAATCGTGAGGCCAGTCTCCTTTTCCAACTGATCGGCAATACCCACAAAGTCCACAACAAAGTTCTCTTGGGTATCTAAATCAAATATTGCAGGTCCTGCTGCAAACAATGCAGGTTGTACAAAAGGGAGGGCATAGAACAATTTATTGTCTGAGAGCACCGCACCTTCAATTGGTCCAGGTGAAAATCCGGTATTAAAAGAAAGATTCGAGGCACTGATAAAAGCCAACGTGTCTGCATCATAAATCTCAAGTGTAGCATTGACCCCATTTTTGATTACGGCTAAATCGCCCGAATCTTCAATCAATATACTGATTGGAGTATCATTGAAATTAACTATAGTACCTAAGGTCTTTGTTACCGTATCGTATAACGTGAGTTTATAATTACCCTGATTATCCAAATAGGTGATATAAACCTTATTCTCAAAAAGAATAGGCTGAAATAAGAGGTTGACACTGAAATCAATGGTCAGGTCTTGACTTGAATCGTCGGCAAGCGTTACATCTTGAATAGCTAGTATACGATCATCAGAAGGACTAAAATAGCCAAAAAACACATTGCTCAAAGTATTGGTACCCCATACTAAGGAACGCTCAGGTCCATTTACATAAAAGTCTTGAAAATTAGTGGTCGCACCAGTATTAAGGTTTTTCTGTGCCAAGGAAAAAGCACCTTGTGAAAAAGAGTAAAATGATACAAAATCATCAACTTGCCTTAAGGTCAAATAACTAGGCAATACCCCTAGTTCTTCTGTTAAGTTGAATACTTCCCCAGAAGTCGTGGCCCCATCATAATCATATTGGTAAACGGCGTTTACATCTTCCCCGATAACTTGAAAGCTGGCCGCCGTTGGTTCTTCAACTTCTTCTATTGGATTGTTGTCGTCAGAACAGGCAACAACGTAAAGGGTCATAAAGACCCATAAGGTATTTTTCAATTTCATAGCATAGCAATACGACTTCAAGATACAATTTAATTTGTGCAAAATCCTCTAGTTCAATGCATTTTAGTATTTTACTATATGCTTTACAAATTGGACATAAAGAATATTCTGTTCTTGGATATTGAGACCGTGCCGGAGAAACCGGATTTTTCAGCACTTTCTGAGGAACAAAGATTGTTATGGGAACAAAAGTCAAAATACCAACGAAAAGACGAATTTACCCCAGAAGAATACTACGACAGGGCTGGTATTTGGGCTGAATTTGGAAAGATCATTTGTATTTCGGTAGGTTATTTCATCGAAAAAGGAAGTTCAAAAAATTTCAGGGTCACCTCTTTTTATGGGCAGGAAGTTCAACTTTTAAAAGACTTTAAAAATTTATTACAAGAGCATTTTAATCAAGCCAAGCATTTACTCTGTGGACACAATGCGAAGGAATTTGATTTCCCTTATATCGCGCGCAGAATGTTGATCAATGGCATCAAATTACCCTACAAATTAGACTTATTTGGTAAAAAGCCATGGGAAATTCCACACTTGGATACCATGGAACTCTGGAAGTTTGGCGATTATAAGCATTATACCTCTTTGAAATTGATGGCCAATGTCTTGGGCATACCTTCACCAAAAGATGATATGGATGGAAGCATGGTTCGTGATGTGTTTTATAAAGAAAATGATTTGGATAGAATTGTCACCTATTGTGAATTGGACGTTGTGACCACGGCACAGGTATTTTTAAGATTACGTGGAGAAGATTTGTTATCAAGGGAAGCAATCAAAAATGTATGAGCCAAAATTCGAATTTTCTCAAGACAATACCCGTTCTTCCATCCCAGGATATCAAACGGGATATTAGCTGGCATGAAAAATATACCGGTTTTCAAGCCGTTTTTGGTGATATGATGTATGCCGGTCTTGAACGAGAAGGCCTAAATATTCATTTGCAATGGCATGCCGATACTAAAGAAGACCCTTTATTGGCTGGTTCTGTGATAAAGCTCTTTGTAAAAGACATACACCCGATATTCGAAGAGTTTTTAAAACGCGGAACGGTGACCCAAGAAAAGTTACAGCTTAACACCCCGTGGAAAACCCATGAATTTGGATTTTACGATCTCAATACCAATGCAATATTTATCGTGCAGGATATTTAGTTCTTAAAAAATTTAGCACTCTTAATACCGCCGTAATCTTCAACGGTCAAAAAATACATTCCCGATGCCAGTGTCGACACATTGATCTGCGCTTCATTGGCACTTCCCTTTTTGATTGTTATTCCAGCTGTATTTCTGATCGTATAAACAGCGTCCATAGACAATTCTGCTTCAATGGCTATCTCGTTAACTGCTGGGTTTGGGTATAAACTGATAGCTAAATCATCCGTATAACTAAAACTATCCATTGTGAGTACTTCAGTATTCTCTCCATCGAATTCAAATTGTAGTTCTTCTGAATATTCAGAAGCCAGATTTTCGGTGCATACTACCCTTACCCGTGCTTGATATCGCTTTCCTATTTCCAAAAAATCAAGTTTCACCGTGTTATCCCAAGTTGTTTGGCTGATCCAATCGTTAGCTCCGGCTACTTTATACTCAAATTCATATAAGGTCTCTTCGTTCATAGGCCAGCCAATGGTACAACCCATTTCCATCGCGTTTTCAATACGTAATTCTTCTGGGGCTACCAGCGTGCATTGGGTGAGTTCGGCCCCTGTAATTATCAAAGAGAAATCTTGGTTTTCATTGAACAAGCTTCCCTTATGTGAGATAGTAACCGTATATGTTCCGACCGCATCGTCGATATCCACACGTTCAAAAGGATCTACACTATTATCTCCTTTTTTCGCAGGGGCATTGGCTTGTGAAGCATCCAACTTCCATGGAAAATGGGTTTCATCATCTTTAGTAATTCGAATGTCAAGATCATTGACCAAAGCCGGGGTAGTTGCATTTAATTCCCCACGGTTAGTGTAACTCCCTTCTACGTCAGTCCATGATATAGAGACTTGTAAAGGTGCTTTTCCGCTTGCGGTGACCTTCATTTCATAGACCTCCCCTTCTTTAAGTGTGTTTTCAACTATTTTGGAGCTAAAATCCCTGTGTTTCAATGCCTCACCTGCTCTTTGGGTATTGATGACCCCCCAACCCATCTTATAGTCGGGTCCTGCTTCTTGAACATCATCAGCAGTGTGCAATACCAAACCTTTCAAGGTAGCCGCCTTCATAAAAGATCCGTACAATTCTTCATGGTATTGTTGTAATAATAAAAGTGAACCTGTTACCCCTGGGGCCGCCATTGAGGTACCCATGGCACTTTTATAGCTTTTCTCATTTGCCGATCCAGTCGAAAATATAAGTGACCCGTCACCTGCTAAATCTGGTTTTATTCGCCCATCGTCTATAGGGCCAAAACTACTGTACGAAGAGGCCTCAGCGTTTTTTAGTTCCCCTTTTGAGTTTATCTTGGTATCGGCCCCTGCAATGACCAAACCGTTTTTGGAGGTGGCAAAACCTAAAAGCAAGTCATACCCATCTGCCGTCTTACCAAAATTAGGAAGCCCATTATCTCGCGATCTTTGCGCATTACCAGCGGCACTAACCATTAAATAATAGGGGGCATTGTACATTATTTTGTCCCAATCTTGGGAAACCTTGATATAACTACCAAAATACCAATCAGGTACACGGTCTGTCTTAATACCATACGAATGGTTTGATACCAAAAGGCCTTCGGCAGCTGCTTCTGCCACTTCGATTCTGTCCCTCGCCCAGTTATGGGTCAGTGCCCGTGCCTCAAAAGCGACTCCTTTTGCTTTTGCATTTATTCCTGAAGAGACTATAGCCCCGGTAACCATAGTGGTGTGTGAATCAATATCTTCACTGGCATCGCCACTTACTACCCGATTCCCGAATTCTTGATGGGTCGGTAAAGCGGTGCCTGCATCCCAAATACCGACCTGCATTCCGAAACCAGTTACCTGGGTGTTCAATACACCGCCACTGTAAAATGCTTTCGAACGGGAAACATTGGTATTTGCCGTTGTATAGGTAGTATAAAAAATCGGGGTGCCGTCAGTACCGATAGTGTTCAAGGCAACTAAGGTACCATCCAATTGCTTTTCGGAAAGCTTAAAAGGTGCTGCCTTCGTCATTGCCAAAATTTTTGATTGCGTGACGCTTTCCTCTTTTTTGAAATTGGCAATCACACCTTCAAGTGCTTTAGTGCGATTTGAATTTTGTATGGCAAATGCTTGATTTTTAGTTTGTGCCAACATCGAAATAGTGATAAAGAAGGTGATGACGGTAGATGGAAAAAATCCTGTTCCCCAAGTAGGTTTTTTGAAGTCCATAATAATTTATAAGTAAGATTTGGACTACAAATATATTTTTAAACGCAAATTACTTCGGTAAAAATCACCTTTAATTCGACGAATTACATGATTTGTTCTGTTGAACTGTGGTGAAAGTGTATTTTTATGTTGTGTAAGATTTTACTTTCTTTTTAAGAATTGAAATTAAGAACGATATAAACGGGAAAATGGTCGCTGTACCCCCCGAGATATTTTTTTCCCGCATAGGTCCTATATGGATTTCCTTTATACTTACCCTTCCACTCTTTTAAGAACCTCGGTGCAAAAACCTTTGCTTTCTTAAAACTATGCGTGCCTACCTCGTAGTTCAAGAAACTATGTGATACAATGACTTGGTCGAACAAGCTCCATTCGCCCTTATAGTTTGCACTTCCGCTATTCGGGGTAAGCAGTGCCTGCATAGGGTTTATAAATAAACCAGAGTCCATCAATGTTTGAATGCTCTCAGAATTAGGGTCATCGTTAAAATCGCCCATGATAACGATATTGGCATCTTTACCGTCTTGTGGTAAAAGGTTTATTTTTCGCAAAATCGTATTTGCCGCCGCTACACGTTTATAGGCAGTTAACTCGGCACCGTCCCTTCTAGATGGCCAATGATTCACAAAAACATGAAAGACCTCGTTATTCAATTCTCCTTTTACATAAAGAATATCACGTGTCAAATCACGATCGCCATTGGTGTTTTCAATCAATAGTGGAATGGTTTCAGCATCAAGAACATGAAAATAGTCTTTATTATAAATCAGGGCCGTATCAATACCACGTTCGTCAGGGGAATCAAAATGTACGTACCCATAATCAATAGCCTTGAGTTTTTCAGACTGTAGTAATCTTTGGATCACTCGAGCATTTTCTACTTCTGCTATACCTATGAGCACCGGAGGCAACTGGGAATCGTCTAAACCAATTTTACTTATGGCCTTGGCCAACTTGCGTGTTTTCCAAATAAACCTTTTTTCGTCCCATTTTTTAAATCCTTTTGGTGTGAAATCGTCATCTAAAACATAGGCATCATTTGTCGTATCAAAGTAATTTTCAAGATTGTAAAAAGCTATTGTATATTCTTTTGAACGTCTTGATTTTCCAGAATTTTCTTTATCCATTATACCATTTATAATTCAAACCAATTAGCTCAATCAAAGTTCAAGCCCTTCATTCTTTTTCTTCTAAATCCATTGTAAAGGGGTACGACGATAGCTGTCAACAAATAGGTCATTCCCGAATATCCTGCGGCTTTGCCACCAAAAATGACGACGATCAAAATAGCGATTACCGCGATTGACATTAAAATGAAATATTCGTTAATAAAGGTTCTGGTAATATATTTTTCCCGCGCGTTCAGGTTCAATTCTTCCGCTTTTTTCATCGCATTGACATGCATGAAAATGATAATCAAGTAGATAAAGAATAGCCCTAAACCAAAACGAATCATCAAATCTTGCCACTGATCGACATTTAGTTCCGCTACCTTAAGATTGGTATAGGCCGTTCGAAGGGCCTCAGAGGTATCACCCATACTTCGTTTGATACTTGCATAAATCGCGGTACCGATGAATGAAAAAAGATATTTTAACGGATAGATGTAGAATAACAGTACGAATAAAAATAAGGCATTAAGTATCTTGGTCGTTTTATCGTTTAAGCCATAATAAAGAAAAAAGTTGCTATGGTTGTTCCATAATCCCAGCAAGAGCATCGTGCAAAATATAAATCCGATAAAACTATACATCGAGGCCTGAAGTTCAATATACGTAGTGGGTACCTGTGATGAAATTACCAAGAGGGTAATCGAAAAACCAAAAACGGCATCCGTCAAATTTTCAAGTCGGGTTGTCTGAATACCCCTATACCTAAAACCATCTTTTGATGTTGTCTTAGTCAGACCCAATAGTTTTTTTTTCATTGAAATCCCTTTAATTACAAAAACATAAGTGTAAAATACAAAAAACGACTTGCAAACATTATGTAGCTTTGTACTTTATGGTATGCCATGTTAGAAAAGAAAACTTTTGATTACGAAAAATCGATACTGATAGGTGTCATCAATTCAAAACAAAATGAAACTACCGTCAATGAATATCTAGATGAATTGGAATTTCTCACATACACTGCCGGTGGTGAAGTATTGAAACGCTTTGTGCAACGCATGGAAATTCCAAATCCGAAGACACTGATCGGAAGCGGAAAAATGGAGGAAGTCGCCATCTATGTCAAGGACCATGAAATCGGTGCGGCTATTTTTGATGATGAGCTTACCCCTGCGCAACAACGTAATATCGAAAAGATCTTACGTTGCAAGATTATTGACCGCACGAGTTTGATCCTAGATATTTTTGCCCAACGTGCCCAAACCAGTTATGCCCGAACCCAAGTCGAACTGGCACAGTATCAGTATTTACTTCCGAGATTGACAGGACTTTGGACGCACTTGGAACGACAAAAAGGGGGTATCGGAATGCGTGGCCCCGGTGAAACGGAAATTGAGACGGATAGGCGTATCGTTCGTGATCGGATTGCATTACTCAAAAAGAAACTGAGCAAGATAGATCGCCAAATGGAAACCCAACGGGGAAACCGTGGTGCTCTGGTTAGGGTAGCTTTGGTCGGCTATACCAATGTAGGCAAATCTACCCTTATGAACGTTATAAGCAAGAGTGAGGTTTTCGCTGAGAATAAGTTATTCGCCACTTTGGATACTACAGTACGAAAGGTCGTTCTGGGCAATTTACCGTTTCTACTCAGCGATACCGTAGGTTTTATCAGAAAGCTACCCACACAATTGGTCGAAAGTTTCAAAAGTACGTTGGATGAAGTACGCGAGGCCGATTTATTGTTACACGTAGTTGATATTTCGCACCCTAACTTTGAAGAACATATAGACTCGGTTCATAAGATATTGGATGAAATCAAGAGTGCCGATAAAAAAACCATCATGGTATTCAATAAAATCGACCAATACGAACCAGAAGTTATTGATGAGGACGATCTCGTTACCGAAAAAACGAAAATCCATTTCACTTTGGAAGATTGGAAACGAACTTGGTACAGCAAAGTTGGTGATCGAGCGCTATTTATATCGGCGCTGAACAAAGAGAACTTAGATGATTTTAGAAAGCGGGTCTATGATGAGGTACGCGATATTCATGTTACCCGTTTCCCTTATAATAATTTTCTCTATCCAGAACATTTAGATGAGTACTAAGCCGTTTTTCTGTCAGAAAAAATCAATTTTTTCACTTTCCACAAAAAAAACGGGATTCACATCAAAAACTAAGTAATGTCAATTGGTAGGTTTACTTTCGTTCTGTAATCAATAGCTAGCCCCAAGGTTGTTCTTTACGATACAAAACCCCATTGAACTTTATAACCTAACTCAAAAAGCCCCAAGCATTATTGCTCGGGGCTTTTTCATTCGTATTTTTCTACGTGTTTTTTAGAATGCGTAGCTCAAGCCTATCGTCCAAAAACTCTGCAATTCATTATCTAAATCGTCAAAACTGGTGGCAGTAGGTGGATCTTGTGCCAAGGCAAAGTTCAATGCTTCTTGCCTGTTGTTTCTTAGTCCAAAATCAAAGCCCACCCCAATGGCCTTCCATAAAGTATAGCTGAACGAATTGGTCCATGTCCAGTTACTCAGGTCATTATCTTCATAACTTTGAAACACCGAAAGGTTGGTCTTAAAGTTGATAGCACCTATTCTTCTCGTGTAATCAGCTACGATCTTGGCACCCGCAGAGGATTCAAAAACGGAATCATTATCGGCAAACACAAAGTTATAGTTCAACGGGTGGATAACTACTACCAAATCCGTCACCGGCATCCAGGTGAAACCTACACCGATATCTAGGTATCCGGGATCGTTGAAGTTGTCAAGTATCGTGGTCCTGTATTCCAGTAGGCCCGAGACGGCAAGTTTTTCACTTAGGTTTCTACCATATAATGAAGAAAGATTGAACACATCGGTAGTTCCGGTAAAGCCTTCTTCGTCGGTATCAATGTCTTTATTGTCTACTTTTACCCAAGCTAAATTTACGGTAAGCGCGTTTCTCCAAAAAAACTTTTTTTGTTTTAAATTGGCGTAGGCATTAAAATTGAACCCTATATTACCCGATGAGTTATTGGGCACCCCTTGGGCGAACCAATTGTTAAAGTCAGAGAGACTACCCCCTATGGTACCAAAAGCACCGATTTTCCATCCCGGTAAGGCATCTAGTTGTGCCTGAAGCGCATTGGCCCTACCTTGTATGGCTGCTATAGAGTCTTTTTTACTTGCCAAAGTGGCCTTTAATTCTTCTTCGGTCTGTGCGGTCAAGTTCATGGCGATGACCAAAAAAGCAAATACTAAGATTACCTTTTTCATATGTCTATAATGTTTAGTGTGTTAGAAACGCAAAAGTAAGAATTGTCACATTGCTGCGAAAGAAATGCCTATTTTCTCTTGAACAAGGGTACCGAAGAACAGGCTTCACCATACCTAACGCTTTTTGCCACGGTTTGTATTTTGGCCATCGCCATGAGGTACGCGTTTTGTGGTACCGGTTTGTTTGAGCATCCCTTTATGATTACGGGTTTATCTTGTAACTCAGAAACATCCAATTCGTCTATAATGGATTGATAAATGGATGATTCCAATTGTTCTAAAGTTCCAACAATGACCTTTTTCGCGAACGGACTCAATCTGGAAGTGACCAACATAAAGGCCCACCCTGGTATTATGGCATCTGAAGAACACGTTAGTGCGACATAACCATCTTGATATTGAGACCAATCATGGGCATCTACTTTTTCACGAAACTCCTTTTCACGCAAAATGATTTCCTCATATAACCAATCTTTGATATCAAGAACGACTCTTTTCCCGTCAGGATACAAATCTTCTAGATCAAAAGTGACCAGTTTACTTTGTGCTACCCTATTTACGATTTCAGACATAAGATATCAGATTTTAAAACCCTTCGACTACCTGCTTACTGGCAGGTGGGCGATTAGATAATCCTATTGAAACTTCGCTTAATTGGATTATAACATCCCTAACTCCAACTTCGCTTCTTCGCTCATCAATTCTTGCGTCCATGGTGGGTCAAACGTAATTTCAACCTCTGCATCCTTTACCGCATCCAATGATTTTACTTTTTCCTCCACTTCAACAGGTAAGGTCTCGGCAACGGGACAATTAGGTGAAGTCAAGGTCATCAAAATCTTAACATCATTATCTTCATTGACAAAAACGTCGTAAATCAAGCCCAATTCATAAATATCAACCGGAATCTCAGGGTCGTATATGGTTTTCAGTACCCGAACTATTTTATCACCGAGTTCTGCCGTATCAATAGTAACTTCTTCGCTCATTTTCAATTCAATTGTGTTTGATAGGCAATAGCATACAATTTCAATTGTTTTACCATGCTTACCAAGCCGTTTGCCCTAGTGGGCGATAAATGTTCTTTTAGGCCGATCTCATCAATAAAATCAGTATCGGCCTCAATAATGTCTTGCGGCCTCTGATTGCTGAAAGCCCGGATCAATATGGCAATGATCCCTTTAGTAATGATGGCGTCGCTATCAGCTGTAAAAACCAGTTTGCCATTATTTAATTCAGCATGGACCCATACCCTGCTCTGACAGCCCTTAATAATATTATCATCGGTCTTGTACTGTGTTTCAATCAAAGGTAACGACTTGCCCAATTCTATCATATATTCATAACGCTGCATCCAATCATCGAACATTGCAAATTCATCAATGATTTCGTCTTGTATGGCTTCAATGGTCATGTTTCAATTTTATACAAAAATACAATTAGGATGGTTGTTAATCAAAAGATTGGCAAAATGTTAAGGTGTGTTATAGTAGCATGTTCTTGGCACGCGCTACCCCAGCTACCAATACGTCAACCTCTTCTTTGGTATTGTAAAAACTGAAGCTTGCCCGAACCGTACCTGGAATTTGGTAAAAATCCATGATAGGCTGCGCACAATGATGCCCAGTTCGCACGGCGATACCCAATTTGTCTAAGATGGTGCCGATATCGTAAGGGTGTATGCCCTCGATATTAAAGGAAATTACGGCCGTTTTTTCTACCGCCGTCCCATAAATTTTAAGCCCCCCTATTTTGAGCAGTTCTTGTGTCGCATATTCCAAAAGCCCATGTTCATAGGTAGCTATAGCATCAAAACCAATTTGATGCATATAATCCAATGCCGCGCCAAAAGCAATACCGCCACAAATATTGGGAGTGCCCGCCTCAAATTTATGGGGTAGTTCAGCATAGGTCGTTTTATCAAAGGTCACCTCGGCAATCATTTCACCACCACCTTGGTAAGGGGGAAGTTTTTTCAACCATGCTTCTTTTCCATATAACATGCCCACACCCGTAGGACCACAAACCTTGTGCGCGGAAATGGTATAGAAATCAACATCCAAAGCTTGTAAGTCCGCTTGAATATGCGGTGCTGCCTGTGCGCCATCAACCAAAACTGCCGCACCAACCTCATGGGCTTTTGCGATAATTTCTTTTATGGGATTTATGGTACCCAAAGCATTGGAAACATGATTGCAAAAAACCAGTTTTGTCCGTTCAGAGAGCAATTGGTCAAAAGCTTCCATGACCAACTCTCCATCTATATTCATGGGAATCACTTTTAACATCGCACCTGTGCGTTCACATAGCATTTGCCAAGGCACAATATTGGAATGGTGTTCCATGGCCGAAACCAATAACTCATCTCCATTTTGAAGCAACGCACCAAAACCATTTGCGACCAAATTGATACTATGGGTTGTACCTGAGGTCAGGATTACTTCATGGGTTTTTGCGATATTAAAATGTTTTTGAACCTTTAGTCGTGCCTGTTCATAGGCATCAGTGGCCTCTTGGGATAGGGTATGCACCCCACGGTGTATGTTGGCGTTCAACCGCTGATAGTAATCCACGATAACATCAATCACATGTTTCGGGGTCTGCGACGTAGCCGCATTATCTAAATAAACCAAGGGTTTTCCATTGACCTCTCGGTCTAGAATTGGAAAATCGGCCCTTATTTTGGTAACATCCAACATAGCAATTCGATTGATTTACAAAGATAGTTACTGCAGCATAAACAAGGTGTCCTTATACATATTCATTTAGCGGTAACGTTAACGAACAAAGGGTGTGGGATTCTATAATATTCCTCTTAGAAACGAAAGCCCACCCCCAATCTTATGTTATTGATATTGCCATTGATTTGGGCCGGCAGCAATATGTCATTTGGAACATCATCATCTAGGGTCAAATCAATGAAATCATATTGCGCCTGTAGAAAGAAGCGTTTGCTGATATAGTAAGAGATTCCAAAATTCAAATTAAAGCCTTGTACCCAAGAATCATCGGAGCTTTCCATTCCGTTAATCGTTCTAGAGGAGACCGTGTTCAAAAAACTATAGCCCACACCCAATGATGGACGTAGTTTTTCAAAACCAGGAACAACAAGTTCTGAAAATACACGAGGTTGAATCAAGTAGGTATTATCACGACGGCTATCAAACCCCGTATTCTCAACGTCTTCACTCGAAAAACCACCATTTACCCCGAAACCTAGATGGAACAGGCCTAATTTGACGAATCTATATTTTAAGCCAACGTCTATAAAATCATCCTCTCCAAATAAACCATCACCAGGAATAATGGTGTAGTTGGCCTCTAAGCTCCATTTTTGGTCTTGCGCGAAAACATGGGTCAATGAAAAAAGTAAAAATGCGGATAGTAGTTTTTTGGTCATAATGGTTGTTTTTAGATTAGATAGGTTTATCTAAAAGAATAATTTACAGATAGCTGCAATGCGACATTATAGTTTTGGGCGAAACCCCCTAACCCATTCAATCGGTTACGGAGGCCAATATAAGCCCGTGGGGCCAATGAAAAATGGTCGTTCAATCGTAGCCCGAGGCCAAAGGCTGCACCATAGTCCAGTTGAAAGTCGCCAGAGATGGTCGTGCGGCGTGCCAGGTCGGTTCCATCTATTTCATCTAGATTTTTGATAATACTCACCTGATTCAACAAAAACCCAAATTGGGGCCCTACTTCAATATCCAGGTTTTCATTAAGTGCAAATTTCATGATAAGCGGAACGGTCAAATAGTTCAATTGCACATTATTTCTAAAGTCATTCTCACCAACAACGGGACTATCTGCCTGAATTGAGGCTAAATCAGTACTGAACTGAAAACCTTGGGAAGAATAGACCAATTCCGGTTGAAATTTTAATTTATACGAAAGGCCAATTTCAACTAAGACTCCTAAATGGCCTGAAAATCGGAATTTCAAACCTTCGGTCAAATCGCCGACAATGGAAGAATAGTTTGGCCCAGCTTTTATTCCGAAACGACTCTCTTGTGCATTACTATGTAGTGCCGTAAACAAGAAAAAAAGCAAGATGAACAAAGGTCTTCTTGTTCTAATTATGCGATACTCTTTAAATATGCTATAAATCAAACCCAAGGTTTACCCCTAGTTTCTGGGCAATAATCTTATTGACCCTAACCTTCAGTTCAGGAATGCGAACACTATCTAAAACATTGTTCGAAAATGCATACATCAATAAGGCTGTGGCCTCTTTTTTGGGTATACCACGAGATTGTAAATAAAATAGGGCCTCTTCATCCAATTGCCCAATGGTACACCCATGCGAACATTTTACATCATCAGCGAAAATTTCCAATTGTGGTTTGGTGTTGATTGTTGCTTTATCACTAATCAAAATATTATTGTTCTGCTGAAAGGCATTCGTTTTTTGCGCGATTTTATCCACAATAATCTTACCATTGAAAACACCGGTGGCATTTTCACCGTAAATACCTTTATAGTCTTGATGGCTTTCACAATTGGGTTGTTGGTGGTGTACTAGGGTATGGTGGTCTACATGTTGTTTTTCGCCAAGTATGGTAACCCCTTTCATGGTGGAGTCCATATGCTCTCCATCTTGATAGAAATTCAAGTTATTTCGGGTCAGTTTACCACCAAAAGAAAAAGTATGTACATTAACGTTACTCTTACTTTTTTGGTCGATATAGGTATTGTCTATCAAAGAGGCCGAGCTGTTATCGTTCTGAATTTTATAATAGTCGACAATGGCATTTTGGGCCGCAAAAATTTCTGTGACGGCATTGGTCAATACTGCATTCGTCGTTAAACTTTGATGGCGTTCTATAATCTGTACTTCAGCATTTTCTTCAACTATGACCAAGTTACGGGGCTGTAACATTAAAGAAGCTTCATTACCTGTTGCAAAATGGACGATTTCAACAGGTTTTTTGGGCATCTTATTTTTCGGAATATAAATATATGCGCCCTCTTTGCTGAAAGCCGTGTTCAAGGTGGTAAGTGATTCATCTTTAGAGGCCACCTTATTGAAATACACATCAATAATCGGTTTGTACATGGGTTTGGTAAGCGCCGAACTCATCAAACAAATATCTACTCTATCGTGGGTAGTCTCAGAAAGAAAAGAACTGTAAATACCATCTATAAAAACAATCTTGTAGCTATCTATTTCGTGAAGAAAGTACCGTTTGACATCTTTATATTCCAATGCATTTTCTTGCTTTGGAAAAATACTGAAATCAACCTTTTGTAGGCTTTTCAATGATGTATACTTCCAAGCTTCCTCTTTTTTGGAAGGAAAACCTTTTACCTCAAAATTCTTTATAGCTTCCATTCGAAGATCATGGACGGGATGTTCTACATCAACATTATTCTCGAATGCCATAAAGGAGGAGATCAATTTTTCTTTTAAATCCATAATTCGTTTCCATTGTCATTCCCGCGAAGGCGGGAATCTACTTTATTTAGTTTATGAAAAAAATTAACAGATTCCCGCCTTCGCGGGAATGACAGCTAACCCTTAGACTACCGCCTCTTGTTTGATCCAATCGTATCCTTTTTCTTCCAGCTCAAGGGCAAGTTCTTTTCCTCCTGATTTTACGATCTTACCGTCATACAAGACATGTACATAATCTGGTACAATGTATTCTAAAAGCCTTTGGTAGTGCGTAATGACCACAATCGCATTGTCTTTGCTACGAAGTTTGTTCACCCCATTTGCAACTATTCGAAGTGCGTCAATATCCAAACCGGAATCCGTTTCATCTAAAATGGCAAGTTTGGGTTCTAACATCGCCATCTGAAAAATCTCATTTCGTTTTTTCTCACCACCAGAAAAGCCTTCATTCAACGAACGGGAAAGGAATTTTCTATCGATTTCAAGCATCTCTGACTTTTCACGGATGAGTTTCAACATCTCATTTGCCGGCATATCTTCCATTCCCCTGGCCTTACGACTTTCATTAATGGCCGTTTTCATGAAATTGGTCACGGAAACACCGGGTATTTCAACCGGGTATTGAAAAGATAAAAAGATACCTTTGTGAGCACGTTCTTCTGGGGCCAAGTCCTCCAAATCCTCACCCTCCAGAGCAATACTTCCCTTGTCAACATCAAACTCCTCTTTGCCTGCTATCACCGATGCCAAGGTACTTTTACCAGAACCATTTGGGCCCATAATAGCATGTACCTCGCCCGCACTTACATTGAGGTTGATTCCCTTTAATATGTCTTTTTCTTCAACACTCGCGTGTAAATCCTTAATTTCTAACATCACTGCTACTTTTGTAATTAGTATAAAATGGAATGTTTCGTAGTATGATTATTCCCTTTAATATTTCTGATTATCCTACCGAACCTTCTAAACTTATTTCCAATAATTTTTGTGCCTCAACCGCAAATTCCATAGGTAGTTTGTTCAACACTTCTTTACTGAAACCGTTCACGATCAATGCAATCGCCTTTTCGGTGTCAATGCCTCGTTGGTTACAATAAAAAATTTGATCTTCGCCTATCTTACTTGTAGTTGCCTCATGTTCTATTTGTGCGGATTTATTTTTCGCCTCTATATACGGAAAGGTATGAGCCCCACACTCATTACCCATCAAAAGCGAATCGCACTGTGAGAAGTTTCGAGCGTTTTCCGCCCTACTACTCACTTGTACCAAGCCTCTATAACTGTTTTGGGATTTACCTGCTGAAATACCTTTGGATATAATGGTACTCTTGGTGTTCTTGCCCAAGTGTACCATTTTGGTGCCTGTATCGGCCTGTTGAAAATTATTGGTGACTGCAATGGAATAGAATTCCCCGACAGCGTTGTCTCCTTTTAAAATACAAGAAGGGTATTTCCAAGTTACTGCTGAACCTGTTTCTACTTGGGTCCATGAAATTTTTGAATTTTTTTCACACAAGCCCCTTTTGGTCACGAAATTATAAACACCCCCTTTGCCTTCTTTATCGCCAGGAAACCAGTTTTGCACCGTTGAATATTTGATTTCTGCATCATCAAGGGCTATCAATTCAACCACTGCGGCATGTAACTGGTTTTCATCACGCGATGGTGCGGTACAACCTTCTAAATAGCTGACATAGCTACTTTCATCCGCTATTACCAAAGTACGTTCAAACTGACCCGTACCTCCCTCATTAATTCTGAAGTACGTAGAAAGTTCCATTGGGCACTTCACTCCCTTTGGGATATAACAAAACGAACCATCGGTAAAAACGGCCGAATTCAGGGCGGCATAAAAGTTGTCCGTTTTGGGCACAACCGTACCCATATACTTTTTGACCAATTCAGGATGCTCTTGAATCGCCTCAGAGATAGGCATGAAAATAATCCCTTTTTCCGCAAGGGTTTTCTTGAACGTAGTTGCCACGGATACCGAGTCAACGACAATATCTACAGCCACGTTCTGCAAACGTTTTTGCTCGTCGACGGAAATACCTAGTTTTTTATACATCTCCAACAACTCTGGATCGACATCGTCCAAAGATTTATTGGGGTCTGCCTTTTTAGGTGCGGAATAATAACTGATTGCCTGAAAATCGGGTTTTTCATAATTGACATTGGCCCATTCAGGTTCTTTCATATCCTCCCAAATACGAAAAGCGTCCAAGCGCCATTCCGTCATCCATTCGGGTTCGTTTTTCTTTTTCGAAATTGCCCTAACGATATCGGCACTCAATCCTTTAGGAAACGTATCCGATTCAATATCCGTATAGAACCCGTATTCGTATTCTTTGGTCTCGAGCTCTTTTTTTAATTCTTCTTCAGTATATGCCATGTTCTACTTTAATGTGCCGATTTATAAATGTCCCAATTGGTCAATTATACCATTTTCAAATATAGGATCATAGTGAAAAGCTCTCTCCACAACCACAGGTTCGCTGGGCATTGGGATTGTTGAATACAAATCCCTTTCCGTTTAAGCCCCCAGAATATTCCAAGGTCGTACCGACCAAGTATAAAAAGCTTTTTTTATCCACGATAATTCGAACGGCGTTATCTTCAAAAATCTTGTCCGTTTCCCCGACTTCTTTATCAAAATCCAATTCATACGATAGCCCGCTGCATCCGCCACTCTTTACACCGACGCGAACATAGTCCTTAGTAGCATTAAAGCCTGATTCGGTCATTAAGGCCACTACTTTTTGTTTCGCGGTTTCAGATACTTTTATCATGATTACTAAGATTTATTCTAAATAGCTTACAAATATAGGTGTTAGAAGGTATTATATCCTATTTCCTAACATTATTATAACGTATATTTTGATAAACTTTCTCTATGCAAACGTTAAACAGAAAGAAGTAATGGTATTTGGGGGTATTTTCAGCGAACAGGGTTAGGGTCACTGCACTTTTACGATTACCAAATCGACACCTCCTTTGTGCTGAATTTCAGGAAAATCTTGGCTCGAAGTGTCGCCGACAAATAATACACTACCGTCTGAAGTTTGGATCGCGTCGTACCCAAAGTCCAAACCCGTGCCTCCGAAGGTTTGCTGCCAGACCAGATCGCCCGTAGCATTTGTTTTGAGTAGCCAAAGGTCATTTTCACCAAAGTTGGCCGTAGTGTCACCGCCAAAACTCTTGGAATTTCCTGAAATAATAAACCCACCATCTGCGGCCAAGCTAACACCGTGAGCGGAGTCAAATAAAGGGCCCCCATAATTTCGTTCCCAAATTAAGTTTCCATTTTCATCGAATTTCACTAACCAAATATCGGATTCCCCATTATTTTTGGAGACCTGAACATCAGTACTAAATGTATTTCCAACAATAACGTAAGCGCCATCTGCAGTTTTTGAAACATCATGTGATTGATCAATACCAGTGCCCCCAAAAGAACGTTCCCACTCGAAATTGCCATTTTTGTCTACTTTCACGACCCAATAATCATAGCTGCCTTTTGGGTTTGAGATATCAAAATCATCACTTTCAGATGCTCCTGTTAAGATAAACCCGCCATCATTTGCGTTAATTACGCCAAAAGAACGATCGTTGTTCGTTCCGCCAAAATACTTACGCCAGACAAGATTGCCCTCGGCATCTAATCGTGTTCCCCAAAACTCACCTACTCCATGTGCCGTAGTCCTTGATTTTTCAGTACTTCCTTCCCCATTTGACGAAGTCACATCCAAAAATCCCGAAAAAAAGAAACCCCCATCACTGGTTTCTATAATATCGTAGGAGTGGTCGTGACCTGAGAACCCAAAACTTTTTTCCCAAAGAATAGTTCCTGACGCATCCAATTTTAAAATCCAATTGTCATGAAACCCTTCATTCTTGGTTCCGTCTCCATCGTCACTCATGGCATACCCGGTAATTGCGTAACCGCCGTCTTTTGTTTGTATTACTTGTTGACCGCGATCGTCTTTACTACCGCCATAAGTCTTGCTCCATTGTAGGCTTCCTTCTGAATCAAATTTTAAGAGCCAATAATCATTTACGGCCAATGACTTTTGCGCCAAATCACCGTCAATACTATTTGTAAAGCCAAAAACGGCAAAGCCCCCATCTAATGTCGAGACAATAGATCTTGGGGAGTCATCACCGGATCCCCCAAAATTTTGAATCCAGGCAACGCTGCCAAATTCTTCAAGCCCGTCTTCTGAACCACTATCGGTACTTGGAGCATCATCATTTGTGCAAGACCATAAGACCAATAGCAAACCGATAAGAAGTATTCCCCTTTTCATAATAATATCATTCAGATTTCCTAATTAGGAAAAAACCATTATTCGAGTCGTTTACTAAAATTTTTTGGCTTTCCAGGTAAGGATATACACTCCATACCCCATCAAAACTGGCTGTATTGTTAGCGGGAAACGTATCAAAAAATCCGACTTCAGAAATTGTTCTATCCGCAATACCTGAAATATCCAATACGCGAACCCCTGCGGTATAATTGGCAAGGTAGAACTCATCTCCCAAAACATAACCGTTATGGTCAATAGCCCCTGTCGGACCTAAATAGGTCGTGTGTAATTGCGGGTTATCAAGGTCTTGAAGGTCAAAAACAAGGGTTCTTGAGTTAAACCCAAAGTCTATCTCATCGAGTTCATCCCCTAAAAGAAAAAATCGTTGATCTTCAGTAAACCAACCTTGATGGGTATATCCTAAATTACCATAGGTCAAGGTCGCGATCTCTACAGGATTATTTTTATCCGTAATATCGACAATTGCGATTTGGTCTTCATTGGCCCCAATGAAAATCTCTCGCCCCGCATAATCTGCGTCAGGGCCGTTGTAGGTGACCACTTGGGCATCATGGGTATAACCATTATCCCCATGGCCCCCTGCTGGGGTCGGGGCAGTCGGATTTTGAATATCAACAAAATGCACCCCACCGTTAAATGCATCATTTCTGGCCGTACCTACTGGGTAAGCGAACGAGCTTGCCTCATTAATGACGACGTTATGGGCGTTTCCAATTTCAGTATATGTTGTAGTCGTCGCAAAGGTCTGGGGAGGATTGGTAACGGTCAATAGTCTTCTAAGATCAAAAACCTGCATGCCATGACCTGCAGCTTCTGAGACGACATAGGCATGGTCTTGGTATACTTTTACATCCCTCCAGACACTGGAGCCTGTGGCAGTAGGCAATTTACCTAAATAAATGGGCTCATCACCACTTACCTCAACAAACGCGGTACCATTATCTAAACCGACCAAGGCGAATTCACGTCCAGAAGTCTGATCTCGCCACCCCCAAACATCATTGCCGGAAACCGCATCAAAATCAGAGACACTGATTCGCCCTATCAGGTCATATCCATTACACGGGTATTGCCCAGCCGTACCCCCTTCACAAGGGGTTAATCCCTGAATCTCATATCTGGTTTGGGTGATTCCCAAATCATCTTCAGGACCAGAAAGTTCCAATTCAAAAAATTCAGCAGGTTCTACTTGGTCATCATCAATAATGGCAAGGCCTGGGATTGAAAATGTATTCTCCCCAGAAGAATTATAATTTCCTACAGGTATTACAAGGGTCTGTGGTGAATCAAGTGTGAAATCAGTACCGAGTATCGCCGAGCCATTTTGAACGACCCTTACTTCAACGGATAAATCGGCATCTACATTACCCAATACAATGACTTCGGGCAGATTATTGCCTTCACTCTCCCTACCGGAAGCGGTTTGCTGTGAAAAGGATATGGTGAGGCCATCATTATCTAAAATAGTATAGGTGGTTTGGTCGGTTTCGCCAAGAACCGCATCCCCTGTGGGATTTGATAATTCCAGTTGTATCGTTTCGCTATTTTCTTCCTCAAAATCATCTAGAACAGAAAAACCCGCTATGGCTATTGTAGCAGAGTTACCTTGATAGGTGCCCGGTGGTATGGTTATAACTTGCCCTGACCCAAAGGTGAAATCTTCATTTTCAGTTGCGGTCGATTCATTAAAAAGTACCCCGATGGTAACGGTAGTCGGGTCGACCACGGTTCCAGAAAGCAGTAATTGGGGCAAATTACCTTCTTCGCCCTCGACATCAAAACTTGAACTACTTGCAAAAGAAACGGTAAGTTGGGTTGCTTCTATGGGTTGTGGAGCGTCATCATCACCCCCACAGGAAAATACCAAAAAAAGAGCAAAAACAATAAAGGTGCGATAAGACATAACCATAGCAATTATAGGGCTTTATGTAAAGATACAATTTAAAAGTATTCGACTTATTTTTGTAACATGATAGAAGATAAAGACCAATTACGAACCGCATTAGGGCAACTCGGTGAATTTAAACTTATCAAACACCTTACCAAAGATTTTGAGGTCACACAAAAATCCACGTTCAAAGGTATTGGTGATGATGCTGCAGTACTTGACTTTGCCAAACAAAAAACAGTAATCTCTACAGATTTGCTGATAGAAGGTGTTCACTTCGATTTGAGCTATATGCCCCTGAAACATTTGGGTTATAAATCGGTCATTGTGAATTTATCGGACATCTATGCGATGAATGCCATTGCAACACAAATAACCGTTTCCATCGCCGTTTCGAACCGTTTTCCACTTGAGGCCCTAGAAGAATTTTATGCCGGGGTCTTAACGGCCTGCAAGGTTTATGGCGTCGATTTGATTGGTGGCGATACCACCTCTTCCAATACCGGTATGCTTGTTAGCGTGACGGCCATCGGTGAGGCAAAAGAAGAGCAAATCGTTTATCGTTCAGGGGCAAAAGAAAATGATTTACTAGTTGTTTCGGGGGATTTAGGCGGCGCTTACCTAGGCCTTCAGGTTTTGGAGCGCGAAAAAGAGGTTTTCAAGGTAAACCCCCAAAACCAACCAGACCTAGAGCCCTATTCTTATATTGTAGAGCGACAACTAAAACCTGAGGCCAGAAAGGATATCGTTGAAATTTTAAGAAAATTGGAGGTTCACCCCTCTGCGATGATCGATATTAGCGATGGCCTTTCTTCTGAAGTTTTGCACTTATGCGAACAAAGTCAGGTTGGCTGCAATCTATATGAAGATAAGATTCCCTTAGACCCCACCGTAATTACCACATCAGAAGAATTTAAAATGGATAGTACCATGATTGCCCTAAGTGGCGGTGAAGATTATGAATTGTTGTTTACCATTGACCAAAAGGAATTCCCGAAAATCAAGGGTAATCCTAATTTGACCGTGATTGGGCACATGACCAAACCTTCTGAAGGTGCGCATTTGATTACAAGGGCAAATACCAAAATACCATTAAAGGCCCAAGGTTGGAATTCTTTTACGGAAGCTGATCAATAACGTACTTTTCGGTTACTTTCCCATTCGAAAGCAGTTAAAAAACGGTAATGCACCAATTGCTATTTTTCTTTGTTATGAAAAAATGAAAAATTCCCGAAAATCAAGGGCAATCCTAATCTTACGGTCATGGGGCACAGGACGGATAAGAATAAGGGCGCGCACCTAATCTCCAGGAATGGCTTTTATATTGATACCAGCTTAAGTTAGCGGCCTATTAGGCTACTCGCTTGGGTTCAATCCTTCTCGTAGACCTTCGATTGCGTTTTTGATACATATCCTCCAACGTACTATTGATTTCCTGCATTTCTGGGGTCAGTGTAGATAATTTTCCCCTTTCGTCTGTCGTAACCTGTTTTTGACAGTGTATACAACGGTATTCTTTGATGTGGTCAGTAACCTTTTTTGAAACCACGAAATGGTGGCCAAAAAAATTGCAGAAGATTCCAGTAAATTTATTACCATCGGGAGTAATAGTTTTCTTCATAAGCTTGGTATTGGTAGTAGCACAGTTTCGATTTGGGGTCGATTCATGTACTTATTTAGTTTTGTTTGTTGTGAAAAACCATGTTTTTGGCACACATATTAATTGCAACGGTACTGAAATCCAATTTATTACTTATACGAATCGATTTTTTTAATTTTTTCGATGAAATGCACTTCATCGACCAATCGTTTAAAAAATCCGTTGAACTGGTAACGATTTCAATATACAAATTTGACCTATCTTTCCAAATAATTTATGTCTTATGATCACAAAAAGAAACGTGCTTGTAGTCTCATTCGCACTTTTCTCACTTTTTTTTGGAGCAGGTAATCTGATTTTACCCCCACAACTTGGTTTCAAGTCAGGTGATGCTTGGCTGTTGGTTACTTTAGGATTTTGTCTTTCAGCAGTTTTGATTCCTATTTTTGGAATTTTGGCCCATGCAAAACTACAGGGCACCATGTTTGATTTCGCGAAGAAGGTTTCCCCTACCTTTAGTCTGATCTATTGCTATTTGGTCTATGCGATATCCATTAGTTTGCCCTCACCCCGTACAGCATCGGTAACCCACGAAATGGGCATAGCACCTTTCTTTGGTTCGCCATCATTATTGACCAGTGTTGTCTATTTTGTTTTGGTCTTCATCTTTGTTATCAATCGCTCCAAAATTTTAGATGTAATCGGCAAGCTTCTGACCCCAGCCATCATTTTGATTTTGATATGCATTATAGCACAGGCTTTATTCGGGTTCGAATTTAATTTTGGGCAAACACAATTTGACAGCCCTTTCACCAGTGGAATTCTAGAGGGCTACCAGACCTTTGATGCCATTGGGGCAGTGGTCGTAGGTGGTGTAATTATAGTATCTATCAACCTGAAAAATGATAAAATACCTTATGAACAGAAAAAAAGTGCCATCGCCAAAGCGGGATTGTTCTCAGGCCTCGGGCTCTTTTTAATTTATACAGGACTGGTTTTGACCGGGGCTTTGATGCACAACGAATTTGATGCTGATACTTCGCGCACTGCATTACTTAGTGGAATTAGCATTAAGACCTTAGGAAGTACGGCAAACATCTTTTTAAGCATTCTGGTGAGCTTGGCATGTTTCACGACGGCAGTGGGAATTGTTACCGGTACGGCTGATTTTGTAAAAGGGCGGTTTAACAATTCACAAACAGCCTATCTAGTTACCGCGATTGTCAGCTGCCTTTTAGGTATTGTCATGGGGCAATTTAATGTAGGCTATATTATTGCAGTAGCCCTGCCCGCGTTAATGTTTATTTACCCAATTACCATCGTTTTGATAGTGCTCAACGTTGTCCCTAATAAATTTGCCTCGCAAAAGGTGTTTCGATGGGTAGTTTTGACAACGATTATTTTTAGTATTCCTGATTTTTTAGGAAGTATTGGCCCCCTCTCCAAAGGGGGAACTCTTGACTGGATTCCGTTGGGTCAATATCAAATGGGATGGGTGCTGCCGGCGTTTGTCGCTTTTTTGATGGCGAATACAATGAGCAGAGCTAAGTTCTAATTTTAAGACTGAAAATAAATCTCATATCTAATTGTCTGAGATTAGAATTTATTTTTTCTTTGAAAAAAATTGCTCACAATGAAATATTTCAAAAAAGTTAGTTCAATTCTTTTAATGCTTTTAGTAAGTTGCTCAAATGATTCAGCTGACAATCCGTCTGAAGAGCAAGAAGAACTAAACCAATGCGACGCGGCAATCAACCTGATTTTGGGAGATGTGTCAAATGATACCGCAGAGATAAGTTGGAATACAACTGGTAATTATGACTCTTTTGAAATTGAGTATGGGTCCCAAGAGTTCTCACTAGGTGAAGGTACAAGACTAAATTCTAATAGCAAAGATATCACATTGGTGTCATTAGACCTTAATTCAACAATTGATGTATACGTAAGAGGTTTATGTGAATCTGTCTTCAGTGATTGGTCAAGCCCTGTTTCTGTTACTACAACTTGTAATTTAGGTTTTTATGACGGAGACATTTCATTAAGCACTCAATCAGAAGTCGACAGTTTTGGTGGACTTTGTTATAATGGAATTGATGGAACGCTAATTATTAATAGTTCCGAAAGTGAGGATGCAATAACAGATTTATCCAATTTAAAAGGATTAACAGAAATCAAAGGGAGTTTGTTTATAGAAGAAAATGAAAAATTAACTAATCTCAATGGACTTGAAAACCTTTCTAGTGCAGGTGCCCTAATCATCAGACGAAATCGAGGACTGCTTTCTATTAATGGCCTTCAAAATCTTCAAAAGCTAACAGCTGAGGCGGCAGATTTTGAGGAATCCGCTCCTATTACGGGTATTTATATTCTTTCAAATTTGTCATTATCGAATCTTACAGGGTTGGAAAATATCACAGAATTAACCGACCTAGTAATTGCGGAAAACTTTGCTCTTGAAGATTTTGAAGGCCTTAGTAACCTGACGACTATTCACAATACTCTTAGTATTTTATTTAATCACTCTTTAAATAATTTGGCTGGATTAGAAAGTATCGAAAATGTCAAAAAATTGACATTACAATTCAACGATAACCTAAGAAACCTAGAAGGGTTGGATGGATTAGAAAGTGTTACTGAATCCATGACCATTCAGAACAATAAAAATTTAGAGTCTTTAGATGGTATGGACTCCATTTTGAATTTGGAGACCATCACCATAGAAAGTAATCCTGTACTAAAATCGATAGAACAACTTAATGACTTAAACTATGCCAGAGTAATTTCATTAAAGTCTTTACCTGTTTTAAATAATCTTAATGGAATTAGTCTATCAAATATTGGAACCTTTTTAGAAATTGATAATTGCGATTCACTTATCAACTTTGAAGGAATCAGAATAGGTAACGAAATTACTGCATTCATTCAGGTTACGTTTTGTCAAAACTTTATATCTTTTAATGGATTAGAAGGTTTGACAGAAATAGAAGGTTTCTTAATAACGGATAATCCCAACTTAACAACTCTTAATGGCCTAGAAAATCTAATTTTATCTAGAAACTATATTAGAATAGATAACTGTTTTGAACTTAGGGATTACTGTGCATTAACTAATCTAATTCAGGATGGCCAATTAATGGGAACATGGGATGTATATAATGCAGGTTTTGGAAAGACCCTAGAAGAAATGCAAGTTGGCGACTGTGATTAATTGATTTACTCTAAACCTCCCTCTTTTTGGTGTAATAATAAATCGCATAATCCGTAATAACCAAAATTACAAAAGGTAAATAAGTACCAATCAAGACTCCTGTTTTATAAGCTGAGTCGGGGGGGGGGGGGGTTATTTTTTTAATATAGGGCTGTTATAAAAACAGTAAAAGCATTTTTATAAGCATAGATTTCTAACTCTTATCTCGACTGCGCTAGATATGACAATAGACTAGAACCCAACAACCGACAACCATCAACTATTCATCAACTCTTCGATCTCCTCTGCTTCAATCGGAATACGCTCCATTAAGTTAAAAGGTTCCCCCGTTTCTTGTATAACCACATCATCTTCCAGTCGAATGCCCATTTTCTCAGCAGGTATGTAAATGCCAGGTTCTACTGTAAAGACCATATTGGCCTTCATGGGTGTTTTAAGCTCCCCGTAATCATGGGTGTTTAAACCAATATGATGACTGGTGCCGTGCATAAAATATTTTTTATACGCAGGCCAATCCGGATTTTCATTTTGTACGTCGGCCTTATCCAACAATCCCAATCCCAATAATTCTGAAGTCATCAATTTTCCGCATTCTTTGTGATACTCTGCCCAGAGGGTTCCCGGAACCAATAATTTGGTCGCTTCATTCTTTACGCGAAGCACAGCATTATAAACCTCTTTTTGGCGTTTGGTAAACCTTCCATTCACGGGTATGGTACGGGTAAGGTCGCTTGAGTAATTGGCGTACTCCGCCGCTACGTCCATTAAAATTAGATCTCCCTCTTCACATTGCTGATTGTTCTCTATATAGTGCAATACATTGGCATTGTTGCCAGAAGCAATTATTGGCGTGTAAGCGAAGCCCTTTGAACGGTTGCGGATAAATTCATGCAGCAGTTCTGCTTCTATCATATATTCCCAAACCCCAGGTTTTACAAAGCCCAATACCCTTCTGAAACCTTTTTCGGTAATGTTACAGGCGGTTTGCATCAGCTCCAATTCCTCAGGTTCCTTAACCCCTCGAATCTGCTGAAGAATGGGGTTACTTTTTGCCCATTGATGCGCCGGAAAATCTTTTTTACACTTAGCTATAAAGCGGTCTTCACGGGTTTGGGTCTCTACGGCTTGCCGATAGTGCTCGTTGGTATTAAAATAAATCGTATCGGCCTCCGTCATTAGGTCAAAAAACACTTTATCAAAATCGGTCAACCAGTAAATGGTTCGAATGCCTGAAACGGCTGTCGCCTTTGCTTTAGTTAATTTTTCCCCTTCCCAAACCGCAATATGGGCATTGGTTTCCCGAACAAATAAGATTTCTTTATGTTTTGCATCCATCGCATCAGGAAACAATACGAGTATGGTCTCTTCTTGATCCGCACCACTTAAATAGAAAATATCGCGGTGCTGCTCGAAAGGCATGGTACTGTCGGCACTTATCGGATAAATATCGTTGGAGTTGAATACCGCAATACTTTTGGGCCTCATTTGGGCCATAAACTTTTTACGGTTTTTGATAAAAAGTCGATTGGGTATTTGGTGGTATTTCATAACTGTAATATTAAGATACTTATTAGGTTTTCTTTAGTTTCAATACTAAGCAAGACCCATTTATTTTCGCTTGAAGGTTCTCGCCATTTTTTTAAAAAGGTCAATATTTTCATCAAAATCAGCTGTTGAGGAAGCCAACAAAATGTAGTATAGATTGTCGGTAAAAAGCATCACCTGATACACTTTTTCAAGGCTGCCCGTTTTTCTATCTTTTCCGTCAGCAACAATTTCAAATCCGTTCATACCATCAATCTCAATTGGTTCTATGGAAACGATTTCTTCAATCGCTATAGGTAGTTGTTTTATGCGGTTCAGGGCAAATTGTTCTTTGTCACCTGTAAGTATTTCAGAAAATGCCTTGCCGACAATAAAATTTGCTTGATCATCAGACTGTGACGGTATTTTACCATCACGGTTGAATATTAAAGCGTTCATCATTCCCTTTGCAAATAAAAATCCCGTACCGTTTGTATTGATTTCAAAATCTACCGTGTCGAAAGGGTCAATTTCTTTTTCTGAGTGATAAACCACACTTAACAAAGCAGTTTTTATTGGCTCGTCCAATTCAGGGCCATCTTTGATAAATGTTCCATTGACCAATATCGATTCCTTCTCAGTACCAAAGGCCAGTATGTATTTTTTATAGGTATTGCCATAGGCATCTTGTTCCGCAGTTAGAAGCACGGCAGGTGAATCATTAAGGGTCATTTCTTCAAGTTGGATCAATGTCATACCTTGGGTAAGCAAACCTTCTTTGGTGAATCCTTTTGAAACCTCTGAAAAAGGTCCTGGCAAATCCAACACCATGATGCTTGATCCACTTTCATCTTGCTGAAATCCTGCAAAATTCGCAGCTTTTGTAAATCCTTTTGGGGGAACCATACTGATTTTGGTTCCTTCAACATCAACGTGTGCATCAGTTAGCCGTGAACCCACAACTTCTTGGGCAAAAGCCGATAGCATTGGCAAACTAATGCACAAAACAACTAGTACTTTCTTCATTGATTAAGTTAAAAAGGAAATAACGTGATATTCCGTAAATTTAAGAACTGTTTTCCAACCAACGAACATCCTTATGAAATTCAAGCTACTCTTATTCTTTGCGCTAATTTCTTTGATAACATTTGCGCAAAACGACTTATCAGCCTTTAAAGAATTTGATTTCCGTTTTATTGGTCCTGAAGGTAATCGAACGATTGCCATTGCAGGTGTTCAAAACGACCCCATGATTACCTATATCGGTGCTGCCTCTGGCGGATTATGGAAAACAACCGATGGTGGAATTAATTGGAAACCCATTTTTGATGACCAAGAGGCTTCTTCCATTGGGGCATTGGCGATTACCCCAACCAATCCTGATATCGTTTGGGCGGGTACGGGAGAAACCTTTGTGATTCGCCCTGCACACGCTATGGGTGATGGCATCTATAAATCTGAAGATGCTGGAAAGACATGGAAAAATATGGGGTTAAAAAAAACAGGGCGTATCGGTCGCATTTTGGTGCATCCCACGAATCCCAATATTGTCTATGCCGCCGCTTTGGGGCATACTTATGGGCCTCAACAAGACCGAGGGGTTTATAAAACCGTAGATGGCGGTAAAACGTGGAAACGTATTTTATTTATTGATGAGAACACCGGTGCAGCAGATATGGCATTAAACCCTAATAATCCAGATCAACTTATGGTCGCCATGTGGTCGATCCATATCAATACCTGGGGATTGCGAAGTGGCGGTGCAGGTGGCGGAATTTATCGCTCTATGGACGGCGGTACGACTTGGAAGCCCCTTTCAGAAAACGGATTACCCGGTGGGGAAAATAATCCGGTAGGAAAAACTGCCGTAGCTATTTCACATTCGCAACCCAATATCGTTTATGCACTTTTTGAGATTGATAGCCCCGCCCTCTACCGTTCTGAAAATTTTGGCGAAAGCTGGACCTTGCAAACCCGAAACCATGATATCAATGAGCGTGCCCCCTATTACACAAGAATGGCAGTTTCTACAGATGATCCCAATGAAGTCTATTTTGCATCGGTAAAATTCAGTGTTTCCAAAGATGGTGGTAAAACGCTAAAATCAGGATATCGTGCTGGTGGTGACAATCATGATATTTGGGTCGATCCGACCAATGCGAATCGTATTATGGTAGCCCACGATGGGGGTGCCAGTATTAGCTCAAATCGAGGAAAGTCATACCAAAGGATTGTATTGCCTATTGCCCAGATGTACCATGTTTCAGTCGATGATCAAATTCCATATAATGTTTATGGAAACCGCCAAGATGGATACTCCTACAAGGGCCCTAGTAACAGCCGACAAGGGTATATTCCCTTAGGATTATGGAAAGGTGTCGGCGGATGTGAGAGTGGATTTGCCCAACCCGACCCATTGGACAATACTATTGTTTGGTCGGGTTGTTATGATGGTGGTCTGCAACGTTACGATGCGAAAACAGGGCATGCCCGCGATGTTCGGGTTTGGCCGGAAGCGGGTTATGGTTGGGAACCGGGAAAACTAAAATACCGCTGGCATTGGAACTTTCCTTTATCGTTTTCACCCCATACCGAACATCGTGTTTATGTAGGCAGTCAATTCGTGCATAAAAGTGATGATGATGGTCAAAGCTGGCAAGTCATTAGTCCTGATTTAACTTTGAACGATAAGACGCACCAACAAAGTTCTGGGGGTATTGCCGTAGATAATTTAATGACTTTTGATGGTGCTACCCTATTTAGTATCGAGGAGTCTGCTTTGGAGCCTGGGGTTATTTGGACAGGTAGTAATGATGGGCAGGTACAACTTACCAAAGATGGTGGGGAAAACTGGACCAATGTCACCAACAATATCACTGATTTACCCAAATGGGGAACCATTGCCAATATTGAACCCTCACGATATAAAAAAGGCACGGTCTATATCACCGTAGATCTGCATCAAATGGGAGATTTTGACCCCTATGCGTATAAAACGGAAGACTATGGCGAAACCTGGAGAAAAATAAGTGAAGGGGTTCCAAAATCGGTTCATAGTTTCGCTCATGTCATCAAAGAAGATCCAAAAAGGGAGGGAATGCTCTATTTAGGCGTTGACAATGGATTGTATCTCAGTTTTGATGACGGGGATAATTGGATGCGATTACGGAATAATCTCCCCCCAGCGCCAATTTACTGGTTAGAAATTCAAGAGCGGTTTGACGATCTTATTATAGGCACTTACGGTCGGGGCTATTATATTTTAGATGATGTTTCGGCACTACGTGAGTTTGATGAAGTAAAAAATACAAAAGCACATCTTTTTAGTCTTCGCCCGGCGTATCGTTTTCAAAATCAACAAGCTATTAAAACGGACGGTCCGAGTTTGAATTCAGGACAAAATCCAAAATATGGGGCCTATATCAATTACTATTTAAAAAATAGTACCAAACAAAAAGTTGAAATTCAAATTCTAACGGACTCCAATGAAATCGTGAGAACACTGAAAGGGGAACAATCCGCCGGGGTGCACCGTGCAGTATGGGATTTACGTTATGAACCCACTTACAAGCCCAGGTTGAAGACCACACCGCCGGGAAGGCCTTGGGTGCAATTGAACGGCGAGGGTTGGCGGCCATTGGTTACATGGGATTTGGATTTATGGCGCGGACAATTCGGCCCACGGGTCGTACCAGATAATTATAAAGTCAAGCTTATCATTGGCAATCAAGAATTTGTTCGAGAGTTGACCGTATTAAAAGACCCGAATACCGTTGGAACCAAAGAGAGTATTCAAGAGCAAGTGACATTTTCATTAGAGCTTCGTGATGCCATGAACCTGGCAGTAACCATGATCAATGATATTGAGGCCATTAAGTCTGAATTGGAAACCTTGATTCCACAATTACAAAAAACCCAAGACAAGGTTACGGCAAAACAGTTGTTCTCGAATGCCCAAAATATAGCTGGCGCCTTATACGATATCCATTTGACCGGAGCACGTGAAGATGCTTTTCGATCACCTATGAAGTTATATGGTCGTATAAGTGCATTAGCAAGTGATATTGGTGGATTTGGTGTGGATTTTAAACCTACCGACCAGCAACGTGAAGTATATCAGGTACTGAATAAACGCCTTCGTAGGGCCCAAGAAAAATTCGACAGCTTTTTAAAAGTAGAGGTAAATGCACTCAACGAACAGTTGAAGAAGACAGAGTTGCAATTGGAATTTGGAAAGAAAATAAAATCATAAAACCAACCTCACGGTCATATTTAGAAGGGAGTAATGGTTTCAGCCATCGTATCACTGGCTGTCCAACATAACTTTGATGATGACAACTTATTTCCTCTCATTTAGATTCCAATTGTACTTCAAATATTTGATTTTGGTTTCAGAAGTCATGGGTTCATCCAAATACCGATTGATATAGTCTTTTAAAGACCCATTTGTTGTAAAATCACCCTTATACCATTTAAAGATTTCAGAAAGTTTCGCTTCGTTAGCGCTAAATTGATTTCGAGTAGTATCGTTTATGAAATCTTTGGTAGCTGTCTTCAGTTGACCTTCCATTTCGGTTGCTGTAAAAGCCCTGTTGACCAACTTTGGGCAGGAATACGAAGCGCAGTTAATCGCAAAATGGATTCTGGGTTCGTTCATTTTGCGTAGCACCTTATGCTCGATATGCCCCAAAGACACTAAATCATCACCAATCTTCACAATATCCCTTCCCCAGGGTCTCTTAATATCCTTAATGCTTTTGGTGGGATAATTATCCAAAATCAGTTTAACCGTTGCTGCGTTGTATAAATTGATATAATAGGCCAGCTTTTCATTTTTAGACCAGTTCGAGGTGGGCGCATTGTTGGCAAGAAGGTCTAAATAGGCACTAAGTTCAAGGATGTCTTTTTTAAAACTACCATAAGCTACATTTCCGTCATTATCTACATATTTTTGAAGCAATTGATCCCAAGTTTTGTGGGAAGGGGTACTTGCCACTTCTATTTCTACTTTCGGGGTTTGTGAAGCAGTTTTCTCAACCTCATCTGCCGTCTCTTCATTCTGATTGGCTTCCATTTTAGTAGTTCCAGAGGAAACATCGGAAGTGGCTGCATCAGCAAATTTATGCCTGGCCTCTACCATTCCATCCCCACTATCGGTTTTCACACCTTTTCCCCTTTCTATCGTGCTGGGTTCTTGAACGGTCACTTCTTCAATTGGCCTTTCAATACCGTCTTGTCGGGCTTCATCATATTCAGCGACTTCATTGTTATGTTGTGTCGGACTCTCCTCAACGGCTTGTGCTTGCCTCTCTTTGACCGTATTGTTTGCACAAGAAATAATTATCAAAAAGCTATATGCCAGGGTGGCCAGTTTCATAGTTCAATGGATTTGATGGTGTTATGTGCTTTGACGTAAAAAACGGTTATGAATTACAGGTTTACGTAAACTTAGACGGTAATCGTGAAAGAAAATAGCTAAGATGGAGCGTTATGAAGTAGAAAAATTGGGTTTAGAAGCCTTTTCACTTGAACGGTTTTGGACTGAGGACACTTATTTGGATATCGCAGATTTCAGTGCTCCAGTAATGGTCATGAGAATGCCGCCACCAACACCACCACTCGCAATGCTTCCCACAATATTGGGCATATCAATTCCGTTGTTGACCACCAAATCAAACACTACCAATAGGGTTCCGCCAAGTCCGCCCCCAACAATTCCAGATAGGGAATTCCCTAAAGTTCCCAAGTCTAATTTTGGTAAAAGCCTGCCTGCCAAATTTCCACCAATAGCACCAGCAAGCAACTGAATGATCAAGGGTAAATATTCGTTCATACTTCGATAAAAATACGTAATACTCAATAAAATAAAACGATTTTTAGGTATATGTCAATAATTTGATTTTAAAATTGTGATTTATGCAATAATGGCTTTTGCGATTTTTAGTAGTTTCGTCAAAATCCTTAATGCCAAATAGCATGCTCCTGAACCTAACGATTCCTGCACTTTTATTTCCGGCCATTTCATTGACCATGTTGGCCTACAACGCCCGTTATTTGGCTATTGCTGGACTGATCAGACAACTACACAAGCAATTTCAAGAAACCGAGGCGTCACCTTTAAAAAAGCAAATAGCTTCTTTACGCAAACGATTGGAGATCATCAAAAACATGCAGGCCACTGCAATCATCAGTTTTCTGTTGGCGGCTGTAACCATGTTCTTGGTGTATGTAGAATTTCAAATTCTAGCGAAGATATTATTTGGCATAAGTTTGGTTTTTTTAATGATATCATTGATACTTTCGCTTATAGAGGTACAGCTTTCGACCAAAGCGCTCGGCATACAATTAAAGAACATGGAGAAATAGGTCGTAAAGCACCTAAACTCCTAATTCTCTGGTGTTTGTAAGAATAATCGCTAATCAATATTCTATTTATCCTGCTTAGAAAAACCAAGATTATTAGTATCTTTAGCATCCAACTTAATTAAAAACTTCAAGCAATGAAAAGGGTAAGGGATATCCCTTTTTTTAAGAACATTCGAGAAATAAGGGAGTACCAATTCGGGACTTTCTATTTTTTCAATGGTTTGGTCATTTCTGAAATAAATGAGGGAGTAACCCTTGGTTGGGAAATGGGGAAAAAAGTTATTGCCGCGGCAAAGGAAGTTTTTGGCGAAGAAATGCCCATTACCTATATTTCCAATCGAGTGAATAGTTATTATGTAGTTCCTGCTGATTGGGTAAAATTTTATACCAACAGAAACAAGTTGAGCTTCTATTCGGTGGTAGGCAGTACCAAAGGTAGTTTTGCAAGTCTGGTCATGGAGCGAATGTTTTTCAAAAATTCCATCAAACAATTTATGGATTTGGAAGAGGCCATTGCATGGAGCTTATCTAAAATTGAAAAGAAAAAGGAACTGGCCAACCAAGCAACCCTCGGCTAAAGACCTGTGCGTTGTCGCCTCTACTTCAGTCTGCAAAAGCACATCAGTCAAACATAGCACTATAAAATCATTGCTTTGCGTATTTTGACTTAGGTACTTGAATGATTCCTTTTCATACCAACAACTATCATCCCCTCTCCGAAAAAAAAGGAGGTAACTTCAATTAGTGCCATTTTAAAGCCCAAATGTCAATTATTGTTGCGATTGAGGTCATTATTTAATTACCTAAATCAATACCTCCTTTTAAGCTGCGAAGTGCGTATAACGCAAAATGCGATAAAAATAAAGTCTTCGCTTAACGATAAGGACTTTTCCCCAGATGATGTATCAAATCCCAATATGAAATAGAGCATCACCCTGATTTACCACGGCCTGATGATTGACACAAAACACATGACCATCAATAGGTGAATTGATTTTCTTGCTTTTTTTGGCATAAGTATCTGTGACACAACCCAATTTTTGACCTTTTTTTATAAACATCCCATTTTTGACCTCAGGAATGAACATGCCTGCCCTTGGGGCCCTTATCCATTTTGTCTTTTGTAGATGTACGGAAGCTATTTGTAGGGGTCTTTCGGTACTTGAGACCATATCATAATGGCTTAAGATATTTTTGATTCCCAAAATTGCAGTTTCTATCGAAAATTCATCAAAACGCATACTCTCCCCGGCTTCATAGACTACAATAGGTTTCCCCATTTTAAAAGCTGCCTTTCTAAAAGATCCATTGATAAGGCGTGAAGAAAAGTACAAAGGAGCATTAAATAATTTCGCCATTTCTTCACTCATTTTATCACCATCAGTGTACCGAACCTGTGGGTAATTATGTCGCTGACCTCCCCCGGTATGTAGATCTATACCAAAATCAATTTGGGGAAGTATCTCCTTCGTGTAGTGATAGGCTATTCGACTGGCCAATGAACCGTTTTTACTTCCTGGAAAACTTCTATTGACATCTTTGCCATCAGGCACATCCCTTGAAAAATGGATAAATCCAAAAATATTCAGAATCGGCACGACTATCACCGTACCCTTTTGAACGTCAAAATCTTTTTGCTCTAGCATTCTTCGCAGCGTCTCGACACCATTTATTTCATCACCATGCAATCCTGCCTGCAATAAAATTGTCGGGCCAGGTTTTTTGGCATTGAATACATGTACCGGTATGTCTATAATGGTACCCGTGGGCAAACTCGCTATTTCGATTCTTAACTGTTTGTTTTGCCCTGGTGCAACTATGGCCCCATTGATGGTAATCTGCCTATTTACTTCCTGATTTGAGTGCATTTCGTTCTACGAATTGTATGATGTGTTTGGCAACATTGACCTCAGTGGCCGCTTCAATACCCTTTAAGCCTGGAGAGGCGTTTACTTCTAACAAGAGTGGCCCGTCTTTCGAACGCATTAGATCGACTCCGGCAACGCCCAAGCCCAAATGCCTGGTCGCATTTAGAGCAATGTACTTCTCTCTTTGCGTAAGTTCCACTGCTTCGGTCTGACCCCCACGATGGACGTTAGATCGAAACTCATCGATTTCACTGGTTCGCCTCATACTGGCCACCACTTTATTGCCCACTACGATAATACGAATGTCTTCGCCTTTGGCTTCTTCGATGTAACGTTGCAGCAAAATACTGGTATCCATTTTATAAAAGGTGTCTATTATTGATTTTGCTGATTTTTTACTTTCTGCCAGAATAACACCGATACCCTGTGTACCTTCTTGAATTTTTATGATTACGGGTGGGCCACCAAGTAAGCGTATCTGATCTTCAATATTATCCGGATTGATTGAAAACAATGTTTCGGGTACCGGAATACCTTTTCGGGCCATTATTTGAAGGGTACGCACCTTATTTCTTGCCCTGGTGATAGCCAAAGAACGTGCTGTACTGAATACCCCATTCATTTCAAACTGTTTCACTATCGCAGCCCCATGTCGGGTGACCTTAGTCCCTATTCTTGGAATGATGGCGTCGAACTCATTGGTGACATCCTCTTCCCCAAAAAAAATCTTAGGCGTACCATCACCTAATTTGACCGAGCATCTGGTATGGTCTATCAACTCAACATAATGCCCCCTATTTTTGGCTTCTTCGGCAATTCTTTTGGTGGAATGTACATTCAAACTCACAGAAAGCAAGGCAATATCCATTAGACTATCATATTAATGTAAGTTCGACATAAGAAATTTGTCAATTATCCCGCTTCCAGTGATTTAAAACCTAATATCAGGTCAGCCTGCCTTATTGCAAGACAAGTGAAGTCGAAACCTTTTTAAACATTCAATTTTTCAAGGCCTCGACTGCCTGTTCGTTCGGCAGACACCCATGTGACAACTATCTGTTTTTGTTGGTATTTGCTCCATTTTAAATCGACTGGCACGTCCAATTCCAGTTGCATTCCTAAAAATTCAACCATCAATATCGGTCAAAAAACACCATTGTACCAAATGCAAAATGTTTTTTACCAAAATCCGACAAGTTTGTTCAAGGTTCACGACGAAAACCAAGGGTTTTGAATACTTTCATCAAACGTTTTCGTACGCTGCTTATAATGTTTCTAAATAAGAAGGATTGCATTGTTGAAAGCTTGTTAAAAACTAGCTTGTAACTTAAATTTGTAACTAAAACCAACTACTAATGAGTGGATTGATTACATCTTCACTAGCCAGAAAAGTAGTGATGGCACTTTCAGGTCTTTTTTTAGTGATTTTTCTAGTATTACATGTCTCCATCAATTTAGCATCGGTAATTTCACCGGACTTTTTCAATGAAGCATCGCATTTTATGGGTTACAACCCCATAGTACAGTATGCCATGCAACCTATTTTGATTATCGGTGTTATTGTCCATTTTGTCATGGGTTTTGTACTGGAGGCCAAAAATCGATCAGCAAGGGGAATCAGCTATGCAAAATATCAAGGTAGTGCAAATGCCTCTTGGGTGTCACGAAATATGATCTATTCTGGTTTGGTGATCTTGGCCTTTCTAGGGCTACATTTCTATGATTTTTGGGTACATGAGATGACCTACAAGTATATTGAGGCAAATCCAGAAGACCCGACAAGGTATTATGCCGAGACCGTTGAGAAATTTGCCCCGTTTTGGAGAACGATTATCTATGTGGTCTCTTTTGGCCTATTAGGTTTACATTTATGGCACGGATTCCAATCCTCGTTTCAAAGCATGGGGGTTAACAACAAATACACCCCGGCCATTAAAAAATTTACTAAATTATTTGCGGTGGTTGTTCCATTGATATTCGCGTTCATTGCTTTATACCACCATCTTAACCCAATAACACACTAATTTATGGGAGTATTGGATTCTAAAGTTCCATCAGGGCCATTGGCCGATAAATGGACAAAGCATAAAAACGAAATCAACCTTGTCAATCCTGCCAATAAGCGCAACATCGATATCATCGTAGTGGGTACAGGGCTTGCGGGTGGTTCTGCGGCTGCAACCTTGGCAGAATTGGGTTATAATGTAAAAACATTTTGTTACCAAGATTCCCCAAGACGTGCGCACTCCATTGCGGCACAAGGCGGTGTAAACGCAGCTAAGAATTATCAAGGTGACGGTGATAGTGTCTACCGACTTTTCTATGATACGGTAAAGGGCGGCGATTACCGCTCCCGTGAGGCAAATGTGCACCGTCTCGCAGAAGTATCGACCAGTATTATCGACCAGTGTGTGGCCCAAGGGGTTCCTTTTGCAAGGGAATATGGCGGCCTTTTGGATAACCGTTCTTTCGGTGGGGTTCTGGTCTCCCGAACTTTTTATGCCAAAGGTCAAACAGGGCAACAATTACTTTTAGGTGCTTATGCCGCTATGAACCGTCAGATACAACGCGGTAAAATCAAATCACATACGCGACATGAGATGTTGGATTTGGTATTGGTTGATGGAAAAGCAAGGGGTATTATAGCACGGAACCTCGTAACCGGCGAGATTGAGAGACATTCGGCACATGCCGTTGTTTTGGCAACAGGTGGTTATGGTAACTTGTTCTTTCTTTCTACCTATTGTATGGGGGCAAATGTTATGGCAGCTTGGAAAGCACATAAAAGGGGAGCCCATTTTGCGAACCCGTGCTTCACACAAATCCACCCCACGTGCATACCCGTTTCAGGTGACCATCAATCAAAATTGACCTTGATGTCAGAATCATTACGAAACGATGGCCGTATTTGGGTTCCTAAAAAACTAGAGGACGCTCAGGCCATTCGTGAAGGTAAATTGAAACCAACTGAATTGGCAGAAGAAGATAGGGATTACTATCTAGAACGAAGATACCCTGCATTCGGTAACCTCGTGCCTCGCGATGTTGCATCTCGAGCCGCTAAAGAGCGTTGTGATGCAGGTTATGGTGTGAATAAGACCGGTGAAGCGGTTTATCTGGATTTTGATGCCGCCATTATGCGCTATGGTCGTGAAAAAGCATTGACCTCAGGAATGAAAAACCCCGATGACACCACCGTAAGGAAGTTAGGGGAAGAAGTAGTAGAGGCTAAATACGGGAACCTTTTTCAGATGTACGAAAAAATCGTAGATCAAAATCCCTATAAGACACCTATGATGATTTATCCGGCGGTCCACTATACCATGGGCGGCCTTTGGGTAGATTATAATCTAATGACGAGTATACCGGGTTGCTATGCCGCGGGAGAAGCTAACTTTAGTGACCATGGCGCAAACCGCCTGGGTGCTTCTGCCCTTATGCAAGGCCTGGCCGACGGTTATTTTGTATTGCCCTATACTATTGGTGACTATCTATCGGATGACATCCGTACCGGACCTATTTCTACGGAGACACAGGAATTTGAAGAAGCAGAAAAAAACGTAAGGGAGAGAATCGAAAAATTGCTATCGGCCAAAGGCCAACATTCCGTTGATTACTACCATAAAAAATTAGGTAAAATCATGTGGAATAAATGTGGTATGGCCCGTAATGCAAAAGAATTGCAAGAAGCTATGGATGAAATAGCGGAACTACGCCAAGATTTTTGGGAAAATGTAAAGGTCACCGGTAGTGCAGATGCCAAAAACCAAGAATTGGAAAAAGCGGGCCGTGTAGCCGACTTTCTAGAATTGGGTGAACTTTTTGCCAAGGATGCCTTCGAAAGAAACGAATCATGTGGGGGGCATTTTAGGGAAGAATACCAAACACCTGAGGGTGAAGCCCTACGCGATGATAAAAATTACACCTTCGTATCTGCTTGGGAGTATATGGGTGACCCTAGAAAAGCCAAACTCCACAAAGAGAAATTGAATTATGAAAATATCGAAGTAAAGACACGTTCTTATAAATAACATATTGCTATGAAAATTTATTTAAAGATTTGGAGACAAAAGAGCGCAGCTACGAAAGGAAGCATGGTCCAATACACCCTTGATGGTGTTGAAAGCGACATGTCTTTTTTAGAGATGCTCGATGTATTGAACGAAGATTTAATCAACAAAGGCGAAGAACCTGTAGAATTTGACCACGATTGTAGGGAAGGTATTTGCGGTACCTGTTCTTTAATGATTAATGGTCGCCCACACGGTCCCGACTCTCGAATCACTGTCTGTCAATTGCATATGCGCAGTTTTAATGATGGTGATACCATTGTCATAGAGCCATGGAGGGCAAAAGCGTTTCCTGTTATCAAAGATCTCATTGTTGACAGAACCGCATTCGATCGTATTCAACAGGCTGGTGGATACATTTCTGTGAACACCTCGGGCCGTCCGGTAGATGCAAATGCCATTCCTATCGAGAAAGACGCTGCCGATGCCTCGTTCAATGCAGCGACCTGCATTGGTTGTGGTGCCTGTGTGGCTGCTTGTAAAAATGCCAGCGCCATGTTGTTCACCTCTGCAAAAGTCTCTCAATTTGCCTTGCTACCGCAAGGTCAAGTAGAGGCAGCCGATAGGGTCTTGAACATGGTGCGTCAAATGGATCTCGAAGGTTTTGGAAATTGCACCAATACCGGAGCCTGCGAAGTAGAATGCCCAAAAGGAATTTCTTTAGAGAATATTGCCCGTATGAACCGCGAGTACTTGGCGGCCAGCGTGAAAGGGTAATCATAAATCAAACATGAAGTAGTAGACCTGTTGGATATCGATATCCAACAGGTCTTTTTAATTCACGGTTTTTGTTATCTTGAAGCATGCCCGAAAAATATTCAGAACAACCGATAAAAGTGCCAAGGTTCAACGAAGAATCAGGTTTCTACACTACGCCGGAACGCTCTAAGATCATGGGCAAGATCCGTGGTAAGAATACCAAACCAGAACTAGCCTTTCGAAAAGCCCTATGGGCCGCTGGTTACCGTTATCGCATTGATTACAAAAAATTAATCGGCAGGCCCGACATCCTCTTAAAAAAATACAAGACCGCCATTTTTATTGATGGTGAGTTCTGGCATGGTTATCAATGGAAAGAGCGAAAGGCCAAACTGAAGAGCAACCGAGAATTTTGGATTGCCAAAATCGAACGCAATATGCAGCGAGATCGAGAAGTGAACGCTGCTTTGAAAGAACTGGGCTATACCGTATTTCGGTTTTGGCAAAAAGAAGTGGATAAAAACCTAGAAGAATGCTTACATTCGGTTATCGAGCATCTCAAAAACCACACCCTTGATTGAATCCAAACTCCCCCATGTAGGCACCACCATCTTCACGGCAATCGGTAAACTTGCCAAGGCCCACAATGCCGTAAATCTGTCGCAAGGCTTTCCAAATTTCAATGCAGATCCCAAATTACTTGGGCTAGTTCAAGATGCTATTTCCGAAGGATATAATCAATATGCCCCAATGCAGGGCGTATACGCACTTAGAGAGGTTATCTCCGAAAAGATTGAGAAATTATATGGCCATTACTATCATCCAGAATCTGAAATTACCATAACCGCTAGCGCGACCCAAGGCATTTTTACGGCGATTTCAGCATTCATAACTCCAAATGATGAAGTTATTGTCTTTAAACCTGCCTACGACTGCTACGAACCGGCCATTGAACTTTGTGGCGGTGTTGCCGTTGCCATTCAACTTTTAGGTAAGGATTTTCGAATTGATTGGGAAAGTTTTAAATCTGCCATTAACGAAAAGACCAAAGCGGTCATCATCAATACCCCACATAACCCTACCGGAACCATTCTTTCTAAGCAAGATATGCTACGCCTTCAAGCCATTTTGAAAGATACCGATATCATCTTGATAAGTGATGAAGTCTATGAACATCTGGTTTTCGATGGCAATACCCATGAAAGTGCCGCAAAGTTTAAAGACTTGGCTTCGAGAAGTATTCTTTGTGCATCTTTTGGAAAGACCTTTCATGTCACCGGTTGGAAAATGGGCTATTGTGCGGCCCCCAAAGAGTTAATGGTAGAATTTCGAAAAGTACATCAGTATGTCGTTTTCTGTGCAAACCACCCTATGCAACAGGGTATTGCGCACTATTTGAAAAACCCAGATCACTATTTATCGTTGGGTCGATTTTATCAACAGAAAAGGGATTACTTCTTAAATGCGCTTGAGGGTTCCCGTTTTAAAATAAGTCCTTGCTCAGGCACTTATTTTCAAATTTTAGACTACTCAGCAATCACACATGAAAGTGACCTGTCTTTTGCACAAAGGCTTATAAAAGAGCATAAAATCGCAAGTATACCCATTTCAGTCTTCAACCTCAACAACCAAGACAACAAACAACTGCGGTTTTGCTTTGCCAAAACTGAGGAGACCCTAGATAGGGCAGCAACAATCCTATGTGGAATTCGATAGCTATGGAAAGGTTAAAACTGTCTTTTTACAACGCGAAATATACTTACGACATCGACAAGCGGAATCTCAAAATCACGATATTCGGGTGAATCGTTCAAACTGCTACAGGTCAGGGACTGATTTTTGGCATTAAACCCTGTAATTTGTTTACAAATAATTCTATTTTGACCAACGATCACAAACGCCTTATTCAAAAACCCGCTCATTTCAGCGTCGGAAAAAATATTCCCCTTATCAATTTTGACACCTAAAACCAAAGCATTGTTAGGGATACTATGAACGCTACCATCATTCATGGAATCACCTATTACCTCAAAGGCCATATAGCCCCCATCATCGAAATAGTCAATTAAAAATGTACATTTTACGGGCCTTTCAAGTGCCTTTTCGTTCGTTACGCTTTCTAAAAAAGTGTCATGTGAATCGGCCAAAAGTAAAGGTGCCTCTATCAAGAACTTGCCGTTTTTTAAAACGTGGCAAATATTACCATGGGTACTAAAAACCCTTTTATGTGTATATATTCCATCTTCTTCATTGACCTCTTGTAGGTACAACTCGGCAATGGTACTGTCAAAGAAATCAGCGATTTTAGTCAAATTCTTGATTGGAATATTCGCATCTTTTTTTTCATAAAGTTGAATTGTTCTTAAGCTTACGCCTATTGCCGACGCCAAATCAGATTGATTTATACCGTTTTTACGCCTTAATTCCTTTATGATATGCAAAATTCTATATTATGTGTAATATTTTTGCATATATTTATATATACATGCAAAAATAAATCGTATTTCTGTAATTGGATTACAAACAAATATAGGAATAGAATCGCAATCGATTTAAGTCATTCATTCTTAAAAAAACCGACATGTTATCTAAACCAAAGTATAGCCTAACGATTAGAAATGAAACTATGTTTAGTGAAGAGGATTACGGAAAACCGATTTCTGAAAGACTTTCAACGATTTTGAGAAGAACTACCTCAAAAGACGACTTGGCCAACATTGCCTTGCGCAGTAATGTCAGTTTTTCAACCATCAGGGATGTTGTTTACAGAACGAACAGCTTGACCAAATCAAATGCAAAAGCTATCGCCTTGCTCATTCACGTCGCGTTTGAAAATGCGATCGCACAAAAACTTCAGGCCGAGGGCGATATCATGTTTATGGATAATATGTTGAAATTATAGCATCGCGTAATCCGCATTCTATTTACGCATCGAAGTCGCCAACTTTTCCATGAATTCCCCAATTTTATTAGGTTCTAACCATCTTGTAACGGCCACAACGTCATTTTCTTTATCAATAACGATAAAATTGCCCCCAAAACCGGCAGCGTAGTATATATTTTCTGAAAGGCCCCGCCAATGGCGCTTACCTTTTCTATTCAACCACCACATATAACCGTAATTCGCATTTGGTAAAGAAGGTCGTATCGCTTTTGCAATCCAATTTTCACTGATCAGTCTTTGTCCTCTCCATTTACCGTTATTCAAGAACAACACTCCAAATCGTGCCATGTCCTCAGCCGAAATAAACATTCCGGCGCCGGAATGCCCACCACCCGTAACAGACTTCATTTTAATGCCATCTATTTCTGTCCATGCATGGTCATAACCGTGCCAACGCCAAGTAGTAGAGGCACCTATTTTATCCATAAGGTTTTCTTTCAACACCATTGGAAGTGGTTTTCGCCACACATGAGTCAATGCATAAGCCAATACATTCACCCGAACATCATTATATTCCATGACCGTGCCGGGCTCTTTGGGCTTTTCAAACTTCCAATCGTCAATACCTCCCTCTTTAGGTGGTCTATCGGCCCAGTCTTTCCCTCCCCATAGTTCACCAGACCAAGCTGAATTTTGTTGTAAAAGATGCTCCCAGGTAATTTTTGAGTTATGCTGCCCATCAAAGGTTCCATCCCAAATATATCCGCCTACCTTGTCATTGGTATTGGCAATCAACTTTTGATCGAATGCCATGCCTGCAACGGTCGAAAGAAAGCTCTTCGTGACACTAAACGTCATATCTACCCTTTTGATATCGCCCCAAGAAGCGACCAAATACCCGTTTTTTAAAATCATTCCAGCGGGGCCTCCCCTCTTTTTAGTGGGGCCTAATATTTCGTGGAACGGTTCGCGTTCAAAACCCTTTAAAATTGCAATTCGCAAGTCTCGAGAACCAGAATATTCGTTTGCCTCAGCAAACTTGACAACTTCCTCTAATTTTTCACTATTGAAATACGTTTCTACTTCGCCCAACTGTTTCCATGTTTCGTTTTGTTCAGGAAAGTAATATTCTTGGGCTACCGTTAGTCGTATGGTAAAACATCCTATTAAAAAAAATACACTCAAATTTTTCATATTATACTTCTTTTCGCATTAGCCAATCGGTTTGTCTATCATTCCCGATAAAATAGGGATGTGTCCCGATTTTTTGAAAACCATATGCCTCGTAAAACTTAATTGCCCTAGGGTTTCTTTGCCAAACCCCCAACCAAACATAGTGTTTCTTTCTGGTCTTGGCAATTTCAAAAATTTGGTTCAGTACTTGGCGTCCGATACCTTTACCTTGATACCCTGAAGTTATGTAAACCCTTTCGAGCTCTATTCCGATAACTTCGTGAAACTCTGATTGTACATCAAATTCATTAAGTTTAAAGTACCCCAGAACTTGCCCTTTGCCAATTACGAAATAAAATGTAGTATGTTCTTGGGACAGTTCTTTCTGAAGTTGCGTTGTTGAAAAAGCTGAGTCTATGTAGGTGTTAAAGTCTTCGGGGTCGTTATCTGCTTCAAAGGCCTCGCAAAACGTACTTTTTGAAATTTGTACAAGATAGGTCAAATCGTCGCGAGTACATTTTCTGAATTCAATGTCCATTTTATCCATCAAACCCTAAAAATAAAAAAAGGCCTTGATAATTATCAGGCCTTTTGTTTTTTTGTTGAGGTGTTTGGTTTATAACATAAATAGTTTTCTGACCAATCGCATTATGCCGCTGTAAAAATCATTGCGGTATATCTGTATTTCTTCTTCAACAGCCTTTTGGTTAAATTCGGTAATCATTATTCTTTAGGGTTTTATTGTGGATAATTTGGGGTTGTTATTATAGTATAAATTTCTTTTAAAGTAACGTCGAATCCCATTTTTTGTTGTGTAAGCATCCTAACCTGTTGCCAGTTCCATAAAAAATGAAATTGTAAATACATAAAGGCTAGGCTAGCACCCTTATATCATCATTTCTGGAATATTGTCATTGACGATAAGTTTTCCTTCGGTTGCCTTTTGAATCGTTTCAATATCGACTCCCGGTGCTCTTTCCAAAAGCAAAAATCCATCAGGTGTGACTTCCAATACCGCTAAGTTGGTTACGATTTTCTTCACACATGCCACTCCGGTCAAGGGCAAGGTGCACTTTTTCAGTAATTTTGATTGTCCGGCCCTATTGGTATGCATCATCGCCACTATAATATTTTCGGCAGATGCCACTAAATCCATCGCTCCACCCATGCCTTTTACCATTTTGCCTGGAATCTTCCAATTGGCAATATCACCGTTTTCAGCAACTTCCATAGCTCCTAAAATAGTCAAATCAACATGTCTGCCACGAATCATACTAAAACTCATTGCGGAATCAAAAAACGATGCCCCCGGCAAGGTGGTTATCGTTTGTTTACCCGCATTAATGATGTCTGCATCTTCTTCGCCTTCATAAGGAAAGGGGCCCATGCCCAAAACCCCATTTTCACTTTGAAACTCTACGCTGATGTCTTCACGTACAAAATTGGCGACCAAGGTTGGAATACCTATGCCCAAATTCACATAGTACCCATCTTGTACTTCTTGTGCAATCCGTTTTGCGATTCCGTTTTTATCTAACATATAATTTAATTCAGCAATGAAGCAATATATCAGTGTTATTTATTCAAATTCTTTTTACTTGTGCTGACAATTTTATACATAATCAATCCGAGTTCATTGACACTAGTCTTCAACCTTGTATTAAAAGGATATGACTCGGAACGTTCGCATAAGGTCAACCAATACTTGGTTTCTTCCAATTCTTTTAGCGCAATTTTCATTTTGTGTATAAAATCTATCCTTGTCTCGGCGTTTTGAGCTTCATGGATGTTGGCCCCGATACTAGTGCCCGATTTTAACAATTGTCTTGCAACTACATACTTTTTATGCTCTTCTAATAGTTCACAAAATTTGCTTATCATCAAAGCAAACCCTATCGATTTATCCACTACTGGATTATTCTTAACTACCATTATTACATTGGCACATTAAAAAATTTACACATTGCGACTGCGAACAGTTCGCTGCTCGATACGCTTTTCATAATTTTTCCCCTGGAATATTCGTTGGACAAAAATTCCTGGGGTATGAATTTCATTTGGATCTAGACTACCTGCCGGAAGCAGTTCTTCCACCTCAGCCACTGTTATTGTGGCGGCACCGCACATACAAGGGTTAAAATTGCGTGCGGTTCCTTTAAAAATAAGGTTACCTGCTTCATCACCCTTCCAAGCTTTCACAAATGCAAAATCTGCTTTGAAAGCGGGTTCCAATACATACATTTTACCGTTAAATTCCCTTACCTCCTTACCTTCTGCCACTTCAGTACCATAACCTGCGGGAGTATAAAAGGCCGGAAAGCCTGCCTGCGCTGCCCTACATTTTTCGGCCAAAGTACCCTGGGGAGTAAGTTCTACTTCTAGTTCACCGCTCAACATTTGTCGCTCAAACTCGTCATTTTCACCCACGTAAGAGGAAATCATTTTCTTTATTTGGCGGTTCTGCAGTAGTAACCCAAGGCCAAAATCATCAACCCCCGCATTGTTAGAAATGCAGGTGATGTCTTTTATACCCAAATTGACCAACTCAGCAATAGCATTTTCAGGAATGCCACAGAGGCCAAATCCGCCAAGCATGAAGGTCATGCCGTTCGAAACACCACTTAGGGCATCAGATACATTCGAAACCGTTTTTTTTATCATATCAAAACCTTTAACTAAAAGTCGAGACCCTCAAGGTCATCTTCAGTGTCCAAATCCTGTTTCATCTCCTCAACAATTTTGGTACAGTCCACATTGATGGAAAGGTCTTCAGGTTTTTCGAAAGCCCCTTTTGAAATACCCAATTCCTCATTGGCATAATTGGCTTTCATATACAATGCCCAAATAGGGAGTGCCATTGATGCTGCTTGGCCGTATCTAAGCGACTTAAAGTGGGTGGACCGTTCTTCTCCCCCTACCCAGACACCCGTGACCAAATTAGGCACCATACCCATAAACCAACCATCACTTTGGTTTTGTGTGGTACCGGTCTTGCCTGCAATGGGGTTGGTCAATTCATAGGGATACCCCGTCATGATTTCTTTATATACCGTTTGTTCTTTTGCAAAGGAATGTCTTAATCTAGCTCCAGAACCATGTTGCGTCACCCCTTCCATCAAATTAACCATGGTGTATGCCACATCTTTGCTCAGTACATCACGGGTTTCTGGCACATACTCATAGAGTACCGTTCCGTTCTTATCTTCGATACGGGTTACCATGACCGGTTTCACGTAAACCCCTTGATTGGCAAATGTACCGTACGCCCCTACCATTTCATAAACATTGACATCCACAGTACCCAATGCGATAGAGGGCACAGGCGGAATTTCTCTGGTTATACCCATATTCTTTGCAAAAGAAACAACCGAACCCGGGCCAACTTGGTCTATTAATCGTGCCGTAACTGTATTAATAGAATTTGCCAAGGCATTTTTTAAGGTTCTATTATTGCCTGAATATTTACCATCTGAGTTTTTTGGGCACCATTCTTCTACATTACCATGCTTTAATGGCTCTATACAATATTGATAATCGGGTAGCGAGTCGCAAGGGGAATAACGTAATTGGTCTATTGCCGCAGCATATACAAACGGCTTGAAGGTAGACCCGGCCTGTCTTGCACCCTGTTTTACATTATCGTACTGAAAATGCTTGTAATCGACTCCGCCGATCCAAGCCTTTACATGACCTGTTTGGGGTTCCATGGACATCATTGCGGTGCGTAAAAAAGTCTTATAATACCGAATGGAATCCATAGGAGTCATAATAGTATCTTTTTCAAACGAATCACTATTCCAATCAAAAACAATCATTTCAGTTTTCTTATTGAACGATGTCTTGATTTCACTATCTGATTTCCCTTGGCTTTTGAGCACCCTCCAGCGGTCTGAAGTTTTGATGGCTCGTTCCATAATATTGTCAATCTCGAAATCCTCAAGGTCTAAAAATGGGGTTGTGGGGTTGCGTTCCAACGTGTTTTGAACAAAAAATTCGGCTTGCAGTTTTGACATATGGGCCTCAACGGCATCTTCAGCATTTTTTTGCATTCTAGAATCAATCGTCGTGTAAATCTTTAACCCGTCTTGGTAAATATTATACTTTTCGCCATCTAGTTTCGGATTCTCTTTTACCCAACTGTTCAACCAGCGCTGCATATACATTCTAAAGTAGGTCGCCAAACCTTCACGATGGGATTCTGGGTTATAATTCAGATTTAATGGCAGTTTTTGAAGGGAATCTTTAAGTTGATCTTCTATATACCCGTATTTCGCCATTTGTGCCAAAACCACATTACGTCTGTTTCTGGTTCCAACGGGGTTTCTACTAGGTCGTGGATTGTAAAGAGAAGAGTTCTTGAACATACCTACCAGCATCGCAGATTCCTCTACCCTTAACTCTTGGGGTTCTTTGCCAAAGTAAATTCGTGATGCCGAACGAATGCCATCTGCATTGTTACCAAAATCATAGATGTTAAAATACATTGCTATGATTTCCTCTTTGGTATACTGCCGTTCTAATCTGGTGGCCAAGACCCATTCCTTTATTTTTTGGGTAATCGCTTCAACCTTATTTCTCGATCGCACACCGACAAAAAGTTGTCGGGCCAATTGCTGTGAAATCGTACTTGCACCACCTTTTTTTCCGAGGTAGACCAAAGCCCTTAAAAAGCCCCTTGCATCAATACCGGCGTGGTCATAAAACCGGGCATCTTCGGTGGCCACCAAAGCATCAACCAAGTTCTTGGGCAAGTCTTTAAAATCCACAGGGGTACGATTATCATCAAGATATAGCTTCCCTAAGGTTTCCCCATCAGAAGAGATAAACTCCGTCGCCAAATTGGTCTCAGGATTTTCTAAATACTCGTATTCGGGCATATCACCGAAAGCACCCCATGATGCCAATAAAAATATCAATCCGCCAGCGAACAATCCTGTAACGAACAAAATCCAAAACCACTTAATAAATCTAAAAAATCGATTTTTTGTTGTCTTTTTAACCTTTGCCATTAGGGTAATTTCGTTTTTTCAATTTGTAGCCCGATATCCGTAATGCCGCCCAATTCTTGAACTCCTTCAAGCGCACCGTTTTCGCGCATCGCATGGCTCACTCTAAAACTATATACGCCCATCTCTGGAAAAACGACGTTTTCACGAAACCATAATTTGTTTTCTTTAATCGCGCCAGAACCTGTGCCCATCCAAGTGCCATCAGGGAAAGCCATTTCATATTCCAAGGTATCGATTACGGTTTCACCGCTCGGTGCCTCTAATTCCGTAATTAAAAAAAGATTGCTGAATTTATACGTATCGTCATTTCTTATATTAATGAAAACATTGTAGTCTGAAAGGGTATCCAACCCTGCGAAGTTGAATTTTACAGTATCTGAGGTCTTCCATAGCCCATTATCAAGACTCTCATATTCAGAATACACCATATTCTTATTGCCACAGGCTGTAAAAAGAATTACAAAAAATAGAATACCTAGACTTCTAACCATTTCTAGCCGTTTGCTTGTTGTTTTTGTTCGGGTTCCTCTTTTTATTTCTCCTTTTCTTTTTGCGATGGTTTTTAGGTTTGTCAAAGCGATTGAGACTATCTTGCCCGACCACATTTTCAAATACGAGCTTTTCTTCAGAAACGGTTTCGACCACATAAGCCTCTAAACTGGCAATCTTTTTACTGGTTTTATTGATCTCAATGATTTCAAGAACCTGATCTTTATGGAGTGCATGCCAATTCGCGGCGTCATTTTTATACGAAAACCAAAGCATTTCTTTAAAAATATCCGATTTTTGACAAAATGCAACCCCTTTCTCAGTTTGTAGTTTGGTGTCTTGCGAGGGAAAGTCTTTAAGCGCCTCTAAATAGGTATCCAACTCGTAATTTAAACAGCATTTTAATTTACCACACTGACCGGCGAGCTTTTGAGGGTTCAATGCCAATTGTTGGTAACGGGCCGATGCCGTACTGACCGATCTAAAATCGGATAGCCATGTAGAGCAACAAAGTTCCCTACCGCAAGAGCCTATACCACCTAGTCGCTGGGCTTCTTGACGATATCCTATCTGGCGCATTTCAATTCGAATGCCGAATGCCTTGGCCATGTCCTTAATCAACTGTCTAAAATCCACACGGTCTTCAGCAGTGTAATAGAATGTGGCCTTTGAGCCATCACCTTGAAACTCCACATCGCTTAATTTCATCTGCAAGTTCAACGAAATGGCGATTTCACGAGACCGTTTCTTTATTTCTTCTTCTTTGTCGCGGCATTTTTGCCAGATATCAATATCCCGTTGTGAAGCTTTTCGGTAGATTTTAGGAAGGGTTTTATCATCTGGGGCAACCTTCTTTTTTTTCATCTGTACTTTGACCAGTTCCCCTGTCAAAGTCACCATACCTACGTCGTGGCCCGATTTGGCCTGGGTAGCTACAATGTCGCCAATGGCCAATGGGGTTTGTTCCGTATTTCTAAAAAACTCTTTTCTACTATTCTTAAAGCGCACTTCTACACCGTCAAAGGGTTTTTGACCATTTGGTAGCGACATATTAGAAAGCCAATCGAAAACCGTAAGCTTATTGCAACCATCTGTGCCACAAGTACCATTGTTCTTGCATCCACGCGGCTGCCCATCCTTACCGGTTGAACAACTGCTACATCCCATATTTTATATCTTGAATTAAGGAAATTGTTACACAGCTTCCTTAAAAAGGGTTCATAAATTAACTGAAAGTAAATATAAGACAAATATAACAGTAGCTATTGCCTACTTTTTAAACTTTAGCACTTCAGAACGCCCTTTTTTAAAAATTTTGTTGCTTGCATGCTTTCCTTTTCTAAGTCTTTTCTGTTCTTCAAAGGGCAATGCATTTATTTCTTTGCAACTATCAGAGCAACAGTCGTTCATGACTTCTGCACAGTCGGCACATTGAATGAACAATAGGTGACATGCCTCATTGGCACAGTTCACATGGGTATCACAAGGCTTGCCACATTGATGGCAATTAGCAATCACATCATTGGATATCCTTTCACTGCGCCTATGGTCAAAAACGAAGTTCTTTCCCATGAACTTATTCTCCAATTGTTCGGCTTTTACTTGTCTTGTGTACTCAATGATGCCCCCTTCCAACTGATATACGTTCTTAAACCCTTTGTGTTTATAGTAAGCACTTGCCTTTTCACAGCGAATGCCACCGGTGCAATACATGACCAGTTTTTTATCTTCTTTATTATCGGCCAAATCAGCCTCAATAATATCCAAAGAATCTCGAAAGGTATCGACATCAGGGGTAATGGCATTCTTAAAATGGCCTATTTCACTTTCATAATGGTTACGCATGTCGACCAGCACGGTATCAGGGTCTTCAATCAGTTTGTTAAAACGCGTTGCATCTACATGGATGCCCTTATCCGTGACATCGAAGGTTTCATCATTCAATCCGTCGGCAACAATCTTATCACGCACCTTTACCTTTAATTTTAGAAACGATTTATTGTCTTGTTCAATAGCAATATTCAACCTCACATTTTCTAAGAATGAAATGCTGTCCAAATGTGCCTTGAAAACCCCAAAACTTTCTGCCGGAACCGATAATTGTGCGTTTATCCCCTCATGGGCAATATAGATCCTACCTAAGACATCGAGCTCATTCCAATGGATAAAGAGATGATTTCGAAATATCTGGGTATTCTTAATATGCGCATATTTGTAGAAAGAGATGGTAAGCCTTTCTTTTCCGGCCTCCTCAATCAATTGTTCCCTTTCTTTCGCACTTAGTGTATTGTACAGTTGCATGCTATACCAATAGTTTAAGTTAAAGAAGTGTATTTAATATGGCAAAAATAGGGATTAAAATAAAAAGGCATCCTTGGGGAAGGATGCCTTTTGACCACTATCTTTCTTTTTCATAGATAAAAAGTCTTTTGTAGTGGTCTTACAAACTTCACATAAAGTCTTAATTATATTTGAATTAGGCCCTAAAGAGATGTCGATTATTTTAAATGGTTGCGTTGGTATCCATAAATGCCAAAGAAGTGGTAATTTAGTCCTCAAATTTTTTTAATCATGGGCAACGAGAACGAGGCAAAATTAAAAGCGTTAAAACTTACTTTAGATAAATTGGATAAAACCTATGGCAAGGGCACCGTAATGAAAATGGGTGACAGTGTCGTTGAAGATGTTGAGGTCATTTCTTCGGGATCTTTAGGTTTGGATCTTGCTTTAGGCGTTGGTGGCTACCCGCGGGGCAGGGTAATTGAGATATATGGCCCCGAATCGTCTGGTAAGACCACCTTGACCCTTCATGCCATTGCTGAGGCACAAAAGAACGGTGGCATTGCAGCTTTTATTGATGCCGAGCATGCTTTTGACCGCTTTTATGCCCAGAAATTAGGGGTTGATATTGATAATTTGATCATTTCACAACCAGATAATGGCGAACAGGCCCTTGAAATAGCGGATAACCTCATCAGGTCAGGTGCCATAGACATTGTCATTGTAGATTCGGTTGCCGCACTTACCCCAAAGAGTGAGATTGAAGGTGAAATGGGTGATTCTAAAATGGGGCTGCACGCCCGATTGATGTCACAAGCACTTCGTAAATTGACGGGATCTATCAGTAAGACCAATTGTACCGTAATTTTTATCAACCAGCTACGTGAAAAAATTGGGGTTATGTTTGGTAATCCAGAAACAACAACAGGTGGTAATGCCTTAAAATTCTATGCATCCGTTCGACTTGATATCAGAAGATCTACCCAAATCAAGAATACCGATGGCAATGTTCAAGGGAACAAAACCCGGGTCAAAGTCGTAAAGAACAAAGTTGCCCCGCCTTTCAGAACAGCCGAATTTGATATCATGTACGGTGAGGGCATTTCGAAGGTAGGTGAGGTTCTTGACCTTGGGGTGGCCTATGAAATCGTTAAAAAGAGTGGTTCGTGGTTCAGTTATGGCGACACCAAATTAGGGCAGGGTCGAGATGCGGTCAAAAGCCTACTAGAAGACAATCCGGAGTTATCTGAAGAGCTTGAGGCTAAAATCAGAGAGGCCATTAGTGCCGTAAACGATTAATTTTTGTCGATTTGTACCTGTCCATATCCTAAAAACGCAACCTAAGCGTTTTATATACATCTAATAACCAAGTATAAAAGGTTATGAAAAGGACAATTGTATTCTTTTTAGGAATGACTATGTTGTTTTGCCTAAGCGGCTGTGATATAGATTCTGATGAAAATTTCCAATTTGTGATTCTTGAAGTGGTTTCCGCTACAATGCCAGAGGTCTTTAATCAAAATGAGCCCCATAGCATAGAAGTTGTGTTTAGAAGGCCCGATACCTGTACCTTCTTTTCCAACTTTGATGTGGAAAGTGATAATGCCAATGCACGAAGTATCATTGCCATAGGGTCTTTGTTGACCGAATCTGACTGTACGGATACGAATGATGAGGTAACCGCCCAATTTGAATTCACGGCTTTGGAAATTGGCGCGTACACTTTCCGGTTTTATGCAGGTGAAACCTTGGAAGGAGAACCGGAATATATCGAATATGTAGTTCCGGTTAAGCCGGAAGGGCTGAACTAATCTTTAATACTTTTTTAATCTGACCAACTATTTTGAGTCTTGAAGAACTCATAGCTAATTGTAAAAAAGGAAGGCGAAAGGCCCAAGAAGAACTCTATCGCAGGTATTCAAGTATACTGTTCGGTATTTGTTTAAAGTATTCTCGCAATAAAACCGAGGCAGAAGACAACCTTCATGATAGTTTTATGACGATTTATGATAAAATTGGGCAATACAATTTTAAAGGTTCTTTTGAAGGATGGATGAAAAGGATTACCGTTAACACGGTTTTGCAGAAATATAGAAAAGAGCGCCATTTAGATGTGGTCTCTGAAAATTTCGGGGAGGTTGAGGATATTGAAACTGCCCATACCGACATAAGTTTGGCGACACTTTTGAGGTATATTCAAGAGCTTCCGAATAAATATAGGCTCACGTTCAACCTTTATGTTATGGATGGTCACTCGCATAAGGAAATCAGCGAAATGTTGGGCACTTCAACCGGTACATCAAAATCAAACCTAGCACGGGCACGGATGATTTTGAAAGAAAAGATAGAAAAGGAAAATATAAATATTGCTTAAGTGATTAAGTATGGAAGAAAAGAATTTAGATAAACTGTTTCAAGAAAAGCTCTCAAGCTTTTCGGAGGCCCCAGAAGAAAGAGTCTGGGATTCCATCGAGGCTTCTTTAGACAAAAAAAAGAAGTCGAGAATCGTACCTATTTGGTGGAAACTAGGTGGGGTGGCCGCACTTTTGGCAGTGTTGTTCCTCGTATTCAATCCTTTAAAAACGGATTCTAATAGTAGTGGTACAACAATTACGAACGTTGAAGATCCTACGAATTTAGATAATCAGACGAATGACTCCCTAAACATGAATCCTTATGTTACCATAGATAAAAATGGCGAGACCATTCAGGTGACCGAAGTCGATTCAAATACGGGCAATGTAAATGACCCACAGCAAAAGACTATTGACGATTCACCCTCAACGAAAGGGGATAAACGTAATCTTGACCAAGGGGCAGAACGTATTACAGCCAATCAACTTGCTAAAAACGATGCCGATTCAGAAAGCAAAGAAAAGAATAAGGCCAAGTCAACTTTAAAAATTGATGCTACCAATAAAACGGAAGCTATAGTTCTAACTAATCCTAAAAAAGACCCTAGTGGCCTCGATCGCAAAAAAGAGACCATCGAAAATAATGCCATTGCCATCAACGGAAAGAATCAAAAATCAAATGACATTGGTGCTAAAGAAAAAGAAGGCAAAAGCATTAACAAGGATTCTGAACTACCCCTTTTGAAACAAGAAGAAGCCATTACGGCTGTAGAAGAAAATCAAAAAGGGAAAAAATCCATATTTGACGCCATAGAAGAGCTCGAAACAAACGACAAAGAGCAACCCAAAGAAAGTCAAGCCAACAGATGGGCAATGGGGCCTTCGGTAGCACCCGTATACTTTGATGCCGTCGGCCAGGGATCGCCTATACACTCCAACTTTGCGCGTAACTCTAAATCGGGCAACCTAAATCTAAGTTATGGCCTTACCGTCTCATACGACATCAGCAAAAAACTAAGCGTTCGTTCAGGGGTACATATGGTTGACTATGGCTACGATACCAATGAAGTCGTTTTCTCTTCTTCTTTGACAGCATCAACGAACGAGTTAATCGATAATATCAATTATTCGACTGCCTCAAGAAGCTTGGTGGTAGAGAGCAAATCGACTAGCAACACATTTGCCAACGACAGCCCTACTGCTGTTTCAGAGTTTAGCGGCATCTCTAATTCCTTTGAAGGCAGTATGGTACAACAGATGGGGTATTTAGAAGTACCCTTTGAACTGAATTACGCATTATTGGATAAAAAGGTCGGGGTGAATATTATTGGTGGTGTAAGTTCGTTGTTTCTAATCGACAATTCTGTTTCCCTGGTATCAGATGGACTAGTAACCGATGTAGGGGAGGCAAATAATATTAATGACGTGAACTTCAGTACAAATATTGGTTTGGGATTCAACTACGAATTTGCGCCAAATTTGCAATTAAACCTTGAACCGATCTTCAAATACCAACTGAATACCTTTTCAGAAACCGCTGGCCAGTTCAGACCTTATACTTTAGGTATTTACAGCGGCATTAGTTTTAAGTTCTAAATTTTCGCATTGTTATTTGAATGCTAGTGTTCAATCATTAGAAAATAATAAAGGGTTGTGGTCTAAGCGTTGCGTTTATCCTCTTTTAAATCATGAAGAATTAAGTTCCTTACCTCTTCACGCAATATTGAGGTGCTTTCTGATTTCAACAGGTCGGTATTGAAGAAATTATGGACCTTGACCCTTAAAGTACCAGGATTCCCACTAAAAAATGACCATGAAAAACGTTTTTTGCAATCGTAAAACGTCATTGGAACGACCGGTATATTATGCGCAATGGCCATTCTAAAAGCCCCGTCTTTAAAGCTGTCGAGCACTATTTCTTCGTCAGGAACGCCTCCTTCAGGAAAAATACAGATACCTAAGTGTTGTTTTAAGCGGTTTTGCACACTGCGATAAACCGCTATTCTACTTTTGGGATCTTTTCTATCTACCAAAATACATACCCGTTTGTAGAAAAACCCAAATAGCGGAATCGTGGCCAATTCTTTTTTTCCCACAAAAACAAAGGGATTTTTGCTAATATAAAGCATCAACATAATATCCAACATACTCGTATGGTTGGCAACCAACATGTAACTTTTATCTTTTTGCAAATGCTGTTGCCAAACTATTTTAGGTGGACAGCCCATTCCAAAAAGTATTGGTTTGGCCCATAGGTTCCTTGCCAGCCAAAAAAACTGGTGGTATGTTTTTTGTGATAGCGTAGTCGCTACCAAAAATGGCAAAAACACGATAATCGGAAGGGCGACCAATAGGTAAAACCAGACCCTGTATAGTGTGAAACCAATATTCTTGATAAATCGTAGCACTTTTCAAAAGTAGAATTTTCAAAAAACAACGGTATCAAATTACCTTTCTTTTTTAATAAAATCTGGATTGTTACATTTACGGTCGAAAACAAGTTTATGGCAAGGATCTTAACGGGTATTCAAAGTACTGGAGTACCGCATTTGGGTAATATTTTAGGAGCTATTGTTCCGGCCATCGAAATGGCAAAAGACGTTGATAATGAGTCTTTTCTCTTTATTGCAGACATGCATTCCCTAACCCAGATAAAAAACGGTGAAGAATTGCGACAGAACACCTATGCCACTGCTGCAACATGGCTCGCTTTCGGATTGGATATCGAGAAAACCATTTTCTACAGACAAAGTGATGTGCCGCAGGTTACAGAGCTTGCATGGTATCTCAGCTGCTTTTTCCCGTACCAACGGTTGACATTGGCGCATTCTTTTAAAGATAAAGCCGACAGGTTGGAAGACGTGAATGCCGGTCTTTTTAGCTACCCCATGCTAATGGCTGCGGACATCTTGCTTTATGATGCCGAAATAGTCCCCGTTGGCAAAGACCAGTCACAGCATTTAGAGATGACCCGTGACGTAGCTTCAAGGTTCCATCATGTTTTTGGGGAGACTTTTGTGATGCCCGAGACCAAATTACAGGAAAACACCATGTACGTACCTGGTACGGACGGTGCAAAAATGAGCAAAAGCAAGGGCAATATTATCAACCTTTTTCAGCCCGATAAAAAACTACGAAAACAGCTTATGGGGATAGTTACCGATAGCACCCCTATAGAAGATCCAAAAGATCCTACCAACGACAATGTATTTGCCCTATTTAAATTACTGGCGTCGCAAGAAGAAATTGAAGCCATGAGTGCCAATTATCTGGCTGGCAATTACGGTTATGGCCATGCCAAGCAAGAACTTTTTGAGGCTATCATCGAGAAATTTAAAGAACCTCGTGAAAAGTTTGAATATTACATGAACAACTTAAATGAGGTTGACGAAGCTTTGGCCAAAGGAGCTAGAAAAGCTTCAAAAGTTGCTGATGGAGTGTTAGCTAGGGTGAGGGCAAAAGTGGGATACTAAGCCTCCCCCAACCCCTCCAATGGAGGGGAATTAGTTTGGTACTGCTATCCCTAATACTAAGGTAATATGATTGTAACTGTTGGCATATGATCAGTTGCAAAGAAAATTACAACTTTTTATGAGGGACTACCTATTCGTTTCTTTTCTAGCCAATGCAAAAACGAAATTAGTAGTAACCATTCATTGCTGAAGCTTGTTCAAAGAAATGAACAAATGAAAAAACATCTTTTCGGCAGGAATTTTTGCCCTACAAACGAGTTTACAGGCTAACTAACAATCTTAAAAACATCATTTACCTTTAGTCCTTTAAATACAACCGTTCTTCGGACACTGAATATAGGGGTTAAACTACTTCAAAAAAGGCTATTTTCATCTTTTGTCAGATATGTGGTAGGTCGTCGATTCAAATAAAACAATTCACCACTATGGAAAACTTGGGTTTTACGTGAAATTACCCTTCCAGTAAAAAGTAGGCCGATGAATAGTACCAATATACCGTCTAAAATACCCCAAATGCAGAATACCCGTTCTGTCTTAGGGTTCTTCGATAATCGGTTATACAATGACCCACAAATCTAAATTGCCTCGAACAACTTACCGGGCAACGGACGAATCACACCTTTCATCTCCATGTTCAATAAGGTTGCCGAAACTTTAAAAATGGGCAGATTACATGCTAAAGCAACGGTATCAAGTACTTGTTTTCCGTTTAACTGTAAGTAGGAGTAGATAGACTGTTCTGTGCTATCCAGCTCAATAAAGAGCTGTTTTTGGTGGGGCTGTTTTCGCCTTTCATCGATTCGCCATCCCAATAAATACACCAAATCTGCGGCTGAGGTCAAGAGTTGTGCCTTCTGTTGTTTGATTAGATTATTGCATCCCAAACTGTATTTGTCCGTAGCGCGGCCGGGTACCGCGAATACATCACGATTATAGCCATGGGCCATGTCGGCAGTAACCAAACTACCCCCTTTTTCAGCAGATTCAACTACTACGGTTGCCTCGCTCAATCCGGCGATAATACGATTTCGCTTTAGAAAATTCTCCCTTTCTGGGTTCGTATTACTCCAGAACTCCGTAAAAAACCCACCGTTTGCATCAATATCGGCCACATATTTCTTATGGGCCTTCGGATAAATCTGATTCAATCCATGGGCCAAGCAACCAATGGTCTGTAGGCCATGTTCCATGGCGGCCCGTTGAATCGCAATATCGACCCCGTAAGCGAAACCACTAACAATTACAGGATTTAAAGGAGCTATATCCGCTATGAATTTTTCACAAAATGCCTGTCCATAACTGGTAATTTTTCTTGTACCGACGACACTGATTATCCTTCTTTCTTTAAGCTCGATAGTACCCGATTGAAAAAGTAGGATTGGGCCATCAAAGCAATGCTTTAATTTACTGGGATACTTATCGTCAAGAAAATAGTGATAATCGATGGCATTAGCTTGTATAAACCGTAGCTCGGCTTCAGCGGCCTCTAGATATACTTTGGCGTGAAGTCCGCTTAAGGTAGCGGTACCAACCCCATCTATTTTGAGAAGATGTTGTTTTTTCTCTTGAAAAATAGCCGTTGCGCTTCCACACCGTTCCAATAACTTTTTTGCGATCACATCCCCGATATTAGGAATTTGCTGTAATCGCAGTAAGGCTATTAGCTCATTTTCAGACATGAAATCTTATACTTTAGTTTTCCACAAAATACACAAATTAGAATGTTAATAAAAAGTTATGCGCACTATTTTGTGATAGGTCAATTTTTGTAATATTTGCCACCAATGAGGGTGGAACACTATATAGAGGAATTATTGTATCGGTACAACTGTGTGGTCATGCCTGGTTTTGGGGCATTTCTGGCGCAAACCACTTCTGCCCGTATTGATTCGACAAGCAACACCCTATACCCGCCCACCAAAATCATCTCTTTCAACGAGCAACTTTCGAAAAATGATGGCCTTCTGGTGTCTTACGTTTCGAAAGCGAAAAAGCTGTCTTATGAGGATATGCTCGAAGAAATCAGCGAGACCTCTATCAAATGGAAGGAGACCTTGGAAAAAGGTGAGGCAATTGAATTGTTTGGCATTGGGAAACTAACCCTCAGCGCCGAACATAAAATTCAGTTCAAGCCTGAGGACAAAATAAACTACCTCACATCGTCTTTTGGATTGTCTCCGTTTGGTTCAACGCCTATAGTAAGAGAAGAACTAAAAGAAGAGGTCGAAGCGATAGAAGAACGCGTACCCTTTATCATTACTCCAGAGAAAAGGGAAACATCAGTATATCGGCCTTTACTTAAAGTTGCCGCTATAGGTTTATTATTGTTTTCATTAGGTATCAGTTCGTATCAGTTTTACCTACAAAACCATAAAAAACAAGAGTTGGTACGGCAAACCGCTCAAGAAGAGGTCTCTAAGCATATACAAGAGGCCACCTTTTTTGATAGTGCACCCATGGAGCTACCGGCAATTGCATTGAACATTACTAAAACAGCGCCTTACAAGGGGCCTTTGCATCACGTTATCGCTGGGGCTTTTAGAATTAAGGACAATGCGGACAAAAAAGTGGCCCAACTAAAGCAAGAAGGTTATGATGCCCAGTATATTGGTTTGAATAAATTTGGATTGCATCAAGTCGCTTATTCCAGTTTCCCTGATAACAGAGAAGCGCTTCGCCTCTATCGGCAAATCAAACGTACCATTTCTACTGATGTTTGGATTCTTTCTGAGAAATAACCCCACTTAATTCAAATCACAGCTACATCTTCAATATCTTTGCGCAAAATTCCTAAAATGCGGGTAAAGACTCCTAAAGAATCAAGAACCATTATGACCGATATGGTCTTGCCTAGTGAAACCAATCCTTTGAACAACCTGTTTGGGGGAGAACTCTTGGCACGTATGGATCGGGCCGCAAGTATTTCGGCACGTCGGCACAGCCGTCGAATTACCGTCACTGCCTCGGTAAACCATGTGGCATTTAATAGGTCAGTGCCCTTAGGTAGTGTAGTAACGGTCGAAGCCAGTGTTTCTAGGGCTTTTAAAACCTCAATGGAAATCTTTATCGATGTTTGGATGGAAGATCGCTTCACGGGGGAACGTACCAAGGCCAACGAGGCCATTTACACCTTTGTTGCCGTAGATGAAACCGGAACGCCTACCGAAGTGCCGCCTTTAGAGCCTGAAACTGAAATCGAAAAGGAGCGTTATGCTGCCGCCTTACGTAGAAAGCAACTTAGCCTAGTGCTTGCCGGAAAAATGAAGCCCTCAGAGGCAACTGAGCTCAGGGCACTTTTCATGCAATGATTTAAAAATCAAAATCATTGGGGTCTGGGCCAAAGCGCTTCCCTTTATGCATAGCATCAAGTAAAGCAATATCTTCGGTAGCTAATTCGAAATCAAAAATCGCGGCGTTAGCTATAATACGTTCTTTTTTTGAGGACTTAGGAATAGTGATTACCCCTTTTTGTAAATTCCATCGCAACACAATTTGGGCAATGGACTTTCCGTACTTATCGGCAAGTTGTTTGAACTCCTCCATTTTGAACACCCTTCCCTGCATCATTGGGGACCAAGCTTCGTATTGAATTCCTTTTTCATTACAGAAATCAATAAGGTCTTGCTGTACTAAAAAAGGATGGAACTCCATTTGATTCACCATCGGTACGACTTCAGCATCTTTAAGTAAGTCTTCTAAATGGTGTTGCATAAAATTACTTACTCCAATGGCACGAACCTTCTTCTGATGATATAAGTGTTCCAAGGCCCTCCAAGTCTCTTTATACTTGCCTGCCACGGGCCAATGGATAAGGTACAGATCGAGATAGTCAAAGCCCAAACGATTTAAACTGTCATTAAAAGCCCTTAAGGTATGCTCGTAACCCTGATCAGAATTCCAAACCTTGCTGACCACGAATACGTTTTCACGATCAACAGTACTCTCTGCAATACCTTGACCAACACCTTCTTCGTTTTTGTATATAGAAGCCGTATCTATATGGCGATAACCTTCATCCAACGCCCATTTCACGGCATTGATTACTTCTTGACCGTCTTCAGATAGATAGACCCCCAAGCCGAAATATGGCATTTTCACCCCATTATTCAATGTAAACGTACCTTGTAAATCCGTAATTTTTTCCATGTACTTATAATCGATAGACCCAATCTTCAGGATTGAGTTTTTTAGTGTCTTGATATAAATAGAATTTTAACTTGGTCGAACTGTCAAACCGATTGGTATAAACCTCACCAAGTGCTTCTTTTGCGGCCACTTTATCCCCTTTCTTTACATAAATTTTCGAGAGGTTGTAATACATACTAATATAATTACCATGCCTTAGGTACACTCCCTTGACCCCATTTTTGTTGGTGAATATGGTCATTACCTCGCCTTCAAAAATAGCCCTTGCCTCTGCGCCTTTATCGGTCGCAATGATCACCCCATTGTTTTGATGTTTGATACCAGGATATACCTTATCTGCATAAACCCCGAATCCTTGGCTTTTGACCCCCTTTTCCACTGGCCAGATCAACTTGCCCTTATTGGATGAAAAGTTAGATGCTATCAATTTGGCCTCAGGTGTCAGGGCAAATGATGTTTTACTGCTACTACCTGACTTTTTATTTGAGCTCGCTATTGCACTTCGTATCAATTTTTCTATTTCCCGGTCGATTCTTCTGGCTTCCTTCTTCTTATCATCTATGGCAGCGGCATATTTACTTTCGTTCTGTCGAATACTTTTTAACAAGGCTTTCTGTGACGCTATCTCGGCATATAAATTCTTTTTTACCTTTGTGTTTTCGGCAATTAATCGGTCTTTTACCTTACGCTGTTGTACCAAATCTTTATTGCGTACCGCCAACTCTTCCGTTTTGGTCATAATTTCCAAACCCTGTTTCTTACGATGGTTAGCGTACTGCTTCATATACTGCATACGCTTAAAAGCCTGGAAAAAATTATCTGAAGACAACAAAAACATTAGTCTGTTTCCGTTTAGCTTGTTTTGATATGATTTTTGAATCAACTGGGCATAATCCTTCTTTAAAAACTCTAGGTCTTCCCTTAATTTTCCAATACTTCTGATGTTGGCATTGATCTGTCGATTCAATAAATTCGATTGTTGGTTGGTGACCCTAATCAACTCTTGGCTGATATTCACTTTTCTATCAATCGCATCCATCTGCTCTAAAACACTTCCCTTTTCCTTTTTTTCGGCAAAAAGTAACCGATTCATTTCCTTGATCTCATTTTGAAGCCGAGTGCGTTTTGCTTCCAGGGCTTTTTGCTCGCTCGTTTGGGAAAACGACATTTTAATTGCAAACAAGGCAACTAGTAGAAAAAAATAATATGGTTTTGAAATTGGCATATTACTTCAATACGATCTCTTTTAATCCTTTTGGTATTCTGTAGGGAAAATTCAATTGTTTATCGAACTCCATACTTTTATAGTCCAATGCAATTGTATTTACTTGTTCATCACTTACTGCTTCAATGGCGATGGTATTCGGTATCACTTTACTATCAACTTCTTGATAGGAATATTGCATTTTCAAAAAACGGTTTTTCCAAGGTTGTGATAGTTCTTGTCTGGTAATTTTAAAATACTTCGGTTCTAAAAAAAACAAAATCTTGTAAAGGTCATTTTGCTTTTTAGGCTTAAGACCGTAAGCGTCCCCTTCATTAATGGCTACATATTTTTCCGTTCTTAGATCCAATAGGGCGTTGCCAATTAATAGGTTCTGCAGTTTGATAAAATCGACTTCCGTTCCTAAAATACCACTTAAATAACTAAAGTCTCCTTCAAAATATTCTCCTTCAAGCTTGTTATAAAAAGACACCTTGTTCGGCGTGATATGAGCTTTCACGATACCCAATGGTGCACTTATCCATATGACCTCATCTTTTTTTATGCGCATACTCACACTCACCCCCTGCGAGTTTTCCCCATCGGAATAATCGATTTTGACCTTTCCCCTAAGGGTTTGGAAATCTTGTTGGTTTTGATAGTGGTTTTGGATGATCTTTTTTGGCGACAAAGCGGTATCGACCGCTCCTGAACCGATTGATTTGGTCGATTTACAAGAGGCTATGGAAAGGATTAAAATCACCATACCCAATTTTTTAAGGTGCTTGTGAAAGGCCAACATATTAAAATCCGGGTTTTATCTTACTAAGGTACTCATTTGCCTTAGAGAAATTATTTGTCTTCTGGTAAGCGTCTGAAAGGGTTTGATAAATTTTATTTGCCAAAGCGGTATTCTCGAATAAATAATCGAGGGAAGACTGTAAAACGTCTATTGCCTGGGTGCTCTTGTTGTTTTTATGGAGCGCTAATCCATAGGCATAATAAAAATAGGGTTGTAACGGATAGGTTTCTACAGCATCTTTGGCCCGTTGTTCGACCATACGAAACTGCCCCAAGCGTATTTGCTGTTCCAAATTCATTTCCAAGACTTTTACAGGATCATTATTCACGACTATTTGACCTGTACTTTTGACCGAAGGCGATTGCTTGGGTTTCGCCATGGAGTCTTGAATCTTAAGGGTTAATTCCTCTGTAAAATCCGATTTGGACAGGCCTTTCAAAATAGTCAAGGCATCGGTATACTTTTTACGTTTATAGTAGATTAAGGCCAGGTTCTTCTGAAGTTGGCCGTCATCAAATGGAATATCGGTTTTTACTGCGTCAATAGTATTGGATTGTTTATCAAGAATAGCGATCAAGGTATCTAAAAACCAGTAATTGGAAGGTTCTACAACCAATGATTCAATGGCATATTGCTGTGCAGATAGGTATTTCTTGTCAAGCAGATAGGTCTTGGCCAATTCATGGTCAATTACGGTGTTTTCGGCATCAAGCGTTTTGCATTTTAAAAAGAGGTTGGCCGCGCGATCGTAATTCTGGATTCCTTTTTGCTTTAAGGCCTCAAAGAACGTTTCTTGAAACTCATCGGTATATTCTTCGAGGAACACTTCAGAACTTTCTTCTACATCAATGGTTTTACCTGGTTCTTCTTGGGCATGGCAAGTACCCCAGACCAAAAGGTAATAGGCAACAAGCATTCCATATAAGAACCATTTTTTCATAACACTACAAACCTATGATGGGGTTACCCCTTAATCCTCTTTACTGCAGTACCGAGTAGTCCCCAATACTGATGGTCTCAAAATTACCATCGTATGTTACATAATTACCAATCATAGCATTATCCAAATTAGCATTTTTGATACTACTATGCGATTGGATTAAACTATTTTTAACTGTTGACCCTTCAATAACCGTTCCATCCCCCACAGAAACATAGGGTCCTATGGTACTATTCGTTAAAACAACATTCTCACCAATAAAACAGGGCTCAATAATGTTAGCATTATTTTGTTCAACCGAGTCTGCAATCAGTTTTTCCCCATCTGTGCCTAAAAAACCCAACATGCGTTGGTTTGTTTCTACCGTTACATTTTTATTTCCACAGTCCATCCATTCATCTACCTTACCTGTTACAAATTTTTTGCCCTTGGCCATCATCCGCTTGATACCATCATTGATTTGGTATTCCCCTCCGTTAAGAACGTTATTGTCCAAAACATACTGGAGTTCTTCTTTGAGCACCCCTACATCTTTAAAATAGTAGATGCCAATGACTGCCAAATCTGACACGAATTCTTGGGGTTTTTCAACGAGCTCAATAATTTCATTGGCATCATTTAGCTTTACAACACCGAATGCCTCTGGTTTTTCTACTTGTTTTACCCAAATAACGCTATCAGCATCTTTATCTAGATTAAACTCCGCCCTGATCAAGGTGTCGGCGTAGGCGATTACAGCTGGGCCACTTAAGGAAGATTTTGCGCTCATAATGGCATGGCCGGTACCTAAAGGTTCATCTTGACGATATATCGATGCTTTCGCTCCCAATTCATGGGCCAATTGCTTTAAACTTGAGACTACGTCATCGCCAAAAAAGGCAGGATCCCCTAATATGAAAGCGACCTCTTCAATGGGTTCATCCAAAACTTTGGCGATATCGCTAACCAATCGGTACACTATGGGTTTTCCCGCAACGGGTATCAACGGTTTCGGAACGGTTAATGTGTGCGGTCGTAATCTCGAGCCACGCCCGGCCATGGGTACTATTATTTTCATAAAATAAGATATAAGACCGTTTCGCTTTTAGACACTACAAGCTAGACGCTCTGGTTTGTTTTTTGTTACTACTTGGTGCCCGTACTGCCGAAGCCTCCTGCTCCTCTATCTGTTTTGGAAAGTTCTTTAACTTCCATCCATTCGGCACGTTCGTGCTTGGCTATGACCAATTGCGCTACGCGTTCCCCATTTTCAATGGTAAAATCTTCATTGGAAAGATTAACCAATATTACACCTATTTCCCCTCTATAATCGGCATCGACAGTGCCCGGTGAGTTCAGCACGGTTATGCCCTTTTTTGCCGCCAGTCCACTGCGTGGGCGTACTTGCGCCTCAAAACCAATGGGTAATTCTATGTATAACCCTGTTTTGACAATTGTTCTTTCCAAAGGCTTTAATCTGATAGCCTCAGTTATGTTGGCTCTTAGATCCATACCCGCCGAAGCAATGGTTTCGTAATGTGGCAACGGATGTTCTGACTTGTTGATGATCTTAATTTGCACGTCTTATGAATATAGTTTTAAGGGTATCGCCCTCTAGTTTGTAAATCAGTGCCAAAAATACCAAAAGCAATAAGCTTCCCACAACTAAGTTTCGGTTAAAAACATAAAAAGACAGTGCTGAAAACAAGATTGAGATACCCGAATAGAAATAAATCTTTCGCATGTTGTAGGGAATTGGATAATGCTTTTTCCCGAAGTAATACGAGAGAGACATCATGGAACCATAAGCAGCCAAAGTGGCTATGGCAGAGGCCATATAACCTATCATAGGAATAAAAATTAGATTGATAGCCAGCGTTAATACCGCCCCGATTGATGAAATATAGGCCCCATATCTGGTTCGATCCGTGACTTTATACCAAACCGATAGGTTATGATAAATACCCAAACAAAAGCTTGCCAACAACACTATGGGTACGATTTCAAGAGCCTCTCTTAAAACTTCGTTTCTTATTAAAATTGGAATCAAAATATCAATAAAGACAATAACTGCCAATAAAATAAAGCTTCCTAAAATGACAAAATAATTTGTGATCTGCGCATAAGTTCTCTGCGGATTCTCGGTAGTCGAATGGCTAAAAAAGAAAGGTTCTACCCCCATTCTGAACGCAGTGCCAAATAAGGTCATAAACAAGGCAAGTTTATAGCACGCCCCGTATTTACCTGCAATGGATTCGGAAGCCATTTCGGTCAATAAAATTTTGTCAACTACTTCATTAATGGTAAAGGCGATACCAGCCAACATAACCGGCGCAGCATATTTCAACATTGACTTCCATAAATCAAAATCAAAAGCATATTTATCTCTGAAATAGTTGGGTACTAAAATCAATAATGTAATTGCGCTAGCAATCATATTTGATATAAAAATGTAATTGATTTCATTCCCTGTTTTGTAGATAGGGCTAAAGAAACTATCCGTGTTTTCTATAGCCAACTTTGGTAAAACCAATAAAAAGAAAATATTCAAAGATAGGTTTATGGCTACATTGAGCGTCTTTATAACCGCATATTTCATTGGTTTTTCATTCGCCCTTAGCAGCGCAAAAGGAACAATTACCAAAGCGTCTAAAACCAAAATATATGAGGTATACTTTATATAATCAGCATTGATGTTGGTAATTTCTGAAAGTGTTGTCTTGAAAAGTAGTGCTAAAAATAAAAAGGTCAATGATGTCGCTGCCAATGAAATCAAAGAAGTGGAAACCACTTTGTTTTTGTCAGCTAGCTTATGGTAAAATCTGAAAAAAGCCGTCTCCATACCATAAGCAAGAAAAACATTGAAGATAGCTATCCATGCATAGATATTGATATACTCTCCATACCCTGAAGCATTTTGAAATACCGAAGTGTATAGTGGAAGTAAAAGCACTGATAACATTCTAGGTAATACCGTAGCCAAACCATAGATTGCAGTCTGTTTAAAAAGCTTTTTAAGCGGATTCAATAGTAAAACGGGCTTTTAAAAGAAACCCCGAAGCAACACTTCGGGGTCATATTTTTACTAAAAGTAGTCAATATCGGTATTCGTTCAAAAATACAAAGGGTTTTAACTATTGATAGATTCGTGCTTTGGTTTCTTTTATGCCTTCAATTTTAAAATACTTCACCGTATCACCATCCATATAACTGATCACACATTCATCGCTACCTAGTTCAAACGGAAACTTTACTTGCTTGCTTGGTGGTTGGTTACCCACCTCTTTTGTAGCATCTTCATGCATCACCATATCAGGTTTTCCAGCATTGTTATTAGTGAAATTTGCTTTTGCCACCCAATTTCCCTCGTTGGAAGTTACGGCTACGTCTGCTAGCATACCCCTAAAATACGCCTGTTGTATTTTTATGTTCTCTAGGTTTTCACTTAGCACGGGTATTTCCAACAGCATTCCTGAGCCGGTTTCAGCGCGCCCCCCTTTCCATGCCTGACAGGTTGCCTGCCCCAATTCAAAAGGTGGATTATCGACTAATTTTTTCTGTGAAGAACATCCGGATAACGAAAAAACCATTGCCAAAATAGTGTATGTAAAGATTCTCATATAATTATTTTATAAGTTATAAAGATATGAAACCAAAATTAGTGCCATAGTTATAACACCTTAGAATCTTGAGCCACTATGTAAGGGAGTTCATTTAGAATGCCCATCCAGTAGAAAGCCTATAGAAAAAGGCATAAAGCACTACTGAAAATAATACTAAGGTGGTCCAGAACAGAATTTTAAAGTAATACTTTGCAATCCAGTATCCTAAACCCCTAAATCCTTCTAGGTAAATTTCTTTTACGAGTAATAAATTTTTCATTAAAGTACCTTTTACATTAGGTGACAAAGTTGTTACAACCAAAACAGGTAGTATAAGTTGTTGGATTTAACGCACAATAAATCAGGTGAAATGAAAGGTCAACTTCGCATATTCCATGAAAGGGGTCTTAAAATGGATAATCGGCAAAGGAGACACTTCCGTTAATCGATGGCATATATCGATAAAGTACATTTTTACAACATCCAAATATATATTGACCACAAAAATTGGAAGTTTCACAACATCAAAATGGTAAGTATTACTTTACAAGCAAGATCTTAATAATCCTTATCTTAAAGGCAAACTACCAGCGACCATGACCTCTTACTTTAGAATTTCAATAGGCCTATCAATAGCCCTAGTCCTATTCAGTTGTGACAACAAGAAAAAAATCGATAAAGGGATACGGGCCAAAAGACCGAACATTCTCTTCATTATGTCAGACGACCATGCTTATCAGGCTATAAGCGCCTATCAAAATCATTTGATCGAAACCCCGAATATCGATCGGATTGCCAATGAAGGGATAAAATTCACCAACGCCTGTGTAAGCAACTCTATCTGTGCGCCGTCACGAGCCACCATTTTGACCGGAAAACATACCCATATCAATGGAAAGACCGACAATGCGCGCCCATTTGATACGACACAGGTGACTTTTCCTGAATTATTTCAAAAAGCAGGTTATCAGACCGCAATGTTTGGAAAACTCCATTTCGGAAACAACCCAAAAGGTGTTGATGATTTTATGATACTACCAGGCCAGGGAAATTATATTAATCCTGATTTTATTACCAAAACGGGAGATACCATTAGAAAAGAAGGCTATGTTACGGATGTCATCACGGACCTGACCTTGGATTGGATGGAGCGGGAACGCGATACGACGAAACCTTTTATGCTAATGTATCTGCACAAGGCGCCCCATCGACCATGGTGGCCCAAACCGGATAAGTTCAAAGCATATCTTGATAAAACCTTTCCGGAACCCGCCACCCTTTTTGACGACTATGAAAACAGGGGTACAGCAGCAAAAACTGCCGAAATGAATTTGTTAACTGATATGATGTACAATCATGATAGTAAAATACGACCAGAGCTAACCAAAAAAATGAAGCCTACCCCAGAAGTTCCGGAGTATAAGGGCGGCTTTCATAATCCGTACAGCAATCGCGCTACAGCAGCCCAAAAAGCGGCTTATGAGCCTATTTTAACTAGAATAAATGCTGATTTTGAAGAAAATTGGCCTACTATGACAAAAAAAGAAAAAATGCGTTGGAAGTACCAACGCTATATGCAAGATTATTTGGCCTGTATTTCTTCCGTCGATGATAACGTGGGGCGCGTTCTAGACTATTTAGATGAAAACGAGCTCTCTGAAAACACTTTGGTCGTTTATACTTCGGATCAAGGATTTTATTTAGGGGAACACGGTTGGTTTGACAAACGTTTTATTTACAATGAATCGTTCAAAACGCCATTATTGGTGCGCTGGCCCAACAAAATAAAACCAGGCATTACCAGTGAAGAAATGGTACAAAATCTGGATTTCGCCCAAACCCTGTTGGAAGCGGCGCAAATAAATGCCCCAAAAGATATGCAGGGTGAAAGCCTTATACCCTTGCTAACCTCAAACGATGCGGATTGGACTAGGGATGCGGTGTATTACCATTACTACGAATATCCTGCCGTACACCAAGTGAAAAGGCATTATGGCATTGTTACCATAAACTATAAATTGACCCATTTTTATTACGATGTTGATGAATGGGAACTTTACGATCGTAAAAAAGATCCGAATGAAACCCATAATGTATACCATGACCCTAATTATGCCACTATTGTCAAAATGCTAAAAGTAAGATTAGAAAAACTACGGGAACAATACGGGGATTCTGATGAGCTTAACCAAAAGTATATTGATATCCATTTAGAAAACAGTATCGACTCTCCCCTAAAAGGTAAAAAGTGAGACTGCTTCTTTTCTAATGGTCAATCATTCTTTAAATCTTTTAGAATTCGAATTTCCTTACGCACTTGAGTAAAAATCAACACCCCAAGAACTACCAATACCACTAAGGAAGAAATCACGATATAGTGGTAAAACCCTTTTGAAAGACTTGCCTCAAAGCTAGGCAACAATGTCCAGAAACTATAACAATAGATTAGTATTGCTATGGGGGTCAACACAAGATGGACACCGATTCTTTTTTTATAGTATTTGCTTAGCTTCTCATTAAAACCAGTAAAATTCAACGTTTCTGACAGTCTTTTTAAGGTATATATGCTAAATAATTCGACTGCGACCCTAATCAACAATACCCCAATCATGGCGCCTAAGGCCAAAGCCACCTTTTTATAGGCGATGGCTTCAATAAAGTAGAAGAAATACATCAAAACACCTGCTGTTGCCAATAATATTACATTCGTAATCTTCTGGTTTCTTGCAATCTGCCCTATTCGATTTTTAAGTGCTTTAAAATCCAGTTCTGAAGGCTCTGCAATCGGTTGCTCCCTCCAAGTTTGTTTTATTTTTTCATATTCATTCATGGGTAACACATTTTGAAAGTTGTGTTTTTATTCTATGTATCCTTGTTCGTATTGCCGTATGGTTCATTCCCATGACCGCTGCAATTTCTTTTTGCGACAGTCCTTCCAGTTCCATTAAAATAATGGTCTTATTGCTTGCCGAAAGTTTGGCGATACACTGATACATTTTTTTAAATTGCCGTTCTTTGTTACTACCTTCTTGGTCAGCTACTGCTATTTCATTTTGAAGTTCCCCTTTTAATAAATAGCGTTTTTTCTTTCTCAGCTGCATCAAACAGGTATTTACCGTAATGCGATAAATCCATGTGCCCACTTGGCTATCCTCACGAAATTTTGATAGATTGTCCCACACCTTAACAAATACTTCTTGGGTGAGGTCTTTTGCCAAATCTTTATCTCCTGAGGCATAGCCAAGGCACAACCGCATCACTTTATTGAAGTTGTCTCGGTAAATAAGCTCAAATTGTCGGTTGTTTTTATTCATTAGGGGCAAAGGCCAAGGTAAGTTGTTCTAAAAACCATTCTGGCTTGTCATACATTATAAAGTGTGCGGAACCTTCTGCAAATTTAAGAGTGTACTCGGGCAGATTCTTGTATTGGGCCTCATAGGTTTTTTTTGCCGCTTCGATACCAAAAGGGTGCGTTGCTGCCAAAATTGTAACGGGACTTTTAATTTGTGCCACTGTTTCCCTCAAATCTACCTTTAAATAATCGGTGTAACCATAAACATAGGTCTCCCTATCGGCTTGCAACATCCAAGCTATAAGTTGCTGTTGCTTTTCTTTATTTAAAGTCATACCTGAAGCCATTTGCGTGGCCATTCCTTTAAACCCTTCCATCTCCATAGCCAAAAGGTTGGTATTATAAGGGCTCTCGTAAACCATATTCTCACTTTTATAATCTGGAAAGAATAAGGCACCTGTAGCGGTTAAGGCATCAACAATAATCAATTGATCGAATATAGGTGCTTTTGCAGCTAATGAAAGTGCAAGTGTACCGCCGAGACTATGCCCTATAAGTTTAGGATTATCCAAGTCATTCATTTTTATATAATCTAAAACTGCGTTTTCTATTTTAGGATACCAAGGGAATGCTATAGGTGGTACATCGCCAAAGCCCGCAAAGGTAAATAAATGGCATTCGTAATCTTTTGAAAGTGTGGCAACCGTATCTTCCCATACCTCGTCGGTACAGCTAAAGCCAGGAAACAATAATACAGGTTGGCCAGAACCAACAACGCGAACTTTAAACTCGGGTTGCTGTGCCGTAATAGGAAGGCTAAAAACCGTTAGAATCAGGATAAGGGTAAAAATTTTAATCGTTTTCATTTCTAAGGATTTTGAATCATTTTGCCTTTTAGATTCAATACTTTAAAAATGTTACATCAAATTCGAAAAAAAATCTTCTTCGGTATGTTAAAGCCTAATTCTATTCATGGCTATTTTGGCCAAAATAAACGCCACCAATAAGAAGAGGGCTGCAAGTGCATAGGCCGCCCCCGGAAAATATAGATTGCCTTGCGGCCTAACAAAGTAATAAAATACCGGGGAAAAGATCAATTGCCCCAAAATAGCGGTAACGCTTACCAGAGCCGTAATGGAACCCTGTAAATTACCTTGCTCTTTTTCAGAAACCTGATTCGAGATAATGCCCTGTACCGTGGGTCCGGCAACCCCACCCAAAGCATAGGGCACTAAGAAGGCGTACAGCATCCAAGGTTCAGAAGCTATGGAAAATAAGAACATTCCCAATGTCCATAACAAAAAACCAAACCCTACTACTTTTTGCTTACCGAATCGTTTTACGGCCTTACCCACTAAAAAGCCCTGGACAATGGCAACCAAAAGACCAACTACCACTAACGAGAGTCCGATCTGTTTCGGATTCCAATCAAAACGTTCAATCGCAAAATAAGACCAGGTAGAGGGTAATGCTTGTCCGGCCAAGTTTGCCAGAAAGAAGGCAGCAATCAACAATAATACCCCTTTATATCGCTTTAAGGCCACTAAAGAAACCCCAGGAATCATTTTCATCAAATCGATTGGCCTTCGGTTTTCGAGGGTGAGGGATTCCGGAACAAAAAACCATCCGAAAAGAAAGTTGGCGAACGTAAGACCTGCAGCGATGTAAAATGGTAGTCTGATGTCTATTTCCCCAAAAAAGCCTCCAATACCAGGTCCTATTATAAATCCTAAGCCAAAAGCGGCACCAATGAGCCCGAAGTTCTTGGCTTTTTCCTCATTGGTACTAATATCAGCGATATAGGCCGATGCCACCGTAAAACTGGCGCCGGTAATACCCGCTAAAAATCGGCCTACAAAAAGCCATAGAATAGTCGGTGCCCATGCATGGATCATATAATCGATACTCAGACCCAATAGGGCCAATAAGAGTATGGGTTTGCGACCGAATTGGTCTGAAATCTCACCCAGCACAGGGGAAAATAAGAATTGCATTCCGGCAAAAGCCGTGGTAAGCCACATGCCATAGATTACGGCTATATGGTTGCCTTCACCCGTGAGTTGCATGATAAACTCTGGAATGATCGGCAATATTATCCCAATGCCGATAACATCAACCAAAATGGTAATGAAAATGAAAAGAAGTGCGGTTTTTTTCGATTTCATGCCAAGGAACTCTTTTGTCCTTTCTTAATTGTTTGAAAAGTATTCTTTTAGATCCTAAAAGGATAAATGAGTTCCGGCAAAAATCGGATAAAAAAAGAAGCCCAGCATAAATTGCGGGGCTAAATAATTTAAATTTTAGTAAAAATCCTACTTCTACTGCGCTCAGTATGACAGCGGTAATTACTCATGAAAGCTTAAACCGCTTTGAAAATTTGACTCCACCGACGCCTCGTCTAATTGTTTAGGGCTTCCGCACCACCAACAATTTCCAAGATTTCGTTGGTAATAGCTGCTTGACGTGCTTTATTGTACGTCAATTTCAACTGATCACGCAGTTCCGTCGCGTTGTCAGTTGCTTTGTGCATAGCAGTCATTCGAGCACCGTGCTCACTGGCAAACGAATCACGAATGGCTTTGAACAATTGCGTTTTCAACGATTTTGGAATCAACTGTTCTACAATCTCAGGTTTGGAAGGTTCAAAAATGTAATCGGAAGCGGCAGCCTTATCATCCTCCATTGGTTGGATAGGCAAAAACTGCTCCGTCATCACCAATTGGGTCGCCGCATTTTTGAATTTATTATAGACCAATTCAATCTTATCGTATTCCCCTTCGGTAAACAAACGCATCAAGTTTTCAGCAATACCGGCGGCATTATCAAAAGTCAAATTATCATAGATGTCACTATGATTGGAAACAATGGTATTCTTTTTAGAAAGAATATCATTGGCTTTTTTACCGATGGCCATAAAATCAACTTGCTTATCGGCATACATGTTTAGAAGGGTACTACATTGCTTTAGGATGTTCGTATTGAAGGCACCACACAAGCCCCGGTTAGAGGTAATTGCAACAACGAGTACTTTTTTTACTTCTCGGTTATCAGCGAATTTGCTACCTGCATCACCGTCAAGACTAGCACTCAAGCCCTGCAAAAGCTCAGTTAGCTTGTCTGAATACGGACGCATTGCCGTAATAGCATCTTGGGCTTTTTTCAACTTCGCAGCAGAAACCATCTTCATGGCACTGGTAATCTGCATCGTTGAAGATACGGATGCTATTCTATTTCGTATTTCTTTTAAGTTTGCCATTCCTTGTTGAGTTAAGAGTTAAAAGTGATTGAGTTAAGAGTTTTTGATAATCGAAACCAAAATCTTGATTAACTCCTCACAATTATTCATCATCTCTTCTGGTACTTTTCTTCCGGTTGCTTTTAAAATTTGTAACCAATATTTGGTTTCATCTGCCTCCTTTAGAGCAATACTAAACTTATATTTAAAATCTTTCGTGCTAACCGCTCGCTGCGCTTCTCGAGTATTTGCTCCAATACTTGTTCCACTCCTTAACAACTGAGAGGCTAGTTCAAAATCTTTATCATTTTTTAATTTGTCACAGTACTTTACAATATCACAAGCAAATTGAAAACTTTTCGTCCTAATTGGACTCTTATCCAATTTACTCATAACTCAGCACTCATAACTTTTAATTATATTTTGAAGAAAGGTCTTTACAAACAGCCATTAACGTTTCCGTAACCTCATCGGTCAACTTACCCGCTTTTAAGGTATCCAAAACATCCCTGTGCTTGGCATTTAAAAATTCGATAAAGTCCCTTTCGAATTCTTTTACCTTATCAACAGGAACATCACGCAATAAGTTTTTAGATCCCGCAAAAATTATTGCTACCTGATCTTCAACCGTAAATGGATCGTTTTGGGCTTGCTTCAATATTTCAACGTTACGACGTCCCTTTTCAATAACGTTTAAGGTAGCCGCATCCAAATCGGAACCAAACTTGGCAAACGCTTCCAATTCACGAAATTGGGCCTGATCCAGTTTCAAGGTACCTGCTACTTTCTTCATGGACTTAATCTGCGCAGAACCCCCAACACGTGATACGGAAATACCCACGTTAATCGCTGGTCTTACCCCTTGGTTGAATAAATCCTGCTCCAAGAAAATCTGCCCATCGGTAATGGAAATTACGTTGGTTGGGATATAGGCAGAAACGTCGCCCGCTTGTGTTTCAATAATCGGTAATGCCGTTAACGATCCGCCACCTTTAACGATTGACTTTAAAGATTCAGGAAGGTCGTTCATATCTTTTGCGATACCGTCATCTGCAATAACCTTAGCAGCACGCTCCAACAATCTTGAGTGCAAGTAGAAAACGTCACCAGGGTAGGCCTCACGTCCTGGAGGTCTTCTTAACAACAAGGAAACCTCACGATAGGCTACGGCTTGTTTTGATAAATCATCATAGATAATCAACGCCGGACGCCCTGTATCCCTGAAATATTCCCCAATTGCAGCTCCTGCAAAGGGAGCATAAACTTGCATCGGGGCAGGATCGGATGCATTTGCCGCAACAATGGTGGTATACGCCAATGCGCCCTTGTCTTCCAATGTTTTTGCGATTCCGGCTACAGTTGAAGCCTTTTGACCAACTGCTACATAGATACAATATACTGGCTCGCCAGCATCATAAAATTCCTTTTGGTTCAGAATGGTATCGATACATACCGTAGTCTTACCAGTTTGACGGTCACCGATAACCAACTCACGCTGCCCCCTACCAATAGGAATCATGGCATCGATGGCCTTTACCCCTGTCTGTAAGGGTTCATTTACCGGCTGACGAAAGATAACGCCCGGTGCTTTACGCTCCAATGGCATTTCATACGTATCTCCAGCTATAGGTCCTTTACCGTCTATAGGATTACCCAAGGTGTCCACTACACGACCGACGATACCTTCACCTACGTTGATGGAGGCGATGGTCTGTGTTCGTTTTACGGTAGCACCTTCTTTGATTTCCCTTGACGGGCCTAACAATACCACACCTACATTATCTTCCTCCAAGTTCAATACGATACCTTGCATACCGCCTTCAAACTCAACCAATTCACCATATTGTACATTCGAAAGACCATACACACGGGCAATACCATCACCTACTTGAAGTACCGTGCCGACCTCATCTAAAGAAGAGGTAGCCTCGAAACCTGATAATTGCTGCTTTAATATTGCTGAAACCTCAGCTGCTTTTACTCCTGCCATTTTATTAAGATATAAGACATGGGATGTAAGACGCAAGACGTCAAATCATCCCTTTAGAAATTTATAGACTATTTGAAAATTCTCGTTTTAATCCGTTTAGTTTACTTGCCACGCTTGCGTCGTATTGAAGATCACCTACCCTGAGGATAAATCCACCTACAATGCTTTCATCAACCTTATTCTCTATGGTTAGCTTGTTACCCGTAATTTTGGCAACCTGTGCTAATATTTTCTTCTCTAAAGCTGCCGTTAGCGGTACCGCCGAAGTCACAAATGCAATAGCCTCACCCTTCATTTTTTCAAAGAGTATGATGTACTTTAAGGCCACTTCTTGAAGCATTTCGATACGTTTGTTCTCAGCAAGCGTATCGATTAGCCCAACGGTTATTTCATGACTACCTTTAAAAATCGCTTTCAAAGTATCTTTCTTGGCTTTACCATTAACAACCGGACTGGCCAAAACACTTTGAAGTTCTTTATTTTCAGTGATAACCGACACCATATCACGCATATCACCTTCAACCTTGTCCGCTACTTTTTTCTCAACGGCAAAATCTAAGGTTGCTTTTGCATATCGCAGGGCTGCTCTAGCTTCTTTCATCGATTAATTCAATTTGATGTCGCCTAACATGTCATCGACCAACTTCAGTTGTTTCTTCTTGTCAGACAGTTCTTCTTTGATTACTTTTTCGGCAATATCGACCGAAAGGGTTGCCACTTGTGCCTTAATATCGGCAAGAGCGGCTTTCTTTTCACTTTCAATGGCAGCTTGCGCTTGCTTCATCATCTTATCACCTTCGACTTTTGCCTGTTCTTTAGCTTCTGAGATGATGCCTTCTTTGAGTTCCCTAGCTTCTTTCAACATGGCATCACGTTCAGCCCTAGCCTCTTTCAATATCCTTTCATTATCCGCTTGAAGGTTCTGCATTTCCTTTTTGGCCTCTTCAGCAGAATCCAATGCGCTCTTTATAGATTCCTCACGCTCACTTACGGCTCCTAGAATGGGTTTCCAAGCAAACCTGCGCAGAATAAAAAGTAAAATCAAAAACGTAATCGCTGTCCAAAAGACCAATCCAAAACCTGGGTTTACTAAATCCATTTCTTAGTATTTTAACTAATTCAAATTTTGCCTTAACTACTACAATAATCAAGCACAGAAGCAACCAACCGTTACTTCTGTACCTAAAAATACTTAAGCTGTAGGAGCTGCCTGTAATAAAGCAACAACCACACCGAATAACGCTACCGCCTCAACGAAAGCCGCAAGAATAAGCGCAGAAGATTGGATCTTACCGTGCATTTCTGGCTGACGCGCCATAGCTTCCATTGCCCTTCCACCGATGTTACCAATACCAACACCAGCTCCGATGGCTGCTAAACCAGCTCCAATAGCTGCGATTCCATAAATAGTCATACTACAAAATTTAAATTAATGATGTTCTTCTTCTGTTGCCATTCCGAAATAAAGGGCCGACAATATTGTAAAAATATATGCTTGAATAGCCGTTACGACGATTTCAATAACCGTAATAAACAGTGAGAATAATACAGAAATTGGTGCAACCGCTACAGTTTCAAAAATGAAAATCAATGACATCAAGGCCAAGATGATGATATGCCCGGCCGTAATATTGGCGAACAAACGTATCATCAATGAAATTGGCTTGGTGAAAATTCCAATAAGTTCTATTGGCATTAAGAATATTTTCATGGGTACCGGTACACCAGGCATCCAGAAGATATGCTTCCAGTAATTTTTATTTCCGCTAAACGTGGTTATGATGAACGTAAATAAGGCCAATGTGAATGTAAAGGCAATATTTCCACTAAGGTTAGCCCCATTCAAAATTGGGATAAGCCCGAAAATATTATTAATCCATATAAAGAAGAAAATGGTTAAAAGATAGGGCATATACCTTTTGTATTTATGTTCGCCGATCATTGGCCTAGCTATTTCATCACGTACGAACACCACCAAAGGCTCTACAAAACCCGCGATACCGGTCGGCACTTTGTTCTCAGATTTTTTATAGACCCTAGCGGCAGATATAAAGACCAAAAGCAACACCAAAACCGAAACCCACATCATAAACACATTTCTCGTGATGGAAATGTCCAATGGTTTTGACGCATTGGTTGGGTCGTGCTTTTCATCAAAGATTACAGACGTTGCACCTTGATTGAGTTGATAGATCTTCTCATTTAATTTTACGAATTTCCCACCGTTCTTTTCAACGACGACCTGACCGGTATCATCATGATGGAATTCGCTTGACATAAAGGTGGTGAGGCCATTGTCAGTCCATAAAATTATCGGTAACGGAAGTGAGATGGCTTTGTCATTGATGTCAATGATATGAAATTCATGTGCATCCTTAACGTGATGCATGATCATCTCATTTGGGTCAAATTTCTTATCGGTTTCCGATTCATTCTTATCATAGGCAAAACCGGCAATGGGCAGTGCAAGTAAAAGTCCTATAAAAATTACCTTAAAACTACTTATTCGCATTCGTTCATCAGATTAAAATACCGCTCTCAAAATTCCGTGCAAATGTACGCACATTATCTTAATTGACAAACATTAAACCGGAAGGATTATTCAGTAGTTAAAAACCGGTTAATACTGTAAACCTCAAAGGCTAAAAAAATGAAATAAGGAATGAAAAAATTGACTGCGTCACCTATTTTATCAACAGTATCTGAAAGAAACAAGGGCAGTAAAAAAACGACGACAAAAACCATCTTTAAAACCATTAGCAATATAAATGGATTAAAAACCTGTGTTTTGCCATTGGAAAACCGAAAATTGATGATGGTATAAACTATCAAGACCGATATGGAATGAAAAACATAAATATTCCATATTGGTATTACAAATTCCCTACTGGGCAGTAAGGCATTTAGCAGATACGAATGAAGCATATAAAGCACCACAGCGCCAACGAATAGCTGTAACACCATCAAAGTTTGGCGCTTTTTAAAGGCTTCATTCATTACTTGTTGCGATTAGACATTTTAATAATCTGCCGTACGACAAAATATATGGCAATCAAAACCGCAAATAAAGAACAAATAACCGTATAAATATTGTGTTTATTAGGAAATTTATCGTCTAAAAAGACTCCTAAATATGTGCCGCCCCCAATAATCGCGATCATTTGAAACGCCATCCCTGAAAATCGGGCGTAGCTGTTTACAGATTGTTTCTTTTTAGGAGACTTTTGCTGGCTCATTTATTTTGTTCGACTGCAGTTTATGGGGGGTACTGTTTGAAACCGTGCCTTTGCCCATGGTGCATGAGGCATTGAAGGTAGCGCCCGGCTCAACAGCCAGTTTTGATACGTTGACGGTACCTTCGATTTTAGCGGAGCTTTTTAAGGCCAACAATTCAGATACATAAAGTTCGCCATTGAAGTTACCTTCAATATCTGCATTGACACATTCTACCTTGCCTTTGATCAAGCCATCTTTTCCGATAACGACCTTTCCTGAGGTTTTTACGTTACCTTCCAATTTGCCATCAATCCTAAAATCGGCCTGTGACGAGATATCGCCTTTGATAACGGTGTTCTTTTCGATTCTGTTTGGCTGTCCGCCAAAGCTTTCCATAGGTTTTTGCTTGTCTGAAAACATTTTGCTCACGGTTTTGGGGTTAAAATTTGTGCTTTATAATCTTCTAAATTTTTATGTACGAGTATGGTTTTATAATTGGATGATAAAATTACGAAATTCTCATCCTTAATTCGGTAGTCCTTGTTGTTTTTTAAGAGCTCGACGTAACCCAAGGCAAAATCCTTTGATTTGAATCCGTGAACCACCACATATTGGTCTTCAAGATTATAGATATCTTTAGAAACCACATTTTTATAGCGTAGTTCTTTTATGGATTCCTCCAAGCGTTTCATCAACTTTAAGGCTTTTTCATCATCTTTGATCTTAAACGGAAATACCACCTTCCAATTACCAGCGCCAACGGTTCCCGTTTCTGGCGAAAAAGTTTTTGCTTCCAATTTTGGTAATTGCTCCGCTATCATTTGTTCGGCCTTTTTACCTTCTGGATTGTTAGGATAGGTCAATGCTACATAATTCAATGCCTCTTTAAAAGACTCAAAGCCCTGCAATCTGCCAATGGCATTCGCCTTCAACATCTCGAATTTTGGAACTATGGGATCCCCTGTATATGTATTGATATTCTCTTGAGATAGTGTGATTACCCTTAAAAACTCTTGGTTTTCGTAAAGCTTGTATAAATCGGCATATTTTTTATCAGGACTATCGTTACTATCGGATAAGACCGCTTGCGGATTCAACAAGATTTCCGCGTACCTGGTGTTGGGGTGATTCGTTATTATATTTTGCTTCATCGCTTCAGCCAATGGACTTGCGGATTCTTCATAAATCTTAAACAGATTGTATTTTGAAGGAAGTATCAACCGTTCTTCAGGGTTGGATGCCAATACGCGCTCCAATTTACCGGCCGCCAATAGGTTTTCTTTGAATTTCTCTTTGTAGATAAGCCCTAGTTGGTAATTGGCAAAGTTGCGTTCGGTTCTAAGACTATCTATGATCGCAACGTCAGTTGGCATTTGGTCCATATAAAAGTCAACATTGTACTTTTCTTCTAAAGTAGCCTCTGGTGAAGTGCCGTCGGCCAAGATTGTCTCACCCGTAGCTTCTGAGGGTAATGCCCTGTTCTTATTGCTCCACCGCCAGTCGTCTTCCAATGCCCGTTCTCCCCATTGTGTTTTGAACGATGTTTTGCCATATCCTAAACTGGCGACATTATAAAAGTAGAATTTCCCTTTGTTTTCCTTTCCACCTTTAGAATTGGCAAAAGTGGCAAACCCGGCATTTGCCCTTTTCTCTTTTTCAGCTTCTGCTTCAGCCGCTTTTCGTTGTAATTCTGCAATATAGGTTTCAAAATATGCGATACGCTCTTGTTCGGGCATTTCATAAAGGGTGATGACACTGTCGGCAGACTGAACGATGTCTTCATACTTGATAACATCTTCAAGGTTGTCAAACTTCTTCTTAATAGCCCGGTATTTACGCGTATTCTCCGTGAGATTGGTCAGAACACTGTCATAATAGGCCCCTGCAATCTTGTATTCGTTTTGGTCAAAATTATATTCCCCTAGGTTTTCATAGTTCTTTGCATTCAGCTTACGGTCATTTTGGGTAGCTTTCAATGATTTGTTGAAATAGACTATGGCCAAACTATCTGATTCGGTCTCTAAATGAAACTTGGCTATCTGGCGATATATTTTATCTAAAAACGGACGGTTTTCGCGATTTTCCTCTAAATCGGTCAAATACGCCAATAATTCTTCATAGTTGGCATCTGTAAGTTCGGTATTCTGAATCTTTTTCAAATGTGCATTGATCATGTACACCCGTGGTGATTTTCGATTTAATGCAATCACCTTGTCAAAAGCATAATTGGCACTGTCTTTATAACCCAATTGATTGTATAGCTGGCCTATGATAAAAAGGTACCTGCCGCGTTCTTCATTCTTTTTGGTATAGCTCTGTGCAATTTTCAATCGTTGTATTGCCGTATCGGGCGCTTTTAAATTCAAATAAGATTGTGCCATTACCGCATTGGCATCGGCATATTCTTGCTTGCTTAATTCATCATATTTGAAGAGGTTCTTAAGGTTTTTGATGGCCAGTTCTGGATTATCCAATCGCATATTGGTCTTTTCCCTCCAAATACGGGCCTCATTGAATTTGTCACTTTTGATATATTTTCTAAGGATATAATTGAAAGATTCCAGGGCGGGAATATAACGTTGGTCAAAATAACGTGCCTTACCTAAAAGTAAAAAGGCCTCATCGGTTTGCGGGTTGCGCTCCTCATCTTTAATGTCCATACTATGTTTCTGTATGGCTTTCGTGGCTTTTTCTTCTGCGATGACAAAATTGGGGTTGTTGTCTTCGGAATCAAGCTTGATCTCATCGGTCACCTCTAAACGCTCTACGGGCAATACCTCCCAAAAATCATCTCGGTAGCTGGCATTCAATTCTTGCCGACCCGTTTCAAAGGCGATATTACCATTATACAAAGTATTGTATTTGGTGTTCAAGGCATGCCAATTGCGATTAATGAACTTGTCCTTTTTTACGGAACACGCATTGAATACCAATAATCCGACAATCGCGGAAATCAAAAGTTTTATGTGAAGCTTCAATCTAGTAATCTTTCCTACCTATGCATAACTCAAAAAAGCCCTATTTAGTATGGGTCTGATCGATAAAATGTAAATAACTGGCTATATCAATTCCAAGTAAATGCTTTGGGCTGACTTAAAATATGATTTAAGCCCAATAATCAGGCTTGCCAAAAACCCTTTTAGGGGTAAAACATCCTTTTGATTTTGAAGTGCAAAGCTTCTCTCTAAATGGGTTTTGTTCTCACTTTCCGTAAAATTCATTTCTCTAAGGATAGAATGCCTTTTATACCACGAAAGTTCCCCATTTATTATTCTGAATTTTATCTTGAATTTTGACTTCTCTTGTAAAAATACTTCAAATTGAGCACCACTTTCTTCATCTAGATGAAGAAAAAAGCGCTTGATTTTCTTCTGAATCAATTTAAATAGTGCCTCATCTATTTCTTGGGTTTCCTTGTAACTAGGCCTTATAGGATGTTTTTCTAAATTTTCTACGATTCTCTTTTGTTCGTTAATCTTTGGCTTTGTGTATTCTTCGTAAAAAATTCTTCTAAATTCAGAACCCTTCTCTTCTTCAAAACTTTTTTCCATCCGTTCATATGATTCTATTAGGCTTTTAGCTTTTTTTATTTCCGGATATGAAGGATTTTTAAGCTCAAGCAATGTATCAAGCTCTTTATGTAGATGGCCCAATGCTCTTTCATCAAACTCTACTTCTCGATACAAATGTTGTTCTAAATTTTCTTTTATCGCCTCACCGACCCTAATAATCTCCCATTGGTAATAGTCAATAAGCATGTCTATATCGGAAGGCATTTGGTTTTTTATATCCAAATATAAAAGATTTCAGTGTAGGGGATGAAGCCGATTGTCAACTGACTAAAGAATCAATGACTGAAGTACCTTAGTCTAAGGTAAAGGTTGATCAAACAAATCCAATTGCTTGGCTTTAGGTGGTTTGGCATACCCAAATACACTTCGTCCCCAATATTTATACGATTCTTCATTTTCTTTCTGTACCAAGTCATCAAAATTTTGATTGGGCACGAAGTTCCTTTCAGCTTGTTGCGCCATTTCAGTTAATTTTTTAATGGCCGCCATTTTATCGGAACGACCGATTTTTGCATTTTCAACAGCGGTCTGCATGGTAGAAATGGTATCATCGTACACTTTTGTAGGAACGGGAAAGGGAGTGGCATCTTTTCCACCATGGGCAAAAGCGAAACGTGCCGGGTCTGAGAAACGTGATGGGGTACCATGAATTACCTCACTGACCAAAGCCAAAGACTGTAATGTTCTTGGGCCCAATCCCTTCAACAATAACAGCTCTTCGAACTTTTCAGTCTCGTTTTCATGGGCCAACCATAAAATACTCCCCAAACGTTTAAAATCAACATCGCTTGCCCGTATATTATGATGGCTTGGCACCAACAAGTGGGGCAGTTCTTTAATGACCTTATCAGGGTTTTCCTTGGCGATCTTTAAAATGGCGCTTTGCGTATTTTGGGCGTCACCATGAACCAAATTCAGAATCTTACCTTGATTTTCACCGCAAATAGCGGTATGGGGCTCTTTTACAAAATCAGTTATCTTTCCTGAATGCCAATGGTAACGTCGGGCTTTACCATTTTTTCCGTTCATACCTTGTTGAACGACTGTCCATGCCCCGGTATCCGACACCATAAAGTTATGGATGTACAGTTGAAAACCGTCTTGTAGGGCCGTATTGTCAACCTTTGCGCTGAGTTTACTGCAATGTGCGAGGTAGTTGCCATCTAGGCCTGTTTTCATGCCGACCTGCTGCAACTCTTGCGGTGTTTTTAAGGAATGTTTACCCTTGCCACCGCAAACATAGAGCCCTAATTGTTTTGATACGGGATTGATGACCTGTTTTAAAACGTTCATTACCGTGGTGGTGACCCCTGAAGAATTCCAATCCATCCCAATGACCGTTCCGAAGCTTTGAAACCAAAACGGATTGGCCATTCGTTCTATAAAACCCTCTTTGCCATGTTCTAAAATAATAGCCTCTACCATAGGTAATGAAAGGGCTTTCATCCTATTTAAGAGCCAGGGTGGAACATGCCCTCCATGTAAGGTCAAATCTGCCGTGCCTGATCGTGCCAAAGGTTAATTTTTTTTGTGAATTTGTTATTCCCCACTTCTTACCCGTCCACCAGCCAGATAAGACGATTCTGGCGTGGATGCGGAATCCAAAACAAAATAGGAACTATGGATTTCTACATTCGCAGGAATGACAGCCTGAAAATGACCTTTCCGCATTCTAAAGATACTAAATAGATTCATTTCAATTGTTCGGCAACCAAAATGTTGAACAATCATGACTCTCGACAGAGTGGTGATACCTATTCTTATAACCATAGGCGAAAGGCCTACGGGACACAGATACTACTGTTTTTTTTAAATTTCTAAAAAGGGGTCACCAGTATTTCTACCCTTCTGTTTTTCTGCCGGTTTTCATCACTGTCATTGGGCACTATGGGATTCGTTTCGCCATAACCTATTTCCTTCCATTTAAAATCAGCATTACCCATGGCCTTTCGAAGTTCTTCCGCCACGCTCACCGCACGCTTTCTTGATAGTTCAAGATTGCTTTTATCGCCGCCTACATCATCGGTATGACCTTCGACCGTGATGGTACCTCTGGGTATGTTTTTCATTTGTTTGGCCAATTCATCAATAGCGGCCAAACCTTCTGGTTTGAGCATATGCTCACCACTATCAAACAACACGGCACTGTCGAGACTCATACGCAGCGCCCCACCAATAGTGGCAACCGCATCAATATCGGCCCCAGGCACTTCACTCCTTGTTTCAAGATCGGTGAGCCGTATATAATTGAAGCGTTGGTTCGGTGCCACATAATCACCGATATCCACCATGGCGGTGCCGCCATCGATTTTTCCAATGGCAATCCAGTTCACCGCATCGGTGGAAATCTCCAATTTTGTAGGTTCAATTTCGCCCACTTCAAATACAAAAAGATCCGGCCCGTTGACATCGATCAGCACATTGTCAACGAATTCAAGGACCATTATTCCATTTAAGCCTAAATTGCACATCGTCTTTTCATAGTCTGAATTCAGCCCCTCATAGTCTGGTTCTCCTAAGCTTGTTTTTGGATTTGCTTTCTCAGCTTTTTCCCCTCGTATAAAGGAAACATCGTTATCGGCAAAAGATAGCCTGCCCAAGGGAAGAAAGACAAATTTTCCCTGCTCAGAAAGGTAGGTCTCCCCTACATTCGTATCACTGGCGTACCAACTAGGGTTTTTCTTGTAGAATTCGTCTTCAGCATTTTTGGCCTTTTTCAGAAACGTTTTTGCCTGCTTCTTTCTTTGCTTGTCAAGGGTAGCCATTCTGGTTTTAAAATTATCGGTTGCATCGCCATTGCCAATATGCTTGGTAATTTTATCTGATAGCCCATTCCGTAAAAGTTCTTTTGCCTCGGTTGAGGATTTAATTTCTATGTTCCCCGGGGTTTCTTTTAACATTTCAACTTCATCTTCAGTTATATTTAAAAGTGCAGCCAGTTGGGTTTTATCCATTTTTAGAGATGCTAAAAATGCCTCTTGATTTTCTATCGCCTCGTAAACGATTTTTCCAAATTCAGTTTTTTTGACCAAAAATTCAATATAGCTGGGCTGAACGAGACCATCGGCGCTTAAAAATTCTTTGGGAATTCGGTCGATTGCCTCACGAATCAAATAGTTTAAACTGTCTTTTTTTCTTTTTTCATAATCGGTCTTCTTAAAAAGGCCATACAAATCCGTTATATCATGCCCGTTACGTTCTTTTTTGCCCAAACCATCTATAAAGGCATGGGCATTTTTCACCAATCTATTTGCTTCGGTACCATTGGCATTTTTTTCTTTTTCAAGCCCTATCATTTTTATTCGTAGCGCAATCAAAGAGTCTACTTCTTTTTCATTGAGGTCAAATACTGTGGCAATCATTGGTTTTAACTCCGTGATATCCATTTTCTCGAGTGCCGACTTTTCTTCTTCCTCACTTTGCGCTGTAGGTTCTTTTTCAAAGGGGATGTCATAGGTCTTGGTAAAGTCTTCTCTAAGAAATTGCTCATCTAACACCAGAATTCCTTGGTTTTCTTCCACATTGGAGTTCAAGGGTTCTTTATCCAAGGCCGTATGTGCCGAAGGACTCAAAGATTCTTTTTTTTCTGGGCTACTTTCGGTACAGCCAAATGTCAAAAGAACTAAAAAGCTTATTTGGCCAATGGCAAAATACTTTCGTCCGTTGCGCCCTAATGCAGAACTAGCCGAATCCCTTAATAGTACCAAATCCAAGGCATCTATTAGATTAAATTTATTTGTAGGATGCATAGCGTACTTTCATAAATTCGTAGTAGATAAAACCTGAATGGCTATACCAATTTTCATAGCCCAACTTTTTTTCACAGGCATCAATTTTCATTAAAGAGCCGTACAAATGATCCATAAGTTCTTTGTATTTGTTGTCATAGGTCTTGTCAAACTTTTCTATGGACTTTATAATCTTAAAGCGCTCTTTTTGCCAGGCCAAACCAGAAACTGCATGTATGCCAGAGAAATTATCCCCGAAAGAGATGCCAAAATCGGTTACCTTTTTAGTGTGCTGTGCTATTTTCAACAATTTTTCTAGGGTATACCTGTTGTGCTGCAAGTCTCTGTAGGCATTTTCTAGACAGTCACAGCCTTCTTTGTTTTCCTCATTCGAGTTACCAGTGTTTTGTGAACGTCTCGAACTTTCAGTATCTTGAGGGTTGTTTAAGTTCCTATTGGCTCCTTCGTTATCACCACCGCCTTTGGCCCCGTCATTTCGATCACCCTGTTTTTTATCCTCACTTCGGTTTTTGTCTTTTTGGGTTTCTCTATCTGAGTCTTTACCGTCTAGTGATTCTGTAGTATTTCTTTGTTGAATTCCACCTATTTCCCGTGCATATGAAGTCATGATTTCACTAACACTGGTTGAATAGTTGGTCTCGGCGTCTGCCCTTCCACGTTGAAGTAATTGTGTTGCATTATCCAATGCATTCTGATAACGTTCCGTGGCACGGGAAATAGCATCTGCCTCGCCTCTTGCATTACTCAATTCAGTTCTATATTGCTGCGAAACTGCCTGGTTGGTATTTGTAAAAGTAGTAGTATGTGCCTCGATTACCGCATTTCGAATATCGGCTGCCTGCTGAAGGCTACGGTTTTTCTTTCGTTCAGCCTTTCTGATTGCCTCTTCCGTATTTTCGTCTTTTGCATCTTCGGTTTGGTTTGGTTCGATAGAATCTCCAGCACCAGAGGCATTCGTTTGGTTTTTATTAATACCATCATTATTTGAGTTAGAACCCGAACTGTGAGATTGACTGATCCGAGCAATATTGTAACAACTAGAGGGCAAGTTTGGCTGGCCTCGGGGGTCCATATTAGGGTCATGGTCGGCATCATCAGAACCTAGTAGATCAAATTTGTCGAAATTGCCATTGCCATAAAAATTAGCGAATGCGTTGGTCAAATTACCAGCGAATTGCCCAACTTCGCTTTGGCCGATTTCATGCGGCACTATTTGTGCACTCAAAACACTACTCGTGAATAGAAGAAGTAATAAAGCTGCGGTGCCACTAGATTTCCTTTTAAAAAAAAGTAGTGCCAGAATCAAGATCAAAACAACCAATAGGCCAATAATCAGCATATAAAAGAGGTAAGGATCATCGGTATTGTTTGTATTGACGCCACCTTGATCTTCTAGCCCTCCATCAATTTGCCGCATACTACCAGCGTCTACAAATAGATTGCTTTCGGGAAACAGTTCAATGCCAGCCGAAATAGCAACTACAAAGGGAATACCCCGTTTTTTAGCACTTATTTTAATACCAAATTCCATAGCGGTTCTGAAAGCTGTTGAATACTCGCCATTTTCGGTGTACCCGCTTCGCACGACATCGTCCCAATTTTTTTTGACAAGTTCAACGGATAATTCATTACCATCTTCTACAAATACCTTTATCATTGCTGGACGCAGTATATAGCCCAGCTTTTTTATCGCTATTCTGCTCTCAATTTCATCTGTAATACCTTTAAAATATTTTACGGTAAAGTCTTCTCCTGCTTCAGGAATTGGAAGTTCGGTTTTGACCACCGGTATGTCGTCATCATCGATTGACGGCGGAATAAAACCCTTTTTATCTTGGCCAAAAGCCAAGCCTAGGGTAAGTATGGACAACCAGAAAATTATTGGTCTAACTACAATAGTATGCATGGCCCTAGTTTTCATTTTCTATATTCTTTTAATAAATGATTGGCAAGCCTTACCATTTTCTGACCCAAAATTTCTTGCTGTTCTTTCGTACGGTCATTATTGGCATTGCCTGAGCCATAAGAAATGATAAATGCCCCATCGTAATTTTCGTTATAAATACTGACTCGTCCGTAACGCGGCTGGGTAGTGATATAATTGTCTTTGGTGTCTGCCTCAATAATAAACCTTTGGGTGATTTTTTCGATGCCCTCTTCCTTATGTTCTAGATGCTCTTTTATGGCCTTTTTTATTGTAGCCTTGCCCAAATCAGAGACCCGGAATTCGATTACCATGGCATTGCCAAGTTTATCAATTCCAAAACCGCTCAATTCGAATAGGCATTCGTTATCGCTCCCTTCTTTGTTACCAAAAGGAAAATCAGATCCAAAAACTTTTTTTGCTTGTTCTTGTGAGCTTGTCCTTTTGATATTGGAAATGGGTATACCTGTAGCTTTGGCAATATCCGAAGCATCGATATCACATGAAAAAGCTGTGAGTAAGGCGCTGTAATCCACAGAACTTGAAGATTGTGCAGCGGTTGTCACTGCTGTTGTTGCTGAAGCTTCTTTATTGGTGTTTTTTGTGGGTTCTCCGCAAGATCCGAACAAAAGTAGCCCTAGTAGCAAACCTAATATGTGGAGTCGTGTTTTCATGTTTACTGATTTAATTGGTTTGGTAATCGTTGAGATCTACGGTCAAGGTTTCCGTGGCTATACGCGTACAGACCAAATGGGTCTTTATCGGTTTTCTTTTAGAGGTATCGGTGATTTCCATTTCCAAGGCAATTCCGTTACTTAATTCCGTCCAGGGCGATTTCGAATTTTTGTTTTGTTGGTTGCTCAAATGAAAATTCTTTAGAATGTTATTGAACTTTTCATCCAGCTCCGTAGTACCCCAGACGGTACCGGAGTAGTCTTTGCCTATAATATTGTAGCCTTTGCAGGTATAGCCCAAAATAGTTTTTGTTTCCCCGTTTTGCTTTAAATCAAAACCCCTTCGTTCATCGATACCGTCATACAATTTTTTCGTGTCAAGTTTTAAGGAGGTGAGTGTCTTCAAACCGCTTAAATCCAACAAGGCGTGAATCAGTTTGTCATTAAAATCCAGTACGGTAATGGTTTGTTCTCCGGGTCGTAGCTCAACGAGCGTTGCCGAAATCTTATCCTCCTTTCCTGCATAGGATTTAAAACCAACCGTGTCATCATTGGTCGTGATCTCCATTTCGATTACATCGGTAAAATCGTAGATGGGTCTAGTTTCGTTACCCCATGACTTTTTTTCAAAAATTTGATCTAGGGTTTGGTCCGTTTTCTTGGATGCTTCACGCTGCACTCGTCTTTCTACAGTCCGCTCTGCCGCTTTTTGGGCTTTTTGTCCCAATTTCTTTAAAAATTGACCATTGGCACCTACGACGAACAAGAGCAGGGCAACAGTTGTAATATGCTTGATCACTTTCATTTTTTTTGTTTTTTAAGTTCCGCTCCCATAATTTTTTTGAACATAACCGTACCCAAAGAGTCTTGTTTTTTCTTAGGCAAATCCTTGGATTGCGCTAGATATACCATTCGGTACTCTGCTTTTTCCTTTGGGGTCAGCTCCATTTTTTCCAACAACTCCAAGAATCCGATCCCTTGACCCAATCCCATAGTGTTTCCATCCAGGTTTTCGCCAAAGGTTCCGGTCAGCGTGCCTGAAAGCATATCCATAAAGTTGTCTTGTTTGTTTTCTAGACTATCTTTCTTAGAGGGTTGCTTAGTCTTTTTTGTTTGTGAAACACCGGCCGTTGTTGATACTAAGAATACCACAAGACCTATTATTCGTATTGTTTTCATTGTTCTGTATTTAACTTATTCTTCTAGAATACTTACTATTCTTGAGGATTGTTCCCCATCAGGAAATTCACCTCCTTCAATGCCAAAAAACAACCACAGTTTTCCTTCGAAAACCAATGCTGAATGTTCGGCAACACCGATATCTGATCTAAAAGGTTCATATTCAAACCAATTGACCATGTCTTCAGAGTACCATAGGTTTCCTTGAATGCCTAGCGAAGAAGATGTTGTGCCAATACCCCCGGTCACAAACACCTTATTTTTATAGACCGTGGCCGTATGCGCATAACGGGATTGAAAAATGGTATTGGTCTCGACCCTTGACCAGTCCGCACCATTGGTGCTGGTCCATATCTCATTGGTAATGGGCAACGATGCATCAGTTGGGTCAAAACCCCCTAGAACGTAGATGGCCCCATTAAAGACCACTGCACTAAATTCTTCTCGACCGGTGAAGGCATTTTCCGCTTCAAGTTGCCAATCGATGCCATCGGTCGATGACCATACCGAAGTATTTTCTGGGGAATCGATATTCCTAGCAATTAAAAATAGCCTGTTGTCAAAAACAACGACATCATGATTTACTGCGGCACCAAAAGCTGGGGTATTTGTAACCAGGTTCCAGCTAAGACCGGTTTCAGAGGACCATACTTCCGCTATGGCGTTACCATCTAGATCGCGACCCCCTATAAGCCATAGTTTACCGTTATATGATATGAGTTTACCCTCGGTTCTGTAAGCGAACGGGTTCTCGGCTATGGATACCCAGGCAACCCCGTTTTCACTGCGCCAGATATCGCTTTGATCTATTCGCGTGCCGGGTCTATTTCCTCCAATAGACCAGACTTGATCATTGAATATGGCCGTGGCATTACTTGCTATTGCACCAATTTGATCTTCTTCTGTTTCTATGGTCAATAGAAGTTCAAGGCTCATTCCTTCATCATCCATTAAAATATCCCCATCGAGAAATACGTCATCATCAGGGTTAGGGCATCCCATCAAAAAGCCCAATAATACCAGGCTTACACAAGTTCTTATGGTTTTGACAAGGTTTTTCATTCTTTACTCGTTTTTGGTTTGAATTGATTCGAAATTTCTTGGCACCGTAACATCCGTTATTGAACCACTGTAGTTAGGGGAGTCGAATTTCTCAGCTTTTGTGGCCTAGGTCTTTTAAAGTAGGTTCCATTTTTTGATAAGAAGACAGGGAAGAAATCCCCGTCTTCCAATTGAAGCTTGATTAGTAATGTAACCCTAGATAATCCATTACTTGATAGTAGTCATTGATATCCACACCTTGTTGCTGCATAACGCTAACTACGTCTGCCTCTCTTGCACTCCCCCCAGTATTCGAGGGTTCGATTAAAATATATCTGGCAAAACCGTCAATCGGGGCTATTGTCGCAACGGTATCCGGATTTCCTAGCTCGGTCAATATAATCTCGCCAACTGATACTGACATTTGCATATCAAAAGACCTGAAGAGCGGTTCTGTAAATGGAACCGAAAAGACCTGTTCAAATGAGTCGCCGAAAGAGAAATAGGTCAAAATAGTATACGTGTTAACTACTTCTTGGGTGATTGTTTCATCTTCTATTGTAAAAGAAGCTTGTGAAAATTCATACGCGTCGGGAAAATCTGCCGCTATCCAAGGTGAAGCAAATACGTTGGCGTTGCCGTCTTGGCCATCAGCACCATCCATGCCCGCTGGACCTTGTGCTCCGTCAACACCATCAATTCCATCTAAGCCGTCAGCACCGGCCGGACCTTGGGTCCCGTCCAATCCATCAACACCATCCATACCATCTTCACCATCACAGGCCACCGTCAAAGAGGCAAGTACAAACAATAGGGTTAAAAATTTAAAACTTGTTTTAATTGTTTTCATTTTAAAAAATTTAAATCGTTATCATTATTTTTCATTTAATGGGACGGGATTAAAAAGGTTAACATGATAATCTTGAATTATTCGAACCAAATCTTGTCGATAGCCATAGAACACCCAGTTTTACTGCGCGAATCGAATTGAAAACGAATTCCGTCAATTTGTGATAATCTATAATTCGGACCGATTTTTTTAAAATCGGATAGTGGAATGGTAACTATGAAGGCGCTTTCACTTGCCGGAAGTTGTTTCCCGTAAGTAGCCCTAGAACTTCCGGCAAAAAATATGGCGTAAAGACCGTTGACCGTGCTCTTTGCCTCAAACTGTATATGTAAATGGGTATGCTGGCTTAAATCTAATCGTAGGGGTGTTGTCGCTACTTTAGTATTCTTACCGTATGCCAAATAAAAAGTGCCTTTTGTATCATAGGGGGTCGTAACCACCCATAAACCTTCTGTAATAGTTGTTTGAAAATACTGCCCAAATCGGTTTTCATGCGGGTTGATCCAGATACTTCGGGTTTTTCCAATAATGGTGTTTCCCTTTTGAACGTGAATGTTCGTAGTCTCAGTAGTAACAATGGTGGGTTCTAAGTTGCCTGTCTCAAAATCATCGACCACTAATTGGGCATTTACGACACTGATCAGAATCATAGTACCAAAGAAAAATTCGTATTTCATTTGAGCATTATTCTAATATGCATTCATTGACATTCTGCCCAAAAGGTTAACACAAACCATTTTTTACTACTTTAGATGTTAACCTTTCCAAACGAATCGCATTAATGGTAAACGTATCTGACAAAGCGTTGTTCAAAAGCTTACGTGACGGGTCTGAAATAGCTTTCAAGACGGTTTATGAAGCCAATAGGAACACCTTTTTGAACTTTGCAAAAAAATATGGTTTGGATACTGAGGATATTTTAGATGTCTATCAAGATGCGTACATCGCCTTTTATGAGAATATTCAAAACGGAAAGCTGATAGAACTTAAAAGTTCTTTAGGTACATACCTTATTGGTATTGGAAAATATATGGTGCTCGAAAGGTTACGTAAGAATAAAAAGACGGTAAGAAGTGATGTGGCCCTCGAGGTATCGCCAGAGGTCGACGAAACCTTGGAGAATTTTGATGTAGCGCTGCCCACACTTACCCCAAGACAACGGTTGTTGAACACACACTTCGCATCGCTTGGTGAAAAGTGCAAGACCATATTGGTACTGTTCTATTATAAGAAATACAGTATAAAACAGATTATGGAGAAGGGTGGTTATAACAATGAAAATGTTGTAAAAAGTCAAAAGTCGCGATGTTTAAAGAGTCTAAAAGAAGCCATGAAAAACCCCAATAACCATGGATAAAGAAACGCTTCTGTTGAAGTATTTTGCTGAATCGCTTAGCGCGGAAGAGGAAATGGCATTTACTTCATTATTGGAAAAAGATGCAGAATTTCGGGCACAAGTAGCTTTCGAAGAAGACCTGCAACGTACGATACAACATCGTGAAAGGGCAGCTTTGAAATCGAAATTAAAGACTTACGAGTCGCAAAACACAAAAGGTCAAAAGCCGAAAGTCTTCAGAAGACCTATGGGCTACTTGAAGATTGCCGCTTCCGTCGCGGTATTGCTCGCAACCTCATGGTTTGTTTATCAATCGTACACCACCCCGAACTTAGAAAAACTTTACGAGGCCAATTATTCTAAATTTCCCAATACGGTCTATACCATTACCCGCAGCGACACCCTAGACAATTCACCTGAACGAAAAGCTTTTGAAGCGTACGAAGGAAATGACCTTAAGGCAGCCGTTTTGTATTTTGAAGAGCTATCGACCATTAGCAATCTTGACTACATCCCTTTTTTTCTCGGACAGTCTTATCTACAGAATGGACAAATTGAACAAGCATTGCAACAGTTTGAGTCAATCGCAGAAAAAGATACCGATTTTAAAAGTGAGGCCCTATGGTACAGTTCACTGGGTTACCTAAAATTAGGGAATAAAAGCAGGGCCAGGCAAAAGCTGCAATTGTTGGTTACCGAAGGAAATTATAAAAAAGCCCAAGCTCAGGAATTGTTGGATACCTTGGATTGATCTTTTCTTCTAAAAATGAGAAAAACCGACACTATGCTTAGCCCTATGAACAGATAATGGTGCCAGGCGAAATCAAAGGAACCTACCAGGGGTTCGGTGTTACCACTAAGCAGAAAACCGGACCAATAGAAGGGATGCGAATATCTATTTTCATCATGCTTTTTCAAGAAAACCAATTTAGCATGTTGTAAGGCATCGTCCTTTGCGCTTCCGTCAGAAAGTTGACCATAAAAGGCATCCATGATCTCTGGGGTCGAACCATCGTTGATGCTCCACGAGGTTTGTACGATGCTACTTGCCCCACTGTAGAAAAAAGCACGCGCCAAACTAATGGCCCCTTCCCCTTTTTGAAGCTCTCCCAAACCTGTTTCGCAGGCACTTAGGGTTACCAAATCTGCAGTAACATCGAGTGCATATAGATCATTGATGTATAATACCCCTGAAGTAGTCGTATCTGGCGTAAAGGTCAAAAATGAGTATTCAGGAAACCTATCGTTGATTCTTGCATGTGTGGCCAAATGTAATATACTGTAACTTTGCATGCCTTGTTTAAAGGCATTGATGGTCGCGGCCTCGTCTTTAACCGCGGTACCTTCGAAATAGGTAGCCAAGGCATCAACTTCCCTACTAGCATTGGGCAATGGGGCGAAAGCGATATCATTGACCAGAAAATCGGTTTTAAAACTCGGTGCCACAGCCAGGTAATTCGGGTTCCCCTTTTTTGGGCCCTCTAGCCGCGACCATAAAGTGGCTGAGTTCGCATAGGCAATACCATACTTTTGAATCAAGTAGCTTTTGGTGTTTACATCCGTATTCAGGGCACCAAAAGGAAGGGATTGTAGTATACCGTCAGGTATAATCAATAATTTTTCGGTGTGCGTACCTTTCAGAAAGGGAGCAACGAACTTTTGATAGAGCCCAAAGGAGTTCTTGTTCAACGCGACTATATCACTTTTTGGGTTGGCTAAATGGCGCTTAAATGTTTCTATTTGTGAAAGTTCCTTTTTAGAAAATGGAACCTTATACAGTGCTTTATCCTCATTCGAGATACGGATGGCATATACCGCTTCATCACCGAAAAAATAGGAAATTGCCGTCTGCTGTTTGGCTAAAGTATTTTGAAGCCCTTTCAAACCGGTAACGGTCTTGTCGTATTTTAATTCAAAATACGAAGGGTGTTTCTTTTCTAAGACGGAAAGCAAACGTTCATGCTCCCTTTTCAATTCGAAGAGTGCTGTGCGGGTCAAACTATCACCTTCTTGTATTTCGCGTTCTTTATCGGCAATAGAGATTTTCAAAATCTTTTCTTGCTCTAAAAGCTTGGAAGGTACCCCGGCAAATAAAGTTGCGTCGTTTTTGTGAAGTGCATCCAATAGGATATTCCCTTTACTTCGTTCAAAAAAGACAAATGCGGTATCAATATAGCTTCTTTGTCCACTTCTTTGATACCGTTGGTAACAGGCTTCTATGCTTTTCTCAAAAATGGGGAGTACATTTTCTACCAAGACCTGTTTATCGGTATCATCGTAAAAAGTGCTTTTTAATTGCAATAGTTCCATAATGGCGGTTTGTCCGATTGCTATTTGTTCTGCCCATGCCCTAGTGGATTTTTGGGATCCGTAGATTTTCGACAACCCAAGTAGAATAGGAAAATGGGCGATGCGGTTAGAGGCTTTGGCCTTTTCGTGATGGGTGTGGGAATCCACTTTAAAATAAGATGCTGCTTTTTGATAATTCTTCAATGCCTCATCATACTCCATCATGTCGTAGTACAGTTCTCCAATGTCTTGAAATACAAGGGCTATTTCGTCGACGACCCTATTTTTCTCAGCATATGTTAGCGCTTTGCGGTAGTTTACGAGCGCATTGTCGTGTTCCCCTTTTTGTTTGGCAATACCGGCCTGCGAAATGGCCAAATCCACTTGAAAACCATGCTTGTCAGGAAATTCTTTTTTGATCAAATCAACATAGTAGGTAGCGCTATCAGGTTGCCCTAATGCCAAGTAATTATTGATAAGCAATATGCTTGTACTTATAAAGCTGTTCTCAAAATCGCGTACATCGAATTTCAACATCCAAGCGATGGATTCCCTCGCATAACTGTTGGAGACCTTGAACCGTTTTTGCTTTGCTTTTAATGCGGCGATTAAATTTTTGGTATCGTATATTGCCTCATCATCATGGCCGTATTTTTTATGAAGTCGCAGGTTGTGCTCGTAAAATTGCCCTGCGAGTTCATATTTCAGTTCGTCACTATACATTGTAGCGATAAAACTATTTGCTACGGTCTCGAAGCTTGAGAAATCTTCGTTCGTAATCGTATCTTCTTTGATAACATTTCGAAGCTTCAAAAAATACATTCGCGCTTCTACATAATCATGCAGGTTATAATGGTAAGATCCTTTATTATACCAATGATAGTATTTATAGTATTTGCCAACTGCGGAAATATCATTTGACTTGGCAATCACACCTAAAAGACTGTCTGCCCTGACAAGTTCATTTTTTTCTTGTAATCGATCTCGATGATAACTGAACAAAGCCACTTTTTCGCAAAGGATACCAAATGCATTTATGCTATCATTTTTCGATTTGGCCAAATCAAAGGCAATTTCAAAATAGTAGGCGCTACTATCTTTATGGGTCCAATAGTGCTCTTCGGCTTTTATCAGCTCGTTCTCTTGGCCAAATAACCCAGTAGCACCCAGCAAAGCAAAAATTAAGAGAAAACAAGTAAGGCCCCTGCTACTCATAGTAACCAATATATCGAAAATAATTAAACCTATCGGGCACGAAGAATCATTCTTTTGACCTGTCGCTTCTTGGACGTGGCATTTGCCAAGTGCTTGAAAAGGGAACCTAAAAAAAACTGATGTATCGTCGAACTTTGAAACAAAAGGCTTGTGATAAATTGAAGTAGCCCCATGGAACCATGGGGCTTTCTACCAAAAAATGTCTAAAGGCTACTCTGGATTATAGTTGAATTCATATTCACGCGTTTTTCCAGCACTATCAGTATACTTTACGGCAACGGTACCATTACCTTTAAATTTTTTAAGATTGAAGGATTTGAATACAATGGAACCTCCTTTAGGTTGCAATATTTCCCCTAAACCTCCCGTAGTACCTCCATATGCGGTTCCCTTGCTATCTCGAATAACTATGTCGAGGTTTTCTGCTCCTCCAGGTGCTATGCCGAAATCAAAGTCAAAATCACATCTTCGAGGTTTTGGGCATGGTGGTCTTGGTGGTTTTACCCCGATGAAAACATCTTGTATCTTACCAAGCTCAACTTTTAAACCGGCCCTATAAGCGAATGCTTTTTGTAACTTTTCTTTGGTATCCGCCTCATCCTTACCACTGTCCAACAACTTTTGTAGTGCTGCGATTTCCAAATCTGTTGTCTCTATTTCGCCATTTAAATAAAAGCGGTAAAGATCCCCTTCGTAGAGACTGTTTTCAGCAGTTGGTTTTTCTTTTTGCAACTCAATTTCCGAACTAACAGCGAACAGGGCGCCGTCATTTTCCTTAAGTTCGTCGGTACATGAAATCAACATCGCCAATACGACATATACCATACCTAATCTCGTTTTCATATCTACTTTATTTGAATGGTTAATTCTATTTTCACTACTTCCATTTTATGCTATTGATCAACAAAAGGTTAACACCTTCGGATTTTTCACCTCAAGGAAGGGCATAGGTTAGAGTTTCTTTTTGTAACCCATTATCGTTTAAGGGGATCTTAAGATGCCATTACATGACCGTATATGAACGATTGCCTTTTCTTGATAAAAAGTTGAAACTAAAATACGGCCCTTTAGCTGCGGGGTATGCGAGCATTGTAACAGGTTTGAACAATTATGTAACATGCTGTGTCACCTGCTGAAAACCGTGGATAAATGGAAGGTTTTAGTCCTTTTTTGGGTATTGTGACGGGGTTACCCCGTAGGCTTCCTTAAAGCACTTGGCAAAATAAGATAGGTTGTTAAAGCCTGTTTGATAGCATACCTCAGACACATTGGCGCCTGATTTTTCAAGTTGCTGGGCCGCTAATTTTAATCTTTGCGACCTAATGAACCCTGATGCGGAAAGACCTGTGAGGGCTTTCAATTTTCGATGCAGTTGCATGCGGCTAAAGCCCAATGCCTTAGCGAAGTCTTCTGCGGAAAACGAAGGTTCCGTCAAAGAAACGTCAAGAACGGACTGAATGCGCTCCAATAAGATTTGATCAGAAGGCGTTACCGCAATGTCTTTTGGTCTTAAAATGACCTCTTGGCTGTAGCGTGCCCGCATTCGCTTTCTATTGTGGATCAAATTGGTCATTTTCGATTTTAACAGGGCACTGTTAAAAGGTTTGGTAATGTAATCATCGGCGCCGCTTTTGATACCTGTCAATTCATTTTCGTCGCCCGCTTTTGCGGTGAGCAAAATAATGGGGATGTGACTGGTGAGTTCATGGTCTTTGAGTTCTTGGGTGAGTTCCACGCCATTCTTTCTGGGCATCATTACATCAGAAAGAATTAGGTCTGGCACTAAGCTTATGGCTTTGATTAGACCTTCTTCGCCATCGATAGCGAAATCAATTTGATATTCTTCGAGAAAGGTTTCCTTTAAAACCGTTCTTAGGTCAGGGTTATCTTCAATAATAAGAAGTAAGGGTAATGATTCCCCATTCGCAAATGCATCATCTTCTGTAATAGTAGCAGCGGCCGGTATGGCATTTGCGGCCTTCGAAGGTATGGTTATCCCTTCATGCAATTCTTCAGTCTTAAAATTCGATTTGTGGCAGGGAAGGGAAACCTTGAACACGATAAAACCATCTTCATTTTCCACGGTTATCCTACCTTGATGTAATTCTACCAATTCGTTTACCAAAGCCAAACCGATACCAGCACCTTCATTAAACTCGTTTGCCTGATAGAATCTATCAAAAAGTTGTTGTTTTTGCACCTCGGTCAAGGGATCTGCAGTATTCTTTATTACAATGGAAAGCTCTTTTGGGGTCACGGTAAAAAATCCTTTTACACTACCTTGGCCATGGCTGTACTTGATAGCGTTTGAAAACAGGTTGGATATTATTTTTTGCAGTGCTTCCCGGTCTATCCAAATAAATTCTTGCGTAATATTCAGACTAGTGTCAAAATCCAATCGGTTTGACTCCGCTAGATATTGAAAGGGCTCAATTTGCGATTTCAGAAAACTACGTATATCGATTTGAGCCACTTTTAAACTGAGGTTGCCCGACTCTAGTTTTGACAGGTCCAGAAGTTCGTCTACAAGATTGACCAGACGGGTATTATTGCGTAATATCAAGTTGTATTCCTTACGCTCCTTTGCAGAAAGACCTGGCTGCTGCAGCTTTTGTTGAATGGGTGTCGCCATAAGCGTCAAGGGTGTTCGCAGCTCATGGGAGATATTGGCAAAGAAAGTTGATTTTGCCAAGCTCAACTTTTTGATATCTTCTTTTAAAAGCCGCTCATTTTCGAGTTCGTATTGGGCGAGCACTTTTTTTCTGACATTAATTTTATTGTTATAATTCACTACGGCCCAAAAAATCAAGATTTCAACAACGGCCGTATTCAAGAAAAAGAAAAAACTACCCAACACTAAAGAGAATATGTTACCGATGATCAACAAAAAGCTACCGAAAAGCACTAGTTTACGTACTAAAGTGCGCTTTAAGACTACAGCTAGATAAACGAACATGGTAAAGGAGAGCACTCCAAAAATGATGCGAAACCATTTAAATGCCCCTATCGTATAAGCGTTGAAAGGGTTGGCCAATAATATCGCAACGTAGGCAACAATGAAAATCGAGATAATGGCAAGAACTATTTTGCTCAAAAAAAATGTTCTCGGCAACTCCTCTTCAACTTCAAGAATCCGTATGGCAAAAAAGAAATATAAACCCGTGGCCACTAGGGTGGAAACCTTGCCCAAAAAAAACGGGAGCATGGGGTTAATTGCATTTAAAATATTGAAGAAAAAAGGTATGGTCCCTATAAATAAAGTAGTTGTGAAAAATAGGTAAAGACTGTAGATCAAAAAGTTCTTGTCGATGGTCATTAGAAACCCTACCAAGAACAATAGGCAGGAAATGAGAAATACCCCTGCATAAACAGAGAGGTATTTAGGCAACTTGGCTTGTGAGACCAAATCGATAAACTTTCTTGAATCCGGATTATTGGAATGCATAAACTCAAATCCGAGTTTTCTGTTGTACATGCCAGCACTGCTGACCGTCTTTTTCATTGCGTAAAACGGTCTGCTAAAATCTATGGAATCCGTTGGCAATGAAGTAATTGCAATCTCAAATATGGTATTCGTTACTGGCTTTTTAAGTTTATAACAAATTCCTGTCTCCGTTTTTTTATAACCGCCTATATAAGGTGTATATATGGTCAAAAAATCACTTGCAAAGTCATAGATCAAGAGCGAGTCACTTTGCACCGGGTCCGCTATTTTGAAACGATGCCATAAGAACCCTTGTGTGTTGTCAATATCAGCGAGGGTATTCTCAAATACCTGCTTTTGAATGGTATCAAAGGTGAGTGATTTTGTAGTATCAAGGTAAATCGCAATTTTATTTACAGGATAATACACACTGTCATTCTTGACCAATTCAATAGGTGTTACTGTCTGCTTTTGGCTATGAAGGTTCGAACCAAAAACGAGACAGAAGCCAAGTAACAAGACGAATGTGCCTAACGAATTCTCTATGCTTGCCTTTATGGATAATGGCATTTTCCAATGAAATGGAAGTAAATATCGCAATGTCTTAAGTTTGGTTAGAACATTCATTATATCGCCTCAATTTAACTAAACATTCGCGATTCTTTTAGAATGTCATCCCCCAAAAAACGCTTCCAATTCCTTTAAAGTCTCTTCTGAGGTTTTGATGTCTTTTACCACTTCACCTTTATTAAGTACTACGATGCGCTCGCAAACATCGGTAACATGCATCAAGTCGTGACTTGATACCAAAACGGTCACCTCTTCCTTTGCCGCCAAGTCTTTGATGATTCCCTTTAAACGTATTTGGGTGGTAGGGTCTAAATTGGCAAAGGGTTCATCCAATATCACCACTTCCGGATTTCCGATAAAGCTCGCAACAATGCCTACTTTCTTTTGATTGCCTTTTGATAGGTCGCGTAAGTATTTTTTCTGACCTAAAATTTCACCATGGAAGAAATCTTGGAACTGCGCCAGCAATGTGTCTACATCCGCTTTGTTCCTTGCACGCAATTCCCCAATAAAATAAAAATATTCTTCAGGGGTCAAGTACCCAATCAAAAAGGTTTCATCGATAAAGGCCGAAGTAAAGGGTTTCCAGGCTTCACTTTGATTGACCTGAACCTCATTATTCACAATATGCCCCGTTGTAGGTTGAATCAAATCAAGCAACAGGCTAAATAATGTTGTTTTACCTGCACCATTATTGCCTACCAGGCCAAAACTCTGCCCTTTCGGAATTTCAAGAGATTCAATATTTAAAACGGTCTGAGCTCCATATTTCTTAGAAAGGTCATCTACTTTAATCATTGGTTTTTTCTTTACGTTTTTACGGCTATTTTCAAACTTTGCTTATCACTTAAGCCTAATTTCGGTCTTAGCTATTCTTTTCTTTGAACCCGGCCACCATGCCATATTTCTTTTTGCGGTATTGGTCTGTAATCGCATCAAGTAACTTGTTACGCAGCACCAATCCTATAACGCCAATCACAATGATCACACCTGCCGCAATCTCAAGGCCAATCAATAGATTTAAAACTGAAAAAATCACCATTGGGATCACTAAAACCGGCAGCATAATCAAAAACTGGGTAGCGCTGGTACCTTGCATATTGCCAAACGGACTTTTGTCCAATTCAATCCTTTTTTTATTGAAAGATCCGAAATACAGGATAACGGGTACATTCACCCCAAGGTTATAAATGGCACAGGCGATATTCACCACTAATATGTTCCAGCCAAAATAAACATAGGGAATCGTCAGAAGGAACATGGCCACGACACTGACGGTAATCAACAATGCCTTTGATTCCAAATATTTACGTAAGGGTATGTTCTGCGACATCATCATGCTGTAATAGGCACTATCCCAAGCTGGGATGAACTGCCCAAAATTCGATAAGAAAATACCTGTCATGAATATGCCTAAGAACACATGCATGAATACCATGTTGGCGTATATTTCTTGTGTGTAGAATATAAGCCCGTAGAATACGAAAAGTAACGAAATGAATACTTGCGCTTTCGTGCGTTTGTTACGCCATATCAATCTAAGATCTAGTTGTAAAAAGGGAGCCATATCCCCAAATCTTTTGGTCCAAGCCAGCTCTGAGGTTTCAACGACCTTCGATTCTACCTTCAAAGCACTATCTAGGTACAATACCCTTTTTAGATACTTAAAATTGATGGCATATACCGCTACCAAAAACCCTATGGGAATCAGCACCGTAATCGGATAGGCATACAATGCATGAAAAACGGGTCCGAAAAAGGCCATTACCGGTAATACATCAAAGTAATCCAAGCCGTATAGAATTATCGCAACGCCTAAAATCACCGCTAACGCCTTGTCGTTTTTATTGATGATAAAATTGACATAATTCAAGCAAAGTGCGATGGAAATCATTGCGACCAACCACAACAAAACATTTAAAACAGGATAGCCATTGCTAATCAAGACCACCGAAAAAGGAAAAAAACAAACCAATGACAGCATATTGAAACCCGAAAAAGCGGACCTACCCAAGATATAGTTGACAATTTTTGATTTTTTGATATTATTGATCAGCATGGGTTTAATGTCCATTACCGGCAGCTTTTGCATAAAATACCGTAGCATTAATTCCCCAATAATCCAGAAAATAAGGTATTGGCTCAACACCCACATCGGGCCTTCATTTGGCACCAATTTTCTCAATATCAAGTACAAAAACCCACCCATCATTGCCAAGGAAGCCAAAAGATAAAGCATCATGAAACCCATAAAGATTTTGATGCCCAGACTTTTACCAAATGAAGACGAACGAAAGAAAGATTTCCACTGAAGACTTATGAAACGGTTGAACATGTCGTTGGTCAATTTGTTCTTTAGTATTTGTGCTGAAAGTTACTAATTTGTTACAAAGTCCATTCAATTTGTACAAAACCGCCTTAAGAATTTTATGAATCATTAATTTTGCCCAAAAATTGATTCCATGAGCGATTTTCACGCATTGACCATTGCAGCGGTTGACCGATTAACCCCGAACGCCGTAGCCCTTACTTTTACTATACCCGAGAACCTAAAAAAGACTTTTTCTTTTGTCGCTGGCCAATACATCACGCTAAAACATGATATTGATGGAGAAGAGGTTCGTAGGGCCTACTCCATTTCTTCTGCCCCATCGTCAGGCAAACTAACGGTAGGGATTAAGAAAGTACCAGATGGTACATTTTCGGTTTATGCCAATGAAAGTGTCAAAACGGGGGATGTTTTAGAAGTTATGCCCCCTGAAGGCCGTTTTGTTTTTGAAAATAACGGTTCAGAAAAAACAATTGGTGCTTTTGCCGCGGGTAGTGGAATTACACCGATTATGAGTATCGCTGAAACCGTATTGGAGAGCAATCTGAACAATCGTTTTGTTTTGGTTTTCGGTAACCAGACCCCAACTGAGACCATGTACCTTGATAAACTCAAGGCACTACAAGCAAAATATAACGAACGGTTTTTTGTTCAGCATATCTATAGCCGCTCAACCGAACCAGATTGTCTTTTTGGTCGTATTGAAACCTCAACGGTCAACCTTATTACCAAAAACAAATTCAAAGATTTCGATTTTGACGCCTTCTATCTATGTGGCCCTGAAGCCATGATAAATACGGTTTCCGAAACCCTTAAGAATAATGGCGTTTCTGAAGACAACATTCTTTTTGAGCTGTTCACCAGTACCGCTCCAGACGACACGATAGCTGAAAATCTGGAAGGCAGAACACATGTGAAAGTTACTGTGGATGACGAAACATTTTCTTTTACCATGGACCAAAAAGACTTGGTATTAGATGCCGTATTAAAAGAAAATATTGATGCTCCATACTCTTGCCAAGGCGGGGTTTGCAGCAGTTGTATTGCACGGGTCACCGAGGGAAAGGCTGAAATGGTGAAAAATCAGATTCTTACTGATAGCGAGGTTGCCGAGGGCTTGATATTAACCTGTCAAGCGCATGCCACGACATCCGCTATCAAAATCGATTACGATGACGTTTAGTTCGCATTCAATTCGACGACGATGCCTCCTTGCTTAAGCCTTCAAGGGCTTTGCTCGTATATTCATAGCCCAAATTGTAAGCCTTTTCAATACCCTTTTTGTCTAAAACGCCAATAGCTTCCAATGCCTTGGGTTCAATAAACAGATCACACTGGGCCAATTTTGCCTTGCATGAGGCATAAATCATCAATCCGGTGACACGCCCAGCCAATTGCAAGGCATTTTTTAAATCTTTTTTACGTAGTTCTTCGGCTATGGATACATTACTGCCGATGATAAAATCGCAATTCCCATCTAAATATTCTTTGGGGAAGTTGTTCATAATTCCACCGTCGGCGTAAAGGGACCTGTTGATTTCAATCGGGCTAAAAACCGGGGTCAATGCGGCTGATGCCAGTAAAGGATAAATTAAAGGGCCTTCTTCAAATAGAACCTCTTCCCCCTTTAACAAATCAGTGGTGACAACGAACAGCTTTTTTGTAAGTGCCTCAAAACTATCCTCAACAAAATACCTTTTGAAGATATCATAGTATTTGGCCGTATCGATCAACCCAGGTTTACCAATGGCAAAAAAACTGTACTGGAAAATGGGGGTATCCTTGAAGAAATTCAGCATATCATCAATGCTATTTCCATTGGCATATAATGCACCCACCAACGCACCAACGCTACTGCCCGCAATTTGTTCAGGTTCGATATTATGTTCCTTTAATGCTTTGAGCAGCCCGATATGGGCCATGCCCCTGATGCCTCCACCAGATAATACCAACCCTATTTGGCCCTTTATTTTTTCCAATCCCTTCATACCTTTAAAACAAAAAATCGGCCCTCCAGAAAACTAATTTTTATCGAAGCGAATCAACATACAAAATTTCCAGGTCGAAGCACATTCCCTTTTTGAAAAGTTATGAAAAGAACCTTATCCCACTATAGATTTTGTTGTTCATACCAAATCAAAATTAATACGTTTGTTAAAATTTATTACATTACGTAAAGTTTTAACCTTACTTTCGACTGAAGTATGTGGACGTAACCCAACGTATTTAAAAAACAATCCATTTTTTAATTGACTGCTGCCCAATATAATACTGCAATTCTGATTTTTTCCCATTCGGCGGAAAAGGAAATGCTGAACAAATCGTTCACTAAAAATCCGCAGCTTTTTGAAGCGCTAAACCGTGATACCCTCGTAAAAGCAAGACGTACAGGGCTACCTTGTTTTCATTATACCGAAAGGGAACAACTTGGAACGACTTTTGGTGAGCGCTTCGTCAATGCCATTCAAGAAATTTTTAAAAAAGGATTTGACCATGTCATTACCATCGGTAATGATAGCCCACAATTGAAAACGAATCACTTGTCTACAGCTGCCGTCCAATTGCAGCAGGGCAGAACCGTACTCGGACCTACTTTTGATGGGGGTTTTTATTTAATGGGGCTTCACCGGTCCGATTTTGACGCCAAGGTTTTCTTAAGGCTGCCCTGGCAAAGATTTGGGCTTTTCAATAGGATTTCAACTTTACTTCGGTCTAATAATTCGAAGGTTTACCACCTTCCCGTACTACGAGACATTGATGTTGAAAAGGATATCGATTGCCTACTTAATTTTACCCACTCCATTTCAAGGGAATTACAAAGGATTATGACTGCTATTCGGTCAAAAAAACGCCTCACCTTTTTAGAAGGGGAAGTACATTATAAAAGTTTAACCTCCTACTCTTTATTCAATAAGGGGTCTCCCCTTTCACTGCCCCTCACCTGTATTTAAATCCAATACGGATAAAATACCTTAATAACAATACGATTTTATACTCCTTATCACTAGAAGGAAATCGTAGTGTCTAATCTAACAACACCTAAAACTATTAAAAATGGCAAATTCATATTACGACCCTGCCGATCTACGCAAATTTGGTAAAATCACCGAATGGAGTGAAGAACTGGGAACGAAATTTTTTGATTATTACGGAAAAGTTTTTGAAGAAGGTGCGCTAAGCGCTCGAGAAAAGTCTTTAATTGCCTTGGCCGTTTCGCATGTGGTAAAATGCCCCTACTGTATCGATGCCTATACCAAAGATGGGTTACAGCGTGGTATTACAAAAGAAGAAATGATGGAATCCGTACATGTCGGGGCAGCTATTGAAAGTGGTGCCACTTTGGTGCATGGGGTACAGATGATGAACAAGTACAATAAGCTTTCAATGTAACGAACCCAAGGTTTTGGGTTCAAACTAGAACAAATGGAAAAAAGTATTTTACCAAAAAAAAGGCCTTTACAGAAGTCGCTTAAAGCGAGGGATAACGAATTGGCAGGCACTAACAAGCAACTACAGATACTGGATGGTGGTATTTTCGCTGATGGAGAACTGCCCTATTTTAAAGATAAGATTTCTGAAATTGGCCATTTTCCCCTGCGCCCTAACAAATTGGAGATTTTACAGATCAATGTAGGTTATATGTGCAACCAGGTCTGTGAGCATTGTCATGTGGATGCGGGTCCAGACCGTAAAGAAATCATGACACGCGAGACCATGCAACAGTGCTTGGAGGTCATCAAAAATACTGGTGCCCACACTTTGGATTTAACTGGAGGTGCGCCTGAAATGAATCCTGATTTTCGTTGGTTTGTAGAAGAAGCCGCCAAAGCGGGCATCAAAGATTTTATAGTGCGTTCGAACTTGACCATCATTCGAGCCAATAAGAAGTATTATGACCTGCCCGATTTCTTCAAAAAACACAATGTACACGTTATCTCTTCCATGCCTCATTATACCCGTGGTAAAACGGATAAACAACGGGGCGATGGTGTTTTTGATAAATCTATCAAAGCATTGCAAGAACTAAATGCAAGGGGTTATGGTATGCCTGGCAGTGATTTACGGTTGGATTTGGTTTACAATCCATCTGGAGCCTATTTGCCCGGAGATCAAGCCGCCATGGAAAAAGACTTTAAAAAAGCCTTGGATGAGGATTTTGGAATTCAGTTCCACAATCTTTTTGCCATTACCAATCTTCCAATAGCCCGTTTCTTGGATTATTTGATAGCCTCAGAGAATTACGAAGATTACATGTACGCCTTAGTAGAGGCGTATAACCCTGCCGCCGTGGCAAATGTCATGTGTACCAATACCATTTCAATCAGTTGGGACGGTTGGCTCTATGACTGTGATTTTAACCAAATGTTAGACCTTAAAGTTGCCAGTAAGGTAAAACACATTAGTGAATACAACGAAGATCTTTTAAACGATAGAAATATTATCATCTCGCAACACTGCTATGGCTGCACAGCCGGAGCCGGAAGTAGTTGTCAAGGGACGGTTGCATAGAAAGAATTAGAACAAAATAAATGTCTTTTCGAGCGCAGTCGAGAGGTCATAAAAACAAAAATTTTAATTAGGTCTCGATGCTCCTTCGACTGCGCTCAGGATGACATCTCGACCTCACAAAAAGTTACGACAATGAGTTACTTACAAGCTACAAACGATTTATACAAAGAAGCCGCTTTGACCCCTGATGTAGGGCTATGCTGCACCACTAACCCTATTTGGGAATTACCAGGACTTAAAATTCCTAAAATAATGCAAGAGATGAACTATGGCTGTGGAAGCACTGTTCATGCAAGAGACCTCTCAAACAACCCTAAAATGCTCTACGTTGGTGTTGGCGGTGGAATGGAACTTTTGCAATTCTCATACTTTAATCGCCAAAAAGGCGGGGTAGTAGGTGTTGACGTGGTTGATGAAATGTTGGAAGCCAGTAGACAAAACTTCAAAATTGCCGAAGTTGAGAACGATTGGTTCAAGTCGGACTTTGTGGAATTGAAAAAAGGAGATGCCCTCAACCTACCTGTGGAAGACAACACTATTGACGTAGCAGCACAAAACTGCTTGTTCAATATTTTCAAGGAGGAAGATTTGAAACGGGCCATTGAAGAAATGTACCGAGTCTTGAAACCCCATGGTAAATTGGTAATGAGCGATCCTACCTGTGAGCAAGAAATGAACGAGACCCTTCGCAATGATGATCGGCTTAGGGCACTTTGCTTAAGCGGTAGCTTGCCCATAAAGCAATATGTTAAAGCATTGACCGATGTTGGTTTTGGCACCATTGAAATTCGGGCCAGAAAACCATATCGTGTTTTGGCGCCAGGTGCATATCCAACGGATGAATTGATTTATATTGAATCTATTGAAGTTGCGGCAATTAAAGATCCTATGCCAGAAGATGGCCCTTGTGTGTTTACGGGTAAAGCGGCCATCTACTATGGCGATGAAGACTATTTTGATGATAACAAAGGACATGTCCTATTAAAAAACCAGCCTTTGGCCGTATGTGACAAGACCGCTGGTGCCCTTGCTTCACTTGGCAGGAATGATATTTTTATCAGCAAATCTACCTACCATTACGATGGTGGCGGGTGTTGTTAGAAAAAGTACATTGGTTTAAAACCCCCAAAACTACTTTGGGGGTTTTTATTGTCAAAATTCTATTGAATCCAATGGAATAAACGAATACGGTAATAAGTTGTCTTCATCGAGGAAAATATCATCAGCTGAATGGACTTTCAATAGCCAATGAAATACCAAAATTTACTTTGAGGTTACATCCTTAAACCTCAACATCTCTAAAATTCGATTTGAGGCGCCTGGATAATATCCAGTTTCTTTTTCAAAAGATTTTGGATTCTTAAAAGTTCCAAAAAGTATATCTATTATAGGTAAATCGGCATAATTATACCTATGTATACCTTTGGCGTGATGCAGTGAATGGCTCTCAGGTCTTTGTATAATGTACCCCAACCACCTTGGCGTTTTAATATTGGCATGTTGAAATACCCCTAAAAATGTTAAGCTCAGGATAATGACGGTAATTGCTTGGGGAGATAGGCCCATAAGCAAGGTGAAGCTGATAGAGCCGACCAGTGAAAGTCCAATCATATCATTGATACTGAACATAAACGCACTTGGCACATCCAATCGCTCGGCACTGTGGTGCATTTGATGGGATACACGAAACAAAAAATCTGATTTGTGCATGCTGATATGCCAACCGTATTGCACCAGTACGACCAAAAATATACCAATGGTTATTTGTAAGGGCAGATTCCATGAACTTAAATCAAGTAATTGATAGGGTGCCAGAAAGCCATCCCATAACAACGGAATATAGGTAGTGAGCAAAACATAGGCGAAAAAGAAAAGAAGTCCTTTCAGTTTCCAATACGGAATCTTTGGCAATGCCCTTGCGGGAACTAGCGTTTCCCAAAGAAATAATACTCCGAAAATAGCATACACGATTAAAGAAACAGGGTCTGATAAAATTGCCCATGGGGTGGGCAGTTGATTGATGAAACTTTCCATGATTTTTAGTTTAAAATTTCAGCTACAAAACTATATGCAGTTGAAATCCCGGACTAAAAAAAAGACTTGACCTATGTTAGGAATTTAGTTTTTTACGAATTCTACTCAAACTCTCAGGGTGTATTCCAAGATACTTGGCAATCTTGTTCACGGGAATCTGTGAGATGTATTTTGTGTGGGTATGGAACATTTCGGTATAAATTTCTTCGGCTGTTTTACTCAACAATGCCTTTTCTCGATTTGATTTTCGAATGTAGGCCCCCTCCATAATTTTTCGCCCAAACTTATTTATACTTAAATCATGATCATAAGCCTCCATAAGATGGTGGTATTTTACCATTTCCAGCTCACAATCCATTAGTGCCGTCAATTTTACATCACTTTCCGATTGCAATAGAAAAGAAGTTAGACTCGCCACCATTTCATTCTCAAAAAAGAAGTCAATGATTTTCTCCGTCATATAGCTTTTTATACTCAACTCTATAATTCCGCTATTGACAAAATAGACCGCATTTTCTATTTCGTTATAATCGGTAATTACCGTGCCTTTTTGAAAGAACACTTTCCCAACAGGAAAAGGAAGCTCCTCTAAGGTGTTGTTTTCATTCAATACCCTATTATAAAACATCAAAAAGGTCATAATTGACATTGGTTGATTATCAGTTTTAAGGTAATGGAAATCTACTGAAGAAACAAAAACCAACCAATGTGAAATTACTCTTTTATGGTCTAAGCATTTAGGGTCGATTCTAAGGTTTTATGGAAGACTAGAATACACGCAATGCTTTTTTGATCTATTCTATGACAATTGTAAACCGCATTCTCTAGTTGTTCCATCATTTTTTGAAAACCTCCATTTTCAAATATCAATCCGTGTTCAATCTTAAATTGACCCATATCGACCAGGGCTTCTTTTAAATCATCTATTGAAGCAATATTGGGCATTTTCACAAAATTTCGTTCGTTAAAAACATTGAGCTCTTCGTTAAGTTTTTCAAAGGCCTGTTTTACACTCGCAGTCAAAGAATGAAGTTGTTCTTTGCTAACCTCACCCCGCGATTGAAGGTCCATTACATTTTCATAAATTTTATTTTTTGTAGCACTTATGGTGCGATACAAAAAAGAAAGTGATTGATGCTGTCCATACAATTGTTTCAATTTCGCTTCTTTTCCTTGTGTTTTTGCCAGAGCGATGAAAAATGCACAGAAGGTAGTATCCCAAGACTCAAAACCTCGATTGAAGAGTTCTTCTCGTTTACTTAGCAGAAAATTATAGCCGTTCTCTAAATTCTTCTTCTTATACTCCACCCCTTTAAAAGAAAATGATTTCTCTTTGGTGGTTCCTTGGGCAATCTGCTGGGCTTTTAACAGCAAATCCTCTATTTCTTCTACGGGTCTCATCAATTCTTTAAGTTCGGCTTTCAACTCATTTAGAAGAGCTTTTCTAGGTATCCCCAATTGTTGAATCTCCGTATTTAATTTTTCATCATTCGGAATCTGTAAAAATCGATTTAAAAAAGTGTTTTCATATTCTTTGGCCAAATCAGCACCCTGGGTCTCAGAGGTAATGAATTCTTCGAGTACTTCAGATGCCTGCCATTCTTTTGGTTTTTTATCCAAGTAAAGCTTATAAACCAACAGTGTCATTTCTTCTTGTAAAGCTTCTTTATCGCCAAATAACTTCCAAGGTGATCTTTTATCGGCTTCGCAATTGATATACGGTACCTTCGCATTGTCTTCCCTTCTGTCATTCGGTGGATGACTGGCATACATGCCTACCGTTGAAAGTTCAGAACTGGAAAAATACTTCTTGCCTCCTCTAATATCATTGGGCAAAGCATCAAGAAGATTTTTTTGCGCCGTTGCACCTCTTTCAATAGCAAATGCATTATGCCGATATAGGTTTTTTACAAAAATATTCTTCTTGCCCGCTAAAATGCTGTGGTTCAAAGTTGCCTGCCATGCTGATACCCCTCCGTCCAATTTCCATAGTGCCGAGATTATGGCATCGCTTCCAGAGGTCTTTACGGCAACCTTATCGGCATTGAACTCCATTTCCCTTGAAAGGGAAGAATACATCATATTCAAAAATTGATAAAATAGGTTCAAAAGCTGTCTTATTACCCAAATCATAGGGGTAATCACCCAGGCCGCTGCCGATAACCTCAGGTCTGAAGCCCTCCACTGATCTAAAGTATCGTCCCATTTGTCCCTTTCAAAGATCATATCGTGAATAATCGTGTTCGCAGAAATAATATAACTGCCTATTTTCATACTGCGTTGTGCAAAATGACCAAATTCATGACTTATGACGGCCTTAAATTCAGAAAGGTTCAAACAATCGGTCAATCCCATACCTATCGTAAGTTCTTTTCTCACAGGTAGAAAAAGGCTCAACCACATATTACTATAAGCTACATATGCATTCACATCTGGATCTACATAGATGTTTTTGGGTTTGGGTGCCCCGGTCTCTTTACAGATTTGCCCAATGAAGCCCCATAGCTCAAGGTTTTTCCCTTTTACCAACTTAATGCGGTTATTGGGTTTGTGGTTTTTAAGTTTAAATATGAACTTTAGGGTAAAAATAAAAAGCATGCCAGCCCCTGCTATTGCACCAACTTTCAACAGAATAGTTAGTTTGTTGATTACGCCCATGTCATATACAAGTGCATAATAAAGCAAGTATCCCAGTCCAACGACCAGTGCCCCGTAAAGCATAAAAAACAATATAATGGCGACTATGGCCAAGAAAGCCCTCAATTGATAGGATGGGGGTAACGCCGTTAATTTTTTGGGTACTGCTTTAGGGCTATCGGGGTAGTAAGCCGTAATCATAATGGGTTGGTTTAAGGTTTGGATATTTAAGTTTGGTAAAACATAAACTTTTTTTGTTCCTATTTATTTTAGGTCTTACTTAAAAACTTATATCAAAATAGCAATTGGACTAAGAGCGAGAAACATTGGAGAACATGTAAGTTAAATCTGTAAAGACTTGAAAGGGTGAAATAACGACAAATGGTCTTTTTTATCGATAATTGGAATTTAAAAACCCATCCTCTTTTCAAAAAATCGTCAAATACTGCACTGTAACGATATTTTCATACTGATAATCTTATAAGATTTATCTTACAGGTATTTCTTTTGAAATTTGTAAAACAAACCTACTTGAATTATTAATCTTAGTCACCAAATCTTATGGAAACAACTTTTGAAAAGAGCAAAACACTTCATTTACTGCGTGATAGGGGCCTTCGTCTTTTTTATGAAAATGGTTATTACAATACTTCCTTAAATGATATTTTAAGGGATTTATCGATTACAAAAGCGGTTTTTGAGCATTATTTTCAAACTAAGGAAGACTTTTTTATAAGTATAACACAAAACTTGATATTTCAAGATATCTTGAACCTTCTGATACCGCCCGTAAACTATAAACGAAATCCTTTTCCCATACTGATGGACCTTTTTGACAATGAGCTTGAAAAAGTGTTGAACAGTTCAAACAATTACGGTTTTATGCTTGCGAATTTTATCAATGAGTTCAATAACAGGAATAAAAAAATCAGCAAATACCTTTTGGATATTCTTCAAGTTTGGGAGATTAACTTAATTTCAATTCTTAAAAAAGGGCAATTAGATGGTTACTTAGACCAGCATATAGATTGTGAAAGTGTGGCGAACCATATTATTTCTTCTTACTTCGGAGTTAGGACCTTACTGGTTGAAGGTAATGCCAGTGTTTTAAGACAAAACTACTTAGGGCAACTAAAACAATATTTCGATTCCATTTCATGCCCAGAGCTCTCTAACGGGCATCAAGTTTATCGATAATCATCTGATATACTGTTTCAGGCGATATGGTTTCCATGACTTTTTCATATCCGGGTGGATGCTTGTTGCCATACACTGAGGTCGGAATTAATGGATATTTTTCCCTGTCGGCACAAATGGAATTTTCAAGGGGTTGGCCGAAAGGGGCAAAGCCGGCATAAGGGTGGGTAACGCCCCAAAGGGTAACGACATCAACTCCGTAATTGGCGGCCAAGTGCCCATTACCACTATCCATAGCGATCATAAGTCTAAGATTTGATATGACCGCCAGTTCTTCTTCAAATGAAAGTTTGCCCGCAACATTGATAACATTATTTGAAAATCTATTTTGAACGGCTTCCAATTGATTTACCTCTTGTTGCCCACCACCGAACAGCAGAACTTTAACATGCGGATTTGTTGTTAATTTTTCGAGCACCCCATTCATTAATACCAATGGGTACATTTTACTTTTATAAGCTGCAAAAGGGGCTATCCCAATCAAAATGGTATCGGCATCCGAACTACCCTCCATTATTTTAGGCAGGGCCATAGTAGGCAGGACATTATCTTTAGTCAAGTCTATGGGAAGTTTCAATTGTTGAAATACATCCGTATAACGCCGGTGCGTCGTTTTTAGCTGTTTAAAAACCTTACGATTTATTAGCCGTTTTTTTTCTTTTCTACCTTTGTCTATTTGAGCAACGGTGATCCCTTTTAAGTCAAAAAAAAGTTTTAAGATTTTACTTCGCAATACATTATGGGTATCTGCAACGGCGTCAATCCCTAACGTATTGAGTTGACGGTATAATCGGTAAAGGCCGATAAAACCCTTGTGTTCTTTTTGAACCTTTGCCGAAAAAACAGTAACATTCTTTACACCGTTGAAAATGGGTTTAAACCGTTCTCTAGTGAGGATCGTTATTTTCAGGTTAGGATACTGCTCCCTCAATGCCAAGATACATGGAACCAGCATTGCCACATCTCCCATAGCAGAGAAACGCACGATCAATACATGTGCCGTATTACCCCTTTTGACCACGCAATACCGGATTTAGTTCGTCGTCATTGTACATTTTCATTTGTTTATACACCTTCATATACTTTTTACCTACTGCAATATCATCTAAAAGTTGGTCGATAGCTGTGGAAAGGTCTCTGCGTTGCTCCCTCAAAACCGTTAATTTATTTGAACATGCCTCTATATGCGCTTTAGAAGCATCTATTCGATCAACTTCTTCTTGCATATGATATATTTTCAAGGCAAGAATAGATAATCGATCTATTGCCCAAGCAGGGCTTTCGGTATTTATAGAAGCATTTTCCCGCACTTCAACATCTTGATATTTACTCAAGAAGTAACTGTCGATATATTCCACTAAATCGGTTCTATCTTGATTACTGGCATCTATTTTGCGCTTTAATACCAGAGCCGCCTCCGGGTCGATATTGGGATTTCTAATGATATCTTCGTAATGCCATTGAACGGTATCGATCCAATTTTTGCGATATAAAAGATGCTCGATGGTTTGTTTGTCGTAAGGGTTCTTGAATTCTTGGTCTACGTTGTCCTTAATATGATAAGTATCGATACTTTCTTTAAAAATAGTATTGGCAAGGGTAGTGAACATATTCAATTCTTTATGCAAAGATACATTATTGCACAAGGTTAAAACCTGCGATGATCAGAGAGGTAATGATCATAACGCTTAGTAGCCCTTCTTTAAACCTTTTATCCCTTATGGTCTCGAAATAATTGGTCAAAAAGACACTTATGGGGAATAATGTATACAGTATCATATTACTACCGCTCTCTTCTGAGACGAAGACCAAAAGTATCCCTAAAACAAAATAGGCAAAAAGAATACGTAGGGAAAGAATGCGCCCCATACCGCGATTACCCAGTTTTACCAACACTATGAACATTATTACCAATGCTAGAAAAAGGTAACATAAAATACCTATGTAAGCAAAGGCGTCAAAAGTACCATTCAGTTTAAACGCATAATGATTTTGAATGAAACCCCAATCATCGAATAAACCTGAATAGCAAAGAACACCCATCAAACATACCACCATGGCTGCCAAGGGCATCAGCCAGTTTCTAAGCTGTTTTCCACAATATACATAGATTGCAATGTACATGGGAATTAAAAAAACCACCGTCCATTCCATTACGACACTGGACAAAAAAACAAATAAGGAAGCTTCAAAAATTTTGTATTTGGTATTCTTCTCAAACTTTAAAGCGAGTACTTTATCCGTTGCCAATAAAAGCAAAAAATTACTGATCACTATCTTACCACTTAATACCATAGGTAAAAAAACAGCCAACAGCAACGCATAAAAAAGCATGGTAAACGAACTTAACTCGGCCAATTTATCGGCTTTTAATGTTGGGTTTATGACCAGAAACGTGAGCAATAAAAAGAAAAGGCTGATGATTTTAGGTAAAAAAACACCATTCTCAAATATGGAAACTGCTGAAACCGAAACCATAAGGATATAGAGTAATGTGCAGAAACCCAATACTATTACATAGTTTATAGGTTTTGTTTTACTAAAAAAACTTGAAATCATTGCTGCTTTTACTATTTTTGCCTAGTAAATATAGCTAAGATGAAATCATTTTTTTACGGCATAGAAGACTTATTTGTCAATGTTCTTTTTGCCCCTTACGATATGTTCCGGTTTATGGAAAGCTGGTGGTCTTCGAACCTCATCAATTGGGCGTTTATGATCATTGGATTTGTGGCGATGGTCTATTGGATGGGCCAATTAAAGATTTTCAATGACAATAACGAAGAAGATAAAAGCATTACTTCCCACTCTTATCTATAGCTTCGACTGCGCTCAACTACCCTTAGTTTAGCTAATTATTGGTCCGGTTTTTGACTAAAGGTCAAAACCAATGTCTTTTCGGTAATACATTCCCTCAAAATGAAAGTCTTTTAGACTATCATAAGATTTGGCAAGGGCCTCTTCTGTGTTTTCCCCGTAAGAAGTTATGGAGATGACCCTACCACCATTGGTTACTATCTTACCATCTTTTTCAGTAGTCCCTGCATGGAATACCAAAGAGTTCTCAACAGTGTCCAACCCGGTGATTTCCTTTCCTTTCCCGTAAGCTTCAGGATACCCTCCGGAAACGGTCATTACGGTTGCGGTAGTTCTCTCATCGATTTCTAAAGTCACATCTTTTAAGGCTTTGTTACCTACGGCTTCAAAAACCCTAATTAAATCGTTTTTGATTCGAGGAAATACGACTTCGGTCTCAGGATCCCCCATACGAACATTGTATTCAATGACCTTCGGTTCATCTGCCACCTTGATCAATCCAATAAAAATAAAACCCTGATATGGGATCTTATCCTTTTTAAGACCGTCAACAGTAGGTTTTACAATACGTTCCTCTACTTTTTGCATGAATGCCCCATCAGCAAACGGAACTGGTGAAATCGCCCCCATACCTCCCGTATTGAGCCCAGTATCGCCTTCACCGATGCGTTTATAATCTTTGGCTTCGGGAAGTATTTTATAGCTTTCGCCGTCAGTAAGCACAAAACAGCTGAGTTCAATACCATCTAAAAATTCCTCAATTACCACGGTAGTACTAGCATTACCGAATTTAGCCTCCAAAAGCATGGCCCTTAACTGTTTTTTGGCCTCTTCTAAATCTTTTAAGATCAGAACCCCCTTGCCTGCTGCGAGTCCATCTGCTTTTAGCACATACGGTGGTTGTAGGCTTTCTAAAAATCGGTATCCTTCTTCGAGATCTTTAGATGTAAAACTTTGGTACGCCGCGGTGGGTATATTATGGCGCATCATGAACTCTTTAGCAAACTGTTTACTACCTTCTAAAGTAGCAGCAAGCTTTTCTGGACCGATAACCACTACTTGGTTCAAATCTTTATCGTTTAGAAAAAAATCATGTACCCCCTTCACCAAGGGGTCTTCAGGCCCTACCACGACCATTTCAATAGCGTTTTCAACAACAAACTCCTTAATGGCCTTAAAATCGTCACCTGCAATCGCGACGTTTTGTGCCAGCTGTGAAGTACCTGCATTACCAGGTGCTACGTATAAGCTTGAAAGTTTGGGGCTCTGGGCGATTTTCCAAGCCAAAGTGTGCTCGCGACCGCCCGAACCAAGAATAAGGATATTCATGATTTAATTTTGCCCAAATGTAAGAACAATCAAAAAATGTAGGGGTTTAATCGTTTATTTTCTATTGATTTTTGAGAAATCACGGTGTTCCGTTCGCTCAAGTTCTTCTTTTGTAAGTGTTTTGAAGTAATCAAAGGTTTTTCGCATACCTTCTTCCCTGCCAACCTTAGGTTCCCAACCAAGAATTTCTTTTGCTTTGGTAATATCGGGTTGCCGTTGCATCGGATCATCTTTTGGAAGTGGTTTATAAATGATCTTTTGGTCGGTACCTGTTAATTTGATGATTTCCTCTGCAAAATCTTTAATGGTGATTTCGTGTGGATTACCAATATTCATGGGTAGGGTATAATCACTCATCATCAATCTGTAAATACCTTCAATTTCATCATCAACGAAACAAAAAGAACGGGTTTGTGAACCATCCCCAAAAACGGTGAGATCTTCACCTCGTAATGCTTGACCCATAAAAGCAGGTATCACACGGCCATCATTCAGGCGCATTCTTGGTCCGTACGTATTGAAAATTCGAACAATTCGGGTATCCAATCCGTGAAAGGTATGATAAGCCATGGTAATCGATTCTTGAAAGCGTTTGGCTTCATCATAGACCCCTCTCGGGCCGATGGTATTTACATTACCATAATACTCCTCAGTTTGGGGGTGCACCAATGGATCACCATAAATCTCAGAGGTGGAGGCAATCATAAAACGAGCTCCTTTTTCTTTGGCCAGACCAAGAAGGTTATGGGTGCCTAAAGACCCTACTTTTAATGTTTGAATCGGAATCTTCAAGTAATCAATTGGGCTTGCTGGAGAAGCAAAATGAAGAATATAATCCAAATCACCCGGCACATGCACAAATTTGGTAACATCATGATGGTAAAACTCAAAGTTCTCGAGCTTTATTAAATGTTCAATATTCTTAAGGTCACCGGTAATTAGGTTATCCATGCCAATCACATGATGCCCTTCTTTAATGAACCTGTCACATAGATGGGAACCAAGAAAGCCTGCTGCTCCCGTAATTAAGGTTTTTTTCATTTTCCAATTATTGAACGTTAAAGATAGCGCAATCTAAATTTTGAGGTTTTAGCATTTGGCTGAAATGAACAGTTATTAATATAAAAGGTGATTCTAAGCATCAATATGCTTTTGCCTCACCTTTAAAAGCGTTAAGTATGGTTTGAAAAATGATTTTAACATCTAAAAACATGGACCAATTTTCAATATAAAAAATATCAAATTTAATACGATTCAAGATATCTGTATCACTTTCTATTTCTCCTCTATATCCTCTGACTTGAGCTAGGCCTGTAATACCAGGTTTAACAAAATGTCTTACCATATATTTATCTACCTTGTCAGAGTATTCATTCGTATGTTTTACCATGTGGGGTCTTGGACCCACCACTGACATTGTACCAAAAAACACATTATAAAATTGAGGCAATTCATCAATACTGGTTCGCCTTAAAACTTTACCCAGACGGGTTACCCTCATGTCATTCTTGGTAGCTTGCGCTTGATCGGCATCATTATTCGGTGCCATTGAACGGAACTTGTAGCAATAGAACTCACGATTGTCAATACCATTTCTGTTTTGCCGAAAAAAAACAGGGCCTTTAGACTCTAGAGCAATCAAAATCGCAATTATTGGGGTGAGCCATGTTAGTAATCCCAGAATAATTATTAAGGAAAAAATTATGTCAAACGCTCTTTTTAAAAAAGCATTTATTGGATTATGAAGAGGGATATCGCGCAGCGATAGTACGGGAATATAATCATAATACTCAAACTTCAATTTTTTAGAAAATATTTTTTTATTGTCTGGAATAAATTTTAGTGTTTTAAGGTTGTTGTCCGCGAAATTGATGAATTGAGTTAGCTCGTCATTCTGTAATTCAGATATCGAACAGTAGATTTCATCTATTTTGTTCTCAATTATATATTTAAAGCACTCTTCTTTTTGAAAATCCAATGACTTAGCAGAAAATTGTTTCATAAAATTAAAGCCAAAATCGGTTCTGTCTTTAAATACACTTATTAGTTGGTTTGTCTTTTTGTTCTCTCCAATCACAACTACGTTTCTGATGTTTCCCTTTATCTTTTCCCTATAACGCATTAAGCTTATATAGTTTAAAAATTTAATGGTAAAAACAGCGATAAAAACAAATACAAAGTATTGCGCCAATGCCAATCGACTGATCATGGGCTGTTTAAAGAAGCCGATAAACGCATAAAGAATTAAAAAAAAGAAGACAAATTGGGTGAATATTAATCGGAGTATATATGCAACTTTCGTATATCTATAAATTTTATAAAACTCATTTTTTAGGGAAATCACAATCCATCCGAATGAAATATATGCATGAAAAAGCACAGGTGTCTGAAATTGGATAGGAAGCAAGGAAGCAAATGCATTAATAATTAGCAAATCTAAAAAATAGGAAATTGGAATTATTAGATTTGAATATCTATGTTGCCTAAAAAACATTGATTCGTCTTTACCTTTATTAAAATAAAACAGTAAAGATACTTTTTATGCTTCATATTTCGAATTTTCGAAAAAGTGTTGAAAACAGAACGGGGATTGGATATATTATTTCAATGAATTACGTATCTCTTGTAACGCTTTTGTCTCATCTACCCAACCCTGTATTTGCAATTCATCATGGTGATCATAGTTCAAAAACCAGATTTGTAGAATATCGATTATACCAGGGTAATCTTCCTTTAACTCTAAAAAAGATGTTGCTTTAATGGTTCTCAATTTTTCCTCTCTTGGTACTGCGATAATCTTGTAGTCGTATTCGCGATTATCTAATAGTTCTATCATGCCTATTAATTCAATTTCCAGAATTGTTCCGGTATTTAATGATTCTGAAAGAACAATTACATCTAAAGCATCTCCATCTCCTCTTTTTTTTGGATCCGAATATGTGGAAGGTATAAAACCATAATTACCGGGGTAGGGAAGAAAATTGATTATTCTTTTTTTACCATTTTTTGTATCAATTTGAAATTTCTCTAAATCCCTGTTGAACTCTATTTTCTTATTGGTTCCTGCCGGAATCTCTATTATACAATTAATTTTTCCTTCAGGACTAAATGTAGGTGTATTGTAAATATTAGTTTGAATACCACAATTTACTAAAGACAAGAAACCCCCTGAATAAAACATCAACTTCTTAAGCATTTTTTAACCTGTCTGTCCTTATTTATATAATTATTACAATCAAAAAGAGTATTGGCACTAAAAGATTTGATTTTATTCAACAATGTGAAGAGAGTATTAAGCGCAAATAGTTTTACTTATAAAAAATATCGTATCCTCTAACATATTTAGAGTTTTTAGATAGCCTCTCTTTAATTGATTGGGTAATTGCCCTACTTTCCATATCATCATCTGTATCGTATTTCAGTTCCAAAATAATATCCCCTAAATTTTGTTTTGACTCATAAAACGAAGTGTAATTAGGGTTGTAGAAAGTCATATTATAATCGATGGTTATCCTAAACTTTTCGCATTTAGATAAAAAGTATCTTCTCTCATATGAATTATATAAGGTTGGAAATAATAAATTGAACTTAACTAACAATTCTTCATTAGGGATACATTCATTTATGTGACTGTTTATATCATCAATTGATTTGGATCTTAGATCCAAATCCAAATTCGTTAATTTACAAGAATATTTGTCTCCTACTTCACCATACTTTTTTTTAATTTCTAATGTAGGCTTTGTCATTGAATGAAAAATATCGTCATACCACCTCAACCTATATTTTTCTCTTACTGCATCGCCGGAAACATTCATTTTATAAAACGTATGATTCCAATCATCAAAGTATATATTATTTACGGTTCTTCGTTCGTAAATCTCATCAAAATTAAACCTATTGGTTAAAACTTGATTTTTAATTACTTCATCAACGCCGTTCAAATCATAGACGAATTTACGTTCAAACCTTAAATTATGATAGATAAATCTACTACCTCCTTTATTTGCTACTTTTTCCATATTCGTTTCCGTACATCTGGTCAATTACATTGTTTGAAACCGTTTCAACTGGTATGCCGTCAATAGTAAGTACAGACTTATTTTCAATCAAATAATCTACTTCATTGTTTACTTGGGTAAGGTTTTTTGTATTTATTACACCTATTCCAAATTCAGATTTTTTTTGAAAGGCAGATAGGCCCAATCTGACATTTTCAATTTTAACATCGGTAAGTTCGATTTTTGAAAGGTCTTTGCTAACAATTCCTATTTCACCATCAACAATTTGTATTTCTTCTCCATGTATAAAACTAGATTCGCCACCACTAATCCCTTTATCAGACGGTGATTTAATGAAAATATTAGAAATCTTTATTTCCGATCCAGACACATCAATTCCATCATTTCCACTATTTAAAAATTTACTGTTATTAATTTCCCCATTTACAAAATCACCGTCAAAAGCATCAGATTGAGTATCTTTAAAAATAGTGGAGGAAATATAGAATTCAGATCTTATGATATTCAATGCATCTTCACTTCTATTCCTTTCAAAAATGGTATTCTCTATAGAAACTTTTGACTCATGAAAATTGACAGCACCTGAAAGCTCCCAAATATCCGTTTTAGGCGTGGATAAATTGAAAAAGCTACAGTGGTTCAGTGTTGATAGTTTTTTAGCATTATCAACAAATATACCTGAGTATGATCCCTCTGTAGATTTAAAATTAATTGGATGTTCATGTGTACCCTTAGCTACGATAGGCGAATATGAGATTAAAGAGGCATTATCAATTAAACTCAACGCAAATCCCTTTTCAATAATTAAAGTATGGTGCATTGGTATGACAATAGTCTCTTTCAAAATATATTTGCCTGACTTAAAAATAATTTCCTTGTTCTTTTTTCGATATTCTACAAATTCAAAATTTTGAAAATTGGGTTGGTTTAACTTTTTGTAATTTTTTAATAATGTGGTCAAATTTTTACTCTTTCCGAACGGATTAATTATATTTTCTCTAGGATAATCTAATCCAAGTATCGAGTATTTGAGTTTTATCTTTTTTAAATCCTTTGGATAACGGAATTCGCCAATCTTATTTTTCTTAGACACAAAAACGTTAACAAAAGATTCTTTTAACCTGAAAGTAATGGTTTGACTTTCGTTAGGGGATATAATATTATCTTCAAATTTTTCATTCAAACTCTTACCGTCCTTATGTTGTAAACCGATAATTTCAACTGGAAACAATGATAGGTTTTTGATTTCCACCAACATTTCTTCATCATTATATTCAATTAAATCTGAAACAATCGCATCTGAAGGATTAAGCATTTTTTTGATGAAATTACTATTGTATTCAAGTATTGTCAAATCCAAATTCTTTCCAAACTCACCTTGAAGGTTTAAAGACAACTCACTTAGCTCATTGGAATGCTTTTCAATAAAATCACGGATGAAATTTGGGTCACAAACTATTTTCAACTTTTCGACTAATTTTTCATTATAAATAATGTCGTCTTTTAAGAATGGATAGTCTGATATTTTATTAAGCTTAAGACCAGAATATGAATCAAATGAAATAGGTTCTAACTTATTGGTAATTGGATTAAAATAAACTCTTAGGTTATGATCGATTAAGCCGTGGCTACCCCCAAAAAGGTTTGTTAAAGCCACAAACATGGTAAGTTTGTCAATATCAAAAACATCAGAAATTTTCATTTCACCTTTTCTTAATGAATTCAGTAGACCCTTGGCTATGGTAAACTGTTTGGAAAGTTTAGGGTCTGAAAGAACTTTGTTTTCATTATATACCTTGATTGGTGCATTTTGAATCGTCTGCAATTGATTAGATTTACTGGACAATTCTAGGCCCATTCTGGATTGCAATTCTCGATCTTTCCACAGCAAGGATTCATCAAAAGCTAAAATCACTCCTTCTCTTTTTCTGTTATTCTCAATTAATATTTTGTCAAATGATTCCTCATAAGCCATAATCCCAATATCCATTTTTTCAACCGAATCTAAATGTTTTACATTCAATTCTAAATTCACGAAATCATACCTAAGTCCAATAATATTATTGTCTTTTATTACCTTATTGAAAAGCCACTCCCATAAATAATTTCTGACTTTTGGATGTTGAAAAGATATTTTTCTAATTCCCAGCAAAGTCTTTTCATCCTCAAAAATAACCCTGTAGGACCATTTGTTTTGATGTATAAGATGATCCGTCCAGTCACCTTTCAATCTCATTTTTGCATCAATTTTTTCCGAATCATCCAGCGAAACCTTACAATTGACCAAGTCTTCTTCACCTGTTAACAATATTCCCGTATTAATTGCTCTTGCTCTTTTCTCCCTAATTTTTCTAAAACTTTTCTCAGAGATAATCAAAGAAACTTTTGGTAGGTTGTTAGAAATTTCTAAAGGAGAAACATTATCAAGTTTTAAATTTTTAATCTCTAAAGATCTGCCTAAGCCTTGGTCATACCTTCCAGTATTTATATGAGCTATTTTAGCTATATCAATGGTTTTACCTTTATACCCATTATGTTCAAGGCTTTTTCTAAAAACATAGTGAGGTCTATTATCAATACGAAAAGAATCGACCTGCGTTGGTAAGAAGTCGAGATTTAATCCTCCTTTAAAGTTTTTGGCATTTAATAAATTTATACTATCATTTAAAAAAACATGTAAGAAAAACTTATCATCTCGCTTTCTTCCATAAAGACTATCTTTATAAACATATATAACAGTAGGCTGACTATTTATTGAACTTAAATGGATAGATAATATAGAATCTGAATAGATTGAGTTAATATCATCCCTAATAATATCTATTTGGTTCTTTCTTGATATAAAGTTTGTAGGGTTTTCTAAATATTTCTCTTTTTTTAATGCCTTGGATTCTTCTTTTTGAAGTCGTGTTAAGAAGAATAAGGAGAAAAACGATAGGGTCAAAAAAATTATTCCAGTTATTATTAAACTGCTCAAACCGTATTTTTTTTCTTTAATCTTCATTTTTTATTATAGGTTATTTTAATACTAAATCGTATTGTCAATAAATGTGATATCCATATGTTCATCAATTTTCAACAACTCGTGGTTTATGGCCGTTAGCCTTTCCAACGAATTAAGATTCAGAAGGTAATTAACGTTAATCTTTTCTTCGGAGTATTTTATTCTTTTTAGGTCAACCTGATTTGAATTTACTGTAATCACTTCATGTATCCGATTCATTATATCTGTCTTTTCTTCATTTTTACAATTTAAAGAAATCAAAATATTTTGGGTAAATGAATTGCTTAAAATGGTCTTGCTGGTAAATATTATTATAAGTGACAGTACCAAAAAGCCTATTAGAGTTGGTAATAATTGACTAGCGCCCAAACCAAGACCTATGGAAATAGCGATGAAAAAATAACCAAGCTCTTCGGGCTCTTTTATAGCAGTTCTAAATCTTACAATTGACAACGCTCCCACTAGCCCTAATGAAAGTGCAAGTGACGATTTAACAATTGAGATTATTATAAATGTAGTCGTTCCTACCAAAATAAGAACCTTGGATAATTGATCTCTATTGGATATTGATCTTCCATATTTATTGTAAAGAATTGAAAGAACGTAAAGCAAAATAGTCTTATTATGATATTTGTTAAAAATAAGACTATAGAAAAGGATTCATCAAAAGTTGAATTCAACTGGGTAAGTAAATCATTCATTAAATTTTATTTAAATATGTAGTTTGTAAAAATAAGTGTATTTTATTGATAATAAATTCTTAGGAAGCAGTTTTGAAGGTTTTCCCGTTCTTCTAATAGAATTTGAATTAAGCCAATTGACGCTTCACGAGGATTATTCATATAAGTTAATTTTTTTTAAAATCACTCAACTGGTTTTCAATAAATTTGCTAAATTTTTGTAGAAATCTGTCTTCTCCAAAACCTCTGGCATGATTCCTTATCCATTCGGCATCAAACCTTCCCTTAATCTTTTCAAATCTATTCAAACATTCTTGTATTGACTTCTCTGTTTGTTCATTAAAAAAAAGGCCCGAAGACCTTTCAACAATATTGTTTTCAACAACTGTTTCTAAGGCACCTCCTTTTTTGAATGCAATTACAGGTATGCCATAAGCCATCACCTCTAACGGTATCATTCCGAAGTCTTCTTCACCTGGAAAGAGCAGTGCTTTGGTTCTGTCTAAATATTCCTCGATTTTATTCCACTCTAAATTTCCCAAAAACTTGATGTTGTCATTTGCCATTGATTGCAACCTTTTTTTTTCGGAACCATTTCCTATTACAATTAATTTCTTACCGTTCTCATTAAAAGTTTCGACCAATAAATCTATTCTTTTATAGGGAGTTATAGCTCCAAAACTAAGATAAACATCTCTTTTGCCGGCCGTAATCAAAGGTCTATCAAAAAAAGAGAGCTCAATAGGAGGGTATATAACAGTGGATTCCTTTTGGTAAAAGCGGGAGACCCTGTCAGCCACATTTTTGGAATTGACAAGGTATGCGGAAACATTGTCGATAGTCGTGACATCCCACTTCCTTAGCCTTTCAAAAAAAAACTTGGCTAAGGGCCTTAATGGCTTTTTCATTGAATTTAAATACTCCTCCGTAAACCCCCAACAATAACGCATGGGCGAATGTACGTAGCAGATATGTGGGGTAGCCTTTTCTATTTTAATTCCTTTAGCGGGCCCAGATTCCGACGAAATAATCAAATCATAGTCTTCTTTCAGTTTTAGGGATTTTATCCCCAATGGATAAAGTGGGAAAATCTTTTGGTAGTATTTCTTGAAGGGCCAGAAATTCAATACGGAGGTCACTATCTTGTTTTTTGGAAAGTTTTCCCCATAAATTCCCTTATCTGCAAATAAGGTGTAAATATCCGCCTGTGGATACAATTTTAAAATGTTCTCTATTACTTTTTCACCACCCCTTCTTGTGGTCAACCAATAGTGCACAATTGCAACTTTCATAATTCAAAATCTTCTGGAGCCACATTTTTCCAATGCTTCAAAGCCTCTGGATAAGAATAGTTAAAGTGAAAATTATTCTTTATTAGATACTCCGGTTTAATGTTGGTTGGAAAACCTGCCTTTCTTACCCTAACAGGGTGAATATCTGAACTTTTCCCAAGTAGTTTGGAAGCTAACTGAATAAAAAATGCAATAATAGCCAATAGGCCAACGGGGATCATTAAAGTTGGCTTTTTAAAATTAAGCTGTTCTTTGGTGATACTTACCATTTCGTTAAGGGGGACCAATGGATTTTCAGCGTAATTATATAAAATGAACCTATCTTCCTTTTGCATGGTAAAAAGCATGCTTTCAACCAAACCATAGATATACCCGTAACCCTTGATTACCTTTCCTCCATTAGGCAATATAAAGGTGCCCTTTTTAAGTGACTTAATCATTCGATATACATTCCCAGGGTCTTTAGGACCAAATATTACGCTGGGCCTAACAATTATCAAACGTCTTTTCTTATCTTCAGAAAGCCAAATTCCATGTATTTTTTCAGCTAATGCTTTTGATATACCATAGGCCGTTTCTGGATACAATGCGGATGTTTCTGTTCTCTGTTGAAGGGATTTTCCATAAGGTGCAATACTGCTCGTAAACAAAATATTTTTTATTCCTGATTTTCGAGCAAACTCACACACATTTTCTGCCCCTGGAATATTGGTGTTAAAATACTCTTGATATTCATGGCCTGGTTCACGATGAACGGCCGCAAAGTTGAAAATCCAACTATTGGCTAAATCGACTTCATTTTCATGAAACGATATTTTCTTTCTAACATCAAGGTTGTGGAAGACTACTTTTTCATTTTTGTGTGATTGAAGACAGTATTTTGGCTCCCCGATATCAAGTACAAAATATTTATCAAAATAGTTTCCCTTCAATAATTGTTGAAGCAAATGGCCTCCAATATACCCCGATCCACCAAACAAAACGGCAATCTTATTCATTCAAATGCTTTAAAAAATTGATTTTTACCCCAGTTCTCGGAGAATACTTTTCATTCAAAGGACTTCCTTTGCCCTTTCCGATCAGCAAAACAGTATCCAGAACTACCGGCCTAAATGTTTCTCCATAGTCCATATTTAAACTATGGACCCCTCCAGATTCCATTAACTTAATTTCTGTTCGTTTAATTGATGAGTTAAAGCAATTTTTGATCCACAAACCAGAAAAAGCAAGTTGGTCGCCCAAAATTCCTCCCTCCATTGGTGCCATTTCCAATCCTGAACCAACTCCAAACTTTTCAATTGAAAGAAAATCTATCTCAATATTTTCTCCAGAAATGTAGGCGCCATGACGGTCTGAGCTCTTAATAATTACCGAGTCAATGTTAATTTCCTCTGGCTCATTATTATGACCATGAATAATTAGACCTCCTTTTACAAATTTATAATCAAAAGTGCCAGAGCCCACATCTTCAACAACAAGTTTTTTTATCGTTAAGTTTTTGGTGCCGCTATGTATAGAGCAACCGTACGGTCTTCTATTATTTATACTTAAAATAGAATCCTTCTTCACAAAAACTATATCAGCTTGAATGTTTTCAGAATCTCTTGTATAAAATTGTTCAAGTGTTGATAAAGAACCCATTAAATGGATGTCATTTGAGTTCCTTACTTCAACTAAACCAGCAAATATTGTATTATTAAAATAAAGCTTTATATTTTTTCTTCCTTGTATTTTTAAAGCGGTTTTATAAAATCCTTCAGGAAACCTAATGGGCACTCCTAATTCTGCCAAATCTAACAAGGCTTCAACAACATTTTTACCATTCTTTGGATGGCCCCCAATGGGTTTTCCAGGGAACAAACCATATCTACGAACATCTAGGTAGTCATATTCATTATGTAAAGTAAATTCTGTATCTATTTTTTCTAAGTCTTTTTTCCATTGATCTTCATTCTTTTTACATCCCACCAATAAAAAAATCAAAACCAAGCAATCTATCAGCCTATGTTTCATCTCTATACTTTATTGCATTTGCCAAAATAATAGCTGTCAAATATACGCCCATTTGTCTTTCAAGCACATTTTCAACAAACAGAAACATAGCTAATGCAATAACAAGTGAAAGCCCCAATGGATTCTCCTTATGGCGCCCTCTCAATAATACATATATAAAAGGCATCAATAATAAAAGCAAACCAAAATATCCACCTCTCAACAATTCATTGAGGTATTGGTTATGCGTATTGTATTTCTTTTCCAAAAATCTTGACTTATCAGGAGGGTATTCAAAATTGGCACTTTCTGAATAATATGCATTCTGGTTTTCATCAACCTTTTGTTGACTAGAAAATCCAAAGGATTTGCTTGGAGAATTTTTGTATTGTTGTAGTGCTCCCTCCCAAATTATTGTTCGAGAATCATTCTTAATTTGGATGAATCTGTGCTTTAAGGCTAAATCGGATAACATAATCAAAACGGTTAATAGTAACGGCACCCCGACACCTATAATCCATCTTAAGGTATTATCTTTTATTTTCAATATCATGTAAATGGCACAACAGATAACCGTAATTAATATTGCCAAACGTGCAGAAATAACAATTATCAGAACGATAGAAACTAGTATTGGAAAAAAATAAATTTTTCTTTTGCTAGCAAAAAATAAATTTCCCGCAATTATAATCTGAATAGCTGATAAAAAGCCTAAATAAGGCCTTTCAAAATTTAAGATGTCGTTGATCCTAGCATAGCTTCTTAAAGCCACTTTTTTACCCTCGGTAAAGTAATAGTAGTCTATTATTCCGTATGTAGCCACCAATTGGGCAAGGCATACCCCTAACAATAAAAACAAATACCCTTTTTCAGTTGTATCACGATCAATATTTGATGTTGCCAGAGGAATGAGCACCAAAGGAAGAAGTTTGATATAAAAACTCATCTCATCATTAAACACCCCTATTGCCAGGCCGCTAAAAATTGTATAGAAGAAAAAAGGTGCCAAAGAACTAAGAAAAACAAACCATTTATAATTGTTATTAATTATCGAAAAAATTATAAGCAACCCTAAGGCAAGATTATCAATGAACAAAGAAATTGGCAAAAAGAACAACAATGCCAAATAGCAGTATTTTAGCAATTTGTTATAAGTGCTTTCAGTTCGAATCATACTTTAGCTTTTGAAAAATAAACGAAATCAAAGACAATATGACAAGAATAGCCAATATTTTTCCCAATCTAAAGAAATAGGACATTGAGTAAATATTAAATAACCATAAAGTGATTTGAAAGAAAATCACAGACACCAAATAATTGCCCCCATTAAGGGCTTTAAACAAAAGCGCATAGAACAACGGAACGAAACCGAAAATAACAAAATGGAAAACCAGCGCTATTGGTAAAGGGAAGGCCCTATTTAATATCGCCGGATAACCGTTAGTCCAACTTACGCCTCTCTGCCAAGCTTCTTCAAGGTATTGTTTTCTATGGTCCGGTGTAAAATCAAACATAAGGGTATGCATTCCATAAGGAAGTTCTGAAATATTCCATGAGTTTTCCGCATCACCAATTATATATCTTTCAGCTGTGCCCCAGAAAAGATGCCCTTGTAGGCCAAAAGCTCGGTAAGCTATTGATTCTACAGGACTAAACCCTAAATGTTTATATGGGTTTTTATTGTTGTATTTAAACCAGACCAGACCAAATAGTAAGCTTGCGAGAATTATCAGGTATCTTTTCTTAAAGACGAGAAAGTTATCATTTTTATATAGTTTATTAACAATAACATGTGAGACCATAAAAGCTATTAGCCCAAATAAAAATGCTGTGAACTTCTGGTCAATACCAACAAGATAAACAAGATAAACAATACTAAGTAATATAGTCTTTACTCTATGCTTTCTAAACAAAATACCTAAAATAAATGGGAAAAACCCAATAGTGTTGCCTAAAATAGGTTTCAAAAAAGACAATTGTGCGGTGTTCCAAAATGTAAACTTACTTACCTCTGAATTGGTATAAGTTGAAGGCGAAAGAAGCAAATTGGTCATTGCCAAAAACATTACAAAAAAGGCTAGATAAAGTAGGATTCCACTTTCTTTTAGTCTTAACAGTTTTATTTTAGGGAAATTAAAGCTAAGTGATGTATCAAAGAGCCTAAAAAAGGAGGTGAAAGAAACTAAGGATACTATTAGAAAGAGTAACAGGAAAAAATTAGCATAGACAAAACTTCCATATCTATCCTGTTCACTAACGTAAGTTCCATTTTCTATGAATAATATGGAAAGAAACATCCATGAATATTGAACAGTGAAAGGCAAGAAACAAACAAACAGAAGTGTAGACCTTCTGTATAATTGGATAAGGATTAAGCTGGCAAAAACTAAAACAAAAATGTTGAAGATCATTTTTTGTAAAAATAGAAGCCTAACTGTTCAAAAAGAGCAGTTAGTTCGTTGTCTAAAAAAGGTAGTACGCTGATTTTTAATTTTTTTCTTGTTTCAAAATCACATTGGGAATAAATATTAAAAACTGCGCTAGAATCAAAAGTTACCAAATTTCTACATTGTGCTACCTCAAAAAAATATTTTTCTGCACTTAAATCCGTTGTAACATACTCAAAATCTTTCTCCTTGAAATATTCTCTTAGGGTGTCGATTTTTAACCTTGGACCATGTCTATGAGGTTTATACATTATTTTTTTAACATTCATATATTTCTCATCTAATTTTATTTTTTCAAAAAGCAAGTTCAAATGCTTCTGATATTTTCTTTCGTCTAAATTTGCATAAGGTTCCTGGCCAATTATCAACATTTTGCTGTTAACCAATTCAAGCTTTTGGGGCTTATATGGTATTTTTTTTGATTTATTTGGTGCGACAGAAAAAGAAGGTTCCCTAACATATTGGAAAAGGGTTTTGTCATAATTGATTCCAGAAGTGTGGCCACTATAAAACTTGAAATTAAGTCCAAATAACAAGGTTAGTGTCTTTTTAAGAAGCAAAACGCTACTAGGAACACATCTTATTGTATGATTATAATAGTTAAGAACGCCATCTTCAACTACTAATCCTTTTATATTTTTTGAAAAATAAAAGAACAGATAATTAGAAAGTACATCTTCCAAGGATGAGAACACCAAATTAATTCTTTTTTCACTTTTATATTTCTCCAAATGCTTTATTACTCCCTTATAAGCCCTCAATTTTACAGTCATGGACTTTAATCTTGAAACTTGAGACTTTGATTGATTCTTAACACCATTAGAAAGCTCAATATGCTTGTGCCACTTTTCTTTGTTGAATGCTATTTCCTTTCCGGTGATAAGAATTGACTTTCCTTGAAAATCAGTCCTTTGAAGAAGAAAATTTTCAAATAAATCTACGTGATATTGTGAGAGCCCTATAAAAATATTAATCATAGTTTGCTGAGATTGCATTACGTCGTCTTTCAAAAAACATATATAACCCTGTTAAAAAAAATGCCAAAGCAGTGCCATACAAACCACCCCAAAACGTCAATGAGATGGTTAAAATCAAATTTACAAAACAGGATTTAAGGGTTATTCTTAAAATCGTAGAGTCCTTATTTAGAATATAGAGGAAAAAATGGTAGACCAAGGAAAAATTCATTAGAGCAACCCCTAAAAGCAATAAAAAAAGAATTGGGAAATAGTTGTCATAGACCTTAACACTCTGCCAAATCAAAATAGGTTTTGTAATAAATATAACCAAAACCGAAACAAATGCTATTTGCTTTAACATTTGATTTCTAAAATTTTTGAAATGCAGGTTTAAATCTTTGCTCCCTGTTTTTTCAATCAGTGCTGGCAGCTCAAAAGAAATTACAATGGCATTGACATACACGGTAATAATTAGTGCTAAATTGGCATAGAATGAAAAAATTCCTGTTTCCTCGCTACCTAAAAAATAATCAACAATATATCTGTTTACATATTCAATACATTTTAGGGCAATGGTCCCTAAAAAGAAAACAAAGCTAATACGGAGTCCTTTAACTAGGTACGAGATTTCTATTTTAGGAAATGGGATTAGTTTTTTAAGGTTTTTCCCTAAGGTTAGAAAGCTTATTACGAAGGAAAATATATTTGAGAACAACCAAAGTTGTAATATTCCTTCTATAGTAGGCTTCGAATCAAAAAAAAGAAGGTTTACCAAAATATATCCCGTCCATATAGACACCCTTAGAAAGAAAATAAGATTGCCCAACAGAACTTTTTTAAATGCTATGTGTAGCCTATAGATTTCTTGTGAAAGGTGCTCGGTAACGCAAATACCAAGGACACTTATAAGCCCATAAGTGTGCATGAATTCAATTTTTCTAAACAGGAGTGAACCAATTATAAAAAAAAAGAAATAGATGAATAGATAAAGAAAAAAAGTGCTCGCTAATTTTTCGACAATGTTATCTTTTTCGGTCAATATATCCCTAATGGAGAAATTATAAAAATCAAGACCTAAAACAAAAATCGATATAGTTATAGTTGCTGTAATAAGCGAATAATCTCCATAAACAGCTGTGTCAAAATATTTAGATAAAGTGGTTATTAAAATGAATTTTAAACCCAAAGGCAGAATTCTCAATCCTACATTGAATAATTTAAATAAAACAATCTTGTCTATTATTGATGGGATGGGCACAAATCAAGTATTATTGAGATAGGTTCAAAAAATCACTAAACCGTGAAGGTATTGATTCTATAAACTGTAGAAAAGAAATTTTGCCTATACTTATTTTATACAATTTGTCTCTGATTTTTTATAATCTAAAACCTATCTATTCGTTTGAAAGTCTATATAAGTTCAAGCTCCAAAACGATGTCTCATTTTCATATGTATTTAAATACTGAAATCCTAACTCTGAACTATTCTCAATTGGAACAGTGCTTATTAGATATTTTCCTTTCATTCTTTTAAAGAGCTCCGTGTCCAAACCCATATTTTTAATAGTAAAGTTCGCGTGCTTATCTACCAAATACCTTCTCCCTAATTCATGGGAAAAATAATAGCATCTACTTCCCCAATAATCAAAATATTTTGCATTTCCTGTATTCTTGGAGAGCTCTTCCGAAACCAATTTTCTAAAACGATGCTTATATGCTAAATCATAGTTGTTTTGATAGCTGTCTAAGGTGCTCAAGCCATTATATTGAGCGATGTTGGGATGCATGCCAATACTCAGGAAAAATTCGGATTCTGGCTGATAAGGCTCCAAATCCTTTTTTATCCTTGAAAAAAGATTTTCTGCATAAAACTCCTTAAACGTTGGTTCTTGAATGCTTTCGCCTTTAAGAATACTGAAATTTGTTAGCAATTCTTTATTGTTTTCAACAATTCCTATAAACACAAAAAGGCCTCCTAAAAAACCAATAGAGCCTATAATTTTATGTTTGGAGAAAAGTTCATTAAGCAACAAACCGCCCAGTAACAACCACAAAAAGGGCAGCATAAAGTAAAACCGCTCTGAGTTAAAGGTTTTCAAAAAGTTGAATTCTGTAAAAAAATTAATCAACCACAAATTGGCAGACACCCATAGATTAATGGCAATTATTAGCCCCGCTACAAAAAGAATATTCTGTTTTATTTTAAAACGATATAATAGTAATACTATTCCGAACATTACCATTAAAGGCCAAGGTTTCAGCGTTCCTGAATGGTATTGGGTTTGCTTAAAATATGTCTTTAAGGTAGCAATAAAGTAATCCCAATCTGGGGCTCCTAGGAAGGCCGTGTTATCAGCTTCTACTCTGTGAGAGGTAATTTTGGATTCTATCAATACCGCATAAACCAATTGATATTCCACGAGAAGGTTCAATACTGTAAGCGTTGCTATAGCCAAAATATAATTTCTGCCAAGCGTTTTTGTCCGTCTATACTCTATTAAGCCCAGCAAAAGTAAGACTGGAATAAAAAAGGGAAGCGTTCCCACAATAAAAGAGTAGAACGGGAAAATCAGAATGATGGCCCAATGAATCAACCGTTCCTTTTTCTTTAAAATATAATAGAAAGCGTAGAGCAACAATGGCTGTCCGGAAATTGAAATCCCATATTGAATGTGGTAGTATGATAGCATACCAAAAGAAATGGAGCTCATCAACAAAATCAGTGGATTTTCTATTTTAACCACACGGTTCAAAAAAAGAAACATCCCCAGATAACCAACCAAATGAACAATCATATGATTCGTTATGTAGGCAACCACCGGAGAGAAGATGGCAAATAAGAGAATAGTAAAGTTCAAACCACTTCTTAAAAATATTCTAGGAACACCATTCATTACATTTTCAATTTTGCTTGTAAAGTCAAAGTTGAAAAAGGATTCGCTCTCCAAAATATGTTTAATATAGACAAACTCAGAATCTAGGTTGTCATGAATTAGAACGTAAGCATCTGAACCCAGACAATACCAAAAAATATAGGGTATAATCATCAAAAGCCCACCGAGCAAGCACCACTTTCTATTTGCTATTGACATTTGCGAAAATTCCTATTAAAGATTTTCCAAAACTATGAAAACTAATGATATCAACCACTTTTGAAAAGGGGACGAGTATTTTATCCCAAAGGAAAATATTTTTTGAAGTCGGTATATCTTTCTTCAATACCCATTTATTTAGGAGTGCAGCAAAAAAGCCCATACTATCCAAATAAAATAATCTTTTTATTTCTAGGTCCCTATGAACATGGCCTTTTAGCATTTTTTTATTGTATCTCCTAAAATGCCCAATGCTTCTATCAAAATTATTAAAAAGGAATTGATACGCGGGCACAAGAATTATTAGTCTACCATCTTTTTTCAATAAGGTCTTAGCCTCGCTTAATTCTGCTACGGCGTCTTCAATATGTTCAATAACGTCTATATAAAGGATGGTGTCGTATTTCTTACTAAAAACCGATTCGATGGTTCCATTTACATAGTTCAAAGAAAAGGGAATATTGGATTTGTCCTTACAGAGTTCCGTCTTGGCAACTTCAAGCAGGTCTTTGTCCGGTTCTACTAAAGTCCAAGATAGTATATTGTCTGATGCGTTCAATAAAAAAGGGGTGTTGGCCCCTATTCCCGAACCAACTTCAAGAACATCTCCTCTAAGAGCGCTTTTTATATGTTTTGCAAAATAGCTTTTCCAGTTACTTGCTTTTTTAAAAACATCTAGCTCGTTACCAATATATTCATAGCTTTCACTCATAGACTTGGTAACTTACTTCGTTGGTTTTGAGTTGTTTTTTCATAGATACCAACATCAACCCTAATACAATTGTACACAGAATAATCAGACAAATGATAACCAGTCCAATACCAAATGAGCTCGCCCAACCTTGAATTGCAGTATTAAAAACAAATTTTGAAAGAACAATATATATCCCCATTCCAAAAGTTAACATGAAAAAGACCCCTAATATTTTGATAAAGAAAAAAAGGACTTCCTCTCCTAATTCTATTAGAGAATACAAGCCATGGAATATTAAGCTCTTTGTGTTCATTTTGGAAATTCCATCTATTCGTTGCCTTCTATTATAAGGAAAATATCGAATGCTAAAATTTTGTTTTGAAAGAAATGTAGGGTAATGTAGAAACGATTGGTTTGCAATATGGCGCAATACCTTTTTGCTTAGGATAGAGAAGTTTCCATAATTTATTCGCTTCCCAATAATTAGGAAAAAGATAGTTTTATAAACCCTGTAACCTATTTTGAAGCGGATACCCTCTTTTCTGCCAGCCCTACTAACAAAAACAATGTCTTCCCTATTTTTGTCTTCCAGCACCTGTAAGATGGCCTTAGGGTCATCTTCGCCATCACTATCCATAACAACTACTGCTTCAAAATCCCTTTCTAAACCCCTTGCATAATTTAAACCGACATTAATGGCCGCTTGATGCCCTTGGTTTTGTTCCAAAGAAACTATTTTCAATGAAAACCGCTCATCCATGAATTTAAAGGCTTTTAGTTCCTCAAGGCTATTATCAATAGACGCATCGTTTATCACCAGAATTTGAAAATGGGCATTCCCAAAAATACCTAAGTTGTCTTCAAGGTCTTTTAAAAACAGGGCAATAACTTGCTCCTCATTGTAGCATGGCGCAATTATGCAATAAGAATACGTATCCATCAGTTAGTTTCTTGCAACATGTCCCAACTTAAAGGCTCTCCTTTTTCAATATCCTTGGAAAACTGTTTTCCCAAGACCTTTTTCAATTCCTTTGGATGCATTCCATAACCTGGTCTTATCGATCTAATATTGCCCTCTGTAAGCGTATCACCTTTTTTAACATCCTCAACAACAAATAAAGATCTTGCGAACTTTCTGTTCTTTTTTACCTTTTCGGACACTTCGTAAGAAACCTTCCCCAACAACTTTTCTGTGTCCCTTACTTTGCTCACCATTTCCTCAAACTCATTACAATCCAATGAAAAATCTGCATCCGGACCGCCAATGGATTTGTCTAGAATGAAATGTTTTTCTATAACCTTAGCACCCAAAGTAACAGCTATTGTAGGGGCCAGACTGCCATATGTATGATCGCTAAAGCCCACTTGCACACCAAATCTTTTTTTTAGGTCTGGTATCGTGCTCAAATTTGCAAGTTCCAAAGGTGCTGGATAAGAAGAAGTACATTTTAGGAACACTACTTGATCATTGCCAACGCTCAAACATGTATCCAGTGCTAGCTTTATATCCTGTTCTTCGGCAATTCCTGTTGAAATTATCATGGGTTTTCCCTTAGAAGCAGCATACTCTATAAGCGGTATATCTTGAATCTCAAAAGAAGCAATCTTGTGCGCAGGAGCCTGTAGTTCCTCTAAAAAATCAACGGCACTTTTATCAAATGGAGAAGAAAAACAAACAAGGCCTTCTGAGCTCGCCAATTCAAAAAGTTCTTTGTGCCATTCCCATGGAGTAAACGCTTCACCATAGAGCTCGTAAAGCGTCTTACCATCCCAAAGTGTGCCTTGCGCTATTCTAAAATACTCCTTGTTACTTTCTATGGTCAAGGTGTCCGGGGTATAGGTTTGGAGTTTAATTGCATCTGCACCCGCCTTTTTAGCAGCTTTTATGGTCTCTTTGGCAATTTCAATATCCCCATTATGGTTCGCAGATAGTTCAGCAATAATAAAACAAGGCGAGGTATCGTTTATTTCAAATCTATCTATTTTCATTGCGTGTTATTTTAATTTCCCAATAGGGTATTTATCTTCAATTTGGCTCGATCCTGCGGATTGAGCAAATCCAGTTCCAGAACACCATTACAGGTCTTTACAAGAAACGGTTCTAGAGAAAGAACAGTCCCATCCTTTGTTTTATAATCAAACCCTTGAGTACTGAAACTGCTTGATTTTATTATTATTTTTTCATGGTTAGCAAAAGTAAAGGCGCCTGGATATGGTGGTGCTTGAGCCCTAATCCAATTGTAAATCCTTTCTTTAGACCACATCCAGTTGATTTCACCGTCTTGAGGAGTGCGTTTCCCAAAGTAGGTAGCTTTTCTAATATCCTGGGCAATAGGCTTTAATTGATTGCTTTTAATCTGAAGTAGGACCTCACGCACCAGTTTAGGGTATATTTCTGCAAACTTATCAAGTATTGCCGCCCCAGTATCTTTTTTTCCTATTGCAATGGAAACCTGTTTAAGAATGTTTCCAGTATCACATCCCTTGTCAATAAGGTGCGCCGTTATACCCGTTTGTAATTCACCATTTATTATTGCCCAAACATGGGGGGTACGACCTCGATATTTTGGCAATAACGACCCATGAAGGTTAAAACAAAATTTCTTAGGATGCCTTATTAATTCCTCTTCTATCAAAAATAGGTAATTCACAGAAATCAAGACATCGATACCCCTATTGGAAATAAATGCATTGGAACGTCCATCTCTAGGATTGCCAATAAAAAAATCTAGTCCTCGTTTCTGACAAAACCCTATGATATCGTCAGATTTTTTATCGGTCATAACAAAAGTCAAATCATATTCCTGAAAGAGATCTTCGAGTACAATCAACCCCAATCTCCCACTTGCCAACAATCCTATTTGCATTACGCCTTTATTTTAGAATAAATAACCACGTCTTTATATTCCCCATTAAAAAAACAGTGGTCCGCCAACCGTGCGTCTTTAAAATATCCCGCCGTTTCAAGCGCAAGATAAAGATGCGGCCTAAGGTCAAAGGCGTAGACATATATTTTATGCAATCCTAATTCTTTGAAAGCCACTTTTTCAATAAGGCTAAGATAGGATTGCCAATGGTACTGAAAATGGTTTTGCTCCAAACTTGTGTCCATGATAAATGAAATTTCCGCATTTTTATCAATCCAATTGATATGAACCAAACCCCCATATCCAATGCATTCTTCATTTTTTAAATACGAAAAAAGAATCTGTTTTGGAGCTTTTTCTGTAAAGCCTTGGGCCACAACGGTATCAAAATACTTATTTTGGTCTTCAGGGGTTAAAGGTTTGTTTTGCCTTAAATGATAAATCTGCTCATTTCTCCATTTCATTATTACAGTCCTATCTGAATGTCGAATAGGCACTATAGCATAAGGTTTATTTTCAAATACTTGGCGGGCCAAAACCGAATAATTTTTGTTCTCCTTTCCCATTGCGAGTTCAATTCAATCTCTTAAACCCCCCATGGCAAATAGGGGATTCCAGCAAATCCAAAATATTGAGCTCTTGACGCTCACATTTGGCAATAGTAACAAAGATATCGTCCAAGGCGTCAAAATAATCTGTGATAACCGCCTGCGTATGCGCAATGCTCACATAAACACTAGTAGCGGCAATAAATCCCTTCTTCAACATTTCTTGGGTAATGTAGGTTTTATATGCCAAATGGGCATCACTTTTAAAGCTAAAGGAAATCAATGCAGGAAGACCTGAAATCTGTAGCGATAAACCATGGGATTGTGCCATTCTCTGCCAGCTATCCGATATTTGGTTCCCAGTTTTGGTAATTTGCTCCCAGGAACGGGACTTTTCCATCACCTCCAAGGTTTTTAGTGCCGCTACGGAACCTATACGCTCTGTCCAAAATGTGCTGCTTATAAACGTGTTTTGGGCCGCCTGCATTATGGATTGCCTACCTAGTACGCCAGTGACGGCATATCCATTACCTAGGGCTTTCCCAAACATACATAAATCTGGTTCTACCCCATATGCTTTATGTAAACCTCCAAAAGTTTGTCTAAAGCCTGACGTACACTCGTCAAAAATTAGGACAATTCCGTGCTTCGTACAAAGTTCCCTAACTTTCTGTAAAAATCCATTTTCAGGCCCAAAATTTCTGGAGACTTCCATCTTAACCGTACCTAAATCCTTGTTTTCCAAAACGATTCTTTCTAATTCTTCAAAATCATTGTATTGAAAAGGTATCGTAGTGCCTTCAAGTCCTTTGGGCACACCTGCAGGTGCTAATCCCGGTAGAAGATGGTTGCCCAAACCGTCATCCGACCCTAAATTTGTGGAAATATACCAATCGTGCCAGCCATGATATCCGCAAATAGCAACCTTATCTTTACCGCTTGCTGCCCTTGCGATTCTTATGGCAATTGCATTGGCTTCACCACCGCTTCTTGCAAATCTTGCCATATCCGCCCAAGGGTGGAGTTCGATTAAGCGTTCCGCTAAATACACTTCCTCTGGGGCATTGAATGTTGACATATTGCTTTTGTCAATTACCTCCCTCACCGCATTGTCCACTTCTTTGTTTGCGTATCCCAATATATTGGTTCCAATCCCCATAATGCATACGTCAGTGTATTTGTTCCCATCCAAATCCCAGACCGTACAGCCCTCCGCTTTTTCATAATAACTTGGCCATTTTTCCGGTAAAAACATTTCTGGCCTTTTAGATAGCAGCATTGTTCCTCCTGGGATTCTTTTTTTTGCTCGTTTATATAATTCCTGTCCCTTACCCATAATGGAAAACTCTTTTACTTGTTATTCTCTTCGTCAATAGACTTTTGATAGCCCTCATTTCTCTGGATTCCTTCGTTTATCTTTCTAATCTCTTGATTTTTAATGTAAAAATCCGTGTATGTGCGCCAATCCTTATCATCACCAAGATGCATGATCAGCTTTTCGATTACCTTGAAGTCTGATGGTTCATCCACAGTTAACCGAACATTGGTAAAATTGTCCTTGATACCATGATTGTCAGAAAGAAATAGGCTCCCTCCTTTATAGGAGGAATTATTCCTGATATACGCCGTAACATGTTCCCTATCGGATTTCAATTCGGCTTCCTTCCATGCTTTCTCTAATGCGCTATATTTAACCACTTCGACGTCTTGACCATCAGGATATCTTTCCTCAATAATGTTGGCGTAGTAGTCTAGTTCCTTGGATATGGCGCCATACAATATTTCATCGATTAACTTAGGATCCAGTAATGGGCAATCAGAAGTTACTCTAACCACGTATTCAGGCTTCTCTATTTTCGCACACTGATAAAACCTGTCCAAAACATCGTCTTCGCTACCCCTATAACATGGGATTCCCAGTTTTTGGGCCAATTCCTCAATTTTTTTGTCTTCTTCCTTGATTGTTGTCGCAACATAAATACCGTCCACCAGTTTTGATTTTGCAATTCTATTTAAGTGAATCTGTAGAAGGCTCTTTCCATTGATTTCCTTTAATACTTTGTTCGGAAGCCTTGTAGAGCCCGATCTGGCCTGTGTAATTACTAAAAACCTCATGCGATTTTCCAGTTTGAGGGGTTTAGAAGTTCAATACGTTCAATATGGATTTCATCAATCATGGCAAGTTGCTTTTCCGAAAGTCCTTTTTCATAAAAAGACAGATTCGATTTTAATTGATCAATGCTTTCCACACCTATCAAAAATTTGTCTATGTAAGGTTTTGAACCCACATAACCCATTGCCAATTGTTCAACTGAAATTTTTTGTTCTTGGACAATACCTTGTAAAAACTCCAAATCTTTTCTTAGAGGTTCTAAGTATATGGGCAAGTGATCAATATCCTTAAAAAATAAACCCTGCAGGAAAACAGATCGGGTATGGACCTCAATATTCCTTTTTTTAGCCTTTAAAAGTACTTCGCCACGATAATTGTGATTGTCCAAAAGGTTAAAAGGAATCTGGATAAAATCAAACTCATGATTAGAAACGATCTGCTCAATTTCAGCATTGTTGTATAGTGAAATGCCTACTTTTTGAATGAGTCCTTGTTTTCTAAGAGCTAGTAATTCATCATAAATCTTGGGGTTCTTCTCCAAAGTCTGGAAATTATGAAACATGTAGCCATATAGGGAATCGACGCCCAACTTTAGAAGGTTTTGGTGAACTTGCTTGTCCAGGATATTTATATCTGTGTCCTTAGCTAATTTGGTAATTATTCTAAACCTTTTGTTTGGGTATTTTCTATGGAAAGCCCCTATCACTTCTTGCGATTTTCCATAAACTTCCGCAGTATCCAACAACCGGATATCTGCTTCAAAAGTGTAATCCAATATGTCCATTGCTTCATCCAAAGAGGGTAAGCCCTTGGAATTATTAATTCCATATGGCATTCCAAGTTGCACCGTGCCCAATATGATTTTGCTATTGTTCATTCTTCAGTACCATTCTAATGGAATCACACAGTTTGCCATTATACGTTCCTTTATTCTTTATCCTTTCTTCAACGGCAAAACCCAAATTTTTGTATAACCCCAATGCCGCTGTGTTCTCATGAATCACTCCAAGTGTAATTTTCTTTAACCCTAACTGATTAAAACAGTAATCAACAACTAATAGAGAAGCTTCCTTGGCGAATCCCTTGCCCCAAGAATTTTTATCTCCCATTAAGATTCCATATTCTCCAGAAAGAAGATCCCAATCTACCGGGTCAATCTTAATATTGCCTATATGCTCGTTATCCTGCTTTTTTTTAATTGCCCAAAACAGAATGTTTTTATTCTCATTTTCAATCAAAAAATATTTTAATTTTTCTATTGTGTAACCTCCCTTTGTCTCCAAATATCTATTGGTCTCGGAGTCGTTAAGCCAAGACACATATTTTTCCGATAGGTGCTTTAATGACAATGGTTCTAAGACCAATCTTTTGGATTTTAAAGGCTCAGCTTTCATCAAAGCAAAATTTTAATACCTCATCGATAACAAAACCTTGTTCGCTTGTTGTTAAAGTAGGATACATTGGCAAGCTGATACAGTGTTTGTAATACTGTTCAGAGCTGTTCAGGTTTGCATTTTGATACCCAATGCTTTTATAATATGGAAGTGTGTGCACCGGAATATAATGGATTTGGGCAAAAACACCTTTGCTCCTTAGATGCTGATACAGCCCTTTTCTATCATCGACTTCAATTACAAAAAGATGATGCGCGTTGTAACAATTTTCCGGCAAAAATTGATATTTGATCCTGTTGTGAAACGCTTTCTTATAGCGGTCGGCTATATCATTCCTTGTTAAAACTCCTGTAGGGTTCTTCTTTAACTGGGTTATTCCCAACGCGGCTTGTATGTCCGTAAGTCTGTAATTATAGCCCAATGATTGCATTTCATAAAACCAACCTCCATGGTTTTCTGCCATATTCTCTTTAGTGATACCATGTGTTCTTAAAACTGCCAGCTTATTGTAAAGGTTTTCATCATTTGTTGTAATCATGCCTCCCTCACCACACGCTATGTGCTTTACCGGATGAAAGGAAAAAACGCCAATATCAGCATAAACGCCATTACCACACATTTGACGATTCCCAGATGAATCTGTAAAAAACCCCCCTGGTGCATGACACGCATCTTCAATTATCCACAAATCAAATTCATCAGCTAGCTTTCTAAATTCCTCCATATTCACAGGTAGTCCTGCAAAATCGACTGGAATAATGCCCTTGAAATAACCTTTAGGTTTTTCTTCTAAAAGCTTTCTTGTTGCTGATATGGAAATCAAATAGGTGTTCGGGTCTATATCTGCAAACCATACCTCAGCTCCAACGTATCTTGCGCAATTTGCAGAAGCAGCAAAAGTAATAGGCGTTGTAATGACTCTATCCCCCTTTTCTAATCCAAGGGCACTTACTGCTAAATGAAGGCCAGCAGTGGCATTGCTTACCGCGACTGCATACTTAGAACCAATATACCGTGCAAAATCGGCCTCAAACTCTTGTATTTTTGGTCCCTGAGTTAAAAAATCGGCCTTCAATACAGAAACTACTGCTTCAATATCCGATTCGTCAATATTCTGTCTTCCGTATGGTATTATATTAGTGCTCATTAAACTGAGAATGTAGAATCAACATGTTTTTGGATTAAGTCTCTCAATCCTTCTATTGTTTCCCACTCATCATTATTCCCCGAATTATAACTAAAGCCGTGAGGTACTTTTTTAGCATTAAATTCTTTGATAAATTCTTCTAAAGCCCAATTAGGAGTAGAGGGAACAATTGCAAAATACTTGCCTAAGTCATAAGTGTAAAAAGAGTCAGAAGGCGTAATCATTTCTTCGTGTATTTTTTCACCAGGTCTAATCCCTACTATTGGCTTTTCACAATTTGGGCCAATGGCCTCAGCTACATCTGTTATTCGATACGACGGTATTTTAGGCACGAACAACTCTCCGCCCCAAGCATTTTTAAGAGCATGCATTACCATATCTACTCCTCCAGATAAAGAGATGTTGAACCTTGTCATGTTTTTATCCGTAATAGGCAATTTGTTATCAACCTTTTTTCTTTTTATAAAATAGGGGATAACAGATCCATTAGAGCCCATTACATTACCATAGCGAACCACTGAAAATCGTATGGGATTATTTCCTTTGATATTATTAGCCGCCACAAAGAGTTTATCAGAAGTTAATTTCGTTGCTCCATAGAGGTTGATTGGTGCACAGGCTTTATCGGTTGAAAGTGCTACAACACGGCTTACATTAGTAGCTAGACAAGCATCGACTACGTTTTGAGCCCCACCTATATTTGTCTTTATACACTCTTCCGGGTTGTACTCGGCAAGATGCACATGTTTCATTGCGGCGGCATGTATTACGTAATCTACGCCTTTAAAAGCTCTTTCCAAACGAGCTCTATCTCTAACATCTCCAATAAAATAGCGAATTTGGGGATATTTTTCTTGTGGAAACTCTTGCGCCATCTGAAACTGCTTTTGCTCATCCCTAGAAAAAATGATAAGCCTTCTGATATCAGGATGATTTTCCAATATGTGTTTCGTAAGTGCCTTGCCTAAAGAACCTGTCCCACCAGTAATTAAAAGAGATTTTCCTTCAAAAGTCATCAATCAAATATTAATTTTTGTTATTAAAAAGGGCTAACTGTTTTGACCATATTGTTTTAGAAAATGATTAATGCCAATTAATCCAAGTGCCACCAAAACTAATGATAATAAAACAATAGGTAGAAGAAACTTATAACTCTTCCAAAATCCTTTTTGTTTAACCCCTCTAGTAGGAAAATCACTGATTACATTAAGAATTTCAGATTTATTGGCTTTTTCTTGATTCAATTGCACTAATTGATTTTTCAAAAGCTCTCTTTCTTTTATCAAGGCCAACTCTTTGTTTTGTGATTCTCCATTTTCTGCCAAATTGATGTTGGTACCTTGCATGGGTTTGTCTGCTTCTTTTACCAAAACGGTTTTGTACAATTGCTGCAAAGAATCCACTTCGATCAATTGATTGTTGATAATGGAATCTTGCAGTTTAAGATTGAGATCATTAATTCTTTTTTGCAGTTTGAAATAGTCGTTTGCGGATATGGACCCTATAATAGCTGGCTGAATCTTTTTTGCAACCTTATTATCCGTACTGATGACTGAAATCTGATGGAAACGGGCATCCATAGAGTTAAAATTCTTTAAATAGCTTTCATAATCCAAGGCTTTGACCGTAGTCGTGTCCAACTCTCGAATAAACTCATCAAAAAGCTTAATTTTCTGGTTTTCATCAGAATAGGAATCTACAAAAATCTCTTTAATCGACCCAGCATCATTAACTGAAATCCCCAAAGCTTGCGAAAGTGCAATCGAATCTTGAGCATCAGCCAAATCATTGTAAAAATCAAGGTTATTATACAATTGCTGAACGCTATTGAAATTAGGTTCCACCACCATTCTAGAAATATATTTCTCCGTTTTTAGATTGTCAAGAACATAGCCACTAATCGCACCAACCACAACCGCAATGGCTAAAACCAAAAAATTCTTCTGAAGAAAAAGGAGAAATAAAATGACTACATGAAAAACACCTTTAAATATACTGCCAATAAAATTGAAAAGCTTTTGAAATGCCTTTCCTATCAATTGAAACAACTGCCCTAAATCTATTTCGTCTGAAGAATTGTTATTTGTCTGATTCTCTGCCATAATTAGCTATTAAATAGTTGTTCTAAAATTTTATCGGTAATTAGATAGGTTGGTTTTACGCCCGTGGTTCCCAATCCACCTGAAGCCAGTGTACTTCCTGTTTCTAAAGGATTGTCCGATGCATAATATGCATAACGCACTTTAACCTCATTGCCAATACTTTTTCTGATTTTTGAGGCGGACTGTATCGCCTTTTGATAGTGCACACCCTCCATTTCCAATCCAATAACATTCCAAGTGGAATCATAAAAAAACTGAAGGATATCCTTATTCTGCAGAGAGGTGCCCAAAACAGTGACCATCGTACCTTCCACAACTTTCAGTCCGTTGCCTTCAAAGTCATTAGCGGATAATTCATTTTTAAAGGGATAATTATCCGCAGTTCCCTCAAATATGTGGGCAGAGGGAATCATCAAATCTCCTTTTCCACCTTCAAGTATGCCCGCCTTACCCATTATCGAAATTGAATCTACCTTCAAGAAAGTGTTCTTGTTCTTTACTTTATATGGTTTTAAAAGCTCGTCTATGGTTTCATAAGCTTGCTCTCCGAACGCATAATCCATCACAAAGATAACTGGTTTTTCATCAGTAGGAATATCCGTTCGGAGATCATAGCAACAAGCACCTTTTTCAACTTTGGCCATGTCAAAAATCTGCACATCAATATTGGCCCCTGATCTATCATCGATATATAACATCCCGTTCTTTTGGGCAAGTGATGTTACCTTATCCCTCAAATGTTTATTATCTGATGAGCTTAGCGCCTCATAAATTTCCAATGGACTACTATTCGAAAATTCCTTTTTTAAAGCAACCTTAGCGAACAATGAATTCATAACGCTGTGCATGTTGGCACTTATAATATGAATGGGCCTGTTTATCAAATTTCGCTTTACAAGGGTTTCTTTAATCGTATCTGCCCAACGTTCGCCATGTATGTGATGACCAAGGCGCTCCCGCAATAAAGGGCTAAACGTAATGGTTCTTTTGTTACCCGTCGTTTCTTCCTCCAATGCTAGTTTACCCAACCAAAAAACGATATTCAAAAATCTATCCTTTTTTTCTTTAGAAGAAAGCTTCTGATGGATCTCTACCACTTCTTCAAAAGATCTTCCCAAGATATTCGCCGTATGGATCAATGCCACTTCCCGTTCAGGGTCTGTGGGTTCTACCAAGCGAACAAAGGCTTCAAGCTTATCCCAATCCCTTATCGTTTTTTGGGTTTCTTCAATAAATACCCTATTACAAATTTTTGTAGACTCAATGAACAAAAAGGTCAAATGGGTTAAAATGTCATAAATATCGGATCTGCCACGGGTAATCTCAATATTCATTTGCTCGTCATCGATACGATAGCAATTTCTTCGACGTTTTGGGGGTATTATAGCGGTTAGGTGTGATTTTGAGAACCCCTCATCTGAGGTCAAATTTATAAAACGGCATTCTTCTATCCCTTGGGGAAGACGCTCCAAAACATAAATAAGTCCATTCAACTCCCCTTTTTCTTCTGCGACAGTTCCGTATATCTCGGGGCGAAGTACTAAAAGTGCATTGCGTAAGGCATTGCCCGAAACACCCGATGGCTTGTAAAAGCCCCTATTCAATAAATGGCGCATCGTAATATACAGTCGCTCTATGGCGTTAGTGGATTCTTGTGCCCTTGTCGTTTCTTTTATTTTTATGCCCATCACTATATTTCGGCACAAAAATACATGAAATAGGCCAACTTACTAAATAGGTACTTACCCTAAGCTTGGTATGCGTTGAGTGCCTCTGCCAACTTTCTATCATTTGCAAGTCGCTGCACTTTATTTTGCCCTCCCAACTTACCTATACTTTTCATATAGTCTTGAAATCCGTTTTGCTTGATCTTGGTGATTTTCAATGTTTGTAGAATTGCGCCATCAATAAGATCAAAATAATAGGAGTTTTGGCTTTGCATTGTGTCGTCAAGTATAGAAACGAACTTTGCCTCGTCATGCGGTTCCTTCTCAAATTCAATCATCCACTCATGATAGGGAAGCCCCTCTTTTGGCGAAGTCTGTGGAGCAACTGTAAATTCGTTTACCCTCGCACCGGTGGCTTCAATAGCTTTTTTCATGGCTTCTTCTACCTCTTTTGCAATCACATGTTCGCCGAAGGCCGAAATAAAGTGTTTGATGCGCCCTGATACAATGACCTTATAGGGCCTTAAAGAAATAAACTGAACGGTATCTCCTAAATTATATGCCCACAAACCCGCGTCGGTACTTATGATCATGACATAATTAGTATGAAGTTCAACGTCTTTCAACGTGATTCTTTTTGGATTCTCGACAAAGAATTCATCGGCCCTAACAAACTCATAAAAGATTCCTGAATTGAGCAAGAGCAACATTCCCTTGTCGTTTTGGGCATTTTGGTATGCGAAAAACCCCTCACTAGCCGGAAAAAGCTCGATACTATCTACTTTACGGCCAATCAGATTTTCAAATTTTGCCCGATAAGGTTCGTAATTGACCCCACCATAAATAAAAAGATTAAAATTTTGGAATAGTTCCCCTACCTTCTTTCCACTTTTGTTTCGGAGCCTTTCAAAATACATTTGCACCCAAGAAGGGATTCCGGCAATGACCGTCATATTCTCATTCTCCGTTTCTTCTACAATTGCATTGACTTTGGTTTCCCAGTCTTCAATACAATTGGTTTGCCAACTTGGCAATCTGTTTTTTTGAAGATAACCCGGTACATAATGTGCTGAAATACCTGAGAGCCTACCCAATTTTACCCCATTTTTTGCTTCTAAAATTGGACTTCCTTGCAAAAAAATCATTTTTCCATCAACAAAATCGACATTTCCTGTTTCATCGATATAATTTAGAATGGCATCCCTTGAGGCCTCGACTTGATTTTTAATGGATTCTTTCGTGATGGGAATGTACTTAGCCCCAGATGTTGTTCCTGAGGTTTTGGCAAAATATAGGGGCCTACCGGGCCAAACCACATTTTCACCGCCCTCAACTATTTTTTCGATATATCCCTTCAGTGCCTCATAATCACGTATTGGAACCTGCTTCACAAAATCATCGTGTGAGATTATGGTCTTGAAATTATGGTCTTGACCGAATTCAGTGTTTTTTGCTTTTTTAATCAGTTCATTAAATACTCCTTTTTGGGTCTCAATGGGGTTATTGATCCATTTAGAGTTTTTTTTGGTAATCCTACGGGCAAAGATTTTTGCTGCAAACGCTTTAAGTGACATCTGTTTTAGTTAAAGTCAATAAAGTCCAATGGGTTGACCGGTTTCCCTTTTAGCCAAAGTTCAAAATGAAGGTGTGGGCCGGTCGTGAGTTCCCCGGTATTTCCAACGGAAGCAATAACCTCTCCTGCAACAACATGATCACCCTGCGATTTTGCCAGGGAGCCGTTATGTTTATAAACTGAGGTTAGGTCATTCTTATGTTCAATGATGATGACATACCCCGTACTGGCAGTCCATTCTGAAAAAATGACGACACCATCTGCCACTGATTTGACCGAAGCGCCCTGTGGTGCGACTATATCAACCGCAAAGTGTTTTTTATCAGCATCATATTCTTGAGATAGGGTTCCACTTACCGGTGCGAATAGAATAGTGCCTATTGTCTCCGCATTTCGTTCAAACAGATTATACTTATCTTCTAACTCTACCTGCTCCCTCAATTGCAAGTCTTCTTGAATTGGCCTCAAATTTATACTTGATGGATCAAGCTTATAGCGCTCAAAAAGGGAATCCCTATTAATTTCATTGTTCTCAATATCACCCCGAAGTACCTTTTGCACATTTTCTAAATACTTATTGGTATAATTTAACACGGTAACCAACGAATCCGTTTTATAGGTCAATTCCGTGGCCTGTCTTTTGAGTCTTGTAGAGGAATACCCCGGAATGTATTCCCGAAGCGGTGTAAAGGCAATGAGCAATGTCGTTAAGCCAATCAATAATATAATGGCCAAAGTTCCCGTAACGAATACATTCAGCCTACTTAGCTTAAAAGATATTTTCTCTTCAAAAGTACTCTCGTTCAAAATGACCAAGCGATACTTATGAAGAAGCTTTTTCTTGATTTCTTTGCTTCTTTTAGCTTTTTTTGCCATGATAACAAATATAATCTTAGTATTTCATTTGTACATCATAGACCTCTATTTTGAGGTCCTTTTAACCTTTTGAAGGGGCTTATCCATCAAAAGACAATTTAAACTACATGCCAACGTTGATATTAACAAGATTTATGGTATCTTTTTAGTAATTTTACCTTCTTATTTAAAAGTGCTTATTTATGGTTGCTCAAAATATATTTCTCGGTTTGGTAGGTCCTTGGCAAATTGCCATTATCGTTTTGGTAATTCTTTTGCTTTTTGGTGGAAAGAAAATTCCTGAATTAATGCGAGGTTTGGGCAGCGGGATCAAAGAATTCAAAGACGCTTCAAAAGAAGACGAAAAGTTAGAGGAGCGTAAAGAAAGTGACTCTTAGGGGCCGCGTTAATTCCCATCACACCACTAATTTCAAAACGGCAATCCCTTTTGACCTTCATCGGGGTTCGTCTATACTTCAAAAACCCCTCGTTTCACAACAAAAACTAAATCAGCTGCTTCGTAAGGTTTAATTTAGTTTCAAACTAATTGAACTAGGTAAACGATCTGCTACGGTTTGATCCATAAAACCGCTAAATTTTTGTTTGAATCGGTTATGAAGAACTTACTATTACTGCTTAGCTGCATCACTTTTTTTAATGTGCAGGCCCAAACACTGACCTCCCTAGATTTTGAAGATGATCTTGAGTCGGTTCAAAAAGTCGATTCTGTTGAAGTTGACGATTTGGCCCATCTAAAATCACTTTCCAAAAAGCGCTTTTCTTCTAGTGAAAAGTCTAACTATGTCGCCCGGTTAATTAAGAAAGCTGATGCTTATTTTGATAAAATGTGGTATGCGGAGGCATCTGAGCTTTATGATATTGCCCTGAAGAAAGACTTGAAAAATGCCTCTTCCAGAGTGCTTCAACGCGCAGGGGACTCCCACTATTTCAATTCCAACATGGAAAAAGCCTATTATTGGTACGCGAAACTCTTCGAAATACACCAACAAGATTTGACCGATTCCGATTATTTCAGATATGCCCATGTTTTGAAAGGTACCGGAAGATATAAAAAAGCAAAGCGGTTGGTGGCCATCTTCAATAAGAAAAAAGAAGTTGAAGAACTGGCCGCGGCAAAAGAGCAGCTCCAAAAAATAAAGGCTGAAGACTACATAAAGAACATTGAAATAAAAAACCTGAATATCAATTCAAAGTATTCTGAGTTTGCGCCAATGTTCCATGAAGGCGAAAATCTGGTATACGCTTCTTCTAAAGATTCCGCATTTTTAAAGACAAGAAGGTACAAATGGAACAACCAACCTTTTTTAGATCTTTATGAAGGTACGGTCGGAGAAAATTCAAGCTTGGTACAAAATGTGAAAAAGCTACATAAAAATGTAAATTCAAAATACCATGAAGCTGGAGTGGCATTTTCTCCCGATCAAAACACCATCTATTTTACCCGAAACAACTTTAGCAAAAAACTCAAAAGAGCTAAGAATGGAATAAACCACTTGAAGATCTATCGCTCTGAAAAAATAGATGGGGAATGGTCGAAAGCCAAAGAACTTTCATTCAACAGCGAAGATTATTCTACGGGGCATCCTGCGATGAGCGTAGATGGCAAAAAGCTATATTTCGTTTCTGACAGGCCCGGTGGTTATGGCGGAACCGATATTTACGTGGTTGATATCAATGAAGATGGTACTTTTTCTACCCCGATGAACCTTGGCAAGGAAATTAATTCGAACCGACGTGAAATGTTTCCGTATGTAACAAAGAAGACACTTACCTTTTCTTCTGACAGACAAATGGGGCTGGGTGGTTTGGATATTTACGAGGCCAAACTTGTCAATGACGCTTTTGGGGCACCCACAAATTTGGGGAAACCTATAAACAGTATACGCGATGATTTTTCTTATATCGCCGTTGAATCGGGTGAAACAGGTTATTTTGCCTCAAACCGAAAAGGGGGTAAAGGCGATGATGATATCTATTCCTTCAAAAAATTACCTGTAGAAAAGGTAGAAGAAGAAAAAACGAGCATCGTTGGTTTAGTAACAGAGTTGCTTACCGGGGAGCCGTTGACGAACGCACAGGTAGTATTGCTTGACAAAGATGAAAACGTTGTTCAACAAATAGAAAGTAATGCCGATGGAACGTTCCGTTTCGAAGATCTGCCCCAAAACAGTACTTATACCATAGCTACTGCAGACCCAGACTATTTTGCAGATAGCCAAACCATAGCTACAACTGAAGAAGATGAAGTAAACGTAACCATTTCCTTAAAGAAACTTGACGACGTTATCGTAGTTGAAAATGATATCAAAAAACTAAAAACGGATAAAATTTACTTCAACTTTGACAAGTCCAGTATACGACCCGATGCCAAGAAAGAGTTGGACAAACTTCTTGAAGTGTGGGAAAAGTATCCTGATATGGTCATCAAAATTGAATCACATACCGATGCCATCGGACCAGCAGCCTACAACCGATACCTATCGGATAAAAGGGCCAAGGCAACACGGGATTACCTGATCTCAAAGGGAATCGACGCTTCGAAAATTTACAGTGCCATTGGATATGGGGAGCAATACCCAATCAACGATTGTAGTGATGGTGTTCGTTGTGAACGATCAAAACATCAAGAAAATCGACGTTCAGAATTCATCATCATGAGCATGTAACTTGAACCAATAAAAAACGAAAAGCCCCATTGCTGAAAACAATGGGGCTTTTTTTTGATGTGCTCTCCAACTATTCTTCGAATTCAAGGGTTTTCATTATGGCTTCCAATTCTAACAAATCGTCTCTTTTATTCGCAGAAGGTGCAAAAATAAATCCTTCGAGAATCAGCTTTCTATTATTCTTTTTATCGTTGATGATATAAGTCAAAAAAGGTCCTGCCATAGGGTAGTTTTTCATTTCCCATATGCCCCTCACCTCAGCTGCTTGATATCCGTTGACCTCAGCTGGAAAAATATAGGGCGCGAAGGCGGTTTCAGTAACCATATAGGTCTGCTTACCCGGAACATCAGGCCCTGGTATGAATAATTTGCCTATAGAGTCCCTCATCTTGACAATATCACGAACAAAGGTAGAATCCGTCGAAAAGCTATTCCCTGGCATGGTATAGGCCAGAATGTTCATATTTCCTTTGGGGATTTGTCTATCGATCCAAACAAAATTGTTCTCATGCTTACCGACAGTGTAGGCCGATGGAATATCCATTACTATTCCGAACTCTTCCTTAAGGTCTGCTTCCCTATTCAAAGACCTTTTGAACCTTTTCTGGGCCTCGTTTATCTCATTGCTTCTGAAAGCTTCGATGGCCTTTGAAGCTACAGTGTCTAAATTACTGACCAGTTCTTGATAATTACGGCCCTTGACCACGGCTACCTTTTGCGGTGAGGCATAGACATCGGTCTTTACGTGTGCAATTGAAAGGGAATCTTGTTGTACATAAAGTACCGATCGCGAATTGGTTACGGCACCGCTGAAAATCTGTGGCGGAATCTGTATCAAACTAAAAATAGCCTCACTTTGTGGTACGGCCAAAACCCTTGCGGCAAAATGTTCACGTACTTTATCGCCAATGGCGCCTTGCCAAAGGTCATTTTCCATTACCACCATAACCGAATTGACTGCACCTGTCGAAGGGGGTAAAAATCTTTGGTTTTTTGAATTTTGCCCACATGAGCTAAAAATCAACGCCCCTAACACTACTAGTATCCTTATTTTCTGCATCATGTTTCTAAAGTAGCAAATTTAAAGAAACCTTACGCTTTAAATGAGTGTAATAGTGCATTCGGTTCGTGTGCCATCAAAAAGGCCCTAATACTTCTCGAAATGGATTTCACGGCAATTCGTATGGGTATCTAGGATTTCTATTATCCTAAATCAAGAGGAACAATTACAAAGGCGTAGTTTTGTACCGGGTTTAAGGTTATTACCGCGGATGCCGTTCCATTTTTTTAAATTCTCGATAGTCACCCCTGGATATTTTCTGGAAATCGTCCAAAGGGAATCACCCGACTGAACCACATGTACTTTTTTAGGGTCTTTAGGCAATGAAACCGATTTCGTGGATGATGCTTTTGCTGAGTGGGAAGCCACTGTTGCAACGGAATTTCTAGGATAGATGGTCAAGCGTTGCCCTATTCTTAAATTATTGCTTCTAAGGCCGTTCCAACGCTTAATCTGACTTACCCCAACACCGTAGCGTTCGGCGATTTTTCCGAGATAGTCCCCACTTTTGACCTTGTATCGTATTCTATCATTGTCAGTAATCAGTTTTGGTAGTGGTTTTTCACGAGAATCTTCTTGCGCTTTGGCATAAGCATAAATTTCTTTCTCGTTGTTTACGAACTTACCAATATGCTTTACCGGAAGTCGTAAAGTATAGGTTTTACCTTTTACTTTTGGAATGATGTTCAATTTGTAAGAAGGGTTCAAAATCTCCAATTGCGCTACCGGAATATCGACCAATTCGGAAATTTGGTCAAAGGTGATAAGGCTCTTTACATGCACCGTATCGGTCTCAAAATAGGTTCTTTCGGCCCTTTCGCGTTTTAATCCATGTTCTTCTGCATATTCAAAAAGGTACATCGTCGCCAAGAAAGCCGGCACATATCCAGCCGTTTCGCGTGGAAGATTACGTCTGATATTCCAATAATTTTTATATCCCCCCGATCTCCGAATGGCCTTGTTCACATTACCCGGGCCTGAATTGTAGGCGGCCAATGCCAAATCCCAATCATTGAAGATACCATAAAGCTTTTTTAGGTATTTTGCTGCCGCCGTGGTAGAAGCTATGGGATCCCGTCGTTCGTCAACGTAACTGCTCACATCTAAGCCATACATCTTTCCGGTAGTATACATGAACTGCCATAGGCCGGTAGCACCTACCCTTGACCTGGCCTTAGGGTTGAGTGCAGATTCTACAATGGACAAATATTTAACCTCTAAGGGAACATCATGACTGTCGAGTTCTTGTTCAAAAAGCGGAAAATAAAACTGACTTGCTGTCAACATACGCTCCATCAAACCACGTTTTCTAGTCAAGAACGACTTGATTACACGTTCTAAAGAGGGGTTGTACGCAATATTGAAAGGTGTTCGTTCATCCAACTTTTGAAGACGGGCCTTTAGGGTGTCGGTTGGCAAATCAACCGTATACGAGGTGTCTACTTCAATATTGTTCAATTCTGCATACATGTCGTCGAAAAGGATCCTGTTTTCATGAAGTACCTGAATCCAAAGGCTATCATACTGATAGGCCTCTTCCAAATCTTTTAGTTTTCCCTTCACGGTATTTTCAGAAACCGCAGGTATATTTAAAGGGGTTTGCGCACTTGTAGCGGCATCGAGACCGGTAACGTTTTCTAATCTCCCAAGAAGGGAATCCTTTGCCGCAACTGCGGTGCTGTCTTTCTCTTGGGCATTGATCGATAGTGTAGTCAGAAATAGCACTGTCGCCCAAAAATGAACTTGATTTTTTTTCATTTTGGTCATAGATTAGTTCGGGACTAGCGAAAATGCAGTTTTTTATTGAAAAAATAAAGGATTTGAGTAAAAACCATTGATATTCTGGGTAAAGTCCGTTAATCGATAACGTCTTTACTAGCCTAATATTGCAGCGATGCCCGGTAGTGTCTTGCCTTCTAAACTCTCTAACATTGCACCCCCACCCGTAGAAACATAACTCACTTTTTCTTGAAAGCCAAACTGTTTTACGGCTGCTACTGAATCGCCGCCACCAACCAACGAAAAAGCACCATTTCGGGTTGCCTCGTCTATGGCATTTCCTACGGTGATGGTCCCTTTTGAAAAGCTTTCCATTTCGAAAACCCCAACAGGGCCGTTCCATAGAATAGTTTTCGATTTGAGGATTACTTCCTTAAAGTTACCAAGGGTTACTGGTCCAGCATCCAAGCCTTGCCATCCTTCCGGAATAGCTTCAACGGGCACAACCTGGGTTTTTGCATTATTGTCAAAATCATCTGCAGCCAATACGTCGACGGGCAGATGGACTTCAACCCCTTTTTCTTTGGCCTGTTTCAAAATATCCAAAGCCAAATCCATTTTATCATCTTCACATATGGAGTCCCCTATCTTTCCACCTTGCGCCTTGATGAAGGTATAGGTCATGCCACCACCGATAATCAAATGGTCTACCTTATCCAGTATATTTTCGATGATGGTAATTTTTGAAGAAACCTTTGCACCCCCCAAAATTGCGGTAACGGGTTTTTCACCGGTTTGCATCACCTTTTCTATCGCTTTGATTTCTTTTGCCAATAAGTAACCAAAACATTTGTTGTCGGCAAAGTAATCGGCAACTATGGTTGTTGAGGCATGTGCCCTATGGGCCGTACCAAAAGCATCGTTCACATAGATGTCACCGTAGTTGGAAAGTTTTTTGGCAAACTCAGTATCACCACTGGTCTCTTCACTATAAAACCGAAGGTTTTCTAACAATAGAATTTCACCCCTTTCCAAATTGGCATAAGCATCATCAACTTTTTCACCAATACAATCGTCAACAAATTTCACCTGTACGCCAATGATGTCAGAAACTACATTACAAATATGTTTTAAAGACATAGCTTCATTACGCTGACCTTTTGGTCGCCCTAAATGACTCATTAAAACCGCGCTACCGCCATCTTCGAGAATTTTCAAAATCGTAGGTTTCGCCGCATCTATTCTACTGGTATCGGTCACATTAAATTCAGCATCCAAAGGCACATTAAAATCTACCCGTATCAAAGCTTTTTTATCCTCAAAATTGAAATCTTCCAATGTTCTCATTCCGTTGTTTTTAATATTGTGATAGTTTGATATCGTTCGTATTCGTTGGAGTTCAAAAGTAAAGAATTCCAAAAAACTTCATGTGGTTACCCATCTGCTAATTTTACGGTTTTTTCGTGGAATCACAGTTTTTGAAATAGCTTATATTTGATTCATGTTGTTCAAAGATGTATTAGGGCTTTCCCATTTGAAAAAACACTTAACTGCTACGGCAGACTCTGGGCGAGTACCACATGCCCAATTGTTTGTTGGCGCAGAGGGCACGGGTACCTTGGCCCTTGCTATTGCGTATGCCCAATACCTACTTTGCCAAAACATAGATGGTGAAAATGATGGTGAAAATACTGTCTGTAACAGTAAGTGCAATACTTTGGCGCATCCTGATCTGCATTTTGCCTTTCCGGTGGCAAATTCGGATAGGGTCAAAAGCCATGCGGTAAGCGATTTATATCTTGAAGAATGGCGCAAATTTGTAAGGGAACAACCCTACGGAAACCTATTTGATTGGTACCGCTTGATCGGAATTGAGAAAAAGCAAGGACAAATAGGTGTTGATGAGGCACAGGATATTGTTAAAAAGCTTTCGCTGAAATCGTATGAAGGTGGTTATAAGGTGTTCATTATTTGGATGGCTGAAAAAATGAATATTCCTGCGGCTAACAAATTGCTTAAATTGATTGAGGAGCCCCCTGAAAAGACCGTGCTCTTGCTTGTAACCGAAGATGAGGGTCAAATCATCAACACGATTAAGTCGCGATGCCAATTACTTCATTTTCCGCCGCTCGCCGAAGATGTCATTGCCAATGCCCTTATAAAAAAAGGCCTGAAAGAAGCAGAGGCCAATAGATTGGCACACGAAGCCAACGGAAATTTCAATAAAGCCCTAGATCTGATGAACAACGACTCTGAAGACCTCGTTTTTGAGAAATGGTTTGTACAATGGGTGCGCAGTGCTTTTAAGGCCAAGGGAAACAAAGCTGCAATACACGATCTTTTGAATTGGAGTGATGAGGTAGCGAAAAATGGCCGTGAGGTACAAAAGAAATTTCTAAACTATTGCAGCGGAATCATACGGCAAGCCATGCTTTTAAATTACAGCACCCCTGATTTGGTATATGCAAAAATTCATGTAGATGGATTTGACCTCAAGAAATTTGCCCCCTTTATCCATGAAAACAATGTTCTTGCGATAACAGAAGAACTGGAAGACGCTATTTATCATGTAGAGCGCAATGGAAATCCAAAAATTATATTTACAGACCTTTCAATTAAACTAACCCGCCTCTTGCATACCAAAGCGGCATAAATTGTATTTCTATGCACCTTCATTTTTACGAAAACGCCCCTGAAGCCGTATTATTGATCTTTTTGATAATCGCCTTTCTTCAAAGCGGAATCGACAAAGTCATAGACTGGAACGGCAACTTATCATGGTTGAAAGGTCATTTTTCAAAGTCCCCCTTAAAAAATATGGTTCCCGCATTACTAGGCATTGTTACCGCAGTAGAGATAGCCGCTGGTATTTTATCCGTAATCGGCCTTGTTCATTTGGTATTGTATGACGATACGCTATTCGCATTCTATGGTGCACTCACCTCATGTGTGGCCCTCTTGATGCTTTTCTTCGGACAACGCATCGCCAAAGACTATGAGGGTGCGAAAACTATTGCGATTTATCTGGTGCCAGCAGTATTTTTATTGTTTTTATTGCAATAAAAAAGCCTCAACATACTGGTTAAGGCTTTGAATATCAATTAAATAGATGATTCTATTTTTTATATTTATCATTTAAGAGCTTGATGATCTCATCGGTAAGGTCTTGTGTATCATCACCGTATAAAACGCTACCACCTTCACCACCACCTAATATGTAGGTAAAACCATTTGCTTTTCCATAGGCTTTTATTTCAGCACGCACATTGCTGACAACGCTATCCATTTCAGTCTGGCCAGAAGCCTGAAGTTGCTGTTCTTCTTGTTGCAATTGCTGGCTCATAAATTGGCCACGCTGTTGTATTAAACCATATTCTTCTTGCTGTTTTTTCTGTGACATTTTCTGTGCTTTTGCTTGAAACTCTTGAAATTCAAGTTGAAACGCCTGTGAAATACTGTCACGTTTTTTGTTAAGTGCCTCGGCCTTTACCTTATATTTAGCCTCAACATCAAGTTTTTCGGTATAGCCGTCCATAACCTTAACATTATCGACGTATCCGATTTTGTTTTGTTGACAGGCTGTCAAAACCACAGCAGCCAGAATCAATACTACTTTTTTCATGTTTTATTTTTAAGTTCGGCAAAAATATAAAAAGGGTTTTCAATACAACAGAACATTAGGTTTTTATTGACGCACATGCCATATAACAAAAATCTATTGATTATTCTCAAAACTATTTGTAGTTCTTATGGAAAAGCCTCTCAAATAAAGCATTCTCTAGGCAGTATGCCTATTTAATGGTAGTAATGCTTATAGTGTCTTCAAAAAGTTGTTATAATTGGCTTATTTCGATTTTTCAAGTATGTAGATATGCGAAGAATACTCTTTTGTTCGATTTGCCTTTAAATTTGACTTCAACCCGATATAAAATGCTTTGAGTAGATTCTGCCTGCCCGTTTTATATTTCTCAGAGAGCATAGAGACATAAAAGGAATCCAACTTCATCGGTTTGGTTTCGTTAACTTTCATTCCGATAGCTTCGAATAGTTTCGTTATGGCGTTTTTAGAAAAATGCCATAAATGTCTAGGCACATCATAGGCGGCCCAAAACTCTTTATAATGCTTTGCATCAAATGATTTAAAATTCGGAACGGCGACAAGCAGTACCCCATCTTGCTTTAGTAATGTTTCAATGTTCTTAATTTCATGTTTTAAATTGGGTAAATGTTCTAAAACATGCCACAATGTGATAACATCGTATTTTTCGTTCGATACGTTTTCTAAATTTTCTTCTAAAAGGATTCCCTTATCTCGTGCATTTTTTCTTGCCAACTGGTTAGGTTCAATTCCCCTTACCGTCCAATTTGATTTTTTAGCTTCTAAAAGAAAATCCCCGGTACCTGCCCCTATATCCAAGAGGGTTCTGCCATTAGGTGAAACAGACTTAAGCAATCTCACTTTTTTCTTTAGGCTATAGGTCTTTGCTAATTGATAGATTTTATCGACCAGTGTTCTTTTTGAATCCGTATGAGAGATGTAATTCCCACTTTCATAATAGCTGCTTAACTCTTTTGGTTGGGGTTGGGTGACCAACATGTCAAGCATTTCGTCATGGTACAGTTCAAAGGCTTGATGCGAAACGGAATAATCTTTAGTTTTTAAATACAACTTCATTGTAATTGTAGGTAGAAAGATACTCTTCTTTTAAGTTTCGAAGATACGTTAAAACCAAAGCCTTTGAAATAGAATCGTCATGTAAACAGTCTTTTTCCGTTGCACTAAAAACCTCAATGGCAATATACCAATTGCCGACCCGTGAAGTATGCATGTCATCTAATATGGGCTCTTCAAAATCTGCGGCTTGGTTAAGGATGCCATCAATCAGAAGCGGAATTAAATTTATGGTCTTGGTCGGAATTTCTACTTCATAGTACGAAAAGAAAAACTCTTGATCATCAATCTTAAAAGGAACTTGTACGTCTACATAATAATCTAGAAGCCCAAACTTTGTGTTCACATAGTCATAAAAATGCCCCTCGTCTTTAGGGTCGGCAAATACAAAGGTGGTCTTTTTTGGCAGCCCTCTTTTGAATTTTTTTCCTTCGGTCAATTTATAATCCGTGATGGTTGGTGCTATTCTTAGCGGAACACAAGAGCCTAGAAGCAACAACACAAAACATAATAGTAGTGCTTTATTCATTTTTGAAGCTTATTTAGTCGTGTAAAAAGCAACAAGAATTAGGCCAAGATGATTTAAAATACTTGTGGCAAATCATCTCTCCTCTATTATAAAAAAGCCATGCAAATCTAAATGAAGGAAAATCGCAAAGAATGTTCCACGTGGAACAAGAAGCGTTTACCTTCCTAAAAAAACCAGCAAGACGCTTATATCCGCTGGTGAAACTCCGCTAATTCTTGACGCCTGTGATATGGTAACGGGTCTAATGGATTCTAACTTCTCCCGGGCCTCATAAGACAAAGACTTCAGTTTTCTATAGTCAAAATCGTCAGGTATCTTAATATTCTCTAAGCGCAACAATTTATCTGCGTTTGTTTTTTCTTTGGCGATGTACCCTGAATACTTTACCTGAATCTCCGTTTGCTCCAGAACTTCAGCGTCAAATTCGTTCTTAGCAATGAAGTCAGAAACAGCGTTCAATCGCCTCATATGTTCCATCGTGATTTTAGGCCTTGAAAACACTTTGAACATTTTATCGGCCTGTTTAACCGGAGATGAAGAAACCTCTTCTAAAATCGGATTCACCTCTTCTGGCGTAAAGCTTGTTTTTCTAAAAAACTCAATGAACCTATTCGAATTTTTCTGCTTCTCCTCCATCCTTTCCAAACGTTCTTTACCCGCCAACCCCAATTCATAACTTCGTGGGGTCAATCTCAAATCTGCATTATCTTGTCGCAGCAAGGTGCGGTACTCCGCCCTCGAGGTAAACATGCGATACGGTTCTTCGGTGCCTTTGGTTATCAAGTCATCAATTAAAACCCCAATATAAGCCTCATCCCTTTTTAAAATAAAAGTTTCCTCTTCATTTATTTTAAGGTGTGCGTTTATACCAGCCATCAGGCCCTGTGATGCAGCTTCCTCGTATCCGGTAGTTCCATTGATCTGTCCGGCAAAATAGAGGTTCTCTACTAGCTTTGTCTCTAGGGTGTGCTTCAACTGTGTTGGCGGGAAATAATCGTATTCAATAGCATAGCCTGGCCTAAAGAATTTGACATTCTCAAAACCGACTACCGATTTAAGCGCCTTGTATTGCACATCTTCAGGGAGTGATGTAGAAAACCCATTTACGTAAACTTCAACGGTATGCCATCCCTCTGGTTCTACAAATATTTGATGTGCATCTTTATCTGCAAAACGATGGATCTTATCTTCAATAGAGGGGCAATACCTTGGCCCAATACTCTTGATCCTACCATTGAACATTGGCGATCTATCAAAACCCTCACGAAGCAGATCGTGAACCAATTCGCTCGTGTGTGTCATATGACAATCTCGTTGCTCTTGCAGCACCGGTGTGTCTAGATATGAAAACTTTTCGGGTTTCTCATCCCCTGGTTGCAAGATCATTTTTGAATAATCTAATGATCTGCCATCGACTCTTGGGGGGGTTCCGGTTTTCATTCTTCCGCTCTCAAAACCAAAATCAGAGAGTTGTTCCGTAATTCCCGTTGCCGCTTTTTCTCCTGCCCTTCCTCCTCCAAATTGCTTTTCTCCTATGTGAATAAGGCCATTCAAAAAAGTGCCGTTAGTCAAAATTACAGCTCTACACTTAATGTCAATACCTAATGATGATCGTACACCGACCACCCTATCTTTTTCAACCAAAAGACCGGAAACCATTTCTTGATAGAAATCCACGTTCGGTGTAGCCTCTAGTGCCAAACGCCATTCTTCTGCAAAACGCATTCTGTCATTTTGAGCTCGAGGACTCCACATTGCCGGTCCTTTTGACTTGTTAAGCATCTTAAACTGAATAGCCGATTTGTCGGTTACAATTCCGCTCATCCCCCCTAAGGCATCTATCTCACGGACAATCTGGCCCTTGGCGATACCGCCCATAGCGGGGTTGCAAGACATTTGACCTATCGTTTGAAGGTTCATCGTAACCAACAGCGTTTTAGACCCCATATTCGCAGAAGCGGCGGCGGCCTCAGCACCGGCATGACCTCCACCAACGACCACTACATCGTATTCTTTCTCAAACATAACTCTATTGTTCCACGTGAAACATTTTCATCGCCTTCTCCTCTTCCAGCCTCATTAATTTTGCTTCTTCATTCGATTTATCCTTATGGCCGAACAAATGCAAAACTCCATGGCTCATCACTCTTCGTAACTCTACTTCAAACTCCGTATTATATTTTTCCGCGTTATCCCTCACCCTTTCAACAGAAATGAAAATGTCTCCAGAAATCTCCATTCCATTTCCGTAATCAAAAGTTATAATATCGGTGTACGTATCATGTCCTAAATAATTTAAATTGATTTTATTTAGGTACTTATCATCACAAAAAATATAGCTGAGTGCTCCCATATTCTTTGCGTCCTTGACAACTATCCTATGAATCCAATCGGAATACTCTTCTTCATTATTTAACGCGAAATCAATCTCATAGTTAAAATCCACCATCATTTTTAAAGTAACTTTGAACCTTACCTTGATAATTTTTCCGCAAAGGTAATGCTTGTCTATTTAATATTTCAATAGTGTTCTTTTCCTCTTTTAATAATGCAGGTTTCGTAGTTATCGGGTTTCTGAATTCTTCCTGATTGACCTGACTCTTTCTTTCCTGCTTTTGACCCTGTTTTAAAACTGCATTCTCCAACTTCAACAACTGTTGCTGTATTCGGTTTACCTTATCTTTCGTCCTTTGGGTTATGCCATTCTCTATTAAATCATTCTCAAAATTTTCCATTTGCCTCACCAACTTTTTCGCCAAATCCCTTTTATCCTTTTCAATGATGTTCTTTAATTGTTCCTCTAGTTTTTGACGAATTACTTGCTGCTCTTTATATATCTCATACAACTCCTTTAATTCTTGTTCTGACGGAGCTTTTCCGGACTCATTGCCCTCCCCGTCATCATTACCATCTCCTTTCTTTCCTTTCTTTCCATTACCCTCGGCACCTTCTTTTCCCTGATTTCCTTTTCCATCCTCATTTCCTCCCGCATCGCTTTTTCCGCTCTTTCCTTCCTTTCCCTCTCCGCTTTTACCTTGTTGCCCTTCTTTACCTTCTCCTTCTTGTTGTCCTTTAGTCCCTTCCTTTCCTGCTCCTTCCAATTTCTCTTTTAAAGATTGCTGTCCCTTAATAATATCAGGTAATTGAAACCCTTCGCCCTGACCCTGGCCTTGACCAGACTGCATACTTTGCTGCATATTATCAAGCAAGTCCGCCAAAAAATCCGCTAGACTATTGGCCGCTGTTAGTACATATTGTTGATACGAAGCGCCTTGATACACTTGATTCTCGGCAATACTCCCTAAAGACTTATCGATATTATAATATACCTCTGTAATCTGTTCATTGACAAACTCAGAAAGCTCCGCCCTACGCAACGACAACGCGAACAGACTATCATCAACATGTTCAAATAACCCTCGAAGTTCTTTCTGTCTTTTTACCGTATTTGAAAATTGACTTATCTCACCATCTGAAACCTGAAGTTCATCAAACAAATTTTCTTGTTTAAACGAAAATGTGACCAAATTATCCAATATTTGACGCAACATTTCAGCGTCTTCGGTAATACTAGACCCACCACCGGACATTGCAGCACTTTGCTGTAATCCCTCACTAAGTTCTTTCAATTTTTGCGCCGCAGACTTCTGCTTTTGGGAAGTTTTTTTACTAGCTTGCTTCTTCTGTTCTTCACTGCCAGACTCCTCCATTTGCTGCTGCTTATCAATTTCATCGAGTGCCTCTTTCTGATCCTTCTTAACCCCCTCTTGTTTTTTTTTACTGGCTTCAATAGCTAACGGCTTCTTTAAATCGGCATTATCCCTTTTAACTTCATTAATCTCTTCAGCCAACTCTTCAAATTTCTCATTCAACTTTTGCTGTTCCTCCTTTGAAAAATCTACCCCTAGCTCAGATTTTGACAATTGCTCTTGTTCCTTCGCCAGTTTGTCCAAATCTTGGGCCAATTGCGCCACCTTCTCCGTTACGTAATAACGCTTGGTCAACTCTAACAGCTGTTCCAAATTCCTTTTGCTATTACTTTGTTTTTTGCTTAGTTCTTCCAGTTTCTTTTTAAGATCTTCTTTATCGATCTTATCGGCAACCATATTAAGTTCCTCCAAAAGTTTCCTATTTTTCTCCGCCTCTTTTTCTTGTCGTTCTAGGCGTTCTTGTAATAGTCTGTTCAGTTTATCATCAGTCTCATTTTTGTTCAGGTTCTCTTTAAGCTGTTTACTGAACTTTTGCATCATCTCTTCTTGCTGCTCTTGCTTTTGTAAAAATTCCTTTATTTGACTTTGCTCATTATAATTGATACCTTCATTTTGCTTTTGTTTATCGTTGATTTTCTTCAGGGCCTCTTGTTGTTCCTTAAAAGTCTCTAAAGACTTGTCAAGATTCTTTAAAATTGATTTTTGGGCATTTAACTCTTTGTTTTTCAATTGGTTATAATCTAATACCGTAGTTCGAAAAACCTTACTCTTCACAGATTTCCCATTTCGTAGTCCGTCATTATCAAATACCTCAAAATACAACTCATATTCCTTGCCCTTTTCCAATTCAAGCCCGGATGGAAACGTGTAATAAAACTGTTCTACATTGACCTTAGAATTTAATAAGCGTAACCTTCTAGAACTTTTTTCTTCATTCTCAGGATAGTACACCAAATCAATACTCCGCAGTCTAATATCATCATTTGCCAAGCCAGCGTAATAGGAAACATTCGGATTCAGGGAGTCTAAAGTTTGTTCTACCTTAACACTAGGATATCCATCCTTTACCACCTTTAGCTGATACCCCAGTCTTTCAAATTCTTCAATGTTTTCATTCGAGGTAGTAATCGCATAAGACAGCTCGTTATAAATACGTTTCCCATAACTAAACTTATCGCCAGATCTACCAAAAGATACAATAGTGTCCTTAGTTTCAAAATTAATGGCATTGGTGTGCACCCCTTTCACACTCCAACTAACCTTTGTGCCTTCGGGTACCGTGGCGTTACCTGTGCCACTAACCGTTTCATTTCTTTTGCCTAGATACGCCGGGTATTGCAATTGCATCTCAAAGCCCTGAATTGCAGGAACATTGCCCACAACAATCTTATACGTTCTAGAATCGTATCCATTGGACGTAAAATAAAACGAGGTAGACTTTAACGGTGGTCGAAATGTATGTTGAAATTTAGCGCCTTGGGCTTGCATCAATAGCTCCTTCCCATCAATGACTATCGATACGTTTTCAGGCTTCACACTGCCTTCGGTACGCAATTCTATGGTTAAGGCCTCATTTTCTAAAATACTTAAATCTTCGTTTAGCAATATAAATGAAAAAGGTGCTGGTGGCTCATAGGCCAGATCATAGTTTACCACCCTTTTGTAAGAGCCGAAAAATTCAGCGCTATTTCCGAAAATCCAAATAAGTCCAAAAATCAAGATTGGCACTAAGGTGTATTTCACATACTTCAAGTTCTGCTTATAATCCACTGCCTTAACAAACGGCACCGACCTCATCTTTTCTGAACGCTGACTAATTGCCGCTTCTAATAAATCGGATTGTTGTGTATTCCCTTTGAGATCAAGAAGATTAACCAGTTTATCACCGACTTCAGGAAAGTGCTTTCCAATAATCACCGATGCTTCTTTATGTGATATACCCTTTTTTACTTTGAACAAATAGAACAACGGCACCAAAATATAACGGTAAAGAAGTATCAATTCGATAGTTATAAAAGCCATCAAGAGTGACAAACGCCCTGTAGAGCCCATCCAAAGAAAATACTCAATGGCCGTTATAATCAGAAAAAAAAGGAGGCCCAAAGTCAAAAACAAAAACAGGCCTTTTAACAAAAGTGTGGTATAAAACTTTTTGGTAAAAGCATTTAGCTTGTCTAGAATACTATCGAAACTGTTCAAAATCCGCTATATTTAATACCAAGATACCCGTTGTTCCATAACGGTCTTGAAAATTTTATGTTAAAATAGACGATATGAAAGATTTAAAGTACCTAGCAGCATTGACCATACCGATTTCGGCGTTCATAAGCCTCTATTTTAAGGGATATCTAAGTTATTTCACACCCTTCTATGCCTTTGCGATCATCCCCTTTTTAGAAGTATTATTGCCCCATGACACTTCAAATCTAGAAGGTGAACAATTGAAAAAGAAAAACAAAAGCAAGCTGTTCGATTGGATGCTCTACTTAAACATTCCCATGGTATTCGGTTTTCTGTTTTATGCCCTTTGGGACGTTTCGACCCACGCCTATGCCCTATACGAAGTTATAGGCCTAATTTTCTCGATTGGCATTGTCTTGGGCGTCAACGGTATCAACGTTGCCCATGAACTAGGTCACCGTCAGCATACTTTTGAGCGCTATCTAGGCAAATTGTTGTTGTTGCCTTCTTTTTACATGCATTTTTATATTGAGCATAATTTCGGACATCATTTACATGCGGCCACCAAAGAGGATCCCGCCACCGCCAAATACAATCAAAGCCTTTATTCTTTTTGGTTTACCTCTACCTTTCGACAATACCGCAATGCTTGGAAAATTCAAAACAGATTGTTGAAATCAGAAAATGAAGGTTTCTTTTCCATGAAGAATGACCTGTTTTTCTATACCTTTTTTCAATTGATCTATGCAGTATTCGTCTTCCTCTTCTTTGATACCGTTGGATTATGGTTTGCCCTTGCATCAGGGGCAATAGGCTTTCTATTGCTAGAAACGGTCAACTATATTGAACACTATGGGCTTGTTCGTTTTAAAATGCCATCGGGCCGGTACGAAAGGGTTCGTGAGTGCCATTCATGGAACAGCAATCATGTTATAGGCCGCATCGTTCTTTATGAACTGACCAGGCATAGTGATCATCACTATAAGTCATCTAAAAAATACCAAACCCTCGATTACCATGATATCTCACCCCAGATGCCTTTTGGTTACCCCACTTCTATGGTACTTTCGTTCTTGCCTCCCTTGTGGTTTACCATTATGAACAAACGCGTACCGGTCGAGATGCGAAAACCATCCGATTAATTTGAATACATGATGCCGTCTTACAACTCGCTTTAGGTTAGTATCTTTGTGGCTCAATTTTAAAAGATGCCTCAGAAAGTTCGTGTTCGATTTGCTCCAAGCCCTACTGGGCCACTTCACATTGGTGGTGTGCGCACCGCTTTGTTTAACTACTTATTTGCGAAAAAGCATCATGGTGATTTCGTATTACGTATTGAGGATACCGACCAAAATCGCTATGTCCAAGGCGCCGAAAACTATATTGTTGAAGCACTAAATTGGTTGGGTATTCCCTTTGACGAGGGCCCATCCCAAGAGGGGGAATTTGGTCCTTATCGTCAAAGTGAACGCAAGCATCTTTATGAGAAATATGCCTTAGAACTTATTGAAAAAGAACATGCTTATTATGCTTTTGATACCCCTGAGCGATTGGATTTTCATCGCAAGGATCATGAGGCAAAAGGCAAGACCTTTATCTACAATTGGCATAATCGCTTGAAATTGGACAATTCCCTTTCATTGTCCAACGAAGAAACGAAAGCAAAACTCGATTCTGGCGCGCCTTATGTCGTTAGGTTCAAATCGCCACAAGATGAAAAACTCTTGTTACACGACATTATTAGAGGCGCTATTGAAATCGACACCAATGTGCTCGACGACAAAGTACTCTTCAAAAGTGATGGTATGCCTACCTATCATTTGGCCAATATCGTTGATGATCATTTAATGGAAATCACCCATGTCATTCGTGGGGAAGAGTGGTTACCCTCGCTACCCCTGCACCAACTTTTGTACAACGCATTTGAATGGGCCGCTCCTGAGTTTGCACACCTGCCCTTGATTATGAAGCCCGTCGGAAAAGGGAAGCTGAGTAAACGTGATGGTGAAAAAGGGGGGTTCCCCGTTTTTCCATTATCGTGGAACGAATCAAGGGGGTATCGCGAGTCGGGTTATTTTCCTGAGGCAGTACTCAATTTTTTGGCCCTATTAGGCTGGAACCCAGGTACGGAACAAGAGTTATTTTCTCTACAAGAGCTTGTTGAAACCTTTAGTTTAGAACGTGTTACTAAATCTGGAGCGCGCTTTGATCCAGAAAAGACTAAATGGTACAATCATCAATGGTTGCAGAAAAAGCCCAATGAAGAGTTGGCATCCCTGTTTGATTCGGTGCTGAAAGAGATTCCTCAAGATGTTCAGAATGACGGTTATGTCGAAAAAGTGGTCGAGCTTATCAAAGAACGTGCTGATTTCGTTACGGATTTCTGGGAACTGGGCGATTACTTTTTTGAAGCTCCAACCACATACCAGGAAAAAGCGGTCAAAAAACAATGGAAAGATGACACGCCAACAATTATAAGCCAACTCACAATGGTGTTGGAACCGCTAACTGATTTTACTTCAGAAAACGTAGAGGCTAAAGTCAAAAATTGGATTGGCGAGCAAGGCCTGTCTTTTGGTAAGGTCATGCCGCCCTTACGATTGGTCATAGTGGGCGACATGAAGGGGCCACACTTATTCGATATCATGGCCCTATTGGGTAAAGCGGAGTCCCTTGCCCGTATGGAAAAGGCTATAAGGGTGTTGGGTTGATTTTGTAGTACCTACTTGCATACGGATATTTTCGTAGTCGTTTCTTGATAACCCATCATCAAGGGTCAACCTTTCTTAGGTGCTTGCCTTCAAGTTTTACGCCTTGTACCACTGGCACTTATGCACCATGCTTTGGCTCGTTAGAGATCATTTAAAATAGAATTGATCCCCAACTTTTTAATGGATTTTCCCAACCATTGGCCAAAAAGACGTCCGTATACCGTATACGTACGCATCCGTCCGTAAATTTATTGAACACACTATGTTTTCAAGATACTTTTGAAATTCAAAATTTTCAAAACATATTTCAAATCATGAAAGGTTTACGACACATCTTGCTCACGGTAACTACTTATTTAATTATCCATTCGTCTTTCGGACAATCAAAAATCGACACGATCACACTAAAAAAAGGAGAGGTCTTTGATATTTTATTGTTGAGTCAACATCCTGATAGGGATGCTGAATTAAAATCATACTTCCAATCCGCCTTTCCCATAGCAAAAAAAATGTCTTATCAACCGCTCCCTGGTTTTAAAATCATCAACAACAATCAGGGCAATCTCCATCCGAACATTTTAGTATTGGGCAAATGGGACAATACAACCATTAGAGAAGCGTTTTTGACCGAAATTTTAAAAGACGTGCCCGATTTTCATGAACGCAGAAGAAAAATATGGTCTTATTTTGGATTACGGTATTTTAAAATTGAATCCGACTTATCTTTTCAAATTAACCGAAACCATTATAATGTAGCCACTGCGTACTGGCTCGAATCGGATAAACGACCCAACCCATACTATAAAAAATGGGAACAAGAAATCGAAACCGCGGGTGGAAAAATCCTTATCCAACTAAAGGATGGAACGTCCCCTTTTGGTTATCAATATAATCCAGAATACTTTGTAATCACTTCTTGGAAACGTGAAGCTGACTTTAGGGCTTTTCAAGAAAAGATGAAAAAACAAGACTTGAATGGCGTTAAACATATAAATGAGTTTATATTACAATAGTCAACTATTTTGGAAATGATCCCTATTCTAAATCAATTCGTCTATTTTGCCTTTTTTCAAGCTCTGTTCTTACTAATCTTATTTTGTGCCTCAGATAAAAAAAGACAGCGAATAAATGTCTATTTATTTATTTTGGTAGTGCTTTTGATGGTCGGTTTACTGTCAAAAATCGGTCACTTTGCATGGAACTGGCAGAGACAGTTAAAAGGCGTATCAGAGTTCTCCATTTTATTTTTCGGGCCAACGGTCTACCTGTTTGTTCAATCGACGCTTTCAGGGAAACGCTTTTCGGGTTTTGATGTAGTTCATTACGTACCGGGCGTGGTCTATAGTCTAATTGTTACTTTTTACTATATCATTCCGTCTCAAGAGGTCATTGCAGAACGCGTTGGCAGCGGTGAATTATTTAGGGTGGTGCATATTTTGGTTGGCCTTGGGCTTACCGTGAATATCAGCTATTTCGTTCTCAGTGTATTAAAATTCAATAAACTGAAAAAAGCCTTACAAGAGCAAGCGAGCTATCTATTGAACATTGCTTTTGTGAGAAACTTTCTGATAGCGATTGGCATCTGTCTATCGATTTGGTTGGCCGTCTATCTTATAAGTTTTAGCACGTATTCCCAATTGGAAATCGTATCTCGGGAATTCATTTGGCTGGCAGTGGCCTTAATCGTTTTGTTTATTGCCTATTATCAAATGGTAGCTCCTTCCATTTTTTGGTTCAGTCAATTTCAAGAACCCATAAAATATACACGATCCAAATTTTCAACTGCCGATTTGGATAGGCTGAAACTGGAATTGGACGAAATTATGGTGCAGAAAAAGCCTTACTTGAATGCAAAACTGCTAAAATCAGAGTTGGCTGAACTTATGGATATCAATGCCCCCGAATTATCACGTTTGCTTAATGAAAGAGTGGGGATGAGCTTTTTTGAATATGTGAATTACCACCGTATTCACGAATTTATACGCTTAACGAAAACGCCCAATGCACAACAGAAAACGCTATTAGGGCTAGCACAAGAAGCAGGATTCAATTCTAAATCCACTTTCAATAAATCGTTTAAGCAGATTATGAGCTGTCCGCCATCGTATTACCTCAAGAAATCACAATAATTACGCATTACATCCATCAAATTATGTCAAAATACGTTTTTAGCTTTATGTTACTCTTCCTTGGTATATCAGGATATGCTCAAATCAAATTACCGGCCTTAAGTCCAAAAGTAGAAATCTCACAAAAAATTGGATTGACCACAGCTATTCTATCCTATTCTAGACCAAGTTTGCGCGGAAGGGAGTTATTCGGAGATGATGGGATATTGGTTTTCGGTGAAAAATGGAGGACTGGGGCAAATGCGACCACAAAAATCGAATTTTCCAACGATATCGTAATGAATGGTCAATCCTTGCCAAAGGGAACTTATGCCCTGTTGTCCACACCGCAAAAGACATCATGGACCTTTCATTTTTATCCTTATCAACCTCTGTCGTACACTAACTTTTTAGTGAAACAACCCATATTTGAAATCAAGGTGCCTATACAACGATTGGATTATGCCATGGAAACACTTTCCCTTCATTTTGAAGCAATTGACTTAAGTGGTGCAAATTTAGTATTACAGTGGGCAAACTATAAGGTAGAAGTACCTATTACATTGGCTGAACACAACGCCATTTTAGCCCATATTGATACCGTATTAAAAGGACCCTCTGATTTTGATTACTTTCAAGCCGCCCTTTATTTACATGAAACCCAAACCGATTTACCACTTGCTTTAAGCTACATTAGAAAAGTCACCAAAAGTGATAATGCCTTATTTTTTCAGGTATATCGAGAGGCATTAATATTAAAGGATCTCAATAGGAATCAGGAGGCCGTTACGGCAGCCAAACGTTCTAAAAAATTGTCGCAGAACGCTGGAAATAATGATTTGGTGAGGTTGAGTCAAAGAATTATTGATAATCTTTCTGACTAAAGTGGCACGATATCGGCTATGACCAGTAGCGTATTTTAAACACTGATTTTTTTGGATTAAGCGTAAAACTTTTTGTCGGATATAGGCTTTGGTATTTCAAGATATTCTAAGATATCAGATGTTACCAATGCCTAAAAGGTCCATGCTTTCATTCCGCTTCTTTAAAGTACCAAACCATAAAGATCAGGTTTTGATGGTAGCCGTTCGAATTTGGTTGCCTCAAGGTGCGTATTGCCCGAAAGCAACCCTGAAACCGATAAATCTAGTCCCCAAACGAGCAACACTTTTAGAATTTGTAACAATTCTACCTCAAAAGCTACCTATCTATTACTGTCTTTCGTATTTTAAACACGTAAACTAAAAACACTATGCTATGGGTAATTTTATTCTAATCCCGATTATTTTTTTCGGACTCGTCGTTTTATTTTCTTCCTTCTTTATCGTTAAACAACAAACTGCGGTTGCCATTGAACGCTTCGGAAAGTTCAACAGCATCCGTCAATCAGGCCTTCAGATGAAAATTCCGTTGGTAGACCGTATTGCCGGCCGTTTGACCCTAAAGATCCAACAACTTGACGTGATGGTCGAAACCAAAACCTTGGATGATGTTTTCGTGAAAATAAAAGTATCAGTGCAATTTGTGGTGATTCGTGAAAAAGTATACGATGCATTTTACAAATTGGAATATCCGCACGATCAAATTACCTCGTTTGTTTTTGACGTCGTACGCGCCGAAGTACCCAAAATGAAATTAGATGATGTCTTTGTTAAAAAAGATGATATCGCCATCGCCGTAAAACGTGAACTAAAAGAATATATGTCTGAATATGGATATGATATTATCAAGACCCTTGTTACCGATATTGATCCCGATGCACAGGTGAAAGCGGCAATGAACCGTATCAATGCTTCTGAACGTGAAAAAATTGCAGCCCAGTTTGAGGGTGATGCGGCAAGGATCCTCATTGTAGAAAAGGCAAAGGCAGAAGCCGAAAGTAAACGTCTTCAGGGCCAGGGCATCGCAGACCAACGTCGAGAAATCGCTAGGGGGCTTGAAGAATCGGTAGAAGTCTTGAATAAAGTGGGTATTAACTCTCAAGAGGCATCTGCACTTATCGTGGTGACACAACATTATGACACTTTACAGTCTATTGGAGAGGAAACCAATACCAATTTGATTTTATTGCCCAACTCACCGCAGGCTGGCAGTGATATGTTGAACAATATGGTGGCTTCATTTACGGCGAGTAATATGATAGGGGAGTCCATGAAAAAATCAAACCCCAAAAAAGATGATGCCTAAGTTAAGTATCTTCCTCATTGCTTTTTTGTCAAGTGTTATCGTTGGTGCTCAAGAAAGTCCATTCTTTAATCCTGGTGGTGCGTTTTTAAGTCTGGGTGCCCAAGAAAACCGCACAGCCTCAATCGCAACTGGTGATGTTGATGGAGATGGGGATATCGATGTTGTTACTGCCGAGGGGCGCCATTGGCCAACGCCCAACTTTATATTTTACAATGTGGGCAATGGGGTATTCAGAACCTCTAGGGTTTTAGACGGGGAATGGTCTTCATGCTATGCTGCCGAATTGGGCGATTTTGATGGTGATGGTCACCTCGACATCGTTACCGGAAACGATAGGCATCCGAATATTTGGTATCGAAACGATGGCAAAGGTATTTTTGAACGCATAGGTGCCCTTGGTGGCGATAAGACCCCAACAAGAAATGTGGCGCTCAGCGATCTCGATGGTGATGGTGATTTAGATGTGCTTTTTACCAATCGTGGAAGCACCAATGAAATTGTCATCAATGATGGAAAAGGTGGGGTTGAAAAGACCCTCCCTTTCGGCGGCATAGAAGATGCCACGATTGATATCGAAGTAGCGGATATGAATAAAGATGGAAAATTGGATTTGGTGCTTGCCAATCGCGATCAGCAACAAAACTACGTCTATCTGCAGACCGAAAAATTAGTGTTCAATAAAAAAATTCCGTTCGGTACAGGAAAAGATGAGACCCGTTCGGTTGCCATTGCCGATTTCAACACAGATGGCCATATGGATATTGCCGTTGGAAATCTTAGTGGCGCCAATTATATCTATTTGGGTAATGGAACGGATTTTCAAGAAAGCATTCTTTATGAACCTTACGATTATCACACGGCAAGTATTACAGTAGGCGATTTAAACAATGACGGAAAAATTGATATTTTAAATGCAAATAGCGATGAGGTGAATTATGCCTACATCAATTTTGGTAAGAATTCCTTCGAAAAAGTTGCTTTGGCGAAAGATCGTAAATTGGATACCTACGATATTCATCTTTCAGATATCAATGGTGACGGTTTTCTGGATATTTTGGAGGCAAATTCAGAGGATTTGAATTTATACTATTTAAATCGTTATGGTAAGATGAAAAAAGACCAATAAGGCCCTCTGCTTTATTGATTTTAGTCTAGCACAATGTTTACTGGGCACTTCTCGAACAGTTGGTTACGGCCCTTAAAACAAGGTCTTTTTCAATAGAAAATACCGATTGACATATTTTTAGGGATAAGTAATTTCAATAGCGCTATTTTTCCCACAAATCCGTTTCCTAATTCTTTTGTTGGATTTTTGCCCAAGTATCGCGAAGTGTTACCGTTCTATTAAAAACCAGAATTTCTGGAGTTGAATCCAAATCGACATTAAAATATCCTAAACGTTGAAATTGAAATCGCTCCCCGACTTTTGCATCCTTCAGACTTGGTTCTAAATATCCCGTTATGGTGTTTAAAGAGTTCGGATTTATAAATTCCATAAAATCACGGTCTTTATGGCCATCAGGGTTTTCATCGGTGAACAAGCGGTCGTATACTCGAACCTCAGCTTTTATCGCATGCGCTACCGATACCCAGTGCAGGGTTCCCTTAACTTTTCTCAAGCTTTCCTCCGTACCGCTGCCGCTCTTGCTTTTTGGGTCATACGTACATTGTACCTCAATAATATTCCCTTCGGTATCTTTTGTACAGCTTTCGGCCTTGATGATATAACCATTTTTTAGACGAACCTCACCGCCCAGTTTAAGGCGAAAGAACTTTCTATTCGCCTCTTCCCTGAAGTCTTCCTTTTCGATATAGATTTCCCTAGAGAAAGGAACTTCCCTTGAACCAAGTGATTCGTCTTCTGGACTATTCTCTGCAACGAGCCATTCCATTTCATCCTTAGGGTAATTGCTAATCACTACTTTTAAAGGATTCAATACTGCCATGACCCTTGGTGTGATTTTATTCAAATGCTCGCGAACATGAAACTCCAATAAAGAGACATCCACTAGATTTTCCCGCTTCGCAATGCCCACGGTATCGGCAAAGTTGCGAATTGCCTCAGGCGTGTAACCTCGCCTTCTAAGTCCGGATATCGTTGGCATTCTGGGGTCATCCCACCCAAAAACATGGCCTTCCTCCACCAATTTCAATAATTTTCTTTTACTTACAACCGTATGACTGAGGTTTCTACGGGCGAACTCGCGCTGTTTCGGTCTAAGCTTGGTTTTTGATACCAATTGGTCTAAGCACCAATCGTACAGTTCTCGATGAGGTAGAAATTCCAAGGTACAAAGCGAGTGTGACACTTGTTCCAAATAATCACTCTGACCATGTGTCCAATCATACATGGGATAAATACACCAATCGGTATTTGTTCTATGGTGCGCTTTTTTGAGCACACGGTACAAGATAGGGTCCCGCATCAACATATTCGGTGATGCCATATCGATTTTTGCCCTCAGCACATGCATTCCTTCTTCAAACTCACCGTTTTTCATTCGTTCGAACAAATCTAAATTCTCCTCTACGGACCTATCGCGATAAGGCCCAGCAACACCAGGTTCTGTAGGGGTTCCCTTTTGTTCGGCCATAGCCTCTGAAGATTGGCTGTCCACATAGGCTTTTCCCTCTTTTATCAATTGCACCGCCCAATCGTACAACTCTTGAAAATAATCGGAGGCATAACACTCTTTTTCCCATGTAAACCCCATCCATTCCACATCGCGTTTTATGGCATCTACATAGGCTTTCTCCTCTTTAGCGGGATTGGTGTCGTCAAACCTCAAATTCACGGGGGCATCATAACGTTCACCCAGGCCAAAATTCAAACAAATGGAACTCGCATGGCCCAAATGTAGATACCCATTTGGTTCTGGGGGGAAACGGAATCTCAAATCATCGTTTGAATACCCTTTTTCAAGATCTTCCTCAATGATGTGCTCAATAAAATTCAATGCTTTTTTAGTCTCTGACATAGCGTTTTCAATATCGGGCAAAAGTAGGAAAAATGCGTTGTTTTACACGTAATCCACTCAATACTCCATACAAATAAAGTTATTTCACAACAGTTTTTGTTCGCCCTACAACAATAAATTTTGCGGCCTAGGCATAATCGTAATATTTGTTATTAGATAAAACTTAGTGAAAACCAGGTTTTAAACAAACTCAAAAACCTCAAGCCGAAAGACCTACAACAAAACAACCTTTTTGCTTGACCCCAAAGCTTACAATGCCTATGAAAACAATTTCATCTTATGGCGTGATTTTAACACTAGCGGTTTGTGCCTTTTTGGCACCCACCGCGACAGCTCAAGTGTTGAACAAACCTACCCCTGCCGACAATCCTAACTTGGCAGGAAATTCTGCATGGACTGCAGCATGCGCCTCAGCGAGTTTTAACGAGTACTATGTGAACTTCACTTGGAACCCACCCTTGGTGGACGGTGACAACGAATTTATCTTGGAACTTTCGAATGCCGATGGCGACTTTAGTTCCGCTAGGGAACTAGACCGTGTATCGGACAAAAACACGGAATTCGACTTTGATTTCAGTTTTGCGCTTCCTTCAGACGTTCAAGGCGATAACTATCGTTTTCGGGTAAGAAGCACTAGCCCGGCAGAAACAAGTCCGGAATCAGATGCTTTTTCGATGTACTTTATTGGTTACAACAATCCGATTCTTATTAGTCAAGATGGAAATGGTAACATTCCGCCTGGTGGTATTCTAGAAGTATGCGATGGCAGTGGCCTCACGCTTGCTACACACAACGTGCCAGATGTCGACACCTATCGCTTTAGCTGGTATCGTAGTGGTACGCCCCTTTCTGAAACATCAAATGTGTTGAATGTAACGGAATCTGGCATGTATTATGTAGAAATTGACTATGGTATTAACTGCTCAGGTTCAGCAAATACCTTGTCAAATACCATAGAGATTCAAATCACCACGCCTCAAGGTATTGCCATAAACCCCCCTGCCAATACCACATTATGTTCTGGTGAAAGCACTATTTTAGAAGCCAACATTTCGGGGATGGGTTATCTCTATACCTGGTTTAGGGATGGTACGGCCATAACCTCACCAACAGTGGATAACAGTAACTATACCGTTGATGGCAGTGCTACTGATTTTGAGGGTGCCTATTCCGTAAGGATCGAGGGTGCGGGCATTTGTGCAGAAGAATCCAGTTCCGTAAATATTACCAGCGCAGGCAGCTATATGGTCAATAGGGCAAATGATGCCAACTTAGTGCTGTTGCCAGGTAGTTCACAGACCTTAAGCGTAACCACCGATGCTTTGGCCCCTACCTATCAATGGTACCGCAATGCCACTGAAATAGCAGGGGCAACTTCGGCCACTTATAATGCAACCCAAGAAGGAACCTATTATGTGGCCGTCACCCAAACCGGGGGAGCCTGTACATTACCAGCAAAAAATTCTGAAGAAACCGTTGTTGTACTTCCATCCAGTTTTGAGGTGCTCATAGACTATACCGAACAGTATAGTGATTGTTCGAACACTTCGGTCACCTTGGGCGTCTCGCAGATCAATGCTTTAGATGACCAAGGCATACGCTCTGATGTTACCGCATCATTACGAAATGAACTTACGTACCAATGGTATAAAGACGATGTCGAATTGCCCGGTTTGACCTCAAGTGAACTTGCACTCAACAATGCCTCTGACAATGGATTTTATACCATAACAGGCAATATCACGACTTTTGATGCTACATCAAACCCACTGAGCGTTAGATTGGCACCTGAAGGATCCTTATCCATATCAAGTACGGGTACCCAACTGTGTGAGGGGGTTACCTTGGTAATTACCCCTTCCATCGATTTAACTGGACAAGACTTTACTTGGACCCGCGATGGAGAGACCATATCCACTAATGAAACCGAAGTTATTGCCAATAGTGTCGGTATCTATAGGCTTTCCCTATCGACTGATGGTTGCCCTATCATTTCAAACGAGATAACGGTCTCGAATTTTGATGAGTCCATAGTACAGATAGATGCTGGTAATGAGTTGCTTTTTCCACAAGGCGAATCGCAAACGATTACCGCTAGTGGCGCTGCTAATTATGAATGGTATGACCAAGGCAATAATTTAATCTCAAGTACTGACAACGTAACCCTTTCCGAAGAAGGCGACTACTTATTGCTAGCAAGTGTTGGGGAATGTCAAATCAGTCAGGTGGTCAATGTAACCTATCGAGACAATTTTGAAATACCGAACGTTATTACTGCCAATGGGGATGGTATCAATGACCTCTGGATCATCCCTAATACCTATTCTAGAAATAACGACATTTCCGTCATCATATTCAATGAACAAGGTGAAGAGGTGGTCAACGAAACCGGTTATCAGAACAACTGGCCACAATCAAGCGTCGGCTTCGCCAAAAAGAACCAAATATTCTATTATAAAATCAAGAACGTTAGAGAAACCCTAAGACAGGGTACCATAACCGTGATTCGCTAAAACCATGCAAAAGTACACCTACCTACTACTAACCGTCTTGTTGGCACTTGTCAATCGACCACAATTGATTGCACAAGAAGAGACGCCTTTTATAGCTTATGATGTTCCTACCCAGAACCTCGTCAAGTTCAATAGGTTCTTATTAAACCCCACGTTTTCGACCGTGAGGGAAGACAAGTCGTACATCAATTTATTTCACAGAAACCAATCGGTCTCTTTTAACGACAACAATCAGACCTATTTTTTAAGTTATAGTGGTAGGATCGGTGATCGTAGTGGTGTCGGTTTAAGTCTTTATACCCAGCGCGAGGGGTTGATCGACAACTTCGGTCTACTGGCCAACTATGCTTATGGTATAAAGTTAAGCGATAAAAGCAATTTCACTTTCGGTGGAAATTTCTCGTATTACAATAGTGGTTTCAACCAAGGTAGGGCCAACCCGATTGATGATGACCCAACCTTGAACGGTTTAGACAATAGTGCCCTTATTACCTTTCAACCTGGGTTTAATATTTCGTATGGCGCTTTTGACTTTGGTGTACTGGCCGATAACCTATTTGATTACAATCTTAAGACCAGTGAGTCTTTAACCGATTTCAATGAAAAGACCTTTACCGGTCATTTACAATATACCCATCAGTTTAAAAACTCTTCAGGTCTTCTAGAAAGTGCTCGACTGATGCCCTTGGCCAGGGTCAGGTCAGAACCTGAAAACAATTTTTCCCTTGGTGGAAGTTTGATTCTTGACGTTCCAAAATTGGGGTGGTTGCAAGCCGGGTATGATGACTTTTATGGCGCTGCTGCCGGTATCGGTTTTAACTTGAATAAACGTATCTCTCTGGGTTATACGGTAGAAAAGGGACTTTCCAACAATTTTGAGAATTTCGGTGTTAACCATGAAATCTCATTGGCCTATTCCTTTACACCAAACTTGACCGAAGATCGTGTCACCCTTGAAGACGATACTGATTTGGTCAGTAACGAAGAAAAGGATATTCCAATCGAAGAGCTTTCGCTGACTGAAAAAGACCTTAAAATCGCCGAACTCGAAGAGAAACTTGCTGAAAACAATAGCATTCTTGATGAGTTACTTTTTCGTCAAGATTCTATCGAAAAATCTAGGAAAGGTGATTTAGAGAGACGCTTTGCCACTGTCATGCGAATGGTCCGTAGGGAGACTAACGGCCAAAACCCTGAACTTGAACAACGTGCCAAGCAAATGTATTTTGCCAACCTCGATAGTATGGACATTATCAACAATCCGAAACAGGCACCATTGGCCAATACGGGTTTAACGAATACCACTGCATCCAAAAAGATTATCAAACTTAAAGATCAAGACCTTCTACCGACCCGCACCGCAAAAGAGGAAACCTTGGCGAACACCATTTCAACCAGTACAAGGGCATCTAAAAAAATCAACACTTTGAAAGATATGGACACCCCTGTGCAAGCTTCTTCCAAAGTAGTACAAACGGAACATGCCAAGAAAGATAAAATAACGAATGGTACAAAAAAGGTTTCGCGCTTTAAGTCTTTTAGTATACCCAACATCGACAGTGGGCATTACTTAATAGCCAATGTCTATAAGGGTAAAAAATACATGCAAAAATTCATCGATAAGCTGCAAGCCCAAGGTATTGAAGCTGATTATTTTACCAATCCAAAGAATGGTATGAATTACGTATACCTGAAAGATTTCCAAAACAAAAAAGACGCCATAAATGCCTACAAAACCGGACTCGACGGAACCTACAACGGAGACACTTGGGTAATGAAGGTGCAAGGCTCTTATGACCAAGATGCCTATGCATCGAACACCAATACCGATTCTCAGTATGGTGATGATACCTTACAGAAAAACGTTCAAGATACCACCACAAAGAACAATCGGGCATTGACCTATAAAACATATGATATCGACGGGTTGGGCTCTGGCTTTTACATTATCGCCAATGTGTTTGCAAAACCAGAAAACGCCAATCGCTTTGTAAAGCAACTAAATGCCAAGGGCCTTAATGCCAGTTATTTTATCAATCCAGAAAATAACTATCGGTATGTTTATTTGAAAAGGCACCAAGAATGGACCAACGCCTTGGTATCATATTACTCCAAACTAAATGACGCCTACAACGACCAGATTTGGATCATGCGCGTAAAGCCCCATCATATGGCATAGGTACTTTTCAAAGTGGCTAGGTCATTGCAGTTAAAACGGTTTGAAGGCCTTCTTCTTAAAGACCTTTGGCAACATCCTATAATTCAAATAGGTATTCGTTTTGAACGCTTAGAATTTAATGTTGCACTTTGTGCTATGGTTTACATTTCACCACGAGCACCTATTATGCCACTGCTCTTATAACCAGGTATTTGGCACAATCAAACTCCATCTAACCATTGTTTCACAACATAAACGGTACACACCACAACATTAAATTCTACACCTCCACAACTTGGGGCATCTTTGTTATTGCCTCGATGTATCAAAGGTTGAACCCCCTATGTGACCATTGATTTTGAGATGTAAGCCAAACTATACTGTGTTGTTCAAACCTACTGACCAAATGAAGTTACCTCTCGATATAAAAAGCATTTTTCTTGGTGTTTTTATACTTTTCTGTGCAGTTTTTCATTCCCATGCCCAAGAAGTCGTTCCCTTCACCCCACGTCTAGATGGGGATAATATTGAAATTAGGGGAGATATCATCTTTGTTGGAAACAATATCTTAAACCGGGCTTCTGAATCAAATCCTAGTGAGGCCAATACGCCATACAATGGCACGGCCAACAACAATTCGCTATGGATGGAGTATATTGATATTGATTCAGACCCATTGACCTTCAGTTCAAGTAGTGCAGAGCTTAATATTGCCGATCCCTCTTGTTCACAGGTTCGTTATGCGGGCCTATATTGGGCAGGTACCTACCCTAATGAACGCAGTACCAATGGTGGGGCACAATTCGACGGTACCCCAAGAATAGAGGAATGGAATGAAATCAAATTTAAAGTACCGGGCGGTAATTATGTTGACTTGGTCGCTGACAACGATCCCGATTTACCAGGGGAGGAAGATGCTATTATTTTCGACGGAATAAATCCATCTACGGGTAGTTTTTTTAAAGACGCCCCTGTAATCTGTTATAAGGAAGTTACTGATTTAATTCGGTCAAATGCCAATCCGAATGGGGAGTACACGGCAGCAAACATAAGGGCCACGCGAGGTAGAAGAAATGGCTCCAGTTCTGCTGGTTGGGTACTAGTGGTCATTTATGAAAACCCAAATGAATCCGGAAAATTTATCTCCACTTTTGATGGGTATGCCGGACTTTCTGGATCCGTGGGCAATGTGGATGTTGCGGTAAATGGGTTTAGGACCCTTCCCAATCCATTTCCCGTTAGGGCTAGGGTAGGTGTGGCGGCTCTTGAAGGTGATAGGGGCATCAATAACGATCGCTTTTTTATTAAGGCTAATTCGGTTGCCTCATTTTCTGAGTTGTCCACGACATTGAACCCCGACAACAACTTTTTCAACTCAACGATCACAACGGACGGGGCCCAAGTTCCGACGAGAACCCCCTTCGGCACGAATACCTTAGGTACTGACATCGATGTCTTTAACCTTGACAACCCCGTTAATTCGGTCATGCCGAATGACGAGACCGGAGCAACCCTGAGATTTACCTCGTCAGGGGATGGTTACGGTCCCTTTCTTACGGTCTTTACGGTAGAGATTATAGAACCCAACATCATTTTAGAAAAAAGGGTCGAAGATATTGCTGGTAATGATATTACTGGTGCTGGGGTCAACCTCGGTCAATATTTGGATTATGTGCTGTCTTTTCAAAATATTGGAAACGACGACGGAATAAATTACACCATTAGGGATGTACTGCCCATTAATGTGACCCTCGATGAGACCAATATGGTACTGCCCACAGGGGTTACCTACACTTACAATCCCGCAACTAGGGAGGTCGTGTTTACCATACCTGACAATTTAATAGAAGAAGACAGACCTACCTACACTATTAGAATGCGTGTGCGAGTGGCGGAAAACTGTTTTGATTTCATAGATGCCTGTACCGATTTAATAGAAAATTTAGCCTATTCGACATATCAAGGAGAGTTGAACAGCGCGGTCATTACCGATGATCCCAGTGTATCCGATTTTGACAATTGCGGATTCGTAACGCCCGGGGCCACCAACTTTTTGTTGGACGATCTTGAAAATTGTAACTACTCAAGGAGTGTTCAATTGTGTGGGGAAACCGTACTGTTGGATGCTGGGGACAATTTTGATTCTTATGTATGGTATCGCGATGAAAATGCCGATGGGCTTATCGATGCGGGTGATACCGTCATTACCGACGCTGACGCCGACAATGACCCAAGTACCATCGTCGTAGATGAAATAGGGGTATACTTAGTAGACAAAATGGTTGCTGACCCATGTAAGGGTTTTCAAGAGACCATAACGGTGACCTTATTCGGTGCTACACAAAGCAACCCCATTACGGCATTGATCAATGACCCTTCAAATACCGTTGATGGTGAAATCGTAGTTTGTCCAAACGATGGTGACGAATTACCACAGATCTTTTTATGCGGTCAAAATGATACCGAGCTTATTCAAATAAATATTCCCGATGCCGATAGTATCGAATGGGAGCAGTTGGATGAAGCAAGCTGTACTGCTGCAACGGCCGATTGTGCCAATAAAAACAATACCTGTACTTGGAATACCGTAGCTACGGGAGGTGATTTTCTAGCCTCTGGCCCAGGTCAGTTTCGCCTTGTGATCAATTATCAAAATGGATGTTTTAGCCGATTCTATTTTAATGTGTTCCAGAACACCTTAGACCTTCAATACACCACTCGGGACATTGTTTGTAATACTCCGGGAAATATTACCATTAATAATTTAGGTGCTGGGTATGGGTACCGTTTATTCGATGTAGCAAACAACAACGTTCTCGTTGATTTCGCCGCTGGTGAAGGGCCTAGTTTTGATATTTCAAACAATGGCGTATACCGTATTGATGTTACCCAACTTGATATTAATGGAGATCCTATCGCAGGGGCATGTATATTCAGCACCGAAGAAGAGGGTATTTTAGATAGGGACCTGACCACCGATATTACCATTACCCCTTCAACCTGTAACACCCAGGGTTCCATTCAGGTGGCAGCACTAAATGTTTTTCCCAATTATTCGTATGAATTGCGTTTAGACGACGGTACCCCACCGCCTACTCCACCCACCAATGATCCTTATCAAGGATTGCACCCCGGTGGTACGTTGGTGGATGATGAGACCGCACAATTGGACAACACCCATGTTTTCAATGTAAACGAAGGGGATTATTTTGTCATTACCAGAACCGATGATGGCTGTATTGATGTACAAAATGTAACGGTGTCAAGAACACCGGACCCTACTTTGGCAGCGTTGACTACAGCGGACATTGGTTGTAACGATGGGGAAATCACCCTAACAGCTGCCAACGGCAATCCATCAAGCTATTTTTATGCCATATGGAGTATTGATGGCACCGACCTATACCCCGACCCATCATCGATTCCATCAAGTGCTTTTGAAACTTCAAATGTATTTACCTTCACCTCTGGTGAGGCCGGTGATTACGAGTTTATAGTGGTAGATGCCAATAACTGTATTGGTTTTTCAAATATTGAGACCATTGACGAAAACGGGGTGTTGTCCATTGATTCCATAACCGAGACCCAACCTTCATGCAGTGGTGATGCTGATGGTGAAATCACCATAAACATTTCAGGCGGTATTGCGCCTTTTCAATTCAGTATCGACAATGGTGCCACCTACGTACCTACGGAAACCTTTGTCGGCTTGACTGCCGGTTCTTATGATATTCGTGTTCTTGATAATTCGGGGTGCGATGTAACCTTGCCTTTTGTTTTGGACGAGCCCTTTCCTTTAAGTGCCTCTGCTGGGGTTTCAAGGGATGTTACCTGTGATCCGAGTGGTGGGGCGGAGGTTCGCATCACGAACGTTGTTGGGGGAACCGCACCTTATGAATATAGCTTTGATGGCGGGGCTACTTGGGGCACTAGTTCAGTTGGTATGTTGCTTCCGGGCGATTATACGGTTTTTGTCAGGGATGCCTCTTGTTCTTTTGCCATGAACGTAACCGTCGAAGACCTGCCTATGCCGCCAGACGTGGCCTTGACCCCCGAGGTAAGTTATAACTGTGATGGAACGGGAACCATAACCGCAACACCGAGCATTAGTGGCTATGATTATCGTTATGAACTCGATGGTGTACCCAATTCACCAGATCCCACGAGTAATGTCTTTACCGATGTTGCACCGGGAACCTATACCGTGACCACATATTACGCTTCACAGATCCCACCTTCACCTAGCTTGCTTTTAAGTGAGGACTTTGGCGTTGGAAACGGTACCATACCAAGTCCGGATACTCGGGGTTATGCCTACGAAGACCAGACGACGAGTACTGCTGGTGGTGGAGATACCAATAATCGTATCAACGATTTTCAGTATAGTGTTACCAACCGTATTGTTGCCCCTTTTGGCGCATGGATAAGCCCCAATGACCATACGGACCCTTCAGATACAGATGGTCGATTTTTGGTTATCAATGTGGGCACTCCAAGTCCGGGTCAAATTATTTATACCAAACCGATCAATGATGTCATACCAAACCGCCCCTTGCGGATTTCCTTATACATTTTCAATCTGGTCGTATCTACCAGTACCATATTAGACCCCGACTTGACCATTGAAATCGTAGATCCAGGAGGCACGGTCATCGAATCAATTCGAACAGGGGATATCGCAAAGAACACAGGCCCTGACGATTGGGTGCTTTTTACTACAGACCTTAATCCGGGTGCCAATACCAACCTAGACTTTGTCATACGAACCGAAAAAGTAGGTAACAATGGCAACGATCTAGCATTAGACGATATTGAGATCTTCCAAATCCCTGAAGTTTGTGAATTATCCGTAGATACACCGGTCACTGTCCAGCCTGGCCGTGTATTTGCCAGTTCCTTACTGAATACCACAAATATCTCATGTAATGGTCTAAGTGATGGTACCATTACCTTTGAAGTAGAGAATTTTGATGCTACCGCAGGTTTCGAATACTCCGAAGATGGGGGAACTACATGGATAAATTCGACGACATCACCGGTAACCACAAATGCTGTTTTCGCAGCGGGCAGTCAAACCGTCCTTATTCGAAAAGCAGATGAAACCACCTGTACTACCTCGGTGACGGCCACGCTATCAGAACCTTCTCCCGTAACCGCCACAGCCAGCATTACGACGGCGCTCACCTGTACCAATACTGCCACAATAACCGCCGATGCCTCTGGTGGCACGCCCACATATGACTATCAATTGGAAGATGGTAGTGGTGTGGTAATAGGTGCATTCGACTTTTTAAATAACGGCAACAATCGTGTCTTCTCGGGTTTGAGCGACGGTACTTATGTGGTTCGTGTGCGGGATTCCAATGGTTGTGAAGATACAATAGATACCCCTTTGATCATTGCGCCCATGAACCCTGTCGCCTTCAGTGTTACCCCGACAGTTTGTTATGCCGGTGGGAACACGGCCAGTATTCAAGTGGACGTGACCAATGGAAATGGGGGGTACCAGTTTAGGATAAATGCCGGGCCATGGTTGACACCAACGCCAACAACGGCTACCTCATATACGTTTAACGCATTGGCAAGTGGCACATATGATATTGATGTTAGAGATCAATCTGGCTGTCCGGTTACACTGGCAACCCAAACGGTTACCATTGATCCAGAATTAACTGTTTCCGCTACCGCGCCCAATATATCGGTCTGCGATACGGATACCGATATTACCATAACGGCCAATGGTGGTGATGGAAATTATGTGTATTCCGTTGTGCCGAGTGGAAATACCCCAACGGATTCAAGTTTTAACACCACAAACCCTGTTTCCGGTTTTGCACCAGGAAGCTATGATGTTTACGTCAGGGATAACGCAGGAGATACCGTTTCCGGTTATTGTGAGCAATTCCATACCATCGTGGTCAGCCAAGATGCAGTGCTCGCCTTTACACCAACCCCAACCGATGTAAGTTGTTTCGGGGGTTCAGATGGTGCCATCGCAATCACAGGGGTCTCTGGTGGAAACGCGCCTTATACCTACAGCATTGACAACGGGGGCACCTATGTTACCGGAAATAACTTTCCAAACTTGGTGACCGGAACTTATCAAGTACGTGTTCGCGATGCGAATTTATGTGAGTCAGCTGCCCAAAGCGTGCTTGTAGACCAACCTAATGAAATTATTGCGGAAGCGACACAGACCCAAGATTACACTTGTGCCCAATTGGGTGAAATAACCGTTGGAAGTGTCACGCCTACAACAGGCGGTTCAGGCAATTATCAATATAGCATAAATGGCGGCACATGGACCGCAAGTACAACTGGCGGACATGTGTTTACTAATCTAAGCGACGGAACCTATTCTATCAGGGTAAGGGATGCCAACGCGACAGGTTGCGAAATCACATTGCCAGATGTAATCATCGTTCCGCTTCCCACACCGCCAACTGTTGCCTATACCGTTGATTATAATTGTGATGGAACCGGTGAAGTAACCATTACACCTTTTGATGCATCTTATACTTATATTTTAGATGGGGTGCTACCTGGTCAGACCGGGGCCTCCGCCAATATCTTTAACAACGTAGCTGTTGGCATACACACCCTAAGGGTAACCTATAGTCCCGATTGCCATGTGGATACCACCGTCATTGTTGAAGATGGTTTCGCTTTTGAAGCTTCTATTAGGGCATTTGAAAATTTAGATTGCTTCGGAGATGGTTCGGGTACAATTACCATTGATGCCGACAACTATGGTGCAGGAGGTTACGAATACAGCCTAAATGGCGGGGCGTTTATTGGTCCTTTTAGTACACCTGAACAAATCACGGGTCTTAACGCACAAACGCACACCATTGTGGTGAGGGATGTCGATAACCCGATTGCTGGTTGTACCGAAAACCTAAGTCAAATATTGGTTGAGCCAAGTGCATTGGATGCAAGGGCCGTACTGGCCCAAAATATAACCTGTGATAATGTTGGGGCGACTATCGATGCTAGCACAACGGTTGGGGGAACACCAACGTATGAATATCAGCTCGAAATCAATGACGGGCCCATTGCAGGACCTTTTAACATCACTTCTATCGTTACCCCTTACCAAACCGGTGATACTTTTACAGGTCTACCGGCCAACAATACTGGGGAAAGTTATGTCGTTCGTGTACGTGACAGTAATGGCTGTATCGATGCTATTGATGCCGCCATAGTGGTCACTGACCCAAATACCATTGTTTTTGATTTGACTCCCACGGCTTGCTACTCGGGCAATAATGATGGTTCCATTGTGGTAAATGTTACCGATGGCAATGGAAACTATCAGTTTCGGTTAAATGGTGGCCCATGGATAACCCCATCCCCCATAAACGCTACAACATACACTTTTAGTGGTCTTTCCAACGGAAGTTATGATGTTGAGGTTAGGGATCAGTTTGGTTGCCCTGTTGGCTCCAACCTACAGACCACTGTTTTAAATCCGAACTTGAATGCAACAGTCGCCATAGACCATATTAGTTCATGTAATAACGGTCGTATAACGGTTACCGCAACTGGCGGGGACGGTGATTATCGATATGCCTTTATGCCTACCGGAAACATACCTGTTTTCGGTGATTTTGTGGCTTCAAACTTTTTGGATATTACAAGCGGCAATGATGGTGCTTATGATGTCTATGTTCGAGACAATTTTGCGGTCGCCCCCGATGCTTGTAACTATATGGAAACCGTAACGGTGAATCCGGCGGTAACATTGGCCTATACCCCTACCCCAACAGACCCTGAATGTCATGACGGTACCGGTTCCATTTCCATAGCAATCGCTACTGGTGACAACCCATACACCATAGAAATCATTGATTTGGACAATGGGGGGGCTTCTGACCAGACCCTTACCAACGTCGTTGGGAATTCGCAAGACTTTTTAAACCTGATGCCCGGTGACTATACCATTATTGTCACGGATGCCAATGGTTGCCCAAACACCCAGACCCCTGTAACGATTACTAACCCAGATGAGTTAACGGCAACCGTTCAAGGTGTTGTTCCAGGAAATTGTACTGGAAATGTTAATGATTTCGGCATTGAGTTTTTGGCATACCCAACGACCTTGGGTACCATAGAATTTAGTGCCGATGGTGGTCTTACCTGGCCAGGGGATAGTTCCAACCCTGGAACAACCGATCAAATAACAGGATTCAATCCAGGGGATACGGTCAATCCTTCCATGAGAACGATAGACGGCTTTGGAAATACGGTTTGCCAAACGGACTTTCCTCCGTTTATAGTGCCTTATCCGTTAGACAATCTGAACATCGATATCAATGCTATTGTCATTGATTGTAATGAACTACAGGTAACCGTACAGGGAACAGCTGGTCTCTCCCCGTACGAATATACCTATACGGACAATCCCGCCGGTTTTGATCCTACTTCCGCGACATGGACCGCCCCGACTCCAGGAAATCATGTTTTTACCGGTCTTATTCCAGGTAGAACCTATGTCTTTTATGTGAGGGATGCCTCTGGGCCTCCACAGTGTGTGCGACAAAGTATCGTCAATGTGAACACGCTCGCACCACCCCCTGTTCAAATTACTGCCGATGTGACCCCAACATGTGCCGGGTTGACCAACGGTCAAATTACCTATACCGTAACGGAAACCAATATAGGAGAGCTTGGTGGAACCTTCGATTGGGACTTTTACCGATTGGATGATGTGGCTCCTTTTGGGCCTCCCGTATTAATAACCTCTGGAACGGAAACCGGTTTTACCTCAGGTGATTCCTTTGTGGTTCCGACCCCTGCCAGTTTGGGCACAGGGGAATATTTTGTAGAAATTAGGGGAGCGGCACCCAACAACTGTGTTATCGGTAGTGAAAATGTATATCTAGACGAGTTGGATCCCATAACATTCACCCCTAATGTCATTCGTCAGATTACCTGTGCAAATCCCGGGCTAATCGAAATTGACAACCCGATGGGTGGCGGTGGAACGTATACCTACACCTTAAGCAGCACCAATTTTATTGCGGATATTACAACAACGGACAACCCGATTGAAGTACCCATTTCAAATTTAATGGATGCCACAGCAACACCATTCGATATTCTTGTAGAAATTGCAGATCAGTTTGCTTGTCCGGTAACGACATTACCATCACACACGGTCAGCATAACGATATCGCAAAACCCAACGGCAACCGTAGCAACCACTAATTGTACGACGCCTTTTGGTATTACCGTTTCGGCTTCTGGAGGCACTGCACCGTATTTGTATTCCATTGACGGAGGTGTAACCTATGTAAATAATGGGGGTACTTTCAACAATGTAGCCGTTGGTACCTATGCGATTTCCATCATTGATGCCAATGGTTGTACTGATACCGATACCGCGGAAATATATCCTTCGTTACAAGCAACTGCCACACCAACCAAGTTATTGGACTGTACGGCTTCACCGAATGCAGAAATAACGATAGCTGCCACAGATGGCTCTGGTTCATATGATTACGAAATTACAGGTCCGGTAAATCAAACCAGGACAGCCCTCCCTTCCCCAGCAAATTCCATTGTTTGGGATTTGGCCTCGGTTGCCGGAACCTATACTGTTCAGGTATACGATAACAATAGGGCCAGCTGCCCCCCTAGAACCTTTACTGTTGAGGTTCCTGCAAGAATCGACCCGGTAATAGATGCCATTAGTAATACTGACATCACCTGTATTGGGGATAATGACGGAACGATTACCGTATCGGCAGTAAATAACGGTGTTTCACCTTATACCTTTGAAATAACATCATTCGATGGCACCGCGGTTAGCATTTCACCGACCAGCTCAACACCTACTTCGGCGACCTTTACAGGTTTGGCCCCAACTTCGGGCGCAGGATATATTGTTACCGTTACCGGTGAGCCTACCACCAATGGATGTAGTGTAAACAGTGCTGCAGTAATCATCAATGAACCTGCTGCCATTGCCGTAACCATGGCCCCAACAGTGGAATTTAACTGTACGACAGCCAATAATTCGAATAACGCCGTTATTTCGGTACAATCAATAGCTGGGGGCTCAGGTAACTACGTGCGTTACCATTTCTATACCACTGACGATCCTTTAACCGCACCCATTGAACCCGATCTAACCGTACAAGATGGTTCTAACGATTCATATACCGAAACCAATATGGCTGGCGGATATTATGCCATTGAGGTCTATGACGACAATGGTTGTTTGGGCGTTGCAAATACCCGAATAAATCCGTTTGACGAACTTTTATCGGCTACCATAACCGTAGATCAGGAAATTTCGTGTATTGCAGGCGAAAATATTACTATCAATGCCTTTGGTTCCATAACGGATACCAGTACACCAGCAGGTCTCGCCAACTATGAGTTCAGGCTGCTTCCTGCGGGGATATTCGACCCCTCAAACACCTTCACGAACCTGCCTGTGGGAACCCATGATTTTGAGGTAAGGAACGTAAATACGAACTGTATCATTACGGTTTCACATACGGTGAACGAGCCCAACAATTTTGATATCATTGCGACTACGACGGATGTCGTTTGTGATGGTACGGATGGCACGGTTACATTTACCATTAATGACCCTATTAACCCATACACCGGTGGGTTTGATTATCAAGTTTTTGAACAGCTAACCAATAACCCACAAACAGGGGTGTTAAACCATCCTAATCCCGGACCTACGCCAGTAGTTAACCTTGCGGCAGGGGACTATTATGTGGTTATTACCCAAAATGGTCATCCGTTTTGTTCAAACCCCGAGAACTTCAGTATTGCTGGGCCAAACGGACCGATTACAGGCAATACCCAAGTGGAACAGGTGACCTGTGCCCTGAACAATGGTGTCATAGAAATCATAAATGCCCAAGGAGGATGGGGCGGCTATGAATACTTTGTTGCGCTTGCAAGTGATCCAGCCCCGACGACGACAAGTTTTGTTGGTAGTCCGAGATTTACCGGGCTATCTGGAGCACCTGCCCCCTTAGGTCTTGATTATCAGGTTTGGATCAAAGACCAAAATGATTGTATGCAGCGTTTACCGGATGTCAATTTACAAGACCCTGAACCGATTACCGCGGGTATTCAGGTCAACCAAGGAAACTGTACCGACTTTTCAGGTGAAATAGAAGTAACCGGTGTAACCGGTGGTCAAGGCAGTAACTATACCTTTCAATTGTTACTTAACGGAAGTCTGTTTGGAGTACCTCAAAACACGCCTGTTTTCAGTAATCTTGGTGCCGGTTCGTATGAAGTGCAGATTAGAGATCAGTGGTCTTGTGCGGCCACGACGACCGCTGTTACCCTTTATGATGTTATTGCACCGACCGCTTCCATCACAAAAACCATAGACTGTGTCTCTGGCGGTACGATTACCATTACGCAAACAGGAGGTTCAGGCACATTTGATTATGAGGTAAGGTACCCCGGTACATTGCCTACAGATCCGGCAGACGATACGCTATTAACATCCGCCTCCGCTACATTTACCAACCTAACCTTGGTTGGGGATTATGTTTTCACCATAACCGATACGGCAACAGGGCATACCTGTAGCACAACAATTAGCCAACGACTTGAAGATGCCGTCTTGCCCAACCTTGGCATTGACAGTTTCACGAATGTTACGTGCAATGGGGCCAATGATGGAGCTATCAGTGTAAATGCAAATCCGGATAACGGTATTGGCCCGTATGGTTTTGAGATCATTCTAATAGATGGTTCTGCCGCAAGTATTGCGCCAACAAGCAATACTGCTACAACCGCAACCTTTGATAGCCTGTCAGCAACTATTGGTGGAACAACCTATACCATTAGGGTCACGGCGGCCAATGGTTGTACCGAAGATATTACCCAAACAATCACACAACCAGAGCCCATAACAAATGTAACGGCCAATGTGGTACAATTTGGTTGTATTACCGGAAACAACACGGACAATGCAAGCATATCCATCGATGTTGGGGCCATTTTAGGTGGTTCTGGCAACTACACCCGTTTCGATTTTATAAATACGATGACCTCATCCACTGTGCAGAGTGGTTCCAATCCCGTTTACGTTGAAACCAATTATACTGGAGGCAATTATGACATTTATGCCTATGATGATATGGGATGTCGAAATGCAGTTGCAACCAATGTTACGATTGATCCTTTTGTGGAAATAACCAACCCCACAGTCGTCGATTTGATTGCATTGACCTGTAACCCAGGCGGGGATGCCCAGATTCAGGTTGGGGTGACCGTAAATCCAGCAATAGCGACACCAAATTTGGAATATGTGATCAACGGTATCAATGTTGTCTACAGCGATACGAATGCCACGGGACTATTTACGGGTCTTTCAGCAGGCAATTATAGTATTGCAATTACCAATCTAGATACGGGATGCATACTTAATACCGTACATACCATCGAAGAGCCTGAGCAGATGCAGGTCATGGCTACAAAGCTTACGGATGAAGAATGTCTGAACAATGGTGTTGATGATGGAAGCTTTGATATCACGGTTTCCAATTATACGGGGAACTTTAGTTATCAGGTTTACGACATCATGAACAACCCCGTTGCCGGTCAATCTGGAACGGGAAATACAGCTACCACATTACCACCTATTACAGGTCTTCCTGGAGGGGTATACTATGTTACGGTTACACAAACACAAGCTCCTTTCTGTGTGGAAAATTCCAATGCAATCACGATAATTGCACCAGATGCACCAATTACTGCCGTTATTAGTGAAGAGGCAAGTGTAAGTTGTACGAACGATCAAGGACGCCTATTGATTTCAGCCAATGGGGGTGAAGGACCGTATACCATTGTCTTGAACAATACGACTACTGGACAAGTCTATACCCAGAACAATAGTTCAGCCCATATCTTTACCGATTTATCTGCCGGGGATTTTGCCATTACCATTACCGATGCCTTCGGTTGTGTATTCAACGATGTCATAACACTAGTTCGGCCCGATGCTATTATGGCTACCATTTCAGCGGGTACTTTGGTGTGTTTTGGAGACGCCAATGGTTCGGTAACGGCTACGGTTGCAGCGAGAAATGTTGCAGCGGTATATGAATATCGATTAAACAACTATTCCGATTTGGCGGGCAGTGCCGCGCCACAGACCTCTGCACCACAAGCCATGGCAACATTCGATAATCTTTTAGCTGGGTTTTATAGTATTACCATTACAGATGACTTTGGGTGTTCATTTGAAACACCTATAATGGCGATTACCAATCCTTCTGAGGTTTCAGCACAATTGTTACGTGTTGCGCCTTTGACCTGTACTACACAGGCCCAGTTGGAATTGACCGCTTCTGGTGGAACCGGACCATACATGTACAGTGAGGATGGTGTGAATTTCTTCCCCATGAATGGAACTAATGGGCCAAATACCCATCTGTTCACGACTATTGATGCCGGTAGTTATCGCTATTATGTGCGGGACGCCTTCAATTGTGCTTCCATCGTTTCAAATGAGATTACGGAAGACCCCATTGCGCCTTTGACTTTGGCCATGAACACCGCTGCTGCCTTTATTAACTGTACCAGTGAAAGTACGGCAGCCATTTTTGCGCAGGCTGGCGGCGGAATGGGCAACTATCAATATGAGTTATTTACCGATAGTACTTTGAATATCGGTTCACGCATAGCCGGCCCGCAACCAACGGGGGAATTTAGAAATCTGCCACAAGGGGAGTATTATGTTAGTGTTACCAGTAATGATTGCACGGTATCTGCTGAATACGTTCAAATTGTGGAACCCATGCCGTTAACATACACGGAGACCGTTACCAATGTAACTTGTGCAGGTGAGACCAATGGAAGCATATCGGTAACACTTTCAGGAGGAGCTGGTGGTTATCAATATGCCATTTCACCAAACCTTGACCAATTTGATGTTGAAAACACTTTCACCGACTTGGCCGCGGGTGATTACACCGTGATTGCCCAAGATCAAAACGGTTGTTTTGAAGTTCTGGAATATACGATAACCATACCCGACCCAATTGATGTCACGACCGTAACGGTTCTCGATGAAGTTTGTGCGGGTAGTGGGGATGGCGCTTTCGAAATCAACATCACCGGAGGAACGGCACCGTATCGAACCAGTTTAAATTCCAATAATGACACGGACTTTGTTCAAGATCAACTTCAGTTCACTGGGCTAGCCGCGGGCACATACGTTGTCTTCGTTAAAGATGCCCAAGATTGTGAGGAAAACATCATTGTTGAGATTGATCCCGGCGTAAACCTCAATGCATCGGTGACACCTGTTTATGTGTGTAATGGCGTAGTGCCTGACAACAGTCTATTGGTGACCTTTGAAGATGAAACCGTTTTGGATGATGTGTTGTACGCCATGGATTCGACGGATCCTTCAAGCATGCGACTTACGTCAGACTTTACCAATCTTACCCCAGGTACACACACGCTGACCATAGCACATGCCAATGGGTGTATGAATACCATTGATTTTGATATCGAGGATTTTGAACCTTTGACCTTGGTTCTTGAACAGAACAACATCAATGAAATAACTGCTGTAGCCGGCGGTGGATTGGAAGACTATACCTTCTTCTTTGACGATGTTGACAATGGTGCGGATAACACGTTCTTTATCAATAGAACCGATACCTACACGGTACGCTTGATAGATCAAAACGGATGTAGCGTTTCTGCCGAAATTTTTATGGAGTTCATAGATATTGAAATTCCCAATTTCTTTACCCCTGATGGTGATGGCACGAACGATACGTGGTCACCACAAAATTTAGAAGCGTTCCCAAATGTACTAACTATCATCTTTGATCGTTATGGTAGAGAGCTCTATAGAATGGAAATAAACGATACGCCCTGGAATGGAACGTATCAAAACAATGATTTACCAACAGGCGACTATTGGTATGTCATTAAACTAAGAGGCGAAAATGACGACCGTGAATTTGTTGGTCACTTTACCCTCTATCGATGATAAACCTTAACCTATAGAGTTATGAAAAAGACCCAAATCATACTGCTATGCTCGCTTTTTACCTTTGTCGTAAAAGGCCAAGAACTTACGATACCCCAATTGTCGCAATACATTGCCGACAACCCTTTTTTAATGTCGCCCACCTATGCGGGTGTCGGTGACCACATTAAGGTGCGTTTAAACGGACTTACGCAATGGGTGGGTATAGAAGATGCCCCAGACACACAAACCGTCGCTGCAGACGCCCGTATTGGTGATAGATCGGGTATCGGTATGCTCATGTACAATGACAGTAATGGGAATACCCGACAACGGGGCGCAAGGGTGTCTTTTGCACACCACTTGACCTTAGATCGTTATGAAGACGAGTTTTTGTCTTTTGGAATCTCTTATAACTTTAACCAATTTCGCATTGATGTTGAAAACTTTAGGGATGAAAATGGACAAATACCAACTGATGATCGCTCTACGGTAAACCACAATTTCGATTTGGGCGTACTATACCGTTACGATAAATTTTACCTCAGCTTGAATGCATCGAACATCCTACCCAAAAACCTAGAACAATTCAACCCGACATTCGAACCGAATACCCTTAGAAATTACTATGCCTATGTTGGTTACAGCTTTCTTAAAAATAAGAATAGCAGAATAGAATTTGAGCCTTCGGTGTTTTTTCAATGGTTCGAAAATGATGGTCGTTCGGTAACGGATGTCAATGCAAAATTTAGATTTCACGATTTCGAGGATTATTATTACCTAGGGCTTACCTATCGTTTCTTGAACGATCAATTGGGATCGCCACTTTACGTTGCACCTATAGCAGGTCTTAAAAAGAACAACTTCTACTTTGGATATTCTTATCAGGTAATCACCAATGAAATTCTTGGTTATAGCTCTGGTACGCACGTGTTGACAGTAGGTCTTGATTTATTTCAAGGCATCAGCAATTGTCGTTGTACCTACTAAGAATTCCCTTTCTTTAGGTTAGTTTTGTCCTTTATTCTATGAAAAATGGGCAAAATCAAATTAAACAACATTAGGGTACATGCTTGGCATGGCTGCTTGAAGGAAGAAAGTATCATTGGTAGTGACTATAGGGTCGATTTAGAGGTTAGTAGTGATCTTTCAAAACCAGCGGATAGTGATGCATTAAGTGACACTATCGACTACGTGCATTTGAACAATATCGTTAAAGAGGAAATGAACATAAAATCAAAGCTTTTGGAACACGTCGCCAAAAGGATTTTAGACCGGGCATTTTTAGAAATTCCCTTGATACATAGCGCCGAGGTTTCCGTTTCAAAAATAAACCCGCCAATTGGTGGGGATGTTGAAAGTGTATCGGTAATACTTAGCCGCCAACAATAGCCTCCGTCTATTTTGGAAACAAGAAATTAGTGTGCTACATTTGCACACGCTTATGGCATCGTGGCCGAGTGGCTAGGCACAGCTCTGCAAAAGCTTGTACAGCGGTTCGAATCCGCTCGATGCCTCAAAACCTTCCCCAATTGGGAGGGTTTTTATTTTTTTGAAAGAAGGGATAGACAGCGGTTCCCCCGAAGCCTCGGGGCGCTCGATGCCTCAAAACCTTCCCCAATTGGGAGGGTTTTTATTTTTTTGAAAGAAGGGATAGACAGCGGTTCCCCCGAAGCCTCGGGGCGCTCGATGCCTCAAAACCTTCCCCAAAATGGGAGGGTTTTTGTTTTTTTGGAAGAAGGGGGAGTGACAGCGGTTCTCCCTCGGTGCACTCGATAACTCCAAAAAAACTGGTTTTATTGCCGGTTTTTTTGTTCATTAATCCGCTCGATACCCTTCTTAATATCGAATTTATCTTTAGGAAGAAAACCTTTGGTAATCAAAACCAGGCCGCATATCACCAAAACCACACCCAGCCCTTTCTTAATCAATCCTATCCTTTTTTTGGTCAACTTTTTACGAAGCTGCTTGGCGGCTATTATCTTAAATACATCGGTCATAAAATAGGTAGCTAACATGGTAGTGAAAAAAACAAGTATCCTATTGGGTTCATTATCCAAACTGGGGCCTACTATAATTAGAATACCCAACCAAAATACCAAAACACCGATATTAATGAAATTCAACAGAAAGCCTTTGACCAATAAACCCAAATAAGTGGCTTTCTTTGCTTTTATCCCTTCTTTTTTACCCTCTTTTTTTACGAAAATTACAATTCCATAGACCAAAATGATCATCCCACCGAAAACATATAGTCCGGGCTGGTTGCTTAAGTTTTCCAATAATTGAAAACTACTGAAATAGGCTATCAATAAAAACAGGATATCGGCGAAGATCACACCAATGTCAAAAGTGAGTCCGGCCCTAAACCCCTTTGTCGCACTTGTCTCTAAAAGAACGAAGAAAACAGGACCGACCATGAAGCTTAATAAAAAGCCCAGTGGAATCGCAGCCTGTACATCTTCAATCATCCCTTATTCTACACGTTCGATTTTACCTCCGAAAACTGTTTTTTCATCCATTTTTTCAGGATCACCATAAACCCTTACCAAACCTCCGGCTTTCACGTCGGCCTTTACATATTTTGTGGCATATAGTTCTGCCGTACCTCCGGCATTCACCGAAATTGTGGCAAACTTGCTTTTAAAGCCATTACCTAAATAAGCTCCGCCGGTATTAATGACGATATCTTGATTATCGGTAAAGCCCGTGGTGGTGATCTTTCCGCCGGTTATCGCTTTGATCAATAATTGTTCGGTCTGGCAATTCAATTCCAATTCACCGCTTTCTTGGGCCTTTAGTTCCAATATATCTTGTTCAAAGGTGCTTTCTGATGTAATACGTGCATCTTCATTGACATCGATGATCTTGAGTTCTTCCGTAAAATATAAATCGATAAAAGTGCGATAACCACTAAAAATCTTATCGATTTGCATCCGAATCTTAAGTTTACCGTTTTTGTTGACAATGGCTACTTTTCTCGTATTCGCCCCAGTGATAACGGCTTTATTTGTATTTGACTCAATGAGGTTTATTGATATCCCATCAAATCCCTTCACTTCGGTAAATGGTTGAAGTTCTTGTGTTATTTCCCCATCTTGGGCACTTGTGGTTTGAAACAAAAAAAACCACATCAATATGACATATAGTTTGTTCATCATTTTCAGTTTTTGATTGATTGTCAACTATATAAACAAATTTTATTCCAAAAAAGTATCATTCCCTTTTACCTATTAACGAAAAATCAAGATGCCTTTTGACCAAATCGGTATTTTTTACCATTACCACCACCTCGTCTCCCAACTGGTATACTTTTTTAAAGCGTTCCCCGACAATGGCATATTGCTTTTCATCAAAATTATAGTAATCATCTTTAATATCACGAATACGCACCATACCTTCACATTTGTTCGCTATGATTTCAACATAGATACCCCATTCGGTGACCCCGGAAATTACCCCGATAAATTCTTCATTACTATGGTCTTGCATAAATTTGATCTGCATATACTTAATGGAATCACGTTCTGCACTTGATGCCAAGACCTCCATATTCGATGCATGTTTACATTTTTCTTCGTAAACTTCTTCCTTGACGGATTTTCCCTTGTCTAAATAGTGTTGCAATAACCGGTGTACCATCACATCTGGATATCTTCTAATCGGCGATGTGAAATGACTGTAATACTCAAATGCGAGTCCATAATGTCCGATATTATCCGTAGTATAAATGGCCTTACTCATACTACGTATCGTAAGGGTATCAACTAGATTCTGTTCTTTTTTACCTTTTACATTCTCTAACAGTTGGTTCAATGAGGTACTAATGCTCTTTTTATCCTTAAGGTTAACATTATGACCGAATTTGGATATGACCCCGTTCAAGGCCATTAATTTTTCTTCGTCAGGTTCATCATGAACACGATATATGAATGTTTTCTTTGGTTTTTGTGCGCCAATGAATTCAGCTACTTTCCTATTCGCCAAAAGCATAAATTCCTCAATCAGCTTATTGGCATCCTTCGCCTCTTTAAAGTAAACCCCCTCGGGTTCATTCTTTGCATCCAAACGAAAACGAACCTCTACTTTATCAAAGGAAATCGCACCGGAATCCATACGTTTCTTCCGCATTATTTTTGCCAAACGATCCAACGTTATCGTGGCATTGACAATAGCATCGGAAACGGTATATGCACCATTTCGAATCGAGACTTCCTTTGGAATCTTACCTGCTTTGGTCTCAATGATATGCTGGGCTTCTTCATAGGCAAATCTTTCATTAGAATTGATAACGGTTCTACCAAACCACTGATTTCTTATCACAGCATTCTTATCCAATTCGAAAATTGCCGAAAACGTATACTTTTCTTCATTCGGTCTCAGTGAACAGGCATTATTGGACAATACCTCTGGCAACATGGGTACTACCCGGTCTACCAAATACACTGAGGTTGCCCTGTTAAAGGCCTCTTCATCTAAAAGGGTATCGGGCAACACATAATGTGAAACATCGGCAATATGGATTCCTATTTCATAATTACCATTTTCCAACGGTACAAAAGATAGGGCATCATCAAAATCCTTGGCATCTTTTGGATCGATCGTAAACGTCAATATCTCCCTCATATCACGACGTTTGTTGATTTCCCCTGCTTTTATTGTGGTATCCAACGTATTGGCGTACTGTTCAACATCATATGGAAATTCATAGGGTAAGCCATATTCAGCGAGAATGGAATGTATTTCAGTATGGTGTTCCCCAGGTTTGCCCAAAACCTCGGTTATCTTTCCATAAGGTGAATCAGCATCTTTTGGCCAATCACCTAATTCCACCAAGACTTTATCCCCGTCTTGAGCATCTTTTATATTATCGATGGCCACAAAAATATCCGTATACATTTTAGCATCCGTAGGTCTTACAAAAGCAAAGGTCTTTTTCTTTTCAAGAATACCCACATAGCTTGATTTTTTGCGTTCTACGATATCGACCACGGTTCCCTCAGGTCGTTTTCCTTTTCGCTTCGCTGCTACCGACAATTTGACGGTATCACCGTGGAATGCTTTATTCAGTTTATGGTTTGGAACGAAAATATCATCTTCAAGATCTTCAATAATAATATAGGCATTACCATTGGTAGTGAGATCTACGCGCCCGGTATACGACTTCTCTAAAGAAGCCATTTTTTGGAATTTACCCCGTTCAACCTCACGAATACGCTCCTTCTGTTTCAATTGTCCCAATCTGCGTATGAGTTCATTTCGATCTTGGGCTTCGGTTATACCAAGTTTAGATGCAATTTGCTTATAGTTAAAGCTTTTACCGGGTTCCTTTTCCAGTACTTCAAAAATGCCCTTTGTAATCTCGTTCTTTCGTTGACTTCTAGCCCTCTTTTTCTTTTTTGACATTTAAAACATTTGTTTGTTTGAAAAGTACAAATTAAAATCTGTACAAAAATGTCAACCTTATTAACATTATAAATAATTCATTTTTCTTTTTTTAAAATTTAAAATAAATATGGTGCTTATTATTGCTTGTTGATTACCGGAATAAAAAAAGCCATCTTTTGTTGCTTAGGTTACTTTAAAAAATTTATTGACAATGAATTGACTTCAAAGGAATTTACAAATCAGTTAGTTGCGGCACTTATCAGTATTTGTTGATAAATGGAATCAACAAGTTTTTTTGATAACTAAATGTCATTTTAATGTTAACTATAAGGTAAATGATATTGATATCCTTTGGTTAAAAATTGATGGAATGACTAACCGATATTGAAGAAAAGGAAGTAATGCTAAAAAAAATCAAAACAACAAATTTTCTTCATTAGTATTTTTCCGCTGGCTATCAACAAATACACCTATTTTTTAATAACTTGATTTAAAGGAAGGTATGTTTTTTAAATTCTATTTATGAACAGCGTGAAAATAAAAGTGTCTTACCTTTGCGCCAACCTATCTCAATAGAAATATCATGAAAATAGCAATTGGAAATGATCACGCAGGCACGGAGTATAAGCTTGCTATAGTTGGGTTTTTAAAATCAAAGGAAATCACCGTGGTTAATTACGGTACCAATGGAACGGATAGTGTGGATTATCCTGATTTTGTGCATCCGGTAGCCAATGATGTCGCCCAAGGTAATGTCGATTATGGAATTGTGGTCTGTGGTAGTGGTAATGGGGCGAATATGACCATTAACAAACATCAGTTGATACGAGGGGCGTTGTGTTGGACAAAGGAAATCACGGCTTTGGCACGAGCACATAATGATGCGAATATTCTAAGCTTACCAGCCCGATTCATTGCCCTGCCACAAGCATTGGAAATGGTGGATACCTTTTTGAATACTTCATTTGAGGGCGGACGCCATGAAAGACGTATAGAGAAGATACCATGCTCTTAATCGGTTTAAATTTAGGTCGTTTTCCATTGAAAGGGCTTGTATAACCATTATTATTTAAAATGTAGCATTGGTGTATTTGGTTTTAATACCATTTATGAATTTGTTGATATAATAATGTGTACCAATTTTATGGCAATAATAATACTCAAGCAGAATTTTAAGAAGGGGATAACAGATATAATTGTACGAGATCAATAAATGGAGGTAAGCATTAAACACTTCGATGAGTTGACGACTTCTGAACTGTATGCCATCTTGCGGTTACGAAGTGAGGTTTTTGTGGTGGAACAAAACTGTGTTTATCAAGATATTGATGCAAAAGATCAAAAAGCGATACACATTATTGGCTCGAAGAAAGGGGAGGTGGTCGCTTATACTAGGATATTCAAAGCGGGGGATTATTTCAAGAACACGGCTATAGGAAGGGTAGTTGTCAAGAAGAGTGAAAGAGAATATGGATATGGAAGAACCATTATGGAAGCAAGCCTAGATTACATTTCTAAGACACTTCAAGAAAAGGGGATAGAATTATCCGCCCAGACTTATTTACTTCGGTTTTATAGTGATTTAGGTTTTAAGAAAACAGGGAAAGAATATCTAGAAGATGGCATTCCGCATATTCGGATGTTCAAATCAAACGCCTAGCGATCTTTTTTTCAATCAGCCAGTCAAGTTTCAATATTAAGTTTAAGGGTTGTTCTGCTTTGTTGTTTTTGGAATGGTATAAATAACCCTGTGTTTTTGGATGGAGGCCTTCTAGCTCCATTTTACCATGCCCATTTAGTGATCTGTAATTTTGGAATTTTTTGGCGTTAAACCCAAAATCCAAAAGCATACCAATCAACTTCTGTCGGTTGACTAAAGTGACCTTGCAAGAAGAGAACTCCCCTTCATCTTCAAATAGGGCCGTTACCAATGCATAAAAATCCGTTCTTTTCTTTGTATCGAACAACCATCCTATTTTTTCTTTATCCCTTTTTAAATATGAAAGTTCAAACGCAAATGTGGGCAGGTCTTCATTCAGATAATCCAATTGGGCCTTTTCGTCTATATGGTAGGTATGTCCTGAAACTTTATGGATAAAGTTGACATCTACACCTATTAATTGCTGCTTGATATTTGAAATGCGTTCGAAATGATAATTCTTTAGAAATTTTGAATAAATGGCATCAACAAATTCAGAAAGCCGCTGTTCTTTTCTTAAATCGCTCTTGAAAGTGCTTTTCTTCAACTTTCTTCGATTTGCCTCAGTAATGCCCGCCCTGTTTTTTCTACAATACCGACCACTAGGGCATTACCCATAAAAAAAGCCCTTTTTGTATTCGATATGCCATCAAGTTTGGTATGATCGTCGGGGAACATATTGAGGCGTTCCAATTCAATAGGGGTAAGCCTTCGAAGACCTTTCGGAGTGCTTACCACATGTTTAAATCGGGATGGGGATTTGCCGCCCTCACCGGTAATTATGGTTCTTGAAGGTTTTTCGTGTGCATCTGGAAAGACCATGCTGCCTTCAGAATAATTATATTGAAAACCTTGTTTTGTGGTTCTGACCTCTTTTTTACCGCCTTTTAGATACTCCCATTTAGGTAGGTCTTTGGTGGGAATATAGAAATCTTCGGGTACTTCGCCATTTTGTAGGATATCTGATAAAATAATACGTTCACCCCCATATTCGGGATTGCTCTTCAACGTGGTTACGGTTCCATTTATACAGAGACCCGTATTCTCGAAGGGTGCGTTGTTTTGATTTTTGTTGAACGTCTCTGAAATCTTCAACAGATCCTTGTCCAATTCAAATGATGTTAGGTTCTGGATGGTTTCAGAAACCGGAAAAGCCGAAGCGAAAACACCTTTTTTCAAAACCCAGTCTTTAGGTGATTCGCTTTGTATTTTTTGAAAACTATTCGTTTGGTGGTGATAGGCAATAAAGAAGATACGTCGTCTTCGCTGTGGCATTCCGTAATCCGCGGCATTGATGACCCGCCATTCAACAGCATAACCCAGACTGTTCAAAGTATTAAGCATAATGGCAAAGTCGCGCCCTCGTTGCGTAACCGGTGATTTCAACAAACGATCTACGTTCTCTAGGATAAGATACTTGGGTTTATTGGTTTTTTCTTTGAGAATACGATGTATAGACCACCAAAGCACCCCTTTCTTTCCGATAAGCCCTTTTGAGTTTTTCAGCGTAGTAGCCACGGAATAGTCTTGACAGGGGAATCCGCCTACTAAGACATCGTGGTCTGGTATTTGCGCGGTCGGTACCTGTTGAATGTCTCGATTGCTATGTTGGTCAGCACCAAATCGAGCCTCATAGACCTTAGAGGCATGTTGGGTTTTTGTCGAAGGCTCCCATTGATTACTCCATATTACCTTAAAACCATTTGTTTTTTCCAAGCCTAAACGAAACCCCCCTACACCGGCAAAAAGTTCACAGACCCTTAATTTTGTCATGATTTAAAAGTAGTGAATTACGTTAGTACCAAACAAAAAAATGTCCGCCTAAAATAAGCGGACACCATTATCAAGTAAGTTACTGGTTTAACTCGTTTTCTTTCTAGATAGGTAAATAAACCCTGAAAATGCTACCCTTATCCAAAGTGCTATCAACGGTTATCTTACCACCCATCAACTCAATCTGATATTTGGCTAGATAAAGGCCCATACCGCTTGAACTGTCCATGTTTTGAAGCGTCTTGTATAGCTGAAAGATCTTATCGCCTTTTTTATTGAGATCAATACCAATACCGTTGTCCTCTATGGAGAAAATATAGTAGTCATCCACTACTTGGGTCGATACAAAAACAACAGGCTGTTTATTGCTGTTCTTGAATTTTATGGCGTTGACCAATAAACTCGAAACGATATTTTCGAGGTACACTGGTACCGCCCTCACGGTAAACTTTTCTGATACCTCATTATGTATCTTGACCCCGTGCTGTTTTACAAGGCCATTGTTATTTTCTAAAGTTCGATAAATGATATCGTTCAACAGTACGGGCACTTTTTGTTCGTTTATCTTATGACGGATCGTTACAAGTTCTCTCAAGCCTTTGATACTGCTGGTCAGATTTTCAGAGGATTTAAAAAGAATGGTCAGCAAATTTTTTCGTTCTGCCTCATTTTTCTCATCGCTGAGAAAGTTCAATAACAAGTCTTGATTGGTAGCATGCGCCTTTAGGTTATGGGAAACCATATGGGTAAAATGGGTCAGCCTGTCCAATTCGGCGTTTGCCAAATCCAATTCTGCCTTTATCTGGCCTTCTTTGTTTTGATAAGAGGTAATGTTCTCACAACTGACCAATAGGCTATTATCAGGTAAAAGGGTGCCATTAAAACGAAACACTAATTTTTGGTCTAAGTCTTCAAAAAACACTTGCTTTTCGAGTCCATTGAAGGCTTTGTTGATTAGAATGGACTTGTACCATTGTTTTTGCTCATCTTCTGAGAACCAAAGAAATTTGGCAATGTTACGGTTCAAGAGCATATGCTTTTGAAAACCGAGCACATTTAGTATTTCATTGTTGAGGTCTAGAACTTCACCAGAACGAAAATCAATTTTGACCACTCCGATAGGCAAGTTCTCAAAAGCAGCCCACGAATCTTGGGATACTTCGTTTTTTGCCGGTGTACTTATTTCAGGTGAATACGAATCATTGATGTTTTGAATGGTACCGATTATCCGAACACATTTACCATTTTTGAATTTTGGTCTACCTATGGTATTTACCCATATGGTATCGCCCTTTTTTGTGGTGAGCTTTAGGTTTTTATTCCAAGGTTTGCCCATTTCCAAGGCCGTATGAAAGAGTGTGGTTATGGTGTTTCTATCATGGCCCTTTTTGAAGAAAGCAACTGATTTTTTATAGCTGGCGGCCTCAAGATGGTCTATCTGAAAAATCTCTTTTAATTCTTTTGACCAATACATTTTTTGGTTGTTGACATTATATTCCCAACTTCCGATTTTGGCAATGGCCCCTTTTTCCTTTAAAAGTTTTTGGGTGTTTTTAAGCTCTATTTCGAGGGCGGTTTTTTCACTGACGTCCTTGACATTTAAGATAACCCCTATACTTTTCCCATAGCCATCTTTCCATGGGTTGATATTCCAGATGAAATCTTGTTCGGCCCCGTTTTCACCTATATGGGTATCTATTATTTGAATATCATTTAATCCCTCGAGGGCGTAGTCGAAACTGTCTTGCCAGCTTTCGTCAAACCTTGCGAAAAGTTTCAAGAAGGGTTTTCCGATTGTCTTACTTCGGTCAAAACCAAAAGTTTTAAACCATGTGGTTGACGCATCGATAAGATTCAAGTTGTTGTCCAACAAAACACTTGAAGAAGGTAACTGATGTATCCAACGAGAGGCTAAGGGCTGTTTTTGAATAAGTTTTTCCATACTATAACTGAATTTTGGTCCAATTTATAGTAGGAATAATACTACAAAATTAATTTTGTTGTGAATTGTTAGGATATTGTGGTAAAGCTCAGCTGTTTTTGTTGTGAAGATTTTCCAACCGTGTAGTTCATCGGGAAAGTAATGGAAAATATCTTTTAAGAACACCTTGGATCGACGCAACATCAAGAGGTTTGGTCATTACGTTCTCAACCTCGGTGCGTTCGGTAATTTTTATTTCATCTTGGGGGCTTAGTGAGGTGGTCAATAGAATTATTTTCGCCTTGTCTTTTTCAGGTCGCTCTATAGTCTTGAAATGTTCTAAAAACTCCCAAGCATCCATGGTAGGCATATTTATATCAACAAAGAGCAGTTCAGGAATGGTATTATCACAATCGGAAAGGTAGTCTATGGCGTTCTGACCCATTTGAAATGAGACGACCTCCCTTGATCCCTTGGCCTTTTCCAAAAACTTTTTATGAATGAAGTTTGTTGCGGCATTGTCATCCACCAAAATGATTTTATTGAGCATTTGTCCTAGGTTTTGTGTTTAAAGTGAAGTGAAAAGTACTGCCCTCACCGATGACCGAATCAACCCAGATAGTGCCTCCATGCAGTTGTACGATTTTCTTGCAGTGTGCAAGTCCAATGCCGGTTCCCTCGTAGTCATCTAAATTGTGCAATCGCTTGAAAACCTCGAATATTTTATTTTGATTTTCTTTGGCGATACCAATACCATTGTCTTGTACACTTATCTGCAGCTGACCTTTGTTGTTTTTCGAAGATATCGTCACCACTGGCTCTTTTCTATCGGCAGTGAACTTAAGTGCATTGCCGATTAAATTCAAGAACAGGGAATGTAGCTCTATTGGGCTTCCCATTATGGATGGAAGTTTAGAAACCAATACGGTCGCGTTTGACTCCTTTATTCGAAACATCAGGTCTTTTTTGGCATCTTCTACAACTTGGTTCAAGTCTACCATTTCGAAACCTGATTTTTTGCCGATTTTAGAGTATTCAAGAATACCTTTTACCAAGGCACCCATTCGATTCGATGCCTGTACCACAAAATTGATATAGGTTTCGGCATTCTTGTTGATGGCACCTGAAAACTCTTCACGCAACAACACGGTAAAATCTTTAATGGTTCGAAGGGGCTCTTGCAGGTCATGACTGGCTACATAGGCAAAACGTTCCAACTCTTGATTGCTTTGGCTCAAGTTTTCCTGTATTTCCTTAAGTTTTGTAATATCCACGTGGCTACCCACCATTCTTACGGGCTTTCCATCACTGCTCCATTCTATGACTTTTCCTTTGCACCAAACCCATACCAGATGCCCGTTTTTGTGATAATACCTTACTTCGCAATCGTAGGGAAACTGACCCTTTGTCGCTACATGTTTCTCGAAAATTTCAAGAACCATGGGCAAATCATCTTGGTGTATGATTTTTTGCCAGGCTTCTGGTGAATTCTCCATTTCATGATCTTCGTACCCGAACATTTTCTTGAATGTTGGGCTAAGATATTCCGTATCTTCTTGTATCATCCAATCCCAATAGCCCGCCATGGTGCCTTCGAGCACTTGTTCGAAAGCCATATTTTTATCGGTAAGGGCACGTTCGGCCTTTTCTAGTTCTGAGATATCGCGCCAACTTGCAATGACACTGTTAAAACTGCCGTCAGCATTGAGAAAGGGTTTTGCATTTACACGTATAGGCACCTTTTTCTTTTTCTTTGTAATCACACAACGGGTCAAGTTGCGCAGTTCGTTTCCTTTTGAAAGTTCGCCCATATCGTAATCCAATTCTTCTTGCGAGAATCCGGTAGCGACCTCTAAAATATTCTTTCCAATTATTTCTTCATGTGACCTATATTCCAATTTCTGTACAAGCTCTTTATTGCAAGAGGTTATATTGCCCGATTCGTCTAGGCTCAAGAACATATCGGGAGCATTGTCGTAAAGGCTTCTGAATTCTTCTTCGTTTATCCTTAAAGCGTTTTCAACATCTTTGAGTTCATTGATATCAACGAAACTCATAACAACACCATCGATGGTTTGGTTGATGTTATAAAAAGGAATCGTTTTTTGTAAGAACCAGTTACCATGGATGTCTTGCACTTCTTTTTGAACGTGTTTTCCTGAATTCAAGACCTCTTGGGCAATGGCGACAATGTTCTTGCCCGCATCTTTGAACGTTGAGGTGAAATGGTCTATTGGCCTTCTGATATCACTGTCCATTAGATTGAAATACTGCCTGATTTTGGGCGTAAACTTTCTGATGTACATATTTCGATCTAAGAATATGGTGCCGATATCAGTGCTCTTCAGCAGGTTGTCCATATCGGCATTGACAGAGGCCAAGTCTTCGACTTTCTGCTGAAGTTCTGCATTTACGGTGTGAAGTTCTTCGTTGACACTCTGCAATTCTTCGTTTGTACTCTGTAGTTCTTCGTTGGCGGCCAACAATTCTTCATTGGTAGCCTGAAGTTCTTCGTTGCTGGTTTCAATTTCTTGTACCAGGTTTTGCATGTTGTGCTTGGCTTCTTTAAGTTCTGACTCAAGCTCTGCAATATGGAAATTGTTTGAATCGAGGTTGAACTCCTCAAGAACGGGTTTGCCGTTGTTCTCAATTTTATTCGGAATGAAAACAAGCAAAAAATGCAGGGGATCACGAGATGGGGTAAATGAAAATGAGGAAACCAAAAGGTCGATGACCGTATCTACATCTTCGGTCTTTAATCGAATGGCATTGTAGCGGTGCTTTTCGTCTTTGTCACTTTTTCTGAGTTTTTTTGCCGCCCTACTGATAATCGTAGAAACATGGTCGGGCACCATTTTCAATAAATTGATACTAAATCCCTTATCGGGTAGGCTAATGTACTTTCTAAATTCTCCGTACGCATTGAGGATATTGTATTGATCATCGATAAAGACCGTGGCGATATCAAGCTCTTCTGCTAAGGTAGCATTCATGATTTCGGCCATCTTTGACTCTACGATTTTCTTTTGTGCGCTTAGCGATGGTGATTTCGTCGATTTTGACATTTCAGGATAGTTCAAAGGCTCTAACCCCAATGTTTTTGCAAGCTTACCGTTTCTGAACAGTTTTGCCTTTCGGTCAATTTCAATCAAGACCTTCTTATATTCACCAACGCTTTCACTACTACCCAGTACTAGAACGCCGTTTAATTTCAGTGAATACTGAAGTACGCCAATAACCTTTTTTTGGGCCACGGGCTGCATATAGATGAGCAGGTTTCTACATACAGCAATATCCATTTTATTGAAGGGGGGGTCTTTCAGCACGTTGTGCTGGCTGAAAATGACCATACGCCGAATGTGTTCACGAATCTGGTATTCGTCGCCTTTTTTAATGAAGTTGGCCGAAATACGCTCTTTTGATACATTGGCTATGATACTTTCAGGATATACACCCCTACTCCCAATATCCAAATGTGTTTTCTCAATATCCGTTGCGAAAATTTTGACCGTATTGTTCTTTCCCTGTTTTTGAAGTTCTTCATTGATCAAAATGGCCATGCTATAGGCCTCTTGACCAGTGCTGGAACCTACGCACCAAATTTTGATGATCTCATCTTGTGATTTATCCGCAATGATTTTCGGAATCAAATCTTCCCTCAGGATTTCCCATACCTCTGGGTCCCTGAAAAAGTTGGTGACCCCTATCAAGAACTCACGAGCGAGCACATGGCATTCACTTGGGTTTTCGTATAAGAAATTTTTATAATCGGAGAGTGTATTGAGCTTGTTGACCCCCATTCGCCTCGCGATTCTACGGATTAGGGTAGGACGTTTGTAGTATTCAAAGTCCATATTGGTCAGATTGTTCACATGGTTCAAAACTTTTACGAGCACCGTTTCCTCCCGCATGATTTTCTCTTCCAAAGATCCAGCGGTATTAGGATGCTCGATAAAATTGAGCAATTCACCCGGAAGTTCTTCAACAGGTAATACATAATCAATCAGCCCCGTATTTATTGCACTTTGGGGCATACCGTCAAATTTGGCCTGTACAGGACTTTGAACCATGACCATACCACCACTTTCTTTAATGCTACCGGCACCACTGGTACCATCACTTCCGGTTCCGCTTAGAATAATGCCAATGGCTTTCTCAGTGCATTCTTTTGCCAGTGATCGGAAAAAAATATCGATTGGAAGGTTTAATTCTTTCGTCTGGGGCTTGTTTGATAATTTAAGAAACCCATTTTCAATGGTCATATTTTTTTTGGGGGGTATTAAATAGACCGTACCCCCTTTTACTTCGGTCTTATCAGTAACCTCATGAATGGGCAATGCGGAATTTTTCGAAAGAAGTTCGGCCATCAGGCTCTTATAGTCAGGACTCAAGTGCTGTACGATGACAAAACTATGTCTACAATCACTGGGGACCTGATCAAAAAACGCCTTTAATGCCTCTAATCCACCAGCACTTGCCCCAACACCAATAATAGAAAAGGAATTTAAAAATTTATTTTTGGAAACTACGGTATTGTGGTCGGTTGGTTCTTGTTTTTCAGACATTTAGAAATTGTAGGATTAGAAGAAAATAAATCATTTTAAAAATAGGAATAAATGTTAAAAAAGTAAGTAAAAACCTATATTTATTTAACGGCCCCATATCTGCAGTATCTTCGGGGTTGTTTTGAGGGTGCGTACCGTTTTAAAGGGTATCTTAAGTGTTTTTTGGTTGGGCGGCTAGGGTGCTTTTTGATAATGTGGAAACCGATGTTACATCAACTTGATTACTCCTCCTTCGGCTTAATAATGGACAGTAGCTTTTTGCTAAGGGCCAATTGACTTTCATTGGAGCTATAAAAATCAGGTTGGCTTCGATAATAAATATCGACGAAAATACCGAACTTAACCCTAGCGAACATCTTACGTTGCTGTTCGGATATATCCTTTTGGTCTTCATCAAGATTGGCTATTTCCTTTTCCCACCATCCAAGATCGGCTTTTTTGGGGGAAGCAAAATCTTTTTTGAGCCGTTCCCTCAGCTTACCCATAACACCCTCCTCTTTTTCCAATGATGAGGCCAAAGATTTAGAGGCTTTTTTATATGATTTGGATTTTCTTAGCTGTGAGTGTTCCGTAGTGATGGAGTCTAGCGTGAAAAAAGTCTTATACGTGCCCAAAATTCTCTCGTAATTCTCATCGGCAAGTAAGAAATGGTCATTCTTCACCAATTCCCTTGTCTCGAAAATGGCTTTTTGCAAATAGGGCAAAAGAAGATTGGGGTCTTTCTCTTTTTGGACATAGCACCAACGAAAGGCTTTTGTTATTTGTGCTTGAGGTGGCCAGCTGTGGTCCCCATCGAAGGTTACTAGCGTATGTTCAAATTTAATCCTATTGAGATAAACTTTATTGTTCCTCATTTCCCTGTAATTCATATCCTCATTACCACAAAGACCGACATATTTGAAATTTTGTGTAGATGGTGTATGTGAAGGCACCGAAGAAAACCCTGCCCCACAGGCAATAACCCCGGTAAATTGATTGGTTAATGAGGCGATTGCCGTGGCCAGTCGTGCACCGCCCGAAAATCCCGAAACGTACATCTCATTTTCTTTGATGTCGTAGGTGCTGAAAATATGGTTGAAGAGTGCATTGGCAATTTCAAAGCTCTTCTCCATAGGTCCATTTTTAGAGTTGTTCGAACAAACGATGATATGGCCGAATTCTTCAGATGCCTCTACAAAAGGCTTCACACCGATCACACCACGTGCTGCAGGTTCGAAAACGAAAACGATGGAACTTAGGGCATCTTTATCGAAAGATGTAGGTAAATAAATAGCATAGGTTTGATCTTTTGTGTTGGTCACTGCGACCGAATCAATGATCTTACCAAGTTCAAGGGGTTCTTGTGCGTTAGCAACCAGACTGTAAAAGAATAATATAAAAGTTTTACAAACAAATCGAAGCCTGGTCGGTAGCCTTTTTATTTTCTTGAAAATATGCACTCTGCTTTTTTTGGGTAACTGCATTTTTAATTCGAATAGGTATTGAAAAAAACTTTAGCGTTCTTGATATCTTTAAGGTTCGGGATTCGGTAAACTTCCGACTGCCTGACCTCCACAATACTAATATTATCTCATTTTTCGAGGGTTTAAAGTACTCTAAATTCTGACGTTAACCAATAAAGAAATGGCATAACAATGCCCTCGCATGCTTCTTTATAGTCCCTTTTGGAAAACCAGTATCAACTCGAATTCTAAAAAGGTAAAAAAAGTGGCTGGATATTATTTTAAAATGGCTTGATACTTGTTTTGATCAGCGAGTAATGCTACGGCTGACAAAATAGCGTCATCGTGTTTTAGATTATAGTCATACAGGCCATCACGATAGAAGTAGCGCTTAATAATCTCATCTTCCAATTTTTTTGAGATTTCAGCTTTGAAAGAATCCAAAGCTTCAATTTTACCTTGATTAACGGCCAGTAGTAAATCTTTGTATTTATTTTGAACATTGCCCCCTAAAAGGCTATCATCTTTGTTCAATACTTCTTCCAAAAGTTTTTCGGTCTCGGTTTGAAACGTAAAATCTTTGCTGGAAACAAAGTTTTTAAATTCGTTATAATCAGTATTGGTAAACGAAAATTCAGCGGTGCTTTCAAATTGGTTCTTATAATAAAAGTACGTTGCAAAATCGAATATGATGTTACCATTTACCAAGGCATCCGTGAGCGAATTGGACTTTGCCGAGGCAATTTCGATATCTGGCATAACACCCCCACCATCTTCAACCATCCGACCATTTCTAGTCTTGAACTTGTTGAAGTCTTTATTGCGAACCGCATTTCCCTCTTCATCCCTGTTCCAGTAATCCAAAGATTGAATGCACCTTCCAGAAGGGGTAAAATACCTTGAAATTGTTACTTTGAGCTGGGTACCATAGGTCAGTTTTAGGGGTCTTTGCACCAAACCCTTCCCAAAACTTCGCGCCCCCATGACCACCGCCCTATCTAAATCTTGTAAACCACCCGATACGATTTCGCTGGCTGAGGCACTGCTTCCATTTACCAAGACCACAAGTGGAATATTTAAATCTTCAGGTTGTTTTTTGGTTTTGTACTCTTGATTGAATTTTTTTACCTTTGATTTGGTAGTGACGATCAACTCTCCCTTAGGCACGAAAAGATTGGTCACATTTATGGCCTCTGAGAGCAACCCTCCAGGATTACCTCGAAGATCTAAGATTAGCCGTTCGGCACCTTGGCCCTTGAGATCCTGCATTGCTGCCTTAGTTTGGGCAGATGCCTTTCTATTGAACCTAGAGAGTACGACATAGCCGGTTTTGTCATCGACCATACTGTAATAAGGTACGGCGTCTACTTCAACACCTTCTCTTTTAATAGTAGCGTTCTTGGTTTGCCCTTGCCTTTTAAAGGTAATGTCTACCTTGGTCTCATTGGCTCCTTTTAAAAGTTCACTGGCATTATCATCAAAATCGGAAACCTTGATATCGCCAATTTGAATGATTTCATCGCCAGCCTTTAAGCCTGCTTTGTCGGCCGGGTAACCTTTGTAGGGTTCAATAATCAAAAGGCGGTCATCATAAGAACGGACAAGGGCTCCAATACCGGAATATTCCCCGGCATTTTTGATCTTATATTCCTCTACATCCTGTTCGTTCAAGAACCGGGTATAGGGATCTAATTCATTGAGCATGTTTTTAATGGCCGAATCCATAAGTTCAGCCGGATTGGTCTCATCAACATAGTTCATGTTGAGTTCTTTGAAAAGTGTGGTAAAAATTTCAATTTGTTTGGCAATCTCAAAAAAATCACTTTTAAAACTGGTGCCCACCAACAGGAACACCATGGCAAAAACAGGTATGAACAGCCGTTTTTTAGCTAGTTTTCTCATTCGATACTTCTTCATTGAATCTTTTTAAAAGCCCTTGCATTTTATGGTTTGCCATTTCGTAATCGGGCATTTCTTTACCAAGATATAAAATAGCCAACGCATAATGTCCCTCAATGTTGTTAAAAACAACGTGTTTGTTTAGGCGATAGGCCTCGCGGAGCACCCTTTTGATGCGGTTTCGACTAACAGCACTTTTAAAGTTTTTTTTGGGGGCTATCACCATCGCTTTTAAAGAAGCCCTGTCTGCAAAATGAGTGTTCAGGTATACCAATTTTAAAGGAAAATTCGACACGTGCGTTCCCTCAGCAAATAGTTTTTCAATGTGCTTTTTACTTTTGAGGCGTTCTTTCTTTGCCAGGGAAAAATCCATTTGATATCAGTTAAAGAATGCACCGTATAGTGACATACAGTGAATTCTTTGATGTGTTTTAACCCTTGGCTTAATTTTGTTGGTAGACATTATTCCCTTGATCTACGTCTGCCATTAATTTAGAGGGATCGATCAAGACGCCCGTAATTTCATCAAGAGGTTTGTCAATGACCAAGTCATAGGTCGGATAAGCCCAAGCCCAATCGTCAACAACGGTTCTTTTGAGGTTCGGGTAAGGGTTTTCCTTTTCACCTCGCATCATTCGTAGGGGAACGTAATAGGTTTCTTGATTTCCGTTCGCATCAACTACTAAGATGTCCAAGGGCATTGGCATAAGACCAATACGTTCAAGGGTTATGGTTGTCTTTCCGTTTTTTTCGGTTATTTTTTGAATGCCATAATCGATGGTATTGGTCGTTTGCGTCCAATCGGTCAAATACCAATCCAACTCAATTCCGGAAACCTTTTCAGCCGTTCGTTTGATATCATTCGGCACGGGATGCTTGAATTTAAAATCGTCATAATATTTTCGTATTGTTTCCATCAATTTGTCTTGGCCTATGACGTAACCAAGTTGCGATAAGAATATGGATCCCTTACTGTACGCAGCGATACCATAGGCAAAATTAAGGTCATACCTATCTGCATGCGTTGTCTGTGGTTGCTCTTTACCTGAATTGACAAGGGCGTAATAGCCTTTGTAAGAACCTTCAAAAGGATTCTCTTTATTTTGATCCATGATCTGGTCCATACATAAGCTGCTAATAAAAGTGGTGAAGCCCTCATCCATCCAAGAGTGTTTTGACTCATTGGTAGCTAGAATATGTTGAAACCAAGAGTGTGCCATTTCATGCACCATAACACCTACTAGGCTACCAAATTTTCTGTCGCCTGTTATTAAAGTGCTCATGGCGTACTCCATGCCGCCGTCACCCCCTTGAACCACGGAATATTGCTCATAAGGGTACTTGCCGATATTCTTGCTAAAGAACTCCATTGCTGCTTTGGTTTTTGGCTGAAGGTTTTTCCAATTTTCAGCGAGCTCAGGCTTGTTTTTGTAGAAAAAATGTAAAGCTGGACCATTCTCCATTTCAACAATATCATGAACATATTCGGGGTCCGCCGCCCACATAAAGTCATGCACATTGGGCGCCTTGAAATGCCAAGTCAATGTTTTTCCCTTTGTTTTGATCTTGGTGCCAGGGGCTTCATACCCATGACCAATTTCATTCGGATTTTGCAAGTAGCCAGTTCCACCGACAGTGTAGTCTTTGTCAAGGGTCAATTTCACATCAAAGTCGCCCCAAACACCATGAAATTCTCGGGCGATGTATGGATTGGAGTGCCATCCCTCAAAATCATATTCTGCCATTTTGGGGTACCATTGACTCATTGAGAGGGCAACACCTTCACTACTGTCACGTCCGGATCGTCGAATTTGTAATGGCACTTGTCCTTTGAAATCCATGTTAAGGGTTGTTTTTCCGCCGGGTGGAATCGGTTTGGCCAAATCGACCACAAGAATGGTTTCCTCCTCATTGAATTTTACGGGCATTCCATCTTGGGTCAATGCGGTTGCATGCAAATAACCCATTTCACTTTCTGAAAGGGATGCGATTCTACTTTTGCCATCTACCAACATACGTTTATCACCATCTTTTATGGTTTGCAACCGAACATCCATTTCGCTACCTGGCTGAAAGGCATTGTAATATAGATGGTAGTATACCCTGTTCAGGGTTTCAGATGAGTTATTGGTGTAGACCAGTTTTTGTGTGCCTGAATACTGGTACGTTTTGACATCCATGGCAACATCCATGGTATAATCAACGTGCTGTTGCCAATAACCGGCGTTGTTTTGGGCGATTAGACTTGTAAGCCCACACAATAGGGCAAAAACGATTTTCTTAACTAGCTTTATCATTATTCTGCGTTATGATCTAAGGTCATTTTTCCTTTCGAAATGCTTTCGGCCAAAAGTAATGCATTAAAGGCATTCACCATTTTACCTGACTTCGATACTTGTGTAAACGGTTTTGAGTTTGAGGCATCACCTGCCAAGATTACGTTTGTCTTTGATTGTAACCCAGACTGCATCAGTACTTTTTTTACCTGCGCTGCGGATAGATTCGGGTAATAAGAACGAACCAATGCAGCGACGCCCGCTACTGCGGGAGCTGCCATTGAGGTGCCACCCTGAAACTCATATGAATTGTTTGGCATTGTAGAGTAGATTTGGTCACCAGGTGCGAAAACATCAACATTGGCATTGCCATAGTTCGAAAAGCCGGCAACCATTTTGGAACCATATGATGGAGCCAGGGCCCCTACCGTAATTACATTCTCAGCGAACTCTGAACCGCTGTACTCATGGTCATTGGGAAAATTGGTGTTCTCTTTATCATCTAAATCATTACCATCATTTCCGGCGGCATGAACAATCAATACGTCTTTTGCCTCGGCATATTTTATGGCCTCATACACCCATTCGGCATTAGGGGAGAAAGACTTACCAAAACTACAATTGATGATTTTGGCCCCATTATCGACCGCATATCGTATTCCTAAAGCGATGTCCTTATCATACTCATCACCATTAGGTACCGCACGTACACTCATCAATTCAACGTTTTTGGCCACACCATTGATGCCGATACCATTGTTGCGTTCAGCGGCGATGATACCAGCCACATGTGTACCGTGGCTTTCGTCTTCAAAACGATTTTTAGGATTGCCATTACCATATCCCCTACTATTAAAATCATAGGGATTGTCACCTACGACTTCACGACCATTAAAATCCTTGTTCAAGTTGTAGTTCAGTTGATCACTAAAATGTTTTACCCCATCTTCGAACCCTGCTATGATGTCATCAATATTGTCATCGAATTGATACAATTGTTTGATTATGGAAACATACTGTTGCATTTCTTCGCTTTGGGGTTTGAGGCCCATTAGCTCTTCTTTGGTATAAGCGTCTTTACCTAGCTCTTTTTTAACGGCTTTATCAGCAGCAGTGCTTATTTGAAGGTACTGTTCGTATCGATTTTTATTTTGCAATGCCTCGGGGTAGTCTTTGTCTAACTGTAATTGGGCTTTTGCCCTATCTGAGGCACTACCGACATTTAAGCGAAGCATTCTGGCAAGCTCGAGCTGCTCGTTATATGATTCCCCCAAAAAATTATAGCCATGGATATCATCAACATAGCCATTATTGTCGTCATCTTTTCCATTACCGGGCTTTTCATCATCGTTGGTCCACAAGACACCATTGAGATCCTCATGGGTCAAATCCATACCAGAGTCGAGTACCGCAACGACGACCGTTTCGCCACGTTTGTTTTTTAGAATTTCATCGTAAGCTTTGTCAACACTCATTCCGGGTATGGTGTCTGTCACTAAATCAGCATGACCCCATGCCTTTTTTTCTTCTTCACTAAGCTCAACGATTTTGAGCGGTATGGCATCTATGTTTTCTACTGGAGTTGAGACCAATGTTGTGGCTCCGCAACCTACTAAGAAAACGCTGCTTGCGCATAATTTGAAAAAAGACTTTGAATAGGTGAGTATCATAGAACGTATTTAAGAATGTAATTTTAGTTATGTATTGAAGATTTCATTGAAGGTGTATGTTTTGTTGAATCTAACCCCTTTTTCAGTGTTTTGTAAGGTACAGAGCTCATTATGGGCATCATGTTCTAAAAAGAGCACAAAATCATTTGCTACTGCTGTGTCTAGAAACAAGGCTTTTTCTTCCAATGTTATCAAAGGTCTGGTATCATAGCCGATGACATATGCCAAGGGAATATGGCCTACCGTGGGCAGTAAATCAGCCATAAAGACTAAGGTCTTGCCCTTGTAATCGATATGTGGAATCATTTGTTTATCGGTATGGCCATCGACAAAAAGGATGTCGAACCCTAAAATTGAATTTTTTAGAAAGCTTTGCCCCTGTCTTTCGATAAATCGAAGCTGTCCGCTTTCTTGCATTGGCAACAGGTTCTCTTTTAAAAAAGAGGCTTTTTCCCTGGCATTAGGTTCGGTAGCCCATTTCCAATGGGCTTCATTCGTCCAAAACAATGCATTCTTAAAAGCAGGCTCATAACCGGTTCGGTCTTTGTTCCACTGCACGCTACCTCCGCAATGGTCAAAGTGCAGGTGTGTCATAAACACATCGGTAATGTCATCACGATGAAACCCCAGTTTTTTCAAAGAACCGTCTAGGGTGGCATCACCCCATTGGTGATAGTAGCCAAAGAATTTTTCAGATTGTTTGTTGCCAAGACCGGTATCGATAAGAATGAGACGACTTCCATCTTCAATAAGAAGGCTTCTTGCCCCAATATCAATTAGATTATTACTATCGGCAGGATTTGTCTTTGACCAAATCGTTTTTGGAACAACACCAAACATGGCGCCACCATCCAACTTAAAGTTTCCTGTTTCTACGGGGTAAAGGGTCATCTAAAACAAAATGACGCACAAAATAAGAAAAGCGTATTGTAATTGCTTCAAAAGCACTGGATTATTAGTCGTTTTTTAACAGAAATCGGCTAATCTACCCATGCAATATGTGGGGAACGGGTTATAAAATCATAATCAATGGGTAGAATGGAAGCCGTGTAGGATATTGGTTCAAAAAACCTATTTTTAGCATTCAGATCAAACCAACTTGAAAAAATTAGAGCGTAGTTTATCATTAACCTCAGTGATTGCCATAAGTATTGGCGGTATGTTGGGAAGCGGTATTTTTGTGTTGCCCGGTCTGGCTGCGGCAAAAACGGGCTCTTCTGTTTGGGTAGCTTATCTTTTGGCCGCGATCTGCATTTTGCCGGCTGCATTATCAAAGTCCGAACTGGCAACGGCAATGCCATCTTCAGGGGGAACCTATGTGTATATCGAACGTGCCTTTGGACCTTTATTTGGTACCATCGCAGGCTTTGGGCTATGGCTTTCGTTGCTTTTCAAAAGTGCTTTTGCTTTGGTCGGCTTTGGGGCCTACCTTTCCATTTTGGTAAGTATTGATGCTGGTTTAACGAAATATGTCGCCGTTCTGTTCTTATCGCTGATTTTGTTTTTGAATATCATGGGCGTGAAGAAGGTCGGTAAAGTTCAGATTTTCATTGTTAGCCTAAGCTTGGTGACCCTAGCCCTTATTTTGCTTTTCGGTCTTCCGAAAACCTCATCAGACCTGTTAGAACCCTTTCTGACCGATGGCAATATGGGATTGTTTTCAACGGTTGCCTTCGTTTATATTTCATATGCCGGGGTAACCAAAGTGGCCGCAATTGCAGGAGAAATCAAAAATCCGGGTAAAAATCTGCCTAGGGCGATGATCTTGTCCTTATTCATTATGACCATAATCTATGTTTCCGTTGCCTTTGTTTTGGTAGGCAATATTCCCCTTTCAGCACTGCAGACCGACATCAAACCAATTTATACCATTGCCAGAATATTAGGGGGAAGCTATGTTGGGTATATCGCCGCCCTTATTGGGGTAATAACCCTCATATCCATGGCAAATTCCGGGGTTCTTGCAGCTTCAAGGTTCCCGTTTGCAATGGCCATAGATAAGTTGCTGCCAGAGTTTATGGGCACTATCCACAGTAAGTATTTGACTCCAGTGGTAACCATCGTAATGACTTGTTTTTTAATGGCAATGGTCATCCTCTTTTTAGAGGTAGAGAAAATTGCAAAACTCGCCAGTGCGTTTATGGTAATGATGTTCATATTGGTAAACGTATGCGTAATCGTTCTGAGGGAAACATCAGCACAATGGTACAAACCCCCATATCGTTCACCGCTTTACCCTTTTGTTCAATTGTTCGGAATTTTGAGTGGTATCGCATTGCTCATCCTTTTAGGTTCAGGCCCGATGTTGGCCATTGTCGGCATCTTTGTTCTTGGTGTTGTCATTTATTTCTTCTTTGGCAAGAACGCTACACGAACAGGGATATTAAGAAAGTACGGGCACCGCCCGGCACTGTATCTCTTATATAAAAGAAAAAGGGATAAAAAAATCGTGTATCGTAGCAACCAACCTAAAATGATGCAAAACTTAGATGGAAAACTGGCATCGGATGCCGGTGTGGTCGTACCCCTTTTAGGCAATGAAAGATCGCCTGAAATGTTGGTCGAAATCGGTGCAGCGATCAATAAGAAGGAAAAAATTCAAGTGGTCAACGTTACTGAAGTACCAAACCAAACGTTTTTAGATGCCATGGTCGAAGAAAACCCTAGGATTGCATCTTTAGAGCGAAGGGTTGCCCGTTTGGCAATGTCACAGCATATCGATGTGGATTTTGAAGCTGCGGTGACCCACGAGATATCCGATACGATTCATGAACTTAGCAATCAAACCCATTGTGATTGGTTGGTAATGGGTTGGAACGGCAGGGCGCATAATGGAATCTTGGTAAGCAACCCGATTGGATGGTTATTGACCCACATCAACTCAAATTTCGCATTGTTCAAAGATGACGGGGTTCGCTATATTGGCAAGGTACTATTGGCACTACGGCCCGGCAGGAGTGACCAAAATTTTATTAATGTAGCCGATAGAATATGTAGATTCTATAACGCCTCATTGACGTTATTACATGTTGTACCCAATAATACCGAATGGGAAACAATCAATGAAATGGAATCAAATTCAAAAAAACGCTTACTAGGGGTGAATACATCGAGCATGGTGATCATTCAAAAAGATGATGACCCGATTGCCGCGATCTCAAAGGCCTCGGCAAGTTTTGACCTGCTTATTCTCGGTACACCACAAAAAGACAATTGGATCAGCGTTTTGTTTGGTACGGGTAAGGATAAATTTACCGAAAGATCGGCTTGTTCTGTGCTACGATTGACCATGAAAGACCATTAGCCGACCATTTTAATTACTATTTTTACGAAAACTCAAATTGATGCTTGAACTAGCGGGAATAATCATTTTAGGAATTATAGCACAATGGGTGGCCTGGCGGTTAAAGTTGCCTGCTATCTTACCGTTGATTTTGATTGGGCTTTTAGTAGGCCCAATCGCTACATTATACACCGAGGATGGAACAAAACTTATTGAACCGATTTGGAATGGTACGAAAGGACTTTTTCCTGGGGAAGGACTCTATTATTTCGTCTCACTTGCCATAAGTATCATCCTTTTTGAAGGCGGGTTGACCTTGAAACGTGCCGAAATCAAAAACGTAGGGCCGGTAATCACGAAGTTGATAACCGTAGGTTCGGTAGTTACGTTTTTTGGTGCCGGAGTGGCCGCTCACTATATTTTTGGACTTTCTTGGCAGATTTCCTTTTTATTCTCGGCATTGATCATTGTCACTGGGCCAACTGTAATAACCCCTATTTTGCGAAACATCCCCTTGAAGAAGGATGTCTCAACGGTATTGAAATGGGAAGGTATTTTAATAGACCCAATCGGGGCATTGGTAGCCGTTTTGGTCTTTGAGTTTATCAGTGTAGGGGAGGGTAGTGCCTTTACCCAAACGGCATTGATTGAATTCGGAAAGATCCTCCTGTTTGGCACCACCTTTGGCTTTACATTCGCGCACGCACTGGCTTTCGCAATCAAGAAAAACCTGATTCCGCATTATCTGATGAACGTGGTCTCCCTTTCCGTCGTGTTATTGGTGTTTGTAGAGTCGGATGTTTTTGCACACGAATCAGGGCTTTTGGCCGTTGTGGTCATGGGAATGGTCTTGGGTAATATGAACCTACCCAACCTAAAAGAGCTACTGTATTTCAAAGAGTCTTTAAGCGTTCTTCTCATCTCCATTCTTTTTATTCTTTTGGCCGCCAATATCGACATCAGCGATTTAGAATTGTTATATAACTGGCAGACCGTGGCACTCTTTGCCATTGTGGTGTTTTTAATTAGGCCATTAGGTGTTTTCTTGAGTACACAGGGGTCGGGGTTGAAGCTGAATGAAAGAATGTTCATTGGCTGGGTAGGCCCTCGGGGTATTGTAGCTGCGGGTATTGCCTCGCTTTTCGGATCCAAACTATTGGCCAAGGGTGAACCTGGCGCCGAATATATAACGCCCCTCGTATTTATGATTGTTCTGGGCACGGTACTGCTCAACGCTACCACGGCACGTATATTCGCAAAGGTGGTCGGGGTTTTCTTGACCAAATCGGAAGGCGTGTTGATTATCGGAGCTTCAAAAGTCTCACGTTTGATTGCCAATTATTTGAAGAAAAACAAGCGTCATGTGGTGTTAATAGACAATAATCAAACGAACATTGATAAGGCGAAAAAATTGGGCATTGAGGCAATGACGGCCAATATATACGCTGATTCTTTAACCGATAATATTGAACTGAACGATATGGGATACCTTATGGCACTCACAGGAAATTCAGATATCAATAAATTTGCCATCGACAAATTTCAAAAACAGTTTGGTGAGAACGGTGCCTTCAGAATCGTGAATACCGACGAAATGAACGACCCGGAAAATAATCCCGAAGAAGGTCTTTTTTCACATACCGACGATTTCGTCAAATTAACGGATGCCGCCCGTAAATATCCTGCAATCCACGAAGTGGAACTAAAGGATAAAAAACATTTCGATGAACTTATTGAAATTACTCAAAAAGATAGTGATATCGTTCCCATATTCACAAAATCCCCAGATGGAAGTATCGAGATTATGCCCGCCAATAGTAAGGATTTTGATCCTAACAGCGATGGGTATAAACTAGTATACCTTGGTAAAATGTTTGATGAAGACGATGAGTAATACTACTAATCGTTCAACTTTAAAACGGCCATAAAGGCCTGTTGCGGAATCTCCACATTACCCACTTGGCGCATTCGTTTTTTGCCCTTTTTCTGTTTTTCCAATAATTTTCTTTTTCTAGAGATATCACCACCATAACATTTTGCCGTAACATCTTTTCGTAAAGCTTTGATGGTCTCCCTAGAAATAATCTTGGCACCGATCGCTGCTTGAATGGGAATATCGAATTGCTGCCTTGGTATCAGCTCCTTCAGTTTTTCGCACATTTTCTTCCCGATATGCTGGGCGTTGTCAAAATGTACCAAAGCGGAAAGTGCATCAACAGGTTGTGCGTTCAATAGAATATCAACACGTACCAACTTAGAGGTTCGCATACCAATAGGGGCGTAATCAAAAGAAGCGTAGCCCTTTGACACGGTTTTCAAACGATCATAAAAATCAAAGACAATTTCCGCCAAAGGCATATCAAATGTCAGTTCTACGCGTTGTGTGGTCAAATAGGTCTGGTTGGTAATTTGCCCCCGCTTTTCGATACATAGTGACATTACATTGCCTACAAAATCTGATTTTGTAATTATGGTGGCCTTGATATAAGGCTCTTCAACGTGATCAAGGGTAGATGGATCGGGCAAGTCTGAGGGATTGTTCACAATGACGATCTCATCAGGATTTTTTGTCGTGAACGCGTGGTAACTTACGTTGGGTACCGTTGTTATGACCGTCATGTTAAATTCACGTTCTAAACGCTCTTGAATGATTTCCATGTGAAGCATCCCCAAAAACCCACATCGGAAACCAAAACCTAGGGCCGCACTACTTTCGGGGGTAAAAACCAAAGAAGCATCGTTCAATTGTAGTTTTTCCATTGAAGAACGCAGTTCTTCAAAATCTTCGGTATCTACGGGGTAAATCCCTGCGAAAACCATCGGCTTGACATCTTCGAAACCTTCAATGGCATTTTGTGTGGGGTTATGGGCATCGGTAATGGTATCCCCTACTTTTACTTCCCTAGCATCTTTTATACCAGTAATCAAATAGCCCACATCACCGGTTGAGATGATTTGTTTCGGATGCTGGGTAAGCTTTAAGGTGCCTATCTCATCTGCCGAATAGTCTTTATTCGTAGCAACAAACTTGATTTTTTGCCCTTTTTTGATTTCCCCATTGATAATCCTAAAATAGGTCTCGACCCCTCGAAATGGATTGTATACCGAATCAAACACCAAAGCCTGTAAAGGCTCATCTTTATTTCCGTCTGGTGCCGGAATCCTTTCAATGACCGCGGTTAAGATTTCCTCGATGCCAATACCCGTTTTGGCGCTGGCAGGTATAACCTCTTCGGGATCACATCCCAATAAATCTACAATATCATCGGTTACCTCTTCTGGGTTTGCACTTGGCAGATCGACTTTGTTAAGCACCGGAATGATTTCCAAATCATTTTCTAAAGCCAAGTAAAGGTTAGAAATGGTCTGTGCCTGTATACTTTGTGCCGCATCTACCACTAATAGTGCACCTTCGCAAGCTGCGATTGATCGTGAGACCTCATATGAAAAATCAACATGGCCCGGGGTGTCGATTAGGTTAAGTACATAGGTCTCCCCTTCATGAACATACTCCATTTGAATGGCGTGGCTCTTGATGGTAATACCACGCTCACGTTCCAAATCCATACTATCAAGTAATTGATCTTGTTTTTCACGCTCGGTCACAGAGCCCGTAAAATCTAAAAGCCTGTCTGCCAAGGTGCTTTTACCATGGTCAATATGGGCGATAATGGAAAAATTCCGAATCTTTTTCATAGAGACTGCAAATATAGTTCTTTTGCCATGGTGCCTCAAGAAATGCAAAAGAAGCGGTCTAAATTATTTTCTTAGATTTGACCTAGAACCCAAACACCCCCATGAAGAACGCACTACTTGCTATTTTTGTGGCCTTTTTCTCCCTTTTAGGGGTATCTGCCCAAAGCTTTGAGATATCTGGTAAGGTTATCAACAGCGATAATGAGGTGATACCATTTGCGAATATTTTATTGCTTAGCTCAATAGACTCGACCTTTGTAAAGGGCACTTCTGCCGATGATAACGGATTTTTCAAATTAGAGGATGTTGAACCGAATTTGTATTTAGTACAGGCCAGTTATATTGGGCGGGGATCTAAACCCTTGGCCCTCGACATTAAGAAAAGCGTAAAGCTTGGTGCATTGATAATACCCAACAAGGCAGAAAGTTTGGACGAGGTCGTGGTCACTGCAAAAAAACCAACCGTACAACGATTGGCCGACCGGCTGGTTTTTCAGGTCGAGAATACGGTCGTATCACAAGGGAGTTCTTGGGACATTTTGAAAGGTACGCCAGGAGTCATCGTCAACCAAGAAGAGCTTCAAATCAGGGGTCAGAACGCTAGTGTTTACTTAAATGACCGCAAAGTACAATTGACAGGGCAAGAGGTGCGGGATCTGCTGGAAGGCCTATCAGGCGTCAATATTAAATCAGTGGAGGTGATGCCCAATCCACCGGCGCGTTATGATGCGGAGTCCGGCCCTATTTTAAACATCATAACCAGTAAAAATATCGTTCCGGGCTATAAAGGAAGTGTCAACGCCACCTATACCCAGGCAGTTTTCCCCAAATATTCTTTTGGAACAAGCCAGTACTATAAAACGGAAAAATTAAATGTGTTTGCCAATTACACGTACAATCCTAAGAAACGTGATTTTCAGACTGATAAAGAGGTGAACTTTATTGATGGTACCAACACTATCTTTTCACGTTGGGATACCGATGATCAATTGGTGCGTAATTCAGATGCCCACAATATCAATACTACTTTGAATTATGACTTTGATGACCAAAATGAAATTAACCTGACTACGAATTTATTATTCAATCAGAACCAAGATTGGAACCAGCTCGTCGCTACGGAAATAAGAAATGCCCAAAACGAGTTAGACTCTACGTTTATTACAGATAATACAGGTTTAAGGGATAACAACAACCTCGCCTTCGATTTATCATACGTGCATAAACTAAAGAAACCAGGGGCAAAACTTTCCTTAAATGGGCATTATACCAAATATGACGAGACCACAAGACAGAACATTCTCTCGACATATTTTAATGAGACAGGGAACTTTATTAGGGATTTTGGTTTTCAGACCGACGCTTTCCAAAACATAGATGTCATTACCGGTCAACTTGATTTTGCCACACCTTTGGGTGATGCCTCTTTTGAAACAGGGGCAAAAATCTCATCTGTGACCTCAGGGAGTAGTATTGATTTTTCAAACTTTCAAGGATCTGACGAAAGTGTAAGTGAGGCTTTGGCAGATGATTTTGAATATGATGAAAGAGTTTACGCCGCTTATGTCAGTTATGTCAAGAATTGGGAAAAATGGTCTATGAAATTAGGGGTCAGAGGCGAGTACACCGACGCCTTGGGCACTTCTTTAACATTGGGACAAACCAATATACAAGAGTTCTTCGAACCTTTTCCAAGTGTATATATCTTGTATTCCCCCAATGAGAAACATAGTTTCGCTTTTGATTATGGGCGCAAAGTTGAAAGACCAAAATATAACGATCTCAATCCATTTCGAGTGTTTTCCAATGAGAATGATTTTACCGAAGGCAACCCGACCTTGCAACCCAACTTTTCGAATAACTTCAACATCAATTACACGTTAAACAGTGAGTATTTTTTTGATTTTTATTATCGAGACAACGGCAATTATATCAGCCCATTGTTGTTTCAAGACAATGAAGCTTTGACCTTAATCCGATTACCACAAAACGTGTTGGGAAGTACCTCATACGGTTTGGATTTTACCGTTAGCAAAAGTATTCTGAACCCATGGTTTTTGTATGCCTACACCTCGGTTTTTTATGAAGATGAAACCTTTGTAGCTGTTCAAAGCGGCAACCAAGAGGTCACTAATTCCATTGAAGGATTTTATGTATATCTCGCTAATTATTTGACACTCTCAAACGACGGCAGCTTAACTGGGGAGCTTACATTTAGCCATCTATCTAAATATTTGTTCGGATCATTCGTACAATCACCGATTACCAATCTGACATTTGGCCTTCGAAAATCATTATGGAACAATAGGGCGGTGGTATCGATTAGTGCCGAAGACCTTTTGGGGGAGGCCAACGGCACCTACACTTCAAGATACCTAAACCAAGACAATAGTTTTAGAATCGTGCCAGAGACCCAATTTGTACGTTTTGGTTTTACCTATAACTTCGGAAACTTTAGGCTACAAGAAAACCAAAGGACCATAGATAAAACCGAACGTGACCGATTACAACCCAAGGATTAGTCTTGCCATTCTGCAATAAAAAGGTTCGTGTCCCTGGTGCCCCCATTGTTGCGGTTACTTGAAAACGCCAGATATTTTCCATCGTTTGAAAAGACAGGGAAAGCATCAAAAGTTTTTCCGTGGGTTACGCGCTCCAAGTTTTTACCATCAATATCAATAAAGTATAAATTAAAGGGGAACCCTTTTTCTGCCTCAAAGTTACTGGAGAATAGGATTTTTTCTCCAGACGGGTGAAAAAATGGACTCCAGTTGGCATTCCCCAAAAAGGTGAGCTGTCTTAGATCAGACCCATCGGCATTACAGATAAAAAGCTCCATTTCAGTAGGTTCTACCAAACCTTCTGCCAACAGATCTTTATATTTTTTGATTGCTTCCGGAGTTTTTGGCCGGGAAGCCCTAAAAATTAACTTAGTGCCATCAGGCGAGAAAAAAGCCCCACCATCATACCCGAGTTCATCGGTTATTTGTTGTACATCTGAGCCATCTAGATTCATGGTATATAATTCTAGATCACCGCTTCGATCCGAAGTAAATACGATTTTATCCCCCTTAGGCGATACAGTGGCCTCGGCATCATATCCGGGTTCATGGGTCAACTGGCCAGTTATATTTCCCTTAAGATCCGCTACGAAAATGTCGAACGAATCGTACACAGGCCATACATAGTTGCCATTTTTTCGTAAAGGAACCTCAGGGCATTCTTTATCGGCTAAATGTGTTGAGCCGTACACATAGTGCTTGTTATCGGGCAGAAAGTAGGCACAAGTAGTGCGACCAAACCCCGTGCTTATCATTGGTAGTTTTTTATCCTCAAAATCTTGTTCAATGTTCATCAAGAACATTTGATCACACTTCATGCCCCAAGCCTCATTATTCGATTGAAAAATCATCTGTTGATCATCCCAACTCCAGTAAGCCTCTGCATTGTCACCTCCAAAGGTAATTTGTCGAATACTTTTAAAATGCTTTTCTTCAGGATAGATAAGGGTATCACTGCCAGCCATTAGTGAAGTGGTGTCTTCCTTTTTTTCGACCTCTTGTTTTTTCGACTCTGTTTTACAACTACTCAAAAGAAATAGAAAAATGAAAACAAAAAGAATTCTCATTTGATATGTATTTTTACGTAAAAATAAAAGGTATGATGCGGAAATTAATGGTTTTGATGGTAATTTTTATAGGATTGGTTTCTTGTAAAAAAGAAGCCCCAAAAAAAGTCACCCTACAAGAAGACATTGCCTTTTTGGCCAGTGATAGTTTAGCGGGTCGTGAAACGGGCACCCCTCAAGAAATCATGGCTGCTGAATATCTTAAGCAACGCATGGAAAACCTTGGCCTACTCCCAAAAGGAAATATGGGCACCTATTTTCAGACCTTTACTTTTAAACCCAGAACCGACCCGCATTCTGAAGCGGAATTTACTACTAGTGATGGCTCGATTACAGGCACCAATGTTATCGGCTATGTAGATAATAAGGCCGAAACAACAATAGTCATTGGTGCACACTATGATCATTTGGGTATGGGTGGTGAAGGTTCGTTATATGCAGGCGAAGCGATTCACAATGGAGCGGATGACAATGCAAGTGGGGTTGCTGTTATGCTCAAACTAGCTGAAAAACTTAAAGATTCCATACCGGAAAATAATTATTTGTTTATGGCTTTTTCTGGGGAGGAAATGGGATTGTTGGGTAGCAACTTCTTTTGTAAGAACCCCACGATTGATTTGACAACGGTTGATTATATGATTAATATGGATATGGTAGGCCGCCTACGTGAAGATAAAACACTCTCTATTAGCGGTACGGGCACGTCCCCTATATGGAACCAAGTGCTTAACGCCAACAATCCAGGCTTTAAACTAGTGCTGAGTGAGTCGGGCGTTGGCCCTAGTGACCACACATCTTTCTATCTTCAGAACATTCCGGCATTACACTTCTTTACTGGCCAACACGAAGATTATCACAAACCCTCTGACGACTATGACAAGTTGAATTATGAAGGGATGGAGATGATAACCAACTATATTTTTGCAATCATTTCTGAATTAAAAGACGATGCTAAATTGACTTTCAGAACCACTAAGAACGAAAGCGAGGAAGTGCCTCGGTTTAAGGTTGGCCTTGGTGTTATGCCCGATTACCTTTTTGATGGCAAGGGTATGCGTATTGATGGGGTTACCGAAAGCCGTCCAGCTGCTGTTGCTGGACTGCAAAAAGGGGATGTCGTAGTTCAATTGGGCGACAGCACCGTAATCGATATGATGAGTTATATGCGTGCACTTTCAGTATTTGAAGAAGGCGATACCGCTAAAGTGGTAGTAGATCGCAAAGGAAAAGAGGTGGAGGCAAAAGTCGTGTTTTAAAGCCGCCATTAATATGACAAAGTTGGTCTGGCAGGCGCCGGAACTTGTCGACATCGAAATACGCCTTTACTTAACACAATCAGAGATAAAAGATATTTCGTAATTTTGCAATCCTTTAAAAATCAGTACATCAATTGCCAAAAATAGGAAACATAGAACTCCCGGAATTTCCATTGCTATTGGCCCCAATGGAAGATGTCAGCGACCCACCTTTTCGTGCTTTGTGCAAAGAGCAAGGTGCTGATGTCGTCTATACGGAGTTCATCTCTTCAGAAGGGTTGATTCGTGATGCTGCCAAAAGCGTCATGAAGTTGGATATTTATGAAAAAGAGCGTCCAGTAGGCATACAAATTTTTGGCGCCAACCTTGATTCGATGTTGCAATCCGTTGAGATTGTTGAAAAATCCAGCCCGGATATCATAGACATTAACTTCGGATGCCCTGTAAAGAAAGTAGTCTCAAAAGGAGCCGGAGCAGGAATTTTGAAGGATATTGATTTAATGGTCTCGCTTACCAAAGCGATGGTCAATCATACGAAACTACCCGTTACCGTAAAGACACGATTAGGTTGGGACGATAGCTCGATTAAAATCGTTGAAGTGGCCGAAAGACTTCAAGATGTGGGCTGTAAAGCCATAGCCATTCACGGGAGAACACGGGCCCAAATGTATAAGGGAAGTGCCAATTGGAAACCAATAGCTGAGGTAAAAAATAACCAAAGAATGCACATTCCGGTCTTTGGAAATGGTGATGTTGACTCCCCCGAGTCAGCAATGCGAATGCGAGATGAATATGGCCTTGACGGGGCCATGATTGGGCGTGCCAGTATTGGTTACCCATGGTTTTTTAAAGAAGTAAAACACTTTTTTAAAACAGGAACGCATGCTGCACCACCAACGATGACGGAACGTGTTCAAGCAGCTCGAAGGCATTTGCAAATGTCAATAGCCTGGAAAGGGGAAAAACTAGGTGTTTTTGAGACAAGACGTCACTATACCAATTATTTTAAGGGAATACCCCATTTTAAGGAATATCGAATGAAAATGGTCACCAGTGATGATTCTGCCGACGTATTTGCCGTTTTTGATGAGGTCATGGAGAAATTTGCGGACTTTCAGTTTGCTTAACCAGACACTAAGGTTTTTGAAATGCGGCTGCTGGCGATTTTAGAGGATAGCACCCCAAGAATACTAATTGTTGCCAAAACAATAAGCACGTTCATGAAATTATATTCCACAGGATAGGGCAACGTAGTGCCGGGTACGTTAAACCATTCTAACCAAACTTGTGAACCGATAAAAAGAGAACTTATAAAAACACCGATTATTCCTCCAAGTGAAGTGACCAAAACACCTTGTAGAAAGTAAATCGTTCTCAGTTCTTTTAGGGTGGCGCCTAGTGCGAACAAGGTTTTAGAACTCTGCCGTTTGTCCAATATCATCATGATAATGGCACCAACCACGTTAAAAAGGGCAATTATGAGTACAAGGGTAAAAATAAGATAAGTAGCCAGATTTTCAGTATTCAACATGCGGTACAAGGTTCTGTTCAATTCCCTTCTAGTCAATACCAACGTCTTATCACCGAGAATGGTCTTGATTTTACTCCGAACTTGTTCTGCATCAGAACCTTCCTTCAACTTAAAATTTAACCCAGATACTTGGGTACTATCCTTTTCCAAGAAATTTTGAACCAATGGTAGCTGTGCAAAAAGATATTTTTTGTCAAGATTGTCTTCGATCGCGTACACGCCACTAACGAATACCGACAATTGATTTAAGAACGAACGCGATTTCAAGGCATCACCGGTTAAGGATCCTTTACCGGGTTTTAACGTGATAACCTGAAGCGGCTCTTGATAATTGTTGACGGCAAGATTGAGAAGGTTTACGATGCTCCTGCCCGCGACCACGTTATATTCCGTAACGCCCCAATTGCCATAATAGAGGGTACTATCTAAACCGGTAACGGCCCTGTAATTATGGTCTATTCCTTTGATATAGGCAATATGGTTTTTGTTTTTGTAACTTAAATACACACGTTCTTCCAACTCTTTCGCATAATTTACCACACCCGGTATTGAGGCTAAATCTTGGGCCTCTTTTTCAGAAATGGAAAAAAACTTGCCCGTAGTTGCAATTGCTTTTAGATCTGGGTCAAAAGTATTGGTGAATTGAAGGCTGAAGGTCTTTAAACCTGCAAAAGCAGAAAGTACTATAAATAATGCCGCTGAGCCTATGACGATGACCAAAAAGGTAATGAAATTAATGATGTTCACCGCATTTTGAGTGCTCTTAGAGCGTAAGTATCGTTTTGCGATGTATAATGGAAAGTTCAAAAACTAGGATTTTTTTCGTTTGGCCAGTAAATCACGATTTTCTATGGGGTTTTCATCTCCTTTTAATGATTTTTCAATACCATCCATATAGTCTAAAGAATCATCTAGATAAAAATTCAAATGGGGCACACGGCGCAATTGATCTTTGGTCCGTTGCGCCAATTCGTGCTTTATCAAGGGTTCGTTTGATTTCATACCTTCCAACAGCTCTTTGGCTTTATCATTCGGAAAAATACTGACATAAACTTTTGCAATGGAAAGATCCGTGGTAACATATACCTTAGATACGGAAATTAAGGTTCCCCGAAGCCCACCATCGGTTGCTGCACGTTGCAATACCTCGGCCATATCTTTTTGAATGATTCCCGCTATTTTTTTCTGACGCTGTGTTTCCATGGTACAAAAATAACGGATTTAATGACCAACCTCATGTTTTACTAATTTTAGAACGTTTATTTTGCATTTATCCCTAACAATTTAAAGATGGATAAAATAGAACATATTGGTATTGCGGTAAAAGATTTAAAAACCTCCAATTTACTTTTTGAAAAATTACTGGGCGTTGCGAGCTATAAAATGGAAGAAGTTGCCTCTGAGGGGGTTCGCACTTCCTTCTTCAAGTCTGGACCAAATAAAATAGAGCTATTGGAGGCCACCAAAGAAGACAGCCCGATTGCAAAGTATATTGCAAAGAAAGGCGAAGGGGTACACCATATAGCCTTTGCTGTTGAGGATATTCGGTCAGAGTTGGCGCGTTTGAAAAAAGAGGGATTTGTGATACTCAATGAAGAGCCCAAGAAAGGAGCGGACAATAAGCTCGTAGCATTTTTGCACCCAAAAACCACAAATGGTGTTCTGGTCGAACTCTGTCAAGAGATTTCTAATGGATAAAATCTTTGGGATATAAAGAAATAAAGTATAATTTTGCACCCCTAGAAATTAGGTCCTATAGCTCAGTTGGTTAGAGTAGCTGACTCATAATCAGTTGGTCCCTGGTTCGAGCCCAGGTGGGACCACTGGGAAAATTCAAAAATTCCCTAAAAGCCTGAAAATGAACTGTTTTCAGGCTTTTTCATTTTTAGGGATTCTATATAAAACCATATGAAATCAACCGTTCTGGTGAGTGATTCAGTGAATACTTTTTTATTCGTAAAAATGCCACCCAAACTAGGTTAACAATTGATAGTCAATTCTTTATTCTAATTTACAATCGATGTTAATAATCTAACAAGCACAGGCATGGAGGCAAAAAACACATTCTGTATCCTTCATCTAAGGAAGTACGAGTAACTAAACCAAATATATACTTAGAAAAACTATTCCCATATACCCCCAAAAAACCGTGAACAGTATATGTACAACGGTTTCAAAACCCTTTCCCCTCCAAAGCTTTGATGAATACCCGAACAGTTGTATGAAAAGGCGAATTATCCAAAATACACCTAGGCCTAGCGCAATTTTCCTACCCAGTGGGGTCGTTACAATCTCGGTGGTGGAAGTTACACAAAGGAGTCCCATGAGAAAAACAGTGAGCGCAATAAAAAAGGTGTGCACATATAGCATTTGACGATTGATGAGGCTCATGGTAGACGTCTCCTTCGCCCAATTGAAATATTTGGGGAAAATGACATGTACACAGGCAAGGATAATCAATAAGATGCCAATTACGTTAAGGTGTATTTCCATTTTTTTTAAGGATATAAGCAGTTAGGAAAGGTGTGATTTTGAATGAATCCGCAGTCTCAAAAGAAGCTTCCCTGAACGTTTTTGACCACTCTTTCTTACTATAAAAGTGAAAAGCTCCTAGACTAAAAGCCAGCATATTGGCCAAGTCTCGCTGGTGCTCAACGACAACAAACCACCCCTCCGCCATTAATATCCGATTGACTTCCTTGAAGAAATCAGTTCGTTCTTTAGCACTTCTGATTTCATGAGCGGACAATAAGCCAAAAGCAATATCAATAGTCCCATTTTGCATGGGTATATTGGTGGTCTGTATCCTTATGGTATTAGGATAAGGAGGATATGCCTTTCTTGCCCTTTTTATGGAAACTTCCGTATGCTTCAAAGGGTCATAGAAATCAAAAACGTTCAGTTTGGCTTCCATGAATTTATTCTTGATTAGTATGCTTGTTTCATCAAATCCGGCGTTGATATTTGCAATGTTGTCTGCTTTAGGAAGTTTTACTTTGTCAAGCCAAGTAAACTCATACAGATCGGAATAATCATAAACATACCAAGATACTAGCAGCGATACCAAAATATTTAAGACAGCTAAGAGTATGGTAACATTGAACCACGTCTGAAGTGATGCTTGAACCAAAAACAGAGCCGCCAAAACCAATGTGATAATAAATACTCCTGCCAAGACATAGAAATGCCAATTGAAACGAATGATATTGACAACTCCTTGAAACGGTTTTCTTAACTGCCCCATCGTTCCTTCTTTCCTTTTTTCCAGTAATATGGAATATTTTCAATAATAAAAGCATTGGCCAAAATGGGGCTTTTCAAGTTTAGGGTGTCCCAAAAAGAAACTTGATAATCCAGCATGGCAATAGGTCTGGGTTTCCAATTTTGCCTCACCCCTTCTATAATCAAAACTTCTTTTCTCTGGGGCTGATAAGTGAATGTAAAGGGTAAAGGCCCGGCGAAGCGTCTAGCTTCTTTCCAATCTGAAAAGGGGGAGTGTTCGGGAACTACGACATTTCTCTTCGACATATCAGCTTTAATCTTTAATCCCGATTTTGCTGAACTTATTTCCACTAAACCATTATTTTCTTCTCTATGAATATCGATTTTACGGTAATGGTAATGAGTAAACATATTTCCAAAAAACGCCATCTTCCTTTTGTCGGTTTCCGACTTCAGAATATATAGCCCTCTTAGCCTTTTGCCCGCATTTGTTGTGTACCTGACAAAAATGCGATATCCAATCAGAAAAAAATCATTGCCCATAAACTTAGGCAATCCTTTTGGTCGCAAGTGCTTCGTTTGAACCATTGCCACCGCAACAAAGGCCCAAGTGTCCTCGAAAGTATCGAGCTCCAAACAGTCCGGAATCAGATTTTCCAATTCTTTTTTTGGAAACGCAAAAGTCAAGACCAGTGAACTTTCAAAAAAAGCCTCAACCGCAAAAGGATGGTTCTTTAAGGATGCTAGCATACTATGATTGTGGTTTTATCCCATTTTTTAGATGATACGCATGAAAGTATACGATAAGTACAAATAAAAATGCAAAGAGGGCATTGAACTTTCCCCATAACAACAAATCTTGAACAAGAATGAATTCAAGAATATTCATAATGGTGACCAATAGAATCTGAACGATGGCATTCAGACGTGGTTTAAAACCACTCAAAATCCAAATGCCCATTCCGATTTCCGCAAGGCCGATGGCAAATGTCAATGGTCTTGAATAATCTTCGCCAAGTATCCTACCTACAATCTCTTGGTGCCGAGGAACTAGGTTGAGTACTTTGCAAAAAAGTCCATTGATAAACCAAACAACTGCAATGAGGTAGGTCAGTACTTTATGGACAGTTGGATTGTTCATATTCCGATTTCTTTAAAATCACATTAAATGTATTGCTAATTTATAGCATTACACCACTAAATCTTCGAAGCTTCAATGACCAATAATATAAGCGTTCCACCTGTTCCATTTGAGCCTTGATGGTCTAGAGGTATTCGGTTTAAAAGCTTATAGATTCGACGTTATTTAACTCGAAAGTATCATATCAGCATCATATTAAAAGTATAACTATGTGAAAAAGAACAAGGCGGGATATTCAAGATAATATGCATTAGAGACACAAGATTTCTTGACTGAGCTAACCTAGTTGTAGTTAAGCCTTTATTTTAGTATCAGTAGAAATAGGAAAACCCTAAAATGGAATCAGTTACCTACAGACGATGTCAAGCATGTGCAACCATCAACGAGAATCGAGATTATTGTAAAAATTGCGGCGCCTTAATCAATCTGTCACTGAAACGACAGATTGAAAGGGAACGGAGCGAAAAGAAGAAAACCGAAGCAAAAAGACTTCAGGAACCGGACGCTGTTACAAAGTTCTTCAACCATATCCGACATCATCGTAATCCAATAATCAGGGGTTTGGGAAGGATTGTATATTCTGTCTGGGTAGTAATTTTTGGAATAGGGGCTTTCTTAGCATATCTCATAGGTTATATTGCTGCGTAATGGCTGGTTTTAAGGAAACTTCAGGGGTACACACCGCCTATTTTTCATGGGTTGGGAGAGCACTTTTTTTGGCTATGATAGTGTTGTCTTCTTCTATTTATTTACTACAGCAATGTGAAATACCAATACCCAAATGGGTTAATAACTATATGAACGATTTTTTGTGTATGCCCATTGTACTCTCCATTTGCTTGGTTGTGGTCCGAAAATTACAAGGCAGGCATACCCATCGGCTACCCTGGTGGGTAATTTTCTGCCTCACCCTATATTTTTCCCTCTATTTTGAGTATTACCTTCCCCAGGTTTCCATACGTTATACTTCAGACATTATAGATGTTTTGCTCTATTTTGCAGGAGCTTTACTATTCTTTTTATTTACCATGTTGAAACCGATAAAAAAGGAATAACAGAGGCGGATGACAAGTAACATCGAGTGGGATTCCGGCTCTTGAAGACTGTGATTGAAATATTCGATACCATGGCCACTCTTTGTATGGTAGCTACGTTTGGGAATAAAAGTTTTCGGAGTGGATTTGATGTATACTATTTCCGTAAAATAGGATATCGGTAACCAGCTTAATTTAGTGGCACCCACCACGTATATACAATTCAATGTCAACAATACCGCAGTAGACTTATAAACTGGGCAACTTAATGCTAACAATAGGTTGGCGATAACCCGATGACTCAAAATCGTACTACAGATGGGGTGTTATATCTTTAATTAATGTGGTTATGAGGGTTTCCTTCATCTTAGCTTATTTTCAACATTTGCGTACCGATGCTTTTTCTAAAAGCGTCTTTGCCTCGTATTTCAAAAGGGTTCCGTATCTTTTATAGCCCATACGATATGTAAATGGTTCAGAATGAAATGCGCAACAGCCTTATTCTTATTTTTCTCGGTATGTACGGCTAGTGGCCAATTGCAGAAAAAGGATAGCGTGCTTGATTTGTGCAACAGGGCAAGTGACCCTATCCAAAAAGCTACCTATCTTAATTATATAGCCCAGAACCTCTTGGGTCAAAATTCTGATAGTGTTATCATATACGGAAAAAAAGCGCTAGCGCTCAGCAAGCAAAACAATGATGTTTATAGTAGGGTAGAAAGTCTGCGTTCGATTGCCATGGGTTACAGCTATGCCGCCAAATTTGATGAAGGACTTGATGTCGCCAGAAAAGCATTGAAAATGGCACAGAACAGTGACATTCCACGTGCCAAAAGAAGGGCATTGGCTACAATGGCCTATATGTATTACAATAAAGAGGAGATTGATTCTTTATTGAAATACGATTTGTTGGCCCTGGAGATCACTGAAAAAATTGGGCCAGCGGATGAATTATTGAATGCCTATAATGATTTGGCCCTCGACTACTCGATGAAGGGATATTACAGCAAAAGCCTTGACTATTTTCTTAAAGGATTGCGCTTATGTGAACAGCTCAAAATCAAAGATTCTAGACTAGCTAACGTATACCATAACCTAGGCAACCTATATGAACAGCTCAATCAATCTAAGAATGCGCTGGAGAGCCATCAAAAAGCGTTGGAAATTATCGAAGGTCCTATCGAAACGAGGTTACGGCTTCGTATCAATTGTTATATAAGCCTGGCAAGGGCCTATCTTCAACAAGGATATTTGGAGCCGGCGCGCTATTATGCAGACGGTGCCCTGAATTTGATAGGGCAGGCGGAATTTGATACTTCATCGTTGTTATACCACGTATTCACGATACAAGGTAATATCTCAGAAGAAAAAAACCTTAACCCTGCCGTTCTAGGGCATTACACCGAGGCCAAAAAGAATGCCGATGCCTCTGGGCATTTTATTTTAAAAGGAAGGGCCAGGCTTAATATCTCAAACTTTTACATCAGCTTGGGTGAAATCGATAATGCCACAATGAACTTGGATTCCGTTGAGCAATTTGCCAAAAAGAGCGGTGATCTTAAACAGCAGCGTGATTTTTACCGCACCAAAGCACGTATAGATTCTTTAAACGGTGACTTGATATCATACGGAGAAAGCCTCTTCAAGTTTATACAATATCAAGATAGCTTGGCTTCGGTTGAAAAACAGAAAGCACTTGATGTACTGCAGATTGAATACGACACCGAATTAAAAGATAACGAAATCGCTCTTTTGCAACGTGAAAATGAGATACGCTCCATAAAGCAAAAGCAAATGACACAACTTCAATTTGGCCTCATTGTACTGACATTATTATTACTATGCTTTATACTGGTACTTTACAAAAGGTATTCAGACAAACAACGCTCTATAAAACTTATAGCATCTAAAAACGAAGAGAACAAACTATTGGTCAAAGAGACACATCATAGGGTTAAGAATAACCTGCAGATTATGTTGAGCTTGCTTAGTTCGAAGGCAGAATATCTGCAAGAAGATACCCCTGGGTTCAAAATTGTCGAAGAGAGTAAGAGGCGTATCAGGTCGTTGGCGCTTATTCATGAAGAGCTTTATCAAAACACCACACTTTCTAGCATTAATTTAAGGGTCTACCTTGAAAAGTTATTGACCCTTATAGAAAAATCCCTTTCATCAGATACCACCCAAGTGAACATAAAGACCTATATCGCCAACGTCGAAATTAGAATGAATATGGCGGTGTCTTTAGGTCTAATCGTGAACGAGTTGGTCAGTAACGTTTATAAATATGCCTTCCGAAATCGAAAACAGGGTAACATTACCGTGCGATTTGTACGTTCTAAACCTGGTTATTTTTATCTGCATGTTGAAGATGATGGTATTGGGCTACCGCCTGATTTTGACCTTCATGCCTTGAACTCACTCGGGCTACAACTTGTGAAAGGTCTAGCTGAACAATGTAATGGCTCTGTCAGTATTGACACATCAGAAAAAGGATCACGATTTAGTGTACTCTTAAAAACTGAGGAATAGAACCAAATACCTAAAAAGATACCAAGAAAAGGGGTAAAAGTATTTTCCAGGGCTACGCGGCAAATTCAAAGTGACTGTAGCATTAAAAAATATAGGGTAAAGGGCTGCTGATTCGATAAAATCATTGATATCGATAATATCTCTTGTCGTAGCCCTCCTAGTTTGGATAAAAAGGAGAGCATAGTATGGGATATTTCTTTTCTTTTTGAAAAATCATGGAACAAATGAATACTGTTAAAATTCCTTGAGTACCTTTAAAATAACTTAATAAAAACCATGAGCTTAAAAACTTTAAGAATACTAGGTGCACTCCTGTTTGTAATTGGTATCACAATGGCATGTACAGAGGATAATTCGGATCAGGCACTGTATAATCTAGAGACGAATACAGAAGCAAGTGAATTTGCGGGTTGTCCTGATGGTAGCTGTTCAAACCAATGTGCCACATGTCAATAATGGTGTTTATTGATTCAATACAATATGCTATCTAGGGGGCTGTCTTTATAATTCGATAAAGACAGAACTCGACATCTTTTGCCAAAGAGCAAAAAATAATTCGTATTTAAACAAAAAATTTCAAAATGATTCGGGGGCATAGAACACTTTTATGCTTTTGAGAATCAAAAGGCCTTGGATAATCTTAATTTAACATCAATTTTTTGATTATTTTGCAATAAACGAGAACATTTATTTCTTTATTCTTTTTCCTTGAAAAAAAAAGAACAATACCACCCGACTTTACTCCCCATTATCTTTTGTTTTTATATCACGGGCATTTTATGTGCTCAGCAAGATATAAATCTTAAGAGCTACAACGAGTCAATAGATACTTTCTATGAAGTTTTAATAAACGGAGGAACTAAAAAATATGACTCCTTAATCCCTAAGTTGGCAAACTTAGAAATCAAACTAAAAAAAGACCACCCAAAGGAATATGTAGGGGCATTGGTGTTTCAAGCTCGTATGTTGACCATGCGCAGGAGAATGCAAGCGGCTCAGAACAAATTACGGCTGGCAAAGTACAATTATGTAAAATTGAATGTAATGGTGCCCGCCTATGAACAGGTATTTCATTTTCTGGATGGGTATTTAAAGTTACAGATAACCAGAAAGTATGATTATGAGGGAACGCAATCTGCGTTGGAGAAGATCAAAAAATATAAGGAGGTAGACGAAGTAGTTCTGGCTCAAATGGAAGAAAACGTTGGGAAAACAGATATTGATTTTGCCAATTACAATAAAGCTTTAGAACATTTTAAAAAAGCCAAGGACATCTACCATAAGAAGGGCTTAAGACTTTTGGAAGCCGGGGCTTTGAATTTAATGGGAGTTGCGCATGATGGACTGGAAAACCTGGACAGTGTACTGTATTACAGCGAGCTTTCTATCCAAGAGTTTGAAGCGCTTAAAAATCCAAACTACTTAGGCCTAGCATCTGCAACCTACAATGTGGGACTTTTGTATCATGATCGATTAAATAATGCAAATCGTGCAGAAGCTTATTACAAAAAAGCGGTTGTCTATGATATTAAGGATGCGGGAGAGACCAATCCCTATTTATGCGTTGATTATCGTGCCTTGGCCGAAACTTATATTCTAAAAAATGATATTACCAAAGCGTTGTTATATGCTGAAAAAGCTGTGGAACAAGGTGAAAAATATTTTGGAAAAAACGACTCAAGAACGGCCCAGGCAATGCTTGTTCTTTCCAAAACCCACCTCATCAAAGGTAATATTGAACGTGCCAATTTCTACGTAGAAATGGCCTCTGACATATTTGGCGGAATGGTATCGGAAAATCATCGGTGGTTTGTAGAAACCTATTTTGCAACAGCTGAAATCAGAAAATCAGAAAATAAAAATTTAGAAGCTGAAGTATTATGGGAAAAAGCCTTGGCCATATCAAAACGTATAGAAAGAGAGCTTTATATAATTCAAGCCTATGAGAAATTAACGCTTCACCACGAAGAAAACGGCAACTACCCGAGGGCAATAAAGTATTCAGATAGTCTTGCCATACTTCTCAAAAACAAATTTAAAGAAGCCAAATATCGTCAATGGAATCAGCGCCTTATGAATTTGAGATTAAGGCAATCGGCAAGTAACCATAAGATTTTAGCAAGTGAAATAGAAGGATTAAAAATCGATTTTCCCTCTAAAAAGTCAAACCCTGCATTGTGGTTATCACTCTTAGAAATTCAGTTAGATCCCATACCTGTCTCAAATGATCAGATAGAGGACTGCAAAAAAAATCTGGATATGCTATTGGACTTAATAGCGTTAAGCAGAAATAACTTTTCGAATCAACAAAACCGCATTTTTTATAATAAAAAGTTACAACGTCTTATTGAGAAGGGTCTGTATACAGCATTCATGGCGTATCAAAAAACAAATGATTTGTTTTTTAAAGACATAGTATTCAAGTTGATGGAGGTCAACAAAAATTCGGCCTTACTCGAAGGGTTACAGAATGTGCGGTACAAAAAAATCGGAAAGGTACCTCCAAGCCTAATAACATTGGAGCAGGAAACGCTAGAGGCCCTTCAGGATACAAAACAGAATATCCTCTATTTGTACAATAAAAAAAAGATTGATTCTGTAAAGTTGAGAAGCTTAAAGAACAGATTGATCACATTAGATGCAAAAAATGACAGTATCAATCAAGTATTAGTTAAGGCTTTTCCAAAATACCGTCAGCTTAAAAAGCTAAGTGTGAAGCAGTCTTATCAAGAATACCGTAAAAACTACCAAAAATCTGATGAAGTGGTATTGGAGTATCTACTTGGAGAAAAAGGATGGTACCGGTTTATGATGACAAATGATCATGTTACTATTGAAAGATTTGATAATGTAGAAGAGCTTCGTGATATGATACACAAGCTTAGAAAGGGTTTGCTAGGTAGAAAAAAGATTGCTAAAGCATGCAAACAACTATATTCATGGCTTATACCAGACTTGCCTAAAACAATAAACACTGTTTCAGTTGTTGCAGATGACGTCCTTAGTTTCGTGCCATTTGAAATTCTTAATAATGGTAGTGGTTATTTATTTGAGAAATATGCGCTGCGCTATGGGGGGTCGTTACAGTTACTTAAGGAACAGGGTTTAATTGCCAAAGAAGGTGAAAAATGGTGCGGGTTTGCCCCTGAATACACCGAAAACGTACTTCCCAGAAACCAGAAAGAGGTCCAAGAAATTGGAAAATTAATTCAAGGAGAAGTCTTTTTAAGAAAAGAAGCAACAAAAACCAATTTTATTAACAATGCAACTGGAAAAGATATACTTCACTTAGCATTACATACAGAGCTGGACAAGGTCAACCCTATGAACAACAGAATGTTATTTTCAAAGGATAGCACCGAAATAGAGGAAAGCAGAGCACTCACAGCTTCGGAGGTTTACGGTTTGGAGCTAGACGCTAACTTGGTAGTTTTAAGTTCCTGTAATACAGGTTTTGGTAAGTTGGAAAGTGGTGAGGGAGTGATGAACATATCCCGGGCATTTACTTATGCTGGGGTTTCGTCTACTCTAATCAGTCTTTGGAAGGTTCCTGATAAAGAAACCGCCCAAATCATGACCTACTTTTACAAGTTCCTAAAAAAAGGACAATCCAAAGACGTTGCATTACAAAATGCCAAATTGGAGTACCTGGCCAATACCGAAGATGAATTACTGAAGCATCCTTATTATTGGGCAGGTTTTATAGTTTCTGGAGACACCTCCCCCATAGTTGAAAAGTACTATTGGCCTTGGCTCTTAGTAGTCTTAGGCATTGTTTTGTCAGTTCTCTTATTCCGAAAAAAATCAGTCGAGCGTCTTTAAAAGCACATTAGCTTTTTTCACATTGTATTTGTTTTGGGCAACAACTCGCTCAAGGCTTTTCTTGGCATTGACCACATCATCCAATTTTAAATAAGCCATGGCCAAATACCAATGCGATTTTTGGGTAAGTGTATCCTTGGTTTTTAAATGCGCATGTAATGCAACAATGGCTTCTCTAGGTCTGTTCAATTGTAATAATGCATTGGCTTTGTAGAATAGAAAATGGGGGGTATTGGTAGTTTCGTATAATTTTTCGAACAATTCCAACGCCTCCTTATATTCCCCTTTCTCATAATGTGCAAAAGCTTGGGTCTTTAAATCTTTTTGTTGGGTAGTACGTGTGATGGGGTGAACCACGTTTCGGTAGGGTTCAAAATTTTCCGTATAGAGTATTTGGGTATCGGGAGCACCTTGTCTTGTTGCAAAATAGGTAATGCTGAACACCAGTGCCAAAGAGGCGGCGACCCACCAGATTTTTGCAATACTTGCCATCTTTTTGCCGTGGTGTTCCGCTTCAAAACCTGCAACCATTTCACGGGCCATAACGTCATCCTCGGCTTCGGCGACCTTGTTGAGGTCTTGAAGCAGCTTGACCTCGGCCTTAAAGGATGGGTCTTCCAATAGCAGCGTATCAAAACGAAGCTGTTCCTCCTTCGAAAGCGACTGTGTCAAGAATTTCGCGATAAGTTGGTCTTTATCCATCATCCGTTAGTTCATCATTTGCTTCAGGGTTTTGAGGCATCTGGATTTTTGCGCTTTGACCGTATTCGCATTTCCATATTCAGTTTGTTCAACGATTTCCTCAATAGTAAGTCCCCTATAATAGAATAAGGTTAACACCAATTGGCATTTTTTACCCAGTTTTACAAAAAAGGTCCGCAACAGCCTTTGCTCTTTGGTCAATTCTGAACTTGGTTCAATTTCAATCCCTTCCACTGCTTCATTAACCACATGCAATGGGTTTTCCATGGCTATGGTTTTCGATTCTCTTTTGAGCGCATCAAAGAGCATGTATTTTCCAATACCAAAAAGATAAGACTTTAGGCTGCCCTGCATGTTTTCCAGTTTTCCCTGAATGGCTTTTTTGCGCAAAGCCAGAAACGCTTCTTGGTACACATCTAAAATAAGGGAATTGTCCGCACCTAGGGACTTTCCAAAATTTAAGAAAGCACCCCGGTAGTTGTTGTACAAGGCCTTCAGTTTTAGCCTATCATCTGATTTTAAATGCTCGAGTTGCGTTAGGTCCACTCAAAAAAATTTTTCAGCCAAATGTTAACCTCTTGTTTCGGGGATAAGACTAAAGGTAAATAGAACTAAATAAATAACAATGAAAATACCATGTAATACAAAGATTGTCTGGGTAATCGGCCTCTTTCTAATGATGGCTGCAAATGCAAACGCACAGTTTTTAAAAAAACTTAAAAAGCGGGCTGAAGAAAGTGTGAACAGAACCGTGGAACGCAAGGTTGAAGAAAAGACAGAACAGAAGACCGAACAGGCTATCGATAGTCTTTTTGAAATGGGCAAGGGCAAAAAAAAGGGAAAGAAAAGAAAAGGCACCAAAAACGGTAATGATACAGAAAATGAAATGTCCATGGACCACGATATGGATGGTGATGACATGTCAGATACCCCTACGGAAGAAACCTCTTTTGAAGCCTATTCAAAATTTGATTTTACTCCAGGCGAAACGATTATTGGTTTTGAAGACTTCTCACAAGATGAGCTAGGGGATCTTCCTGCAAGGTGGAACACGAACACTTCTGCCGAAATAGTGGATCTCAGCACACAAAATGGAAAATGGATGCGTATTGGTTTGGGCAAAAGCGCCTTTGTAGCAGATTTCATCACTGAAATACCTGAAAATTTTACAATTGAATTTGATGTCATTTTTGATTTTGAACCAAGTAAATGGTCTTACAGCCGAAGATTGGGCTTTATCCTTTCTGATTTGGAGGACCCTAACTATAGCTTGGACAAAGATCAAGTCGGGAAAAACTTTTTTAGAATGAACTTAGTGGGCGATATAGGCTCTGAATACTTTAAGGTAACCCCCAATCCGCAACAAAAGGCAAATGCACGTTTTCCACTTGAGCAGTTGTCTAAGAACAGCACCCAAAGGGGAATTCCCATGCACGTGTCCATTTGGCGCCAAAAAACACGTGTACGGGTCTATGTAGATGAAAAAAAGGTATTTGATGTGCCAAGGGCTTTAGAAAAGGGGGTCGTTGCGAGAACCCTTCGATTACAAAGCCATGTATCTGAAGAAAACGAGTACTTCTACATCAGTAACATTCGCTATGCCGTTGGAAAGCCCGATATGCGTAATAAGCTGCTAACGGAAGGAAAATTGGTTACCTATGGCATAACGTTTGATTCCGGTTCGGCCATATTACGACCAGAATCCCACGGTACGCTCAAAAAATTGGCGGCCATTTTGAACGAAAACCCTGAAGTACAGGTGGAAATTATGGGCCATACCGATAGCGATGGTGATGCCGATTTCAATATGGACCTCTCCATGATGAGGGCTTCAGCCGTAGCCCATGCGTTGGAAGCGCAATTTGGGGTTTCGCCAAATCAATTGTCTTCTAGCGGAAAGGGCGAGACCGAGTTGTTGGACACGGGTAACTCCCCCGAAAGCAAGGCCAAAAATAGACGGGTGGAATTCATAAAACGCTAAAAAACAAACATAATGAAAACAGTATACAGTATTGCCTTGGGGCTGCTCATGGTATGGGCCACCTATGGCCAAACCTTTAAAAAAGCAGAAGGAAGTGGAACGGATGTTACCATAAGTAAAAAAGGGGAAATCTTCGTAGTGGGCACCTCTAAGCAGATTTTCAAATATGATTTTAAGATTGAGGACTTTAGATTGCACTCTAAAGCCAATAGAAGCGCCAAAGCCATTGCAGCAGCCCAAGAAAAGTTTTCTTACCTACTCACCAACGACGGCCGTATGCACATTACATATGCCACCAATGACAGTAGAATAGGCGCTATCGGTTCTTTGAAGCTCATAGATATTTATGTAGGGGAGAACAATGCGCTTTGGGGCGTTGATACAAGGGGTGCCGTTAAGCGATATAGTTCAAGTTGGCAGCCGTTTTCCATAGCGGGGAATAATAACAAAAAGGTATGTGTAAACAATTCGGGCCGGGTTTTTACCCTGAAAAACGACAATACGATTTACGAATATTACAATGGTGCGAAAAGGAAACTACCAGGTGCCGCCACCGATATTACGTATGACCATGCCCAAAAGAAATTGTATGTGCTGGGTACCTCAAAGCGTTTTTTTGTGTGGAACCCAGGGCGTAAAAACTGGGATTTGGTCAAAAACACGCGGAATGACTTCAAAAGCATCGCTGCCCATAACGGCCAGTTGTGGGGCACTACCACAAGAAATGAAATTTATACCACGGCAAACGTTAAAAAAACGACATCAAATAATTTAGGCAACAAGAAACTGAAAATTACCCTGACCAAGGTAGAATGCCTTAAAAATGGCGATGGAGGGAACAATGCTGATGACTATTTTCTAGAGTTTTTCACCACATTAAACGTGACAAATAGGAACTTTCCTTTAAGGGGTAAAGAATATTTAAAACTGGAATCCGAGATTAAAGAATACGGTGAGAATAGAAACCTCTACATTGATTATAGACACCGCCGACAGGAAGGGAAGCTGGCACACGATTTTACATGGTACCTAGTAGATAAAGAGACAGAACGGATGTTGGCAAAGCGACAACTTCATGTACAACCAAAAAAGTCTATAAATATTAATAATAGCGGCTATTTTGAGCTTAAGGGCACTAACACTATCAAAGAAAGTAACTCCCAATTTTATATCGGTGCCACATTGGGTGAAATTACCCATAGAACAACTTTACAATTGAAAGCACCGGGCTGGGAAATAACCAAGATTATTGGCGAGAAGAAAAAAATCAATCTTCCCTTGGCATTAGACTACTTGTCCAAAACAAAAAACAAAGGTGACTTCTCCTTTAGCAGAGCTCCGTACTATCGCATGGGTACAGGCTATGCCGGGCTTACTTTGGATGAAGACGCAGGTGGACATCGCTCCATGAGCGGATATTTCTACGGCTTAAGTAGGGAAGATGAAGATGGGACCAAGGTTACACGTGAGGCCAAAGTCCATTTTACCATTGAATTAATAGATTAAAACCAAGCACAATGAAAACAATATTAAAATCAACAGTATTGGTACTGTTTCTAGTGGGAATTCAAACATATGGCAATGCACAAACCAAATGTAACGACGATGCCTATGCCGGCCAGGAATGGGCAGGCGAATGGGACACCAATTTCGGGAAATTGATCCTTACCCAAAAAGGGAGTAAAGTAAGCGGAACCTATAAAAACGTGGGCAAGATAGATGCCTTTTATAACAAGCTGACAGGTAAACTAAAGGGAACCTTTACCAATAATGGCAAAAAGGGCAGTTTTGAGTTCACCTTTACTTCTTGCGAAGGGTTCTCGGGCAAATGGGGCTGGGGCACAAGCATGGACAAGGGACGTTGGACTGGAAAACGAAAAGGGGTAAATAATCCTGCTGCCCCACTGCAACTTAAGATCACGCTCAACGGAATCCGCGCCTTACAGGGCGGGGATGGCAAGGGCAACCCTGATGATTATAGCCTAAATTTCACGCCCGAACTTATCACGCTCAACAAAAGGCAGACCCTGCGAAACAAGGCGTTTAATTTTAGGAAAAGCTATCACCAGAACAAAACCAAGGGCAACATCCTATTTTCCAGTGGTAGTGGGCAGATCCATATAGAACCGGATTATCCCCCGACCAGAAAAGACCGGTCTACCAACCCAAAGAAATATGCCAAAATTGAAAACTCTGGGCAGTTCAGAATCGCAAGGTCCGATTACGAAAAGTCCAGAATTAAAATGCACATTGAATTTAGCTTGTTGGAAAACACAACGGCCAACATTTTGACCAGGCCCGATGCCCCCTACTGGCTTATTAAAAACAAAAAGGTCCCCGTGAATATTAAATTGGTATTGGATTATTTGACCGGGCTTAAAACCAAGGCCCAGGTGGAAGCCAGTTTAAATGAGTTTTTAGGGGGTAAAAATGTGTTGACTTTTAGCTTATCGGAGCAAAACGGAAAAAGAAAAGCAAAAGGATACATTGTGGTACAGACCACAGAAGACAGGCAAACCTATAAAGCTGGAGTACCCTTTACAATCGAATTGGTAAACTAAAAAATCAAGGTATGAGAACTACATTTATTTTTTTTAAATTTATGGCCTGTTTCATTTTTGCAAGCCAAACACAGGCCCAGTCCGCAGAAGGGGAAACTATCCCTAACCATCAAAATCAACCTTTACCTCCCCAGAAAGAGGGCAAGAATAAAGAAGTCTGGTATGCCTATAGCATGAGCGGTGATTTAATGAGTTGTACCGTTTATGATGATAAGATGGTCTTCAATTCCTTAGTGGGCTCCGAAAACGAAAAAGGCATTTCTGTGGTCATTTTGGAAAAACGCCTTGACAGCCTGAATTTGGTGATTCGCAACGATAAGAAAACACCCCCTTATGCTGTGATGTCCTTGCGAAAAAATGGCGAAGTGCTAAAAATGGCACCGGTACTTACAGGAACCTCGATTTCGGATGTAGAAAAACGATTTAAAGAGGGTCTTGTGCCCAGTTGGATATCATTAACGGAGCAGGATTGGTATACCAAAGAAAAAATTGCAATGATGGAAAAAGCCCCGGGTCTAGATGAACTAAAGCGGGAAGATTTATTGACATCTTTAAGATGGCGAGATCAACTCTCAGAAAAACTACAACAATATTTAGAGGAAAAAGGTGCAGAACGCCCTTTTATGATCTATCGCTTTGTAGAGGCTTATCGGAATCAAAAATTAGTGGAATTGGGATACAATCCATACAAGCGTGTACCTTACAACCTTCACAAACAGTTTGAAAACGATGAAGAGATTATGAGGCTGCTGACCGAAGAAATTAAGTTTTAATAGACGATTTTCCTTTTTTTGACCAAAAGCAATCCATATCCTCCATGGTTGGGGTCAAACGACTATTTAAAAATCGATTTCGTTTATCTTTCATTAATTCAGGTACCATCTTGAATGATTTTTGAAAGAGGGCGCTTTATCAAGTTTCGACACCTATTTTTAATTGACCATATCATTATGAAGTTTCTATTTTCTTAGATTTAGGGTCAATAAAATAGAGAACGGAAGTCGTAAAAACTATTCTGTATTGTTTTGATCGTATTACCGACGAATGCTATACACAAAGGTTCTATTATGATTAAAGCAGTGATTTTTGATTTAGACGGTACGCTCATTCAAACAGAGGTTTTAAAGGCCAATTCTTATGCCCTTGCCATCAACCAATTGACCAATGGGGAGGTTGATGAAGATAAGGTGCTTGATATTTTTAATGAGTTTGTGGGCCTGTCCAGACAAGAAGTTGTAGAAGGTCTATCGAAGAGCTTTAGCAAGCCATTGCAGAAACATTTGAATATTGATGGAATAGGCCTGATTGGGAAAACCCTTATTGAAAAAAGACTTCACATATATCGAAATATCCTAGATGATACACAATTGCTGTCCAAACATTTTTGCTCCTTTACCCTTGGTCTTTTCAGTAGATTATATCAAGATGGTTTTACCGTGGCCTTAGCGACAATGTCGCATTTGCCCGAAGCTAAAAAAGTAACCGAGACAATGGGCATTTATGATAAATTCAATTTTGTGTTGACCAGGGACGATGTGGAAAATGGTAAACCAGAACCCGATATCTATCTCAAAGCGAAAAACAAGCTGGGGCTAGAAGCTAATGAATGTTTGGTAATAGAAGATTCAGTCAATGGCATCAAGGCCGCGCAAAATGCAGAAATGCCGGTTTTTGCGGTTACCAACGTAATAACCCGAAAGTCGGTTCATGAAGGCAAGCTTCTTGAACCTCATTTTATTATAGATGATTTAGACCAACTGCAGAACAGGGTTTACAGTTACATTACAGCTTAAAACCGAAGGTCTAGAAAGGTCTTGTAAAAACCATTACGACAATTAGGTTTTTGCTGGCTGATGGACCCATTAAAAATCCTCATAGGTAAATCGTTGACCACCTACAGAGGCATCGGCCATTAAACCGGCCTTGGGCATGGCAAATACCGCTACGCCATCTTTATATTTTGCATTTACCGAAACACCGGATTTTACGGCAACGGCAGATGCCTCGGCGCTAAACTGCATGTCACCTTCTTTAAATCGGTCTAGGTCTACTTCGGTCTCAAAGAAAATGACCTCAATAATGGCCTGACCACCGGCCTGTAAGCCAAAATTAAGCTTCTTTAAACCTGCCATGCCGATAGCTTCGCCATCTTTATATACAATACCCCTACCCGATGCACCGCCTATGAATAAACCACCTTTTCCCACATTCGGAAAAATGACATATCCCGCAGAATCATCAAAAAATTGTTGCAAGCCTTGATCTGAATCCAAAAGTGTCTTTTGCGCTTTTTGGGCATCATATATGAGTTGTCGTTGTTTTTTGGATTGTGAGAACGTAGCGGTAGAACTCAAGAAGGTAATAAGGGTGATTAAAAAAGCTATTCTTTTCATTATCGTAAAATTTTTATGTGAATGACAAGGTTTTCAGGTCTTTTTACTCATATTTTTCTACAAGTAATGGATTGATTTTCATTGAAATAACCAAAACAAACCTTTTCAAGTAGTAATATTGACCTTATATGATATAAGTCTACTTTAACTACGGATACTTACATCTTAAAAAGTTAGTGTAAAAAGCTTCCACCCATAGTGAGTGTTAGGTAATGATGTTCGAAGAAGGGGATTCTTTTGTCGAAATGTGAATAACCGAACAATCTTAAAAGGCCTAAAGCTTTGCCAAGCTATGATCTAAATCAGGTAGTGCTTTTAACACGGCATCGGTAACTTCTTGCTGAATCTCCGTAGCATATGCGTCATATATAACAATACTTAGTAAGAGCAAACTAGTTGTCAAACAGAAAGTAAGTATACGGGCAGAAAGCAGTTTTTCAGAAGTGTTCATTGCTGGTTGGTTATTAAAGTTGCTGAAAGATAGCACAATCCGTTCAGATTAACAAATCATTAACATGTATAAATAGCAGTTAACCAGCCTTTTATATTTTAAGGGTACTATTTATGCATTATGAGACCCGTCCCAATAGGGCGGGTTGCCGGTCTTTTTGCAAGTACACAAATAGGCCTCTTTGGTTTCTTCTGCGGTGAAAACCATTGAAGGGGTGGCATTATGTGCCCTATGCGAACCATCACAAAAAGGTTGGTCTGAGCTATGGCTACAGGTACACCAAGCATATCTTTTACCCTTCTCTAAATCTACCCGGATAGGGCTATGACTTTTCTTTTCCATAATCTGGATTAAACGGTTCCTAAAAGTAACCAAAAGCCTTTCTTGAACCTATCTAAATAAGATGGTCAAAGCACTATACGTAACCCGGGTATAGAAGAAATAGCAGTACCCCACTATCCCTTCTTAATTTCTGAGTACCGATGAACAAGTGTAATCTTGGCAAAAAGGCAAGATATAGGTCAATCCATCAATGGAAAAAGTTACAGCTCCCTATCCCAGACGTAGGGGTTGGGGGTGTCGATCAGTAAAAATAACAATGGGGTTGTAGGGACCCATTACCTTAAAAAATTACAAAAATAGTGATGTCCTTTTTTGCTCGAAGTTGTTCGTTGAAGCTATCTTTACAATTTAGAAATAAAACCAAAAGAATGAAAAAGCTACTCCTGGTTTCTTTAATCATGCTGTCCGTTGTTTCATGTAAAAAGGAGATACAGGGTATAACAACACCTTCACCTAAAAAAGAAATGACCTATTTGGTCACCCATGGAGACTCTTTACCAGATGCCTACGAATGGATGGAACTTACGGATGAGGAAAAAAATGATTCCCTATCCAATCAAAAAACCAAAGCCGTTAGGAATTTGATTTCTGAGGAAAATGCCTATACCGCCAAGGTGATGGCTCCCTATACGAACTTGCAAAACAAGCTGTTTGAAGAAATGAAGGGTAGGCAAGAGCAGAAAATACAAAGTGTGCCCTACAATAAAAATGATTATGAGTATTCCGTCGCCTATGAAGAAGGTGATGAATATCCCAGGTATTACAGGAAGAAACTCACCGAAGGTGCTGAAAAAGAACTGTTGTTGGATGGGCCTGAAATGGCCAAGGGACATGATTATATCGATATTGCGTTCGGGCCGAATTATGATGTTACTGAGAATACAAAGATGGTGGCGTATGCTGTAGACACCCTTTCTCGAAGATCTTATACCATTTATTTCAAGAATTTGGAGACTGGGGAAATCTTAGATGAAAAATTGGACAGCGTTACCACAAATTTCGTCTGGGCCAATGATAGCAAAACGCTTTTTTATATTACGCGGGATCCACAAACATTGCGTTGGAATAAGGTGAAAAAGCATGTCTTGGGAACAAACCCTGAATACGACGAGTTAGTCTACGAGGAAAAAGATGAAGAGTTTGGCACGAGCATCAATATAACGAAGTCGCGGAAGTTCTTGTTGATTTCGAATTACTCTAGAAACGCTGACGAGTATTACTTTTTGAATGCCGATGATCCCAATGGAAAATGGAAGCTTTTTCAAGGAAGACAGCCCGATATGGAATACAACATCAACCATATAGGGGACTATTTTTATATACATACCAATTGGGGCGCCCCTAATTTCAAGCTAATGCGGACTACCCTTGATAAAACCGAAAATTCTCATTGGGAAGATTTTTTGGTGCCAGGGTACGCGATAAAACTAGACAATGTACACGCATTCAAGAATCATTTGGTGATCAGTGAAAGATTTAAAGGGCTACAACAAATTAGGGTAGTAGATGCCATTACGACCGAATCTTCGTATTTAAAATTTAAAGACCCTACCTACTCCATGTCCCTTTCTTCGAGAATAGAATTTAATGCAGGGTTTTTTAGGTATTATTATGAATCAATGACCACACCATATTCGGTATATGACTATCATTTTGACACCAAAAAATCCAGTTTACGTAAAACATCCAAGGTGATGGATGTTGATTTTAAAAGTACCAACTACATTTCTGAACGATTATTCGTAACAGGTAGGGATGGTACTGAAATACCGGTTTCGTTGGTTTATAAAAAAAATCGTGACCCAAAGAATTCGGGTCCGTTGTTACTTTATGGTTACGGGTCTTATGGGTCGAATCTTGACCCTTGGTTCTCAACGTCAAGACTTAGTTTATTGGATCGTGGCTTTGTTTTTGCCATTGCCCATGTTCGTGGCAGTGAATTGATGGGAAGAAGCTGGTATGAAAACGGTAAATTCTTGCATAAAAAGAATACTTTTTTCGATTTTATCGATGTGGCCAAACACTTGATAGGCGAAGGGTATACCCAACCAAAACACTTGTATGCACAGGGAGGCAGTGCCGGTGGTTTGTTGATGGGTGCCGTGGCTAATATGGCTCCAGAATTGTGGAACGGAATCATCGCACAGGTACCTTTTGTTGATGTTATGAATACCATGCTCAATGAAGATTTGCCCCTAACGGTCGGGGAGTATGAAGAATGGGGAAACCCCAATGACAAAACGTATTATGACTATATGAAATCGTATTCCCCATACGACAATGTTGCCCGTAAAGCTTACCCTAGTATGTTGGTCACCACGGGCTTTTGGGACAGTCAAGTACAGTATTGGGAGCCATTAAAATGGGTCTCAAAATTAAGGGACTACAAAACGGATGACAATCACATTCTTTTTAAGTGTAATCTGGTTGCTGGCCATGGGGGTAGTTCAGGCAGGTTCGAAAGCCTAAAAGAACAGGCATTGGAATATGCTTTTTTACTGATGTTGGAAGGCAAAGGGGAGTAGGTCTATTATCGAAACAAAATCGCGATGGCACCAATGGCCGTGACCGCTAAGATGAATCTTCGATATTGCCTCTCGTTAATCATTTTGACTAACTTAACCCCAGTAAAAAGACCTATTAGAATTGCAGGAAGTAACATTGCATTTATAGTCAGGGTCCCTACGGAAATGGTTTTCCAAATAAATATGTGAAAAGGCAGTTTAAAAAGATTGGTTATTAGAAACAACCAAGCCGCAGTGCCAACGAATTCGTTCTTTGGCAATCGCATCGCTAAAAAAAAGAGGTTACTAAAGGCCCCTGCCAAGTTGCCGATCATGGTGGCGATACCCGCAATAATTCCGGTACCCCCGGCAAAGCTCCAATGATTGGGAACCGTTTTCGATTTTCTCCTATCCCAAAAGATCAAGATACCCAAACTGGCCAGAATCACTACAACCATACCAATTTTGAATAGTTTTTCGGGCAGGTCCTTTCCAATGACTACACCGATTAAGATTCCGAAGATCATCCAAGGCATAAAGCGAATGATATACTTCCATTGGGTATGTCTATTATAGTAGACAACGGCGAAAATATCTCCAACAAGCAAAAGTGGCATAATAAGACCTGTTGATTGTTTTGCACCAAAGGCCAAGGCCATTAAAGTAACATTGAAAATGGACAATCCTTTCAGGCCCGCTTTTGAAATCCCCATTAAGAAAGCTGCTAAACCTGAAAGTAACCAACCCCAAAGACCTACCTCTAAATCCATCGTCAAAGACATATTTTGAATCAAAAAAACCAAATGTATGCATTAAAAGAAAAGTAGTATTCGGTGAATTACCTAAAACCAATATCCGTGCTTTTATAGAAAATTGTCAAATGATGCTAGAATAACATCAAATGGATACGGTTTAAAAGGGGCCTTGCAAAAAAGTTATATCTTTAATAATCAACCAATCACCAATTATGGAACTCAGTACCCTTGACTATAGCTTTATTATTGTCTTTTTCTCGATTGTTTTAGGAATAGGAATTTACGTCTCAAAAAAATCAGGTAAAAATTCCTCGGAATTCTTTCTCTCTGGCCGCACGATGCCCTGGTGGCTGTTGGGGCTTTCGATGGTAGCCACCACTTTTTCTACAGATACGCCCAATTTGGTTACCGATATTGTCAGAACTTCAGGAGTTTCAGGGAACTGGGTATGGTGGTGCTTTTTGCTAACAGGTATGCTCACCGTTTTTGTATATGCCAAGCTTTGGCGTAAGTCTAATGTAAAAACAGACCTTGAATTTTATGAAATGCGCTATGGGGGCAAACCGGCAAGCTTTTTAAGAAAGTTCAGATCTATTTACCTCGGGGCCTTATTCAATATAATTACCATGGCCTCGGTGACCTTGGCGGCTATAAAGATCGGGGGTATCATGTTGGGTCTTGAACCTTGGGAAACGGTAGTGGGAGCGGGATTGATAACCGTCGTTTTTAGCGCGTTAGGAGGCTTTAAAGGAGTGGTTTACACTGATTTTCTGCTGTTTTTTGTTGCGATGGCCGGGGCCATTGGAGCCGCATTTTATTTGGTAAATATTCCTGAAGTTGGAGGAATACAAGCGTTGATCGAACATGAAAACGTTACGGATAAATTGAACATACTTCCTGATTTTGATAATACGACCGTTCTAGTGACCATGTTCATTATTCCGATTGCAGTACAATGGTGGAGCTCTTGGTACCCCGGGGCAGAACCTGGCGGGGGAGGTTATATTGCCCAGCGTATGTTGGCCGCCAAAGATGAAAACCATGCTATTGGGGCAACATTTTTCTTTAATATCATGCATTACGCCCTTCGTCCATGGCCATGGATATTGGTGGCTTTGGCATCATTGGTCGTATATCCTGATATTGCAAGTATTGCGCAAGCATTCCCTGAGGTAGCAGATGACAAACTGGGCCATGACCTTGCGTATTCGGCGATGCTGACAAAATTACCCAGTGGGTTATTGGGCGTGGTGTTGGCCTCGCTTGTTGCGGCATATATGAGTACCATTTCAACACAGTTGAATTGGGGATCATCTTACATAGTCTTTGATTTTTACAAACAACAGGTCAACCCCAACGCAACTGAAAAACAGATGGTGGCCGTAGGTAGGATTTCTACGGTAGTATTGATGTTGTTGAGTGCGCTTTTGGCCCTCACTTTACAAAATGCATTTGAAGTTTTTGATCTCTTGGTAACTTTTGGGGCGGGAACAGGGTTGGTCTTTATCTTGAGGTGGTTTTGGTGGCGTATCAATGCATGGAGTGAGATAACGGCCATGTTCGTTTCAGGCATAATATCGATTCTATTGGTTAAGACAAGTCTAGGCACACTGCTTTTTGACCCTACGACAGGGGTATTGCCCGAATGGGCCAATTACCCTTTTGTAGTAGTAGTTACCACCGCTATTTGGGTTGCCGTCACGCTATGTACAAAACCTGAATCAGACGAAACGCTACGGTCATTTTATAAAAAAATACAACCAGGGGGCCCAGGTTGGTCAAAAGTGGTTGCTAAGGCCCAAAACGATAAGGTAGAAATTGTTGCCCCTGGTGAAAAGTGGAGTGTGCCATCGGGAATAACCGCAATGCTGCTCGGGGTTACCTTAGTATATGCTACAATGTTCGCAACAGGATATTGGATTTACGGAGAAACGAAAAAGGCATTGGTAATCAGTGTCTTGGCATTAATTTCTGGTATAGCGCTTACTAAGGTTTGGAAAAGGATGAAAGAGCACATACTATAAAACCGCCAGACATGAAGGATAGAATTCTATCAGTGGATATTTTTAGGGGGGCCACCATTGTTTTGATGATATTGGTCAACACCCCAGGAACATGGTCCAATGTTTATGCACCATTATTACATGCCAAATGGCATGGGTATACACCAACTGATTTGGTCTTCCCTTTTTTCCTGTTTATCGTGGGTACTTCCATTGTTTTTGCATACAAGAACAAAACCATAGGTACACATACCTTTAAAAAAATAAGCGTTCGAGCTCTAAAATTAATTGGGTTGGGGCTATTCTTAGGCGCTTTTACGATTAGCTTCCCCTTTTTTAAAGATTTTACCGATATTCGATTTCCTGGGGTATTGCAGCGTATCGGGGTGGTGTTCTTTTTTGCAGCGATTTTATTTCTGAACTTTAGATGGAAAACCTTGATCGCAATTGCGGTTACTTTGCTCATCGGGTATTGGGTATTGATGACATTGGTTCCGGTAAACGGAGTGGAATCAACCTTGGACAGGGCTCCCAACAATCTTGCCAATTGGTTGGATGTTCAAATCTTTGGCTCCCATAATTACAAGCCCGATTACGACCCAGAAGGCTTTTTGAGCACAATTCCTTCCATAGCAAGTTCGTTATTGGGTATTTTCACAGGGCTGATCCTCTTATCAAAACAAGAAAAGAAAGCCACTATTTTATTTGGGCTGGGGGGAGCTTTGCTGTTGGTTGGTCATTTGTGGGATTTTGTTTTTCCTATCAACAAAGCACTTTGGACAAGTAGTTTTGTGCTGGTCACTGCAGGTTGGGCCAATATCATTCTAGCCCTTATTTATTATTTGACCGACATCAGAAAAATTCAATTCGGAAGTATTTTTAGGTACGCCGGGGCCAATGCCATTGTGGTCTATTTTTTGTCCAGCTTTATCAGCAAAATCATGGGGCAGATAAGGGTTGGTGAAACTTCACTTCATGGGTGGTTGTTTCAAAAGATTTATGTACACAGTACCATCTCTATGGAACTATCTTCTTTACTATATGGTCTTAGTGTGGTTGCCTTTTACTGCCTATTGGCCTATGTGCTATATAGAAGAAAGATCTTTATTAAGGTTTAAGTTTAAATGGTGATTTTTGAACTTGAAAATCAATTTAGAAAGTATGAATAGGCTATTGTTATGGAGTTGGTAGTAAAATCAAAAAAACTTATAATACCTATCAGCTTATTGCAAGTGGAATAACTATTCAAGGATTTGCAGATAGTGGTTTCAAGGTTTCCAATAAATATAGAGGAATAACCGTCTTTTGTCTTTTAGCGCAGCGGTCCAACAGCTATTGTCTTACTTCTATTAACCTTGCCACATATTTACCAATCACATCGAACTCTAAGTTAACGGTAGTACCGACTTGGTAAGAATTGAAGCGCGTATGTTCATAGGTATAGGGAATGATGGCCACACTAAAAGCACCTTTTTTGGAGTTTACAACAGTTAGGCTGGTGCCATCGATGGTAATGGACCCTTTTTCAATGGTCACATTGTTCAATAGGGCATCATATTCAAAAGTAAAGAACCAACTGCCATCACTTTCAACGATTTTAGTGCAGGTAGCCGTTTGGTCAACATGCCCCTGTACCAAATGCCCGTCTAATCGGGTACCCAGCACCATGGCACGTTCCAAATTTACCAAGTCACCCATTTTGAGCTTACCTAGGCTGGTTTTATCCAATGTTTCTTGAATGGCCGTTACGGTATAGCGCCCACCATCTATGGCAACTACCGTTAAGCAAACACCATTATGGGCAACACTTTGGTCAATTTTAAGTTCTTGCGTTATTGCTGAGCTAATGGTAATATGCAAATTGCCACCTTCTTTTTCAAGTTCGACCACTTTGCCCAAAGTCTCGATAATACCTGTAAACATATCTTTTTTAATTGTAATTAAATCTATCTAAAAGAGCAATTATATTGACTAGTTCATCAAAATTTCACCCCTCCAATTGAAGAGGTCAGAATCGCTCGAGCGATTCTGGGTGAGGATAATTTAACTAGCTTTGCACTGTAAAAGTAGGTATTCGCATATGGATTCTAAACAAGAGAAAAAAAAAATAAAACTGGGCATCTCCATCGGGGACTTAAATGGCATTGGTTGTGAAGTTGCATTAAAGACCTTTGAAGATAACAGAATGCTCGATTTTTGTACTCCCGTTCTTTTTGCCTCAAATAAAACCATATCACATCAAAAGCAGGCATTGGACATTCCCATAAACTTCAATGGCGTGCATAGTGCCGCAAAAGCTGTTGACGGTAAGATCAATGTAGTCAATGTCTGGAAAGAAATGCCTACAATCGAATTTGGAAAGTCTACCGAAGAAGGGGGTAAATATGCCATAAAATCATTGCGTGCGGCCGTTACTGCTTTAAAGAACAATGAAATTGACGCCCTAGTCACGGCCCCTATAAATAAAAATAACATTCAGGCCGAAGATTTTAAGTTTCCTGGCCATACCGATTATTTGGCTAAGGAATTGGAAGGCGAAAGCCTGATGTTCATGGTTACCGATGAACTTCGAGTGGGGCTTATGACGGATCACATAGCCGTAAAAGATGTAGCGAACGCCATTACAACAAAGCTGATAAAAGATAAAGTGGCGACAATGGCAAAATCATTGCGTATGGACTTCGGCATTAGAAAACCAAAAATCGCCATTCTGGGCATTAACCCGCACAGTGGTGACAATGGTGTTATCGGTGAAGAAGATGATGCTATCGTGAGACCCATTGTAAAAGCGTTATTTGAAAACGGGGAATTGGTTTATGGCCCGTATTCCGCCGATAGCTTTTTCGGGTCGAATGCACACCAAAATTTTGATGCTATTCTAGCGGCCTATCACGATCAAGGGTTGATACCATTTAAGACACTTTCGTTTGGTAAAGGGGTCAATTTTACCGCTGGCCTTAAAAAGGTGAGAACCTCACCAGACCATGGTACCGCGTACGAGATTGCAGGCGGGGGTAAGGCAGATGAAAGCTCTTTTAAAGAAGCTGTTTTTGCCGCAATCCACATTTACAGAAACCGGGAAGAATACAATGAACTCACCAAAAATGCCCTAAAGAAGCAAAAGTTAAGGCGTAACCCTTAAAAAGCTCGAGATATTTTTTTAGAAGGATTGGGTTTTTACAAATAAATAGTATCTTTGCACCCGCCTTATGGGGCTGGTACACAAACCTTAAGTGTAAAGAGATGAAGTTAAAGGAGTTTTTTATTCCTTTCACAGGATTGAAGTTGGGAAAACACGAGTTTGAGTACGTTATTGACAATACGTTCTTTGAATCTTTTGGTTATGAGGAGTTTAATGGCGCCTCAATTACATTAAAAGCCGTCTTGAATAAGATGGGTACGATGATGGAATTGGACATTCATGCCTCTGGTTCGGTCAATGTAGATTGCGATTTGACGAGCGAGCCATACGATCAAACTATTACCTCTGATTTGCAATTGGTCATCAAATTCGGTGAAGCGTATAACGATGAGAACGATGAGATTTTGATCATTCCGCATGGAGAACATCAAATCAACATTGCGCAATACGTTTATGAAATGTTGGTCTTGGCCGTTCCCCAAAAAAGGGTGCATCCCGGTGTACTTGACGGAACGTTGAAATCTGAGGCATTGGATAAGTTGGAAGAATTGCAACCAAAAGAGACAAAAGGGAAAACAGAAAATACAGATCCCAGATGGGATGAATTAAAAAGATTATTAACGGACAAATAGGTACCAATGGCACATCCTAAAAGAAAAATATCAAAAACCAGAAGAGATAAAAGACGTACACATTATAAGGCGGTAGCACCGACAATTGCCAAAGACAGCACAACAGGTGAAATGCATTTGTATCACAGGGCGCACTGGCATGAAGGTAAATTGTATTACAGGGGCCAAGTCTTAATTGACAAAACTGAAGACGAGGCTGCGGCTTAGTCGATACATGAAAATATATAGCATAACTCCCGTTTTCTGAGAACGGGAGTTTTTTTATGGATTTATTTCAACTTGAAAACGGAAGTTTTAGCACGAAAAGTCGTAGAAAATCATTATTTTTCGTCGATTTTGAGTCAATTTTCAATCCTTTTTGACTAAAAACGTATATTCTGATGAATAAAATAACAGCGGCGATAACAGCTGTCGGAGCATATGTTCCAGAGTTTGTACTTACCAATAAACTGTTGGAAACCATGGTCGATACCAATGACGAATGGATAACAACGAGAACAGGAATCAAAGAAAGGCGAATCTTAAAAAAGGAAGGGGAAGGAACCTCATACCTGGCCATAGAAGCGGCTAAAGACCTTATTGGGAAAAAGGGTTTGGACGTAGCGGAAATCGACTTGGTTTTGGTGGCCACTGCAACCCCAGATATGTTGGTCGCCTCAACGGCGGCATATGTAGCAAGTGAAATCGGGGCCGTCAATGCATTTTCCTACGATCTGTCCGCAGCCTGTTCCAGTTTTTTATACGGTATGTCGACAGCCTCTAGTTATATCGAGTCGGGTCGTTACAAAAAGGTGCTTTTAATAGGGGCAGATAAGATGTCCTCAATTATTGACTATACCGACAGAACGACATGCATCATTTTTGGTGACGGTGCAGGTGCGGTGCTGTTCGAACCAAATGCCGAGGGCCTAGGCTTACAAGATGAGTATTTACGGTCTGACGGCGTCGGGCGTAACTTCTTGAAAATGGATGCCGGAGGGTCAATTTTACCAGCTTCGGAAGAAACCGTTAAAAACGGACAACATTACGTTTTTCAGGATGGAAAATCGGTATTCAAGTTCGCCGTTTCAAATATGGCCGACGTGTCCGCTAAAATAATGGAGCGCAATAAGCTCACGCATGATGATGTGCAATGGTTGGTGCCCCACCAGGCCAACAAACGAATCATAGATGCCACGGCAAGAAGAATGGGTGTTGAAGACACTAAAGTGATGATGAACATTCACCGTTATGGCAATACGACATCCGCTACATTGCCTTTATTGCTTTTTGATTATGAAGCACAATTAAAAAAAGGGGATAATCTGGTTTTTGCCGCTTTCGGTGGAGGATTCACGTGGGGATCCATATATTTAACATGGGCGTACAACTAATAAAGAACTAACTAAATCTAATTCAATGGATATTAAAGAAATTCAAAGCTTGATAAAATTTGTCGCCAAATCCGGCGCAAGTGAGGTAAAGTTGGAAATGGAAGATATTAAGATCACCATTAGAACTGGTGGCCACAGCAATACCCCAGAGACCACGATTGTTCAACAGATACCGGTAGCACAGGCCCCAATGGCCCCGGCCGCTCCCGTAGCTGCAAGTGGTGAACCTGCGGCCCCGGCCGCCCCTAGCACCGCAGATGATGATTCTAAATACATAACGATTAAGTCACCTATCATAGGTACATTCTATAGAAAACCATCGCCCGACAAACCATCTTTTGTTGAGGTGGGGCAAGATATCAATAAAGGCGACGTACTATGTGTTATTGAGGCGATGAAGCTCTTTAACGATATTGAATCAGAGGTATCTGGTAAAATCGTCAAGATTTTGGTAGATGATTCCTCTCCTGTTGAATTTGACCAACCTTTGTTTTTGGTTGATCCATCCTAATCAAATTTCAATAATTCAAATCCCAAAATCCGTTAAAAGCGACTAGAATTTGACGGTGGTGATTTGAATTTTAAATCGAGGTCTTATGTTCAAAAAAATATTGATTGCAAATAGGGGGGAAATTGCGCTTCGCGTCATACGCACCTGTAAAGAGATGGGCATTAAAACGGTAGCGGTATATTCGAAGGCCGATGAAGAAAGCCTACATGTGCGCTTTGCTGACGAGGCAGTATGTATAGGCCCTGCACCAAGTAGTGAATCGTACTTAAAGATACCGAATATCATTGCCGCTGCTGAAATCACCAATGCAGATGCCATCCACCCCGGTTATGGCTTTTTATCAGAAAATTCAAAATTTTCAAAGATTTGTGCCGAACACCAAATTAAGTTCATCGGTGCTTCAGGTGACCAAATCGATAAAATGGGTGATAAGGCGACAGCCAAAGAAACCATGAAGAAAGCAGGTGTACCTTGTGTACCTGGGTCTGATGGCTTATTGAAAGATGTCGCCGATGCGAAAAAAACCGCGAAGAAAATGGGGTATCCCGTGATGATCAAAGCGACTGCCGGTGGTGGCGGAAAAGGAATGCGTGCAGTCTGGAGTGAAGAAGAGATGGAAGAATTGTATGACAGTGCAGTCAAAGAAGCTTCTGCAGCCTTTGGTAATGGCGCTATGTACATGGAAAAGTTGATTGAAGAACCCAGGCATATCGAAATACAGATTGTTGGCGATCAATATGGAAAAGCATGTCACCTCTCTGAGCGTGATTGTTCGGTACAGCGAAGACATCAGAAGCTTACCGAAGAAACGCCATCCCCATTTATGACCGATAAGTTACGTGACGATATGGGTAAAGCGGCTGTAAAAGCAGCTGAATATATTAAGTACGAGGGGGCAGGTACGGTAGAATTTTTGGTTGACAAACACCGAAATTTCTACTTTATGGAAATGAACACCCGTATTCAGGTCGAGCACCCAATTACGGAACAGGTTGTTGATTATGACTTGATCCGAGAGCAAATTCTGGTCGCTGGCGGAGTTCCTATTTCAGGTAAGAACTATGTTCCAAAACTACACTCTATAGAATGTAGGATCAACGCAGAAGATCCTTATAATAATTTTAGGCCCTCACCTGGTAAGATTACGACCTTACATACCCCAGGGGGCCACGGTATTCGATTAGATACCCATGTGTACAGCGGCTACGCTATCCCTCCGAATTACGATTCGATGATCGCAAAATTGATAACAACGGCACAAACCCGTGAAGAGGCCATTAATAAAATGCGACGTGCTTTAGATGAGTTCGTAATTGAGGGTATTAAAACGACAATCCCTTTTCATAGGCAATTAATGGATCATCCTGATTATTTAGCGGGTAATTATACCACTAAGTTCATGGAAGACTTTGAAATGGATGAAAAATATAAGGACGAATAACAACTCAAAAGCCCCGAATTTATCGGGGTTTTTTAGTTCCCTATTTTCGGTGGTATCATTTCACTGTTTTCAGGTAGTTGCAACTTTAAAGGATGGTATAGTTTTGAAAAAGAAATACGGAACACAATTTAATGCCATCAAAAAAGTTATCTAAGCGCAACTAAACACCAACCATGCTTAAAAGGATTTTATCTTTTTTTTCTCTATGCCTCCTATTGATTTTAAACAGTAGCTGTTTTGATATTCTAGAAGAGATCAACCTCAACAAAGACGGCAGTGGCACAATGGTTTTCACCATTAATATGAGCAAGAGTAAAACCAAGCTGGCCTCTATGATGTTGCTGGATAGTATCAATGGTTATAAGATACCCTCTGAAGACGATATCGCTCTGGCACTCAATGATGTTGTTGCCCATTTGAAAAAAGCTAAGGGCATCAGTAATATAGAACAGCGTAAAGATCTAGAGAACTATATTTTTTCGGTGTCCTGTGATTTTGATGCTATAGGCAGTTTAAATGGTCTTACATCAAAATTGATACAAGATCAAAACAAACGGGAAAACACCAATTTTGAAACATCCAATTTTGCTTACAGCCCCAGCGAGATGGTTTTTGAAAGAAAGTTCACCTATGATTCTAGTATCAAGAAGTCTTTCGATCATCTAAAAAAGGAAGATAAAAAAGTCTTTCAAGACGCCAGTTTTACGGCCATTTATCGATTTGAAGACCTAGTAGGCAATTCCTCGAATACCGCTGCCAAAATAGCCCCATCAAAGAAGGCTGTAATGCTAAGGGTAGATGCCATGTCATTCATTTTTGGACAAAAAACAATTCAAAACAAAATAAAATTGATCAATTCAAAGTAGCCATGAAAAACCTATATACCTTCATTCTGACCCTAGTTCTTGTTCTTGCAGCCCAGGCACAAGATTTAGCCAACAAAATACCAAGTGATGCCAATGTTGTTGTCACGGTAAAAGGCAAAAATGTTTTGCAACTACTATCGTTGAAAGAGTTTTCAGAATCTAAGCTGGGACAGCAAATGGTCAAGGAAATCAATCGGGAAACCAAAGGGGAATTGGGGGCCATCGAAGATTTGGGCCTGAACCTAAAAGAAAACTTTTATTACTTCCTACAAACTAAAGACGGGGTCTTTTATAATACGTTTATGATTCCGTTCTCAGATACTGACAACATGACGAAACTGTTTTTGAACGAATGGGACGAGGTGATTACAGACGGGGAGGCCTCTTACGTTCAAAAGAAGTATGACGGAAGTTTGGTGATATGGAACAAGACTACCATGGCCGTTGTCATCCCTTCTGACCAAAGCAATGACTATTATGATGATTATGGCTATTACGATTATAATGACTACAGTATTCCCCCGGTAGCAGCTGAGGAGACATTGGAAGCCGTTGAAGAAGTTGAAGAGACGGTTATTGAGGCTGTGGAAGCAACTGAAACTGTTGAGGAATATGCAGAAGAGGTCGTGATACCTAAACCGACAGCATCGGCTTATGATTATGACAATAACAGTGAGTATCAAAAAGATATTGAAAGAAAAAGAATTGAGCGCAGGGCAAAACGTGACGAGCGTCAACAAGCACAGAATAAAGGGACCTTAGATTTCGCCAAACAGTTATTAATCGGAAAACCACCTCGCAATATCCTTCAAAATAATTCTTATAAAAAGAGTTTAGGTAAAGGCGGGGATGAGGCCATGGTATGGATGAATGATTTTTCAAAGTTTTATAAAGAAATGCTTCCAAAGGATCTTTTGGGACCTGCCAATCCATATGAATTTTTAAATCTTGACGAAATTTATGGTGGAATGACCCTTACGGGTAGACTTAACTTCGAAGAAGACCAAGCGGTTATGGGTATGGAATATACCATGAACGATGCCCTGGCAAAAGCATACAAACCGATGTACAATGGAAAATTCAACAAGAATTTTTTGAGCTATATCAACGAGGATAGGTTGTTGGGGTATTTGAATGTCAACTTAAGCACACAAGGCATTTTAGAGGCTTACCCCAGTTTAATAGAGACTATGTTAACCGGAAAAAAAGAAGGTGCCGATAGTAAAGCGGAAACGATAGCTGCCGCAACAACTTCAATTACAAGACTATTTTCGCTCTTGATCGATGAAGAAGGAGCGTCTAAGATCATACGGGGCGATATGCTGTTGCTACTTACCGATTTACGGGAAAAAGAAGTCACGTACGTCGATTATGAGTATGATGAAGATTACAATTACAAAAAAATAGAAAAGACAAAAACGGAAACGGTTCCTGATTTTTTGTTCCTATTTACGTCGGAAGAGGAGAAGATGTTTAAGAATTTCATGAAAATAGGGGTTTCTGAAAAAAAGGTAGACTACCAAAATGGTATCTATTTCATCGATGCATCCGGGTCTAACCCTTTTGATATTCATGTAATGTATCATGATAATACCGTTTTTATCGGTAGTTCGCTTGAACATTTATCCCAAATACGTAAGGGAACCTATCCAGCGAAATTATCGAATCAACTGAAAAAAGATATTCGTAACAATGCGACCAGTTTTTACATCAATGGAAAAAGTATCGTATCAAGAATACCTTCAGAAGCCTTCCCAAGGGAATTAAGGGATAATATTGACTTTTTGACCAATAATACTGAAGACTTAAATGTGAATTTTTCAAAGATCAAAGGCAATACCATGAGCGGCGAAATGATTTTACAGATTCCGGATCAAGGGCATAAGAATAGCCTGGCCTACTTTTTCAATTTAGTGGACAAGTTGATGGAATAGCCCCATGAGGAAATTCGCAAAACTGGTTCTACCGTTGTTCGCTTTATTGGCTTTGGGCTATTACGGCTATACTAGGTACCAAAATAGCAGTTCTTTAAAAGGCGTAGTACACCAAGACGCCACCTCGGTAATCAAAATAGGCATACATGATATCAAAAAAACGCTGATTCTAGATGCTTTGGGTGCTCCGAGGTATTACTATCAAAATTTGGATTTAGGGAATCGTACTGGCGATGATGACGGTAAAAAAGAATCAATAGGCAAGGGTGTTGAATTTATGCCTTACAACCTTTTATTCTTTACAATGCCAAAAGTAGAGCATACTGTTTTTACGGTTTTTAAAATCTACGATTTTACTGAATTTGAAGCATATGTCCATAACAAAGTAACACCCAAACTAGATGCCAATGGAATCACCGCGACCCAAGGCTATCAATCAGGGGTCTTCAAAAATGGAAGTATCGCCATAGCATGGAACGACGAAAAACTTGCGCTTGCAGTTGCCCCTAGAATCAAGAATAGCGGTATTGCCGATGTTTTCAAAGAGTTGCTGGTAGACGATAAAACAATACCAAGTACGGATCACCCTTTGCTAAAAACCATCAAGAACGAAACGGCACACGCTGTGTATGCGGCTGACGGTGGGGTAGCTACCCTTACGTTTAATGATGGCAATGCATTTTTGAAAGGAAAGGGCAGTGTTGATTTTCCGTTTGCCAAAGAAGTTACCTTCCCTAGTTATCGAAATACCTCGCTTTCTTTCCATTACGGCTTGAACCTAAGGGCCAACCCGATAAGGGAAGCATTGCTGGCAAGACGTTTGGGTAACTTAACTTTCTTTGAAAAGTATAATTTGGATGCCTCTGAAATCGCAAAATCGTTAGATGGAAGACTAAGCTTCGCTATTTCGGGAAGGACAGTTCAAAACGATACGATAATAACATATGAGTATGATGATAACTTTGAGAAAGTAGCGCGAAAGACCGTTCAAAAGAGGAATGTGCCCGCTGCGTATTTACATTTAGGTGTTCAAGGGCAAAAATTGAAAAGTTATCTTTCTGAAAAAGGTGCCCTTTCTGAAAATGGAATCTTTGAACCCTTTCCTTTATATCAGACCACTCTGTTTGAACAAAGTACTGGGGCCGTTTTTAGTACCGTAAACGATACTATCTTACCAAAAGGGAAAACCAGTTCTTATTTTTTCAATCTACAGGCCGATTTTGAAAAATTACAGAAAGATCTTGATATTTCACATACTCGTGAACTTTTCTCAATATTGACGAATATGCGCATTCAGGCTTGGCACGTTGACGAGCGTGAGATAAAGTTGGAGGGCACCCTTAATGCCGTAGATGATGATATCAATATTTTGTCACAACTATTCTTTGGCTTACGGAACAACAAAATAATCGAGCCTAAAGAAGCGGAATTATAGCCTTATTTTAGTGCTATGGAACTTAGTTATTGGGAATACAAGACTTGGCTTTCAAACATCGATTATACCATTGTTGGTAGCGGTATCGTCGGATTGAACACCGCACTCTTTTTAAGGGCCCGTTTCCCACAGGCAAAAATCCTTATACTGGAAAAAGGGGTACTGCCACAAGGCGCAAGTACAAAGAATGCGGGATTCGCTTGTTTTGGAAGTATTTCAGAGGTTTTGATGGATTTAAAGACCCATTCTGAAGAGGAAGTGGTTGAATTGGTAGCGCAACGCTTTAAGGGCATTCAATTGCTTCGTGAAACTTTAGGGGATGCCAATATTGGTTTTCAGCAACTAGGGGGAAATGAACTTTTTTTAAAGAAACATAAGGTGCTTTTTGAGAAATGTGAGGCCTCCCTGTCAAGAGTAAATAACATGCTTGAACCAATCTTTGGCAAAACGGTCTTCAAAGTAACGCCGAACACCTTCGGTTTTCAAGATAGTAACCCGAAGCTCATAACACATATGGAAGAAGCTCAGATTGATACGGGTCGAATGATGGATAGCCTACTTTATACGGTTCGAAACAAGGGAATTGCCATGTTAAATTCGGTTGAGGTTCAAGGGTTTGAAGAGGTGGGCAATAAAGTTGCAGTTAAAACGAATCGCTTTGAATTCAAGACCAACAAGTTGTTGATCGCAACCAACGGATTTGCCCCAAGACTTTTACATGAAAAAGTGAAACCCGCTAGGGCGCAGGTACTTATTACAAGGCCCATTCAGAATCCAACCATAAAAGGGACGTTTCATTTTGATGAAGGGTATTACTATTTCAGGAATATTGATGATCGTATTCTTTTCGGTGGTGGTCGAAACTTAGCTTTTAAAACGGAAGAAACGGATTCATTTGGGCAAACAAAACGCATCCAAAATGAATTGGAACGATTGCTGCGACAAGTCATCCTTCCAAACACCCCGTTCGAAATAGAACGGAGGTGGAGTGGGATTATGGGAATTGGCAGCCAGAAAAAACAAATCGTTAAGCAACTCTCAAACCACGTCTATTGCGGTGTACGCCTCGGGGGTATGGGCATTGCAATCGGAAGTTCCGTAGGCAAAGAACTGGCTGATTTGGTATGATTTCGTGTTGTCAGGCAGCGAACTGTCCAGACTTATTCTAACCGAGAATGAGGGAGCGGGTTACCCCCCCAAACCTTATCAGACCTTCCTTCCATCCAATAGATTAATGATTCGTGAACCATAAGCAGCATTTTTTTCAGAGTGGGTCACTTGAATGATGGTCACCCCATCTTCTTCATTAAGCTTCTTGAACAGTTGCATGATCTCCTCACTTTGTTGTGAATTAAGATTGCCCGTTGGTTCATCGGCCAATATCAACTTTGGGTTGGCAATCAAAGCTCGGGCCACCCCTACCAATTGTTGTTGCCCGCCACTCAGCTGTGCCGAAAACAGATCCTTCTTACCAACGATATTGAACCGATCCAACATATCAGCCACCATGGCCTTGCGCTCAGAGCCTTTAAACTTTTTATAGAGTAACGGCATCTCAAGGTTTTCTTGAACGGTCAATTCATCCAATAAATGATACGACTGAAATACAAAGCCGATATATTCTTTGTATAGATTGGCCCGGTGTTTTTCTTTCAATGTATGAACCGATTCATGAAGAAAATCATATTCGCCCTCATCAAAGGTATCGAGCATCCCTATAACGTTCAAAAGGGTGGATTTACCAGATCCAGAAGGCCCCATTACCGAAATAAACTCCCCTTCTTGAACCTCTAGATTGATGTCTTTCAAAAGAAAAATACGTTGGCCACCTGAGTTGACCCATTTGAAAATATTCTTTAGTTGTAATAGCATAAATGTCCGCTTTAAATTGTAATGATATTATGTTTCTTTTTCGTGTTTTTATCAGTCATCCTTCAGTGCTTTGACCGGGTTCATCATTGCTGCGCTAAAGCTCTTATAGCCAACCGTTGCAAATGCTATGAGCATAATGATGATTGCGGTAATCAAAAAGGCCCAAACATCAAGTTGTATGCGGTAGGCAAAACCCTCTAACCATGTATCCATTGCGTAAAATCCAATAGGAAATGCTATGAAGAAAGAGATGACCACCAATTTAAGAAAGTCTTTTGAAAGCATACCAACGATTTGTGGAACCGTTGAACCCAACACTTTTCGTATGCCTATCTCTTTGAACCGTTGTTCTGCCGTAAATGTGATCAGTCCGAATAACCCTAAACAGGCCACGAAAATGGTGAGTATGGCGAAAATATTCAATATGGTTCCCATCTTTCGTTCTACGAGATAGGTTTTTTGATACGATTGGTCTAAAAGTTCATAATCGAAAGGTTCCCCAGAATCAAAGCTTTTCCATAGGGTTTGGGTATCGGCTATTAAGGTAGCCATATCAGCTGTTCGTGCCTTAACCAAGAGTCCGCCATAGGGATTGTAAAACAACAACAAAGGTTCAATTGGCGTGTGCAGTGATTTAAAATGAAAATCTTTGACGACACCTATGATGGTCGCGGTCTTACCGGCATCGGTAATCGTTTTGCCCAACGCATTATTTTCGAGGCCCAATAGTTTGCTAGCTGTTTCATTAATGATGACTTTGGTGGAATCGGCGCCAAATACCTTTGAAAAATTTCGCCCCGATACCAACTTCATACCCATAGTTGGTAGGTAATGCCCATCAATATTGTATACGGCCATTCGACGACTGAAAACGCCGTCTTTGTAAATAGTCGACATATTGATATCCGTTGGGCCTGCCGGTACGAATGCAGATTGGGTTACTGAACCAACTTTCGGATTCTTAAGTAATTCTTGTTTGAATGCATTTAAGCTATTCCCTAAAAGATGGGCATCCCTGAGTACTAGAAGCTGCTCTTTATCATAACCTACATCCTTTTGTTGAATGTAGTTCATTTGTTGTCTTACGATTAAGGTGGCCAATATCAAACCCGTAGAGATGGTAAATTGGAAAACCACCAAACCACTACGTACGCCTTTGTTATGACCACTATTTGAAAATTTACTTTTCAGTGCCGATATAGGCTTGAACGAAGAAAGGAACAACGAAGGGTATGCTCCGGCCAACAGGCTAATGAAAAAAGTCAGCGCAATCAAAAGCCCAATACTTGACGCATTGATAAAACTACTTAACTGTAAGGCTTTTCCCGATAGTTCATTGAATTTGGGAATAAGCACGACGAGAAGGCCCAGCGCAATAAATAAGGCCAATACCGTGGCGATAAAGGCTTCTGATAAAAATTGCTGCCATAACTGTTTTCTTTGGGAACCTAGAACTTTTCGAATACCCACTTCCCTAGATCTTTTGGATGCGGAAGCGGTGGAGAGGTTCATAAAATTAATACACGCGATAAGCAACATAAAGAGTGCTATGGCACTAAAGATATAAACGTATTTAATATCACCCCCTTGTTCCAATTCTTGTGAAGCACCGACGAAATCATGATTTAAGTGAATATCCGTCAAGGGCTGCAAAAAGAGCCCTAGTTGGTTGTCTTTCATAAAATCAGAGTAAGATACGCCAAGGTCATCTTGTATTTGAGGCCCCATATATTTTTGAAGCACTTGGGGTAGTTTTTTTTCTAGATCTTTGTAGACCTTTCCATTCTCAAGTACTAAATAGGTGAAATAATTGGAGTTTACCCAAGAAGTGCTTTTTGCTGGATCAAAGCCTTGCATCGACGCAAGAACATCAAATCGAAAATGACTGTTCTGGGGCACGTTCTCAATAATTGCGGTGACCCTAAAGGGTTGTGAATTTCCTTCTATGAGAATGTTTTTGCCTATTGGGTTTGAATTGCCAAAGTATTTATTGGCCTCTGATTCTGTAAGCACCACGGTATTGGGTTCTTCTAAAGGAGATTGGGTATCACCATCTATAATAGCTAAGGTAAAAACGTTGAAAAAGTTAGGGTCGACGTAAGCGGCTTTACCATTTCGAAAGGCCGTAGTTCCATAAGCAATTTTTGGGGTACCCAAATTATAGATTCTTGTGGCATCCACAACTTCCGGAAAATCATTTTTAAGGGTTTGAGCCACCGGTGCCATGACAACGGCTTCCTTGATTTTTTCACCATTGATCTGGGCCTTAAAAACAACCCTTACGATATCATCCGCTTTTTCATTAAAGGTGTCATAGCTCAACTCGTCTACCACGAATAGCAGCATTAACAGGCACGAGGCAATACCGATGGCGAGACCGGCAATATTGATGGCAAACATACTTTTGTGCTTCAAAATGTTCCGCCACGCGATTTTTATATAGTTTTTCAGCATTTTAAATGTTTTTAGATCGATGCAATGATATTTTACTCTTCCCTTAGGGCCTTAATGGGGTTTCGGTTGGCAGCCCGTATGGCTTGGCTTCCTACGGTAAGCATCGCAATAACCAGGGCTACTAATCCAGCACTTAAAAAATATCCGCCATGTAGTGAGATTTTGTAGGCAAATTGTGATAGCCAATCTGCCGCAAGCAAATACGCAATAGGTAACGCGATGAGCATTGAAATCAGCACCAATTTTAAAAATTCACTAGAGAGCATTACGGTTAATTGGCCAATACTCTGACCAAGTACTTTTCGGATACTAATTTCTTTTCGTCGTCTTTCAGCGGAAAAAGCTGCCAAGCCAAAAAGACCTAGGCAAGATATTAAAACAGCCATTCCGGCAAAGTATTTAGACAAGGTCGATACGCGTTGTTCTGCTTGGTAAAGCTCTTGATATTGATTATCCAAAAAACGAAAATTAAACTCCAACCCTGGATTGAATTGGTGAAAAAGGTCGGTTAGGGCCGCTAAAGTGGATTTTTCTTCACCCGCTTTTATTTTTACCACTAAATTACTTACCCACTCCGTTCGGCACAACAATGCCATTGGGGCGATTTCATTGTACAATGATTGTATGTTAAAATCTTTTACCACGCCTATTATCTCCCTGTTCGGTCCTCGCATGTCAATTACGGTACCAATAGGATTTTCAAGCCCCATGAGCTTAACGGCTGTTTCATTTAATATGATTTGTGAACCGTTATCCGGTCTTTCATTTACATAAGAGCGGCCTTCCTTTATTGCAATACCCATGGTCTCGATAAAATCCGGACCTACATGGGCATGTCTAAAAGTCAATTGTTCAGACCCTTCTTTTTGCCCTGGCCAAGAATGACCCCGTGAAGAGTTGCTGAAATTTGTCATACTACCCTGCATATAAGAGGCATTTACCACGCCGGGTAATTGTTTTGCCTCATCAAGAAACACATCCATACTGTTGATAAGGGCATCTTCTCGCTCAAAGATGATGATGTTGTCTTTGTTGAATCCAAGATTTTTTGACTGTATAAAATCAAGCTGCCTATAAATGACACTTACCGCAACGATTAATATCAATGAAACGCTAAATTGAAATATCACCAAGCCCTTACGGACAAAGAGTTCGCCAAACGAAGTGCTTATTTTTCCCTTTAATACCTTAACAGGGTTGAATTTGGTAAGGTATATTGCCGGGTAACTTCCCGAGGCCAGGCCCGTACATAATGTGATAAGTACAATTGGGACAATTATCTCAGCGTCTAAGGTGAATACAAGCGCCTTACCGGTGACACTATTGAACCAAGGCATAAGTAGTATGACTGCAACGCAAGCACTGATTAAGGCGAAGAATGAAAGTAGCACCGATTCTGAAAGGAATTGAAGGATCAGTGACTTTCTATTTGCCCCCACTGCTTTTTTTATTCCCACTTCCTTTAATCTTCTTGAGGCCCTAGCCGTTGATAGATTCATAAAATTGATACAAGCGATGGATAGTACAAAAAGGGCAATGATTGAAAAAAGGATTACATAGGTAATTCGCCCCCCAACCTGTTTTCCGTTTTCATAGGTTCCTTTAAGGTAATTGTCACTATACTTTGTAAAAAAGACTTGATCTTCAACGTAGTCGCTTTTCTTTTTTGTGAAATCCGCTATTTTATCATTAAAATCATTGAGGTCAACATTTGGTTTTAGCAATGCATACATGCTGGAGCTATTGCTATACCACGCTATGTCGTCAGGATTTCGATATTTTAAGAAGGTTTTGTAGGGCAGCACAAAATCGAACCGTTCAGACGAGGTTTTAGGAATTTCAAAAACACCGGTAACAGTAAAAACACCATCTATGTTTTCCTCTGCTTTTTTTACCGAAATGGTTTTTCCTATCGGGTCTGAACCTTGTCCAAAAAGGGTATTTGCGAGTTTCGATGAAATTAAGACAGCATCTACATCGGCCAATACCGTGTTTTTATTTCCTGTGATCAAAGGGTAAGAGAAGACCTTAAAAAAGTCTTCACTTGCCATAATTCCAAAAGAACTTAGCTTCTTATCCTCGATTTCCAGGTGGGCACTATTATTGAACCTATAGACCGCGGTGGCCATTTCAACCTCGGGAATTTCTTGCTGTAAGGCCTTCAACATCAAGCTTGAATTTGAAGTGAATGTAGCTAACGAACCTTGCCCATTAGGTACGTTTCTTCGCACCTGGTAAAGTCGTTCATCGTTTTTATGGAACTTATCGACTACCATTTCATGTGAAACCCATAGAAACACCAAGAATACACATACCAACCCGGTTGATAGTCCAATTAGATTAATCAGGAAACTACTCTTGTGCTTTTGAATAGTTCTTACATATAGTAATAAGTTGTGCTTTAACATTTTTTAATTTTATGATGACGGCTCAAAAAACTTGGTTGGTACTTCTTCTATTCCAATAGAACTTTTATTGTCTAGATACGCTACTGGAACCTGTAGTTTTCGCGTATTCCTTACTCGGATTGCCACGATATCTTATGTTACTGGAACCTGATGATTTCGTACGGAGCACATCGGTAACTGCCAATCGAATATCGGAAGAACCCGATGAGGTAATTTCGGCATCGGTGGCTTTTAGATCATAAGCATTCAGACTTGAAGATCCAGAAGAAGTGATGTTCAGCTTTTCAGTACTCCCACCAAGCTTTATGTTACTTGATCCAGATGAGACTATCTTTAAGCTATTTACATTCAGCAACAGTTCTGCATTTCTAGCTCCTGAGGTATGCACTTTAAAACTATCGGCCTTAAGGGTCGTGGTAGTATATAATTTGCCAGAACCTGAAAGACGAATCGCATCTATTTCCTCAACAGGGATGGTTATCAAAATACGCTCACCATTTGAGATTTTAAGTTGCATATTGTCCCTTGATTTTATGGTCAAGGTTCCCCCTTTCACTTCGGTTTCGATATATTTTAAAAGGTTATCCTCACCTGATAAAGTGATTTTTCCCTCAGTGCCTTCTACAAGTTTGACTTCATAAAAACCACCTACTCGAAGTCCGTCGTAATCTCCAGTGGTTCTTTCTATGGTAACGACGTTGCCGTTGCCCTTTACTTTTTTGCCGCGTTGGGCGTTTACCGATACGAGTGCTGCTAGTGTCAAAAAAATTGTAATTAAGTTTTTCATGATGGTTTCCTTTGTTTGATTATTATTCATCCCGTAATGACTCTACCGGGTTCGCAACGGCAGCTTTAACGCTTTGCCAACTTACCGTTAACAAGGTAATTGCCATAACGATTAGACCTGCAAAGACAAAACCTTGCCAATCAATATTGGTCTTATATGCAAAACCCTCAAGCCATTTATTCATGGCATACCAAGAAATAGGGGTTGCTATGGCGAAGGCCAAGGCTACCCATTTCACAAAGTCTTTGTTCAAAAGGGAAAGAATTTGGGTTATCGTTGCACCATTGACCTTTCTAATACCAATTTCTTTCGTCCTGCGTGCCATGGTATAAGAAGCCAGTGCAAAAAGCCCCATGCAAGAAAGCACAACCGCTAGTATTGAGAACCATGTGATCAAAGTATTTACGCGCCTATATTCGTCATAATAAACATTCAATTTTTCATCTGCAAAAAAGTAATCCAAGGTTTGGCCAGGAAACAATTCTTGCCATTTTTCTTTGATGAGGTCGATAACCTGTAACGTAGCTAGTTTTTCCGATCGTACGGTCAAGTAATCCCAATTCATAAGATTTTCTTGTTCTACAAAAAAATGTGCCAAAGGTTGTATGGCACTTTGAACACCTTGATAACTGAAATCATCAATTACCCCGACTACGCGGTATTGGGTTCCGCCTTCCCTGCCTTCTACCAAGATTTGGCCATCTGCTTCGGTATAACCCAGCTGGTCCATGGCCGTTTGATTCAGTACCACGGTATTTTTTAAGGCTGTGGGCTCTTTGTTAAAACCGTGCCCACTTAATACGTCAATCCCAAGGGTTTTAAAATAGTCTTTACCGACATAAGACTTTCTAAGACTGATATCCGCTACAGCACTTTCCCCCATAGGATAAAAAGTGTTGTAGTTTTCATCGTAATCCCCAGGAATGCTTCCTGTAAAATTAACGGACGCTACATATGGGCTTTTCGCCAGTTCTTTCGCGATTACATCAAGTTTACCAGAGGCAATGTCAAGATCACTATGTTTCCAAAAATCGGTTTGGGCAACGATGACATTTTCACTGTCAAATTTGGGGTTCTTGTCAAGCATGAAATCAATTTGTTTCCTGACCAAAATGGTTCCTGAAATCAAAATAATGGCTATAACAAATTGGATGATTACGGATGAATATTTTGAAAGGCCCAATTTGCTTTTTGACGTGTATTTTCCTTGAAGGTTTTCTACTAGTTTACTTCGAGACCAAAGCAATGACGGTACAATACTGGAACACACGCCCACAAAGCCCCAAATACCAAATAGCAATAGACCCAGAAAGTACGGATTGAATGATTGCAGGATCAAATGGGTTTCAAAAAGCACGTTGAATGCAGGGAGTATAAAGGTGCTTAAGATGAAAATACCAAGTAACAACGCAATAAACCCTATTGCGAATGACTCTATCATAATCTGCTGTACCACCTGTTTTTTTGAAGCTCCATGTACTTTTTTCACCCCGATTTCACGAGTTCTTGATAGGGCATTTACAACGGTCAAATTGATAAAGTTGACTATTGCGATACCAATGACCCCCAAGGCTATGATTGCCAAAATTATGATCAAGGTTTGGTTTGATTCTTCTGCCGCATGATATTCTGAAAAAGGCAATAGACCGATTTTGGTAGTATTTTCCCCCACAGGAAGGAAATTTGCCTTAACAATACTTTTAAGCTTGTTTTCAACCACCGATGGTGACGTACCTTCTTGCAGCAAAACATAGGTTTCAGAAAATGTATTGTACCAATCGTGTACCTCTTTGATCCAAGGTGAAATGGTCTCCCCGCTTTCATAAGAGGTAACGATATCAAATTTCACTGACGAATTTTCAGGAATATCGACGACTCCGTTTACGGTCAAGAAAGTATTGTCAAAGCCGATTTGTAATTGTTTGCCCAGAGCGGAAGTGGCACCAAAATATTTTTTGGCAAAGGCCTTGCTTATAACCGCAGTGTACTTTTCATCAAGTACATTTTGCGCGTTTCCTTCTTTAAAGGGGAAACTAAATACTGAAAAAAATCCATGGTCAACATAAAAGACATTTTCCATAAAGGCATTATCACCATGGCTTAACCGATATCCGTCCCAATCAAAGATTCGGGTTCCGTTGACTATTTCAGGAATTTCTTGCTGCATTTGAGGTAGTAACAACCCTTTGGTAGCGGTACTCGTACCATCTTCATAAACTTCTTGGATCCTATAAATATTGGCGAGGTTTTCGTTAAAATGATTGTAAGTCAAATCGTTATAAAGGTAGATCGACAATACCAAGAATGAGGCGATACCCACACCAAGACCGATGGTATTGATTAGAAACGTGCCTTTACTTCGTTTTATGTTCCTAAAAAATAGTTTTAGATTGTGTTTTAGCATAGCACTGGTTTTATTCGTCCCGTAATGATTCCATCGGGTTTGCAACGGCAGCTTGAAAGCTCTGCCAGCTCACCGTAAGTGCAGCAATTACTAGGGCTGCCAACCCTGCCAGGGCAAATATCCACCAGCTTAGGCTTGTCTTATAGGCAAAATCTTGCAACCATTGACTTATGGCATACCAAGAAATTGGAATGGCAAATAGAAAAGCTATGCCAACCCATTTTACAAAATCCTTATTTAAAAGTAGAAGTACCTGCGGAACCGTAGCCCCGTTTACCTTTCGTATCCCAATTTCTTTTTTTCGTTGAACCACCGTGTAAGAGGTTAACCCGAAAAGCCCCATAGAAGCGATTACGATCGCCAAAAAAGTAAATATTTGGAATGTGGCACCAAACGCCTTATCCTCTCTGTATTGTGCTTCAAATTTTTCATCTAAAAAAGTATAGTTAAAGGTGCTTTTTGGAAATAACGCGGACCATTTACCCTCGATTTCGGAAATTACCCCGTTCAGACCTGATGGGGATAAGGCAGTTCGGTTCAATTTGACAAGGATATTGTTCGTATTGGTACGATGCAGTAAAATCATGGGTTCAATACCCGTTTTTAAACCAAAATGGTGGTAATCTTTAATGACACCTGAAATGGTCCAAACCTGATCAAAAAAGCGAACGGTCTTGTTGACGGCGTCTTGCATATTTGAAATACCCATATGTTTGACAAACCGTTCATTCATGACGATGTTATTACTTTGGCCCTTGGCATTATCCAAAAAAGGAACACCGGCCACGAACTGCATATCCATAAGTTCAAAATATTCAGGGCCTACCGAATAATTATACCATATTCTTGAGTCATCTTTCTTGCCGTTCGGAAAAGTAATACCCACACTTGAGTTTAGTTTTTCGTAGGTATCACCGGGATAGGTTTTTGAGAATACGGCGCGTTCCACAAAGGGAAGATCGACCAGTTCGTTCTTCAATGTTTTTAGGTCGTTTTCTACTAGGGAATCTGATTTGGTACCAAATACCGCACCATGTACTGCAATGACCTGATCGATGTCGGCACCAATGGGTTGATTTTGTAAAAACCTTATTTGCTTGTTCACCATTAAAGTGCCGATCAGTAAAACGATCGTTGCCAAAAATTGACCTATAATAAGTCCTTTTCTAATGGTCAGGCCATTGTTAGAGGTGTGTACTTTTCCTTTTAAGGCCTTGGCAGGACTGTAATTGCCCAAAACAAAGGCCGGATATAATCCCGAAAGGAATGCACCAAAAGCGATGAATCCTATTACGGGGAGAAAATCTTTAATGGTAGCAGGGCCTATGGTCAACTCCTTTGCAATAAAACCATTGAATATGGGCAATACGGCCAATACGATCACTATGGCCAGTACAATGGCAGCAAAGTTCACTAACAATGACTCTAGCAGTGATTGTACTATTATTTGTGGTTTCAGGGCGCCGGCTACTTTTCGAATACCTGTTTCCTTTGCACGCTCTAGCGACTTGGCCGTAGATAGGTTGATGTAATTGAGCCATGAAAGCACAATAATGATAAAGGCAATAGCCAATAGAAAACGCACCCTACTTGCGCTACCATTGGCTTCAGCTTCGTAGGGCTTGTTAGAGTATAGGTGAATGTCTTCAAGTGGCTCTATATTATGCCTCTCAAAGGGAAGGCTCTCCACTTTGTGGGCCATGATTTTTTGCTTGAGCGCAACGGCATCGGCCGAGGAATCAAGTTTTATATAGGTAAAATACGTGTTTTGGTTCCAGGTAAACTTCCAGTCACCCTCAAAAATCGACCAGGTATAAAAGCTTTTAAACGAAATTAGGAAGTCATTTTTTAGATGGGTATTGCGCCCATTGTCTTGAAGGATTCCGGTGACGGTAAAAACCGGACCCTTATCATCATTTAGTTTCAAGGTTCTACCAAGTACTTCTTCAGAACCGAAAAGCTTTTGTGCCAACGATGGTGTCAATACTATGGTGTATGGATCGTTCAGGGCATTTTTGACATCCCCTTGTTGTAGTTGGTGGTTAAAGATCTCAAAATAGGAAGGGTCTGCCAAAGACCCCTTGTTGTTGTCGAACAATTCATTATCGGCCATAATGACCACCTCGGTCATGTGTCGAAACCTTACAAAATCCAACACCTCGGGAAACACCTCTTTGAGTGTTGGTCCACTTACAATGTAGGCATTGGCATCACCGGCAACCCATTCCCCTCCTTCTTTATAATCCATGTAAACGCGTTGTACATTTTCGGAACCTTGAAATTTGTCAAAGCTTTTTTCATAGTTTACATAAAGCATGACCAGCACGAATGAAGCGATACCAATGGCCAATCCAAAAATATTGATAAAGGAATATAGCTTATTCTTTAACAAGTATCTGGTGGCGATTTTTAAGAACAGTTTGTACATGATATTTTTTTAGGTCATTGACTTCATTCTTCCCTTAGGGTATCGACAGGATTTTTATTTGCTGCTGAAAGGGTCTGTATACCAACGGTGAATAATGCCAAGGTCATTGCCAAAAAACCTGTTAGAAAAAAGACCATCCAATTGATATCGATTCGATAGGCGAAATCTTGAAGCCATCTCTCCATGGCAAACCAACCAATAGGTATTGATATTAAAGTGGCCAAAGCCACCAGCTTTAAAAATGATTTTGAAAACAACCCAACGATATGAAAATCTGAGGCGCCGAGCACCTTTCTTACCCCAATTTCCTTTGAACGCTGTGCTACTTTATGTGCGATTAGCCCAAAAAGGCCCATACAGGCTATAAAGAGTGCTATTAAAGTGAATACGTTGAAAATTTTTCCAAATCGCTTTTCCGATTTATAAAGTTGGGCATAAGACTCATCCATAAACTGATATTCAAAAGGGATGTTGGGTATGTGGGTCTTCATAGTCCGTTCGATATGTGCCAGGGTGTTATCCAAATCATCCATGGTTACTTTTATCGCAATATTGCTGCTGTAAAAACTTCGCGATTTGGTTCGGTAACCAATGAACATGGGTTCTATGGAAAGCTGAAAAGGCTGAAAATGAAAATCTTGTATGACACCTATTACCTTTTTTCCGTTGAATAGTTTTCCTATGGCATTGGACCATCCCAAGGCTTTTACGGCAGATTCGTTTATTAAGATACTCTCTGTCTGGTCGGTTGGAAATTCTTCCGAGAAATTTCGGCCGGCCACTAATTTCATCTCAAAAAGACTTACGTAATCATCATCAATATAATTGCGATAGGCGAACAATTTTTCATTACCCGAGTTACCTTCCCAATCTTCAATAATCGTCTGATCTTCAGTGGTAAGGGGCATATTATTGGTCAGGGCAACGCGTTGTATCTGGGGGTGCTTTAACAATTCATCTTTTATAACCGCATTTTTATCATAAAAATCTACTTTTTGGTAAGGTATATATACGATTTGCCCTTTAGAATACCCCAGTTTTTTATTTTGGATAAAGTCAAGCTGTTGATAGACCACAACACTTGCGATGGCCAGAACAATTGCGGCGGCAAATTGGCCAACCACTAAGGCATTTCTTAAAAAAGCACCATCTTTACTTTTGAACTTCACGCCTTTTAGTGCCTTGATGGGCGCGATGGCCGAAGCCAAAAATGCAGGATATAGCCCGGAAATAATGCCAATGCCCAATGCTACAATGAACAATAATAAGAACAAGCCGGTCTTACCTGAGAAGCTCTGTGAAATGGCCGATCCGATGATATTGTTGAATATAGGTAAAAGCAAAAGGGATAAAAGGGAGGCCAGTAAGAAACTGAACAAGGTTACCAATAATGATTCAGAAATAAACTGATTTATAAGATGCTTTTTCTTGGCGCCTAAAACTTTGCGTACACCAACTTCCTTAGAGCGGCTAGAGGCCCTTGCCGAGGCTAGATTCATGTAATTGACACCTGCCAACAATACTATGATAAGTGCTATGGTGGCAGACAGGTAAATGTATCGAATATCACTTGTCGGGCCTATCTCAAAGTTGATTTGCGAGTGCAAGCGAATATCTTTAAGGGGTTGTAAATAGTACTCTGCCCTGAATGGAAACTGTTTGTATGCCGGTATGGTGTACACCTTTAAAGCGTCCATTTTTTTATTGAACAAGGTATAATCATATCCTTTTGGCAAAACTATATAAGCGTAGTAGTTATTGCTTGCCCAAGAATCACTGTTTTGATAATACCTGTAGTTCTTATATGAAGTGATGTAATCAAAACTAAAATGCTGGTTATTCGGCACATCGCTTACGATTCCTTTTACCGTTAAAAGTCCGTCGTTTTCAAGTTTTATCGTTTTTCCTATCGCAGGGGTATTTCCAAAGTGCTTCTTTGCCATGGATTCGGTAAGGATCACACTTTTGGGATCTTCCAGTGCTTTTTCACCGATACCTTCAATGATATTGTAATCAAAGACGTTGAATAATTCCCCATCTGAAAAAAGACCCTGTGCATAAAAGGTCTTGGTACCTATGCGAAGAAGGGTCTCGTCGCGGGTAAGGGTGGTGGCCTCTTCAACTTCAGGAAATTGATTTTTCAATGTTTCCGCCAAGGGTCTGGGTGCAAGGGCAAACCGATCCGTCCCCTTAAACTCATTGCCCCTTTGAATCATGGAGACCCGATAGATACGGTCTGCTTTTTCATGTTGACCATCATAGCTTAGTTCGTATTGAATGTAAAGTGCTATCAATATGAAACAGGTAAGACCGACCGTCATGCCGGCAAGGTTGATGAATGAGAAGAAACGATGCTTTACCAAGCTTCTAAATCCAATCTTGATGTAGGTAGTTATCATGTGTTCCTTAAGTCTTTTGGCTGGCTGTTTAGCCGTTAGGTAGGGCAAAGAGTCGTTGAAAATGGTATCGCCTACAACTAAAGTGTTCGATTTTCATGCCAAAAATATAAGTGTCTAAAAATTAGATTCTTATAACAAGAAAGGACTCAAAAAGTGTAAAATATTTGGACAAATTATGTACAAAATATTGACACGGTTCCCTTGAAGGTATATTTATTTCTTGGTGTTTGGTTATTCTATTTTTAAGCTTTTTACAGGGTTGGCCAAAGCTGATTTCAGGGTTCTAGTACCGATGGTCAAAACCGCTATGAGCAGTGCCAAGACACCAGAAAGGGCGAAGAAATGCCAACTTAAATCAACACGGTTCGCATAATTCTCAAGCCATTCATTGGCAAACCACCAAGCTATTGGGGTAGCTATGAAAAAGGCGATAACGACCAGCTTTACGAAATCTTTGGTCAGTAAGTAGGTCACCGACAGTATACTGGCCCCTATTACCTTTCGAATACCGATTTCTTTGGTACGCAGGTTTGTAATCAACATTGACATGGCGAACAACCCAACACAACTCAAGAGTATGGCAATTATTGAACCACTTGTGATGAGGGCGGCCATGGTTTTTTCCCTTTTAAAGGTCCTGTCTACATTTTCATCTAGAAAAGAACCTAAAAATTCGGCATTGGGCTCAATTTTTTTGTAAGTATCCTCAACAAATGAAAAAGACTTGGCCATATTTGAAGAAGCTACTTTAACATAGGCATAGTAAAGTACTTCTTCCTTATCCAAGAAAAACGTGAGGGGTTCGATATTTTTTGAAATATCTTGAAAGTTGTAATCCTTGACCACCCCGATTATTGGATAACTCAAGCTATCACTAATAGGAAGGCGTGCGGTCAATGGATGGTCTTCGCCAAGTTCTTTGGCCATACTTTCATTGATGATTACGGATTGGGTATCACTTTCTCGTGAAATATCAAAACCTCGACCTTTTACAAATTCCAGCCCCAAGGTTTTGGCATAGTCGTAATCAACCACTAAACTATTGGTACGAACACTTTTACCCTTGTAATCAAAGCCCCAGACACTGGAATATTGGCTGCCGTCCCTTCCTCTTCCGAGATTGTTATCAGCAGCGGTGACCGCCATGATATCGGGGTTGTTGGTTAGCGCTTCACGAAGTAGTTTAACCACGTCATGGCTATTCTTTTTACCATTTAGCGGAAAGGAAAGTACCTGCTCTTTGTCATAGCCCAAATCTTTATTGCGCATGTAATCAAGCTGTCCATTGAGCACCAATGTACCACTGATCAAAAGAATCGCAATACCGAACTGCAGTACGATAAGGGCATCGCGCAAACGATTTTTGCCAGAGGAACCCAATTTCCCCTTTAAGGATTGGATGGTGGATAAACGACTTAACAGCAGCGCAGGGTACCCACCTACGATAAGTGATAAGATTAAGATGAAAAGCAGTGCGGTAAGCAGCAATTGGGGCGATAACAGAACATCAAATGTAGCATTGGTTCCGAATAAGGCTTGAAATTTGTCTTTTAGCAATACGCTTAATAGTATTCCCAAACCCAGTGAAATACCAAAAACGATTAGGCTTTCTCCCCAAAACTGTGAAAAAAGCTGGCGTTTTTCCGCCCCGAGCGTTTTGCGCATGCCAATTTCCCTAAGTCGCTGTGAGCTTTTGGCAATGCTCATGTTAACAAAATTGACACAGGCAATGAATAAAATAAGTAAGGCTACCCCTAAAACTAGATATACTTTTGCCCTACTGATTTCAACGAAACCTTTTCTATAATCAACAAAACGCATATCCCTTACAGGTAACAGCCCCAGTTGGGCAAAATCACCATTTGCATTAGGAAGCGCCCCATCACGTTTTAGGTTTTCAATGGCCCCTGCATAATGTTGATTGGTAAAGCCCCTACTATTTTCTTCGAACATTTTCGACGTGACCTGTTCTTGTAACTGAAGAAAAACCTCATGATATTGGGCATTCCAAAGTTCTTTGGTTTCCTCATATTCGGGATTCTTCTTAAAAGGCAGGGCGATATCATAGCTGATGGAACTTTGGTCGGGCTCGTCAGCAGAAACCGCCTTTACCGTAAAAGGTACATTTTCACCATTGATCAAAACGGTAATGGTTTTTTCGATGGGGTCGGTATCACCAAATAATTTTACTGCGGTACTTTCCGTAATCACGACTGAAGAGATTTCTTCAAGGGAATTTTGCCGCGTTCCTTTTATCATCGGAAAACTGAACATCTCAAAAAAATCGGCATCAACATAAATAGCGTCCAGACCAAGCTCTTTTTCTTTATAGATGGTCAAGGCCTCTTCTTCAAGAAAGCGGGTTATTTTGTCTACCCCGGGCACTTCGGATCTTAGGGCTTCGGCAAAGGGTGTTGGCTGACTGGTGCCTACTTCCGTTCCTTTTGGGGTTTGCCAGGTAATATGGGCCTGATAGAGCCGTTCACCGTTTTTATGGAATTTGTCAAAAGAAAGTTGGTGTAGGGAATCCATGGTCAGTAGGGTGGCTACACCAAAGGCCACGGATAGTCCTAAAATTCCGATTATGGTAAAAAGTCTGTTTTTCCAAAGGTTTCGTAAGGCGACTTTCAAATAGTTCTTGATCATGGTGGTATGTTTTTATTCTTCTCGTAATGCTTTGATAGGGTTCGCCATAGCCGCTTTTACGGATTGGAAACTACAGGTTGCCATGGCAATGAAAAGAGTGCCCAGACCACCCAACAGAAACATCCATACCGAAGGTTGAATGCGGTAGGTGAAATTTGTTAACCATTCACCCATGAAAAAATACACCACCGGTGATGCGATTACGAACGAAAGCGTAACCAGTCTGACATATTCTTTTGAGAAAAAGAATATGTTCTCTTGTAGCGAAGCACCTAAAACTTTTCGAATTCCAATTTCCTTTCTTTTCCGTGACACGATGAATGACATTAAGCCAAAAAGACCAAGACAACCAATCAAGATGGAAAGGATTGAAAAAGTCGTAAACCCCTTGAAGATCAAATTCTCGACCGTGTATTCCTTGGCGATGGCGTCATCTAAAAACTGGACCTTATAAATCGCATCCGTATAGGAGTCTTCCCAAGCATCCTTTACTTTGTCTAGCGCATCGTATGTCGGGCCGCTTGTCTTTATAAAGGCGTTGCTTTGATAGTACGTCCAGTTCAAGATGATACAGGGCGAAATATCGTATTGCAATGGGTTGTTATGAAAATCTTTTATCACTCCTACTATCGATGCCTGCCCCTCATTGATCTGAATTTTCTTTCCAATGGCCTCAGCAGGGCTCCATCCATATGATTTTAAAAAGGTCTCATTGACTATGAATTCATCGAACGCCTCTTTGTTTGAGATAAAATTACGGCCGGCCAGCAATTCAAGATCAAAAAAATCAAGATAATTGACATCCCCAATTTTCATTTCAGCATTCAATGACTCTTCTTGAGGTTGTTCTGGCAACTTATAATTGGTGCCCAACTGAATTCCATTTACCGCCATTGGTGGCCCTGATCCAAACGAAACCTGTGAAACCCTTGATTCAGCGCGTAGCTTCCCTTCATAAACAACAGCCTTTTCTTGATTTGGCGAAGGTGTTATGACTACGGCCTCGCTATGAAAACCCAATTCACTGTTCTTAAAATGATGCATTTGAAAAGCCAGAATGATTGCGGCAATCACAAACAGCTGCACGATTACGAACTGAAGGGTGACCAATGCCTTTCTCAAGCTGATTTTAGCACCTTTTGTGGTATTGAATTTAGCATTCAATGCTTGAATGGGCTTAAATGCCGATAAGACTACTGCGGGGTATATGGCAGCTAAGGTTAGCGCCAGCACAACAGCAGTTAGCAGGTATAGGAAATGTTTGGATTGAAATTTTAAATGAAGCGTGATTACTGATAAATTCTGGTTAAGAAATTCTATCAGACCTTGAATTATAAAGAGTGACAGTACTGCAGCAGCCACGATTACAAAAGCGTTCTCAAAAACAAATCGCACGATTAGGTGTAGTTGATTACTGCCCATAACTTTTCGAATACCTACTTCTTTAGCCCTTGAATGTGATTGGGCGGTCACGAGGTTTACAAAATTGATTAAGGCAATCAGCAGTATGAACAATGAGATATAAGTTGCGATGGTCAATATGTTCTTGGGCATGATATACCCACCGGGACTACCACCATAAAGGGTTTCGTTATGAATGTCACCTAAGGGCTGCAAGTGGTATGAAATACGCTTGTCATCTTGGGCGTTCAAGTATTTTTTCTTCCAAGAATCGATTTTTGATTCAAGAGGTGTTTTTTGGGCTATATCGTTCAAGACCAAATAGGTAGTTCCCTGATAATTGCCTGACCAATTTGCAGAAAAATAGGGATTATTGACCTTGAAAAACTCATAGGGAATCAGCATATTGTATTGATGGTCGGTATTCCCTTTCGGGTTTTCAATCACCCCAGTCACGGTCAGGGGATCTTTACTTTGTAATAATATGGTCTTACCAAGGGCATCTTGATAATTTTTGGATGAAAGGCCAAAGTAGCGTTGCGCCAGTTTTTTTGTCAGCACCACAGAGGCCATTTCCTTTAATGCCGTGTTTTGGTCACCGGCGAGCCATTCCATATCAAAAACTTTCGGATATTGGGCATCAACAAAAAGCACGCCCGGTTCTTCAAATAAGTTCTGGTTGTTGACTGGATCCCCAATTTTAAAAACCCGACTTACCGGTCCTGAAATTTGGGTGATGGTCTTGATTTCTGGAAAATCAGTTCGAAGCGCCTCTGCCAATGGATACGCCGTAGTATTCCAATAGAGGGTTTCATTGGGCAATTTGTTGTGTTGGACCACGCGGTAGGTGGTGTCCGATTTTTCGTGAAAGGTATCAAATGTCGATTCGTATTCCACAAAAATCAAAATAACGATACAAACACTGAAACCAAGGGTAAGCCCCAAGATATTTATAAAAGAACTTGAACTGTTTTTTATCAGGTTGCGCCAAGCAATTTTCAAATAGTTTTTAAACATAATGGTTCTTTTTTTGATTATTCGGTTCGAAGGCTTTTTACAGGGTTGGCCATAGCGGATGCAATTGCTTGATAGGCCACTGTTAACAGTGTAATTAGTATCGCGATGAGGCCTGTTGCTACATATATGCTCCAATCTATCGTGATACGATAGGCGAAATTTTGAAGCCATGAATTCATCAATAATAGGGATATAGGTATGGCAATAAAAAAGGCAATTAGAACTGTTTTTAGAAAATCTCTGGTCAACAGAATGACCATTTTATTAACCGGAGCACCCAGAACCCTACGAATGCCTATTTCCTTTGTTTTTTGCTGAGTTACTATTGCGGCCAATCCGAAAAGCCCAAAAGAAGCCAATAAAACTGCAATGATGGAAAAGTAATTTATTGTTTTTCCTAAACGAAACTCAGTTTTGTACATTCTATCAAAACGCTCGTCCAAGAATTGATATTCAAAGGGATAAGAGGAGTACTTTGAAAATGTATCCTCTAAAATTTTCATAGTCTGTGATAATTGATCAGGATTTATCTTCACTGAGATGACCCTTGAATAGTTGGTCAAACTTATCATTAGTGGTTCTACTTTGCTATGAAGCGAGTGCATATTGAAATCTTTGACAACCCCGATTACCGTTTCAGTACCATTATGGTCAAAGTGTTTTCCAATGGCTTCTTCTGGATTCCAACCCAAGTTTTTTGCCGCGGTCTCATTTATAATATAACCTTCTTCTAAATCAGTTCCATAATCCGTAGAGAAGTTTCTACCGGCCAAAAGCTTTATGTTAAAAACATCTAAGTAATCAAAATCAACACGGGTATGGTAAATGGCCAAGTCATCTTCTGGGCTACCACCTTCTTCATCATTAATAATCGTGCTTGATTGTATATTATTAGGAAGCCCGTTTGATGAGGTGACCCCTAAAATTGCAGCATTTGAAATGAGGTCATTTTTAATTGATTGCATATTGTTTTGAACTGCTTTTTCCCTAATAGGAATAGTAACAATGTGATTTTTGGTGTACCCAAGGTCTTTGCTTCTAACATATGACATTTGCTGAAACACTACAATACCACCCACTACCAATACAAATGAGGCAACGTATTGACAGCTAATAAGGGTTTTTTGAACGGTTAGGCCTTTTTGAATTTTTGAAGGGTTCCCTTTAAGAATTTGACTTGGCCTCAATGAAGAAACCACGATAGCAGGATATATGCCCGACAGTAAAGAGACTATTGCCAATAATAAAAGTATTCCTAAAATATAAGTAGGCTTCAATAAGGTTTGAAAATCGAGGGTACGTTCAATAAGCTCGTTGAAAGAAGGTAGAAGAAGGTAGCTGGTACCAATGGCGATTATTAAGGCAAGTATTGAGAATAACATTGACTCGCCTAAAAGTTGTACCATGATTTGCTTTTTATGGGCACCTATAACTTTTCTAACACCAACTTCCTTCATCCTTTTTACTGAACGGGCAACGGAGAGGTTAATGTAATTGATACATGCCAAGAGCAAAATAATAATGGCAATGAGCAACATGATTCCCACAAAGGTCTTGTTCCCCCGAATACCGATGTCACCGTTGATATTTGAGCTAAAATGTAAATCTGATAAAGGCTGTACGAAGTACTCATTACGAAAGGGGTAGCTATCATCTTGTTGGTATTTTGCTAAAAAGGACGGGAATTTTGATTCGAGCATGCCGCTAGTAGTACCATTTGCCAATGTCATAAAAACATAGGGGGAGTTGTTCATCCATTTTTGCTTTTGATAGTTCTCATCAAGGGCGATATTAAATACAAAGTCATAATTGAAGGAAACATGATCGGGGGGACTTTTAATAATACCCGTTACCTGAAAGGTTTGGCCATCTAAAAAAATCGTTTCGCGGAATACATCCACTTTCCCAAAGTATTTTTTTGCTAGCTTTTCTGTAAGCACAATACCATTGATCTCGTTTAGTGCGACATCGGCATTCCCTAGTAAAAAATGGCTTCTGAAAACCTTGAAAAAACTACTTTCAGCTTTAAGCCCTATTTCTTCAGAAAAATTTTTGTCATGGGTGTTTATGAGTGCATAGTGGGGTTGCAAAGCCACAGCTTCCTCAACTTCTGGAAACTCTTCTTTCATGGTTTTTGCCAAGGGTGCAGGCATTGAAGCGTACAGCTCACTTCCTAAATATTCGTTGCCATGTTGTTGCTGATATACCCTGTAGATGTTTTCATGGTTTTCGTAATAGGTATTGAACGATCTTTCATATGAGATATAGAGTACCATCACAATGAAACAACTTATACCCGCGGCCAGACCTCCAATATTTATGAAGGAATATAATTTTTGCTTAAAAAGATTTCTCCAGGCAATTTTCAAATAGTTTTTAAACATAATGGTTCTTTTTTTGATTATTCTGACCGAAGGCTTTTTACTGGGTTGACATTTGCTGCCTTCAAAGCTTGTGAACTTATGGTCAGCCATGCAATAATCAGTGATAGTACGGATGCGCTTATGAAGATCCAGATACTTAAATCGATTGTATAAGCAAATTGGGCCAACCATTGCTTCATAAAAAAGAAGGAGAGCGGTAGCGCGATTATGATTGACGCCAATACCAGACTGATAAAATCTTTGGAAAACAGTAGCATAATATTCGATGCCGATGCACCAAGTACTCTTCGAATACCAATCTCTTTAATTCTACGTTCAGCCGTAAAGGCCGCTAGGCCAAAAAGCCCTAAGCAAGAAATGAGGATGGCAAAACCAGCAAGGTAGGAAGACAATGCGCCTACTCGCTTTTCAGATTCGTAAAGTGCTTGGTAGCTTCTGTCTAAAAAAGCGTAATCAAATGTATATCCAGGGGCAAATTGTTGGTAAAGTGATTTGATTCTGGCTAGAGCTTCTTTTTCTCGACCTGCTGCTAACCTGGCTGCGACGGTCCAGGTATTCTCTAGGTGAAAGTAGGCAGGCTTCACAGGCTCATGAAGCGAGGTATAGTGAAAGTCTTTCAGTATGCCGATAACTTCGAGGTTAAAACCTTCTGAAAGCTGAATCTTTTGTCCTATGGCCTCTTTAGCAGCGAACCCCATAACCTTTGCAGCTGCTTCATTGATGATTATTTTGGTGCTGTCAGTTGCAAGCTCTTGGGTAAACCATCTCCCTTCCGCCATTTGAAACCTCATCGTTTCATAGAAGTCGTAGTCTACAAAGAACCGTTCAAAAACAATGCGTTCTTCTGGTGATTTTCCGCTCCATTCCAAGCCAGGGTTTGAGCTTACCTGCCCCAGCAAACTATGACTTGTGCCACCAGCATGTACTACTCCAGGTATTTTTTTCAGCTCATTGAAGAAAGCCGCTCTTTGAGCTGGTATACCCCCATCTTGACGGAATAAAATGACGTTATCTTTATCGTATCCAAGATGTTTCGTATTTAGGTATTGGGTTTGGCGATGAATGACAACGACCCCAACGATGAGTATAATCGTGATTGTAAATTGAAAAATGACCATACCTTTTCTTACCCAAATTTCGCCTAAAGAGTTCTTGATCTCACTTTTCAAAACTTGTATTGGCCTAAAATGGGTAAGGTAAAACGCCGGATAGCTACCCGCAAGAATGCCTGTAACAAACACCGTAGCAATTGAAATGGCAACCAGTTCAGGTGTCATTGATAGTATAATGTTCTTATTAGTGATTTCATTGAAGGGGGAAAGTAGCATTGAAACCAACACATAAGACATGAGCATTGAGAAGAAAGAGACTAAGATGGCTTCTCCAATGTACTGGCGAATCAGTCCGCTCCGACCGGCGCCCACCGTCTTGCGGATGCCAACCTCATGGGCTCGCTTAGTGGCGCGTGCAGTCGAAAGGTTCATGAAATTGATGCAGGCGATGACCAATATGAAGATAGCAATCAGCGAAAATAACCTGACGTATACTATGCGACCTCCATCCAGAACCCCGTTTGTGTACCTTCCTTGCAGGTATTGATCAGAGTACTTTTTGAGGAAAAGCTCTGAATTGCCATTCGCGACCTTAGATTTGACGTATCCCGAAATTTTCTCAGACGTAACGTCAGAACTTATTCCATCTTCTAAGACAACATAAGTAAGTGGTCCGGTATTGGCCCAGTCGTTTGCCCACACTGCTTGATCTAGAAAGTCTTGAAGGGGAAGTACAAAATCAAAGATATAGGTCGATTTTCTGTTGATATTTTCAAAAACCCCGGTAACGGTAAAGTCCCTATCTTCTCCATAACGTAAGGTTTTGCCCATTGCTTTGGTTGCATCGCCAAAAAGCTTTTTGGCCAGATTTCTAGAAATACAGATGGATGTTTTATCATTGAGAACCGTATTGGGGTCGCCTAAAATAAGGGGGTATGTGAAAATATTGAAAAAGTCTTTCCCTGCGTGATAACCACTTTCCCTTACAAAGATATTTTCATATGATAATAGCGAGGGGTAGATCCAAGTGGTTGTTGTCGCGTATTGAACATCAGGAAAGTCGGCCTTAAGTGACTCGCCCAAAAGACCAGGTGTACCAGTGGATACAGACTTGTCATTAGCGTATGTCTCTAGCATCATCACCTGATAGAGCCGGTCATCTTTTTCGTGAAATTTATCGATAGAGAACTCATCCTGTACCCATAAATAAATGAAGAAAGCGCATGTCAAACCTGTGGTCAGTCCAATAACGTTGATTAATAAACTGGTCTTATACTTTTTAAAACTTCGCAATGCAATTGTTAGGTTGTGTTTTAACATGATACTTGTTTTAATAATTATTCCACTTTCAGATGTTTTTTTAATTGGTTATTCGGTTCGCAAACTTTTAATGGGGTCGATAACCGCAGCCTTTATACTCTGATAGCTTACGGTTAAAACAGCGATCGCCAGGGCCAATAGCCCCGCTAAAGCCAAGACCCACCATGGGATTTCTATACGATATGAAAAGTCTTGTAACCATTTGTTCATAACATACCACCCTAACGGTAGTGATATAAGTATGGCCACCCCGACCATTTTTATAAAATCGGTAGTTAGCTTGTAGGTTATTTGACCAATACTGGCCCCCAAAACTTTGCGTATGCCGATTTCTTTGGTTCGTTTCTGGGCGTTAAAGGCCGCCAGGCCAAAAAGCCCTAGACAGGCTATTAGAATTGATAGTATGGAAAAAACCATAAAAATCTTGCCTAACCGCTGTTCGGCCTCATAAACGGTATTGAAAGAATCGTCCATAAAGCGGTAGTTAAAAGGCTGGCCAGGAGCGAGTTTTGCCCAAATATCCTCAATACCGGCGATAGTATTCGAAAAGTCCCCGGCATTCAATTTCACGGCCATGTTTCCGGTAGACCTTCTCATCGAAAGGCACAGGGCATCAATATCTTCACGAAGTGATTCGTAATGAAAATTCTTGACCACACCAATGATGGTATAGAAGGTCGGACTTTCTAGATCGATATCTTGTGAAATTCTTATGCCTAGGGCCTCTTCGGCACCCACACCCAACACCGGTAGCGCCGACTCGTTGATAACCACTGCGGTAGAATCCGTACCGAAGCGGTCGTCAAAATTACGCCCAGCTACGAGTTCCATATTTAAGGTCGGAATATAATCTTCGTCAACATTCCAGATTTGCATTTGAATGGCATTTTCCTGTTCCCGTGAACCTTCCTTAAAAAAAGAACTATTCGACCGTGCGGAAGGTGTCGGTAAAAAACTGCTCAGGGTGGCACTTTGAACCTTTCCCAGTTTGACTACCTCTTCTTTGAAGGTATAAACCTGATCCCCTGCGGCAAAGGTGTCGTCGATTAATACTATCTGGTCTTTTGTAAAACCAAGATCTTTACCTTGTATAAAATTCAATTGTTGGTAAACCACCAATGTGGCAATGATTAGAAAAACCGAAATGGCAAATTGAAATATGACCAATGCATTTCGTATGCCTCCGCCACCTGCATCTTTTTGTCCGCCGCCTTTCAGAGTTTTTACCGGCATAAAACGCGACATGAAAAAAGCAGGATAACTTCCTGAGAAAAGGCCCAACAAAACAGTTGCAAGTAGTATGATCAACCAGAAAAAGGGACGCTCATAGGGGATGGAAATCGACTTGCCTGAAACGTCGTTGAAAAAAGGAAGTGCGACCAAGGCGAGCATGAAAGCCAAAAGCAATGAAATGAAGGAAATCAACCCCGATTCGGTCAAAAACTGACGTACCAAGTCCAATTTATTTGAACCCAAAGTTTTGCGGATACCAACCTCTTTAGCCCTTTTTAAGGAGTGTGCGGTTGAGAGGTTCATAAAATTGACACTGGCCAAGACTATCAAGAACAGTGCGATAAACGAAAGTATATAGACGTTTTGAATGCTACCATTGGCACTCATCTCAGATTGTCTATTAGAGTAAAGATGAATATCCGTAAGGGGCATGGAGTGGTACCTGTAGTAATTTCCTGCCGCTGCGAATGACTCCATGGTAAGGCCTGGAAAGACTTGTTGCGCCCATGGCAGCAGATATTTTTCAAGTATTGACTGTAGCGGAGCTTGAAAATCTTCAATCCTGGCCGTTGGTATGAGTTTAATAAAGGTGTAGTAATTGGTATTGCCCCAAACGCTTTCACGGGAATCCGCTAAGCCTGCCATGGCCATAAAGACACTATGGTCCCTTAAGAAAGAATTTTTTGGCAGATCATCGATTACCCCTGTTACGGTAAAGGTGTCTGTGTTATCTAAAATAAGACGTTGACCAATCGCGTTTTTTACGCCAAAATGTTTTTCGGCAGCCGTTTTGGTCAATACCAAGGTATTGGGCCGGGTCAGGGCGCTCTTTGTGTCACCGACCAATAATTTGATTCCGAAAAAATCGAAGAAAGTCGAATCAACAAACGTCGCCCTAAGCTCTTTTGAGTTGGGTTGCGCATCACTTTTTTTTAAGAGCATACTCCCTTGATCTCGAAACCGTACCGTGGTCTCTACCTGTGGAAAATCACGGAGTAACGTCTGTGCCATCGGGGCCGACGTCTGTGAAGCGTCAATTTCTGCTCCGCCGAACTTGATGTCCGCATCTATTCGATAAATGCGATCGGCATCTGCAAACATCTTATCAAAGGTAAGTTCGTCGTATATGAACAGTGAGATCAATAAGGCACCTGCCATACCTACTGCCAGGCCAAAAGTGTTTAAAAAGGTGAAGAAGGGCTGTTTTTTTAGGCTTCTCCATGCGATTTTGATATAGTTTTTAAACATGGTTTTTCGTTTTAGTTTCCGTATTAGCTCCTTTGAGGGATGGATATGGAGTTGGTCATATTTTATTAGTTGTTTCTGTTCTCCCTTTTGGGGAAGTTAGTAGGGGCTTATTCCGATCTTAAACTTTTTACGGGGTTTACAATGGCCGCTTTTATCGCTTGATAGCTTACGGTCAATAGGGCTATCGTCAGGGCCAAAAGACCTGCCAGCGCAAAAATCCACCACGAAATGGTGGTTCTATATGCGAAATCTTCTAGCCATTTACTCATAAAATACCATGAAATAGGTATTGCAAGAACAATTGCGGTTAACACAAGTTTTAAGAAATCTTTTGACAATAAGGTCGTAATGCTTTGAACTGAAGCTCCCAGAACCTTACGTATTCCAATTTCCTTTATTCTTTGTTCAGCTATAAAAGCGGATAACCCATAGATGCCCAAACATGAAATAAAAATTCCCAATAGGGCAAGAATGTTAAATATGGTGCTCATTTGTTGTTCGCTATCATATAGCTTTTCTAAATCGGCATCCAGAAAAGAATATGAAAATGGAAATGCTGGATTCAGCTCGGCATGAATATTTTCAAGGGCGGCAATACTGGCCTCTGTCTGGTTCATTGTTGTTCGAACAGCTAAAAAACCAGGGTTGTTTTCTTCTTGTCGTAACACCAAGGGTTCAATGTTATATTGCAAGGGTTTAAAATGAAAATCCTTCACGACACCGACCACCTGTCCGTCACGGTCATTTAGCGCCAATGGTTCGCCAATGATATTATCAAGGTTTTTGCCCATTAACTTCATCAAGGTTTCATTGATTACATAGTTTTTGTCACTTATGGTAAATTCTTCAGAAAAGCCCCGACCTGCCAGTACTTCAATGCCAAACAGATCAATAAACCTGTCGTCCATCCCTAAATCTGGAACGACAATGCCATCAGTTTCATCTTTCCCATTCCAGAATATGTCCGTTGTACCCGTGTCTAAATCGGTAGGTACATTGTTGAAAATGGAATAGTTTTTTAAAAGGGGATGTTGTTCCAAGGTTGCGGCCAGGGCGTCTCGCTTTTCACCTAACGCTCCCCTGAAAGGAACAATGATCATATTACTTTTATCAAAGCCAAGATTCTTATCCTTAATGAAATTCAATTGATGGTATACTACTCCAGTGGCAACGATAAGTACTGCCGAAATAATAAACTGTAGGGTCACTAGGCCATTTCTTAAAAACAAGTTGCCCCCAGTTTTTTTTAAGTTACCCTTTAACACTTTTATTGGATTAAATCTCGATAGATACAGGGCAGGGTAGCTACCTGCAAAAAGCCCTGTCACTAAAACGATGACCACTAAACCTCCCCAAAAACTGCCATCGGTAATATCAACACCCAATGTGCTACCTGAGATTTCATTAAAAAAGGGCAAAGTCAAAAAAACCAATACAATGGCAAGAACCAAGGAAATAAAGGACAATAAAATGGATTCACTTAAAAACTGCCCGATTAGCTGACCTCTATATGCCCCGATAGCCTTACGCAATCCAACCTCTTTGGCCCGTTTAGCGGAGCGGGCAGTGGCAAGGTTCATAAAGTTGATACAAGCCACTACCAAAATAAAAAGGGCCACCACTAAGAAGATATTTACATACTGTATGTTGCCGTGACCGGCAACATCAATTTGTAAATCGGAATACAAATGAATATCGGTCAAGGGTTGTAACCTAAAATTAAAGGCATCATTACTCAATCGCTTGTCGGCAATCGCATTGATTTTTGCTTCTAAATCACCCACCCCCGTTTTTGATAAAGCCACGTTTTTGTCCAATTTAAAATACGAGTAGTAATCAAAATTGCCCCAAGTCTTATTGGCAAGGTTTTGGTCTATGGATATGATCGTTGAGGTAGGCGCTATGAAATCGAATTTGAAATGTGAGTTTGATGGCAAATCCTTTAGTACGCCCGTAACTTTCAGGTTTTTGTTATTATTGAGTTTTATTGTTTTGCCCAGGGCATTGTCATCGCCAAAATATTTTTGGGCCATAGTTTGGGTCAAAACAATGGTGTTGGGGTTCTCAAGTGCGGAGACTGCCTCGCCTTGCAGTAATGGGAAGTCAAAAAACGAAAGAAAGTTGTCGTCGACATACATAAATTGACCTTCTTCATAAACCTTATCGTTTACATGAAAAAGGACTTTTTGAAATTTTGTGGTTCTGACTACGGATTCAATTTCTGACAACTCATCCATAAGGTCAGGGCCCATGCCCGCTGATGAAACTGCAGTTTTGAAATCCCCTGAATTGACAATAAAGCGATAGGTTCTATCAGCATCGGTATGGAATTGATCATAGCTTACCTCATTTTGCACCCATAACAGAATAAGGATGCTACAGGCCATACCGATGGATAGCCCAAGGATATTAAGAATGGAAAAAGATTTATTTTTATTCAGGTTTCGCCAAGCTATTTTTAAATAGTTTTTGAACATGGTTTTTCATTTTAGTTTCCATACTAGTTCCTCTGAGGGATGGGTATGGAGTTGATCATATTTTATTATTTCCGTTCTCCCCCTTTTTGGGGATTTAGAGGGGGCTTATTCCATCCGTAAGCTTTTTACCGGATTTGCCATTGCTGATTTTACCGCTTGTAAACCAAGGGTAAATGAGGTGATTATCAGGGCAATCAGCCCAGCGAGGGCAAACATCCACCATTGAATGGCAATACTGTAGGCAAATGTGTCGAGCCATAAGTTCATGACATACCAGGTAATAGGGAATGCGATCAATGCGGCAATGCCTACCAATATGATGTATTCTTTTGAGAGCAGTACCACTATTTTCGTGACTCCGGCCCCCAATACTTTTCGTACACCTATCTCTTTGACCCTTCGCTTTGCCATAAAGGAAATCAATCCGAACATACCTAAGCACGAAATGAATATCGTGAGCATGGCCGTGATGTTCACCGATTGTAAAATACCCTCAATCAGTTGGTATTGTGCGCTGACCTTATCGGTCAATCGTGATTGTTCATAAGCCCGTCTCGTATCAATGGTATTAAACGCGGCACTTATTATACTTTCAATTTGTTTTTCTTGCCCTTCAATAACGCTTACCGATAAAAATCGATGTGCGGTAAGGGCATTTTTATCCCTATAAATATGAACTAAGGGTTCGACGGCATTTTGCATGTCTTGATAGTGAAAATCCTTTACGACACCTACTATAGGGTAGCCGGCATCATCATCATATTTATATTTCAGGCGCCGCCCTTCAATACTAGTCCAACCAAAGGCTTTCATGGCGGCTTCGTTTATGATTACTGACCGCTCACCTGAACCATCTATATTGCGGTCAAAATGCCGCCCCATGACCATAGGAACCTCAAGTGTTTTAAAATAGCTGTCATCTGCATAAGATCTTCTGATTCGAACATCTTTGTCCTTTGCGGCATCGTAATAGTTGGTGTAGTTAAAGTAATAATCAGAGGGTATGGCCTCACTTGTAGAAACACTTTTTACATATGGATTTGACTCCAGTTCGTTCAACAAAGCGTTGAACTTGGATTTGGCGGCATCGATATCCTTATAATCCAAATCGATATTACCTACTAGGATATTATTACGTTCGAAACCCAAATCGGCATTTTTCATAAAATCAATCTGGTGGTTTAAGATCACGGCAATACTGATAAAGAGAATGGCTATGGTAAATTGTAGGATGATAAAGGAGTTTCGCAATAAAAAATTACTTTTCATCTGATTGATCTTGCCCTTGATTGCGAGGGAAACAGGAATTTTGATAAAGCGTAGGGTGGGAAAAATACCGACCATAAGAGTAGCCAAAAACCCAATAACGAAAATGGCCAATACCACAGGATAGTCTTTGAATATATCAAAGGAAATACGTCCGAACTCCGGCCCGAAAGTATCATTCAATCGAGGTAGGTTAACGAGCAAGAACAAGACACTTGAAATGATAATAGCGACAAAGACCAATATTCCGTTTTCAACGCAAAATTGTATTATGATACTTTTTTTACTGCTTCCCAATACTTTGCGAACGGCAATATCCTTGGTTCTTCTGAACATGGTAGAGGTATTCAAATTGAGCAGATTCACTAGAATGATGAGAAGCACAAAAATGGATGCTGCTATCGATCCACCTATAATGGTATCTACCACAGGTATAATATCGGTCCGCATTTCGGCATAGGGCATTACCTTCATTTCGGCGATAGTGGTAGGGTCGGTGTAATTCTCTTCTACCAATTGCCCAATTCGTTGTTTGACTGTTGCGAGATCGGTATCTTGGCGAAGTTTGAAATAAACAGGGGAAAAACTATTTGTCCAACCGGTTTGGCTTATAAATGTAGGGTTGTCCTTTAAAAGGGTATTTGGCAGAACAACCCCTAACCGAAAGGAAGAATAGGGACTTATGGGTTCAAAGACCCCGGTCACTTTGAGGTTTAACGTGTCTGCCCCGATTAAGGTCTTACCCACGGGGTTTTCATTTCCGAAAATTTGCTGACTGACTTTATGGGTCAATACAATGGAATATTTATCCTTAAGGGCGGTTTCTTGATTTCCGTATTTTAAGGGTAGTCCAAATACATCAAAAAACCCTGGGTCTGCATAGTCGGTGCGATTTTGAAATTCTTTTTCCCCGTATTCCAACCAAATGTTTCCCCAACCATGTAGATGGGTTCCGGCCAAAACCTCTGGTGAGGTATTTATTACTTTTTCGAGTAACGGGTAAGGTACTTCCCTATAACTATTGCCATCTTTTAGTTGTGTTTTTAGGTAGAAAATGTTTTCCCGGTCGGGAATGGTCTCATCTGCCGTGTAATAGGCGTATACTGAAAATAGTAAGGTTAGAACACTAGAAACACCTATACTCAAACCGATAAGGTTCAATAGGGAAAGGGTCTTATTTTTCCAAAGGTTTCTTAAAGCGTATTTGATATGGTTTTTTAGCATGACGAAAAAGTCTTCTTCATAGAATTTAAGATCGATTATTATGCCAATTTTTTAAATATTTACTAATCAGATGTTTACATATAACTTTTACCATCTTCATGTAAAAATTTTTTACAGTACTGTTTTGTTTTTTTACAGTACTGTCTTATTCTATTCTGTTCGAAGACTTTTAACAGGGTTCAATCTTGCGGCTTTTATAGCCTGAAAACCAACGGTCAATAGGGCTATGCATGTTGCTGAAATTCCAGTTAAGAACAAGATCCAAATATTCATTTCGATTCTGTAAGCATAGTTTTCCAGCCAGCTTTTCATCATCCACCAAGAAAGTGGTCCGGCAATCAATAGGGCTAGAAAGACCAAGCGCATGAAATCTTTTGATAGTAATTGCACGATACTTGTGGTCGAAGACCCCAGAACTTTTCGAACCCCAATTTCCTTTTTGCGCTGTTCTGCAGTATAGGCTGCAAGTCCGAACAGGCCTAGACAAGAGATAAGGATGGCCAATAACGCAAATAGACTGGATAACTGTCCGGTTAGTTGTTCGCTTCTGAAGAGGGCGTTAAAAGTTTCGTCAACAAAACCGTAATCGACAGGAAACCCAGGGTTATGTGCTTTGAGTATCTTTTCAACGCTGGTCAGGGTATTTTCTAGATTCGTACCATCCTTAAGTTTGATGTATAGGTTACTGGCAAAGGTCTTATTGTTAAAGAACATCACGGGATCGCTTGTGCCATACATGTCTCCATACACATAATCCTTTACTACACCAATTACCGTATAATTCTCTTCCCATCGGTTGATGGTCTTACCTACCGCACTGCCCTCGCCCATCATTTTTGCAAAGGATTCTGTTATTAGTGTATTGGTACTGTCTAAGGAAACTTCTTGGCCAAAACCACGACCATCGACTATCTCCAACCCAAAGGTTTCGAAAAAATCGGCACTCACGAACCGAAATGATATGAGTACATCTTCCGTATCCGTGCCTCCTTGCCACTTAAGACCTGAACCGTTATTTCCATCGAATAGCATATTGGTATTTGAAAGGGCCACATTTTCAGTTGTTCCAGTCGCGATAAGCTCATTCTTGATGACGTCAAAGTTTTTAATAATGTTACCGGTTGCCCTCACTTGTAGTAGGTTTTCTTTAGAATATCCAATATTCCTGTTCTTTATGTGCTGTATTTGTTGGTAGATGACTATGGTGGCACTTATGAAGATGATGGAAATTGCAAATTGGAAAACGACCAGGCCCTTTCTAATTAGTGTAGCTGTACCTGAAACTTTACGTTCTCCTTTTAAAACTTGTGCCGGTCTAAAGGACGAAAGGTATAATGCAGGGTACCAGCCTGCCAAAATACCACAGACCAGTGTTACACCCAGTAAAACCGGACCATGGTAAGAGCTGAAAAGGGCTATACCCAATTGTTTGCCTATTAATTGATTATAGTGGGGCATGAGCGATATCAAAAGGAAAACGCTGAGTAGACCTGCCAATGCCGATGTCATGACAGCTTCCGTCATAAATTGGGAAACCAAGCTATTTTTTTTAGAACCCAATACCTTGCGCACACCGACTTCTTTTCCTCTTTTTTCACTACGTGCGGTAGAGAGGTTCATAAAGTTTATACATGCTATTAAGAGTATCAGCAATGCTACAATGGCCATCAGCCTCACAAGAACTATACGACCTCCCTTTTTCTTACCATCGATAAAATTAGATCGCAAATGCCAGTCTTTTATGTTATGCAGAAATGCATAGTCATTAGACCCCTCTATTTTTGAAGGTAAAAATGCGCGAACCTTGGCGTCGGTGTTTTCAAAATCAGCTTCTGGGGAAAGCTCCACAAACGTGTCGGCAAAGTTATTGCCATATTCATTTGCCCATGACCTAGCCTCATCTGATAGATAGGGTTTAATAGGTGTTAACCAGTTAAAACCGAAACTAACATTTTCAGGTAGGTCTTTGATTACCCCGGTAATAGTCAAAAGTTCTGTGTTATTGACCATGATGGTCTTGTTCAAAGCTCCCTCATCTTCGCCGAACAGTTCGTGCGCCAATTTTTGAGTGATGATCAGGGCATCAGGTCTTTCAAGGGCATTTTCCGTAGATCCTTCGAGAAACTCTAAATCGAATATTTCAAGAATATCCGTATCGGCATACCTGCCAAATCTGTACATGTTTTTATCGCCATTGGCAAACAAGAAATTACTTCCAAGTGTTCTCGCGGCCCGAACGATCTCGGGAATTTCATTCTTTAAATCATTGGCCAAGGGCCCTGGTGTAGACTGAAAAAAAGTACGCCATTCCCCTTCGTACTCTTGATTAGTGGGTAGGTAATAAATCGTATCCTGTTTAGGGAAAACCTTGTTGTAGCCCATTTCATCTTCAACCCAAAGTAGTATAAGGCTTGTGCAGGTGATACCAATGGCCAGACCAAATATGTTCAAGATATTGTATTTCTTATTCTTCCAAAGGTTTCTCCAGGCGATTACAAAGTGATTTTTCAACATAATTTGGGTATTTGTGGTATCCTAAAATTCAGATTATTCCGTACGCAAGCTCTTTATAGGGTTAACAACTGCAGCTCGGGCAGCTTGATAACTTATGGTAAAAAGGGCCACCAGCATGACACATACTATGGCCACACCAAATACCCACCATGGAACGTTGATATGGTAAGTGTAATTTTCGAGCCATTGTTGCATGAAATAATAGGCCACTGGTACGGCAATGAATCCAGAAAACAGTATTAATAGCACAAAATCCCTCGAAAGCATCTTGAAAATACTTAAGATAGAGGCCCCTAGTACTTTGCGAATCCCGATTTCCTTAATACGTCTTTCTGCCATAAAGGAAGCGAGGCCGAACAACCCTAAACAGCTAATGAAAATGGCTAGAATCGAAAAGGTTCCCGATAATTTACGCATACGTTCCTCCGCCTTGAATTTGTTGCCAAAAGCACTGTCGACAAATTGAAATTCAAAGGGTACACTGGGGGCAAATTTGGCAAATTCCGTTTCGATACTTTGCAAAGCATGCATCAGGCTTTTCTCAGGTGGTAATTTTAAGTTGATCCAGTTGGTTTCATTGTAGTTTATACTGTAAATCGCCTGTTGAACAGGCTCAAAAGGGGATTCGGTCAATAGGTTCTTGACGACCCCAATTACCTTATGTTCGCCGTCATACCATCGAATGGTCTTTCCGATCGGGTCTTGAAGCCCCATATATTCCACGGCGGCCTCATTAAGTACATAGGCAGTGGAATCTGAGGCAAAGTCCCTTGAGAAATCCCTACCTTCCTTCATTTGCCAGCCTATGGTCTTGCCATAATCATGAGATATATAAAAATTCACAATATTGGTAATAAAATTGGGATCTTTTCCCTCCCATTCATAACCCCCGTTACTATGCCAGACCTCGGTCATGGGACTGGAAGATTCTGACATTTCAATTACGCCAGCATTGTTTTTAAAGGCTTCACGCAATGTATTGTATTTGCCCTCAAAATCTTCAGTGGTTTTTTCCACCATAATCAGCCCGTTTTTGTCATAACCGATTGGGCGATTTTTGGAATGTTGTATTTGTTGATTGACGATCATTGTAGCCGAGACCAAAATAATCGAGACCATAAACTGGACTACGACCAGTACCTTTCGGAAAGAAACCGCTGACTTACCCGCACTGATAGTTCCCTTTAGAACTTTTACCGGGCGGAATGAAGAGAGGTAAAGTGCAGGATAACTTCCGGCCAAAAGACTGGTAATTAAGACTAACCCGAAGCCAACGCCCCAGAATACGGGATTTTCAAAAGGAAAGATAATTTGTTTGTCTGCCAGTGGGTTAAAAACAGGCAATAACAAAACCACTAAAATACATGCCAATACAAAAGCACAACATGTAATCACTAGGGATTCGAACAAAAATTGTAGTATCAATTGGTTTTTGTTCGAACCTACGGTTTTACGTATGCCGACCTCTTTGGCCCGTTTTTGGGATCTGGCCGTACTCAGGTTCATGAAGTTGATACAGGCCAATAGCAATACAAAGACACCGATTATGCCGAACATGCGAACATACTGAATTGCCCCTCCGCTAGATACCCCATTCTTGAAATTGGACCTTAAATGCCAATCTTTCATCGGATGGAGAAAGATTTGGGGATTACTCTTTTTGGTAACCTCGGGAACATGGTTATAAAGCGTATTCGTAATTTTATCACTTACCGCAGGTATGGTCGATATATTGGCTACTTGAACAAATACCTGATAAGAGTTGTTGTCCCATAACTTTCGGTCGCGTGCGGTCTGTACCCATTCATACATCGACACGTAGAGGTTCCAAGGGGCGATGAAATCGATTTGCTTGGTTTCTGAAAAGGCCGAAAGTGTCTCAAACATATTGGAATTCGACGGAAGGTCCTCAAAAACGCCCTTTACCGTTACCACCATCTTATTGTTCAGATGCAGTGTTTTTCCGATGGGCTCTTCGTTGCCGAAGAGATCTTCGGCCGCAGCTGCCGAAATTACGATGGCATTGGGTTCGTAAAGTGCGTCATAATCGCCCTTCAACATGTTTAAAGAGAACAAACGAAGGGCATCTTCTTCCATAAAGGCGCCGTATTCGTTCAGGTTTTTTTCTTCGAAGGATAATACAGCATCCCCAGGAAACGAACTCATGACCACATATTTGAAATCATCGGCATAAACACTTCGCAGTTCTTCGGCCAAGGGGTAGGGTTGAACATATCTTGTGCGTGTTTCCCCATTGTTGGTCTTATTTATTAGAACCTGGGCGATCCGGTCGTAGTTCTTGAAATTGGTATTGAAAGATTTTTCGTCATGGATCCATAGCCCGATGAGGATAGCCACGGCTAAGCCAAGAGCGAGTCCGCCTATATTGATCAATGAGTAGGTTTTGTTGACCAATAGGTTTCTCGCGGCTATTTTCAGATAGTTCTTAAACATGGTTCTCTATGGTTATGGTTTCTTCTAAAAAGGTATCGACTACTATGCCAGAATAACAACTATTTGATTTTCAACTATTTGATTTCAAAAATAAAACTGAAACACTTTTTCGTGTCAACTATTTTGACAACTCATGTACAACATGTTTACAATGGTATCGCTTCGTGTGGATTACTCTGTACGCAAGCTCTTCACTGGGTTTTGTTTTGCCGCCCGTATGGCTTGAAAACTTACGGTCAAGACAGTGACCCCCATAGCACCGATCATTGCCAAGGCAAAAATCCACCATTTTAAGATCACTCGATACGGATATTCTTGTAGCCATCCATTCATCACGTAATAGGCAATGGGCACGGCAATAAAACAAGAGATGACGACCAACTTTAAAAAGTCTTTGGAGAGCATGTTCCAAACATTGAAAACGGAAGCGCCCAAAACTTTTCGTACCCCTATTTCTTTGGTACGTTGTTCCGCCACAAACGATGTAAGGCCAAATAGGCCCAAACAACTGATAAGGATGGCCAAGGCCGTAAAAATACCCGATAAGGTACCAATACGCTGTTCGGCAGCAAATTTGGTGGCGTATTCTTCGTCTACAAAGTCATATTCGAAAGGAATAGCTGGAAAGTTCTCTTTAAAGACCCGCTCAATAACGGCCAGGTTTTCCCTAGCACTACGGTTCGGATTCAACCTGAGGTTATAGTAGCTGAAATTATTGTGACGGTCATAGACATATATGCCTTGTTTAACAGGCTCATATGGTGATTGGGCAATCATGTCTTCAACTACGCCGATAATCTTCATCGGGGGGTTGGGATCGTCTACATCGGTATCCCTTAATAATTGACCGACCGGATTTTCCATTCCTAAATACTCTTTTGCGGTTTGGTTTATCAAGACCCCTAAGGAATCAGAGGCAAAATCCCTTGAAAAATCCCTTCCTTCCACAATTTTGAGGTTTAAGGTCTTGGCATATTCGGTGGAAACTTCCGTCCACGCCAGGTCTTCTTGAAACCCGTCTGGTTTCCCTTCCCAGGTAAAACCACTTCTATTCGACCAAATACGGGTTGTTGGGCTACTTGAAGTAGCCATTTCAATAGCGGCACCTGAGCTAATGAACTGTTCACGCATTAGATCTGTTTTTCCCTCAAAATCTTGGCTAAAAGTGGGTATTTGTATCAGACCCTCTTTATCATAACCGATAGGCCTGTTTTTGGCATGATTGATTTGTTGCATGACAATGACCGTACCGATTATGAATGCCACGGATACGGTAAATTGGAGCACCACCAGAATTTTTCTCGGCAAACCGGCATATTTGCCTGATTTAAAGGTTCCTTTCAGCACATCGACGGGTCTGAATGATGAAAGGTATAGTGCAGGATAACTGCCGGCCAACAATGCAGTAAACAAAATAAATGCTACAGAGATTAGCCAAAAAATACCATTCCCCCAAGGGAACGAAATTTCTTTTCTAGCAAGATCGTTAAATCCGCTCAGTGATAATAACAGAATGATGACGGCAACGATATAGGCGAATAGAACAACCAAGAAAGACTCGCTTAAAAATTGATAGACAAGCTGGCCTTTTTGTGAGCCTATGGATTTACGGATGCCTACTTCTTTAGCGCGTTTTTCAGACCTGGCGGTACTTAGGTTCATGAAGTTGATACAGGCCAGAAGTAATACGAAGGCCCCGATGATACCGAACAACCATACATATCTGATTCGGCCTCCGGTCTGTACACCGTTTTCGAAATTATTTTGCAGATACCAATCTTCCATGGGAAATAGGAATATTCTTGGATTGTACTGCACCACATCTTCATCTGCATTTTTCTTTATGTCGATAATGGCATTGGTAATGCTTTCCATTGAGGTGTTATCGGCAATCTCAACGAATAGTTGAAATGAATTGTTCTGCCAATTATCCTTCGAGTTTTGCATCCATTCTTGTGTGTTGTAATAATGATCCCATGGCATAATAAAATCCAAATCACTAAAAGAACAATTGTAAGGCAGATCTTCATAAACCGCACTCACCATCATATCATGTTCATTGCTAATGCGTACGGTCTTCCCGATAGGGTCTTCATTTCCAAAGAAAGCCTCGGCTGTAGATGCAGAGAGCATTATGGAATTGATTTCGCGCAACCCGTCTTTTTCACCCTTTAAGATGTTCAAGCCTAATAGTTCTGGGGCCTCGCGCTGCATATAATTACCGGGGCGCGACAAATTGACCTCACCGTATTTGATGTAGGCCGTATTGGTCCATGAAGACATGATCAAATGCTTGAAATTGTTTCCGTAACCTTCCCTTAGCGCCGGTTCCAGTGGCAAGGGAATTGCAGGGCCGGTACCGGTGCGATTATTAAAAGTCTGTGACTGAAAAACTTGTGCAATGCGATCTTTATTCTTAAAGTTATCGTTGTGGGTCAGCTCATCGTGCATCCAAAGGCCTATGATAAGCGTTACGGCCATACCTAGTGCTAAGCCTCCAATGTTGATGATGGAATACCCTTTGTTCTTTAAAAGGTTTCTCCATGCGATTTTCAAATAGTTCTTGAACATGGCTTAGTTGATTTTTTGGATTTTGGCTTCGCCGATTACGATTCCTTTATGAACTTCTGGAGAACCTTCATAAGCTACAGTTGCCTCTCCGTAGGCCGTAACCTTGAGCCTGTCTTTAACGGCAATACGATAACTTCCCTCACCAAAAGCCGTAATTTTAGTGCTGTTGGTAGCGACTTGTAGGGTGTTGATCGTCGTTTCACCATAAGCGGTGATTTTCTGTCTATCGATACTTCCGCTTCTGAGTTCTAAATAACTCTCACCATATATGGTTGTCGTAAGGTTCTCAAATTGAACCTCATTGAAATAGACTTCAGACTCACCATATATTTTTAGCCTGAATTCAGGTTGGGTTAGTGGGCTTTCGCATATAAATTTTTGCTCCCCGCGCAATGAAAGTTCTTTCAGGGTGGTATACGTTACCGTTGCAGTGATAACAGTGCCTTTATAAATAGGCACTTTGTAATCATAATTATCACCTTTCACATTTTTACTATCGGTATAGGTTTTGGCACCATCTAGGTAAAGGCGAAGTGTCGAGCCGACTACTTCAATGTTTAATTTGTCTATTGGCTCCGTACTGGTATGGACGGTAACTGATTCTGAGGCACCTTCAACAAAATTTACCGCGATATGCGGACTAACGATTACCTTTTTAAAATTGGCTACGGTCACATTTTTGACCTGTGCGAATGCGTTGCTAGAAAATAGTGCGAAACCTATGATGAACAGTTTCGCACTAAGGTTTTTGATTGGTGATTTCATGATGACTGTTTTTTGATTTTCCATTGATAAACAAACTCCTTTATATCATTGCCCCAATTGCCCTGTTTTGACTTTCTGTGACAATTTGACCATCAAATAGGTTGACTACCCTATGTGCGTAATGTGAATCTCGATCTGAGTGGGTCACCATTACAATGGTCGTGCCTTCTTGATTGAGTTCGGTAAGCAGGTTCATGACCTCAATCCCGTTTTTAGAATCTAAGTTACCAGTGGGCTCATCGGCCAAAATCAATTTTGGGTTGGTAACCACGGCCCTTGAGATGGCCACCCGTTGCTGTTGCCCCCCAGATAATTGTTGTGGAAAGTGTTTTTCCCGGTGTGCAATTTTCATACGTTCCAATACTGCCATGACCTTTTGCTTACGCTCAGCCTTGCCCATTTTCAAATAAATCAAAGGCAGTTCTACATTTTCATAGACGGTCAACTCGTCAATAAGGTTGAAGCTTTGAAAGACAAAACCCAAATTACCTTTTCGCAATTGGGTACGTTGACTTTCTTTGAGACCGCCTACTTCATTGCCGGCAAAATTGTAACTACCCTCGGTCGGGTTGTCTAACATTCCGATTATATTCAATAGGGTAGATTTACCACAACCCGATGGCCCCATGATGGCTACAAACTCCCCTTCTTCTACACGAAGGTTCACACTATTCAAGGCTAAGGTTTCTACCTCCTCTGTTCTAAAGCTCTTTTTTAAATTCTGGATTGTTATCATTTTTGTTCAATGGTTTACGATTAGTATAATGACATTTTATTCAATAGTGTGTGACACTCTACACGTCTTTTTTTAATTCTAGTATTGCGAAGATTGCCCTTTCCGCTTATCAGACCTCTCCTTGAAAAAAGGAAAGGATTTACGACACATCTTTTTAAAAATTTAACCTGCATGGCTTTGATAGGCTTTCCCCTTTGGGGGCTAGGGGGCTTCTATTTTAAAACAATTCTTTCTGCTTCCCCGAAGCTATCGTAGTTGCTTGTGATTACTTGTTCCCCTTTTTCAAGACCTTCAAGTACCTCATAATATCTTGAATTCTGTTTTCCCACCCTAATGTTTCGGCGAATGGCTTCATCGCCATTAGGGTTTACTACAAAAATCCATTGTCCCCCGGTACTTTGAAAGAAACCACCTGTGGGCAATAATATGGCATCGCTTGAAGCCCCTAGTTGTAACTTGATGTTATAGCTCTGACCCGCTCGGATCGTTTCGGGCTTTTCATCGGTAAAAACCAAATCGACCTTAAATCGACCATTTCGAACCTCTGGGTATACTTTTCTTAACCTCAAGGGAAATTCTTGGCCATTTCTTTCAAAACTTGCTGAGAGGTCACGTTTTACACGATCGATATAGTGCTCGTCAATTTCAGCTTCTATTTTAAAATCGGTCAATACGTTTACTTGCCCGATTCGCTGCCCTTGGGCGATATTCTGCCCTATTTCAGCGTCTAAAAAACCTAACTGCCCATCAGCCGGTGCCCGAACATTCAAGTGATCCAATCGCTCATACACCATCGATAAGGTCTGCTGCATGCGGTTTAAATCCGTATCAAGACCTGAAAGTGATGTTTTACGAAGTTCATCATCTTGTTCGGTCTGTAATTTTACGATATCATGCTGCTTTTGGGCCAATTCAAAATTCTCTTTAGAGGTTAGGTATACTTCCTTGGAGATCAGTTCTTCTTTAAATAGCGCTTCATTCTGCTCAAAGTTCCTTTTCAGGCGCTGCAGATCGGTACTTGCCGTGGCCAAAGAGCGTCTTCCCTCTACTTGCCTTGAATCAAAGGTTAATTTGGTGGATCTTAAGTCATTTTGCTTGAGCGCCAGATTACTTTCGCTAGCAAGAATTTGCTCGTACAAATTCATGTTCTCAAGTTTAAGTATGATATCCCCTTTTTTGACCATCGTACCTTCTTCGATCAGTTTTTCTGAAACCCTGCCCCCTTCATAGGCATCCATATATATTGTTGCGATAGGGGCGACGTTGCCGTTAATAGTGATGTAGTCATCAAACTTTCCTTCAGAGACCTGGGCAATGGAAAGACGATCTTTTTCCGTTCTAAAAGTGGAAACGGAGGTAGTGAAAAGTAATTTCCATGCTACAAATAGTAAGAGTACGCCCAAGGCGATATAGCCATAATGTTTTGGGCGTAATCCTTTTTTCTTTTCGAGTTGTATATCCATGTTATAGTTAATTAATGTTGAAAACAGGTAGGTTGTTATAAAAATCCAAAGTGCTCTTATTGACTTTTAAACGAAGCCTGACCTGTAAATTTTCATTCTGTGCAGTGGCGTATAGATTTTTTGCCCGCCCCAGTTCGATGGCATTTATAAGGCCTTTTTCGTATCGTTTTTGGGCTATGGTGAACGCAAGTTCTTGCGATTGACTCCTCTTCTCGGTTTGAAGTACTTCAGTGTTCAAGGCATTGTACTCTTGCACCAATTGTTGGATCAGTTGATACAATTCTTGCTCTTGTATTTTGGCGTTGTTCTTTGCCCTGGCCAAGGCGATTTTCTGTTGTTTGACCCTTGAGCGACCTGACCACGCATTGCTGATCGGTACGTTAAGCGATACCCCTATGAATTGATTCGTATTGTCCCTAAACTGTGTTCTAAATGGAATGGTCACCCCAAGGGTATCGGTTATCGTTTCAAAATAACCTGTGCCGTAACCACCTTGAACGGCCAAAGAGGGGTAGAGGTTTCCCCTTGCAACGGCCACTTGTTTTCTGGCAGCTTTTACACGAAGTTCTTGGGCTTTGATCAACGGTACAAAACCCATTGCAGTATCAAAGATGGAATCTCCTTTAATAATGGTATTGGCAAACTCTTCACTTTGTTCAATATCAGGTTGAATACGAATATCACTTTCGCCTTGTAAATTCATAGCCTGCAGTAATGCAAGCTTTGCGGCTATCAAGCGGTTTTCATTTTGGGTCAACACCAATTTATCGGCAAGCAATAAAGATTCGGCCTCGTATAAATCGGCTCCGGCCATTAAACCGACTTCAATTTGTTTTTTGACCAACGCATAATTGGTTTGTGAAATCTCTACCTGCTCTTTTGAAATGGTAATCAGCCCATCGATAAATTGAATGTCGTAAAAGGCACGCATTACCCTGAATGCCAAAAGGTATTTTTGTTGAAGGCTCTCTTCTTTTGTAGCCTTGTATAAAAATTTGGAGGCCTTTATGCTATTAATTTTCTGAAAGCCTTGGAACACGTCAAAGGAACCGCTCAAAGAATAGTTGTTTGAGAAGAACTCGGTGTTCGAGATGCTGTTATCGTTCGGATTCACCTGTCTACCAAAACTCACATTATAATCTGCGAAGCCATTTACGTTGGGCAGTAAATTTCTAATGGATTGTCGATAGGTCTCTTTGTTCGATTGTTCCGTAAATTCAAAATCATTCAGTTGTAGGTTGTTCTCAATAGCATAGGCCACACAATCATTCAAGGTCCATGACTTCTGTGCCATCAGATGGAGCCCACTTATCAGTACTACGAAATAAAGGAAATTCTTAAAGTTCATATTCTTTTACTATGCCAACTAGTAAGCTATTGCTGTGCCATAAAGTTAAAATATTGATAATCAAAAGTTTAAAATGAACAGCTCAATGTAATAATTTTTAGAGTGTAAAATTTTTATACAAAAAGTGTAAAATAATTTTACATCGACACTATTTTTAAGTAATCGATTCGTAGCTTTAAAAATCATTGCCCCACGCCGTAGGTCTTTAATTTGAAGGGGTGTCTAAGTAAAGACCTGAAAAAAGCGGAAAGGTTACAAAAACGGTATGTGTTTTGTTTTGAATAAAAAACTTTTGAACGTCCGTAATGAATCATATGGTATCATCATCTCGAGCGCAGTAGAGAAACTGTTTGACATTAGGTACTTAAAATAAAGTCTCGACCGCTATCGATCTGACATGGATCGTAATGTTCATGACCCATTACGGACGTTCAAAAAAACTTTAACAGGCTTTACAAAATGACCAACGCAAAAATTTTAGTCATCGACGACAACAAAAGTGTCTTAAGTGCATTAGAGATACTACTGCAATTTGAGTATAAAAGTGTGCAGACCCTATTCAATCCGAATCAAATTTCTTCGTTTCCCGACATTAAGGAAATAGATATCGTTTTGTTGGATATGAATTTTTCTGCTGGTGTAAATACCGGTAATGAAGGCCTGTTCTGGCTTAATGAGATCAAGAAAAAATCGCCCCATACCTCGGTAATCATGATGACTGCCTATGGGGCCGTTGATTTAGCGGTTCGGGCGCTGAAACAAGGTGCCTCTGATTTTGTATTGAAACCTTGGAACAATGAGCGCCTTTTGACCACTGTAAAGTCGGCCTATGAACTTCGTAAGTCAAAACAAGAGATCCATCAGCTAAAAAAGAAGGAAAGCAGTTTGAAACAGCTTATCAATGATGACAAGAACCATATCGTAGGCAATTCAAAGGCTTTGACTTCAGTTTTGAACCTCGTACAAAAAGTGGCGAAAACCGATGTCAATGTATTGATTACTGGTGAAAATGGAACAGGTAAAGAACTAATAGCAAGGGAATTGCATAGACTCTCAAGCAGAAAAGATGAGGTTTTCATCAATGTTGATATGGGTTCCATTTCAGATAGCCTATTTGAAAGTGAACTCTTTGGGCATCTCAAAGGGGCCTTTACAGATGCCAAAGATGATCGCGCCGGTAAATTTGAGGCGGCAAACCAAGGGAGCTTGTTTTTAGATGAAATGGGTAACCTCTCCCTTCAAACCCAGGCGAAATTATTATCGGCCATTCAGAACAAAGCCGTTGTTCGCGTGGGCTCTAACAAACCAATAAGCGTTGATATACGACTAATTTGTGCGACCAATTGTAATTTAAACCAAATGGTTGCCGACGGACTATTTAGGGAAGATCTATTATATCGTATCAATACCATACATATCGAAGTACCACCACTGCGCGAACGTGAAGGCGATATCTTGATTTTGGCGGATTTCTTTTTAAAGCGGTTTGCAGGCAAATATGACAAACAGGGTTTGCGAATCAATAATTTGGCCCAAGAAAAACTGATGGAATACCAATGGCCAGGTAACATTAGGGAGTTACAACATACTATGGAACGTGCCGTGATACTTTCAGAGGGCAATGTGTTAAAACCATCGAATTTTTTACTACATTCAAAACCTTCGCAATCATTTGATTCTGGGCCAACTACTTTAGATGAAATGGAACACTTTATGATTTCGAAGGCCTTGGATCTTCATAATGGTAACTATAGCGCAGCTGCCGAACAATTGGGAGTTTCTAGACAGACGCTGTATAATAAAATGAAGAAACTTAAAAAGTAATGGCTAGCAGAAACTTCTACATCCAGCTGATCGTAAGGGTGCTCTTATTGACCGCAACGGCACTAGGGCTGGCATTTACGGCTGTAAAAACCTGGTATTTGTTATTGTTCTTCTCCATAGTGGCATTGGTCGGTCAGGTATATGATTTGATACGTTTTATCAATAGTACCAATCGAAAGATCGCTTATTTTTTCGATGCTATAAAAAATGAGGATTTTACCCTTCGTTTTCCTGAAAGGGTTACCATAAAGTCATTTAAAGAGCTCAACCAAAGTTTGAATAGGGTCAACGGCCTGATACAAGAAGTACATTTACAGTTGCAGGTACGTGAGAAATATTATCAAGAAATTTTAAAACAGGCCAATATTGGTATTATGACCTTTAATGAAAAAGGGCATATCCTTTTTTCAAATCCGACTTTAGAGAAGTTATTCAATTACAGTCCGCTCAACCACATTAAACAATTGCGGCAGATAGATCCAAAGCTCCATCAGGTTTTTGAGTCTTTTCGTCCATTTGAACGAAAACTATTTCAGTTGACGAATGAACGTGAACAAATACATCTAGCCCTAAAATCCACTCAGGTAGTACTTGATGAGAAACCTTTATTGTTAGTCGTAGTTCAAGATATCAATGAAGAGTTGGATGAGAAGGAAACCGAATCTTGGATAAGGCTGATACGGGTACTTACCCATGAGATCATGAATACCATTACGCCCATTACCTCAATTTCAGAGTCCATATTGAAGTACTATTATAAGGGTAACGATGAAATTGTTGAACAGTTGGATAAAGACAAGATAAAGAGTGCGGCTCGAGGCCTTGAGGTCATTAAAAACCAAGGAAACGACTTAATGGGTTTCGTACAATCATACCGCAGCTTTCTCAATGTTCCCAAACCGGATAAGAAAATTGTAGATGCCAAAAAGTTATTCGAAAAAGTACAGGTGCTCATGCAGCTTGACCTGGAAGATGGTATTGAAATAAAATGGATACAATTGTCTGAAAACCTCGAATTTTTTATTGACGAAAAACAACTTACCCAAGTATTGATCAACTTGGTGAAAAATGCCATACATTCTTTAGAAAACCAACCTTCAGGACTGATTGAAGTGATTGCGGGAATCAATGCCAAAAATCGAAAGTACATTGCCATAAAGGATAACGGACCCGGAATACCTGAAGATATGATGGATGAGATTTTTGTGCCGTTTTTTACCACTAAGGAAAAAGGAACCGGCGTTGGTTTAAGCCTTTCACGGCAAATTATACAGTTGCATGGCGGAAGTTTGAAACTCTATTCAAAACCCAATGTAGAAACCACTTTTACCCTTACTTTTTAAGTTGTGCAAGCGAAAAGAAAAGCCCATCAATTCTGTAAAGACTATGTAGATCTGAGAATACGGCGTATTCAAAAGCAAATCGATGAAGTCAAATCAGCATTGTCTTCTGAATCAAAAAGTACCGCGGGCGACAAACATGAAACAGGTAGGGCCATGTTACAATTGGAACGCGAAAAACTAGGTCAACAATTACTGGAAGCGGAAAAAATGCTGCAACTTCTTAAAAAAGTCCCAACGGAAACAAACAGTGAAAGAGTAGTCTTAGGAAGCTTGGTTCAAACGGATCATGCGTATTATTACATTGCCATATCAGCAGGTAGGTTTGAAACCAAAGACGCCCTGATCTTCTGTATCTCGCCCAATACCCCTATGGCCAAGTTGTTGTTGGGCAAAGCCTTGAACGAGGTCATTAACTTTAACAAGATGACATCTAAAATAATAGCAATCAACTAGATACCGTATCTTTCATTTAACTTTTCCTTAAAATAGTTAGGTTTATTCTTTTCTATATTTAAGAACAATAATCACTAAATAAAACAATCATGACAACACAAGAAGTAGCTAATAAATTTGTGACCTTATGTAAAGAGGGTAAGTACGATGAAGCATATGGAATGTATGCGGACAATGCCGTAAGTGAAGAAATGCCAGGGATACCCAACCATATTACAACCGGAAAAGCGAATATTATCAAGGAATATCAACAATGGGCTGAAAATATTGAAGAAATGCATGGAGGCTCTGTTGGAGACCCCATGGTTGCTGGCAATCATTTTGTTGTACCGATGTCAATGGACGCAACCTTTAAGGATAGGGGGCGCCAACAAATGGATGAACTGTGTGTTTACCAAGTGGAGAACGATCAAATTACAAGGGCGACGTACCATTACCAGTTACCCGATATGGGGCAGGGCATGTAGTTCTAATCCAAACTTGGTCTTTGCCGGTTTGCTTTTTTAGTTGAAGCCGCTTTTTTTGACTTCAACCTTTTTTCAACTGAAGATCTTGAGGGCTTTGTAGGTTTCCTTTTTTTAGGAACATGCAAGGCCTTTTTCAACAATTCAAAAAACCTGTCGATCACCAATTGCTTGTTTCTGTATTGGCTTCTGGCCTCATCACATTGTAAAATCAACAGATGTTCTTTGTTCAATCTCTTTTCCAGTTTTTGTGAAAGCCGCTCTTTTTCTTTAGCGGATAAACCCGTTGAGGCATTTAAATCAAAACTAAGCTCCACTTTTGATGAAACCTTGTTTACATGCTGCCCCCCTGCGCCACTACTACGTATGGCCTTGAATTGTAGTTCTTTTAAGAGGACTTCTTGCTGCAAAATGGATTTTTACACAAAGATAACGAAGTGTTGTATTGTCAGTTTTCGTACGATAGTGCCATTAGATTAAACTCAGAGTTATTTTCGGTATTACCGCTATCGTTCAATGCTTGGGTGGCGTATCCTGCGCGCGAGGTAGGGCAACCCCGTTCTTGTCCGCCCCATTGCGTTGCCTCAATGACTAGCGTCGAAACATTTTCAATCGCCAGCCGAAATCGGTAAGAACCCATTGAATCAGGTAGTTTGCCTTCGATAGAAAATTCATCCAATAAAATTCCGGTAGCGATTTCTTGCCCACTGGCATTATAGGCCGTCCATTTTCCAGATTCATCTACCCTTACGGTATCATTATCATCGCAAGTGGTACCTTCTTTTGCTTGTCTACCTTCATTGGGATCCATTTGTCCGACTTGAAGCATGATATTTTTAACGGGCTGCCTAAAATTGACTATCAATTGTTCGCTTGCTTCTACAATTTCACCCTGATATTCGTAATAATAATCAATTTGCTCCCAACGGCCTCCGGCCACACCAAAACCATCATCGCGAAAACGGCTTTCATATACAATATTCGCAGGGGAGCCATTTATTCTCTTGGCGGTCAAAAAAACGTTATCATTCCAATCTTGTTCACCTTCACCGTTATTCAGAATGATATCTGGGGTGGCCGTAAGTGTAATTAATGAGGTATTGTCATCACCGGTACCCTCGTCGGTCGAACTTTGGTCATCATCGGTATCCCCTTGATCGGAGCTTTCGACAACCTCTGCGTCCATACCGGTATCTTCAGAGCATGCAATTGAAAAACTTAAAAATAAAAAGGGAATTAAAAAAAACGGATATAGCTTTTTCACGTCACAATAGTTTTGGGGTTCTAGAAAAATAACGCAGACTTGAAATCGACTATTGCTTTACATCGTAGGTTTTCGACGAATGGGCGACTACACGGTATTGAGCCTTTTATTGACCAATTGTAGTGATACATTTAAAAATACCTGTGTATGGGGCTTTAACGGATGAAGATTGGTAAAAAACACACTCAAACCCGTTTTAGAGAGTCCTTCAATCAAATAATACCCCCCTTGAAAGTGGTTGTTGACTACATATACTTCAAAACCTGATGCGACGGCTATTTCAAATTCATGCGGATAAACTAAAATAGTGGTATCTACCTTGCTGTATTCTTTTAATAGGTCTACCGGAATTTCGTTGACGATACCAAAAAGTGATGCAATATACCGCTCTTTTGGCCTGTCATAAATATGTTTGGTATGATCATGGCTCAGCTTCTTACCCTTTTTCAAGACTAAGGTCTCATCAGCAAAAGCGAGTACATCATTCGGGTCGTGGGTAGCAGAAATTACCGTAATACCCTTCTCCTTCAAATAAGGGAACAGTTTATAACGAAGCTCATTTTTTTTGAACTGATCAATACTGCTGAAGGGTTCATCCAATAAAAGTACTTCAGGTTCTTGTGCCAAGGCCCTTGCCAACGCTACACGTTGTTGCTGACCACCACTGAGGCTTTTCACTTTGGTCTTGGCATACGATTCCAGTTCAATAATCCGAAGTAATTCAGAAACCCTTGCTTCATGGTGCTCTTGTTCAAAGGCGGATAGGTGTTCTGCAATGTTCTCCATTACTGTGGTAAAGGGCATTAAGTCAAAATCTTGGGCCACATATTTCATGTACTTTTCACCGGGAACCAAATTAAAGTTTGGCCCCAATACTTTTAGTTTGCCCCAAAAGACCTCTCCTTTCGCCAGATGCAATAATCCGTAGATCACCTTTAACAAGGTACTTTTACCTGAACCACTTTCCCCCATGATGGCAAGGTGTTTTCCCTTTTCTAATTGAAAGGAAATATCATCCAATACAAGTTGGTTCTGATAAGCAAAAGAAATGGCTTTGACGTTAAGCATTGTATGGTAAAAAAGAAGCATCCGTTTCTTTAGAAACGGATGCTATCAATGTATTATTTCGATAAGGGTATCAATCTTTGAACGATTTTATTACCGCTTGGTTGGGCAATTCATCATAGCCCATATTGAAAAGGGTAAATCCAAAGATATCCGCATATTGTTCGATGGTCTTACTGACCGGTGTGCCTGCCCCATGGCCAGCATTTGTCTCGATCCGTATTAAAGTAGGATTGTTCCCTACTTGTTTTTCTTGTAATTCGGCAGCAAATTTAAAACTATGGGCGGGTACTACCCGATCATCATGATCACCAGTGGTCACCAAAGTTGCCGGATATGTAACCCCGGGCTTGACGTTATGCACGGGGGAATAGCCCTTTAGATATTCAAACATGGCCTCGCTTTCTTCAGCAGTTCCATAGTCATAAGCCCATCCTGCGCCAGCGGTAAAGGTATGGTAACGCAACATATCCAATACGCCGACAGCTGGCAGAGCCACTTGCATGAGATCTGGTCGTTGTGTCATAGTCGCCCCAACCAAAAGGCCGCCGTTAGAGCCGCCCCTGATGGCCAAGTATTCTTTTGAAGTATACTTATTCGCAATCAAATATTCGGCAGCTGCGATAAAATCATCAAAAACATTTTGCTTCTTCAATTTGGTTCCTGCGTCGTGCCATTTTTTTCCATACTCCCCACCCCCACGAAGGTTAGGAACCGCATAAACACCGCCTTGTTCCATCCATACGGCATTTACGATACTGAAAGAGGGGGTCAAACTGATATTAAAACCGCCGTAACCATATAGTATGGTCGGATTTTTACCGTTTAGTTCGATACCTTTCTTGTGGGTGATGATCATGGGTACTTTCGTACCATCCTTTGATTCATAGAATACTTGTGTAGATTCATATGCCGAGGGATCAAAATCAATTTCAGGTTTCCAGTATTGCTCATATTGCCCGGTTTCGACATTGTATTTGTAAGACGAGCCCGGTGTGTTGTAGTTGGTAAATGAGAAATAGAACTCATTATCTTTCTTTTTGCCCCCAAAGCCACCGGCACTTCCAACGCCGGGTAATTCCACTTCGCGAACCAGTTCACCATTATAGTCATACTGTAGCACTTTTGAAATGGCATCCACCATATATTCGGTGAAGAAATAGCCGCCACCGGTACCGGCAGTCAGCACATTTTTTGTCTCGGGGATAAAGTCTTGCCAATTCTCAGGATTGGGATTGGAAGCATCCGTAACTACGATTTTCTTGTTGGGTGCATTAAGGTTGGTAACCAAATACAATTTAGAACCCTCGTTTTCTATCACATACGTATCTGAATCGGTATGGTCCAATATGGTTACCAAATCACTGTTTGGTTTTGAGAGGTCTTTGAGGTAGAGTTTATTACCAGAAGTCGATATAGAGGCTGAGATAAACAAATAGTGCTGATCCTCAGAAACATAGCCGCCTACATAACGATGTTTTTCTTCAGGAATACCCCCAAAAACAACTTGGTCTTCCGACTGCGGGGTACCTAGTTTATGATAGTACAATTTATGTTGGTCCGTTTTAGCTGAGAGTTCACTGCCTTTGGGCTTATCATAACTGGAATAAAAGAAACCCTCGTTCCCTTTCCAAGAGATGCCACTGAATTTAATATCGACCAAGGTATCCTCAACTTGCTCTTTGGTAGTGGCATTCAGTACAATGGCCTTACGCCAATCACTGCCCCCCTCAGAAATAAGATAGGTAGCTAGTGAACCGTCTTTGGTAAAACTAAGACCCGCTAACGATGTGGTTCCATCTTCTGAAAACGTATTTGGGTCTAGAAAGACCTCATCTTGGCCGTCATCTTTTTTACGATAGACCACATATTGATTTTGTAATCCATCATTTTTATAGAAATAGGTGTAATCGCCCTCTTTGAAAGGGGAACCCAATTTTTCGTAGTTCCAGAGTTTTTCTAATCTATTCTTAAGATCATCTCGAAAAGGAATACTGTCTAAATACCCAAAAGTGGTCTTGTTCTGGGTTTTTACCCAGGCTTCTGTTTCTGGGCTACGGTCATCTTCAAGCCAACGATAGGGGTCGCTGACCTCAGTTCCAAAATACGTTTCAACGGTATCAACTTTTTTAGTGGTTGGATAATTCACAACTATAGGGTCTCGCTTTTTTTTAGTTGTACATGCAGTGACAATAAGTACTACAAGCACAAGGGTTATTTTTTTCATTTATCCGGATATCATTAGTCGCTTTAAAAATACCATAAAACGAAACAATGCCTACTTAAAAAGAAATGCTTAACGTTTTTTAACTATAGTGGGAAACGAGTTGTTAAGACTTTTCGATTCTGGACCGTGAGGGATAATCCGCTATTTATGGGATTGGCATGGGGTGAATTACGAACCCTTCCGTCCCGACCTTTGGTGTCGGGACACCTTTCTCTAACTGGGGGAAGGAGCTTTAGTGCCATGTGAACAAATATCCCATAATCTAAATATCAAGCCCCTCCTTGGGAGGGGTATGGGGAGGCTTATACCAATTTATGGTCTACCAAATACTCGGCGATCTGTACCGCATTCGTCGCAGCCCCTTTTCTAAGGTTATCTGAAACTATCCACATATTCAGGGTATTCGGCTGCGTTTCATCGCGGCGAATTCGACCGACGAATACATCGTCTTTATCATGCGCGTAAATCGGCATGGGATAGGTATTGGTATCGGGATTATCTTGAACGGTCACCCCTGGGGTCTCGCTCAATAACTTTCGAACTTCAGATAGGTCAAAGTCTTTTTGAAATTCAACGTTTACCGATTCGGAATGACCTCCTGCGGTCGGAATACGAACTGCGGTTGCGGAGACTGAGAATTTACGGTCATCCAATATTTTTTGGGGCTCTCGAGCGAGTTTCATCTCCTCTTTGGTGTAGCCGTTCTCTAAAAATACGTCACAGTGGGGCAATGCATTTCGGTTGATGGGGTACGGGTACGCCATTTCGCCTTTTATACCGGCCATCTCATTTTCCAATTGTTTGACCGCTTTGACCCCGGTACCTGAAACCGATTGGTAGGTAGAAATGACTACGCGTTTCATTTGGTATTTTTGGTGCAAGGGGTTCAGTGCCATCACCAACTGAATGGTCGAGCAATTTGGGTTGGCTATGATCTTATCTTCGGCAATGAGTTGGGAAGCATTGATTTCTGGCACCACCAATTTTTTGGTCGGGTCCATGCGCCAAGCAGAAGAGTTGTCAATGACAGTGGTACCTACTTCAGCAAATTTGGGGGCCCACTCCAATGAGGTGTCGCCACCAGCGGAAAAGATCGCGATGTTCGGTTTTGCAGCGACGGCATCGGCCAGACCGATGATGGTATGTTCTTCTCCTTTATAGGCCAGTTTTTTGCCTACGGAACGCTCAGAGGCTACCAAGAGTAATTCTGTAATAGGAAAATTACGTTCGGCCAATACTTTTAACATTACTTCGCCAACCATTCCCGTGGCACCAACAACCGCTACTTTCATGTTCTAGTTCTTTTTCTGCAAATTCAACGATTTCTTGACCTCTTTTGGCCCATTTTTATGAAAAAATATCGAAAGGTTCAACTCGTTGACGGTCAAAACATTTCGACTGCGCTCAATGTGACAACTGGTCTATTATATGGCTCCGGAAGCACGCTTTTTCCAATTTGAGGAGCAAAGGTAAATTTACCTCTTATATAAACAAGTAAAAAAGCATTAAAAATCAAAATACAACAAAAAGTTATAAATACAACAATAAGTATTTGATTATGATAGAAGGGTCATATTACAAACTATAGCGATACAAAGTAGGTAACATAAATAAGAAAAAACCTTGTTGAAATTAAAAAGAAAATATTGATTAGTTTTAGAGGACTGGATCATGGTTTTTAATAGGAGCCGTTGTTACTACAACTTACCTGCAAGCAGAATGAAACATCCACTAAGGTTACATATTGAAGAGATTATCCCTCTGACCGATGAAGAGTTTGCGTTTGTATTGCGTCATTTTGAAATGGTTAAAAAGCGAAAACACCAATATCTTGTTCAGGAGGGTGAAATAGTCAAAAAAGAGTTCTGGATAACGAAAGGATGTGTTAAGAGTTATTTCATCGACGAAAACGGAAAAGAGCATATATTGCGTTTTGCAATGGAACATTGGTGGATTACTGATTATGAATCTTTTGTCAAACAAACGCCTTCGAATATATATATTGACTGTTTAGAAGATTGTGAGTTTCTCTACATCTCATTCGAAAATAGGGATAAACTTACTGCCCAAATGCACAAAATGGAACGGTTCTGGGCCAAAAAAAGCAAGTTCGGACGCATTGCTCTACAGAAAAGAATCCTCTCGCTTCTTAAGAATTCCGCCAAAGAACGATACGATCTACTTCTGGAGCAATACCCTCAACTGTTCCAAAGGGTTTCTAAAAAGCTAATTGCTTCTTATTTAGGGGTTTCTAGGGAAACATTAAGTAGGCTTAATTCTTGATCTTAAGTTTACACATGACCTAATCCTTCAAATTAACAGTATGTCAAATGTGACATACATCACCCCAAAGCAGTGATTTAAGTCCTTTTCATCCTCTTCCATTCATCTTAACTTTATATTATGAATTTTAAAACTACATTTCCAAGTCAAAACCGTGAATAGGGACCGCTATAAATAACGAACTTCAAGCATATTAGCGGGATAAGACTATGTTTGTATAGCTGTAAATAGCCATAAGTAACACTTAACGGAGCCTATAAATAATAAAAAAGTTGAAAGAAAAAGAACAGTTAGCTGAATATTTGAGACGATATGAAAAATTATCATTTTCAGAGATTGACTATTTTTTTAATCTAACACAAAAAAGAAAGTTCTCGAAGTCTGAATTTCTACTGGAAGCTGGGAAAACTTGCAAGCATCAGTATTTTATATTAAGTGGCTTAACAAGGGTCTTTCATATTGACCATAAAGGCAACGAGAAAATAACTCAATTTGCAGTAGAAAACTGGTGGCTGACCAATTGGGATAGCTACAAGGGCGAAACACCTTCAAAAAGTTACATACAAGCATTAGAGAATACAACCGTTCTGCAGATTGGAAAGGCTGAACTTGAAAATGCATTCTTAAAAGTCCCTATTCTTGAACGAATATTTAGAAAAATAACTGAAAATTGGCTCATTGCAATTCAAAAACATAGCGAATTTTACCTCAATATGGACAGTAAGAGTCGATATGATCAATTCATTTCAACCTTGCCCAATTTCAGTCAACGTGTGCCGCAATATATGATTGCCTCCTATTTGGAAGTAACCCCCCAACATTTGAGCACAATAAGGTCCAAAGGTATTTCTTAAGATACCTTAACCGCATTGGTTTTTCCCAAAAATATCTTTGTTCCGAATTCAAAATAAAATAAAAATGGAACGAATATTATTTACAGAAATCCCTCAAGAAATAATGGGGAAATTGTTTGATTTAGAAAATTACATCAACAATTCGGGAATTAATATGAAATTATTGGAATTGATGCGTCTAAGGGTTGCCCAAATCAATGGATGTGCCTATTGTGTCGATATGCACCACAAAGAACTAAAAAACCTTGAAGAAACTGACCTTCGTTTGTCGTCACTTATAGTTTGGGAAGAGACTAATTATTTTACAGACAAAGAAAGAGCCGTTCTACACTTTACCGAGATACTTACAAAACTAAACGGAAAACCAATAGCCGACAACGACTACGAAGTCATCAAAGGCCATTTTGAAAAAAAAGAAATCGTCATTTTGACCTTGGCAATTGCCCAGATAAATACGTGGACACGGCTAATGAAAACTTTTCAAATTGAAGCTGGAAATTACAAAGTGGGCGGATAAACACTGCTTGCCATACAATATAAAAGCAATAGCGATTTGGGTTCTTCCCGAGTCGTTTTTTAATTTAAGTATGGTATAATAGTATCGCAAAAAGCAGTCCTGATAAATCCGCTACCATTCATACACATCAAAGCGTTAAACGAAAAACGTGGTGTACATCACGCTATAGTAGTGCTTTAAGTGCTTCCTCTTCCCTCGGGTTCATTTCCACTTTGTAGCCTAAGTTTTAAAACTACAATGAGATCAACCCTCGAAAAAAACCGCCTTAAGAATTTTAATTCTAAGAATAAAAAGTATTCAACGAGGTCTATTTACACCTATTTAATGTGACATACATCACATAAAAGTAGTGACAAACATCCTTAATATTATTCGATGTTCCCTAGACCTTTGTAGTGTTAATTTAAAAGTAGAAAAGATGCCTTATGTAAACATTAAAGTCACCGACGAACAGGTAACCAAAGAACAAAAACATCAGCTCATTGCGGGGGTAACGCAATTGCTGGTAGACGTATTAAACAAGAACCCAAAAACCACACATGTGGTTATAGACGAAATCCCTATTGATAATTGGGGCTATGATGCAAAACAATATTCGAATTCAAAAAAAATTTAAATCATGAAAAACAAGACCGTAATTATTACAGGAGCCTCAACCGGTATAGGAAAAGCTGTTGCAGCGTACTTTATTGACAGAGCAAGTAATGTTGTAATGAATTCTTCTAATGAAGACAATTTAAGGAAAGCCTATGAGGATTTGGGTTCGCCTTCAAATGCCATTTATTTTGCCGGAGACATTAGCGATCAAAATACAGGAAAAGCGCTAGTGCGTCTAGCTAAAGAAACATTCAATTCAGTGGATGTGCTTGTCAACAATGCTGGTGTCTTTGCGCCAAAACCATTTTTAGATGTTCAAGAAGAAGATTTAGAACGCTATTGGAATATTAACCTCAAAGGCACCTATTTTACGTCTCAAGCCGCAATTAGTGAAATGCTAAAGCAAGAGAAAGGTTCCATAATAAACATAGGAACCGTATTAGTAGATCATGCTATTGGAGGTTTTCCGGCAACCGCACCAATAACCAGTAAGGGGGCTATTCATTCATTAACTAGACAATTAGCAGCAGAGTTTGGCAAGAACAATATTAAAGTAAACACCATAGCACCAGGAATCATTAGAAGTCCATTACAAGGAAAAATGGGCATTGAAGATGCTGATAGCTTAGCAGGGCTACATTTATTAAATCGTGTTGGTGAAGCTCATGAAATTGCCGAAGCCGCCTACTATTTGGCATCATCTGATTTCATTACAGGTGAAACTATTAATGTGGCTGGTGGTCATACTGTAGGGCACTCAATCTAAAATCAAATAATATGTACAAAAACAATATCAAAGAAATAGAACAGGTAATTGCAAATTACTTTGAAGGTATCTTCTATGGAGATCCAGACAAGCTTGAAACTTGTTTTACCAGCAATGCAATTATCTATGGGGATATCAATGGAGTGCCTTACCAAAAAAGCACAACGGAATATATAGACGGCGTCAAAAACAGACAAAGTCCGAACGAATTAAACGAAGCTTTTAAAATGGACACTATTGGTATAGATGTCATTGGCAATATTGCCATGGCCAAGGTGCACCTACCCATGCTGGGCTATAATTATTATGATTATTTGTCACTTACCAAAATCGATAGTGAATGGAAAATCGTAAACAAGATTTTCTCACATGTAGCTTAGAAGCAAGTCACAATTACTAATGTAAATCGTCATCATAACTGAGCTTATCTACAATGAAAAAGAAACTATTTAAATCTCTTAAAGCAATTCTCTTGGTTTTAGTGTTTCTAATATTGGCGATTACCTTGGGTATCATTTGGCCAATGTCAAATCTCTCGATTCCACAAAAACATCATACAGTGCTTATAAAGTCAATTAATGTTATTGATGTAAAAACTGGAGACGTGTTAGAGAAGAGAAATGTCTTAATTAAAAATAATAGGATTACTGCCATAGATAGTTTAGAAATTTTAGTGGAAGATGCAAATACATTACTAATTGATGGAAGGGGCAAATATGTAATTCCAGGGTTATGGGATATGCATACACATTCAAATCAGCATTCCCCTTGGTTGCACCATCCGCTTTACATTGCCAATGGTGTTACAGGCATTAGGGATATGTCAGGTCAATTAAATCAAAAAGATAGTTATTGGGTTGGCAGTAGGGAACGCCTCAAGTGGAATGCTGAATTGAATGCTAATAAAAGGATAATGCCACGATATGTATTACAAAGTAGCTATCAAATAGATGGGGCATCGAGTGTGCCAGATGGATTTCCTGATTTTTTTAAACTCGAAAATCCAGAACAAGTAGATTCCTTACTACAATTTTATAAAAACGAACAGGTTGATTTCATTAAAATCTATCAGCAAATACCTGTTGCCTCTTACAGAAAATTGGCCAAAAGGGCTGAATATTATGGATTGCATATCGCAGGTCATAAGCCTATGTTTTTGAGTTTAGAAGAAGCTCTCAATCTAGGACAACGTAGTTTTGAACATGGCCGTATCTTTTTATTCGAATCCTTTCCTGAAGCTGACAGCTTAAAGCATCCTGAAAATTGGAAAACCAATTTTTCTAAATATAAAAGGAAGCTGATTGAGGACTATGATCCCAAGGTAGCTAAAGAACTCATGCAATTAATGCAGTCAAAGAAGGCTTACTGGGTTCCCACGGTGCAAACTTTGAAGTTTGAAGCATTTGCTCATGATGTAGACTACACAGCCAATCCTAACTTAAAATATATAACGGCCATAAGAAAGAAATTATGGTGGGATTTAGATACAAAGAACAATGCCAAAAGAAACAATGCAGAAGCAACAAAAGGAGTCAGTGCCGATTTTTATAAAATCGCAATGGAACAAGTAGAACTGGCCAATGCTATTGGAGTACCTATTATGGCAGGTACGGATGTTACCGATTCTTATACGTTTGCTGGTTTTAGTCTTCATGAAGAATTAGTGGATTTGACAAAATGTGGGCTCACAAATCTTGAGGCATTACAAAGTGCAACTATAGTGCCTGCTCAATATGTAGAAAAAGAACATCATTACGGTAGTATAGAAAAGGGAAAAGTAGCTGATTTGGTATTGTTAAATCGTAACCCCTTAAAGGATATTTCCAATACTAGCGAAATCCATGGTGTTCTTATGAATGGTCTGTATTACGACGCCCAAAAACTTACAGAGCTCAAAACATTTACAGAATCGGCTGCCTCAAGTTTTCATATGAATACCAAAGCGTTGTATAGTCTGATCAACAGCCCATTAATCAGGGTGCAGTTTGCAGATTAATAAATGTGACAATACCATTTTTAACTTAAGATCCTTCTAACGGAATGGTATCAAAACACCAGCAAATCATACCGTTAGCTAGCAAAAAAAGTCAGCTTCAACTGAATGTGCCC
>NZ_BTGQ01000006.1:0-314828 GCF_036985505.1 Croceitalea sp. MTPC5
CTATTTAAAATTAGCACAAATTGCGTACCGCTTTGTACACCGAATTGCACACCAGAAGGGTGGTTTCAAACGATATCATATGATTGCAGAAAAAATGAAAAACCCTGATAATCATACGATTAGCAGGGTTTTGATATTGCCATAATGGCAGTTCGTCGGGGTGGCAGGATTCGAACCTGCGACCTCCGCGTCCCAAACGCGGCGCGATAACCGGGCTACGCTACACCCCGAGTAGTTATCCCTATTAAAAGAAATTGCGGAGAGAATGGGACTCGAACCCATGCGACACTTACGCGTCGACAGATTAGCAATCTGCTCCGTTACCACTCCGGCACCTCTCCTTTAATCTTACTTACTTAAGAACTTACGCAAAATGCGGATGCAAAAATACCCTTTCAAGTTAAAGGAAACAACTATTTTTTTAATTATTTGAAATAAAAATTACAAAAGGTTTCAAAAAAATAAAGTGGGGCAATTGCCCCACTTTATTTTTGATTATTTCCATTGCTTACTAATAAATCGTTTTTAAACTTCCGTTTTTACCATCTGGTGTAATGGCTTTGACATCGAAGGTAATTCCCCCTGATTCGGATAGTTTCGGAAGTTCGATTACAGCTTCCCCATTTTCATCGGTTTTTAGCGAAGGATTCCAATACACCGTGCTGCCTTCGGTCTTGCCCCTCTTACTGTTTAATTGTCCTTGATACGCATCAAAAGAAAGGGAATCATGAAAACCCTCAAAAGTCAGTCGCGCTTTTTTTCGATTAAAATAATTCTCATCCATACCGTTTCTAGTATACATCAAAATTACACCTCCGGCACCTCTAGTTCCGTAAATAGTGGCATTTGCTCCAAGCAATAACTCAATTCGGTCAACGTCAAAGAAAGGTACAAGGCTCATAATATCGTTTAACGATGTAGGTTGTATCAAGGGCAATCCATCTATGACCCATAAAGTAGGCCCACCACCAATAGTCCGCGGTAATACCAATCTCGGGTTTAAACTCCCCAAACCTACCACCTGCACGCCCGGAATACCTAAAAACAGTTCAGGTATCGTTCTGGGTCTTTCCGGATTTTGATAGGTAACCCTATCTGGTTCGATATTGTAGATTGAGGGCGTCCTTTTTGCTTTCAATTTTTCCCCGATTAACGTAACTCCCTCTAAGGTAACCAATCGTTCGGCATTCTCATCCGGTTTGAATTCAGCAGTTTGTTTTTTAGGGATGAACTGTTTTGATCGTAAATCTTGTTGTCCATTCTTGTCTTCAAAGTTTAAGGGAGGGGTTTCATATTGATAGGGTACTACCTTTACGAACTTGTCCCTGTCTTCTTCAGCGACCCTTCTAAAAACCATGTCTGCCTCCCCTTCAATCTGCAAATTTTTCAGTTCGAAAAGGCCTTCTTCATTAGTAACCACCTCATAAGCCTCTGCCTCACCTTCTCCGCTGACTACGATCTGAATTTTGGTATTGGTCAAGGGAACTGCATCTAAATCATAGGCCCTACCATAAAATTCCAGCCCTTTCTGAAAATTATATCTGATTTCATCGGGAAGTTCCGTAACCTTATTCAATGCATAATCTGCAGGTAATTGGTTGGTGAGCACCAACAGATCATTTAAAAAACGTTGGTTTCTAACGCTATCGAAACTATTTTTTGAAGTGCTAACCGTCTTATTTTGACCCAGGGCCACTGAAAGTTCGGTTTGTACGGGCAAGCCCTCGGTATCCGTAACCTTTATTTTCAATGACCTACCCTCGACATTTGAAGTTTCTTCGATTTGAAGTCGAAGTTCATTATTGCTAATATGCAATGGCCGGCTAGCCCAGACCTGATCAATATCATCTTCTAACTGAAGTCTTAGCACCCCGTTGGGCAATTTACCTTTCGGAATGTCAATCTCGACCTCATTGTTCTTATTGAAATCTACTTTGGATTCAAAAAACTTGATTCCATTGATTCTTCCCCGCAAATAAATGTCTTGGTCTTTTAGATTTTTTGTTGAAGCTACTTTTGCCACGACTTTAGAATCATCTATCGTATTCAATCGTAATGTATAACCTACCGCATTACTATTGGGGAGGGGAATTTTTCTTCCTTTATTAAGCAGTAGGCTATACCGTTCACCGACTTTAGGTTTTAACAAAAACGTACCTAAACCGCCTCCATAGTTTTGCACTTTGGCCACTTCATTGTTATTTTCATCAACTACCGAAATCTGGGTTTCCCCCAGTTTTTCAAAACCCACCGCAATTCTATTCTCCAATCCCGCAATCAGGTTTCCGCCTTCCGGAAAAACTTCGATACCACCGAAATCAAGATTACCGACCGATGAAAGTGATTTACGCTTCTGAACGGAAATGGCCTTGACCGCAAAATTTTCAGGCCCGTAGTTCAACATCCATCTGGTATAGGCCCGAAGGTAATGCTTACCGGATTTCGTTTTTTTCGGAACCTTAAAGGAGCCTTCTGCTGCCCCGTCAACCACTTTGTGATACTGACTGTTGACCAGTTGCCCATTTTCATTCAGAAGTTCCACCTTAAGCACGTCACTCGCGCTCACCCGCAACTGTTCAGGACCCGTAAGCACATAAGCCTTAAAAAACAAGTGTTCTTTCGGTTCAAGAATATCCTTATCAGTATGCAGCAAAACTTGCTCTTGCCAAAGCACTAGGGAATCCTTCGGCGCACGTTCTTTTTGCAGGGATTCCCAAAAAACATCCTCCAATGATTGATCTGTGATTGCAGGTCCGGATTGTTGTCCTGTTAAAATGGCAACACTAAATAAGAATGTAATCGTAGCCGAAAGGAAGTTGTTTTTAGAAATCATAGCTTTACTTTTAAAATTGATAGTACAACTTTTATATAAGTAAATTTAACTATTATTCAAGGGAATAACAACTTGTTTTTCATTTTATTAACGTTTGCATTTGAATTAAACTGCACCTAACCAAACTTACTCCGGATACTCTACTCGTAAATGATAGATGTTGGTCAATTTTTGTTTCAGCACTTTTTTGACGGCCTCTATTTCCTTAAAGGTAATATTCGCATTTAAGAATTGATTGGCCTGCATCTGGCCCTTCACTATTTTTTCAACAAATTCATCAAGCATCAAATAGGTTGGTGACCTTAGGCTTTTTGAGGCTGCCTCCACGGCATCGGCCATCATTAAAATCGCGGTCTCCTTTGAAAAAGGTATAGGGCCCGGGTATCTAAAATCCTCATCACTTACTTCTGGGTCGATCTCCTGCTGCTTTTTAAAAAAGTAGAATACCAAACTCGTACCATGGTGGGTTCGTAAGAAATCAATTACACGATCGGGTAGGTTGTTCTTTCGAGCCAATTCGATACCGTTGATGACATGGTCAATTATAATCTTGGCACTTTCTTTTGGTGGTAGGTCATCATGCGGGTTAACATTCGTAATCTGGTTTTCGGTAAAATAGGTCGGGTTATCCATCTTACCAATATCGTGATATAGTGCACCTACCCTGACCAACATGGAATTTGCCCCTATCTCATTGGCCGCGGCCTCTGCCAAGTTGGCAACCTGTAAAGAGTGGTGAAAAGTACCTGGGGCCTTATTTGAAAGTTCTTTCAGTAATTTTGAATTGGTATCGGATAGTTCCAATAACGATACATCAGATACCAAGCCAAATATCTTTTCATACAGATAAATCAAAGGTTGGGCAAATAGGGTTATCATCCCATTCAGCAGAAAAATACCAAAAGTGACCAATTCAATATTCTGTAGGTTTCCTTCGTGTATCACATGAAAAGCAAAATACCCTATGATATAGATTAAGGTAATCTGACCGACCGAAATAAAAAGATTGGCCCTTTTGTACAATTCTGAAACCGTAAGTATGGTCACAATACCAGCGATAATCTGTAAAAAAATATATTCGAAACTATTGGGTACCACAAAACCTAAGATCAAAATGGTCAAAACATGAACGAAAAGGCCCAATCGAGCATCAAAAAAGTTTTTCAATACAAGGGGAAGTATGCACAAGGGTACCACATATAAAAACGCATCATTGTTCTCAACCACCAAAGTGGTGATGAAGACCATTAAAAGAATGTTCACGAAGATGAAGGTAACCTTGGTGTTATTGTTGAAAATTTCAGTACGGTACTTTTTCAAGAACAAAAACAGCATCATCAGTACCAATGCCACCAATACGGTATACCCTATTAAGATAAAATAGTAATTACTGCCTTTCCAAAGTTCTGATTCGTACTCCGTTTTTAATGAGTTGAGAATATTATAATCGTTGGATTCTACAACCTCACCCTTTGCAATAATCAATTTACCTTCTAAAATATCACCTCTTGTAAATGACACTTTAGACATTTCAGCTTCCAAGGCATTCTCCGTAAGGTTTTTGTTGAATGTAACGTTGGGTCTTATCAAATTTTTAATAAGGTTCTCCAAGGGCGCACGGAGCTCATTCGAAAAACCAGCAAGGTGGTCCGCAACCCTCTCTTTGGCTTCTGAGATGCCCAAAATCTGATTTTTGGTCAATTTTCGAGCTTCATTATCCACCACCAATAAAACTTCTTGTTCGGTAACATCCGTATGGAATACACCGTTCACGTAGATGGAATCAAGCAGCTGACCCCCCGTTTTTAGCATGGCCCGTTTTTGTGAATTTGAAACCGTCCCTTCAGCAAATATCGAAGGTGATTGCCTTAGGTAAGACTGTTTGACGTTCTCATAAACCGCCCCATCATAGGTGTAGTACATTAGCCTGCGTTGCAGTAATGCCTGTTTTTCAGAAGTGATGTCCTCTTCCGTTTTTTTAATGGAAAAATCAAAAGGGGCATAGAGATTTTCATATTGCCAAGGCTTTCCTTTTTGGAAATCATATTTGAATTTTCCACCTCTCGGAAAAAAAAAGACAATGAGACCAATTGAAATAAAATAAAGGACATACTTATAAATAAGTGCTTGTTTCTTGTAAAACTTGTCTAATGATTTTCCCATTTTTTTGAAGCCTAATCTCAAAAATAGAAAATTAAAAATTCACATAGATAGATAAGTACTTTGCAAGGCGGAATGCATTTTTAAATTTGTATTTTCGTGGCATAAAACGTAAGGTAATGAAACAAGTGGTCATCGTATCGGCCGTTAGGACCCCTATCGGTAGCTTTATGGGCTCTTTATCATCGGTTCCGGCCCCTAAATTGGGAGCTATTGCCATTAAAGGTGCATTGGAAAAAATCAATTTGACGCCAGAACAGGTCGACGAGGTTTTAATGGGCAACGTGGTTCAGGCCGGTACAGGTCAGGCACCTGCACGGCAGGCCGCTATTTTTGCGGGAATCCCAGATACGGTTCCTTGCACCACCATCAATAAGGTTTGCGCCTCGGGCATGAAATCTGTCATGCAAGCTGCCCAATCGATAACCCTGGGTGATAACGAGATCGTAGTTGCCGGGGGTATGGAGAATATGAGCCTTATCCCGCATTACGTACACATGCGCAAAGGGACCAAGTTTGGCCCTACTTCCCTAGTTGATGGCATGCAAAAAGACGGGTTGGTCGATGTTTATGATCAAAATGCAATGGGGGTATGTGCTGATGCCTGTGCGACAAAACACGATTTTACCCGTGAGGAGCAAGATGCATTTGCCATTCAATCTTATAATCGTTCAGCTGACGCATGGAATGAAGGTAAATTCTCAGAGGAAATAGTACCCGTAGAAGTACCTCAAAGAAGAGGGGAACCACTGCTCTTTTCAGAAGATGAAGAATACAAGAACGTGCGGATGGAAAAAATTCCGGCACTAAGACCTGCATTTACGAAAGACGGTACGGTTACCGCCGCTAACGCATCGACGATTAACGATGGGGCTGCTGCATTGGTGCTCATGAGTGCCGAAAAAGCGGTGGAATTAAAGTTAGAACCCTTAGCCACCATTAAAAGTTATGCAGATGCCGCACAAGAACCGAAATGGTTCACTACGGCCCCTGCAAAGGCCCTGCCTAAAGCCCTTGACAAAGCAAATATCAAGATTGATGATGTTGATTATTTTGAATTTAATGAAGCCTTTTCGGTAGTCGGGTTGGCGAATACGAAATTATTGGGTTTGACCGATGAAAATGTAAACGTCAATGGCGGTGCGGTTTCCTTAGGGCATCCATTAGGTTGCTCAGGAGCAAGGATTTTGGTTACCCTGATACATATTTTAAGGCAAAGGGATGCCAAAATCGGAGCGGCGGCCATATGTAACGGTGGTGGTGGTGCTTCTGCCGTAATCGTTGAACGCAACTAATCCATTAGCAGTATACCAATGCAGTATGGAATCTGCCATATGAGTATCGTTGCTGTAAGAAGTGGTGCCGATGATAGCACTGCCATGGTGACCCAATTACTTTATGGTGATTTCTTCAAGGTCAAGGAACGTAGAAAAAAATGGAGCAGGATAACAGTCTGTTTCGACCATTGTGAAGGTTGGATCCTAAACAACCAATTTCGACTAATCCCAGAAACGCATTTTAAGGACTTTGACTCAAAAGAAGCCCATCGACTTACTACGGATTTTGTTTCACATATTATCTCAGAAAAAGGGGTATTGACCCCTATTGTTTTGGGATCTCGGGTTGATGGCATCCCTTTATTACACCATTCCTTTGATGGAAGTGCGCCCATAGTAAAACAATTGAAATCAAACCTAGTTGCGACGGCTTTACTATATCTAAATACACCTTATTTATCGGGTGGAAAAACCCCTTTTGGTATAGATAGTTCAGGTTTTAGCCAAATGGTCTATAAAATAAATGGGTTCAACCTATTTCGAAGCACTGAGAAACAAGCTACACAAGGGGAGCCATTAAGCTTTATCGAAGAAAGCGAACCGGGTGATCTTGCATTTTTTGATAATAACGATGGTATTATAAATCACGTAGGTATCATACTTAAAGACAATTACATCATACATGTCAATGGCCAAGTACGTATTGATAGGTTAGATCACACCGGCATTTTTAACGTAACGGAAAAAATATACTCCCACAAATTACGTGTCATCAAAAAAATTGCATAAAAAAACCCTGATATAATATCAGGGTTTTCTATGCTGTCTTATGAACTGACTTATTCCCCTATCAATTTTTTGATACGCATGAAGTTCTCATTATCTCCAAGTGCTCCATAGATATTCTTTAGTTGGGATAGGATACCTTCATTATCAGGATTGGTTTTAAGGGCTTCTTCTAAAATTTTAACGCCTTCCAAAAACAACTCATCCTTTTTCGCCTTAAGCTCATCGTAACGGGCGGTGTCGGCCCTTGACGTACCCAATGTATTCATTTCATCAATTAAGGCATTGCCTTCGTTTACGTACGTGGTAGAAAGGTTCAATTGGGCATTGATGTAATTAGGGTCTACTGCCAGGGCCTTTTTAAAGGCATCACGGGCCTCCTCTAAATTACCTTGTTCCATACTGATAACCCCGATATTGTATAAGAGATCCGGATTATTCGGGGCCATTGCCGAGGCTTGGCCCATTAGTTCCTTAAACTTATCTTTTTCACCGATACTATAATATAGGTTAGCCTTGTTCAAAACCAAGTTGACATCGTCAGGATTGTTCGATATGGCATCTTCGTATGCTGCGAGGGCCTCATCATTCTTTCCTTGTTCTTGATAGATCAATGCGATGTTCTTTACAATTTCGGCTTTCTTTGAAGGTGTGGTCTCTTCTTTTGGATCTTTATGGGTACCTGCCTTAACATACAGGTCCCTGGTCGTCTTATCCATTGATTCTACTTCACCAGAGGCGACATTGACGGCAGTATATTTCACCTCACTACCATCGTAATTCAATTCTTTCAACTCATTGTAAAAGCGTATCGCCTGATCGTAATTGTCTGGGCCACCATTTACCGCGCTACTGGCAGCATAATAAAGGTAGATGGTATCTTGAGGGCTCAACTTGTACGCAGTGTATAGCTTACTTGCACCTTCTTTATAATTCTTGTTATTGTTATCTTCTACGGCTGCATTGACCAACTCAGAGGTCATTTGGGTCAATTTCTGTTGTGCCGCAGCGGTATATTTCGGTTTACCTGAAGCCTCTTCAATGGTAATGACCTTTTTCAGGGCAGCAACGGCTGCATCAAAATCAGACAACTGGGCACTGGCATTACCAAGAATGGAATACGCCTGCGCCTGTAACTTGGGGTCTGCATTTTCGATTAAAGCCATGGCACCTTCCAAGGTGCTTTTTGCCGCTGCGGCATTTCCATTTTTCAATGCTTTGTCAGCCGCTTTGATTTCAGATTTTTGCGAAATGCCTGCCATTGTTATCGAAAAGGCAAGCAGTATTAAAATTTTAGTTCTCATCGTAAAAAGGTAATTTAAAATATTTAGTGTTTAGTACTTATTCTTTTACTTCATCATTGGTATTATCAAGAGCCGTGCCATCTTCTTCATTCACCTCAATATCAAGTATATCGGTTCCATCTACAGCGTCTTCATCCTTCATGACCTTGGCAACCGCCGCTATACTGTCATTGCCTTTAAGATTGATCAAACGTACCCCCTGTGTGGCACGCCCCATGACCCTCAAATCCTCAACTCCCAAACGGATCGCAATACCTGATTTATTAATAATCATTAGGTCATCTGAATCAGTAACGTTCTTTATGGCTACCAAACCTCCTGTTTTATCGGTTATGGAAATTGTCTTGACACCTTTTCCTCCCCTATTAGTTACGCGGTAATCATCAATATTGGATCTTTTGCCATAGCCATTTTCAGAGACCACTAAAATATTATCCTCAAAATTGTGCACGGATACCATGCCGATCACTTCGTCGTTATCATCTGCAAGGGTAATTCCGCGAACCCCTGAGGCGTTTCGGCCCATAGGTCTTGTCTTACCCTCTTCAAAACGGATTGCTTTTCCTGATTTGAGTCCCAAGAAGATCTGACTTGTTCCGGTAGTCAATTTAGCCTCTAGTAATTCATCATTGTCACGGATGGTAATGGCATTGATCCCATTCTGGCGAGGCCTTGAATATTGCTCTAAGGAAGTCTTCTTTACAGTTCCCTTCTTAGTGGCCATGATTACATAATGACTGTTTACGTATTCTTCGTCTTTCAAATCTTGCGTACAGATGAATGCCTTTACCTTGTCATCATTCTCTATATTGACCAAATTTTGAATTGCCCGACCTTTTGAGGTCCTACTACCTTCCGGAATTTCATACACACGCATCCAGAAACATTTTCCTTTCTGGGTAAAGAATAACATATATTGGTGGTTGGTACCAACAAACAAATGCTCTAAAAAGTCTTCATTACGGGTAGAGGACGCTTTTTGGCCCACCCCTCCCCTATTTTGTGTCTTATATTCGGTGAGTGGGGTCCTTTTAATATATCCGGCATGCGAAATAGTGATGACCACTTGTTCGTCTGGAATCATATCCTCAATGCTCAGGTCACCGCCCGCAAAGTTGATTTCTGAACGACGTTCATCCCCATACTTTTCTTTGACCACTATAAGCTCATCCTTGATAATCTGCATTCTACGCTCTTTCTTATCAAGAATATCCTTTAAGTCTTCTATGGTTTTTAACAATTCGTCATACTCTTCACGAAGCTTGTCTTGTTCGAGGCCCGTCAATTGACGGAGACGCATTTCGACAATTGCCTTTGCCTGTATTTCGGTAAGCTTGAACTTTTCCATTAATCCTGTCCTCGCCTCATCGACGTTTGAAGAAGCACGAATCAAGGCGATAACCTCATCAATATTATCAGAGGCAATAATCAGTCCTTCAAGTATGTGTGCGCGATCTTCGGCCTTTTGAAGTTCGAACTTTGTTCTTCTGACGACCACTTCATGACGGTGTTCAACAAAATGATGGATAATTTCCTTTAAGTTCAACAACTTTGGCCTACCATTGACCAAAGCAATATTATTCACGCTAAAAGAAGATTGTAATGCGGTATACTTGAATAACATGTTCAACACGATATTCGGAATGGCATCCCGCTTTAAGATATAGACGATTCGCATTCCCTTTCTATCCGATTCGTCACGAATAGTCGAGATACCTTCAATCTTTTTGTCATTGATAAGGTCTGCGGTCTTCTTTATCATGTCAGCCTTATTGACCTGATAAGGAATCTCGGTAACGATAATGCATTCACGACCTTGAACCTCCTCAAAGGTCGCCTTTGCCCGCATCACTACCCTACCTCGCCCGGTGTGAAAGGCCTCTTTAACGCCATCATATCCGTAAATAATACCCCCCGTAGGAAAATCAGGGGCTTTGATATGTGTAATCAATTCATCGATTTCAATAGCATCGTTATCGATGTAGGCCACTGTACCATCTATCACCTCAGATAGGTTATGCGGTGGCATATTGGTGGCCATACCTACGGCAATACCTGATGCCCCATTGACCAACAATTGGGGAACCCTTGTTGGTAAAACGGTGGGTTCTTTCAGCGAGTCATCGAAATTCAGTTGATGGTCTACGGTATCTTTATCAATATCGGCCAACATCTCATCAGCGATCTTTCGCATGCGCGCTTCTGTATATCGCATTGCGGCCGGACTATCACCATCTACGGATCCAAAGTTACCCTGGCCATCGACCAACATGTAACGTAAGCTCCACTCTTGTGCCATACGCACCATACTATCATAAACGGAAGTATCACCATGGGGGTGGTATTTACCCAAAACCTCACCAACGATACGGGCAGATTTCTTGTGTGCACTACTTGACCTTACACCAAGCTCGTACATTCCGTACAGCACACGACGGTGAACAGGTTTCAGGCCATCCCTGACATCTGGCAGGGCACGTGACACAATGACCGACATTGAATAATCAATGTAGGCAGATTTCATCTCATCCTCGATGTTGATGGGTATCAATTTTTCTCCTTCAGCCATGCTAAAATCTTAATCTTTTTTGTGGTTAAAACATCGTAGCAATATACAGAAAATCACAGGCGAACGCACAACGATGGCAGAGTTTATTAAAAAAATTATCAACACGATCTTGAACACTTAGTGTACATGGGAAACCTGTTAAATTGTTTATAAAAACCACCTTTTTTCGTCATTTTTCCAGTCTTTATCGAATAAGGGTATAGTATTTGAACATTGTACCGATACTTTTATTAATTTTAATTGCTGAAAAGAGAATTTATGGATGATAATTTTTCCCCAAGAGTCAAAGATGTTATAGCCTACAGTAAAGAAGAAGCTTTGCGTTTAGGCCATGACTTCATTGGCACGGAACACCTCATGCTCGGATTACTCAGGGATGGCAATGGTAAGGCCATAAACATTTTGGATGCGCTTGATGTTGATTTAGACCACCTGAGGAGGAAGGTCGAGATATTAAGCCCTGCGAACCCGAATACCGGTAGTGTTCAAAAAGATAAGAAAAACCTACACTTGACGAGACAGGCTGAACGCGCCCTGAAAACTACATTTTTAGAGGCCAAGCTATTTCAAAGCTCGTCAATAAATACGGCCCACCTGTTGCTTTGTATTCTTAGAAACGAGAATGATCCCACGACAAAGTTACTTCATAAGTTAAAGGTTGACTATGATAATGTTAAAGATCAATTCAAATCAATGATTACAAGTGACGACGATTATATAGATTCCCCCACTTCAGAGTCTTTTCCAGGGGATGCCGAAGATGCTGGCGATCCAAAAGAAAGTTCTTTCGGATCTTCAAGTTCTCAAAAAGGGAGTAAAAAATCGAAAACGCCTGTTTTGGATAATTTCGGTCGTGACTTGACCAAAATGGCCGAAGAGAACAAATTAGATCCTGTGGTCGGGCGTGAAAAGGAAATCGAAAGGGTCTCGCAAATATTGAGCAGAAGAAAGAAGAACAATCCCTTACTAATTGGGGAACCAGGTGTTGGTAAAAGTGCCATTGCCGAAGGTTTAGCCCTGCGAATCATAAACAAAAAGGTATCCCGGATTCTTTACAATAAACGTGTCGTAACCTTGGATTTGGCTTCTTTGGTGGCCGGAACAAAATATAGAGGGCAGTTCGAAGAGCGTATGAAGGCCGTTATGAACGAGCTTGAAAAGAATGATGATATTATTTTGTTCATCGACGAAATCCACACCATTGTAGGTGCTGGTGGTGCGACAGGAAGTCTTGATGCCTCCAACATGTTCAAACCTGCCTTGGCAAGGGGAGAGATACAATGTATAGGCGCAACGACCTTAGACGAGTACCGTCAATATATCGAAAAGGATGGTGCCTTGGAACGACGTTTTCAAAAAGTAATGGTCGAACCCACTACGGTTGAAGAGACCATTGAAATTTTGATGAACATAAAAGGCAAGTATGAAGACCACCATAATGTGGTTTATACGGACGATGCCATTGTAGCATGTGTCAAATTGACAAATCGCTACATGACAGATCGATTCTTGCCAGATAAGGCTATTGATGCCTTAGATGAGGCCGGATCAAGGGTACATATCGTCAATATGGACGTGCCCAAACAAATTCTAGAGCTTGAGACACAATTGGAAGAAGTTCGTGAATTGAAAAACAGCGTTGTCAAAAAACAAAAATACGAAGAAGCCGCGAAGTTAAGGGATGACGAAAAACGTTTGGAAAAAGACCTCGCAACGGCACAAGAACGATGGGAAGAGGAAAGCAAACTCAACCGTGAGACCGTTTCAGAAGACAATGTTGCCGATGTAGTCTCTATGATGAGCGGAATACCGGTCAATAGAATTGCCCAAACCGAAAGCAATAAATTGGCGGAATTGCCCCAACTCATCAAAGATTTCGTTATCGGACAAGATGAAGCGGTGGTGAAGGTTGCCAAAGCCATACAACGCAATAGAGCAGGATTAAAAGACCCTAATAAACCTATTGGTTCGTTTATATTTTTAGGACAGACCGGAGTTGGTAAAACACAATTGGCAAAAGTACTTGCAAAAGAGCTTTTTGATTCCGAGGATGCCTTGATACGGATAGATATGAGCGAATACATGGAAAAATTCGCCATTTCGAGACTTGTTGGTGCCCCTCCAGGGTACGTAGGTTATGAAGAAGGCGGCCAGCTGACCGAGAAAGTGAGAAGAAAACCCTACTCGGTTATTCTGTTGGATGAAGTTGAAAAGGCCCATCCTGATGTATTCAACATGCTATTGCAAGTATTGGATGATGGCTTTTTAACGGATAGTCTCGGGCGTAAAATAGATTTCAGGAATTCCATCATCATCATGACCTCGAATATCGGGGCACGTCAGTTAAAGGATTTTGGCCAAGGTGTCGGTTTTGGTACTGCTGCCAAAAAAGCACAGGCAGATAGTCACCAAAAGAGCGTTATTGAAAATGCACTTAAAAAGGCTTTTGCCCCTGAATTCTTAAATCGAATTGATGATGTCATCGTCTTTAACGCACTGGAGCGTGAAGACATCCATAAAATCATCGATATTGAATTGGATAAACTTTTCAAAAGAATCAAGGATATCGGGTATGACTTAAATCTTTCCGATAAAGCCAAGGATTATATCGCCGAAAAAGGTTTTGATAAACAATATGGGGCAAGGCCCCTTAAAAGGGCTATTCAAAAATATATTGAGGATGCCCTTGCGGAAGAAATCGTTAATTCCAACCTTAATGAAGGTGATGCGATATTCATGGACTTGAACGAAAAGAAAGAAGAATTGACCATTAAGATCAAGAAGGTGAAAAAGTCTTCTGAGGCTTAAACTTGACGATACCTAATATAAAAGAGGAGCTGTGTTACAGCTCCTTTTTTTGTTCTACACCTTTCTAATGATGAATGGTACATTTTAGGATGATTTTTTAACACTATAAACGATATATTGGCCTTTAATCTAAAATTTTTCAAAATACATACCCTTAAAACTACTTTCGTTGCAACACTATAAATGAATGGGGCATGAAAATGGGTTTTACTAAAAAAGCCATTATTGTTAAAGAGTATGTTTTAGATATTGGGGTTGTTCAAGTGTATGATAACTACATTGTTGCGACTTTTGATGAAGGGGCTACCGTAACACTTGAAAGGGCATATCAAATAATTGGTATTTCAGAAATACACTTTAGGGGTAAAGATTTTGGTTACATTAGCCTCAGACGTAATTCTTACGCGGTAGATCCCATTATATACACATACATAAGGGGCTTAGAAAACTTGAAGGCATTTGCTATCGTTTCCAAGAAAGAGATAGATATGCATAATTTCAAGATTGAAAAATTGTTTTACAAAAAACAAATTGAATTTTTTATCGAATATGAAAATGCATTGGCATGGATAAAAAAGCGTTTGAACAAAAAGAAAAACAAAAAAGCATAACCCTATTCTTGAGATCCCTTTTCGGGTTCAGGCCTTCTGAACAACTCCGTAAAAGCTTTTCCCAACCCTCGTATCAATTTTGAGGCAGTTACACTTTCGTAACCGCCTTCACCAGCAAGCAGATCACCCGAAAGCCCATGTAAGTATACCGAAAAAACGGATGCTTGCAAAGGCGGATAACCCTGGGCCATAAAACCAGTTATAATCCCCGCCAAAACGTCTCCACTACCAGCAGTGGCCATGCCCGGATTTCCGGTACTATTGATATACCCTTGGTTTTCGTAAGAAACCATCGTGTGGGCGCCTTTTACCACTAAAATGCAATCGTATTCTTTTGAAAAAGCCTTGATTTTATCCAGCTTGTCAAAATCATCATTCCACTGTCCAATCAACCGTTCCAATTCTTTTGGGTGAGGGGTCAGAACGCTTTGCGGTGGCAAGAGTTTTAATAAACCCGGATTTCCTGCCAGTAGGTTCAAACCATCGGCATCAATGACCAAAGGCGCTTTATTTTCTTTCAAAAAGCCCTCAAAGGCTTTTTCGGTAGACTTATTGGTTCCCATGCCCATTCCTAAACCAATGGCCGTAGGTCGTATTTCAAAACTGATGTCCGTTATTTTTTCGTCATCATCATCCGTTAAAACCATGATCTCAGGTACCGCGGCCTGCAAAGGGGTATAGCCACATTCCGGCACGTAAGCGGTTACCATCCCGGCCCCAGAGGTCAAACAGGCTTGTGATGCTAGATTTACGGCCCCGATCTTTCCATAACTGCCCCCTATGATAAGCGCATGACCGTAGTTACCCTTATGTGAAAACTTCAGCCTTGGTTGATACATCGGTAAGATTTCGGGCTTACCGATCAATTGATACGGCGTCACTGTTTGATAGAGGAATTCCATGTCCAATCCAATATCCAGAATTTCCCATTGATTTACATATATTCCTGTTTCGGGCAAGAAAAAAGGCAACTTAGGCACTTGAAAACTTAAAACATGATTGGCATTGATTACAAATTCACTATTGATGGGAGCTTGAGCCATAAAGAGCCCAGACGGAATATCGATTGATAGTATGAATGCCGCTGATTCGTTTAAATATTGAATCAACTTTCCTACCCATTCTTCTGGGGTTCTATTCAGTCCAATTCCAAAAATCGCATCTACGATAATATCGTCCCCCCCAACTTCCGGAAAAGTACAGTCTGAATCTATGAAATCTGGCCATAGTTTACGTTCTTTAAGCCGGTCTAAATTGATTAAAAAATCTTTTGATCGGGTCTCACTGTAATTGACCACATAAACCGAGATGGCATAACCAGCTTCTTGAAGGTGCCTTGCCAGAGCGATACCATCACCCCCATTATTACCAATACCACAGAATAAATGAATTTTCACCTTGGCTCCCTGCAGCCTTGCGTGCATCCAATCAAAAATTTGTGTGGCTGCCCGTTCCATGAGCAAATCACTCGAAATCTGTTGTTTTTCAATTGTGAATTTATCAGCAGCATAGATTTGTTCAGCAGTAAATATCTTCATTCAATAATAAAATTTGATTAAAACTAGTGATATGATAAAAATTTAGGAATCATTTGGTGTGATAGGCAAAAGTACTACTTTTGACCTATTACAGAAGCCATGCAATTTAAACAATCGGACATAACGATTTTCACTCAAGACAACATTAACACCATTACTGTTGGCACGACTTTTACCACCCCTTTGGGGTAAGCTACTATATTTTCGTCCGAATTACACTTATTCCATCACTTTATTTAACGTAATACCCAATGAAAATCTTAAAATTTGGTGGCACATCAGTCGCTAACGCCGAAAACATAAAACGTGTTCTATCCATTGTAAAAGAAAGGTCTAAAACCACTAAAATAGGCGTTGTAGTATCAGCATTCGGTGGCATGACCAATATGTTGCTAGATACCCTACGATTGGCAGCCAAACAAAGTCTAGACTATGAGCAGGGATTCGGGACTATGGAACATAAACATTTGAGCGTTATCAAAGATCTTTTTCCGGTAACGGAGCAAAGTAGTATTCTAGGGAAGATAAAGGGTGAATTAAATGAGTTGGAAACCTTATTACAAGGCGCTTATTTAATCGGTGAGGCGACCACACAACTTACGGATAAGATCATGAGTTATGGGGAATTATTGTCTTCTTTCATAATAACCGAATATTTTAAGTCTGAAGGGTTGGATGCGGCCCTTAAAAGTGGCAGGGAGCTAATAACCACGGATGAAAATTTTGGGAAGGCCACCGTTGATTTTAAAGCTACGAACGCCCGTTGTGCCGATTATTTTGCCAATACCGCCAACCAAATCACAGTCATACCCGGTTTTATTGCAGCATCACAAAAGGGCAAAGCCACCACCTTGGGGCGTGGGGGTTCTGATTATAGTGCAGCAATACTCGCCGGCGCCACGAAATCGGAAATTTTAGAAATCTGGACCGATGTCAGCGGCATGTTTACCGCCAATCCAAAATTGGTAAGACAAGCAAAATGCCTATCACATATCTCTTATGAAGAAGCCATGGAGTTATCGCATTTTGGGGCCAAGGTATTATATCCACCCACAATTCAACCCGTTTTGGCCCAAGGTATTCCGATTGCCATTAAAAATACCTTTTTTCCTGACGATGAAGGCACCCTGATTACCAAAAATACGAACGGAACGGATAAGACCGTTAGAGGCATCAGCCATATAGGTGGAATAACGGTATTGGCACTAGAAGGGCCTGGTATGATCGGTATTCCCGGTATTTCAAAACGTTTTTTCGAGACACTTTCACAAGAGCATATAAGTGTGGTCATGATCACACAGGCATCATCTGAACATTCAATATGTATCGGCATTTCAGATGATGATGCCCAACGCGCCCTAAATGCCGTCAATACGGCATTTGAATATGAAATGGCCTCAAAGAAAATCAAACCCGTAGTTATTGAAAACAACCTCGCGATTATTGCTTTGGTAGGTGACAACATGAAAAGTCATCAAGGTCTCAGCGGAAAAATGTTCAGCACATTAGGAAAAAACAATGTCAATATCAGGGCGATAGCCCAAGGGGCTTCTGAGCGAAATATTTCGGCCGTAATCGGAAAAGGGGATGTTAAAAAAGCATTGAATTCATTACATGAGGAATTTTTTGAAGAAAACATAAAACAACTCAACCTTTTTGTAATGGGGGTCGGCAATGTGGGTGGTCGATTTTTAAATCAAATCGAACAACAACGAGGGTACCTCAAAAAAGAACTTCAATTAGCGATTAGGGTAATTGGGCTTTCAAATTCAAAAAGAATGGTCTTTGATGAAAATGGTATCGCCCTAGATGCTTGGCAAAACGAATTGGAACAAGGGCAGCAGGCAGATACCATCAAATTCTTTGAAACGGTTAAAAAACTGAACTTTCGCAATAGTATTTTTGTCGACAATACGGCGAGTAAGGCTATCTCTGATAGTTACACCTCTTATTTGGCCAATAGTATCGCTGTGGTTACTTGTAACAAAATAGCGTGTTCTTCAGCATATGAAGACTATCACAATCTAAAACAATTGGTAAAAAAATACGATGCCCCCTTTTTATTTGAGACCAATGTCGGCGCAGGCTTACCCATTATAGACACTTTAAAACACCTTATCGTTTCAGGGGATAAGGTGCATAAAATACAGGCCGTACTTTCTGGAAGCCTCAATTTTGTCTTTAATAATTTCAATGACAACACCAGCTTTCACGATGTAGTCATGGAAGCGATGGAAAAAGGGTATACCGAACCAGATCCCACTATAGATCTCAGCGGTATTGACGTCATGCGAAAAATATTGATTCTTGCCCGTGAGAGTGGCTATCACATGGAACTTTCCGATATCGAAAATGAATCATTTTTACCGGAGGAAAGCTTAAGGGCCGACTCAAACGATGCATTTTTCAGCTCGCTTAAAAAATACGAGGCCGATTTTCAAAAGCGTTACCAAAGGGCAACTAAGAAAGATTGCAAGCTCAAATACGTGGCAGAACTTGAAAATGGAAAGGCCAAAGTAGGTTTGCGGGAAATTCCGGCAGGACATGATTTTTATAATTTGGAGGGGAGCGACAATATCGTACTTTTCTTTACGGAAAGATACCCTGACCAACCACTCATCATTAAAGGGGCCGGGGCCGGAGCCGACGTTACGGCATCTGGTATTTTTGCCGATATCATAAGAATTGGTAATTTCTAGTTATGAATGAGATCAAAATATTTTGTCCCGCTACTATAGCCAATGTCTCCTGCGGATTCGATGTACTCGGCCTGGCACTTGAAAGCGTAGGCGATGAAATGGTGGTTCGAAAAACGAAGTCCCCTGAAATCAGGATTTCAAAAATCGAAGGGCAGCAACTTCCTATGGAAACCAATAAAAATGTTGCGGGAGTAGCAGCGTCCGCTCTGTTGGAAAAAAGCAACTATGAAGGCGGTTTTGAAATTGAGATTTATAAAAGGATAAAACCTGGCAGTGGTATCGGTAGTAGTGCTGCGAGTGCTGCCGGGGTAGTTTGGGCCATAAATGAGCTTTTAAAAAGACCTTTTTCAAAACAAGAATTGGTCACGTTTGCCATGCAAGGGGAAAAACTGGCCAGTAACGTTGCCCATGCAGATAATGTCGCGCCAGCAATTTATGGCGGTTTTACACTGGTCAGAAGCTACGACCCCTTGGATATTGTCTCTATTCACACACCTAGGGCGTTGTTTGCAACGGTCATACATCCACAAATTGAAATTAAGACATCCGATTCAAGAAAAGTTTTAAAAGCCAACATATCCCTTGAAAAAGGAATAAAACAATGGGGAAACCTTGGAGGTTTGATCGCAGGGCTATTCACTGAAGACTATGATCTAATCGGTCGGTCGTTAGAAGACCACGTCATCGAGCCGATCCGTTCCATTTTGATTCCTGGTTTTGATGAAATAAAATCAAGATCATTGGAAGCGGGAGCTTTAGGATGCGGAATTTCCGGATCAGGGCCTTCTATTTTTGCGTTGAGCAAAGGTGAAGCTACGGCACAAAAAGTAGCGAGCAGTATGGCCGCCGTCTATCACGCAATCGGATTGAATTTTGAAACACATGTCTCTAGTATTTGCCCGCAAGGTGTAAAACAAATAAACTGACCAAATGAAGTTCCATAGCTTAAATAACCCTACTGAGAAGGTTTCATTCAAAGATGCAGTGGTAGCAGGCATTGCACCAGATAAAGGATTGTACTTTCCTGAACGTATTACCCCCCTACCCGCCCCCTTTTTTGAAAACATTGCATCCCTATCAAATCAAGGGATCGCATTTAAGGCAATACATCAATTTGTCTCAGAAGATGTTACCGATACACAACTTCGATCCATATTAGAGCGGGTTTTAGATTTTGACTTTCCCGTAGTTGACATCGAAGATAACGTTGGTACGCTCGAACTTTTTCACGGTCCGACAATGGCCTTTAAAGATGTGGGCGCCCGTTTTATGGCCAATTGCTTAGGTTGTTTTTCAAAAGAAGGAGAAGAAGTTACCGTATTAGTGGCTACTTCCGGTGATACCGGAGGGGCAGTGGCAAACGGATTCTTAGGTGTAGAGGGGGTTAAAGTCGTTATTCTATATCCGAGTGGAAAAGTGAGTGAAATACAAGAAAAACAACTGACGACTTTAGGTCGAAATATCAAGGCCATCGAAGTGGATGGTACTTTTGATGATTGCCAGACTATGGTCAAAACGGCGTTTTTGGATAAGGACATCACCACCTCAAAAAAGCTGACCTCTGCCAATAGTATCAATGTGGCGAGATGGTTGCCCCAGCTGTTCTATTTCCTATTCGCCTACAAGCAAGCTAAGATGCAACATAAAGAAATCGTATTTTCAATACCATCAGGTAATTTCGGTAATTTATGCGCGGGTATGGTAGCCCAACGACTGGGTATGCCTGTGAACCATTTCATTGCCGCAACCAATATCAATGATACCGTTCCGCAATTTATGGCCTCCGGTTCGTATCGACCAAAACCTTCTTCAGCTACCATTTCAAATGCAATGGACGTTGGTGACCCAAGTAATTTTATTCGTATTCGACATTTGTATCATAATGATTTTGAGTTGCTGGCCAAAAACCTCTCTTCATATGCCTTTGACGATGATACCACAAAGCAAGCAATGAAATCGGTTTATAAGAAAACTGGTTATGTCATGGACCCCCATGGGGCGGTTGGCTACTTGGGGTTGAAAAAATATCAAGAAACACATGCCAATACATACGGCATCTTTTTAGAGACCGCCCATCCTGTAAAGTTTTTGGATGTTGTTGAGAACAACCTTGACATAACCCTTGAAATTCCACCACGGATAAAATCGATAATGGGTAAGGAGAAAGTGGCCACACAAATAGCAACTTATGGTGAATTAAAATCTATTTTAAAGGATAGTTAAGGCTTTTTTTCAAAAAAGGAATCCCTTTTTTTTTATAAAACAAATGGTTTGGTAGGAATCCCACACCATTATTTCAATATTTTTGCGAAGACCAATGGACTGGGTAGATAAGATTTTTTTTTTAAATCCACTTCAGTATTTGATTGCAGATCAAATTGGTCCGATAAAATACAATAACTATCAACAGATGAAAAATACCGCACTTACGCAAACCCATATCGATTTAGGGGCCAAAATGGTGCCCTTTGCAGGTTTTACCATGCCTGTTTCCTATGAAGGGGTAACCCTTGAACATGAAACGGTTAGAAAAGCTGTTGGCGTTTTTGATGTTTCACACATGGGGGAATTTTTGATCGAAGGTCCAAATGCACTAAATCTCATACAAAAAGTAAGTTCTAACGATGCGACAAAACTTACCGTAGGGAAAGCACAATACAGTTGTCTGCCAAATGAAACGGGTGGTATTGTTGATGATTTAATCATCTATAAGATAAAGGAAGAAACGTATCTACTCGTGGTCAATGCTTCCAATATCGAAAAAGACTGGCAGCATATCTCAACATATAACACTTCTATCGGGGCAACAATGCGAAACTTATCCGACGAGTATTCCTTGCTTGCCATACAAGGGCCAAAAGCTGTTGAAGCTATGCAATCATTATCCTCCCATGATTTATCGGAAATTAAGTTCTACAATTTCGTGGTCGGTGATTTTGCAGGCGTTGAACATGTAATCATCTCCGCTACAGGCTATACGGGTTCTGGCGGATTTGAGATCTATTGTAAAAACTCGGAAGTGAAACAAGTCTGGGATAAGGTTTTGGAGGCTGGAAAGGATTTTGGAATTAAGCCAATTGGACTGGCCGCTAGGGACACCTTAAGGTTGGAAATGGGATATTGCCTCTATGGAAACGATATCGATGACACCACTTCGCCACTGGAGGCCGGACTCGGATGGGTCACCAAATTCACTAAAGATTTTGTCAACCATGAAGCTTTGGCCGAACAAAAGGAGGCAGGTGTGACCAGAAAGCTGGTCGCTTTTGAAATGGATCAAAAGGCCATACCAAGACATGGGTACACTATCACCGACACCGAACAAAATGCAATAGGCCAGGTGACCTCGGGTACCATGGCACCTTCGTTGGGCATTGGAATCGGATTGGGTTATGTAAGTAAACCCTTTTCAAGACAAGGTGAGAAAATCCATATCCAAATACGAAAAAAATCCGTTCCCGCAACAATTGTCAAGCTACCATTTTATAAAGGTCAATGATAGATTTTCAACACATCATTGATACCATTGCCAAAGAGGCAAATACTGCAGAAGAAAGGGGAAAAGTGGCTTCTTATATTCCTGAATTGTCAAAGGTAAGTGCCAAAAAGTTTGGTATTACTTTGTTGGATGCAGATGGGAACAGTTTTTCAGCGGGTGATTCAAATGAGCGATTTTCCATTCAAAGTATCTCTAAAGTACTGGCCTTGGCCAAAGCGTTTGATTTGGAAGGAGACCACCTATGGCAACGAGTGGGCGTCGAACCTTCGGGAGACCCCTTTAACCATCTTTCTTTATTGGAAATGGAAAACGGTATCCCTCGAAACCCCTTGATCAATGCCGGGGCCATTGTTATTTGTGATATTTTGGTTTCAAAACTGAATGCGCCCAAACAAGATTTTTTGACATTTGTACAACAAATCGCAAATGACCCGACCATTACTTATGACGAAGCGGTTGCCCAATCTGAGAAAAAGACAGGATTTAAGAATTATGCCGCGGCATACCTTATAAAGTCTTACGGAAACCTTACCAATGATGTGGAAACCGTATTAGATCTTTATTTTTATATGTGTTCGTTAACACTTTCTTGCGAACAATTGGTCAAAGTGTTTTATATTTTTATGAACCATGGCAAATGCCTTAGAAATCAACACTATTTAAATATATTTCAGATAAAACGGATTAATGCCATTATGCTTACCTGTGGATTCTACGATGAGGCGGGTGAATTTGCCTTTGAAGTTGGTTTACCGGGCAAAAGCGGCGTAGGTGGGGGTATCGTAGCACTTTTACCCAATGAATTTTGTGTTGCGACATGGTCGCCGGGATTGAACGACAAAGGAAATTCAAAGCTAGGGATGCGCGCCCTAGAAAAGTTGACCACAAAAACGGGCTTATCCATATTTTAATTGAAGAAAAAGAAAATCCTCATACTCGGTGGTAGCGGTTTCATTGGCCATGCTCTTTATAAGGAGTTGTGCAATTATTATGACACTTATGGTACCTATTTCAACAATTCCTCATTTCAAGACAACAGACAATTCTACGAGTATGACCTTCAAGAAGATGATATTTTTGATGTTTTGGAAGCCGTAAGGCCAGATTACATCATATCGGCTTTACGGGGTGACTTTACGGCCCAGGTTCAAGCCCATATCCATTTAATGGAATATGTATCAAAGCGTGAATGCAAGCTATACTTCATCTCTTCGGCCAATGTTTTCGATGCTTACAGTAAGTATCCTTCTTATGAGAATGACAAGACACTTTCAGAAAGTGTTTACGGAAGGTTGAAAATTCGTATTGAGAATATGATGATGCGTATGTCGAAAAAAAAGATGGGGATCTTAAGGGTACCCATGGTTTTTGGAAATACATCACCTCGGGTACGGGATCTAAAATCACAACTTACCGCCAATGAACCCATAGAAGTATTTCCGAACCTCATCATCAATGTCACCAATGATGATCGGCTGACCCAGCAAGTGCACTATTTGATAAATCGCGATAAATATGGTATTTTTCATTTAGGCAGTATGGATTTGGTGCATCATGAAGATTTTATCAAAGAAGTCATCAAACGTTTGGGCAATTATCACCCGCTGTTAAAAAAAGTATATACCACCAATGAAGATAGGTACTTGGCCGCACTGCCAAAAGAAAATCGATTGCCCAAAAATCTTCGCATCACCTATCAAGAAGTTATCGACCATCATTTGGCAGTAGAATAAAAAACAAGAATATGGATAAATTAAACGAGTCACAGATTACGGAACTACTTTTAGAATTGACAGGTTGGGAATATAAAAAGGGCTCCATTACAAAATCGTATAAGTTCAAGGACTTTAAAGAAGCTTTTGCCTCAATGACAAGAATAGCATTTGAGTGTGAGGCGCAAAACCATCATCCAGAATGGGAAAACGTCTACAATTCGTTGACTATTAAGTTGAATACCCATGATGCGGGTGGGGTAACCCAAAAAGACATCGATCTGGCCAAAAAAATTGAGTTTTTGATGACCTCGTAAAGACAGAAATCGGTATTTGTCAGTGCTATGTGTTTTAGTACATTTGTTGTTCTCATTTTAATCAATAGACGTTATGGGTAGAGCTTTTGAGTTTAGAAAAGCACGTAAAATGAAACGCTGGGCAGCCATGTCTAAAGCCTTTACAAGAATTGGCAAAGACATTGTCATGGCGGTAAAAGAAGGTGGTCCTGATCCAGATGGCAATTCCCGTTTAAGGGCGGTCATACAGAACGCCAAGGCCGTCAATATGCCCAAAGACAATATTGAAAGGGCCATTAAACGGGCTTCTGATAAGAGCCAGGGCGATTACAAAGAAGTATTGTTTGAAGGTTATGCCCCACATGGTATTGCTATATTGATTGAAACTGCGACGGACAATAATACGCGAACCGTGGCAAATGTTCGCAGTTACTTTAATAAGTGTAATGGTAGTTTAAGCACTTCAGGTTCCGTGGAGTTCATGTTTGACCATACCTGTAATTTTAGAATCAATGGCGAGGGGCTAGACCCTGAGGAACTCGAATTGGAGCTTATTGATTTTGGGGCGGAAGAGGTTTTTGTTGATGATGATGGCATCTTGATCTATGCGCCTTTTGAAAGTTTTGGCGATATCCAGAAAGAATTGGAAGCACGTGAAATTGAAATATTATCCTCAGGTTTTGAACGCATTCCGCAAGTGACCAAAGAATTGAACGAAGAACAGATAGCGGATGTGGAAAAGCTATTGGAAAAGATCGAGGAAGATGATGATGTGCAGAACGTGTACCACACCATGCAGGAATAAATACGCTCACACCCTTTAAATACACGTAAAAGCCTCTATATCAATAGAGGCTTTTATTGTTTATAATCGTTTATATTTCATTATATTTATGCATATTCCGAACTAATACCGAACTAATGAATTTCAACTATTATCTTTCCTCTTATTTAAAAAAGAACGGAACCCAATTAATCAGACTTAAAATTGAGACTTCTAAAAAGGATGTCCAGTATATTGACTCTGGAATATCCGTACTAAAAAACCAGTGGGACGACAAAAAGAAAAAAATAAAAAGGCATCCACTTGAAGAAAAACTGAACGCCAATCTCCAATCCTTATTGATCTCTGTTCAACAAATCTATTACAATAATAAAGGGATTTCGGCCAAACGCTTGCTCCTTCTTTATAAGAATAACAAGAAGTATGATACTAGTTCTTTTTTGGACTTCTATCAACAAATAGTCGATGAAGCTAGGTTAAAAGGTAAAATCCGCACTGCCAACACACAACAGAAGTACATCCAAAAACTAAAAAAATTCTCGAGCTACGTTTCATTCTCCGATCTTTCCGTACAATTCGCCAAGGATTATGAAAAATGGATGCTTGAAAAAGGGAATAAAATTAATACCGTCGCCTCGAATTTCAAGTCAATGTATGCAGTTCTAAATAAAGCAATGAAAATGGGTGTTATAAAGGAAAATCCCATAAGAGGCTATACAATAGTAACTGAGAATGTTGAAAAAGACTCATTGACTTTTGAAGAAATCACCAAACTTTCAGAATTGGAAATCCCTGTAAGATTCAAAGGGATGATCAAAGCCAGGGACATGTTCCTATTTTCCTTCTATACAGCTGGCATGAGATTTTCTGATATATGCAAGCTTAAATGGGAAAATATTGCCGGAAATGAAATCGTATATACTATGGGCAAATCCAGAACTAGAGCCGGTGCAAAAAGAACTTTGCCTTTGACTCCTAAGGCTGTGGCTATACTAGAAAATTATAAAGGTAGAAACAATACTTTTATCTTTCCTCCCCTTTATGGAATGGACAATAAAAATGCAGAAGAAATAGAACACAAATTATATATTGCCAATAATGCTATAAACCGGTCATTGCGTAATGCTTGTGAAAAAGCAGAAATAGGAAAATGGGTAAATATGCATATGGCAAAACATTCCTTCGCCGACTTTGCGGTAAAAAAAGATACTGGGTTGTTAATGATCTCCAAACTATTGGGGCATACCAAATTGTCCACCACACAGCATTATTTAAAAGATTTTTACCATAAGGAAGAAGCAGAAGAAATGAATCGATTGTTCGGTTGAAGTGCTTTTCATGCAACACTTAAACTACTTCATTAATAGTGATATAATACCCTTTGTCCACTCTTATGGATATTTCCCCCTTTCTGAGTTTTTGATTGACCGAATAAATGTCTTCATAAGCATACAGGTATTTTTTGCCAACTTTGAAAAAACTGACTAATCCTAGATCCCGTAAAGCCTGCATGATCTGTCCATTGTACGATACACCAAGCTTTTCGCAAAACGCCTTACCGGTCAGATTAAGGGGTTGTATGTTTACTTGATTGCCCATTGAATTTTACGACACTCTGATTCGATTTATTTGTTCAATCCCTTTCTTTTCTTCTTTCTTTTAGACTTTTTTCTGGCACCATGGTCAGTAAGTTCCAGCTTAAAAGGATTCCATTCCGATTCATCCATTAAAGACTCGACTATTCCATTTTCCTTAATTTCTCCCACATGACTTTTTGATTGTTGAGCAGAATTTCGAGTGCCTTTTGCAGTCCCATTATTTCTTGGTTCAACCTTGACTGTTCCTTCAGTGTTTCCTTCGTCAGCTTGATCAGTTCCTCGTTCTTTTCCATTAGCCGATAATATAATTGAACGGTCTCTTGTTTGCTCATAATCGATTTGTTTTACAATACTGTTCCATGAAAAAATTTTACCAAGGGTACTGCCTTTATATACCACATTTTGATATTTGAAAGATATCCCCGAAACCCTGCCTGTGGTTTCGCTTACGTTGAATCTAGGCAAGATATTTTGCTCTTGTAGCAACTTGATAAATTCTGTTGTGTCCATTGCTTTTGAGATTGCCGAACCAATTCGCTCCTGTAGGACAAGTTTGATAGGTACATCGCCTGTTCTCAGGGTTTTCTCTATTTCCTTTTGATCAAGTGATTTTTTTCCACCAATTTTTGTTGAAATTTGAGTCAACCCAAATTTCCTCTCCAAATCATTGAGCACTTCCCGGCTTCTTCTTTTAATGTTACTGTCACTCGTTATCCTACCCGAATACCTGACCCTATTGCCCACTATATGGATGTGTTCGTGTTCCGTGTCCGTATGACGGTACATAATGAACTGGTTGTTATCGAAACCCATCTTCATTAGATAGTCGCATCCCAATGAAGCAAATTCATTATCGTCCAATTGGTCAGAGTACGGCAGGTTCAAGGAAACATGAAGGACCGCATTCCCAAGTCCCGGACGCAATTGCCTGATCAAATTGAATTCCTGTGTCATGTTTACCGCTGTGGAATACTCTATATTGGAATCGATCACATACCCTACACCTTCGCTTACCTTTTTCTCATTGTAGGCAAGAACACCGTAAAAATCCTTTCCTATGGTTATCTTACCTATCATTGTTCGCTATATTTGATTTGAGCTGTTGCAACAGCATTTTTACCTCCTCCAATTGTTTAATGATATTGAACGGGTCACGGATACCTGAGTTTGAGACCCTGGCAAGTTGGTTCAGGTTGTTTCCCACCCGGCTCAACTCGACAAAGAGTTTCCTGTCCAATGGGGTTATCTTTTTATTCGGCAAGGATTTTCCCGTACATTTTCTTCGGATATATTCGGCAACGGACAGCCCGATGGTTTCTGCATTAACGGAAACTTTGGAATGATCAGCAGCAGTCATCCTGACATTGACCTGTATTGTTTTTAATAACCCAAGTTCTTTTTTTGGCCTTCCCATTTCAAATGATTTAACGGATCACAAGGCAAACTGCAAACAAGGTGCGCAGGGTTTTTGTTAGCAAAAACACAACTTGCTACGTGACCTCCGATTAACTTAGGCCAAACCTAGAACATATCGCAAGTCAGTAAGGGCTTTGCCGTACACGGAGTGTTGTACGGTAAATGGATTTAGCAGAGTTCTACGTCCTCAAAAAGGATTTTGAGGGAGGCCTCCGCTTCAGGAACCTCAAAGTATCTATGGGATTCCAATACGAGATGCTTTAATGCGGATCTATAGCGTGCCTTGCCATGGGCGTTGTCCTCATAAAAAGTACAGGGGTCCTTGGGATGCACATCCGTAGGTGTGGTAAAGGATTTTATGTCCCTGTTCATATACTCGAACCGTTGGGATGCCCTTCTGTGGATACCTTGAAGGGTAAGATCTTTGGGATATTTAGGGACATTGTAATAAAGTTCTTCCAAGATTACGATAAAGGCCCTCCTGCGGGAAAGTTTCGGTTTCTGCGAAGCGATGCCGATGGCATTTTGTACATCGCGTACCAAACGCTCGGCCAATAGGACCTGTAATCGGGAATATTCCTTGCCGTTGACCTCGGGATGTTCCTTCTTGGCCAAATCTTCCAGATAGCTGAGCAGTTTTTCCGATGGAATCATAATTTAGGGCCGCCCCTGCGTCTGTTTATGGTTGGAGTTCGCTCTATAGCATTTACCAAAGCGTTGGCAAGTTTTTCGGACCGGAGGGAGAGGCCCAAAATGTGTTGTTGTGTTATCGAACCCGCCAATAAATAATCGGCCATGGTAGTCTTTTTTGGCCAGAGCTTGGCCTTTACGATAAGATGTAGCAGTAATTGTTCGTGGGCATCGAGACCATAGCGGGCATTTTCCAATTCCTTACCAAGACTTTTGAGATAACCTTCGGGAAGGAGCTTCTTTTCTTTCACGGTTTTCTCCATACTTTCCCATCCGACATGCTTCGATAAATGAGCGGCCATGTAAACTACGGAGAATCGGCCATATTCCCATTTCCGGTACGAGGTGGTCTGATCCAAGAGTTCCATTTCTACAAAATCCACTAGCGGTTCATTGGACAATGGCCGTTTAAAGTCATATTCGATATTTTTTAGTGCTTCCATCTGTAATTTCGCGGAATTACCCAGGTTGTTCATCAGATGTCTTCCAAAGGTTTGGGACAGGTCAAACAGCGGTTGTTTATCTTCCAGAATTGCCTTTAACAGCAGTTCCCTTTGCTCTTTGGGGACTTCGTCATAATGAAGTCCATACGTAAAGATGGCCGCGATAAGGGTTTTCAGTTGCCCTTCTGAAAGCGCAGACTTTTTGTGGGAAGGGGAATGACCATCCAGTTCACTAATGACTTCCCTGAACGACTGTCGGCCTATCGGCCGACTGAAATCCAGTACTTTATATAGGGTTTCCGACATGGTATAAATTTAATCAATGTAACGGAAAAGATTCAAATAATACATCACTTCGTTCTTGGCCGTATCCACCCTTTTGAAGAGAACATAAATAGCAGAAACTGATTATCGCAATTACCCTCCAAAAGATAGTCTATAACTTCTTCCTTATAAATGGGAAGACCGTACAAATCCATCAAGGTATTCTCCTTGCTATTTTGACTTTACCTGTATGGAAAATTCGTCTTCTGGCATTCCTATTCGTTTTAATTGCCTATTTGTACTTTTTTGGTTTTTCGAAAGAGAATAAAATTAACGGAACAATAATCATTAAAGTAATCATAACGAAAGTGAATGTTCTTATCATGTAGACCACTTTAATCTCATTAACCTCTAATTCAAAAACAAGTGGTGCGATCCAAGAACACAGCGACACGGACATTAATAGGGCGAATATCCTTAAGAAGGTGTCCGAATTAAATTTTTTAATTTTTCCCATAACTCATTGATTCTTTAATCGATAACAAAGATGATTAAATTTAGGTGTTCATATCAAACATCATCCATTATGGATTCCGATTATATAGTCTTTATTCCTATTTGATTCGTTTATATGGTTGTCCTGCCCAAATTGATCTCAACTTTTGGGTAAGGGAAATTCCACTCCCATTCTCCAATCCAAAACATTCATCTTTTCTAAAAATCCTTGGATTCCCTTGACCAAATTTTCATAGGCTGGGGAATCCCCATAAATCATTTGCTCTTGCATGGTTTTATAATCTGCCTTCCAATCGTCCTCATACTCAGGGGGTGGGATGGGCCGTATATCCTGAGGTCGATGCAGATTATAATCGACCCCACCAAGTTTTGTGAATACATATCTATGATTTACAATGGTTTCATATAAACCTTTGTCGTGGATGGCATTGACCGCAAATTCCGTTTTCGATAATTGGAAAATATCGTACAAATGACGGCTTAGCCTATCCACCCTTATCTTTTCCTTGGGACGTTGGAATTCCTCATGCAATAGAAAAAGTTTTTCTAAAAAAGTCCTTTCAGGGGTTACGGATGGAACCTTTACTGGAGGCGCTACAAATTCGGCATCGGGATATTCTTCGTCCACAAAGGAGCTTATCGGTTTTGATTGAAATGGTTCCCTTAGAGAACGACAGCCAATTTCAACTTGTACCCTTGGTTGGATGTATCCGGGGGATTTGGTCAGAAATGGATAATAGATTTCTATGATACGAGGGTCTTGGTCGCTTGATTCGGCCGGAATGATATTGAAACCCACATCCTTAAATCCATTGCTCTTAAATCGCTGCTGCAACTCTGGATAAAATTTCCCTGAAATATAGGAACTCGTTTCTTTCCTCAGCTTGGTCAGCTGTTTTTTTGATAGCTCCCCTGAATATCCAAAAAATCCCCGGTCAACGGCAAGGTCGATATCTTCGCTAAATCGATCGATCAGTTTCCAAGCCTTGCTTAGCGACGTCCCGCCCTTAAAGACCAAATGTTCCGCTATCCCCATTTCAAATATTATTCCCAATGTACTGACGACCCACCAGTCCTTTTCAACCGCAAAATCTGGTATTCCCGTTTTGCCTTCTACATTTTTAAAGATGGCAAGCCTATCTTCTTTGGGTATATCGTAAAATTTCATTTTATTCATTTTTATTCATTGTCCAAGCTCTTTTCCATAATTTTCCGAATCCATGCCGGGGCCAGTGCTATATCGTGAAGCAGGTCTTTTTGGTCTTCTTTTTTCAAGAGGGCTATTATTTTAGATTCTTCCTCGTCCGTTACTTGTTCCTTTCCAATCTCGCGAAGGGCCTGTATGACAAGTCTGCTTATCTCTCCCTTGGCCGATAAATTCTTGGGAGTGGTCTTCTTTAGTTTTATGCTTCGTTTCCCCAATTTTATTTCCCGGGGAGCTCCATCGGTAAGAAAGACAAGTTTCATGGGTACCTGTGTGCTAAGCCCCAATGCACTTAAAGCATATACCCCGGTAGGTACCAACCTGATCTTGTCCCTTTTGGCTATGGCCATGGCAATCTCCTCTGCCGTTGGCAATACCTCTCCCGCATATTTACTTATCTTGGGACGGACATAGATTCCTTGGGCCACTCTTTTTATATAACCTTCTTTTTCAATCCTGTGGAGGGCCAACCGTATAGCTTCAGATGAACCTAATCCCCGAAAATCATCGGGGAACACTAATTCTCCCCGCTCCTTTTTGGAAATGGATTTTTTTATTTTGGACTCAACACTCTGCATAACACATTCATCTTATCTGTAACAAATTTAGTAAATTTTTGTTACAAAATACTTTTGGGATAATTATTCTATTCCTACCATAATTGCGTTCCAACTTGTTTACCTAAAAAAATCGGCCAAATATCTTACACACAGAAATGGATGGTAAAAACATTGAACAAAAATCTTATACGAATGGAACTACAAAACACGTTCCGCAAAGGTATGGGACCCCGATAGGGGCTTCCATACTTTTGCATCCCGTTTCGAGGGGGTTGAAAATCAGTAGCCGGAAAGACGACCGAATGCGAGCCAGCGCAGCGTGCTCGCTCGGTCAGGCTTGAAGGTGGAGGGTTTTCAATTCCCGCAGAAACCATGGGGAGGGAGAGAAAAAGACGAACCAATAAGAACGATCATTCCAATGGTAAGATCAGGAATATGGCCTCGGCCATCTTTTAGCGATATAATATCCCCAGACCGATAGTTCCATTGCACCGAAGAGCCATACCAGATCTTTTATAAATGGAATGCCGACCATGATGAAAAGAAAAAGTAGAAACGGTATTCCCAAAAAACGTTTGAGCCTGAGAATTCCCTGTAAAATAATCCATATAAAAATAATGAATCCCAAAAAGGGAAGTTTTTCGTAAAGAATTTCAAGCGATAGCATGTATATTGGATTTTATGGGAAGCGGATTCGTCCTGCCCGTTTCAAGGTTTACGAATGCCCCGTGATATTTGATTTTTTTGTTCGTTAGTAGTTCATAAAGGCAATGGACGGCCATCGATGACAGGGCATCATTGATGAACAGCGATTGTTCCTGCAACTTGTCCGCATAGCTACATCCCATTCCCTGTTCGACCTCTTTTTCCATCGCCAATAGGTCGGGGAACAAATCAACGATATGATATAACTTTTGGTTTTGCACCTCCCCATTCGAAGGCCGATCATTGTGTTGCAGATTTCCGAGGACATACTGACCAAAGTATTTTCCGTTGCCCAGATCCAACCAATAATGTTGGTTCTCATAGGGATAGGAACTTGAGTGTGGGTGTTCCAAAACCTTTGCCAGTTCCAACCGAAAATCGGCACCGTCCACACAGCTAATGATCAAATTGGCGTGCAATCTTTTATCGTCCGCACCTATCCGTTCGGGAACGGCATCCCATTGCAGTCCGAAGGTATGGTTGACCTTGGTTACGGCACAAATGGCCTTGTTGCCCCCAACGTCCTGTGGGGCATAGAGCTGTCGGCCCACGTTCGAGGGCTGTACCAAGTCCCCGTCGAAAACGGTCACATAGAGGCCTGGATGCCCCAACTGCACCAAGGCATGGTCGAGCCTTGACAAACGTGCCAATATAAGGGAACCGTTGCCCCCTGCCCCGACCAATGCAATGGTAATGGGATGTGTGGGAGCGAAAAAATAATTCGGGGCGTAGTGAAAATCAGTTTTCATAGACATGCTGTAAAAGTTGGTGGTTCGCGAGTAAAAGGGACTCCTCGAAATTCTGTATTCCCTGCATTTGGAGCATTAACTCCGTGTAGTTTCCGTTGAGCAGATGGTCGTGGTTTGTATGGGTAAACACGGACAGGAAAAATTGCTTTTCCACAAAGGCCATGATGTCCTCATAAAAGTCCAAATGGCGATATTGCAACATCGCATCGCCCATGCACACCTTTCCAGAGGCATAGACGTTCATAAAAGGGGCATGGTAGAGTTCCGTGCCGTCATGGATCGGCTTTTTTCGTGTTATGGCAAAAACGGAAAGCGATTCCCCCGAAAGGGAAAATACCAATTTGGGTATGGGATATGTTCCCGTAGGTATGTCCAATTGCTCCTTAAAAAGAAGCCTTTCCGTGGTTCGGTCGCAAGACCAGACCAACTGCAACGTCCCCTTGTCCCTGAAATAGAGCAACTGTTTGGGCAACCGGCCCTTAAAGGAAAACTCACTTTGGTCCACATCGACCAATTTGAGCATGTCCCTTACCATATCCATGGTAAGCGGGGACCCTACCCCCAATTTCCCATTTCGAACGGTATGCCTTGAAAAGTAACATTCGTCCCGTCCGTAATACCCGTTTATGGCCTCATAACCTATGATGGCTATTTTGGGTTCAAAATGAAATTTCGGGTTGTGAAGGGTGCATTCTTCCATCAGAGTTTTTTTAAGAGTTCGTTCAAAAGATCCATAAAATTGAAAACGGCATTTACCTGCCCTTCCTCTCGCATTACAAAGGGTTTGATATCGTTCCCAAGGGTAAGGGATGTGTCGTAGATGGTATGGGAGTAGCCGTACTGTGCGATCTCGTTTACAAAGTTGATATAGCCATTCTCCAATTGGGAATCCTCCCTATCCAAAAAGACGATCAGGTCGTCCACTTCCATATCCATGTCATCTTCCAAAAAACATAGGTTGGCAAAGGCATTGAAATCAATGATAGGGGCTTCCAAAAGCAAATCCCGTATCATTTTGAACAAGGTGTTCTTTGGACGGTAGCCACGCATACAGGCCAGCCAATCGAAATCCTCGTACTCCGCATAATCGGAAGCATGGGCCTCGATAAAGCACAGGACGCATGGCCCCTCGGCACAACAGTCTGTCTCGGGGTCGGATTCGGATTCCGAAACCCCCAACGACCATTCGAACAAGCATTCCAAGAGGTAGCCCATCCGCTTGAATACATTGTCAAAGGGCAATGAATGCACAAAGGACAGCAGGCTAGCGAACAATTTTGGACTGCGGATTCGCAGCGAAAATATGGGGGCCATTGGAATCGCCCAAATATGGTGTGCCTCAAAAACGGGTTTCATGACAAGGATGCCATCATTTCCCTCTTGTGTACATACCTCCTTTACCAGTGCATCGGGAATTTCCATGTGCAATCGTTGCAATTGTCCGAAGAACCGCATTTCAGGCCTCCCTTCCGTCAAGGCGGATGCCTTGCCCGTAAGCGTATCCAATGCATTTTTCGTCAGGGTGCCTAGCATGTCCCATCGATTTTCGTCCCCACCGTCGAATACCTCGAATCGAGGCAAGATCGGAATGGTCAGGTCAGAAAAAAACGATCCCCTTGTTGGACGTGTTTGGCTCTTCGGGTTCCCGATGATGGCTTTGTCCGTGAATCCAGAATGCCGAACAAGGCCTTGTGGAAGTGCGACAGTTCCCTTTTTGATGGTATGTGCTTCTTTTTCATTCATCGCTATCCTTTGGTTCCCGCTATGGTCTTGAACATAATTTCATGACGCCCGTCGACAATGCCGTTATCCACGATCTTGGCGTTGGTCAGTTCGGGATACACCGAGGCATAGTGATCTTTGATCCGCTCCGGTGTCCAATTCAGGTCGATGTCGTCCAAGACGGATTCCCCCGAGACGTTTTTTATCATAAATTTTCGTTCCAATCCTAATACTTCCATAATGCTTGTGGGTTAAAAAAAGGTGGGTTGTTGATAGGCTTTCATATCCTCGATGGTCTTTTTTGCCAAAGCGTCGTTTTCATCGAGTTCCAGTACTTTGTTGGCCAGATTCACGGCCTTCCTGTGTTCAGCCATTGGGTTAAAGTTCTTGTCCTTCACCAGTTCCTTTAGGTCGGACAGCGCCTTTTTCTTTTTCTCCTTGCGGTCGTTCGCCATTTTGGTCTTTTCCTCGGCCTTTTTCAGGTTACTGAGATAGCCGTTGGCATTGTCGAACAGGACTTTTGTTTCCTGCATGGGTTTCCCCAACCGTTCCAAAAAGACGGTATCGATTTCCTCGATGCTGCCCTTGAGCGTGAAGGGCCGTATCGCTTTTAGGGCGTTATCCCCCTCCGATGCCTTTGGGAGTAGCGAGACCGCACAGTCCGTACCGTGAAAGGAGACCGATATGGAGAATTGCCCGATGCCCGTCTTGCCCAAAGATTTAAAGAATGTTTCCATAGATTTTGCTTTTAATTGTTGTTACAAGATACCCTCAAGAATCTTCTAATCATTGAAAATTAAGGATTTAAACCACAATCGACTTCTTCTTCCCCTCACCACAAAATACGCCCCGAAGGGGCGTTGGAACCGGTGTCCGCTTATTGGAGGCGGGCGGGAATCATTGCAAATTTTTGGATGGACTTTAGGTAACCGTAAAAATTTTTGCGGAAGTAGTTTACGGTATCTATGGCAGGCTGTGTTGCATACGAAGTAGGGCTTTCGTTAATTCATGCGCTTTTCGTAGTTGATAACTGAGATGTATAAATCCATAGGAAATTTAAATAGAATCCCATTTGTGACTTAAGACCATTCCTCTTAATCTGTGAAAAACATTTAAAGCAGAAAGGTTGGAGTCTACAACATCCGAAAAATCCCTGTCTTTTCCTCGTATTCCATTGTCATTAAAATATTTGGTAAGTCTATCGGCTCCTTCCAGTCTTAATTTAATGGATTCCTTAGTCTCAATATAAGATTCTTTCACGCTATTTTGGGCTTGCATTCGTAAACATTGTAGATAGTGCCGGAAAGACTCTCGGTCGCCATATTTGACAGTTGTTGGTTGCGCACCAGAAAAGAGAATATCGGCATAACCAGAAAGGTTTTCTGTATCCGTTCTTAAATCACTCAAAATACCCAAACGTCTCGCAATATCTAAAAACGGTATTTGATATTCCGATAGGCTCTGAGGACAATAGTACCATGTTGACCTCCTACTAACAGAATCCTCCGGATTGTTGAACTTATTGGCATTAAAGCTCCTAACATTGAGCCAATTTCCGGATGCTATTGCATCGGTTTTCGTAAGTGCCAAATTGAGCATTTGATGATTGGCGTAGCCAACAACAACCTGTTTACCTTGAAGTTTTAAACCTGCGGTTAAATCCATTAGATTGACAAGCCAATTTGGGTTGTCAACCAAATAGCGATTGTTAGATGGTTCTGGTACCACATAGCAGCCTTGCACATTCCAAGTATCCATATATTCTAAAACATCGTGAATTGCCTCCTCAGAATTCATAGCTTCTTGAGATAAACACAAAGTGAAATAAATGTTTTCATGAACATTTAAATTCTGTGCTTCATTGATAATTAAAGTATGGTAGTTATACCAATTATCATTGATTTCAGAGCTTCTGCTTCCCGGTAGGATGAAAAATGGCGTTTCATAAGGGCTATTATACTCGTCCCTTAATACTGCGAGCATTCTTCTGACGTCGACCGAATTAAAAAGAGCTGTTGAATAATCCGATGGCCAAAACGAATGGGATGTCAATCTTCCATGGTCAGCGTGCGGCACATAAAATTGAGGATCAAAGACAACTTGACCACCTAGTTTATGTATGTCCGGAACAAAACCGTTCATTTGATCTATGTCTTGATCCCTTGGACTCAAAATTACAGTGCCTGATTGCCAGTTCTTAATAAGGTGCTTGCAATGCGCCATCATTCCATATCCAAATTGAAGGTATAGTTCCATTTAATTTAAAGTAAGTGTTTCCTTTAAAGTGTCAAAAACAATTTTTGCCTCATTAGCCGTATTCGGCCTTCTATTTCTTCGATGGTCTCCTAAAAGACTAATAAAGGTAGAGAGTTGGAATTGTCCATCGCCTTCTATTCTCAGAGGCGGTAAAGATATATTCTCCAGTTTTCTAAGAACCTTAAAAATATCATTATCGACATCGACCATATAAAAATTTTGCCCCCTTAACAATTCATAACAAACCACCCCTATTGAAAAAAGGTCTGCGCGTATATCAATATCTTTTTTATAGTTTCTAAATTGTTCTGAGGATGCGTAACCCACTGTAAATAGGCCAAAGGGGTCATCAGACTTGGTTATGGATTCTAGATCAAGGTGTCTTGCTATTCCAAAATCAAGAAGCCAAAAGTTGTCATCATCGTCGAGGATAATATTCTCTGGTTTAATATCCCTATGCACCAGTTGTTTGTTTTCGGAATGAACAGCTATTTCGAGCATAGTGTCCAAAAACCGAACAATATCATTTATTAGGAACTTTCTGCCGTCATTTATGGCGTCCCTTAGATTTTGCCCTGAAATGTACTCTTCGACAATCCAAATAAATTCTGGGTCAGCTTCTTCGCAATTATGAGCGATGATTCTAGGTATATTCGGAGATTCGTCTAGTACGGATACCGCTCTTATTTCCCTTTTTGTTCGCTCTAAACTGTCAGAATTTGGAAAAACTTTCTTGAATACGATTTGACCATGTTCATCATGTGTACCTTGGAAAACTTCCTTTTGCCCCCCTTTTTTGATTAGATTTAAATCCTTTAATTCTTCTATCATAAAACTTACAAAGCTGATGCCAATTGACGGCCTATATATTCATTGATAATCCAAGAGAAATAAGACCCAGGTAGTTTGGCTTTTTTTGCCCTTACCTTCAATTTTGCGCCGTCTTCACTTTGAGATAAAATTCCAAGGTTGCCATTGATCGAAGACACTACATTCTCGGTTATGGTTTTATCAGGAAGCAACACATAAGAATGTGAGGAAAAGTTTTCATTTAACTGTGCTTGCTTAAACGCATTCTTCCAATCACTCATTTTAGCTTCGATGGAAATGATTTCACGTACAAAAAAGGAATTTTCAAAATCCTTTATTCTGGCAGTCATTCCGTTAAAGAATATAAGCTCTGCTTGCACCAGCTTTTTAAGGGATTTCTGAGCGGATTTTTCGGAGTACCCAAGTTGTTGAAGTATTCTTTTAAAACGGATACCTCTTTTACCATTTGAAGAAATATGGTGCAGGATTTTAATGTCTGTTTTATCGAGTTTGTTTCGCTTTGGCGACCAATCACTTTTATTAACATCTTCCCATACCACAATCAGAATATCTGGGATTCCTGTCTCAGCATAAACTTCCTTCAATATTTTAAACTTGTAATTTTTCTTCTCAAAGTTGTGAGTGTATTGATTTAGAAAAGTATTGACCAAGTCATTTTCAGGGCCTTCTTTTTCTTTCCTAAAGTTAAATTGCAAGTTATTGAGCATATAAATTTTGTTTTGAACAAAGATAACAACCTAAAGATAATTCCTTTTTTGTATTTGAACAGGATAATAAAAATAAAGAGTTTATCGCTCTTTGTTTTCAAAGAAAGTGCTAATAATAGGTTCTGAAAGGGTTAAATGAAATTTCTCCCTATTATATGCCGGACAAACAACTCCAATTTAATTTGAACTTCACAATCTCAGGAATCTCTGTAAGTTGCTTTTTAAAACAACCGCATAGCTATTGCCTAAGAAATATCCATTTTAAAGGGGCTAACTGTCAACATTCAACTACTTATTTATAAGGTAGTGTGGCTATATCTCACTTTAGGTGTGTTTACATTCTAAATTGGAATTTACGAAATAGTCTTTGCCGTGGTTAGACTTTGACTGCCCTTTTTCGTTTGAGCTCTTTGATATCCTGTCTTAATACCTGCATCTTGGCCGTTTTTTCCGGAGGGAAGCCAATAGCCGTTTTCTTTTTATGGGTTTCCATCGAACGCAGGTTATAGTCCAGATCGAATTTCTTGGAGCTGATTTCCCGTTTTACCTTTTGACATAGCTTGACGAGTTGCAGGGCCACTTTTTCCGGATCGAACCGTTGCTGTTTTCTGCCAGCGATGTGGATATTCCTGAACTCTAGCCGATAGCAATAGAGATAATTGTGGTTTGAGGGAACATATTCCGCTTGAAAGACCAAATTGGCGTTCAGGGTTTGCAAGCGGGCAACTTGCTTGTGCTTTTGTATGTTCAGGTTCAAATTCGACCGTTCGACCATCGCCAGGCCCAATCCTTTGAAAAATGTTTTGGGTTCCCTTATGTTATGGACACTCGATTCGAGTTCGGAACCCGAAACGAGACCTAGCAAACTTCTTTGCAACTGGCCCATGTCCTCGGGTTCGATTTCATCCATGGGCAGGTTCAGCTGGCTGATCGTATTTTGCGCCCTCTCCAAATCGGCCACTTGGGAAACAATATGTTTGTTTTCCTTTTCGATGCGCTCGATGGCTTTGAAGGAATTGGCCTTGTTGAGCTCGTGCAACCGCTTTTGCGATTGTAGAAACTTTAGGTCATCCGAAAGCTTGACGAGTTGAAACTGGTCCATATCCCCAATCAACGCGGCCTGCATCTGTTCATAGGACAGGCTCTTGTCATCGGGAACGAGGTCGTCATAAATGCGCTTGTTCGGATCGGCCTCCCTGATTTGTTCCCGGAATCTTTCTTTATGGGTATTCAACGAATAGGAAAAGATGTCCGTGGAGTCCTTGATGCCGTAGAATCGCTCCACCACCGAATTGCCGTAGATTTGGGCCACTTCATTTCCCTTGCGCAAGCCCCGTCCGGCCCGTTGGTCGAAGGCATCGGGGGAATAGGGAATGTCCATATGGAAGATGCCCACGACCCGTTTTTGAATGTTCGTGCCCGTACCCAATACCTGTGTACTGCCGAGGGCTACCCTAATCTCGCCCTTTCGTATCCTTTCCTGCATACGATCTGTTCTGTTCCTCGCCTTTTCCTCTTGGGCCAGGGCAATTTCATTTGCGGGAATCCCATAGTCTTCCCGGAGGATTTTGCGGACCGTTTCATAGGAGTTGTATTGTCCCGGTTTCCAAACGTTCAGGTCGGAGAACACTAGGCATACCCCTTTGTGTTCCGATGTTTTTTTATAAAGCCCCACAACATCCTGGCACAGGCGTTGAAGTTTGAACTGATCGAGTTCCGAAAATTCGATGGCGAGATTGTCCTTTGCCAAAGGGTCGATCAAAAGGGAGCGGTTGATATTGAGTGCTGTTATGTGTGCGGACTTCATTTGGTCCTCGTTGTAAATGGGAACCTTGAACAGGGCATTTTGGTTACGGTCCTTGGTAAACCTGAGCGAGGCCTGTTTGAGCTCTTCATAGGCCGGTGTCGATTCCAAAATGATAAATTCCCTGTCCACCTCAAGGTCATGGGTCCTGAAATGTTTGTCCCTGCAGATATGGGTAAAGGAGTTATACATCTTGCTCAGTTCGGGCAGGTTGGTGTAGTACCGAAATCGAGCGTGCATCCTCGGATCGCCAAAAATATTCGGTTCGATGCTAACGCTCTGCTTCAGGAAAATCGAGGCCCAGGCATCGAAATTGAAGATGTTCTTGCGCTTCAGTGCCGCAGGGGTAAGGTAGCGCTGGTAGGCATACAGTTCGGTGACCGAGTTTTTCAAAGGGGTACCACTATAAAAAAAGATATTTTTATCGGCACCCATGCGGTGATGGATGGACTTTATACTGATTTCGAGGTCCAGGTTCCTTTGACTGTCCGAATGGTTGTTGAGACCGGATACATTCTGGTGCCGGGTCGTGAAACCGATATTTTTGAAATAATGGGCCTCGTCGATCATCAGGGCCTCGATGCCCAAATCGGTCAGGGTCGTTTCCGTTTCCCCGGACCGTTCCTCCAATTTTTTTAAGGTCGTCTGTAGCTTGTCCTCCAAATGCTCCTTCCTTTTGATCAGGCCCTTGATCAGTTTCTTGGATTCCTTGATATTTCCATATTCCCTTGCCGTTTGTAGGTCCTGTTCGATCATATCTATTTTTTCGCCGAGGATATCCAGGACGAACTGCCTTGATTTGGGAATCTGCTTTAAGTGGCCGTGCTCGGCGATGATCAGGTCAATGGCCCTGTGGTTTTTAATCGTTTTCAAGGTCTTGGCCCTTTTGCCCTTGGCCATGTTCTTGGAACTCAATCGGAGGATGTTCAGTTGGGGAAAATTGGCCCTGATCTCGGCCTCGATCTGGGGAGCCACGCTTTTTAAGGTCAGTAGCAGGGTTCTCCTGCTCTTCCCGTGCTGTTTCAGTTTATGGGCCAGCATGGCCATGGAGAGGGTCTTGCCCTTGCCGACCTGATGATCGTTCAGGGCACTACCCCTAGTAAGACCGAAGAGGGTGGAGTCAATCTGATGTTGGTAGGGCGGGTAGACCAAGGTATCGGGAAAGGTGAGCCATCCCTTGGGCACCGTGATATTGACATCGGCCAAAAAGGCCTGGTAATAGTTGTTCTCAATGGTGGCCTTCAACTCTTGCCGCCCTTCGATAAAGGACTTGAAGTGGAGCTGCAGCTCCTCGTAAAGATTTTGGGCCATCAAGGTGGCATCCTTGTCCAATTTCCTAATGGTCTTTCCCGATCGGTCCTTGTACGAAGTGAAAATGACCGGATACCTATTTTCCGCGAAATGTTGCAATATCCGTTTATAGTTCGCCTTGACCTCATGGTGGAGCACCACACTGAAGCGTTCGTGGGCCTCTTGGTTAAAGTCCCTTGGGAACATCAAGGTCAAGGTGGAGTTGAACTGCGCCATATTGATCTGTACCTTCTCGCCTATGAGTTCCTCCAAAAAGGACTCTTTTGCGGAAATAGGAATAAAATGGCTTTCGAAATTGAACTCGATATCGTCCAGGTCCAACTTTGCGGGAAGCAGTTCCGTCAATGCCCGTTCCATTTTTTCCGTTTCGATTTCGAATGGTGGAGGATGGTTCCCGACATACTCGATCTTATCCTGGATATAGCCACTCGAAAATAGGAAATAGGGCACCACTGCATAGCCCGTTTCGGATTCCCTATCGGGCTCTAGAAAAAGGGAGCGGGTTTCCAGCCCGTTCAGCAACAGTTCCTTTTCGTTGGTCTTAAAGGCTCTTGTGATGGCTGCTATATCGAGCTGTCCGTTATGGTCAAATTGGTAGCGCGCCATTTGTTCGGGATTCTCGAATCTGGGTTCCTTTGAGTCGGATGTATCTGTGCCAATTTCAGCAGAAGCGGTTTCATCGGGTTTGGTTTTGGCGCGGGGAGCCTTTAGAAATCGTTTCAAGGTGAACGACGGATTTTTGCCATAGCCCTTTCCATCCTCCTTTTTCTCAAACTGTTGGCGGACCTGCTCGAAATAATGGTCGTCCTTCAGAAATATGAGATGCCCCTTTAGGAATCCCCACTTAAAATGGAAGGTGTCCAATTGGTAGTCCAAGTCCTGGAAGCGTCGGGCAACTTCTTGCTCCGGAAGTTCCCTTTTTTCGATATTGAGGTTGAGCAGTACGAGCTCGTTCCGCATACGGGCATAGTCCGCCACCAATTCCCTGATTTTATGGGGTACCTTTCTTGTGCGCTGTGGGTCGGTGTAAAACAAAACTTCGCCCTTCTTGTTAAAATTGTAGGTACCAAAAAACAATCGGGAGTATTGTTTGGCTTCTTTATCGTGCAAGGCAATCGGAGGTAAAACCGTATCGACGATAGGAGGCGTTGGTGGTGCTGCCGTTTGTTCCTCGGCTATGGCCTCCTTTGGCAAGGGTTCCGGTTTTTTCGGTATATCTAAAGGTGCCTGACCGACCTCGAACTTGAAACCATCGGATTGTCCTTCCAGAAAATTCGACAGGGATATTTCGTTAGGTTCAACAATAATGCTTGGCCTGTTGTGGAAAAAGCCGAGCTTGGGCGTACCGTGAACATTTCCCGGATTGTTCTTGAAAAAACGATTGGTCAGAAAGGATTGACCTTCCAGTTCAACGGCTTCGGTTTCCGCAAAATCCATTTCGTCGGCGGACAGCGTTTTTTTGTTGGAAGTCCTACGGTACAACAATAGATCGGATACGACCTTGGTGCCCTCGTTGGTGAACAAGTCCGTGTTGAAACGGTTGGCCAGGAGCAAGTCGTTATCCAATAATATAGACTCCCTAAAATCATTGTAGGCACTTCGCTCGGCAAAGGCGGAAGAGGTAACCAAGGCCGTGATTCCCCCATGGCGTACCATCTTTGGGGCATAAAAATTAAAATAATTGCCCACATTCTTGAGCGGACCTTCCGTCAGGTAATCGTGTCGATAGGCCTTGGTGATGGGAATGTCCCCAAAAGGGATATTGGTCATGACCAGATCGAAACGGGTCTTTTCCCCTTGATCCAGAAAAAAATCCTCAAAAGTGGTGTTCAGTACGGTTACACGGTCGTCTTTTTGGTTATTGGCCTTAAGGATTTCAAACGATAGGATATCGGGTTCCAAAGCCGTGATTTGGGCTTCGGGAAACGCCTTTTTCAATTCCTGCACATAGGCCCCATTGCCCGCCGAGGGCTCCAGTATGGTCTTGGGTTCGAACCCGTTCTTTTTTAGAAGACCGATTTTATATTCGATAAGGGTCTTGGGGGTATAGTAACTGGTCAGATGGTACCGCCGCAACGAAGCCAGAATTCCCCTGAAGGTCTCCGGGAAGGCCTGTTCAAGGGTTTGCAGCAATTGTTGCCCCTGTTTTTCCTTCCCAGATGCAGGATAGAACAACAGCTCCCCCAACTTGGCAAGTCCGGAATTGTTGATATAATAGTTCTTGGGATTCGATGCCTTTATCAAGGCAACGATCTGAGCCAAATGTTCCTGTTTCATCCCGAATTATTGAAGCGATTTCAGGATGGCCGCCTTTCCCTCGGGGTCTTTTTCGTTCAAGGCCCGATAGATATCCGACAGGGCTTCATTGGCATGCTCCAGCGCAAGGGGCCCAATGTGGCCGTCCTCAAGAAACTGCCCCTGTAATTTGGCGTGCAGGATATAGGCATTGATGGCAAAATCAAAACGGTATTCCGCAGCATCCAAACGGGCGGTCAGGTTCGGATAAGCCTCCAACGCGTAAAAACAAAAATGAAGGTCGGGACCACATTCCCCATTGGCAAGCTGGCGCTCCCAGTCCTTGATCGTTTCCGGATGTTCAGTTCGGAACCTTTGGGTTTCCGAAGTAAGTAAGAGTTCTTCCTGTGTCATGGATTGTATTTTTTAAGGTTTGTTTGACAGTATAAAATCAATTGTGCTTTCAATGTTTCGATTTGGAGTTTCGTTCAATTCGATAAGGTGTTCGTACAAGGCGTTCTTGAACAGTATCACGCCGTCAAGTGAATCGAAGCGATGGAAAACGTGTCGACCCTTTTCGCAGCGGATGAAAAGCTCAAAGGCCTTTTTCTCGGTGCTTTGGCTCAATGGTTTTAATACTTCTGAGGTAAAATCCATCAATGTGGTAATACTTTCCATAAGGAAAGCATCCCGTAGTAAGGGACGGCCATTTGTGTCCAAAATCGTTATCTCAAAAAGCATGGTTCAAATGGAAATTTTAATTTGTCTTTTTTTCTTTGTCCCCAATGGTTCCAAGACATTGGTATGGTTCATATATTCCCTATAGCTATGGTAGTATTCGGGATGTTTGCTTTTTAGATTGGCAATGGGCCTATATTCCTTGAGTTCTGGTTTCTTGCCTTTTTTCGACAATGCAAAGTAGGTTTTGCCCGAACCGTAATGCTTTTTTAGCAGTAGGGTATCGTTGGTCTGCCGCAAGGGAATCTTGTCCACATCTATGAGATAGTCCTTCTTCTCAATAAGGTTTTTGACGACCTCGTACTTTAACCGTTTCGGGACGTTTTTGGATTCCAAAAAATCATCCAGCAATGTCCATTGCTTTAAAACATCGATACCTCCCACACTGTCCGTAGCCTTTAGGAATAATCTGTTCCCATGAATGCCTAGGGAAACGCCGTATTTGGTCTCGGCCAAAAAGGTTATTGATTTTTGTCCAAGTAATGTGCGGAATTCGCCTACCGAGAGATATAGGCGATTTTTTTCATTGGCGACTTTTAGATAGGGCACCAGTACGACAACGTTTTTTCCTAGGGTTGCGGGAACGAAAAGTCCATCCAAACCTTGTTCGACCTGAATAGGCAATGTTTTGGATAATTTCGGTAGTTTACCGACCGGGGGCACCATAGGCCGGATGCCATTTTGCAGATGCCGATTGTACGAGTACATATTTCGTAAAGTATCGTTGAAAAGGTGGAGCAGCCTGTTTTTGGTCTGTTTATCCAAATGGTTGACATCCCTTTGGAAATACCTGTGCTTCATAAACAAATGATCGGATTTGGAAGGGTAAAGGTGTTGAACCCTTTCCTTTAGTAGCGAAATGGTATTGTTGTTCCAGACGGGACAATTGTTCAAATGTGCAAAGGATATATAAGTCCTATTCTCCATGCTATTATAGCCCAATAGCAGTTTCATCAACTTATTTTCGTTTTCATGGATGGATATGCGGCCTACGGGGGTGATATTCCTGTCTTTTTGGAACAGCCGGTTTTTACTTTTTAAAAGGGCCAACTGCTCTTTCAATGCCGTATTGATAAAACCCGATTCGGCCAATTTGAGATTGCGGACATATCGCAGCTTTCTAAGGTCGTTCAATTGATCGGTCGGAACGGACTTAAATTCAAATTCTTTAAATGTACTGAAGTCGGGATCCAAAAATCGGGATACCAAATTTTTGACCCTGTGGAAGAGTTTAATGGCAAAGCGAATAGTAAGGTACGATTTCATGGCTATCGGTTCAATCAGTTTTTAAATTGGAATACACCTCATATTTTATATTAAAGGAAGGTGCTGGATTTATCCTGTTTCCGTCCTTAATGACCTCGTAATGCAGATGGGGACCAGTGGAAATTCCCGTACTCCCAACGGTTCCGATAAAATCATGGGCATCGAGTGCTTCCCCTAGGGCGACCGCCACGGATTCCATATGCCCGTATAGGGTACTGAAACCATAGGCATGTGAAATGATGACATGCAGGCCATGCCCATTGGGATCGTTTCCGATATGGGCCACCCTTCCGGCAGCGGTACAATAGATCGGGGTATCCTTCTCCGCCGCCAAATCGACCCCAAAATGTTTCCTTGTGATCCGATGGATGGGATGGTGGCGGTTTCCATAGGAACTTGAGAGTACATAGTGCTCCCGGAACAGGGGAACCGTCGAGGGCACACTGTCCAAAATTTTCGGCCGCAAGGGCAAAAACGGTTTTAACCGGTCTATTTGCTCGAAATTTTTCAAGTCGTGCAGAAGGTCGTTGAGCCGTTGATAGACAAGGTCTTCCCTAGATTCCTCGGTTATGGGTTGACTTATTTGCCTTGCAAGGTTTCCAAGGTCTTTTGTATTATGGGGATTATCGTAAAAAAATCGATTGGCGGCGATACAAAGAAAGAACACCGTGACAAAAATCCAGTAATTACTGTTCTGCGGGGTAAAATGACCGCTATCCTTGGAATTGGTCACGTCGCCCACTTTTTGGGCGCATCCCTTTATCCAACCGATCGAGGATTTTTTAATGTTCTTCCAAACGCTCATAACGAATTTATTACAAAGGTTTTTGATAAAATTTTGATTATTGCAAATTTTATTTATATTTGTAGCAATTATTGCAAATATATGTAATTTTTACAAATATGAACAACAGGTGGCGAAAATTTGATGCAACGCTGGATGTCCCGGCCCTAATGGATTATTTTAGGCTTGTGGTCCAACGTGAGACGCGTACTTTTATATGCTACCAAATCGGGAAGGAGCAGTACATCGTTATCAGGACCGAACTCGGATATCGCTATTACAAGCCGAGCGGACCCAAGACAAAACTGACCGCTTTTGACTTTATACTGGAGCGGCTTTCTCGAACCGATGCAGAGGCGAGAACGGGTCTGTGGACCAAAGTCGAGGATTTCTATACGGAACTTGAAAAAAAGCCGGAATTTTTTCTAAATAACGGCTCCAAAAATTCACTTGAAATTGTTGACATTGATTTCAACCATTTTGAAACGCTCAACGAGGAACTTTCCTTAAGGCCGAAAAGCCTAGGGGGCGACGGTTCCGACATTTTTAAAGATCGTATCTACGAAAATCCGGAAGGCCGACTGTATTTCCCCTATCGCAACTTGGCCAACACCCTCACGGGATATGCCATGGAAAAGGATGGAAAGCTTTCCCTGATAGCGGAAAGCGATATTTCCAAATCGGTTTGGTTCAGTAAGGTACCCGATACCATCAAGCATTTGGTGGTACTCCGCAACCCTATGGAAGCTATGGCCTTTCATCGAAGGTTCCAATTGGAGGACGTGGTCTACCTTACGATATCCAAAATCAATTACGAGACCTCGAAACTACTGGTGCAGATCCTGAAGCGTACCAAACTGAAAAAAATGGTGCTCAGTTTTACCGGATCATCCAAGATCGAAGGCTATATCCACGACCTGATGCTCATTTCCTTTATCAACGACTCGCGTTTTTTGTTCCGGGTGGGCAAGGACCATTTGGCCGTCCGCTTCGATCCCGAAGGGCAGAAACCGTTGGCCAAGCTGCACAATGAGGTACTAAAATACAACGGTAGCTTGGCAAAGGAATATATCAAATACAACAAGGTGCCCGACCAATCCCTTTTGAACAGGAAGAGCATCGTGCTGACCAAGGAAAAGCAGTGGGTATCGTGCCGTATTCCCTTTGAGGTCAACGCACTTCGCTATTTTCTCTGGAGCTATTACCGAAACTATATGGACAAGACCGTTGAGATCGTTAAACCCGTACACGCCAATTGGAGGCTGGAGTTCGAAGCGAACGGGGTCTATGTCGGAACCGAAAAATTAAAGGCCTTTAGGATGGCCGTATAAATAAAGGGGGCGCTCCCGCCCCCTTCAATCCTTAATTCCGGACATGAAAAATGGAAATGTCATATCCAGAATTACAAAGTTAACAATTGTTTATTAATCCTTAATTTAAAACTTGAAAAATGGAAAAACAAGCACAGCAGGTTTTCGTAAAAGTGAACCAACGGTGGCAACGGGCTACCGTAACCGGAGAAAAGGACGGAAAGGTATCCGTCGTGAACAACGAGGGACAATCGTTCAAAGTGCCCAAAAAAAAGAAGTATTATGAACCCATCGAATCCAAGGACCAGAAATTTGCTTATAAGGACCTCGAAGAACAATTGAAGGGCCATTATATCAGCTATAAAAAAATCCTCCCGAACGTACGCACAAATCTGACCGAGGGACAGGAGCATTTCCACGAGTCCACCTATATCTCCGAGGGCGAGCTCAAGGAAAGTGCCAAAATGATACAGATGGTATATGACCGGAACTTGGGTACTAGACTGGACGTCCAGTACCGTAGAAATGAAAAGGTAACTCTGGACGAGGCATGGGCCTATAACCATACTTTCAGCGCCGATGAGTTCGAGCGCATGGTGGACAAAAAGGAGTTCGTGCTGTTCCAGGGAAGCACCAACGACGGCGAAGTGTTCCAAAAATTGGCCTATTACGAGCCAAAGGTACAGGATATCCGTACCAAACCGGCACTTTCCACGAACACCTATTTTTATGGGGTAAAGTTGACGGCGAAACAGGCCGATGCACTCAACAGGGGCCAGGAGCTCGAAATGGTCATCAAGAGCAAAGTCCACGGGAACAAACCGTATTTGGTATCCTGGTCCCCGCGCCGACAGACCTTTATTACCAAAAAAGTCGATTTGGAAAAGGCCAAAAAGCTTGAGGTCAACCCCGGCGAAAAAAAAAAATCGCGCGGCCGAGGCATGAAAGTCTGACCGATTGACCTAACAATGGGCCGTCCGTCACGGACGGCCTTCTTTTCATCCATACTATCTACAAAAGCAAATAACCTCAGGGCAACCCTACGAGGCATTCACAATGAAAAGACTTACAATTATCGAGATAAGTCTTTAGCATTTAAATCTCGATTACTGACTAAAGTTTGGGACATAACCGCATGTAATGCTCCCAAAAAAACCATGCCTATATGAAAAATTATGCCGAAAATCCGGAGCACTACAAACGGTTGATCGCCCAGATCGATCGTGAGGTCGATTTTCCCGGATACCTGATCGCACAGGGCTACCAATTGCTCAAGAAAAGTTCGGGTTCACAGGAATTTGGCAAGGAGGCGGAACGCCTCGTCCTACAGACAAAAAGAAATCCCGTAACCTATTTCAATCGCAACGACTCTTCGGACAAGGGGCGATTTTTCAAATACCTCCACAAACGCTCCGCCAATTTTTACGAAGCCGTAAAACAGGGACTGGGCATCATCCAAAGGGATTATCCCGAACCTTCCCCGGCCAAGGTGCACCAAAAGAACAACAGGCATATCAGCTTGGAAGATCGTTATCATATCGGCCCCTTGACCAGACCGAACTATTTAACGGAAGGTCGCGGACTCTCCATAAACACCCTCCAATCCGAAGCCTTCAAGGGCAGGATCTTCAATGCCTTCCACGTCAGTGATAACAAGGGCCGCATCGCCAATATCGCCCTTCCCAAATATGGGTTGGACGGAAAAATCAAGAACTATACGCTTTATAATAGGCCCTATCGGGACAGAAAGGACGGAAAGGTGAAAAAGTTCCGCTTGTTCCTCAACGAGCGTTATGAATACCTTTTCGTTTCCAATCCAAATATCAACGCAGAAAAAATAGTTTGTGTGGAGAGCGGTTTCGATGCCATGGCCTACCATGAACTGCACGGTTGCCCAAAAACATTCTACATCTCCATGTCGGGCCATATCGACGAGCGGAAACTCGAACAGTTCCTCCAATGGAATCGTACGGTAGATCCATCCCATACGCTCCCTCTTCTTTTGGCCTTTGACCATGATATCGAGGGGATGCGCTACGACCTTATTCTTTTGAGCCATTGGATCAATCGAAAGTCCAACCGGGTATTCATCGAAACGGATTGGAAACGCCCCGTGATGCGTTTGAAACTGAACTATCTCACCAAATCCATTGCTATCATGGAACGGGATACCGATTACATCAATGAACGGATTTCCAGAGGTTCTCACGGAATGCCCGAAGGTCTTCAAAAAGCCGTCTGCTATCGCGACAAGGTGCTTTGGGAATTGGATTTGGAAAGGATAGTCTCCCTCCCCCAACATTCCAGAACCTATTGGCGGCTGGCAGTGGAGGCACTTTCCCAATGCTTCGCACAGGGTATCCTGAAAATGGACAAATGCCCCACCATGAAGGATTGGAACGAGGAACTGATCTCGGTAAAAAAAAAGTCCAGTTGTCGGCTAGTGAATCTACTTTAAAGACTGTCATGGACAGACCGAGGAAAACCCAAAAAAGAAAAGGACATGCAAGATAAGAACAAGGGCTATATGGGCATGTACCTATCCGCTTTCCACTTCGCCATTATCCTATTCCGGGAGCAATATGCCCTGTACTTATTCCATTACGGGCATCAGGGATTCTCGGATAACATCCATTCCTTTCTAGTACGGTCCGGGCTACCGTCCCAAGGCATGGTCGCCCGTCTGCTCTTGCTGGGGCTTCTGATGGGCGGTATTATGATGTACCGTCCGGTCAAAAAAGAGGAAGTCGGTCGCAGAAAAAGTGTTGCGGGCTTTCTCGTGTCCTTGGCCTTGCTGTTCGTTTCTTGGTGGTGCCACGGTGCTTCCGAACTAGGGATGTGGGCCTCCATGATATTTCTTTCATTGGCCTACTTGGGATTGATGACTTTCGGGATGCGATTGTTCCAGTTTTTGGACTTCATGAACTTGGCAAAAAATGACCCCTTTAACGATACGAAGGAAACCTTCGAGCAGACTGGGGAGCGTATAGATACCCCATATTCCGCCAATATCCCATATACCTATTCGCACGATGGGAAACAACGGAAAGGATGGATTAATTTTGTCAATCTTTTCAGGGCGTTGTTGGTCATCGGCACTCCGGGGAGCGGCAAATCCTTTTCCGTTATCGAGGAGATCATGGCCCAGTTCATCGACAAGAAATACGCCATGGTCATCTACGATTTTAAGTTTGATACGCTGACCCGTAAGGCGTACGGTTATCTACAGGAGGCCATAAAAAAGCATGGGAACGATTCCGAAATGCCTTTCCCGAAGCTCTACCGAATCTGTTTTGATGACCTTCGGATGACGCACCGGAACAACCCCATGGATCCCTATGGGCTGGTCAATCAGTCGGATGCCATCGATACGGCCACGACCCTTATGAAAAACCTGAATCCCGAATGGATAAAACGGCAGGACTATTTTTCACGTAGTGCCATCAGTTATACAGGGGGCTGTATCTGGTATCTCAAGAAAAAATCGGAAGAAACGGGCAGGTATCTCTGTACCCCGGGGCATTTGGCCATTCTGACCACCGTAAAGATCGATATATTGATGGAAATCATGACCAAGGACGTAGAGGTACGCCAAATATTGGTTCCTTTTCGGGACGCATTGGAAAAGGAGGCCATGGAACAACTGTCTGGCCAGACCAGTACGGTCCAGATAAGCCTTTCTAGTATTGCGACCAAGGAAATTTTCTATGTGATGTCGGGCAACGACTTCAGTCTTGAGGTGAACGATCCCCGGTATCCCAAAATCGTATCGCTACAGAACAATCCCGAACGGAAGGAAGTCTACTCCGCACCCTTGGGCCTGTACATGAACACCATTCTCAAACGGGTAAACAAACCGGGCAAGCGGCACATGGCATTGCTTATCGACGAGGTACCCACCTTGTTCATCATGTTGTTGCGGACCATAATCGATACCGGGAGGGAAAACAAGATCGCCACCATTTTGGGGCTTCAGAGCGTCGGACAGCTGATCTTGGACTACGGCCGGGAACTGGCCGATGTCATCTATGACAACTGTGCGAACATTATCTGCGGTGCGGCCAAGGGCGAGACGGCCAAACGGTTGAGCGAGCTTTTCGGAAAGATCCATCAAGAAAAGGTCTCGAAGAACACGAGCAGTTCGGACGTAAGTACCAATCTGAGTACACAGATGATGGAGCTCTTGCCCAGGAGCAAGATCGCATCCATGTCCACCGGACATTTCGCAGGGTTGGTGGCCGATACTTTCGAGCATCAGATCAAGGAAAAGAAATGTTATGGCCAGTTGCTCCCCGACATCGAAGGCAAGCGAAGGGCCATGAAGCACAAGTTGCCCGTTGTCAACGATTTCAAACCGGAGAATTTCGGGGAACTTTTCCAAGCACAGATGAAGCTCATAGAGGAGCTGGATTTACCGAAGAATGTCTCGGGCCTGTTTACCAGGGAAATTGGGTACATCGAATTTTATGGAAAGCGTCTGGAAGAAACGGCCAAAAATGCATTTACCAATGGTACCAAACGCCGAATTTTTAAGGATGTGGTCAAGGAGCTTCGCCTGTTCGATTTCAGGGAGGATATTCTGGAACTGCTGAATACGGGTGTTAGGGACGCCGATTGGCAAAGGTTATTGGCCTATATTGTGGAGGAATTTTTGGTACGTACGGAAATGGACCGTGTGGCCCAGGCCGAATTCGACAAGATCATTAATGAAGTGGACAGCTTGGTCAAAGAAGAGTATAAAGCCCTTACGGGAAAAGAGCTGAAGAGTGCCATATTTGACGAAAAGAAAATAAATGGTGAAATTGCAAGATCAATCGACAACTCCGAGGCGGCCGTGGAAAAGTTCATGGACGATTTCGGGAAGGAACTTGATGAGTCCCTGTCCCAAAGTTTGGCAGTTTTGCAGGAAGAGACGGAGTATAATTTTGAAGAGGAATTTTCCTCGTATCCCATAGAAAATTTTGAATAATGGACATTGAATCGATCATCAATCTGGACTCCAAGGATTTGGGGTATATCGGGGAACGCTTAAAGGAAATACGTCTTGAACTGGTGGAATTGGACGATGTCGAGGACAAAAGGTTCAGTAAGTTTTCGATGACCAACCTAAGCGATTACCTGAACATGGACCGTACAACTTTGGCCAATGTGGAGCGCGGTTCCTCAATGGTCAATTCCATCAAGATCATCCTCTATTTCTACAGCTTGGGCTATAACCCCATTTGGATTCTATTGCCCGATAACGAGTTCGTGCAAAAACGTAATCTCGGGGAAAATATGGTCTATCAAGAAGGACTTCGCGAGAAATACCTTGAGCTGGAGGAACGGGTTTCAGAGGCCATGAAGGATTTTAAATCGTCCTTATAAATTTTGCGTTCGAAGTAATTTCTTGCCGTTAAAAGGGTTCTAGGCTCAATATCCCCATTATTGTTTGCAAACACCTACCTATGCTTGGTTCATTGCTATATAGCAATGTCCATAGCATTATACAATCATTGCTATATAGCAACGTATAATGCAATAGATATTCAATGCTATATAGGGATATAGTTTCAAATGTTCATAGTGTCATATGGCCATATGATACTATGGTTTTAAAAAGTATATTTATGGAAACAAAAATAATTTCATGTACGGGGGAAAAGGGCGGTTGTGGCAAGACGACCCTGAATATCATCTTGGCCACCAACCTGTTCCACCTGTACGGGAAGAAAGTGGTATTAATCGACATGGACAATCCCCAGTACTCTGTGTACAAAAAGAGGAACCGAGATCTTGGACAGGTAGGTTCGACCGAAATGCCGATGTTTCCTGTGGAGCGGGCAACGGTCCAGACCTTGGAACCGTTGATCAAAAAATATTATGGTACTGTGGATTTTATCATCGTCGATTTCCCCGGAAACCTTAACGAGGAAATGGTAAGGGGGCTGCTGTATGTCGAACATATCTTCATTCCCTTTTTCCTTGACGAACTGGAAATCGACAGTACAGCGGTGTTCTACAAAACACTGCAACGTAACTATCTATGGAACGAAAATCGGGTACTGCGGTCCGTCAACCTGTTCTTCAACCGCTACGAGCTGGTCAAGGTCAATAAGTTCAATGCGGTAAGGAAAACCTTGGCGAAAGCGGGGATGCCCATGATGGAACAGGTCGTCATGGAACGGACCGTATATAGGGAGCGATACCGGAATACCCTAATTCCTATTCCCGCAACAAAAGAGAACGGGAAACTGGGGCTAAAACGATTTATGGAAGAGGTCATGAAAATTTCAAAAAATTAAAAATGGGCAAAAAAGTAAATGTTAAGGACTTGCTGGAATCTGCCATCTTGGATAATACGGACACGAAGGAACAGGTCCAGGGACTTAGGGAACAACGGCACGGCACGGTCGGAAAAGTTGGAAAAAGTCCGGTCCGGAAAAACGAAAGAAACGATGATTACGTTAAAGATGGTAACACGCATAGGGCCACGGGACGTACATTTCCGTTGGTAAAGTTAAGCCGTAGGGAACAAAAGAAGGTAACGGATTTCGAGACGTTGCTGGAGCAAGACAATTATACCGACAAAAAGGAGCAATTTATCTTTAGGTTGAGCAAGACCTGTTTCGAGGACTATGAGCGACTCGCCAGCGCATGCAGCTACAAGTTGGAAAAAAAGGTCTCGCGCAACGATATTATGCGAAAGGCCTTGGAGCTTTACCACCAAGAAAACGTTCGGGAACTTCAACGAATTATCGACAAGATTTGAATTGGCGGTGGGAACATATCGTTTATGCCATCATCGGTATCCTATGCCTGCTGTGGTACCTATGGGTCTTTGTCGTACTTAAAAAATCAAAAAACGAAAAAAATGTTCAGGAAAATTATTCATATATGCAAAAATCACATATATTTGTAAAAAACACATCTTCAAAGGATAAAGATATGGACCAGTTACTCAACCGTGTCGATGAGAATGAAACCAGCTCCGAGCTGTTGGATATTTTCAATGCGTCCGATAAAGATGTTCAGAATGAATCCTTAATTCCAGAACATGAAAAATTCAAGATTATCAAAAACTCCGAGTCCCCTCCGGAACCGGAGCTGGACGACTCCGATTAACGTCTTCCTAACACTATTCCTTATTGTTGCTTTCCATTCGGCCGGCTTTGCCCAGATCGATGAACTGGTCGATCAGGTCAACGAGGCGGAACAGGGTACGGCACAGATAGGGAACAGTATTTTCCGCATCATCAAGATTGCCGCAGGCGTACTTCTGGCCATCGCGGCACTGGCCTTTCTCATCATCAGGGAACAGAACCAGGATATGGCCCGAAAAGTGGGCAACGCCATTGTGGGGCTGGTCATTTTCTACGGCCTTATCGAAATCGGGGAAAACTTGGCCAACTGATCATGGAAAACAAGCTGGTCAAAATTCCAAAGGCCCTGCAAAAGGACGTTTCCTTCTTTGGGCTTCGTGCTAAATATGTGGACCAAGCCTTTAAGGGCTCGTTCCTGTCCCTGATGGTGGGACTGTTCCTCAGTACGGTCATCCCTACCTTTCTTAGCCTTTTGCTTTCCTTCTGTACCGCGGCCCTCTATATCGCACTCATGCTTTTCTATTCAAAGGCTTATGGGGAAAACGGTTTTATCAAGTCCCGAGCGGACAGAAAGGGGCCGGACACCATTAAGGGCCATGTCAATAAAAAAAAGTTGGTGCTATGGAAAAAAGATTGAATCTTCTGGATGCCTTTCCCATTTATGGTTATGAGGCACCGATCTTGGTATCAAAGGAACGAGGATGCCTGAGCATTCCGCTGCAATTGGAACTTCCCGAAATCTACACTTTGGACAGCAAGGATTATCTGAACCTGAACCGGATGGTCTCGGGTATCTTGGAAATCCTGGGCGAGAACTGTCTTTTGCACAAACAGGACCTGTTCTTCGGAGAAACCTATGCCATGGACCGACAGCGGTTGGAACGGGATTTTTTCGAGACCGAGGACGAACGCTATTTCAAGGACAGGCCTTTTTTGGAGCACCGGTGCTATCTGGCCATCCACAAAGTACCCAAAAACTATATCGGCCGAACGCCTATCGGGGCCAATTCCTTCTTAAAGAAAGAGCGCCGGTTCTACGGCCAAAAATATGTTCCCGAAGAATACCTCGACGGGGACACAATGGCGGATTTCGAGGCCAGGGTAGGTGCCGTCAACGACCTTATCAACGATTCGGGCCTGATGAGCTCAAAAATCCTTGATTCCGAGGGGCTTTTCGGACGATCGGGCTATTACGACTGTTATCTGGAAGCGGGCTACGGGGAAGGTACGGGCAGGGATATCGATTTTTCCGACTACGGGCTGCGGATCGGCGAAAAACAGGGACAGTACTTCACTTTGGAAAACCTGGACCAGTTCTCCAAGGAGGATATGGCCTTTCACGAATATTTTGGAAAATACAGTACAGGGAACAACCTCTTTCCTATAGGAAACCTGTTTTCCTTGGGGTTCAGGATTCCGCAGGAACATATTGTCAACCAATATATCTATATCCCCGAAAAGGAGAAGGCCATGGCCAAACTTCGGTCGAAGGCGAAACGACTTGACAAATATGCCCGGAACCGCAAGGGGGACAAGAACAGCACCTACCGGGACCAAATCTATGAGTTCCAGCAGCATATCCTTAACGAGCATAAGGAACTGGTCTATTATCACTTGAACGTATTGGGCATTTCCAATTCCAAAAAGTCCTTTAGGTCGATGTGCAATTCCGTCCGGTCGGCCTTTCGGAAGCTGGGTATTCATGCCAAGGAAAATACCGTGGATCGGAAAAACCTCTTTTTTGGGGGTATCCTTGGCAACGGCATCGGACTCAGCATGGAACTCTTCAGCCCCTTTTCCTCGGAGATGGCGGCCAGCCTTTGGTATTTTGAAGGGGGATATCGAAACAGGATGCACGGCCCCCACGGCCTGCGCATGGTCGATAGGGCCACGGGAAAACCTTTATTGGTAAGTCTCTACCGCGATCCCGAGGCAAAGGACTGGATCTTTAACCGGGGCATGCTCATCGCCTCCGGTTCCGGTGGCGGAAAGACCTTTTTTGCCAATGCCTACCTGTTCTCCGAATATCGCGAGGGAGCGGAAATCCTCATTCTTGAGAACGGGAATTCCTATGACAAGTTGCTGGACCATCTGGACGGGGTCGTCATAGAGAACGACGACAAAAATCCCTTTACGTTCAACCCCTTTATGCTGGATCCGGGGGATATGGTAGAAAAAGACGGCCAAAAGATGCTTACCGAGCACAAGCTGACGCAGCTTATCGCATTGGTCTATCTTCTATTGGGGCGAAAGGATACTACAACGGACGACGGTCATGACAGTGCCGTAATCCAGACCATTATCGAATTGTTGGTACAGGGATATTATAGGGACCAGTTCCTTAAGGATAATCCCGATAACTCCTTCAATACTTTTTATGGGTATTCGGAAAGGCATTTGGAGCGGCTTATGGATTCCAAGGGCATACGAAAGGAAGTCTTCGACCCCAATCTGTTTTTACTGCTCTTGGGCAAATATGCCCACGATGGCCCCAGGGCATACCTGTTGAACAGTAGGGACAAAAGGATAGCCCAATTGGGTCGTGAAAGGTTGGTATACTTCAAACTCGAAAACCTGATCGAAAACGAACAGCTCTTTCCGATCCTGGCGTTCCTGATGATCGATGTGTTCGACAAAAAACTGAAGGATCCCAAAAAACTTTCCCTAAACAAAATATTGGTCGTTGACGAGGCGTGGAACCTGTTCGACAATCCGATAATGGCCCACTACTTTGACGCCAAGTCCAGAATGGCCCGGAAATATGGGGGGCAGCCCATTTTTATCTCGCAAAAGGTAAGCGATTTCGTCAAATCCAAATACATCGGCAATACCATTGTGGTCAACAGCCATATTAAGGTGTTGCTGGACCTCGGCGAATTCGGAAATTCCTTTGGGGAGATCCAACGGTTATTGGGCCTGAACGAGAAACAGAAGCAACTGATCCTATCCATCAACAAAGATTTGCCCATGGGCCGAAAGCTAAGGGAAATGGCCATTTGTTGGAAGGACCGGGTCAAGGTGTTCGGATTGGAGACCTCGTTGCCCACCAAATGCCTGTTCGAGACCAATCCCAATGAAAAAGCAAAGATCAACCGTCTCCATGAAAAACATGGCCGTGATTGGGTAAGAACGGCCAACGCCTACAAACAGCTGCAGAACGAACTGGCGGAATCCGGTTCTGGGAATTTGAACGGCAGCGACATTAACCCTAAAAATAGAAAATGATGATATACTTGAAACCAAGAATTGTTTACCTAAGAATTTTAATCGGGCTACTCCCTTATTTTGGGGCCGCCCAGATTCCCGTAACCGATGTAGCGGCGAATGCCCAACTGGTCATCCTCAATCAAAATGTGGCCACGCTGAATTCGCAATTGGTCACCTTGAACTCGACCATGGGCAAGCTTTTGGCACAGATGGAACGGAACGTTACCGCCAATTCCAGTGCCTCCAAAATCCTTAGCCAGGACCTTACGGCAAAAAGGACCCCCGCCAGTTATGTCATGGGAAGTCCAGAAATGACCGAACTCTATGACCTGAAGGACAAGATCGTGGAAGCCTATAAGGGCACGCAGAAAAACCTGCGCTCCTTCGCCAATCTGGAAAAGGTGGAAAAGGAAAGGGCGACCGAAGCGTTGGCCGATGCCCTCGTGCAGGTTACTTCCTTGGTCTCCCAAGGATCGCATATCGCCTCGACGGGCGAGATTATTGAATCGGCCGATAGGCTCTCGGCATTACGGTCGATCTTGGACAAAATGGACAGCGTGCTGGAAACCATCATAAAAGTCAACACCTCCCTTTTACAGAAAAACGAACACCGCAAAGCGGTCTATTCATTGATCAAGACCAATTGATGTACGTTATGCAATCGGATACAGGTTTTAGGGTAACGGTCAACACGATATTCGACCAATATATCGATGATGCCTTTGCGAATTTAGGCCCTACCTTGGGCATTGGCTTCCAAATGGCAAAGATCGGGTTGGGCATTTTCGCCATCATGCATTTTGTGGGCAATGATCGCGCCGATGTGTTCAAGGCCCTAAAGTGGTTTCCCTTGATGTTCATCCTTTTCAACTACTCCGAGTTTGCACACGCCATCTTTGAATTTTATAACAACCTCGGCTCCTCATTTGTCAGTACCCAAAAGAACTGGGATACCATCGGGCAAAAGGTGGCCTTGGCCCAAATCGATGTGGCAGCCAACAATGTGGTAGAATGGAACATGTTCAGCATGGATATCGATGGACTGCAATCCTTTGCCCTTACGGGTCTGGCAGGTTCCATAACGGCCTTCGCACATATTATCTCTACGCTGATTTTCGTGGGCATCAAGGCATTGGCCACCATTTACCTGTTCATCCTTATCATTTTCGGGCCGATCAATATCGGGCTTTCGTTCATTCCCGCCATTTCGGGCCTTTGGAAAGCATGGTTGCAAAAGTTCATGAGCCTCTGTCTTTGGCTTCCCATGTTATATGTAGTGGATATGTTTATGGTCAATCTTGTCGATGCGCTCGTGGACCATTTGTTGCGTAACAGTGCCTACGACCTCGGATTGATTTTGAGTTCCTCCCTTCTGGTCTTGATGACCTCCTTCTTCTATATCAAGGCCCCTACACTGGCCAACTTTGTAGTGCAGGGACTTAACATATCGGGTGGGGGCATCGTCTCCAAGCCCAAGCACTATGGCAAAAAAGCAATACAAACGGTCATCGATGCAAAGAGCGGCGGGGCCACAAAAGCGGTTAGGACACTTACGCAATAATTAGGATTATGAAAGGAAAATACGAGATATTCAATGATATCGCCCAAAGTAGAAGGCACAACAACAGGCTCGTCTATAGCTGCCTGATCTTGATGATAGCGGTCTTCGCGATTGCCATCTATTTCGTGGTATCGGCCCATGAGCGTGCCAACAATAACGCCTATGTGCTGCACGGGGGGCAACGCCTCCCCATGGTACCGATCAGGGATGCCAAGGAAAACCTCGAAATTCTTTGCGAAGGTCACGTCCAAAACTTTCATGAACTGTTTTTCTCGTTGGAACCCGATCTGAACCTGATCAAAAGAAACATAGAGGAAAAAGCCTTGTTCATGGTCGATTGGTCAGGCAACCGTTTATATGCCCGTTTGGTCGAAAAAAAATACTTCCATGATGTGGTAATGCGTGACTATCACTACTTTGTGGAACTTGATTCGATTCAAATCGACTATGCAACCTATCCGTTTCCGTTTACTTTTTACGGCAAACAGGCCATAGAAAAAGGCAAATCCACAACGTATAGGAACTTGGTCACCAAGGGGCACCTGAAAAAAGCGGGCATTACCCCAAACAACCTGAACGGAATCAAGATTATCGACTTTGAGGTCGTGGACAATTCCGATCTCGAGCGTAGGTAACATGAAATTCAGTGGCAACATAAAACGTTTGAAGCGATGGGTCGTAAGGCACAGAAATTTTGCTATGGCCCTACCTTTTATTCTGGTACTGACCAGTTTTTTTGTCATTGAGAACGTCAAGGATTTTCAAATGGGGTTCGGCGACACTACCGATCCTACGAATGGCTTCAATCCAGAACTTCCCGGCAAGGTTCCGACCTTGGAATCCGAAGCTATCGCCGAGCCTTGGAAATTAAAGGACTCAACTGAAAAGAAAAAGGTAGGGAAATCTTCGTCCTTACCGGACATGACCCAAATGAATGATTCGCAAAACGATTCTCTCCAGAAGATCTTGAAGCGATTGGAAGGACTCTCCCTGGATGCTAAACCACAGGAAACGGTGCAGGCCGAAATCCCCGATGGAAAGAAAACCGTGGAGAGGGAAAAGAAGAGCGCAATGACCGCTGAAGAGCAGAAGCAAAAATTCGTCGAGAACCGCTTGGCCTACCGTGAGATGCTGCTGGAGGGAAAAAAGAAAATAGTCGGGGAATCCTTGAGAGGGAACCGCAGGCCCCAACAGGAACGGATGCCCGTTACCAAAAAGCCAATCTTCTTTAGGGCCACCGTATATGGCGACCAATTCATCTTGCCCAATGAGAACGTAAGGCTCCTACTCATGGAAGATATGGTCCTTAGCGAAAAACGATTTTCCAAAAATACCTTCATCTACGCTATGGCTTCCATACAGGGAAACAGGGTGTATTTGGATATAGACAATATCGAGCACCATCCGGTCGATATCTCCGTCAGGGACTTCAACGATGGCAGGGAAGGAATCTACAACAAAAGGGCCGGGGAACTCTGGAGGGAGTACAAGGCCGAAATGGGAGGCGATGCACTACGAGGGGCCACCGACGAAATTACCAGCGGCGCACCGGATGTTTTAAAAGGCATCGCCCAAGGGTTGGGGACTTTCCTTCGAAAAAAAAGGTTACGGGAAAAAGAAAAAATCCTATTGATGGATGATTATGAACTCTTATTGGCAACACAATGAAAATAAAAGCTGTACTTACAATAATTGGGCTATTGGGGTCTCTATCGGTTATGGCGAAAATGGACACCATTCCGGTTTCAAGGAACTATAAGACCATTCTGGTACTGCCCGCCCCTTATGATTTTTCCATCAATGGGAAGGAGCTGAATTTTTTGGAGTCCTTCCCGACGAAAAATGCTTCCGCAACCTCAGAGCGTATCGTTTTGCTTATCTATAACGATGTGGCGCCCGACACCTCCGATTTTACGAACTATACCATTTATACCCGTGACGGTCGTGCCTATGATTTTATCCTGCAACTTGTGGACATCCCCGCCAAGAAGCGATGGACCATAACCACCGATATGGTCGATAACCTCGAAGAGCTATCCCATAAAAAAAGTGCTACTGAATTGGATGAATCCGACTTTGCCTCACATCCTGACATAAAGGACACTTTAGCAACTACCAAAACAGTTGGGGAAAAATTGGAGATTAAGCCCGAAAAGGAAATCGATGGGGAACCCTTGCCGCTTACCAAGGAATTGTATGTCTTGGATAGAATGGAATATATACGGCGGAGATGTTATTACAACCAGTTCAACAAGGGCAAGATCATCCGATATTTTTCCAAATACGATGATGTATTTCTCTGGCTGGAGAACGTGTACTATGAGAATAACGAAATATACCTACAGTTTCGCTTGGAGAACAAGGAACATATAGACTATGATGTCAATTTTATAAAGTTCAGCATCGCCACCAACTACAAGAATAGTTCGAGCAATGTCAAGACGGAACACAAGCCCTTGTTCAGGTATAAAGTTCCCAAAAAGGTCGAGGGGAATTCCGAGAACTATTTTATGGTGGTCTTCGATAAGTTTACCCTTGACCGGAGAAAGTCCCTCGTAGTGGACCTAGATGAAGAAAAGGGCAATCGAAACCTATCCTTGGATATAGATCAACTTGTCATCAATAACCCATCAGGATTTAAATTATGAAAGGCCATAATGCGCATTTATAAGATAATGACCAACTCCAACCGATAGAATAAAACGATTATCATCACTGGTTGGCTAAATTTTAAATAGATGAAAGCAAAGTTATTTTTCATTACGGTGTTGTTTTGTCTTGCGGGTTCAGCCGTTTCAGGCCAAATGCGGGGGAACCTTGCCTCTTCGGTCGGAGTGAGCGGTGGCTATGTCGAGGATGGATACGGCATTATGGGAACGTTCAATTTTCATCCCAATCGGTTCCAATATTTTCAGATAAGTGTTTTGGCCGCAATTGCCGAGGACAAGGGTGCCCAATATATTCCCTATAATATTTTCACTATTCAGCCGGGGCTGTACTATCGTGTATTCATGGCGCCTCGAAGAAAAAATTTTAGCCTTTTCCTCGGTGGCGGTGGGCTGTTCGGATACGAGGTCATCAATAACGGAAGCAATGAACTGCCCACCGGTGCCCTTATCAATGGTAAAAGCCAGTTTATTTATGGCCTGTATCTCGGTGCGGAAATGGAAATAGGCCTGAGCAATGATTTTTCGCTATTGGTCAAGGCCAACGAATACTACCATGTCAATTCGGACGTGGGAAATTTTTATCCGTATGTCGGCGTCGGCCTACGGTATTTTTTGTTTTAAAAAGCGACGTTATGAAATTCAATACCCCACAACGCATAGTCGCCATAGGTTCGCTATGCATAATATTTATAATTGCCTGTAGCAAGGACTTTGAAGGAATAGTGCAGGATTCCTTCGATTTCACCTTTGATGGTAACAACGAGGAAAACGGTTTTGTATTTGAAGCTGCAAGAACGGATTTCAGCTTGGAACCAGAGCGGATGGTCTCCACCGTTTCCTATTTCATGAAATATAATATCCTTGACGGAAAAGGCTATTATTTAGGTACGGAAAACGATACCATCCGCGAAAATGACACCATTTTGGTCAAGGACTTTGACCTATCCTACCGGTATATGCCCATCGATACGGGTATGCATAAAGTCAAGGTATTGGCCTGGGATTCAAACCAATTGCAAAAGGAGTTGGAGTTGGCCTACAATGTCAAGTACGCCAGTTTCAGCTTTCTCTTGGGAAAGGGTACCGGGGATTTCATTATCAATAGTCGGAATCCCGTAAATGTAACCTTGCTACGGGACAAGAACACGGTAGCTCCGGATGGGGAATCGACCGAGGAATTTGGGATTACCTACCAACTGGAAGATGGTTCTGGCAAGCTCCATTTGGACGATGTTACCTACGATGCGGGAACCCCGTTCAAGTTGCCCAAGGGCATTACCGAATTTGGCTACCTTCCAGAAACCTTGGGCGAGCATAAATTGACCATGGTTGCCAGGGCTCCCGATGGGGCGTCCCTGACGAACGAGCTGCTGCTGACAGTCGGAAATGTCAATTTCACGTTCAGGGCGACGGCGGCATCCTCACAAGTGGAGCTGGACACCAATCTAGCAATCAATATCGATTTGCAGACACAGGACGGGGAAAGCGAAGTTACCTATGATATTAGCCATTCCTTTTCTTCCGATAGCCAAGGCGCGGGAATCGTACGGGACCAAAATGGCGGGGTCATGGACCCCGGGACTTTTCGCGGCATCGATCCCGGCAATTATAACTATACTTTTGAGGACGATGAATTGGGGCAGCGCAAAATCTATTTTGATATACGAGACAGCAATGGCCAGAGGAAAAGGGACAGTGTCGAGATCGAGATTGCCAACATTCCCTTCACGTTTAGCGGAAATTCGGAAAGCAACCAGGTATTCGTAAACCAACGGACACAGCTTAATTTCAACATCAAATCGAACGGCAACACATCCAATATCGATTACTTCCTGACCTATGACCTAGAAGAAGGAAACGGAAGGGTTACTGGGGTCAATGGAAATACCATTCAGAACAATACCGATTATCCGGTCGACTTGGGTAATTTCCCATTGTTTTATACGCCCGAAACCTTGGGCCCGCATCGCATCAATTTTCTCGTTACGGACAATTACGGGCAAGCGGTCGGACCCGTCGAAATCGATCTGGATGCCAATCCACTTGAACTGGAATTCAATGCCTCGGCCAATAGCAACGAGGTATTGGTAGGCCAGCGTGGTACAATTTCATTAAGCCTTATCGAACAAGGGGATTACGATGGGGTTTCCTATGAGTTGAACTACTTCATTTCAGGTGGTGACGCACAATTATACAATGGAAATTCGCCAATAATCCCTAGCCAATATTTTTCGGTAAGTCCGGGAAGCTTTGCGTATGATTTCGTCGGGGAACAGGCAGGAACCTACGAAATAACCTTTTTGCTTCGTGACAGCAACGGTCAGATCCTTGAAGATAAGGTTACCGTCGTTGTCGGGAATAACGACTTTACGGTCAATATGACCCCATCCAAGGCTACGGAATTTTCCAATATTCCGGTAGGTATGATCGTGGATATCGACGAACTGCCCGAGGGAGCGAACGACAGCTACATAGCGTTCTTCTCCTCCAGCCAAAACGGGGCGATGTCCGTAAATGGTATAACCTACGGTCCGGGGGAACAATTTCCCTTGGGCGCCGGGGTCAACAATATTTCCTATACCGGATCGGAACCCGGACAGCACAATATTGTCCTCAGTGTCGAATCAGGATCGGACGTTACCCGCACGGCCAACTCTACCATCACTTTTGACCAGGTCGATTTTACCTTTACCGGGGGCACCCAAAAATCGGATATAACCGTGGGGGAAACCACCGGTCTCAATTTCAATATTTCGGAAAGTGTCGGGTCTTCGGATTACACCATGCGTTTCAGTATGAACGGGAATGCGCTTATCAGGGACAACAATGGTATAGAGGTAAGCCCAGGAAACAGTTACGATGTCAATACGGGCAACTTTAACTGGACGCTCGAAGGAACCAGTGAAAGTACGGTTCGAATGGCTTTCACGGTCCGAAACGATACGGGATTGGAGAAAACTGTGGATATTACGGTAAACGTGGCGGCCAAGGATTACACCTTTACCGCATCGGGCACATTGCAGCAAGCCTATACAGGGGAACAGGTGGATATGAACTTCAATATTTCCGAAATCGGAATCGGTGGGGATACCTACGGGATGTATTTTTCGGCAAGCGGCAACAATGGTTCTTTTGAATATGAGGGCACTAGCTATTCCGCTGGAGAAAGTTTTAATGTACCTGTGGGGGCATTTTCGGGAAAGTATGTCGGAACGACCGAAGGCAGTCATGTCATAACGTTTACGGTACGCTCTTCATCGGATGTGGAGAAAACGGCCAGCGTCAACATCAACTATGAAAGGTACGAGGAACCATTCGAGTTGACCGTTAGTCAGGCTCCAGGGGAACGTTTGGAAGAAGAACCTTTTAACATCACGGTCATTACTAATGCCATAGGCACTCATGACCCGGCCGTGACCTATCAAATGACATTTTCTTTCAATGGAAACCGTGTCGGTTATTTCTTTTATGGTGGGAATAGATATGATGAGGGGGAGACAATTCCGTTGAACTACGGGAGTACCAACCTTACTTTCTATCCAGAGACCTCAAATACGTTTACCATTGATTTTGAGGTGGAGAACTCAACGGGGCATTCCAAAAGCGGAAGCACATTTGTTGACACTTTAGGAAGGCCCGTGGCATTGGTCAAGGGGGAAAAGCACAATGTCAGTTGTGGGGGATTGAACGGTTGTGATTATCAAGTCAGGATCTATACCTGTTTTGATATCGAGTGTTCGGAGGCCTATGGCGGTGCTACGTTGGATCAAGTGGAAATCAGGATATTCAACCGGAGTACCAATCGGTGGGATACCCGCTTATTCAATTACAATGAAGCCTCGGGCGATGGGGTGGATAGGTATTTCATGTTGGAAGAGGAAGCCCGTGAAAGCCGTTTAAAATATCTTGACCAGGACTTTGAGGTCAGGGTCAGGGATACCAATGGCCAATGGAGTGACAAAGTAAGGGGAAGAGTGGTCAGAGTTTGATGTCAAAGGCACTTTTAACGCGCTAAGCTAAGCATAACTAAAACTAGCTTCTCTTGAAAGTGTAGGTAATCACTACATCCTGATCATCCAGAAAATCCTCTTGGTCAACGACCAATCGGTTTTTGGTAAACTCCACGATAATCCAATCGTTGCGGTTATCAAATCGTATGATCCAGTTGTCTATTAGTTCGTACCTATCGTCCTCGACATTTTGAAATGCGGGCACTTCCCCACAGGACAGTCCGTTTTCATTAATGGAAAAAGCACCTTTTTCTTCAGCTCCCCTAGAGCTGAAGAAAGTGAGATTATCCTTTAAACATTGACGTATTTCGTTGGTATTGAACAGGTCTACATTGACCGTACCGTCGCCATTGATGTCCACGGCTGTATTGGAATCAATAGATTCATACTCCCACTGGCCCAACAAAGCTTGGCTCCTATCCGATTCCGCAACGCTGTCGTCGTCGCTATTGCACGAAAAAAATAGCAGCATCGGGAATGCAAAAAAGATGAAAATATTTGGTTTCATTGGAACTAGCCTTGAATTACTACAAATATATCACTAAGGATTACATATTTTAAACAAGAATTTTCGAAATTAATTGTGCTTAGGCAAGATAAATGCATGGAGCACTTTTTTTGTGCCTCCATGCTTTTATGCGCGGTGCTGAGGATGTTTAAAAACCGTAGCCGGAAAGACGACCGAATGCGGGCCAGCGTAGCGTGCTCGCTCGGTCAGGCTTGGAGGCAGAGGGTTTTCAACTTCCGCAGGCACAGGGGAGAGCAATATGAAAATGATCTCTATATTTCAAAAACTAAACATTATCCCCAAAGTTGTGTAACCTTCCAACTGACCTGTAACAAATTCAGTCCTCATGCTTTCTGGTTTTTTCCAACCCAAACCATCGTTTGTATCGATTTTCTTGATTCGTCGATTGGCCGCCGCCTTGCCTACTACATAACCGATAAAAAGACCCAAGGGATAGTCCGAGGCCCAATGTACCCTGCTGCTCATCATTTCGAAGGCCATGATACCCATTAAGGTATAGCCAACGGGCTTTATCCATTTTATCTCAGGATAGTTCGTAGCAATGACGGTAATGGTCGCCATAAAAGTCGCCACATGGCCCGAGGGCATGGCATCGTAGTTGGACGTTCTTGTTTGATATTCCTTGATTCTGAGGAAGAGTGTCCAATGTCCGCCGGGATTTCCGCTATCTATGGCGGGGCCTGGACTCTGCCTTCCAGCAAACCTCTTGATGGTCTGTGTGATGACGCCGATCATACGTGCCATTTACAGCACCCATAGCCTTATTTGTTAGTGGACCTTAACTTTTTGCAATTGTTTTTCTAAAACTACTGGTTCCTGCCTAAAACATTCCACCAGCATTTTATAGAGTTCAGGATGCTTTTTCTTGAGTAAATCGGGCCGTTCAAAAAAGTATTCAGAAGCCACTGCAAAAAACTCGGCTTCGTTGGTGCCGCCATACTTTCGGATATCGGAATGATTATCGCTTATGGCTTCCATTTCCTTATGGATCAACTTTAGCCATGGGATTGCATATTGATGTTTCAATAACCGTTCTGGCACTCCATCGGTCACATCGTCTATTTTATCTATCAGGTGTGCAAATTCGTGAATACCGGTGTTGCTTTTATCAGTCGTATTGGCAAAGCCATGATACAACGCTTTTTTTGATAAAATCATCTGTTTTTCGAACCTTCCGTTACCGACCAATCCGCCAATATTTCGCAGTAGTCCTTTGCTGTCAAATTCTAAATCTTCATTAAAATGGTCGGGATATAAAAGTATACCGCTTAAATTAGTGTAATGCCATTCTTCAAAACCAAAAACGGGAATCACGGCACTTGCGGCAATCAATATTTTGTCCAGTTCCTGTAACTCCAGTTGTACTCCGTCGATGGAAACCTCGCTTAAAAACTGCATCATTCGTTGTTGAAAAACTGCCTGTTCACTTTTGGGAAGTTTCCGGTAAAAGAGTACATGATCCATCAGCAACGGATGCCAATGATTTGGGAAGGGCTTTACCTTTTTTTTTCCTATTCCGGAAAAATAATAAACGGCAAGCGCCAATATCAATCCGAATATAATCGTATAAATCATAGTTGATGTAGCGGATAAGGGAATATCATCTGATTTTAATTTTTCCCAGAATAACCACCATATAATAACAAATTATCCGGTTTGATTATTTGGAATAGTCCTTCAACAGAAAATTCCAATGGTATCTTTTTAACAATCCTATGTACAAATAGAGTTTCAACTTTTGGGCATTCAATTTTTTATTGACTTTTATTGATGACGTATTGAAGTAGGAGACAATACTGTAAAGTTCTTCTACGCAATAGTTTTCAAGAAGTTCAAAGCAATGATAACGTAAGTAGGTAGCCAAGTTCTTACCTCTATACGCCTGAAACGTGTAAACATTCAAAAGGTAACCTTCCTTATCTTTTATTTTGAAGGAGCGGCCTTTAAACACAAAATCCTGCAAATCAACGAATAATAGGGCGGCAATCTCTTTCCCTCGCTTGAGACCGATACATATCTGCCCCATACTTAAATTCTGCTCTAATTCCTTGGTTGTAAGCCCCATGATGTTATTCATTATCCCAATCTCGTCCAAACCTATATAACATAATTCATAGTCTTTGAAGCTATCTCGAATCTCAGGTTTTTCGGCTCCATTTTTTATTTCCCTATACCAATAGTAGGGTGCGATGTCCAATCCTATCCGGGTCAGAGCATTTCTAAGGGTGAATAAAAATAGTCCATGGCGTATTCGGTGCCACAATAACTTCGTTTTATAGAATTTGCTTTTTTCCGCTACCTTCATTTTCTTTTCATTTGACTTAAGTCAGTACTGACAGAACGATATCTTTTAGATTGGATATAAATTTATTATAGGCGTTTGGTGATTAACGAACATCAACACTTTCCGCGCTAAACCCAATTTTCTGCAAAGTAGCTTTTACATCTTCTTCTGAAGCACCATCGCTTTCTATGGTCAAGATTTTATCAGCATTAGTAGTGTCCACTTCCCAACTTTCGACCCCTTCTTGTTTGTTTAAAAAGGGGGTTACTTTAGAGATGCAACCGCCACAATTGATATTTGTTTTGAATTTTATAGTTTTCATAGTATTTAAATTTATGATTAATCTTAAAGTTTTACTCGTTTAAGCCTTAAGCTATTTAGAACGACAGATACGCTACTGAATGCCATTGCTGCTCCCGCAATCATTGGGTCCAATAAGAACCCATTTATGGGATACAAAACGCCCGCCGCAATCGGTATTCCAATGATATTATATATGAATGCCCAAAATAAGTTCTGACGGATACCCAAAACCGTTTTCTTTGATAGTTCCAATGCTTTTGGGATGGATTGCAAATCTGAAGTTATCAAAGTCATTTTTGCAACATCCATCGCTATATCAGAACCTTTACCCATCGCAATACTCACATTGGCTTGCGCCAAGGCGTGGGAATCGTTGATGCCATCGCCAACCATAGCTACTATTTTTCCATCAGCTTGCAGTTTTTCTACAAAAGCTGCCTTGTCCGAAGGCATTACTTCGCCTTGGTAATTTGTTATTCCAACCTGTTGTGCTACTGCAGCTGCGGTCTTATTGTTATCTCCGGTAAGCATAAAGACCTCGATGTCTCTTTCTTGAAGCGTTGCTATGGCTTTCTTTGAAGTTTCCTTAATTTTATCTGCAATGGCGAGTATTGCCAGTACTTGTTCATCATTTCCATAGAATATGACTGTTTTTGCTTGCTCTTCGAGGCTTTCTGCTGTTTGCATTAAGGAAGCATTAATTTGAATATTTTTCTCAAGCATTAATTTATGGTTTCCCACATAGTATTGTGAACCATTTTTTGCTTGAGCTTTTACACCCATACCTGTAATACTTTCAAAGGAATCTATTTCAGTTTGTTCAATATCTTCTTCTTTCAAAAGGTTGACCACCGCTTCCGCCAAAGGGTGTTCAGATTGTGCTTCAATTGCTAAAAGAATTTGTTTGTATTTCTTCGTGTCTTTATTATTCTCAGACCAATGAATATCCGTCACTAATGGTTTTCCTTCGGTAATGGTACCCGTTTTATCAAGAATGACCGCATTCACTTTATGTCCTAGTTCTAAACTTTCGGCATCTTTTATTAGGATATTGTTCTCGGCACCTTTGCCAATCCCCACCATTATAGCCGTAGGTGTAGCCAATCCCAATGCACAGGGACAAGCGATAACCAATACTGCTACAGAGGTCAATAAGGCCTGCGAAAATGCATTATCGTCTCCTACCGACATCCAAACAATGAACGTAATGATAGATATACCCAAAACGATAGGAACAAATATTCCAGCAATTTTATCGACCAGTTTTTGAACGGGTGCCTTGCTTCCCTGGGCTTCCTGAACCATTTTGATGATTTGGGATAGCAAGGTTTCCCCACCTACTTTTTCAGCGGTAAATTGAAAACTTCCTTTTTGGTTTACCGTACCCGCAAATACTTTTCCACCACCTGATTTTTCCACGGGAACAGGTTCCCCTGTAATCATACTTTCATCTACATACGAGCTGCCTTTGGAAACTTCCCCATCCACAGGAATCTTTTCTCCTGGACGAACTAAAATAGTTTGACCTACTTGAACCGAGGAAATAGGAATTTCTTTTTCTTCCCCATGCTCAATGATTTTTAGTGTTTTGGGTTGTAATCCCATCAGTTTTTTAATGGCCGAAGAGGTGTTTGATTTGGCCCTTTCTTCCAATAATTTTCCAAGGGAAATGAATGTAATAATGACCGTGGCCGCTTCGTAATAGACGTGTGGTTCAATACCACGGCTCAGCCAAAATTCAGGAAAGAGGGTGTTGAAAACACTGAACAGAAAAGCGATTCCGGTACTCAAGGCGACCAAGGTATCCATATTCGCCTTCCCGTGTTTGGCCTGCTTGAAAGCATTGATGAAAAAGCTACGACCGAACCAAAATAAAACAGGAAAAGTCAATACCAAGGATATCCATTTTCCAGGTTCCCAATGCATAAAAAACATTCCCAAAATGAAAATGGGAAGGGTCAGAATCGCTGACCAGATAGTACGGTTTTTTATATCATAATAATGCTTTTGCCGAAGCTCCTCTTGTACCTCCGAAGGGTCTTCAGCATTTATGATAATGTCATAGCCCACCTGACGTAAAGCGTTTTGCAATTTTTCTTCGGTAACGTTCTCATCATAATCTACGAGTACCGAGCTGCTCGCAAAATTAACAATGGCATTATTGACACCTTCAGTATGCGACAGGATGGATTCAACACTTGATGCGCAGGCCGCACAAGTCATTCCCGTGACCGGAAACGATTTTTTGATATCTGATTTCTTGGTTTTATCCTTTTGCTCCAAAACAGTTGTGGTTTCCATGGCTTTATCTGAATTACTTTATGCAAAGTTCGGAATTGTTGCCGCCAACCGTGTTACGAAATTTGCTGAAAGAGTTGTAGAATTCTCGGAAGAAACAACTGACCATCGTGCAAAAATCTACATAAAGTTTTTCGCCTCTTGACCACAGGCCTCGACCACTCTTATCAATGGCTGTGACAGGTAAATAGAGTACTCCCTCTTTCCAGCGATAGTAGAAGTCTCTGCAAAGCTTTACTTGTTGCATTAAAAAGTTGCTTACATACAATAATCTTATGCTTTAATTATTTTTCATAGGACCATTTTTTCCTAATTTAAGGCTTAATAGAATTACTACTATGAAAAACTCTAAAAGTGAAATTTGGTTGATCGCCGGATTGAGAACACCTTTTGCAAAGGTTGATAAAGATTTTAAAGATAAAGATGCCCTTCACTTGTCTATTCCCGTTGTCCAGGAAATGATAAAAAGAGACTCTTTATCCCCCAATCTTTTTATTTGGGGTTCAGTAGCGCCAAATCTAGGTTATAGCAATCTTGCACGTGAGATACTTATGGATGCAGAATTAGATCAGAGTATTCCTGCGTTGACCACGATTATGGCCTGTAGCACCAGTATGATGGCAGCCATTGAGGCTGCTGGATTGATAAGCGAAGAAGAGGTTGCCTTGGTGGGCGGCGTTGAAAGTATGAGTCGGGTTCAACTTGGATTGAACCAGAATTTTTCCGACTGGTTACGGCGGTTGTTCCAAAGCAAGACCCTTGCGGATAAATTTTCAAAATTGAAAGATTTGAGTTTTGGGGATATACGTTTGTTTATCCCGAGTGTTACCAACAGAACTACTGGTTTGAGTATGGGCGAACATTCCGAAATTACCACAAAACGTCTTAATATTGATAGAGAGCGGCAAGATGAGATAGCCCTTAACAGCCATCAAAATTATATCAAAGGAAGAAATAATGGATTTTTTGATGATTTGATTTTATCGTTGGATGGAGTTGAAGAGGATAAGATTCCTCGGGAAAATACCAGTTTGGAGCAGTTGGCCAAACTCAATCCGGTATTCGATAAGGAGTCGGGCAACGGTTCATTGACTGCCGGAAATTCTTCCTTATTGACCGATGGTGCCGCAGGTTTATGGGTATGTGGTTCAAAGGCAAAAGAGAAATTTTCCGATGAATCCTATGCTGTTCAATTAATAGACTGGGAAATTGCCGCCGTAAATATTGAAAAAGAAGGACTGTTGATGGCCACTACATTTGCAATTCCCAGATTAATGGCCAGGCACAATTTACGCTATGATAATATAGATTTATGGGAGGTGCACGAAGCCTTTGGGTCACAGGTGGCTGCTAACGTTCAATTGCTTGAAGATAAAAATCACCTTAAAAAGGTGGGTGTTTCATTCGACTTTGGAGCGTTCCCTTGGGACCATCTCAATCCAAATGGAGGTAGTATTGCTATTGGTCACCCTTTCGGAGCGACCGGCGCAAGAATTATTAACCAATCAATCAAGGAACTGGCACAAATGGGACCCGGCAAGAAAGCGGTGGTCAGTGTCTGTGCCGATGGTGGACTGGGAACGGTGATGTTATTGGAATCCTGACTAATGTGTTTGGTTTATATCAGCGTATAAATAAAGGATACTCAAAAGATTTCTCAAATCCTTTACCGGAGGTTGTGCATCTTCCATAAATAAAAATACTTATTTAACGGCAAACCCCCATTGAGAATCGCTCACATACCGCGTTTACCGTCCCAACTGATTCTCCAGATGGTATTGGTCACATCATCGGTTATCAACAGCGATCCATCGGGTAGTATGGCGGCACCCACGGGTCGGCCATAGACCTCATCCTTTTTGCCGTCAACAATAAAACCGGTTAAAAAGTCTTCGGGTTTTCCAGTTTGCCCTCCATTCATGAATGGCACGAAAACCACTTTATAACCTGATAAAACCTGTCTGTTCCAAGAACCATGCTGCACGACAAAGGCACCGTTCCGATACTTGTCAGGAAAGGAATCGCCCGTGTAGAACGTCAATCCCAAAGATGCCGTATGGGAGCCAACGTTCACATCGGGCAGCAGTGTATTCTCCACTTGGGCCGAAGGCACCCATTTTACCCTTGGATCTTCATTTTGCCCATAGTACACATAGGGCCAACCATAAAATCCGTTTTCGCGGACACTGGTCAAATAATCTGGTACGAGGTTGTTGCCCAATCCGTCGCGTTCGTTGACCGCCGTCCACAAGTCTCAGGTAATGGGGTTCCAATCCATACCCACGGCGTTTCTTAATCCGGAAGCAAAGACCCTTAATACGGAACCATCGAGGTCGATCTCCAGAATGGCCGCCTTCATGAATTCGGCCTCGGCCCCTTTCTCCCCGACATTTGAGCCACTACCGACCGCTATGTATATTTTTGAACCGTCCATGTTGGCAATTATATTGCGTGTCCAATGTCGATTGGCCTTTCCTGCGGGCAAGATGGTAATTTTTTCCGCTCTTCCCGATAGTTGCAATTGACCGGGCTTGTAAGGAAAACGTAGCAATCCGTTGGTATTGGCCACATAGAACCAATCATCCAGCACAAGCATTCCGAAGGGTTGATCGAGTTCCTTTTCGAGAAATACGGCGCGTTCATCGGGAGACCCATCCTTGTCTACATCGCGGAGCAAGGTTATCAAGTCGGCACTGTTCTTAAAGCTTTTCGACTTTGATGCCCCGATGAACCATGCCCCGATTTTTTTCCAAAGAGGATAATTCGAATTGCTTTGCGCCACAAGTACATCGCCATTCGGTGTAACGTATATCCACCTTGGATTCTCAAAACCGTCAGCATATTTTGTAACGGTAAAACCTGGCGGGGCTTTAGGGGTCCTTCCATTTTTCCAGCCAATGACATTGCTATAGTTGGAATAGGATTTGGAGGCCGATATCGGCGGTAGCGAATCGACGGTCTGCGCATTTGTAGTTGCCAATACTAAGAGTGAAATGATTAAACCTGTAAAAAAACGTCTTCCCATGGCCATTTAAAATTTTGTCTTACATCTTCTGCCCATTAAAAACTTAGCTTCTTGGTTATTTGAATTTCTCAATAACTTCCCCTAGGTCATATACTTTTACGTCTTGCAATTCATTTGAAAGTATGCTGCTTCCGATCGCGCTTCTATATCCACTGCCACAATGGACAATAATGGGTTTGTCGTTAGGAATGTCCTGAATTGAATCCCTTAGTTCGTGTAGGGGTTGGTTCAGGGCACCGTCAAAAATTTTCTTTTTTCTTACTTCATCCGTATTTCTGACATCGACAATGGTGTAATTATCCAGATTTTGCACAAAATGCTTGAAATCCAATCGCTCGTTTTCGACAAAGCTTTTCTTCGAAAGGGTAATTATCGCCTTAAGCTGATTTTCAAACCCTATCTTCGCCACCCGCCGGGCGATGGTCTTTACACTTTTTGGAGAATCAACAACCAGATGAAATTCCTCATTTGGTTGGATTATAGTACCTAACCATGTTTCAAAAGAGGATGCTTCGCCACCCTGCATAATATTGATACTCTGTGGCCAATGACCTTGTTTAAACTCGTTTTCATCACGACTATCGACAATTAAGATATTTTCTTTTGGTGTTTCGGCATTAAGATGAATAGGGATTTTAGCGGTTGCCATATCAATCGATTCAACTTTCTTTTTGTTCATAGCTACATCATGTTTGAAATAGGCCGGTATGAATGGTTGGTCTTCAAGGAGTTCTTTGACAAACTCGTCTTCATTTTGATGGCCAAATGCCCAGTTATCCTTTCGCTCCCTACCTAATGTGCTACTGCTATCTGCCGACATGCTTTTGCCGCACAGGGATCCCGCCCCGTGGGCGGGGTAAATAATGGCCTCATTCGGTATTTTTTTGAATTTAGTTCGAATTGTGTTGAACATTTCACGGGCCAGTGCTTGCTTTTTTTGCTCTTTGTCATTTTCATTTCCGCGCAGATCCGGGCGTCCGACATCCCCGATCAATAAGGTGTCCCCCGTAAAAAGTGCAACCTCATTTTCATCTGTGGCAAGAATGGAAATACTATCGTATGAATGCCCAGGAGTATTTATGGCTTCTAGTTTGGTATTGCCCACGAAAATGGCACTGTTCCCATCAAAACTTTCGAAAGGGTATTCAGCTTCCAATCTGCTGCTGTTATAGATCGTGGCACCAGTTTCTTTGCTAATTTGCCAATGTGAGCTTACAAAGTCTGCATGGGAGTGGGTCAATAGCACAACTTTGATCTTAGCATTTTCTTTATGCGCAAAGTTATAATAGTGCATCGGGTCGCGATCGGGATCGATTATCGCCATCTCCCCTCCGCTCAGCAGTACGTATGAATAGTGGGAAAGTGGTTCATATTCAAATTGCTGTATTTTCATAAAAATTTTATGCGTTTATAATTTAACGTCCGAAATGCCTTCGTTTATTCTCCTGTATTTTCGTTTTTTCCTTTCGAAAGTAAAAACTGTTATTACCTCCTGACATTCACTTTTCCGTATCAGTCAAGGTTTGTTGTTTCTTCGGTAAGCGATCCTTCAAATTTGGGAAGCGGACGCTTTTCCTTTTCTTCTTCTGTTTCTACTATCCCATTTTCCTTGATATCGTTAATCAACCATTGCATTTCCATTATTTCCCGACGCTGCGCTTTGATGATTTCATCGGCGATTTCCCTTACCCTGATATCTTTTATTTGAGATCGTTCACTAGTTAGGATAGCGATGGAATGATGAGGAATCATACCTTCCATATAATCAACACCGGTAACCGTAACCTGACTCCTGACCAGCCATATTCCGCCTGCAATCAGCAAAACGCCCAATGCCAGGATGGCAATATTCTTATTGCGGTCTTTGTACATTTGTAGCATATACAGCAGCATGATAATAACCATGGACCCGCCCATGATCAACGTCATAAAGAACCTGGTTTCACTATACCAGAAGTGATCGATAATCTGATAGGAGTGCGTGTACATTAAAAAGAACATCGCGACCATTGAGGTGCCAATCATTGCGAAGAACTTTAAATACTTATCTGTTTGTTTTTCCTTGTTTTCCATCGTAAAATTGTTTTTTGGTTATTATTAGAATTTCAATTGATTGTAGCTATCATACAAATTACCGCATAACTATATAGGCATTGTTTTAGTTTTGTTCAACGCTATTCATAGGTTGTATTTTATATTGACCGTCGGTATTTTTCAAGGCCTTTTGCAAATTTTCCAAAGGCACTTCAAATTGAGATTCAACCGTCGCTTCGGCATCTTTCAAATCGACCGATACATTGGCTACTCCTGCGACATTTAGAATTGCTTCTTCTACATGGGTTCTACAGCCGTTGCATGTCATTCCTTTTATTTCATACTTTTTTTTCATGACGTATTTTATTTTAGTTTCTTTCGTGAAACCGGAAATTTTCCGATTTCGTAAGTATTTATTACCTTTTAATAGTTTTCTGCACGCCAACGGCTTTCATAATTTTTTCGCGAAAAAGAATTTATCACTTTTGCCAACAGGCGATAACCAATTTGGTTATTCTATTTATGGTTTTGAGTTATTCTTTTGTGCTACACCAAACCATTAAATAAGAACGTGCAAATGGACATTAGTTAAAAATAAAGCTTACAGTAAAGATCATTTGTTTCTAAAAAAACAAACATTGACCCATTTGAAATTGGGACATTTGTTTCAAAGCAACCAATATGAGGGCTCCTTTGGAAGCTTATCGTAGAAATTATATATCATCCAACGATTTCCTGTTCTTATCTATACTATTTTTAAATTATGAGGGAGTCATTCCCGTTACCTTTTTAAACTGGTTGCTTAAATATGCTACACTGCTATAGTTAAGTTTAAAAGCTATCTCGCTCAAGCTTGATTTATGGTACACCAACAACTCCTTTATACATTCAATTTATTGGTTGATGATTTATTACTCAACGAAAGTATAAACCTCATTTACAAATTCTGTAATCCTAAAGTACCCAAACGCATAATTATCAGGGTTTTCTAAATTTTTATAATTGCCCCTTAGCCTTGTTGGAACAGTTGCAAAAGGATCTCCTGCATTATCAGATTGTTCTATTAATCTATGTAAAAAATCATAGTATTCTTCGGATATGCCATATAGGTTTATGTCCACCATATCTCCAGGCAAAATTTCGTCTTCCGCATCCGCTTCATCTTCTTCGTATAAAAGGGACATTTCATTACCATTTGTAAACTCATCAGACATTATTTCTCTTGTCGGAAGCAGATCTTCTCCTTCTAAAAAGGTGATGTAATAAAAATTCACTTCATTTGCTGGATCATTGAAGTATATTGTGAGATCTAACTCTTCTGGGTCCGAACCGAGTTCACGAGATTGCTCTATTCTATCTATTTCTGGGACAGGCATTAATGTTTCTTCAGCAGTATAGGTCTCATTATTATAAATTACCTCTAAGTTATAGGTGTTGTTAATCATTGGTTCGAAATCTGAGGTTGTGTAACGACCATCTTGTTGGTCTTCAAAAATAAATATATCGCCATTTGTGATGTTTTCAACTCTGACTGATGCACCTGCTACAGGGTTTGGTGCTGTATCATAATAAGGTGTGGTAAGGCTCAGTTTTATGGTTTGATTATTTCCTAAAGTACCTTTTTCCCAACCTATAGATGCTTCAATAACCAATCGTGGAGATTCGGTAGGTACAGATAGGTCTATAGCTTCTGTACAAGAAAAAATAATAATGCTTAATCCTAAAAGGCTTACAATTTTAATCTTATTTTCTATTTTAAATATATTTTTTAAGGACATCATGTTTTTTAAAATTTAAAGTTATAGGTTACTGAAGGAATAATGCCAAATATTGTAGTTCTCAAGGCTTCGTTTACTCCAGTGTTATAGTCTTGGTTAAATGATATGGAGGCTGCATTTTGCCTGTTATAAAGGTTATAAATACTAAATACCCACTCACCTTTCCATTGCTTATTGGGATTACGGTTGGGCTTATAGGTCGCTGAAACATCTAACCTATGATAAGCAGGTAGCCTGTCGGCATTTCTTTCATTATAAATTACAACAGAGGATCCGTCATATTCAAATTGCCCGGTTGGATAGGTGACTGGACGACCGGTTTGGTAAATAGCATTTGCACTAAATTTCCATTTATCTGTTAATTTATAAACTCCTGTAATAGAAATATCGTGTGTACGATCAAAAGGTGCATTGTACCAATTACCATTATTGATTCCAGGGCCTCCAGCATTTCCGCCAAAAGAACGTTGCTCAGATTTAGCCAATGTATATGATAGCCAGCCTGTAAAACGCCCTTTATTTTTTCTGAGCATTAATTCTAAACCATAGGCTCTTGCCTCACCATTCAAAATTTCGGTTTCGATTGTATTATTCCCAATTAAATCCGCTCCGTCAATGTAGTCAATACGATTATCTGTAGTTTTATAATAAGCTTCGGCTTCAAATGAATATGCATTGCCATTGAATTTCTTATAATACCCTAAAGCATATTGGTTAGAAAGCTGAGGTTTAATATAGGTCCCACTAGGTGTCCAAACATCTAATGGGGTAACAGATACCGTATTAGACAGTAGATGTAAATATTGTGCTGTACGTGTGTAACTTCCTTTTATTGAAGAGTTGTCTGTTAGCAAGTAAGACAAGCCTAAACGCGGTTCTAAATTTCCAAATTGTTTAATTGTTTGGCCTTTTGAATAAGCTGTTTCTCCTATGGCTTCGCCATTTTGGTAGATGCCTAATCCTTGGTTATAAACTACTGGCTGATTATTTGCATAATTTGTGATGGCCTGCCCGCCCAATCGGTTGAATGTACTGTAGCGCAAACCATATCTTGCAGTAAACTTATCTGTAAGTTTATGTTCTACACTGGCATAAGTCCCTGCTTCAAAAGCTCTTTTTTGATCTAATGTCAATGGATTAATAGGAGAGGTTGGCGTTGAAGGCATAATTTCTCCTGGATTTAGATTATAAGAAATGCCACTTAGTCCAAAATCTATTTTTAGTTTATCACTTGCATAATATCCAAAATCGTATTTTAAGTTATAATTTGTGATGTCAGATATCCAATCCAGTTGTTCAAAGTCCAGTATTATCTGATAATCGTATTTACTATATATAAGCGATAGGTTAGAGAATAGCTTATCATTGAAAACATGATTCCACCTAAGATTTGCAGAGATGTTTCCGTAATTACTATTTATTAAACGTGAAATATTAAAAACATCTCGCCCAAAATAACTGGACAGATATATTTTATTGTTTTCATTAATTTCATAATTGGTTTTTAGGTTTACATCGTAAAAACTAATATTACTATTTGCCAAATCGTCCATCAAACCAGAAAAAAGCTGAGCATAAGTTGTTCTTCCTGCTAAAAGAAAAGAGCCTTTCTTTTTGAATAATGGTGCTTCTACTGCAAGCCTACTTGAAATTAATCCAATACCTCCATTGAGTTCAAGCCGCTTATTGTTACCGTCTTTTTGCCTTACATCTAAAACTGAAGCTGTCCTTCCGCCGAATTTAGCAGGAATATCACCTTTATAAAGTTTTACATCTTTAATTGCATCGTTATTAAATACAGAAAATAATCCAAAAAAGTGAGACGTATTGTAAATGATGGCTTCATCTAAAAGCACCAAGTTTTGGTCTACTGCTCCACCTCTTACATTAAAGCCTGCTGAACCTTCTCCATTATTTGAAACCCCTGGCAAAAGTTGTATGGTTTTAATAAGATCTACTTCGCCTAATACAGCAGGCACTAATTCAATTGTTTCTGCCTTTAAGGTAACAACTCCCATTTGTGGTTTTCTTACATTTAGATTTTTTACGCCTTCATCTGCTGTAATTACGACTTCATCAAGTGTGCTAGGATCTTCTTTAATTTCAATGTTGAGTTTTGTGTCTTTATTAAGAAACACCTCTTTTTGTATTTCTTTGTATCCTAAATACGAAACAACCAATGTGTATTTTCCTTCTGGTGCTGTTATGGAGTAAAAGCCATACTCGTTTGTGGTGGTGCCTATGGTGGTGCCTTTTAAATAAATCGTTGTGCCAAACATGGCTTCGCCGTTTGACTCATCGCTAATGGCTCCTCTCAAGGTGTATTCTTCTTGGGCAAATAGCATGCTGTTAATTATGATGAAAAATAATGGTAAAAAGGATTTCTTGATTGATTGACTTAAATGTTCCATATATAATTTGATTGTTTTAAAATAGATTCTTTTTGTAATGTCTAAAGTTTTGATTGAGTTTTACTCTTGGCCGAGATGCAAACCAGTCTTTGTAGAAGATATTATGAAGACTATGATTATCTTATTACTGTATCTGCGGCGTTGTGAATATATTAGCGATTGATCTCATCCAATAATTTTTGTTTTTTCATAATCTTTAATACTATGTATATTATTGATGAAGCCAAAGCACCATAAAACCAGAAGTCATATTCAAATTTGATAGCCTGTAGTTTTATCATTTCGCCGATAAAACTAAAAACCCAAAATATTAGAAACACGGCTGCCAAACCGTTTTTCTCTTTTTTTAATGCCTTTTTGATACTAAACGGATATTTAGCTTTTTGATAATACTTAAATGAAGGCATAAATGCAGGTGTTTTTTTGGCCCAATCAAGATAGATATTACCAAATTTTTGTCTTAAAAAACTTTCTTCGGCATACATTATACGTTCGTAGTAAAATGCGTAGAACAAAACGAAGGTTATCACAAACCAAGTGTTATTAGTGAGCATTGCCACGCCAAGCCACATAAAGAAATTGCCCAAATATAAAGGATGCCTAACTATTGAATAGATGCCCGTAGTGTTTAGCTCTTCAGCAATTTGCCCCTCTGTTGTATTTCTTCCAGATGTGTTTTTTGGTGTATGGGCTACTGTAACCACTCTTATATACAAGCCGAATAAACTAATGCCAAGCCAAATGTAGTCGAAGAATTCAGGTAACCAATTGTCTATTGCTTCACTGTTGTAATGTTTTTGATAGATAAATACCAATAAACCAATAACTAAAATAATCAATGGTAAATAACTTCTATTTTTAAATAAAAAGTCGCCTTGTGTTTTCAATTCTTCTTGTAATGCCATGCTTTAAGGATTTAATTCCCCCAAAGAACGAAACAACAAAGCACAAGATTATTTGCCTGTTGTCCAGAATGCTTATTCTGTACCTATTACCTTTTTCTGGGCAATAGAATTCCTGAATTGCGTAGGGGTTATTCCTTTGACTTTCTTGAATGTAGCATTAAAAGAAGACTTGGAACTAAAACCGACTTCTGTGGCCATCCCGAAAAGCGTAAAATGGGCATGTTGGTCGTTTTGTAGGTTTTTTACAAATGCTTCAACCCTATATTCATTGACAAAATCTTGAAAACTTTTGTTTAAATGTAAGTTTAGAACTTCAGAAATATACTGTCTAGGAATATTCAATTTTTTTGACACACTATGGATTGATAACCTGTGGTCTAGATAAAGTTTTTCCTTTTCCATTATTTGTATTAAAGCGTTTTTATATTTTTCAATCAATTCGGGCGTTAGGTTAGACGATTTGTACTTGGTGACCTCAGCATTTGGTATGAGTTCTTTGGGCTTACTTATCATATAAAAGGTAATAAAATAGAACAAGAATGCGACAACAAGAAGCAAATAGGAATTAAAATCGTCATCACTGGAAAAAACAATAGGCGCCAATTCAAACAAATCTAGAAGACCATTTATATACGAAATGCTCAATATTAAAACAATAGGGGCAACAAAGTAAAGAATCCAATTAGTCCTTTTAGTTTTAAGTAAGTTGTATAAAATATAGATTAAGTAGCACAAAAACACGAATTCTATTAACGTCTCTATTATCTCTAAAAAATCGTTTTCCCCATCCGAAATCATTTCCAATGTTTCACTTAAAAACAAAAACATACTGGGTAAGAAAAACAAATAGTCTCTTTTCAAAAAAACCTCTTTGGCAGAATTAAAGTACTTGAAGTATAAAAAAAGAAATGTTAGAAATAACGAGCTGTCAAATAAGAACCAATCTGCGTCATCTATAAAAAGGTTGTTATCATCATCACCAATTATGTATAGCAGTATGGATACAATGCTTCCAAAAAAGAGCCAAAAAGTTGTTTTCCTGTAATTCGCTCTACTTCTGTAAAAAATGAATAAAATAAAAAGACCTTGTAGTAAGGCAACTATTTGTATGATTTTAAGCATCGATTAAAAGTTTAATTATATTATGAAGTATTGAGATGGTCTAGTTGCCTTGGACAGCTTTCTTGATAAAGTGAACTTGCAACAAAAACTTCTTAAACATCATCCAAAAACTTTCTATTCTGTATAGTACTCTTCTTAAATTGTGTAGGTGCCATACCATTGATTTTTTTAAATTGATTGCTTAAATAGGCCACGCTGCTGTACCCCAGTTGATAGGCAATTTCGCTCAAGGTAAGTTCGTCATACACCAATAATTCCTTTACCCTTTCAATCTTTTGGGTGATGATATACTGTTCAAAAGTGATGCTTTCCACAGATGAAAAAAGGGAACTTAAGTACTTGTTGTACGTCTTCAAACGAATTAGGACTGTCCCGATCCAAAGTTAAGTCATAGTTTCAACTTTTGAATTAGGTGCTCTTTCCTTCTTTTGAGCATCGTTCTTTTCTTTATCGATTTACGTTTTTCCAATATCTTTTTGTCCCTTCCGAAATATACGGCTGCCGGTGTCAGGTTGTCCAATGATTCGTGGTATCTCCTGTTGTTGTAATAGTCCACGAACTCTTCCAACCTTTCCTTGAGTTCCCCCGGCATATAGTAGTTGTCCAGTTTGATGATGTTCTTCATCGAACGGTGGTAACGCTCTATCTTGCCCTGCGTCTGTGGATGGTTCGGTTTTCCCCGGATATGCTCCATCTCCCTTTCCTTTATGAACTCCTTCAGTTCGCCACTGATGTAACAGGGCCCGTTGTCCGACAGGAGCCTTGGCATTTGCCCTTTGGGCAGCGATACCTTTTCCAATGCCCTTCCCACTGTTTTCTTCACATCCCCTGCGTTCATCGAGGGACAGAGTTCCCAATGGATAATATATCGGCTGTAATCGTCCAGAATGGTCGAGAGATAGTACCAGCCCCACCCGACGATCTTCAGATAGGTGAAGTCCGTCTGCCACATCTGGTGAACCCTTATGGTCTTGTCCCTGTACTCCTGTGAAGCGGCCATGGTATCAAAAGCAGGGGATGTCACCAGTCCACGTGACTTAAGTATGCGGTAGACACTGCTCTCCGAGATATAGTATTCCCGCTCATCGGTCATCTTACAGGCAAGTCCGCGACAGGATTCCTCCGGGAAGTCCAGGGCCATCTCCACGACCTCCGACCTAATCTTGTCGGGTATCCTGTTCCAATAGGTATTGCGTGCCCTATGGTTGGGCGCAAGTCCGTCAAAGCCACCTTCGAGGTACTTACCGTACCAGTTGTAGAAGGTGCTCTTGTTTATCCCTATTTCCTTCAATGTCCTGTTCACGCCTATTTCAGATGTCTCCACAAGCCTTATGATCTCGTATTTCTCCTGTTGGGTAAATCGCATGTACTTCCTCCATTTTACCCTAAGCCATTGGTACTTTTTTTGAGCACCCGGTTCTGGAGCAACAGTTCGGCCACCGTTTCCTTAAGCTGGGAGTTCTCCCCACGGAGTTCCTTTACTTCACTGGTATTGGCCTCGCGCATGGTGTCACCCATCAGGCGCTTCTTCCCAGCTTCCAGAAAATCCTTGCTCCAACGATAGTACAGTGCCGGGGCAATGCCCTCACGCCTGCAGATGCCGGATACCGATTCCTCGCCCTTGAGACCTTCCAGCACGATACGGATCTTTTCCTCTGCAGAAAACTTCCTCCTTGTATTCCTTTTAATGTCCTTTACGATTGATTCCGTGTTCTTCTTTGTCATTTTAAGTGATTTAAATGGTTAATGAATCCATCTTCAAGGCTAGCCTTGAAGATAACAAAACCATCACTTATCTTTAGACCAAGATCAGTCCACTTTTAGTTGAAGATTTACACGCCATCATATGGTACAGGATATGGCAATGGAAAAACCAATCGCCCTCGGTATTGGCAAGAAACTCGATGGTATCGGTTTCCATCGGCATAATGTCGATTATATTTTTCATCGGTGCATTTTCGCCGTGCTCATTCAGCACCCTGAAATCAAAACCGTGCAGGTGTATCGGGTGGCGCATCATTGAGTTGTTGTGAATGGTAATCCTCAAAATCTCGCCTTTCTTTACAGGTATTTTGTCGCTTTCTGCCAAGACCTTATTATCCATACTCCAAACGTAACGGTTCATATTTCCGGTAAGGGTAAATTTCAGTTCTTTTACCGGAGCATCTTTTGGCAATGTGGTATTGTGTGGCGATTTCAGCATTGCGTAATTGAGCGTTACTATATTGCTCAACGCATTGGCATTATAACGGTTGGGGTCTTCGTCCGTATTCATTTTATGGTTTTCCCCGTGATGCTCCATTGGCTGCCCATTGTCCTTAGCTTTCTTGCCCTTTTCTTCGCCTGTAATTTCAGGATACATTACTACGTTCATATCCATTTGGTTAAGGCTCATATTCATTCCCATATCGTCAAGGTCGCCGTTCATCTTCATCATATCATTCATCATCTTCATACCCTCAAAATATTTCAGGCGTGGCATTTCCCCAACATATTGTTTTGTACCGCTGCCAATAAAATAGCTTGTGGATTGGGTACGGTCTTCGGTAGTTGCCATAAATTCAAAGGCTTTACCGTCTTCGGGAATGGTAACGACTACATCGTAAGTTTCAGATACAGCGATAATCAGCCTGTCCACATCCACAGGTTGCACATCGTTGCCGTCGCTTGCCACTACGGACATTTTACCGCCTGCGTAGCGAAGCCAAAAGTAAGAGGATGCACCGCCATTAGAAATCCGCAAACGCACTTTGTCGCCTGCTTTTAACGGCTTGCCGTCAATGCTTTTCAGGTCTGTATGATGATTGCCGTTCATCAGCACACGTTCGTAATATACATCGCTCACGTCCATAGCCAACATACGTTTCCATTCGTTGGTCAGCTTGGTTTTGAATTTACCGCTTTGGATGGCTTCGGCATAGCTTTGTGTTGCGCCTTTTCTTATGGCAAACCAATCGCTTGCATTGTGCAGCATACGGTGTACATTGTTGGGATTGAGGTTCGTCCATTCGCTTAGCATTATGGGAATTTCCGGCAAATCGTCAATGCCTTTCCTGAATGTTTTGTCATCAGCCCTTTTGTGCATTATAAAGCTGCCGTACATACCAATCTGCTCCTGCAAGCCCGAATGTGAATGATACCAGTGCGTTCCGGTCTGAATAATCGGGAAACGGTAAGTATAGGTTGTGCCGGGTTCTATGGGCATTTGCGTTAAGAAAGGTACACCGTCTTCTTTATTGGGCAGGAATAGCCCGTGCCAATGCAGGGATGTACTTTCTTTCAACTGGTTATGGACAACAATTTCTGCCGTGTCGCCCTCTGTAAATTCAAGCGTGGGCATTGGGATTTGCCCGTTTACAGCGATTGCCCTTTTTTCTTTGCCTGCGTAGTTTACAACCGTATCTCTTACATACAGGTCGTAATGGACTACTTTTTGGGCAATGCTGACTTGTGATATAAAGAGTGCCAACAGGGTTAGCGGCAACAGCTTTTTGTGAAGAAATTTTTGATTATCCATTTTAAAAATAGCATTGGTTATAAAGATTAAAAGGCATTGCCTAATGAGCAATGCCTTAATGGGTATTATTTAGTTTCTGCAACTTTACCACACGTAAGCATAGATGAACCGTAGTAAGGATTTTTGATGTCCTTTTCTTTGCTCAACCAATATGCTTTTTTCATCGGGCAATACTGGTAGTAAACTGGTTGGTTTACTTTGTCGGATGGTTTTACCAGTTTCCACATTATGGTAGATACATCATTGAAAGCGGCTCTTTGCTTTTCAATGTTGTTGCCTGCCTTGCTTAATTTCTCGGTGGCTTTCTGCAATTCTGCTTTCTGTGCAAAATTGTCTTCGCTCTTTACGGCTTCGTTCAGTGCGGAAATAGCGGTGTTTGCCGCCTTGCTGTCACTGCTTACCAAAGCATTTTTTACGCTGATATAATTGTTCAGCAGGTTGCCTGTATTTTGTGCAAAAGCAGAAAATCCAAACATCATTACGGTTATTGCAACTATTAACTTTTTCATTTTTTGTTCCTTTTAAAGATTAGTGAATTGCTGATGGTATTATGCTGAAACAGGTTCAGCTTTAAAACCTTTTTTCCTGATGATTGCGACAACCTCGTCTTCGGTAATGCCCTCTGCTTTTACAGTCAGTATTTTATCGCTGTTTGTGGTGTCAACGTTCCATTCGCAGATACCGTCTGCGTTATCTAAATCTGCCTGCACTTTTGATACACAGTTACCACAGTTAAGGTTTGTCTTGAATTGAAGATTTTTACTTTCCATTGTATTGAACTTTTAATTGTTTTTGTTGGTACAAAATTCGGAACATAATGCGCTATGCTGTTTGCGATATTCCTTGTTTGATTTATGATATTTACTGATTATACCTCAAAAACGGTTCCGCTTGTAATATTTCGGTTTTGTTTTGTGACTTTTACTGATTATGGTGTTGGTTCTGAATAAGCGGAATACATTTACCGCTTAATAACGCTAACTGATTATAAAATGTCTATCAAAACCTTTCTCTCGGTTTTGCATCGGGCGATGTTGTAGCTCGGGTTCAGGAACTAAAACACTATTGCACAATCCCACTTGTGCAAAAACCTTTATTGCAAAATCACACATAACATAATTTTTAAAAATCATTATAATGACAAACGATTTGAAAAACGTTGAATACGGCTTGGATAAAATATTCGAAGGTGCACAGGACTTTTTACCGATTTTAGGAACCGACTATGTAGAGTTTTATGTAGGCAATGCGAAGCAGGCTGCCCATTATTATAAGTCCGCTTTCGGATTTCGGTCAGAGGCTTATGCCGGACTGGAAACGGGAATGAAAGACAGGGCATCTTACGTGGTAAAACAGGATAAAGTACGGTTGGTCTTAACTACCGGAATGCGGTCTAATTCTGAAATCAACGAACACGTTAAAAAACACGGCGATGGCATCAAAGTGGTTGGTCTTTGGGTGGAAGATGCCCGCAAAGTCTTTGAAGAAACCACATCGAGAGGTGCAAAAGCATTTATGGAACCTACCGTAACCACAGATAAAAACGGCGAAGTGGTACAATCGGGTATCTATGCGTATGGCGAAACCATTTTTATGTTTACCGAACGCAAAAACTACAACGGTATTTTTATGCCAGGTTATGAAAAATGGGAAACCGAATATAATCCTGCTCCTGCCGGACTGAAATATATTGACCATATGGTGGGCAATGTGGACTGGAACCAAATGGACACCTGGGTAAAATGGTTTGAGGATGTAATGGGATTTGAAAACTTTCTGTCTTTTGATGATAAGCAGGTTTCAACCGAATATTCTGCCCTGATGTCAAAAGTAATGGCAAATGGTAACGGCAGAATTAAGTTCCCGATTAACGAACCCGCAGAGGGCAAAAAGAAATCGCAGATTGAAGAGTACCTTGAATTTTATGAGGGCGAGGGTGTTCAGCATATTGCGGTAACTACGGACGATATTGTAAAGACGGTAAACGACCTTAAATCAAGAGGTGTTGAATTTCTATCAAGACCGCCACAAGCGTATTATGATGCTATTCCAGACCGTTTAAAAGCGCATATGCACCGATTTAAAGAGGATATAAAGGAATTACAGGAATTGGGTATTTTGATTGATGCAGACGAAGAGGGCTATTTATTGCAAATCTTTACAAGACCTGTGGAAGACCGCCCTACATTCTTCTTTGAGGTTATCCAAAGAATGGGTGCAAGAGGTTTTGGCGCAGGAAATTTTAAGGCTTTGTTCCAGTCTATCGAAAGAGAGCAGGAACGCAGAGGTACGTTATAATTCTATAATTTTCTTTTAATGCGAAGAGGCTGTTTCCAATATTGAAACAGCCTCTTTTTGTGTGCATTTATTTTTGGTATAGTTTACAATTTGGTTAATGTTTGTGTTCAATGTTGTTTTTGACAATTAATAAGCGATGCCTGTGATTGATGTTTTGCCATCTTCCTTTTTGGTTTAGGTCAAAAAAAACTGCCGCAGAATATTTTCGGCGGCAGTCAAATCCAACAATTAAAACTTCATTTTCTGTATTCGCACCGCATTTAGAATTGCTAATAATGCCACACCTACATCGGCAAATACGGCTTCCCACATTGTAGCCAGTCCGCCTGCTCCGAGTATCAGTACAATTGCTTTCACACCGAACGCCAAAACAATATTCTGATAAACAATTTTCTTCGTCTGTTTCCCGATATTGATAGCCATCGGGATTTTAGACGGCATATCGTCCTGTATAACCACATCGGCAGTTTCAATGGCGGCATCACTTCCTAAACCACCCATTGCGATACCCGCATCACTCAATGCAATTACAGGAGCATCGTTTACACCGTCCCCGATAAAGGCTACGCTTCCATTACGGGATTTGATTTCTTTTACTTTATTTACTTTGTCTTCGGGCAATAAATCTCCGTATGCACTGTCAATTCCTAACTGATTTGAAACGTATTGTACCACGGTATTTTTGTCCCCGCTTAACATTGTGGTTCTAACACCCATTTTACGCAGTTTGTCAACGGCGGCTTTCGCATCTACTTTAATGCTGTCAGAAATGGTTATATATCCGGCAAACTTACCACCATAAGCGATTGCTATCACGGTATAAACAATGTTTGCCGTGTCTGCATCGTGGCTGATATTGAACTTGTCAAGCAATTTGAAATTACCTACCAACAGCTCTTTACCGTTGACAGTGGTTTTTAGCCCGTGTCCGGCAATTTCTTCCGTATTTTCAAGTTTCACTGTGGTATCTACTTCTCCCCAGTAATTGTGGATTGCGGTTGCCACAGGGTGCGTACTTTGGCTTTCTAAAACATTGACAAGGTTCAGGATTTCATCTTTGTTGAACTCCGGTTTTATGAATACTTCCTGTACTTTGAAAACGCCCTCGGTCATCGTTCCTGTTTTGTCCATTACTACGTTTTCAACTTTGGCAAGAATATCAAGGAAGTTGGAACCTTTGAACAAGATACCGTTCCGGCTCGCTGCTCCAATACCACCGAAGTAACCTAACGGAATGGAAATTACCAACGCACAAGGACAAGAGATAACCAAAAATACCAATGCTCTGTACAGCCATTCGCTGAATACATAGTTATCTACAAAGAGTGCAGGCAGCAAAGTAATGGCTATTGACAGGTACACTACGATTGGCGTATAAACTTTGGAGAATTTACGGATAAATAATTCGGTGGGTGCTTTTTGAGAAGTTGCATCCTGTACCAATTCCAGAATTTTGCTCAATTTACTATCAGCGTAGTCGGTAGTAACTTTTATCTGACTTACGGTATTCAGGTTAATCATACCTGCCAGTACAGTGTCGCCTTTACCTTTGGTGTCGGGTTTACTTTCTCCTGTGAGTGCTGCTGTATTGAATGAAGCACTATCCGAAACTAATTCGCCGTCCAAGCCTAATTTTTCGCCCGGTTTCAATTGGATAATATCGCCAATGTTAGCATCTTCGGCTTTTATCACAACCGCTTTGCCTGCCCTAAGAACCGTAACTTCATCAGGACGTTGGTCTAACAGGGCTTTAATATTTCCTTTGGCTCTTGATACTGCAATGGTCTGAAAAACTTCTCCTACGGAATAAAACAACATAACGGCTACTGCTTCGGGATATTCGCCTATGGCAAATGCTCCTATTGTAGCAATACCCATTAAGAAGAACTCTGAAAAGAAATCTTTATACCGGATACTTTCTATTGCTTCTTTAATTACGGGTAGTCCGACAGGGATATAGGCAATTACATACCAAGCAATTCGTACCCATCCGGTAAACCAATCCTGTGGAAAGTAATTATCTAACCCGATGGCGATAAGCAATAAAATTAATGAGATACCCGCAGGCATAAAAAGCTGAAACGCTGTTTTGCCCTCTATGTCGTGGCTGTGGTCGTGGTCATCCCCGTGGCTGTGCCCGTGTCCGTGACTATGGTCGTGTCCGTGGTCGTGGTTATGACCACCTTTTTTGTTATGGCTGTGTTTATGACCGTGGTCGTGATGGTGGTGGCTGTGGTCGTGATGGTCTTCCTCATCATCACAATGTCCGGCATCGTCTTCACTGCAACTGCTGCCGTCAGTGTGTCCGTGTCCGTCATCTTTATGATTGGCATCTTTTAGCAAATCTGCTGCTCCTGCTTTTTCATAAATTTTCTCTGTTCTTACACAGCACAACTGATTACCCTGCGTATCATATTTGTGTTTGTGTTCCTTTTTTTTTACAAGGTTCAGATTGTTATCTGTACTGCAACATAGTTTTGACATATCTATTAATTGTTTTTAATTTCCATTTATAAGGCAAAATTACTATGGGGTTTTGGGAACTTAGTTGCAAAAGCAACACGGCTATTTTGGAGTATATAAAATTTGCCTTTTGGAAAGGAGCGGTTGCTATGCTGTGGTTTCGGTAATGAAAAAACAGCCTGTGTACCTGTCGTCAATCATTACAATAACCACCTTTTCGTTTACGTGGTCTAAACTTTCATCGTAATAGAAGTCATAAGATTTCATCCAGGCTATATTGCCGATGATGACTTCGTGTCCGTCCACAAAACCTTTAATGCCGCAGCCGGGTATCTTTTCAAATTTATCAACCGTATAATCTGATAAAGTGATTGGCGGAAGTGCTTTGAGAATAGCTTTTGCTATGGGATGCTCTGCTTTGGATTGCAGTGCTGCCGTGTATGCCATCATCGTGTCTTTTTCGGGAACGGCACATTCAAACCTGATGACTTTAAAATTATTGTTGTAGCCTACATCTGTATCTTGGGTAGGGATATATTTATCTGCCATAGTAATATTTGATTTAATTACACAGCAAAACTACCCGTTGGTTTTGGGAACTTGGTTGCAAATGAAAAGCAGCCATATCCTGAAATATGACTGCTTTTGATTAACCGATTGGGATAAAAATTATTTTTTCTTAACGAACCTCGAACATTCGTTACACATTCCTTTCATCACGAAATTGACACTTTCCAACAGAAATTTATCGGGAAGCTGAATGGGCGGTATGGAAATGCTTTCAAGGCAAAAGGTATTTTTACAACGGTTACAGTTAAAATGTACGTGCAGCTCGCCAACGGTACACATACAGGTATCACTGCAAATGGAATACTTCATTGAGCCGGAACCGTCATCAATCGTATGGATGAGCAGGTTGTCGTGAAAAAGGCTCAACGTTCTGAAAATGGTCGATTTATTGACAGTTTCCAATTCGGTTTCCAAATCGGTAAGGCTGAACGCTTTTTTAAAGTCAGACATTGTTTTAAAAATTAACAGCCTAACTGATGTTGGTTTTATACTCCTGTTCAATAATTTTTGTTCCAAGCGTTCCATTTTTAGTATTTTATATGCTGTCCGTAGCTAAGGTGATTACACAAAAATAGACAACCTTGCTGCCGACAATTTTACGATATTCTTTGTTTGATTTATGATATTTACTGTTTAGGTTTTTACAGGTAATGTATGTAGCCGATTTCGGGCAAATACATACAGTCATCGCAATTGTCGTATTCTACGGTTGCTTTTTCGGGTTGGTCGAAATTGGCTTGTAAAAAAGCATCAGAAAACAAGGCATAAGGCGGATGTTCGGCAATATGATTTTTCAGCATCTTGTGTGCTTCTACCACAGGTGCGCCGTAGAGCTTCTCGAATTTCCCGATTTTGTATTTGGTAAATTCTCCATAGTGTACGATTATCTTCAGCGAAAGCGGAATTTCGATTGCCAGTTGCATTGCCAGGCGTTTGAGTTCCTTTTGAAAATCGTTGTACATCTGTTCTATCTGCATCAGGGTTTCTTCAAAAGTGGGCAGGTTATGGTGCTTGTAAAATAGTATGGCATCGCCCTCTATTTCCGAAATTTCAAGGCAAAGGATATTGCTGTCCATTATTGATTTGAGCAGGCTTTCGGTTATATATTTACCAACAAACATATTGGATTTGATAACGAAATCTGTAAAACCTGAAATGTCGGGTCATTACCATTCCTTTTTTATTATCGGCGGTATGTTCTTGCATTATTCCATCGTATTATTAATTAAAAATGCAGGGGCGTATGACTGCCCCTGCATTTTGAGTATATCAGTGCCGTAGCATTAACTCCATTTCAACAAAAGCTATTTTATCTGCCCGATGGCTTTGCGGTACACTGCTTCGGCAATTTTGTACCGTACTTTTGCATCTAACATATTGCTGTATGCTCTCTGCCAAAGTGTTTCTGCTATCAGCACATCTTCTCCGGTAATAGTTCCGGCTTTAAAGCGGTCATTACTCAATTTAAGGTTCTCGTCAGCTTCGGTTAATGATGCCTGCATCAAATCAATATTTTTTGTCTGTAATTGCAGGTTAAGTGTTGCCTGCTCAACCTCCACATTGATTTGGCTTTTCAGTTCTTTCAAACCGTATTCAGCCGAACGGATTGTCGCTTCCTGTTGTTTTACTTTTTCCCGTTTGCTTCCCCAGTCGAAAACAGGGATATTCACGCTTAGCATACCGAAGTAGGTCAGCATATGTTTTTTGGTCGGGTCGCCAAAGTTGATGCCCTCTTTTCCAAAGGCAGCCACTCCGTTAAGTGCTAAACCAACGGTTGGTTTCAGGTCGGCTTTGAGCATACTTTTTGTTAGTTCGCCTATTTTAACGGCATTGGCAGCCAAATCAATTTCCGGTCGCACGGCATCGGTGTTTTGCAAAATGCCCTGATTTGAAAAGTCGCCCGTACTCAATGTATCAGCTACGTCTATCACTGTGGGGTCTTCCATTCCGATTAACTGGCTCCATCTTCTTTTTGCCAAAATGAGCTTGTTTTCCGCTGCCTGTAAGCGGGCTTCGTTTTCGTTTTGAAGCACCTTTGCCCGCAACACATCGTTTTTGTAAATCAATCCTGCTTCAAACTGATTGTTCAGGAAAGTGTAATGCGAAGCCAGTTGCTTTTTAACCTGCTGTTCCAGTTTTATTTCTTCCTTTGCCTGCACTACAAGCCAGTAAGCGGTTTCGGTAGCCAATAATACTTCATCTTCGACCAATCTTTGTTGAGCGTTGCTCATCTGTATATTGGTTTCCGCCATTTGCTTACCGTACTTAATTTTACCTCCGGTATAAATCGGCTGTGTAACGCTGACCATTGGTGCAAGACCATATTCGGGAAGCATTGTGTTTAACGGTTCGCCAAAGTAAAAGGCGGTTGCCGAAGCATCCAGTTTCGGTCTGCCTGCCACATCAGCAATCCGCTTGTCGGATTGGGTGGCAATTACGTCCTCTTTGGCTTTGCCTATCCTGTTGTTGTTTTTTAATGCCAGCTCTTTGCTTTCCGCAAGGGTTAATTGCTGTTGGGCAAAGAGGTTTTCTGTTCCCTGAAAGAGAGCGAAAGTGCATACAAAAACCTTTATGACTGTTTTATATCTTTTCTGTAACATAATCTCTTTTTATGATAAGTGATTTTTGGGTTGAACATTTTCGGCATTAAGCTCGTACTGCTCATCCAACTCTTTATTTTTAGGCGGTTTCACGAACCTGTAATACAATACTGGAACGATAAACAAAGTGGTAACCATTGATACCAAAATCCCGATTGAAATCGTACTTGAAATCGGTCCCCATTCGGGCGAACCACTCGACATCAACGGTATCAATCCGATTGCCGCCGCCATAGAAGTAAGGAAGATTGGTCGCATTCTTCGTTTGGCTGCTAACAGGGCTGCTTCTTTAATTGTGTGCCCGTGTTCCTTTACCAGTTCATCTGCATAGTCCACAAGGATAATTCCGTTTCGGACTACAATCCCCAATAGGGCGGTAATACCGATGATTGCCATAAACCCGAACTCGTAACCTGTAAGGAACAAGCCTAACATTGCACCAAGCAAGCTCAACGGGAACGAAGCCAGTACAATGAATACTTTACCAACACGCTTGAACTGGAATAACAGGACAAGGAAAATGAGGACGAAACTTATCATAAAAGCTTTTCCCATTTTGGGACCGCTTTCCAGTCCGTCTTCATATTCGCCACCGTAGGCAATCTTAATGCCTTTCGGTAATTTCAGGCTGTCAATTTTCGGCTGTACCTCTGCAAATACTTCTGCGGGTTTTCTGCCTAACTGTGCTTCGGAAGAAACGGTTAACGTTCTTAATCCGTTACGGTGTACAATAGCCCCAGTATGCCAAGACGGTTGTAAATCTACCACTTGCTTTAAAGGTACTTTAGCACCGAATGTTGAATTGATGTACATATTACCCAAAGCATCCAGACTTTCCCGGTCGGTTTCGTCTGTACGCAATACAATGTCGATGGCTTTATTGCCCTCCCACATCTGCGATACTGGGTAGCCTTTTATCTTTGCACCCAATGCCTGCGCAATCTGCGCTTTGCTAACGCCTAAACGCAGGGCTACATCTTCTTTAACAACGGCTTTCAGCCCTACATAATCATTCTGATAATCGGTGCGCACCCAGTTAGAGCCTTTGGTATTTTCCAGTAATGCCGCAACCTGTTTGGCTACTTTTTTCTGCTCGGTCATATCCTTGCCAATCACACGTATCTCAATCGGTGCGGGCTGCTGCTTCTTGCTTAACTGCCTTACCCGTACATAACCGTTCGGCAAGTAGTTGTTGAATTTCTGCACATACTCATCAATCATTTCAGAAGTGGCATCCTTGCTTGTGGTATTGATGAATATCTGCGCAAAGTTCTCACGTGGGTGCTCCGGTGCGTAGGTGGAGTAGAAACGTGGCGAGCTTGTACCTATAAAGCTCGCTGTGGTTACAATTCGTTTATCGCCTGCAATTTCTTTTTCTATCTTCTTAACGGCTGTTTCGGTTTCGTGGATATTTGTACCGTTATCCATCCACAATTCAAGGTTGAACTGGTTTCTTTCTACGATAGGGAAAAACTCGGTTTTTACCTGACTGCCTACCACGAACGAAAGTAAAAAGATGAATATTCCTGCTACCAACGTGGTTTTGTACCATTTCATACAGAACTCAATTGCCCTGTCGAAACCGTCCTGCATCCTGTCTAAGAAATTGCGTTTTTTCGGTTTATCATCTTGCTTTTTCAATCCTTTTTTCAGGAAGTGGTAACACATATATGGGGTCAGGAACAAGGCTACCAAGAACGAAACCGCCAAAGCGATACTAACGGTAATCGGTATCCATTGCACAAACTCCCTTGTTAGTCCGGTTAGCGTAAATGCCAACGGCAGGAACGATAGGACAATGGTTAGTGTAGCAGTAAAAATTGGAACCATTAATTGCGTTGCACTTTGCCAAGCGGCAGTCCACGACGGTATTTTTTCGTCCACTTTCTCAATGTAGTTATCCACTACGATAATGGCATCATCTACTACCATCCCCAGTACAATAATCATTGCCGCCAAACTAACCTGGTGCATTTCGATACCAAGTAAATTTAGGATAGCGAATGTTACGGCAATTGTAACAGGTGCGGCAATAGCAGAAATTGTAGCCACTCTAAACGGTAGCAGAAGCATCACTACCAAGATAACGGCGGCAATGGCAATTCCGAACTCAATAAAGAAATGCCCCAAATTCATATCCACCACTTTGGGTTGGTCGACAATAGTGTTGACCTGCACATCTGATGGCAGGATTTCTTTTACTTCAGCAACTTTTTGTGTCAGCGCATTTCCCAAATCGACAATATTCTGTCCGGGTTGCATTTCTACGGTCAGCATCATTACATCATTTCCCGCAACCGTAATTTTACTTTTCAGGTCTTCGTATCTCCTTTCGATTTTGGCTATATCACGCAAGCGGATATTGCCACCCTGCGGAGAACTATATACAATAAGGTTTCCGATTTCATTTTCATTCTGATACTGCGCATCTGTAAAAATGAGGAAACGGTTTTTGTCAATCTCAATATCGCCGCTCGGAATGGTTACATTCTGTTGGCTCAATGTTGCTGTGATTTCATTGATACCGAAGCCGTATTGTTTCAATACATCTTCACGCAGCGTAATGAATATTTGCTGCTTCTGCCCGCCGTAACGCTTGATTTTGGAAACCTGCGGAATGGTCTTAATACCGTCTTCCAGTTCGTCCAGATAATTTTCTAACTGGGCGTAAGAACGACCGGGAGCTGATACAGCAATCATTTGAACGACCACATCACCGAAGTCGCTGTTCACATACGGTCCCTGTACGCCTCGTGGCAATATCAAGGGCATATTGGCATCCAAACCGTGTTGTAAGGTGTTCCAGAATTTTTTGGTGTCTTTTACATAGTCCTGCAATTCTACCGTTACAACTACCTGTCCGGGCTTACTTTCCGAATGGGTTTTATCTTTTTTGATTTCCTCAAAACCGAACAGGTATTGTTCCAGTTTATCGGTAACTTCTTTTTCCATCTGTACTTCGTCGCTTCCGGGATAGAAAGCCACGACAAGCCCCTGTCTAACTGTTACACGGGGGTCTTCACTTCTCGGCATCGTCATTAATGAAATCAGTCCTGCAAGCACCATAATAACGGTAATCGCTATCGGTACTTGCGGAAATTTCATTGCCGCTTCAATGATGTTTATTTTCCTTTTCATAAATTATTCAGTTTTTGGAGCGGAGGTTGTTACCGATGCTGTTTCTGCTTTTACTTTTTGCCCGTCTTTGACGTTTTTTTGTCCGGCAAGGATAATGGTTTGGTTTTCTTCAAGCCCATTGGTAATAATGACTTCATCGCCTACGATTTTGCCAACGGTTACCCTTGTCAGCTTGGCGTTGTTGTTCTTATCTACCACGTACACGTGAGGGATTTTATCAACGTTGTTCACGATAGCGGTAAGCGGTACACGTACCTGCTTAACCTTAACTGGAACGCCTGCAAGCACTTGGGTAATCATTCCCGGCATCAGCACACCACCGGGATTGTCAAGGCGTACTTTCAGTGTATATGCTTTGGAAATTTCATCAGCCACGGGATTGATGATTGTGATTTTGCCCGTGAAATTGCGTTGCAATGTAGGTATGTGCATATCCACCTGCATCCCTTGTTTAAAGTTCCCGATTTCGCTTTCGGGTACTGCGAACTGCGCATATACCATATCCGTTTTTACGATGGTAAAGGCAGGTACTCCCGGTGCTGCGATACCGCCCACCTCGGCGGCTTTCACGGTTATAATTCCGTTGGTAGGCGAATGCAGGCGGCTGTCGGAAATGCGCTTGCGGTTAATCTTTTTGTTTGCCTGCGCCTGTGCTACTTTGGTTTTGATGTCGATGTAATCCTTTTCGGGGAAGCTCCCTTTTTTGTACAGTTCATCAAATCTTCTGAACGCATCCTCGCTCTGTTCAAGGCTTGCATTGGCAATCTGCAATGCGGCTTCGTACTCGGTGGCATCAATGCTTGCAAGGAATTGTCCTTTGCTTACACGTTGTCCCTCATTTACGCCCACACTGTTAATTGTTCCGCTTACGGCAAAACTTACGGTAGTCATATTATCGGGTACAATAGAACCCGAATAGGAAACGGACTGCTCTGTTTCCGAACTGTTGATGGTGGCTACGGTTACTACCGGAGGCTCCTCTTTTAACTGTTTTTCTGCTTGTTGCTTACAGCTTTGTATTAAGCCTGCTCCCATTACGAAGAGGGATAGCAAGCCAATTTTATGTGTTCTCATTTTAAATTTATTTTGTTACTTAATTTTTGGAGCAATGCGCTATTGATTTTTCCTGTTTCAACATATTTTTAAATTCTATGGCAAAGCTATCCGTCAGTTTTGGGAACCTGGTTGCAAATGCTGAATAGCTTTTTTGTTATCCTTTGTTCGGGCGTAAAACGGAACGGGGTTCTCCTGCAAATAGCCGGATTAAGTGCAGTTGTTGTATCTGTCATCTTATTTGTTGTTAAACTTTGAAAATCTTAAAATATCAGGAGCAAAGGTCGGGTTAGCGCCATAGAGCAGCCATACGAAATGACGGGTAAAAGTTGTGAAATTTACTTTTTTGAATGGCTTGTATGTGCCGTAAACAAACAGAGCTACTGATGTTTCAGTAGCTCCGATGTCCGCATTAATAAATTCAGCGTATTGCCTTGTTGATGGATTGAAAAACCCTTAATGCGGGGTATGCTCTTCGTCCATTTGCATATTTAGGGTATGCTCGTGCTCCTGCTTTACCTGCCTGAAATAGCTTGATGTAAAGCCTGTGTGCTTTTTCAACTGGTTGGAAAGGTATGCCTGACTGCTGTACCCCAATAGGTGGGCAATCTCGGTCAAAGACATTTCGGTATCTGCCAAAAGCTCTTTTACCTTTTCAATTTTCCGATGAATGATGTACTTTTCAAGTGTTATTCCCTCTGCCGAAGAAAATAAGGCACTCAATGTATCGTAGTTCTTGTGCAGCTTATTACTGATTAAGGTCGTGAATTTGGTAGGCGTTCCGCTATCCAGTTGCATCCTGATACCTTTTTCTACCAACTCTTTTATCTTGTTTATCGTTTTTTGGTTTTTGTCGTACATCAGCTCAAATCCGTTGCTTTTCAGCATCGTTTTGATTGCTCCCAACTTCTGCGAAAAGTCTTCCGTATCTTTTAAAACCACTTGTCCCAGTTTTATATCCAAAACCTCAAAACCCAAAGCTGTCATTTCCTGTTCAAGAACATACATACATCTATTGCACACCATTCCTTTTATTAATAGTGTCATAGCTTCTAAAAATTGTATTAATCCCTTTATTCAGGGGTCAAAATTCTGCATTTGCTACCTACAAAGTGTTATGATATTCCGGTTTTGTTTTGTGAAATTTTATGAAAATCGGTGCAGTAACATTAAATATTATAAACTTACTTGTGTGCGGTATTACTGTACCGTAACACAAACATCCGCATTCATCGGGTAGCTTTGGCAAAGCAAAATTATTCCCTCTGCAATATCCTGTTCGGTCAATGCGGCATTGTTTAGCATCCGAACTTCTCCGTCTGTCTTTACAGCCCAACAAGCTCCGCAGGTTCCGTTCTTACAAGAACTCGGCACATTGATATGATGGGCTTTCATCGCATCCAAAAGCGACTGCTTCGGCTGAACCTCAATGAGCGATGTACATTCAAAAGTCTGCGTTTCATCATTAATGTAATTTTCCTCGTAGTAGTTTACAATCACATCTTTGGCATTGCCGTCCGTTTCCATATTGCCCGCATCTATCGGTATGGGGTCGAAGTATTCCAAATGGATATGCGTTTCGGGAATGTTCAAGCCCGTTAAGGCATCCCTGTACAAATCCATCAGCCCATTGGGTCCGCAGATGTAATAATGGGCTTCGGCAACCTCGCCAACCAGTCTTTTGATGACGGAACGCAAAACAAGCAAATTGAACCTGCCTGCAACGTGGTTGATTTTGGTTGAAACAAATTCGGGTGCGGTAAAGGAATAGCAGATGTTCAGCTTTTCATCCGCCTGCATCGCTTCCAGTTCATTCCAGAATATAGTATCTTCCGGCGATTTGTTGCTGTACACCAGTAAGGGAATTGGATTGGTGCTTTCAATGCTTTTCAGCATTGCGTATAACGGCGAAATACCGCTGCCGCCTGCCAATAGTACGATTTGGGATTGTTCTGCTATCGGTTTTTCCAAAACAAAGTTTCCAAAGGGTGCTTCTATTTCCCAGTTTTCGATATGGTCTGCATTATCCAAAATGTAATTGCTCATTTTTCCGCCTGTGACCCTTTTAATGGTAACGGCGGGAAATTCTTCAGACGGCTTAGAACTGAACGAATACGAACGTATGAGCAGTTCGCCGTTTACCGTAAGCCTGATATTAAGGTATTGACCGGGCAGATAGGTAAATGCCTGCTGCGCTGTGTCAAAGTATATGGTAATGGTGTCTTCGGTTTCCTTTATAATTTTGTGTGTCTGCCACGTGTATTTCTTCATCTCTCGGTAGTTTCCTGTCTTCCATTGCTTATAAAAAGAAAACCTCTGCTTTAGTACACAAAGAGAGGTTAATGAAGACTTTTATTTAAAAGTTTGCTGTTCTGACATTATAATTTGTTTTGTCTATCCTGCTGTCTTTTGATGATTTCGAGCTTGTTTTTTCGTATTTGCTTAAAATGTGCAGACGTTAATCCTGTATAGGTTATTAACTGACCCGATAGTTCAGTCGGCTTTTGGTAGCCTAATGCTTTTGCTATCTGCGATATGGATTGTTCGGTGTACACCAGTAATTCTTTTACCTTTTCGATAATACGCTTTATAAAAATAATTTCAAGGGTGATATTGCATTTAACAAGGAGCAGGTTATTCAACTGCTGGTAATCCGTTTGTAGCTCGTTAGTAATTTGGACGGTAAATGGTGCGGATGTACCTGTATCCAATCGTGTCTGAATATTCAGGTCTGCTACCCCGCAAACTTTCGTCATTATTTCCGAACAGTCGCCTGAATTTTGTTTATGTGACATAGCTTCTTATTTATGGAACAACGTTCTAAAGTGTTTCATATTTTCTTTGAAATAGTTTCGAGAAAAAAATCCCGGAGACGCACTTTCATACATTCCCGGGATTGCCCAAATTTAATTGCAGCATCCGGTTGAGCAACTTGAAGCCTCATTGCTGTCGCCGCCAACTTTGTAGCCTGCTTTTTCAATCGCCTCAACCAGCTCTTCTTTTACTTCATCGCTTTCAACTGAAACAGCCAATTTTCCTGCTTCTAATTTTTCGATTTTGATGCCGTCTATGTCTTTGATAGCACCGTTTACTCTTGCCTGGCAGTGTGCACTTTGCATATCTGGTATGCTTAATTCTACATTTTTCATTTTGAACTTGTTTTTTTATTGTTCTACAAATTTCCGTATTTAACGGTGAGTTACTATTATGCTATTCCTTGTAAGATTTGTGATTTTTACTGATTTAGAAATTGCCGTATTATTCTACAATGAACTTGCCTTTCATATAGATGTAATGACCAGGAAACGAGCATAGGAAATCATACGAACCTTTTGCCGGAGCAGCAAAGGTGATTTCGGCGGTTTGCCCGCCGCCAATCATATCGGTTTTGGCAATAATGGAGTTTTCCATTCCCTTTGGAATGTAGCCGTTCTCCTTAGCATCTATTGATGCATTGGCAAAGGCGTTAAAGTCTGTCCCTTGTGCAAGAATGACAACATTGTGCCCCATAGCTTCAATCGGTGCTTTGCCGATGTGCTTCAGAATGAGCTTTACAGTTTGTCCCTCTTTGGCTTTAAGTTCGGTCTTGTCGAATTTCATATCATCTCCGCCATTAATGGTAATTACGGCTTCGTTACCAGTTTCTGCTGGTGCAACCGTTTCTTCTGTTTCGGGATAAAGGCTTTCCTTTGCCTTTTCTTCTTTTGGTGTATTGTTACAGGCAGTAAAAGCGATTACCGACAATGCTAACACTAACTTTTTCATTTCTATTTGAGATTTTATTTGTTTTCTGATATTGCAAATTTCAGCACATTACGGCAGTTCCTTATTACGCTTTTCCCTGATAGATTTGTGATATTTACTGATTTGGAAGTGCATAAAAAAACGGCAGTTCCTGTTGAATGGAACTACCGTTAAGCAAACGCAATAAAGCTAAATTCGATGATTATTTTTTCAGTTTATCCGCAGGTGGGTTGTAGTCTGCCAAAGCAGTTACCCTTACCGTATCTACTCCTGTAATATCCCAAGTGATAGGTATCATTACCATATATTCGCACTTCGGGCACATATCGCCCTGCGAACCTATCATTTCTTTATGCCCCGGACAACCCGTAATCAGGTGTCCTGACGCATCAACTAATTCGCCTTTTTCATTTCTGTTTTTTGCGGTTGTTTTTTCGGCAGGTTTTTCAACCTGTTCCGTAGCGTGGTCGTGTCCATCGCCCGCTGTGTGTACGTGTCCGTCCTTTGCTGTTTTGGTATCGCCACCGCAAGATGCCAAGAGGATAGTTAACGAGGCGAATGCGCCTATCAATAATTTGCTCACTTTCATTTCTATTTCCTTTTTAGAGATTAAAACTTGTTTTTAAATAGTATTCAACTGAATTAATGATGATGATGGTCGTGTCCTGATGGGTCTGCCTTTACATTGCACAATACTGAATTATCGTGTGTATGGGCAGGTGTTTCTAACTGAATAGTTACGTGATGAATGTTCAGGTGTTCCAAATCGTGCTCTATTTTACGAAGCATTACTTCACTTTCTCCAATCGTCATTTTTTCATCAACTACGGCGTGGCAGGTAAGGGCGTTCAAACCGCTTGTAATCGTCCAGATATGCAGGTCGTGAATGCCGCTGATACCGTTGGTGTTCAGGATTTTTCCAGTTACCTTTTCAACCTCAACATTCTCCGGTGTGCCCTCCATTAATACGTGTACCGATGATTTGGTTACTAAATAACCGCTTCTCAATACCAGTATGGAAACGATAACACTTGCCAATGGGTCTGCCCATCCCCAACCAAAGAACATAATGAGCAAGGCTGCGATGATAGCACCAACCGAACCAAGCATATCGCTGATTACGTGCAGGTATGCGCCACGCATATTGAGGTTTTCTTTTACGTCAGCCCCACGCATCATTATCCAGGCTACAAGCACATTAACGAGTAAGCCGATGAATGCCACGATGAGCATACCGCTTGATTGAATTTCCGGCGGGTTTTGGAAGCGTTCTATCGCTTCGTAAATGATATAAGCTGAAATCAAAATCAGCGTTGCGCCGTTGATAACCGCCGCCAGTATTTCAAATCTTTTGTAGCCGTAGGTCTTGCCGTAGTCGGCTACCTTGCTGCTGAACTTAAATGCCATCAATGCAATGAACAATGATACCGCATCGCTCAACATATGTCCGGCATCTGCTAATAATGCAAGGCTGTTTGTCAGTAATCCGCCGATTACCTCTACTGCCATATACAACGTAATGATAACCAAGCTAATGGTTAAGGTCTTTTTATTCGCACTGTGCGAGTGGCTGTGCCCGTGGTCGTGTCCCATATTCTTTCTTAATTATTCGTTGCCTAATTGTGGAACTTCCATTCCAAAACCTTTGTACAATCTTGTATAATAATCTGAAAATGCGTTTAAGTGGGATAAGGCAATTTTTGCCGTAAGAATAGGGTCATTACCTGTTACATTGGTTGCCTCATCTTGCAAGCCGTGTTCCAGTTCCACTTCAAGCCCTACACGAAACTCATTTAATGGAATTTTATTCCAGTCAATATTCAACTGGTCGCCAATAGATTTGGCTTGCTCTGCCGTAAAATGTGTTTTCTTTTCCATTGTCTTTAATTTTTTAGAAGTTATTTTTTCCATTTTAAACGTAAACTATTGCTTACCACACTCACACTGCTTAATGCCATTGCCGCTCCTGCAATCATCGGGTTTAATAAGAAGCCGTTGATTGGGTAAAGAATACCTGCTGCAATAGGAATACCGATAAGGTTGTAGATGAATGCCCAGAACAGGTTTTGCTTAATGGTAGCAACGGTCTGCTTTGATAATCTTATTGCCTGTGGTATTTTGGTAAGGTCTGATGAAATGATGGTCATTTTAGCTACGTCCATTGCGATATCCGAACCTTTACCCATTGCGATACTGACATCGGCTGTTGCTAAAGCTGTACTGTCATTGATACCATCGCCAACCATCGCTACCACTTTGCCTTGTTGTTGCAGTTCTTTTACAAAGTCGGCTTTGTGCTGTGGCAATACTTCCGCTTTGTAATGCTTGATACCTGTTTGTTGTGCAATGGCTTTGGCAGTTGCTTCGTTATCTCCGGTCAGCATATACAGGTCAATGCCCATATCCTGCATTTCTTTGATAGCTGCTACCGATGTTTCTTTGATTTTATCGGAAATAGCCACTACCGAAAGTGCCTGTTTGCTGTTTGCAAACCAAATAACGGTTTTGGACTGTTTGCCCCATTCATCGGCTTGCAGTTGCAGTTGCTCCCCAATGGTAATCTTGTTTTCAGCTAAGAGCTTTTTATTACCTACAAAATAGGTTTCGTTATTGTGATTGGCTTTTGCTCCTTTACCTGTAATACTGTCGAAGTTTGATAACGTAGTGGTAGAAACTCCGTCCAGATGTTTAACAACGGCTTCCGCCAACGGGTGTTCCGATTGTTTTTCGATGCTCAATAAAATATCTTTGGTCGCATCGTCATTGTTCAGCCATTGGATGCCTGTAACCTGTGGTCTTCCCTCGGTAATGGTTCCGGTTTTGTCTAAAACGATAGCGTTTACTTTTTTAGCCAATTCCAGACTTTCCGCATCTTTAATCAAAATACCGTTTTCAGCACCTTTACCAACGCCCACCATAATAGCGGTTGGTGTTGCCAAGCCCAAAGCACAAGGACAAGCAATAACCAATACGGTAACGGCTGCCAATAATCCCTGTACTACACCGTTATCGCCACCCAAAATGAACCATAGTACAAATGTCAGGATAGCAATACCCATTACTACCGGAACGAAAATACCTGCGATTTTATCGACCAATTTCTGTACCGGAGCTTTGCTTCCCTGTGCATCCTGTACCATTTTGATGATTTGGGCAAGCATTGTTTCTTTGCCCACTTTAACCGCCTTGAACTGGAAGCTGCCTTTTTGGTTGATTGTACCTGCAAATACCTTTTCGTTTTCTTTTTTCAGTACAGGTACAGGCTCGCCGCTTAGCATACTTTCATCTACATACGAATTGCCCGATACCACCATACCATCTACCGCAATTTTTTCGCCTGGCTTAACTAAGATAATATCGCCTGCGTTCACATCTTCGATGGCTTTTTGTCTTTCCGTACCGTCAGCTTCTATCACGATAACCGTTTTCGGCTGTAAGCCCATCAGTTTTTTAATAGCTGATGAGGTGTTTCCTTTGGCTTTTTCTTCCAGCAGCTTACCTAACAGAATGAATGCGATAATAACGGCGGCTGCTTCAAAATACACGTGAGCGTGTAAGCCTCTCTGATGCCAAAAGTCCATAAACAGCATATTGAATACACTGAATATATAAGCAATACCTGTACTCAATGCTACGAGGGTATCCATATTGGCAGAACGGTGTTTTGCCTGTTTCCACGCATTAATAAAGAAGTCTTTACCTAACCAAAGGACTACCGGAGTGGAGAATGCCCACATTATCTCATTACCGTAAGGCATATCCATAAAGAACATACCGATAATGACTACCGGAAGCGATAGGATTACCGCCCAAATGGTTTTGTTTTTAAGTTTTCTGAATTTTTCGGCGTGGATAGCTTCTAATGTTTCCTGCTGCTTGTTTTCGTCTTCAAGCAGTAAGTCATAACCGCCATCCTGTACCGCCTTTCTGATTTGCTCGGAATTGGTCATATTCGGCAGGAACTCCACGGTAAGGTTGCCCGTACCAAAGTTTACCGAAGCATCTACCACGCCCGGAGCGTATTTTACCATACTCTCGGCACTGCCCGCACAAGATGCGCAGGTCATACCCAATACGGGATATGTATGTTTAACGGTTGGAACGCCGTAGCCTAAATCTTTAATCGCTTTTACAGCTTCTCCTACTACCTCGTTATCATTTACGGTAATAGCCGCCCTGCGGTTATTTAGCTCTACTTTGTGGGTTTCTACGCCTTTTACCTGTGCCAGTCCTTTTTCGACTATCAATGCACAGTGTTCGCTTTCTACATCCTCTAAAGGAATGTAAACTGTTTCTTTATTTGTTGCCATATTTCGATTGCTTTGTTTTCACATTGCAAAGTTGGCAACAATAAGGGGGAGTTCTATTGTGAAATTATGGGTTTGATTTGTAAGATTTACTTAAACCTTATCCAAAGGCTTGCGCTTGTCTTCCCGTATCTGCTTGAAATGGCTTGGTGTAAGTCCGGTTACTTTCTTGAACTGGTTGCTCAAATACGCCACGCTCGAATAATTCATACGGTCGGCAATTTCGCTTAAAGACAGCTCATCATATACCAAAAGCTCTTTTACCTTTTCTACTTTCTGTGCGATAAAATATTTCTCAATGGTCGTGCCCTCAATATCGGAAAACAGGTTGGAAAGATAGTTGTAGTCGTTGTGCAGCGCATCGCTCAATACATCCGAATGATTGGTTTTGGCATCATTGTCCTGATGGTGCACCAAATCAATGATAACATTTTTTATCTTCTCAATCATCCGGCTCTTTTTGTCGTCAATGACCTGAAAGCCCAAAGGGTCTAAAACATTTTCCAATGCTTCACGCTCTTTTGTGGTTAAATCTTTTTTAAGGGTTATTTCGCCCAACTTTATATTGTTAGCCTCTATACCGAGCTTGTCGAGTTCGTTTTGAACTACGAGAATACAACGGTTGCAGACCATATTTTTGATAAATAATTTGCTCATATTTCCCTAAATCACTGTTCATATTATTGCATAAATACGCAAAGACAAATTTAGGATTAAAATTTAAGTATTTATTGATTGTGAGCGACTAAGTGATACGGGTAAGGTTTTTTACAGGAGAAAACAGGCATAAATGGTTCAAAATCTTCCCCATTGTAGGGGCATATTGGCAGTTAAATCCCTGTTTATTAATAACATTTGTGCAGGTACACTGTATCAGTAACAAAGTATCAGTAACAAAATCCTCCCTACTATGAGAAAATCATTAGGCAATATTGTTAGCGAAATTCAGGAGAAGGAACGGAAACTATCACTTACGTGCTCGGGGCTGATTGAAGAGGCTTTTCAAATGACGGTTTATCTTCAGGAGCTACTGGTTTCGTCAAAAGAATGTGTTTTAAATTCGGGCTTTGTCAATGAGGCAAAAGAGATTGAGTTTTTCAAAATGGTTAAACCCCAAATCCTGGGCAAACTCATCTACTACAATAAGCTCTACCGGATAGAAACCGCTTGCCCGGTTAATAACGGGAAAATGTATCATACTTATTTCGCTAACCATTTACAGGAGTTAAAGATTGAATTTAGGGAACATATCTGCAACTCCCATTTTTATAGGTACTACCGTTCGGGCAGGGTGGATAAGGATAACGAATACTTTAAGCGAGGGCAGATAAATTACCTCGATGGGCTTAACAGTTACGTCTTTGAAATCGACCCGCAATTCTCTACCTATTACGATTACAAAGTAGCCCGCATCATCGCTAATGACCTATTATACGCCTACCTCTTAACCAAAATCAACCCCGAAGATAATCTCGATGTATATTTTCAGAACGCAGAAGGTATCAAAGAACTTTCTTGGACGGACAGCAAAAACGCACTGGTTGAGCTGATGTATGCCCTGTACGCATCGGGCGCTATTTCAGGTGGTAAAATCGGCATCCGAAAGCTCACTGCCATTTCGCAGGTCTTATTCCGAATTTCACTGACCGATGTGCATCACGCATTCCATAGAATGAAAACCCGTGCAGGCTCACGGACATTATTTTTAGACCAGTTGAAACAGGCTCTTGAAGAATATATGGATAAGGATTTATAAATAGTCCGTCCGTAAAGGGTTTGAAAGCAATACACATTCCGTATTGCTTTTTTTTGTGCCTGCACTTACCCATATATGCCAATTGGCAAATGGACTTATTTCCATAACCGAAAAATGGGAAAATCTACCGAAACTCTTATTTAATAAGGGTTTACGACAAATTGTAAAATTTTCAAAAAAACGCTTTTTCAATTGGCAAGCATTGGCAGACAAACACTGCCACAGTTCTGAATTTTGTCCTGTGAACATTAAACAGCAGTGCTATGAACATTATAACAGTTGACGAAGAAGTGTGGAAGCACCTCAATGAACGGTTGAAAGCCATAAGCGAATATATCCTCAAACTTGAAGATACAAGTTACGATAGCTTATGGCTCAACAATCACGAAGTCTGCCAGTATCTCCACATCAGCGAAAAAACATTGTGGCGTATGCGTACCAACGGGCAGATTGCTTTTTCAAAAATGTATGGACAGTATTACTATACGATTGGTGCTATCAAGGAAATGCTCAACGCAAACGCTGTGCAGACCACCAATGAATATGTAGAAGAGCTTATGGCGAAAGGCAAAAGCTATATCGAAAAAGGCAGAAAGCTGAAATCAGGTAATAATTAAAGGCGTACTCGTATGAATATCGACAAAATGGAATTTGTGGCGTGGATGGAACGCATAATGGATAGGCTTGACATTCTCGGCAACCACATAGACGATTTACAAAAGAAGCGCAACAGCATAGACGGCGAGGAATTACTGGATAATCAGGATTTATTGCAAATGTTGAAAATAAGTAACCGTTCCCTGCAACGGTATCGCTCCATCGGCAAGCTCCCTTATTATACCATTAGCGGAAAACTGTATTACAAGCTGTCCGATGTGCATCAGTTCATCAGGGAAAGTTTTAACCCTCCCTTGCCCAAACTGGATGCCAATAAGTGACAAACACTGCCTTTGACTGCCACATAATGCAAATCAGTGAAGGCTTCCTTTACATTCGACAGTGAATTTTTAAAATTTTCAGATTATGAGCGAAGAAACAACTAATAAACAGGATATGCCTGAACAGCTATCGGACATATTACTGGTGCTGGATAAAGAGAAAATGAAAATCCAAGCCGTAAAGAGTATTGACGAAAACGGGAAAATGGAAACCGTAGAACCCACAAAGAAGAACCAAAACCAGTTTATGCGTGTGGACAAAAGCGGTGATTTCTTTTCCAACTTCTTTTCCAATTTTTTCAGTCAGTTAAAGAACCCTACCAATTTTTCATTCTTCAAAGTGCCTGCACCTCTTGCTATTGATAAAGCACAGGAGTTGCAAAAGCAGGTAGATAAGCCTACTCCCGAGGGCGAAAAAGTGATGAAAGAATACGAAGTGAAGACAGAACCACAGCAGGATAAAAAACAAGAAAATCAAAATAATATGGCAACAGCACAAACAACACCGGAAGTAAGCGAATATCGCTACAAGCCGGAACAGATTGATTGGGACACAATGAAAAATCTCGGGTTAAGCAAGGAATATCTTGAAAAAAGAAACCTGCTTGACCCTTTGCTACGAGGTTACAAAACCAATGAACTTTTACCGATTGGCGTTAATTTCGGAGGTTCTGTTCTTCGCACAGATGCCCGCCTGTCTTTACAGCAAGCCGAAGATGGAAATGTTATCGTAGCAATACACGGTATCAAAAAAGAGCCTAACCTCCACTTCGAGTTTTTTGGTCACAAGTTTACCGATGAAGACAAGAAAAACCTGCTCGAAACGGGCAATATGGGGCGTGTCGTTAATTTGGTAAATTCCAAAACAGGCGAATTGATGCCGTCTATTATCAGTATTGACAGGCTGACAAACGATGTAATTGCATTACGGACAGAGTTCATAAAAATTCCCGATGAAATTAAGGGCGTAAAGCTGAATGAGGAACAAAAGCAAACTTTAATGGAGGGTAAACCGCTAAAGTTAGAGGGTATGATTTCCACCAAAGGAACGGAGTTCTCGGCAACAGTACAGTTCAATGCAGACAAGCGTTATGTGGAGTTCCTGTTTGACCGCAATAATTCCAACAGGCAAACCCAAAGCAACGGTCAAGCCCAAAGCAAAGGACAAAATAATCAGCAAAGCCAACCGCAGGAAGCTCCAAAAACATTTAGGGGCAAAGAGCTGACCGATGAGCAACATAAGGATTTCAAAGCAGGTCAAACCATCTACATTGATGGATTAAAAGATAAAAAAGGGCAACCTTATCAGGGCTATATCACTTTCAATAAGGATACAGGAAAAACCGGGTTCGAGTTTCCCAATCAGTATAAGGAAAGAGTAAAACCCACCGAAGCCCACAAAACGCAGACTGCCGTCAATTCGGAGGGCAAAACCAACGAAGCGACCAAAAACGTCCAAGAGCCTTTAAAGTCCGGGCAGCAAAGTCCAAAAAACAAGCAGCAGCAGGAACAACAGGAAAAGCCCGAAACCCCTGCAAAATCCAAAGGCAGAAAAATGTAGTACGATATGAAAACAATTATTGCAGAAAAACCAAGCGTAGCAAGGGAAATAGCCGGACTTGTGGGAGCATCCGATAAAAAGGACGGCTACCTGACAGGTAACGGCTATTTTGTTACGTGGGCATTCGGTCATTTAATAGGACTGGGAATGCCCGAAGATTATGGCATTTCGGGATTTGATAAAGCATCCCTGCCGATATTGCCCAACCCGTTTTTATTGACCGTCCGCAAGGTCAAAAAAGATAAAGGGTACACCGCCGATACTGGCGCATTAAAGCAATTGAAAGTCATTGAGCAACTTTTTAAGCAAAGCAACAGCATCATCGTTGCTACCGATGCAGGTCGTGAGGGCGAACTCATTTTCAGGTACATTTATGAGTACCTGAAATGCAACAAGCCTTTTGAACGCCTTTGGATAAGTTCACTTACCGAAAAGGCAATAAAGCAGGGTTTTGACAACCTGAAAGACGGGGCAGCATTTGACGGATTGTACCAGGCTGCGCAAGGCAGAAGCCGTGCCGACTGGCTTGTAGGCATCAATGCTACACAGGCATTGAGTATAGCCGCAGGTAACGGTATCTATTCGCTCGGAAGAGTGCAAACACCCACACTGGCTTTGATATGCAAACGCTACCTTGACAATAAGAATTTCACGGTAAAGAAATACTGGCAGATACAGTTGATGCACAACAAAACGCAGGTTGATTTCAAAAGTATTTCCGCTACCAAATGGGAAGAAAAGCAACTTGCCGATGATACCCTTAGAGCTATTCAGCGTGGCACAACGGCAACTGTTACCTCGGTAGAAACCAAAAGCGTTACAGAACAACCGCCCTTGCTTTTTGATTTGACAGGCTTACAAAAGGAAGCTAACAAAAGACTGAAATTATCTGCTGAAGCAACGCTTAATATCGCACAAAGCCTGTACGAAAAGAAATTTATCACGTACCCACGTACCGGAAGCAAATACATTCCTGAAGATATGTGGGCTGAAATTCCAAACCTTGTGCGGGCATTGCAGAACCGTGAAGATTGCAAGCAAGCCCTTACCAAAATCAAATGGGGACGGTTCAACAAACGTATCGTGAATGACCTCCGTGTAACGGACCATCACGGTTTGTTGATTACGGATAAAGTGCCGTCCGTACTCAATGCAGACGAAAACAAGATTTACAATATGATTGCGCTTCGGTTGCTCGAAGCCATATCACAAGCCTGTGTCAAAGAAATAACCGATGTATCATTACAGGTATTGCATTACGACTTTACGGCAAAAGGCTGTAAAATTCAGGAAGCGGGTTGGCGTTCCATCAAAGGAAGTTTTACCGATGATGGCGAAGAGCCGGTACAGGAACTACCTGAACTGAATAAAGGCGATGAACTCAAAATAAAGGAAGCCGCCGTTTTGGAAAAGCAGACCAAACCGCCAGTGCTTTACACCGAAGCCGGGCTTTTGTCGGCTATGGAAACCGCAGGGAAAGAAATCGAGAACGAGGAAGAGCGCAAAGCCCTCAAAAATATCGGTATCGGTACTCCGGCTACAAGAGCCGCCATTATCGAAACCCTGTTTACCCGCAATTATATCCAAAGGGATAAACGTTCATTAATCCCTACGGAAAAAGGATTGCAGGTGTACGGGCTTGTCAAAGACCGAAAAATTGCGGATGTGGCAATGACCGCCGAATGGGAATTGGCATTGCAGAAAATCGAGAACAACGAAGCGGATGCCGGAACATTTCAAAAGGAAATGGAAACCTATGCCAAATCCATTACCGATGAATTGCTGCAAACTTCTATTGCTCAAAACAACCTACCGAAGTTGGTTTGCCCTAAATGCAAAAGCCAGCAACTCATTATCCGTGATAAAATTGTGAAGTGTCCCGATGAGGTTTGTAGTTGGGTACAGTTCCGTATCGTCTGCGGTGTGCAAATCAGTATCGAAAATGTAACAAGCCTTGTCAATAAAGGCAAAACCTCTTTAATCAAAGGAATGACAAGCAAAGCAGGTAAGAAATTCGATGCGTATATCGTGTTGAATGCCGATTGTAGTACCTCTTTTGAGTTTGAGAAAAACAAAAGCAGTAAACGCAATGGAAAATAAACCGTCAATCGTACCCAAAGAAATCAGGAACCTGATTTATACTATCCGGGGCAAACAGGTAATGTTGGATAGTGACCTCGCTGCCTTATATCAGGTAGAAACAAAGAACCTGAACAAAGCCGTTAAAAGAAATATTGAGCGATTTCCTGTATCATTCTGCTTTCAACTGACCGAAGAGGAAGTTGAAAACTTGAGGTTCCAAATTGGAACCTCAAGTTTGAGCTACGGCGGCAGACGTTATTTACCCTATGTTTTTACCGAACAAGGCGTTGCAATGGCATCTGCCATACTCCGTTCAGACATAGCCGTTAAAATGAGTGTTGAAATAATGGAAGCCTTTGTAGAAATGCGGCGTATGCTTATTAGCAATGCTTCTTTGTTTCATCGTTTGGATAATATCGAGTTAAAGCAACTGGAAGCCGACCAAAAATTTGAAGAGATTTTTAAGGCTTTGGAAAGTGATAAGCTGCACAGCGAAAAAGGCATTTTCTATAACGGGCAGGTTTTTGATGCCTATGCCTTTGTTTCCGATATTATCCGCAATGCCACAAGTTCCATTATCCTGCTTGATAATTATGTGGATGATACCGTGCTTACGTTATTGGGGAAACGCAAAGACAATGTAACAGCCACAATCCTTACTAAAAATATCAGTAATCAATTACGGTTGGATTTACAACGCTACAATAGCCAATATCCTCCGGTAGATATTGAGCTTTTCTCCGATGCCCACGACCGTTTCTTGATTATTGACCATACAGAACTCTACCACATCGGGGCATCACTCAAAGACCTGGGCAAAAAATGGTTTGCCTTTTCAAGAATGGATATTGAAGTCGGCAGGATGCTTCAAATCTTGAATAAGCCATAAAAATGAACCTCCGAATTATCGGAGGTTTTTTGTTGCCTATTACGCCAAATCCTGCCTTTCAAAGCCAAACCCTGCAACATTCTCATAGGCATTTGCTCCTGCTTCTAATTTTAGGATTTAAGTAAAATTCTAAAACAAAATATAGTATGGATGTACAGCAAAAAGACCTATCGTATTTCAGATTACGACTGCAAGAACTGTTAAACAGTAGCTTCCCCGAAAAGGCACACGACCAAAAATTTATCGACCAGCGTTCTTCGTGGGCTTCCAATGCTTATGAGGGTGCTTTCAGGGCGGGAAACCCCATTGAGCAATGCAATGAAATAGCCAACTACATACTTTTTGAGGGCTTACACTTCTCCAAATTCGACACTGTTTTTCAGGTGGTATGCAATGAGTTTGATACCGTAATGGCAGATGAGGAACTGCGACCGTTTGCCCTTAAAATGTTCCCTGTCTGTGAGGCTGTTCTCGCAGGATATGAATTAACCGATGATTTCGCCTACGGTTATGAGTTTGATTTACTCTATACCGAACTGACTGGAACCATCGCAATATGGATAGAGGAAAATGGGCTTCAGTAAGAAGCAACATCTCCAACAGAATATTGATGCCCTGCGAATTGCTTTTAAACTGGAAAAGGAGAAACGGCAAGCCACCGTAGGCGAAAGACTGCTAATGATGCAATACAGCGGATTTGGCGGTCTTAAATTCGTGCTGAACCCCATAGCCAACGAAATAGACATCAATCATTGGAGAAAAACCGAACACGACCTTTTCCCTATTACGCAGGAACTCCACCAACTGCTCAAAGAAAATTCCGAAGACGATAAGCAATACCGCAGGTATGTGGACAGTATGAAAAGTTCCGTACTGACAGCTTTTTATACACCGCCACAGGTAATAGATGCGATTTCCGCAACCTTGCGTGAAAGAGGTCTGAACATTGATAAATTCCTTGAACCGTCCGCAGGTATCGGCTCATTCGTACAGTCCTTTTCGGAAAACCAACAAAGTATTACCGCTTATGAAAAAGACTTGCTCACAGGCAAGATTTTAAAACAGCTTTACCCCGAAAGCAATATCCGTGTAAGTGGTTTTGAAGAAATTCTCGAAAAGGAACAAAACAGCTATGATGTAATTGCCAGCAATATACCATTTGGCGATACTTCCGTTTTCGACCTTTCCTATTCCCGTAGCAGGGACAGTGCAAAAGTACAGGCAGCCCGAAGCATACACAATTACTTTTTTCTGAAAGGTGCTGATATGCTCCGTGAGGGCGGTTTGTTGGTTTACATTACTTCACAGGGCATTCTGAACAGCCCTAAGAACGAACCCATACGCAAGGCGTTAATGCAGGATAATAATCTGGTTTCGGTTGTTCGCTTACCCAACAATCTTTTTACAGAATATGCAGGTACAGAAGTCGGAAGCGACCTGATTATCCTGCAAAAGAATACGGCAAAACAAAATCTGACCGAAAGGGAAGATCTGTTTTGCCAAAGCAGGCAAACAGAATACAATACACCTGGTAATGCACTCTTTCAGGACAACACAAGGATTGTGCATACCGAACGTAAATTAGATACCGACCCATACGGACAACCTGCATTAATCTATACGCATAAAGACGGCGTTGAGGGAATTGCCAAAGATTTAAAACAAATGCTTTCCGAAGATTTTGGCAAGCACCTGAATATAGGTTTGTACAAAGGCGAACGGAACGATGAACCTATAATACAAATTCCGATTGAACCAACGGTTACACCTCCGGTTATTGAGCCTGTAATCATTCAGCCAAAACCGCAACCTGTACCCACGCCTGTAACCCATCGGGAAAGCCCACAGGAATTAAAGCAACTAAGCATCTTCGACCTGTTTGAAAATGCGGACGAACCTGTAATGGTTGCTGCTCCGCCCAAAAGAACCACGCAAGCCAAAAGGCAAAGCACTAAAACAAACCGCCGTGCAATAGGTCGCCAAACCGACCTGTTCAGTGCGATGCAACAACCTTATACGCCTCCTGTTACTAATAGACCTACCAATGGAAATACATCAGCCAACGGCAAAAAACAGGAAGTTATCGGCGACCTGTTTTCAAGTATCAATGAGAATGGCCAAGCTGATAAGCCAGCTATTCCCGATACCATTCCCGAACCTGCTCCGTACAGTGGCAAACTGCAATCGTTCCATCGCAACGATTGCCTTGTGGTGGATAATGGTTGGGTCGGTCATCTGCAAGATGTAGATATAGCAGACGGTACGGCTGTATTCCACCCTTTACAGTTACCGACCTTACAGAAAGCAAGAGCCGAAGCGTATATCGGGGTGCGTGATGTTTACCAACAGCTTTACACAAAAGAGGCACAGCATCAGACCGAATACAAAGAAGAAAGGGAAAACCTTAATCGCCTTTACGATGCCTTTATTAAAAGGTACGGCAACCTCAACAGTGCCGATAATATCAAGCTCATCAAAACGGATAGTTCCGGTAAGGAAATCCCTTATTTGGAACGTGTTATTGGTGGCGTGGTACACAAAGCCGATATATTCAGCAGACCTGTTAGTTTTTCTACTATAACCATAGCAACGGATAATCCCGAAGAAGCGTTATCAGCTTCGTTGAACAAGTACGGAAGCGTGGATTTGGACTTTATGTCCGAAATCAGCGGTATGCCTGACGATGCTTTGAAAGAAGCCTTACACGGTCGTATCTACTACAATCCACTTCAAAAGGAATATGAAATAGCCGAACGCTGGATTGCAGGGAACGTAGTGGAAAAAGCGGAGAAAGTCAGAGCCTATCTCGAAAGCAATCCCGATGATACACAAGCCAAAGAAAGCCTTACCGTATTAGAGGAAGCAAGACCAATACGAATTGAATTTGAAGAACTCGATTTTAATCTGGGCGAACGCTGGATACCCACAGGTATTTATGCCCGGTTTGCATCGCACCTGTTCGATGCAGAAGTCCGTGTCCATTATTCCGACAGTGCCGATGACTTTTCCGTAACCTGCAAACAGAAGAACGTACACATTTGGGAGAAATACGCCGTCAAAGCCCAAAGCCGGACGTATGATGGGATTGCCCTGCTCAAACACGCCCTTGTCAATACCACGCCCGATATTTCAAAAACAATAACGGTTGAAGGCAAAGATGTCAAAGTGCGGGATATGGAAGCCATACAAATGGCGAATACTAAGATTGATGAAATCCGCAACGCCTTTACCGATTGGCTTCACGCCCAAAACGATGAGTTCAAAACAAGGCTGACCGACCAATATAATGATACGTTTAACTGTTTCGTCCGCCCTAACTACGACGGCACACATCAGGAGTTTCCGGGATTAGACTGCAAGGGCTTAGGCATTAATGACCTGTATTCGAGCCAAAAGGATGCCGTTTGGATGATAAAGCTCAACAACGGGGCAATTTGCGACCACGAAGTAGGTGCAGGAAAAACGTTGGTAATGTGTACGGCTGCACAGGAAATGAAGCGTTTGGGGTTAGCCCATAAGCCTATGATTATCGGGCTGAAAAGCAATGTTCACGAAATTGCCGAAGCCTACCGCACGGCTTACCCACACGCAAAAATTCTGTTTCCTGGCAAGGAAGATTTTACGCCCCAAAAACGCCTGCGGATTTTTGGCGACATTAAAAACAACGATTGGGATTGTGTGATACTGACACACGACCAATTCGGAATGATACCGCAATCGCCCGAAATTCAAAAAGAAATACTCCAAATAGAATTAGACAGCGTAGAGCGTAACCTCGATGCCCTGCAATCGCAAGGCAAGGAAGTTACCAGAGGGATGCTTGCCGGAGTAATCAAGCGGAAAGAAAACCTCGAAGTCAAGCTCAAAACCCTGCAACACGATATTGAAAACCGAAAAGATGATGTGGTGGATTTTAAGATGATGGGCATTGACCACTTGTTCGTTGATGAAAGCCACCAATTCAAAAACCTGATGTTCAACACAAGGCATACAAGGGTTGCCGGATTGGGCAATGTGGACGGAAGCCAAAAAGCATTGAACCTGCTCTTTGCTATCCGTACTATTCAGGAGCGTACCAATGCGGATATGGGAGCAACCTTTCTTTCAGGAACTACCATCAGCAACTCATTAACGGAACTATATCTGCTGTTCAAATACCTGCGACCACGGGCATTGGAAAAACAGGGCATTCATTCTTTTGATGCGTGGGCAGCTATCTATGCAAGGAAAACGACCGATTATGAATTTTCTGTTGCTAACAACATTGTAGCTAAAGAACGTTTCCGATACTTTATCAAAGTGCCGGAACTGGCACAATTCTACTCCGAAATTACGGATTACCGAACGGCAAAAGATATAGGAATTGACCGCCCCAATAAGAACGAGGTGTTGTACAATATACCGCCTACTCCCGACCAGGAAGAATTTATCCAAAGTCTGATGGAATTTGCAAAAACAGGAAAAGGAGAACTACTCGGAAGAGCACCTTTATCTCCATCGGAAGAAAAAGCAAAGATGCTCATCGCAACGGACTACGCCCGTAAAATGTCTTTGGATATGCGGATGGTAAGCGGTGCGTATGATGACCACCCCGATAACAAGGCTTCGCATTGTGCGGCAAACATTACCAAGTATTACAACCAATACAACGCACAGAAAGGAACACAGTTCGTTTTCTCCGATTTGGGAACCTACAAGCCGGGCGAATGGAATGTGTACTCCGAAATCAAACGCAAGCTCGTGGAAGACCACGGCATACCTGCAAACGAAATCCGTTTTATACAGGAAGGCAAAAATGATAAGCAACGTAAGGAACTTATCAAAGGAATGAACGAGGGCAAAATCCGTGTGTTGTTCGGTTCCACAAGTATGCTCGGAACTGGCGTGAACGCACAGAAAAGAGCCGTTGCCGTTCATCATCTCGATACGCCGTGGCGACCAAGCGACCTTGCTCAAAGGGACGGCAGAGCCGTTCGAAAAGGTAATGAGATTGCCAAATTCTTTGCCGATAACAAAGTAGATGTGATTATCTATGCCGTAGAAAAATCATTGGATAGTTACAAGTTCAATCTGTTGTACAATAAGCAACTTTTTATAGACCAATTAAAAAACAATAACCTCGGCAAACGTACTATTGACGAGGGCAGTATGGACGAAAAATCGGGAATGAATTTTTCGGAATACGTGGCTATCCTATCAGGAAATACAGACCTGTTGGATAAAGCCAAATTGGAAAAACAGATTGCCGGGTTGGAAAGCGAAAAACAGGCGTTCAACCGTTCAAAGTATAGTGCGAAGTACAAATTGGAAGATTATACGGAAATGTTGCAAAGCACTCAATCTCGTTTAAACCGTATGAGCCTTGATTGGAATAATCTGCAAGAGCGTATCCAAAAACGGTCAGACGGTACAATCGTAAATCCTGTACAGTTGGATGGCTTACCGCCCAATGCCGATATTAAACAAATCGGTGCAAAACTCAACCAGATTGCGGACAAAGCCCGAACCGGAGGTCAGTATGAAGAAATCGGTACGTTATACGGATTTACGCTTTTGGTAAAAACGGAAATGTCCGAAAAAGAGGGTGTGGATATAAGGGTAAACCGTTTTTTGGTACAGGGCGAGGGCAATATCAAATATACCTACAACAACGGTGTGATTGCTAAAGATGAAAAGCTGGCTGCTACGAACTTCCTTAATGCACTGGAGAAATTGCCCGGCTATATCGAGCAGGAGCACAAGAAAATTACGGAGATACAAAAAGACCTGCCCATTCTTCAGGAAGTGGTTAACGGTACTTGGTCGAAAGAAAGTAAACTGGGCGAACTCAAAACGGAACTGGCTGCCGTAGAAAGAAAGATACAGCTATCTATTACACCAGAAACCAAACAAGATGCTCCGGAGCAGGCAGAAAAGCAGAAAGAAGCTCCAAAGGTTCAGGAAAGCATTATACGGACAAAAGGTATTCATTTGCCTCGTGGCGTATTGTAAAACCTGAACGGGCAGGCAATAAAAAAGGGAGGTCATTTAAGCCTCCCTTTTAAATTATCCGTCCTGTACCAAATGCTGCAAGTTCGGGTCATTCTTGATACGCTCCATTTCGCTAACAACAATATTCAGGATGTCTTTTTTTATCTGTTTGTAATTGCTTTCAATTTCCTGCTTCATTTTATCCTCGCCCTGCTCATTTACAAAAGATAAGATTTGGGGTATCTTTTGGTAGGCTTTGGTTTCGGCGGCTACCTTTTCATTATCTACCACGATTTCGGCGTGAAATATCTTTTGCTCGATACGTTCATCAAAGTTATCCGATACAGAACCGACAAACATACCCTGTGTAAGCGTTGAAATTTTGGAAGCCGGAATAAGGCTGTCTAACTGTGTGGAAATAGAGGTGGATTTATCATTGCGGTTAATGGTCATACTCTGACGTTTCTGTAATACTTTACCGAAACGCTCCGAAAGACTTTTTGCCGTTTCTCCAACCACCTGACCACTGAATATATTACCTACCGTATTCTGTATTACCTTGCTTTCCTTGTCGCCGTAATCCCTCGTTAATTGCGAAAAATCCTGGAAGCCCAAACATACTGCCACCTTATTACTTCTCGCAGTTGCAATAAGATTATCCAGTCCTCTGAAGTAAATCGTGGGTAACTCATCTATGATAACCGAACTCTTTAATTGTCCTTTTTTGTTGATGAGCTTGACAATTCGGGAATTGTACAACCCTAATGCTGCTGAATAAATATTTTGGCGGTCGGGATTGTTACCCACGCACAAAATCTTCGGCTCGTTCGGGTTATTGATGTCGAGTGTAAAATCATCCCCGGTCATTACCCAGTACAACTGCGGGCTAATCATTCTTGACAAAGGTATTTTTGCCGATGCTATCTGCCCTTGTAACTGGTCTTGTGCGCCACCTTGCCACGCATCCATAAAGGGCGACAAATAGTTTTCCAAATCGGGGTATGAGGTTAAAATCGTGAATACGTCCGAATACTTTTTGTTCAGCAATTCAATGGCGTGTGGGAACGTACAATACTTGCCATCCTCATAGATTTTCAGATACCAAATAATAGCAGCTAAAAGAATAATTGGGCTTTCCACGAAAAAATCGCCTTGCTTCTGTATCCACGACCTGTTGAGGTTTAGCATTATGGTATAAGCCGCTTCGTAAGCATCAGAAATGTCGGTCATAAAATCGGGATTGAGTGGATTACAACGGTGGCTCTTGCGTGGGTCGTCGAAATTTATCACGTAAAATTTCGGCTGTACCTTGTATTTATCCCGGTGCTTTAGTAAATGATTGTAGGCGATAGTCGAAAGGTCGTCAAACTTGAAATCGTAGATGTACATACTAAAGCCTTTTTCTATCTGCTGCTTGATGTAGTTGTTTACGATGGCATAAGATTTACCGGAACCCGGAGTACCCAACACGATTGATGCCCTGAAAGGATTTACAATGTTTATCCAACCGTTGTTCCATTTGCCTTTGTAGTAAAATTTGGTGGGCAGGTTGACGGAATACTCGTTTTCCATCAGCTTGGTTTCCTGTTGAAAGCTCTCGTTTTCGTTATTGAAAACATCGTCCATTAGGTTGGTACGGAGCAATCGGCTCATCCATACGCCTGCCATCAGCAAGGCGATATAACCTAACGAGATAGTAAGAATATACAGAAATGTGCTTGTTGCGGGGGATAGCTTTAGCAATGGTGTGTTCAGGAAGAACAGCGCAAAGCCAATGCCCAACGCCACATAAATTTTAGACCAGGTTATCTTCTCATTCTTTACACCCTTTGTCCCTAAGCAACTCAAAGCCAGTAAAACCAAAGCGAATGCTTTTGTATAAAGGGTATGTGAAAACAAGCCCGCCGTACGGTCGAAATTGCCTAACATCTTGTTGATTACTTCCAACGTCCAGCCACGTTCTAAAAAGAAACCGTAGCAGAACCAATAAAGGTGCATCAGCACCAAAAGAATACTGACTGCCCGCATAAAAGCCATTATTTTGGCAAGCCCTCTTAAATCGTCTTCTCCCTGCATTATTTTAAGTTTTAATGTTCGGGCGTGAATTTAAAGGCTGTTGCTGTCGGCTCTTAAAATATGGCAGTAAGTGGCGTTGTGTGGCAGTATTTGGCAGATTAGTATAAAATGAAAAAGGTAGCAAATCGCTACCTTTTCAACCTTATTGTAAAATTGATTTTGTCCTTATTCTTTCTCAAAAGTAACGGCTTCGTCCATCTCGCCCCTTGTGAGGCTCAATTTAATTTACAAAATCCTCTCTTCTAATTTTAATTTCATCATTATATCGGTTTGTTCATCATCGCCTAATTTGAAAATATGCTTGTCAAATTCAACAAAACCATTTTTCTTATAAAAGCTGATTGCCCGAGGATTTTCTTCCCAAACACCTAACCAAACGTAGTGTGCATTTTTCTGTTTGGCAATTTCAATAGCTTTTTCATAAAGCACTTGTCCGACTTTTTTACCGTGAAATTCCTTTAAAACATAAATGCGTTCAATTTCAAGTGCTGTGTCGTCTTGCAATTCTGTTTGCGATTGCCCGAAATTGATTTTCAAATAACCAACTAATTCGTTTTCAGATAAGGCAAAATAAAACTCGGAACTTTCATTGTTCAATTCTTCTATTAGCTTTTCATTGGAAAATCCCTCCTCTAAATATGTTGTCATATTCTCTTCTGTATTACTCGAAGAAAATGTTTCTGAAAATGTTTGTCTGCCTATCTGTTGCAGTTGTTCAATATCGTTTAATGTTACTTTTCTTATTTCCATTGGTTCCATCTATTTTAAATTCCATTCGTAGTTAAGCCATTCGGTATTTTCTCTTGCTCCTAATCGTTCATAAAATTTCACTCCTACTTTATTCCACGGTGCAACCGTCCATTTTATTTGACTGCAATTATTTTGTTCTGCTTCAGTTTTTAACGCATTCATTAGTTGTTCGCCAATTTTCTGACCACGATAATTTTCGTCCACATAGAGCTCTTTCATATAAATAGCAGGACGGTTTTGGGCTGTATAAGGAAGAAAATAATAAACCAACATTCCTGCGATTTTATCATTATCTTCTGCCACAAGGCAATAAAAATCGGGTGGGTTTTTCTTAAATCCGCTGTTTCTGACAATTTCGGGTGTAATGGCAAAACTGTCAATGTATTTTTCAAAAACAGCCAATTCTTTCATTAAATGCCAAACTTTCTCGCTGTCCTTTTCTTCGGCTTTTCTTATTGTTATATTCATTTTTTTAAAACATTATTTAATGAGCTGATACGGCTTTCAGCCCGACAATCGAGCCTATTAAAGTGATAAGAAAAAGTATTCGCAGAAATGTTGCAGGCTCTTTAAATACAAGAATACCGACTAAAACTGTTCCGACTGCTCCGATACCTGTCCATACGGCATAAGCCGTTCCGATGGGCAAAGTTTGGGTTGCTTTAATCAAAAGTCCCATACTCATAGTAAGGGTAACGAGAAAACCTGCATACCACAAATACATTTCATTTCCTGTTGTTTCTTTTGCTTTTCCCAAACAGAATGCAAAAGCCACTTCAAACAACCCTGCTACAACTAAAATTATCCAATTCATTTCCTTTGTTCTTTATCTGCAAAGGTCGGAAACGGAATTGAGGTGAAATTTTACAAATGATAAAAAATGAGCCGTTCACTTTATTTCTGCCCTAATTCTGCTCAAACTGACTTGTGTTATACCTAAATAAGAAGCAATGTGTCCTAATTGCACTCGCTGGACTATATCGGGACTGTTTTTCAAAAGTTCCTTATATCGTTCGGTAGCTGTTCGGACTTGTCGAGAAATAAGCCTTTCTTCTGTTTTTATAAGTTCTTTTTCGGCAAATCTTCGCCCCCAATTTGCAATATGTATATCATTCTCAAAAAGTCTTTGTAAGACTGTTGTTTTCAGTTTATATAATTCGCAATCTTCCAACAACTCTACATTTTCATATCCTTTCTGATTGGCTATATAGCTTTTCATTGAAATAATAGTATCGCCCTCTTTGCCAAACCAAAAAGTGATTTCATCATTATCTTTATATGAATATGCTCTTGCTACACCTTTCTTTATAAAGTAGATGTTCTTTTCAATTTTATCAGCTCTCAAAAGAATATGCCCTTTTTTATATTTAACCTCTGTAATTGATTTCTTGAGCAATTCTTTTGAAGTATCTGGAAGCGGATATATATTCTCAAGTAAAAGGTCTATGTTCATTAATCCAATGCTGATTTGTTGTAACAAAATTACAAAATAAAAAAATGAGCTTCGTTATATGTGGTGTGAAGACTGAAGCTGTACAACCTTAAAAATGAAACATATATTTCAATCAATAGATATTTTTTACAACCTACTACCTTTCTTCTTTTTCTTCTTCATTTTATTGGCAAAATCCTGTTCCTCGTAATCTTCGCCCTGGGCTTCGGGCAATAAGCCTCCCAGTGCTTCAATCAAACCATCTTCGTGTTTACCAGTAGTTAAGAAGTCGAACAAATGGTGTGGTTCTTCCGCAGGAAGATCCGCATCATTTGATGTAGATATTTTCGGTTGTAATTCAACTGGCTCTTTAATCTCCGGTTTGATATTATTGTTCCAATAATCATTAAAGGCATTGGCAGAAAGTTCCTTGCTCAAACGTGAACCGTTCCAAACCGCTTTAGAATTGTGGTCTATAAATGTCATTCCGTAAATACGCCCTGTATCATTCCTCCGCACCACTACGTTAATTCCCTGCTCGGCTAATTGCTTCTTAAAGCCCATTTCATCAGTTGTTGATTTCAAGGCAATGGTAACGGCTGATTGTAAGGTCTGCTTGGTTGGACTATCTTTTAAATCCGTTTTGCATTTCGCAAAATACAGTTCCAAAGCCGGAAGCCCTGCATCTTTACCAAACAAAGAAGCCTTGAACGGATGCCCGGCTCTTTCGCCTTTCTCGTTTAAAGGAATGTATAATAAACCCTGCCGTAGCTGCCCCTGCAATTCGCCCTCTACTTTTTCGGTGGTAATATTGAACAGGGAAAGCAAGGCATTGTATTCGCCCAAAGTCTGAAACTTATAGTAATTTGGTAAGTGGCGAACTACTGAAGCGATTTGACTTTTCACATCTCCAGCTTTGTAGTTTACCGGGCGGAAAACCTTGTCGTTCTGCCGATGCTCCTTATCAGTTGCGGGTATCAATCCGTGTTTTCTTTCCAACTCACGGCACACATTCATAGACCGCATTTTCTCGAACTTGTCCGAAATCTTTTTACCCTCTTCGTCCACGCAAACCGATACAATGTGTATATGGCTGCGGTCAATATCCGTGTGTTTGAACACCACAAAAGGCTGTTCTCCGTAACCCATTTCCCGCATATACTGTTCTGCCATCTCCCTAAACTTATCATCGCTTACTTTATCATTCGGGTCAGGATTGAGCGAAATATGCAACGTATGTTTTTCGGTATTGCGGTTGGCTATCAGGTAAGGCGCAAAAGACTGGGCTAATTGTGCAACGGAATAATGCCCGTTAGCGGTTTCAATCATCTTATTGGCAAACAAAATCTGTCCGTTTTCATTCTCCACTTTGAGCTGATTGTACGCCAATGCTCCGTATAAATTTCCGCTTCTACCGATTTTCGCTATCATTTCTAAGGCTGTTTTTTCAGGTACTTTGCTTCAAATTCCTCGGTTAGCTGAATAATTTTTTGGCATAGCATCGCCATTTCAGCCGTCTGTTTTTCCAATTTGTAGAGGAACGCTGCCGCTTTTTTCTCGGAAAAATGCTTGTACAACAGCTTTACAATCTGGTTATAATTTACACCTATGGAACGGAACTGGCTGTGAAAAGAGGTTAGCCGCATATAAAAATCAACCGTTCCTTTGTCAATCTGAATGGTCTTTATGGTCTTGTCAAAGATGCAGGACGTTATGAAATGCGCCTTTACCTGCATACCTGATTTATCAAACAGGGTAAGAAAACGGGCGTGTTCCTGCTCGTTAAAGGAAATCGTATAGCGGATGGTCGCCGGGTCTTCTTTTGGGCGGCGTCCGGTCTTTTTCAATTGCTTTTTGTTGTTATCGTTCATCACTAATCCATTTTAAAATCCATACAAAACCCTGACTTCGGAAGGTGTTTTCTGCCCCCTGCAAAGGGCAAGTTGTTTTGAGCATCGGAAATCATTCCGAGATGCTCAAAACACAACTTGCCGTGTTCCGTTGAACACAAAAATCCGCCCTTCGGGACGGATTAAATGTAACAGGGAAAACGGCTCGATGCCGTTCCCGTTACCCTCCATTTTGTCAAAAGACTTTTGCATAAATCCGTTAATAATAATCATTGTACAAAGTAAAGCCCTACCTGTAAGAGTATTGCAATGCGATACCCGGACAAAGACTGCCTTTGAGTGCCAAACACTGCCACACCTCAATCAGCGGATAAATCAATCGCTTTATTTGCCGTATAATTTTAGTGCAGGTAGTAAAAAATGTATTTCGACAAAGAAGAAAATCAGGTTTGCAAACAGGCAGTTTGGAATAAAAGCATAAGGTTTTAAAAGCATAAAACAATAAAAGTGTAAAAGCATAAAAGCGGTAAAGCAATTTACCTATTGTAAGGTTTGCCACTTGCTAAAGAATGTGCCTGACAAGGCAAAAATGAAAGCAAATACCTGTGCAGGAAAGTACGCAAAAGGGAATGCAGGAATATAGGAATGAGGTAATAATCAGATAAACCAATATTCAATCCTGCAAAACAAATAAAGTGTGTAACAATAAATTTTTAAATAATGGAAACAACAAAGAAAACTTTAAAAATCAGCTTCTCCACCCAAAAAGGCGGTGTGGGAAAATCTACAATGACCACCTTGCTGGCAAGTGTGCTTCACTACCGTTTAGGTTTTAATGTGCTGGTGATGGACTGCGACTTTCCGCAACACAGCCTGACCAATATGCGTGAACGGGATAAGAGAACCATAATGCAGAACGACTACCATAAAAAGGCGGCAATGAAGCAGTTTCAAGCCATCAACAAAAAAGCGTACCCGATTATCAAATGCAAGGCTGAAACAGCTCTGGAGAAAGCATCGGAATACAGAAGCCAGTCGGCGGTTGTGCCGGATGTTATTTTCTTCGACCTGCCGGGAACAGCCAATACCAAAGGTGTACTGACAACCTTAAAAAAAATGGACTTCATCTTTTCGCCCATTACTGCCGACCGTTTGGTAGTGGAAAGTACATTGGGCTTTACCAAAGCCTTTCTCGGACTTCCCCAAACGGACGAGGGCAATCCCGAACAAGAGATGTGGCTGTTCTGGAACCAAGTGGATGGCAGGGAAAAAACAGGTTTGTATGATGCGTATCAAAGTGTCATCAAAGAACTCAACCTGCCCATAATGGAAACAAGGATAATGGACAGCAAGCGTTTCCGAAAGGAAACAGACGACACAGCCAGTTATGTATTCAGGTCAAGTTTGCTGCCTGCCGAACCACAGTTAATGAAAGCAACTAAAATGGATTTGTTTGTCGAGGAATTTTTAAAAATCACTCATCTATAAAAATAGTAAAGTATGGCTTCAGATAACAAAAACAACGATTTTGAAAAGCCCAATGTTGATGAGGAATACCTTATGAACGTCATAAGCGGCGATGAGCCTGTTGCTCCACCGACCATTAACAAAAAGCAGGATGTACCAAAGGAAAACAAGCCCAGGGAAAAAGCCCGTAACAGTTCATCAAAGAAAGCGGACTACGAGGAAACGTTTTTGGTCAATCGTTTTCCATCGGGGCGTAATGGCAAGGTCGTTTACATACGCCCTGAATACCACGAAAGATTGCTCCGCATCGTTCAACTGACAAGGGAAGAAAGAACAACGCTCTACTCTTACATTGACAATATTCTTGAACATCATTTCAGGGAGTACGGGGACGATATTACCGATTATTTCAATGAACATTTTAAACCCATTCTATAATGAAGAAAGATAAAAAGAACAGGAATACTGTTGCAGCCGGCAGCAACTCCGATACAGTTAGCAATACAGCTAAAACAACCTATGAAAACGCATTTATGCAAATGAATAAAATGCAGAAAAGAGGCAATAAAAGCATATACCTAAGTCCTGAACATCACGAGCGTTTAACCCGCATAGTCCAGATTATAGGCGATGATAAAATACCCTTGTTTGCCTATCTCAATAATATTCTTGAACATCATTTTAAAGTATTTGAAGATATGATTACAAAAGAGTTCAACGAAAAGTACAAAGGCTTGTTTTAAAAAACCTACGTTATGGAAATAGTAATTGTGATATGCCTGCTGATAGTCATTGTCCTGCTTTTACAGGATAAGATTGTCATTAAGAAAAGGACAAAACAAGTACCTCCGCAGAAGAAAGTCAATCCGAACCTGCCCGATATTATGGGGCAGCCAAAATCCGTAGAACGCCTTTCAATGCCAAACGCTGCCAATGAACGCCAAATTGAGGAACCGGAGATAAACCCCGCTAATTTAGACATTGAATACGACGAAAATGAAAACGTCGGCATTCAAATCCGCAAGGAAGAGCTGGACGAAGTTTTCAGTAATATACCTGATTTGGAGGAAGAGGAAGAAGATTGGAACAGGTACGGAATATCCGGTGGCGATGACGGTTTTGCCCAAGGGGTTACCTTTGAAGAACTAAGCTCCGTGGGGGTGTTGCTCCAAAAAGAAGAATTGGAACCAGCCCAAAAGGAAACAGCGATAGCCATAGTTCAAAAAATACAGGGAACCGAATTATTCAGCCTATTGGAGAATTCTATGGAAGATGCTTCCCGAAGAATAGCCGAGCTTTTGGATAGCACCCTTTCATCTGAAACGGAAGACAGTTCTTCCACTTTGCGGAAAAGTGATTTGAGTGATTTTGACATTGAGGAGTTTGTTTAGGCAAGCTCCCTTTTGTATGTTAGACACAAATTAAAAATTGTTCAAACGCTATAAAACTAAGTGCCCGCTATTTTTACAAATTTTGGAGTATCGAACTTCGGTGTAATTGTTGGCATATCTACTTTGACTGATATTGGCATTGGAAAATCAACTCCCATAATAATTGCTTCTCCTGACCCTAAAGATGGTAAAAAAGAAAGAGTTTCTTTATTGGCAGTCGAGCAAGCACTCGCGATTGCTTCCTTATCTTGATAATTTATCAGCCTATGAGTAATGAATGTTCCCATTTGACTTAGCGTACCAACAGGAATATCTCTTGGCATTTGTGTTGATAAACATAGAAATAATCCATATTTACGACTTTCTTTAGCAATGTTATCAAAAGCATTTAATTCTGTGCTTTCAAAATATTCATCCTTAATTTTCTTGTTTAAAAACTGATGGGCTTCATCTACAAAGAGAATTAGAGGATTTTCTCTGAAAATATTAGTTCGAGCTTTATTCAATAAGTATCTTCTCAATGAATTTGCCAAGATTTCTCTTGCCTGAAAATTATAAGGTACATTTTCAAAACCAATTCTTAAAATATTTAATTCTGGATTATTCAAAAACTCGTCTATCTTGGTTATTAGGTTATTTGTGGTTGGAGCATTAAATCCAAACATACCGGAATAATCATTGTCCGATATTACATTGTTAACACGCATTATTAAACTCGTTGCATTTCCATAATTTCTTTCATCTCTATTGTTTGCCCAACGGTCGTTGAATATTTGAAAACATTCATTCCCTATTTGCCTGTGGAGTAGATTTATACTGAAATTATTTATTGTGAAATCTTCTATAATAGATTTATAAGTAAAGTAGGCATTATTATATGCCGCAGTAATATTATTTTGTTTTACAACTAATCCATTATTTATAACTACTTGCTGACCCCTGAATGTAAAAGTATCGTTAGTTCCATCATTATTATGTCCATTATTAGGAATATTCCCTAATAAGCAATGTGCAACTTTTAACGACTTAATAGCTTCCAATAAAACGGGTTGCTGTACTTGTCCTGATGGTCTGAACAGAACGAATAAATCATTAATGGTTAAATTCTGATATGGAAAATAGCTTTCTGAAATCAGTGTTGAATGGTCAACTTTTGGATGAGCATCAAATGTAGAGTATTCTCCCGTTGGGTCTAAGATTATAGCTTTTGCTCCGGTTTCTATAACTCCCTCAATAAATTTGCTGATGGTATAACTTTTCCCTCCTCCTGTTGTACCAACAACCGCACAATGACGACTAAATATCGCTTGCAAAGAAATATCTACGGGAACATTTTTATCGTATATCAAATTCCCCATTCTAAAAGTAGGAGAATGTTCGATATTTTCGGGTTTTATGCCAAAGGTTTTGAAATGTGTAGAAAGAAATTCCGACGAACAAATGAATACCTTAGAACCAATGAGTGGGAGGCTATTTATCCCTTTTTCTATTCTACTCGGGTCAAACAAATCAAATGATAAAAGAATTTCTATTCTTCCTACTGGATGAAATGCTTTAGTTGAAAAAGTTCTTTCACTTAATTCCAACCGTTCTTTTTCAGGTAACGATATTTCCAACATTTTTCCCAGAAAACCTTTTTCCTCTCCCTCAACAACAATATAGTTTCCTACAAGTCCACCTCTCAACACTTCTGCGTGGTGAACAAATGTTTTCATCAAAACAGAAGACGGGAAATGCACTTTCACAAATGCAGGGGATACAAAATTTACATACCCAAGAAAATGACTGTGATTAAAGGGGCTATTGCTCATATCTAACTATTAGGGATATTAATTACTATTTGTCGTGTATCTTCCTGATTGTAAGATTTTAAGTCAGGATAATTCTTAGCGAAATCCTCAAAGGTTTCTGAAACAATAGATATATTGGAATATTTGTTTGCAGCATCAATAAAGGGTTTCATATTTTCGTTGGTTTCATCTATCCCTTTATTTACAATCATCAATTGAAAGCCTGGATTTTGTTCCAAGGCTTCGATGATTGCGGTTACGATATGTTTATCCCCGAAACTAAAGCCTATTGTAATAAGGAAAACATTCTCCTTTCTCAAATTGGACTGGAACCTCGACATCATTTCAAAATACGGCTGTTCATAAGAGCTTTCATATTTTGATTGATGTGGATATATCATCAATGGTTCGTCAGGTTCTTCTTTTTGTATAATCTTGTTGTCTTGCTTTTCCCAATTTACAGAACCGTGTAATTTGTACAAATGGAAAACTTTTTGAATAAAATTGTCTTCTTCTTTTACTCTACTTTGATTGCGGGAAACAATATCGTAATCATAATTACGCCCACTAAATATTCTTGGTTGAGAAAATGAAAACCCGTCTATAACAACAAAATTGCTTTCACAAGCTGATTGTTCAAACATTAGGTCATAATTCAATGTAAACAGCTTAAATCTTGGTAAAGTAACTTTGCGTTTCGTTATTTTATTTAATAAGAGCGTATGTGGCGAATTATCTGGCAAACTCAATTGACAGGCTTCTTTGATAAAATCTTTAATTTTGTTTACACAATCCTCAATATCTATATCCTCTTTGGGTATATATGGTATAGCAGGTGTTGCCATAGAAAGAACCTTTTCTAAATTCTTTACTATAGAGCCATCATCCCATTTTTCATCGTAGCCAATAGTTTCAAGTAACTTTCCAAAAACATCGGCTGTTAAAAGAGCTTCCGCATCATCCCATAAATTTGCCATCGACTTACCCAACTTCCCATCTTTTCCCCAACCAATAGATGACCCTGCACCAGTTAGAAGTAATAAATTCTCAAATTGATTATTTAGAGTTTGGGAGTATTTATTCCTATTTGTTGCAATTGCATAATCAATTCTATTTTCGGTACTTTCTTTGAAATCGTGAAGTTTGCCGTCGATATATACTTTTATATCAGTAGCATCACTATCATCATAAGCAACAGAACTGTTATTGTTGAGTAAAATGTATTTCATATTCGCATATTTTATTTGTTAACCTTTTTATTGCCAAAGAAGAGTTGTTAAAAACCTAATCTGCATTATTCTTGATTGCATTTAATTCTTTTAAAACAATTTTTAAAGCCTGCTTTCCTATTTCTTTATCGTCAATAAGTCCCTTTATTTTATCTGAAAACCATAAAACCAATAGCTCATCAATTGGGGTATTCAAAAATTCTGCAAGCTTTTCGATGTGTTTTCTTGGCAATGGTCTTTCTTCATTTTCGACTTTACTGATAAAAGCACTATCCAGTTCCAATGCAGCCCCAACTTCCCGTAGGAACAATCCTTTACTTTCTCTTAGTCTTTTTATGTGTTTTCCAAATGCCATTTTGCTTTTTTAAGACTTGTCTAAATATGTCAAATTTAAGCAAAATAGTTTAATAAATACGGATTTAGACTTTCTATAAAGCCACTCACTGCCAAATCATTCCTTTGACTGCCACTTTATTATAACGCCCTGATTTCTGAAACACCTTTGTTCCGAAAGTCCGCAAGGTGCGGGATAACAATAACAAATTAATGTGTTTCAATTATGGAAAAACAGAGAAAAAAAGTTTTGCTGGCAGCCGTGGCTATGCTGTCAGGAATTGGTGCGTTCGCACAGGGAAACGGCTCGGCAGGTATCAACGAGGCTACCCAAATGGTAACTTCCTATTTCGACCCCGCAACCCAATTAATCTACGCCATCGGTGCGGTCGTGGGCTTGATAGGGGGCGTTAAAGTTTACAATAAGTTCAGTTCGGGCGACCCCGACACATCGAAGACTGCGGCAAGCTGGTTCGGTGCGTGTATCTTCTTAATCGTAGCGGCTACCATCCTGCGTTCATTCTTCCTTTAATCCTTTGCTTTATGAACAATTACAACATAAACAAAGGCATTGGCAGGACAGTGGAATTTAAGGGACTGAAAGCACAATACCTGTTCATTTTCGCTGGCGGACTGCTCGGTACGCTCATCCTCGTGATGATACTGTATATGGCAGGCGTAAACTCTTACATCTGCCTGTTCCTCGGAGCAGGCGGTGCTTCGCTCATTGTGTGGCAGACCTTTTCACTAAACAGGAAGTACGGCGAACACGGGCTAATGAAAATCGGAGCAGGAAAAAGACATCCCCGATACATCATTTGTCGCAAGCCTGTACACCGCTATCTGAAATTCACTCCTAAATCGAATGCCCTATGAGAAACGTTGCAAAGACAACAACGCTGGAAAACAAATTTCCTTTGTTGGCAGTAGAAAACAACTGCATCCTTTCCAAAGATGCGGACATTACCGCCTGCTTTGAGGTTCGTTTGCCGGAACTGTTTACGGTAGCATCGGCGGAATACGAAGCTATTCACTCCGCCTGGCATAAGGCTATCAAGACCTTGCCGGATTTTACGGTCATCCACAAACAGGATTGGTACATCAAAGAAAGCTATGCTCCCGATTTGGCAAAGGAAGACCAAAGTTTTTTGGCTAAATCCTACCAACGCCATTTTAATGAGCGACCATTTCTGAACCATTATTGTTACCTGTTCCTGACCAAGACCACTAAGGAAAGAATGCGTATGCAAAGCAACTTCAGTTCGCTTTGCAAAGGTACGCTCATACCAAAGGAAATCAGGAACAAGGAAACGATACACCGCTTTATGGAAGCGGTGGCACAGTTTGAGCGTATCGTGAACGATAGCGGTTTCATAACCCTGCAACGCCTTACCGAAGATGAAATCATCGGAACGGACGAAAAGCAGGGATTGTTGGAACAGTACCTAACCCTGTCAAGGGAAAGCGGAACACCGATGCAGGACATCGCACTCGGAACGGAAGAAGTCCGTATCGGAAACAAAAGGTTGAGCCTGCACACCTTGTCCGATACAGACGATTTGCCCGGAACGGTATCGGCTGATACCCGTTTTGAAAAGCTATCCACCGACCGGAGCGACTGCCGTTTGTCGTTCGCTGCTCCCGTGGGATTACTCCTTAGCTGTAACCATATCTACAACCAATATTTGTTTTTGGATAACAGCGAAGACAACCTGCAAAAGTTTGAAAAGTCCGCCCGCAATATGCACTCTTTGGCAAGGTATAGCAGGGCAAACCAAATCAACAAAGAGTGGATAGAAAAATACCTGAACGAAGCCCACAGCTTCGGTCTGTCGTCTATCAGGGCACACTTCAACATTATGGCGTGGTCGGAAGACCCTGCGGAGCTGAAACAGTTAAAGAACGATTGCGGTAGTGCATTGGCATTGATGGAGTGTAAGCCTCGCCACAACACTACGGACGTAGCCACTTTGTTTTGGGCTGGAATGCCCGGCAATGCAGGCGATTTTCCGAGTGAGGAAAGTTTTTACACTTTTATCGAACCTGCCTTGTGCTTCTTCACAGAAGAAACCAACTATCACAATTCGCCCTCGCCGTTCGGTATCAAGATGGCTGACAGGCTTACAGGAAAACCTATCCATTTGGATATTTCCGACCTGCCTATGAAGTGTGGCATTATCACGAACCGGAACAAGTTTATACTTGGTCCGTCAGGTTCGGGAAAATCGTTCTTCACAAACCATATGGTAAGGCAATACTACGAACAGGGCGCACACGTATTGTTGGTAGATACGGGTAATTCTTATCAGGGCTTATGCGAACTCATCAAAGGAAAGACCAAAGGTGAAGACGGTGTTTATTTTACGTACACCGAAGGCAACCCGATTGCATTCAATCCATTTTACACGGATGATGGGGTTTTCGACATCGAAAAGAGAGAAAGTGTTAAGACCTTAATATTGACACTATGGAAACGTGATGATGAACCGCCAACCCGTTCGGAAGAAGTGGCATTATCCAATGCCGTATCAGGTTATATTGAACGTATCAAAACAGATGATGTTTACCCATCATTCAACGGTTTCTACGAGTATGTCAAAGGTGATTACCGCAAGGTACTCGAAGAAAAACAGGTAAGGGAAAAAGACTTTGACATTGCAAATTTCCTGAACGTCCTCGAACCCTACTACAAGGGTGGCGAATACGATTATCTGTTGAACTCCGACAAGCAGTTAGACCTGCTTTCCAAACGCTTTATCGTGTTTGAAATTGATGCGATTAAAGACCACAAAATCCTCTTTCCCATAGTCACAATTATCATTATGGAAGTTTTTATCAACAAGATGCGGAGGCTGAAAGGTATCCGAAAACTCATCCTGATTGAAGAAGCGTGGAAAGCGATTGCCAAAGAAGGAATGGCGGAATATATAAAATATTTATTTAAAACCGTCCGCAAATTCTTCGGAGAGGCGATTGTCGTTACGCAAGAGGTAGATGATATTATCCAGTCGCCCATTGTAAAAGAAAGTATCATCAACAATTCCGACTGTAAAATCCTCTTAGACCAGCGTAAGTATATGAATAAATTCGATGACATACAGGCAATGTTGGGGCTTACAGATAAGGAAAAAGGTCAGGTACTTTCTATCAATATGAACAACGATGCAAGCCGACTGTACAAAGAGGTTTGGATTGGCTTAGGTGGTACGAACTCGGCAGTCTATGCCACCGAAGTTAGTTTGGAGGAATACCTCGCATACACCACCGAAGAAACCGAAAAAATGGAGGTAATGCAATTAGCTTCCGAATTGGACGGTAACGTAGAACTCGCCATTAAGCATATCGCAATGCAAAGGCGTGACAAAGCAAATCAATAGTCATTAACATTTTAAAATTCATAAAAATGAAAAAGTTCCTTTTTATGGTGTGTACGGCACTAATGCTCGCCGTAGCACCGTCCGCAAAAGCACAATGGGTAGTAACCGACCCCACAAATCTGGCATCGGGTATTCTCAACAGTGCGAATGAAATCGTACAGACTTCTTCCACGGTATCCAATGTAATTAAAAATTTCAAGGAAGTGGAAAAGGTGTATAAACAGGGTAAGGAGTATTACGACAAGCTACAAGCTGTAAATAATCTTGTAAAAGATGCACGTAAGGTACAGCAGACTGTATTGCTTGTCGGTGACGTATCCGAAATGTATGTTACCAACTTCGGTAAGATGATGAACGACCCGAATTTTTCTGCACAGGAATTGGCAGCTATCAGCAATGGTTATTCGGCATTGCTGAATGAAAGTACCGAACTGCTGAAAGAACTCAAACAGATTGTAACCTCATCAAGCCTTTCGCTGAACGACAAAGAGCGTATGGATATTATTGATAGAGTGTACAAAGAAGTAAAGGAATACCACAGCTTGGTACGCTACTATACCAATAAGAATATCTCTGTAAGTATTCTAAGAGCAAAAAAGCAGAACAATACCAAAAGAGTGCTTGACCTCTATGGAACTCCTAACCAAAAATACTGGTAGTTATGGAATTTCAAAATCTTCACGAAGTCCTACGCTCATTATATGATGAGATGCTCCCACTGTCCGCCGATATGGCGGCAGTGGCTAAAGGGATAGCCGGATTGGGGGCTTTGTTCTATGTTGCCATAAAAGTATGGCAGGCTTTGAGCAGGGCTGAACCCATTGATATGTACCCTTTGCTTCGTCCTTTCGCTTTGGGGCTTTGCATTATGTTTTTCCCAACTATCGTATTGGGAACAATCAATGCCGTGTTAAGTCCGGTGGTACAGGGTACTCACACAATCCTCGAAAATCAGGTGCTTGACCTCAACAATTTGCAGGCGAAAAAAGACCTGCTCGAACGGGAAGCTATGCTACGAAATCCTGAAACAGCCTATCTCGTATCAAATGAGGAATTTGATAAAAAGCTCGAAGAATTGGGCTGGTCGCCCGGCGATTTGATTACGATGTCGGGAATGTATATGGATAGGTTTGCCTACCAAACCGAACAAGCTATTAAGAATTGGTTTCGCAATCTGTTAGAGGTACTGTTTCAGGCGGCAGCTTTGGTTATTGATACCATAAGGACGTTCTTTCTCATTGTCCTGTCCATACTCGGGCCGATAGCCTTTGCGATAAGCGTGTGGGACGGTTTTCAGTCCACGCTCACGCAATGGCTGACCCGATACGTCAGCGTTTACCTGTGGTTGCCTGTGGCAGACCTGTTCAGCTCTATGCTTGCCAAAATACAATCCCTCATTATCGAAAAGGATATAGCAATGCTTGCCGACCCGACTTACATTCCTGATACCTCAAATACCGTGTACATCATCTTTATGATAATCGGTATCGTGGGCTACTTCACTATCCCAACGGTAACAGGCTGGATTATTCAGGCAGGCGGTGCAGGGAACTTTACCCGTAACGTAAACCAAGCCGCAATGAAAACCGGAAATATCGCCGGAGCAGGAACAGGTTCGGCAGTTGGAAATATCGGTGGCAAGTTAATGGGGAAATAAAAACAATCAAATCATTTAAAAATGGAATTTAAAACATTAAGAAATATCGAAAACAGTTTTAGGCAAATACGGCTGTATGCCATTGTATTTGCCGTTCTCTGCCTAAGCGTGGTAGGATTTTCACTTTGGAAATCTTACAGCTTTGCAGACGAACAACGCCAAAAAATCTATGTGCTGGATAATGGAAAATCGTTGATGCTTGCCTTATCGCAAGATGCAAGTATCAACCGACCTGTGGAAGCAAGGGAACACGTCAGGCGTTTTCACGAACTCTTTTTTACGCTTGCTCCCGACAAGAACGCTATCGAAAGCAATATGAGCAGGGCATTCAACCTTGCCGATAAATCAGCTTTTGATTATTACAAAGACCTGTCGGAAAAGGGCTATTACAGCAGGATTATTTCGGGGAATGTACAGCAACGCATTGAGGTGGATAGTGTCGTGTGCAATTTCGACACCTATCCTTATGCGGTGCGTACCTACGCCAAACAATTCATTATCCGTTCGAGCAACGTGACCAGGCGTAACCTGATTACTTCCTGTTATCTCGTGAACTCTGTCCGTTCGGACAACAACCCGCAAGGCTTCAACATCGAAAAGTTTGCAGTGATAGAAAACAGGGATATAGAAGTTATCGAACGCTAAAAAAACAATCTTATGGAAGCATTATCAGATTTAAGCACGTTTGCAAAAATCCTTACCGATAAAGGATATAACGGCTATTTCCATACGCAGGGAGCGTATGCTGGAAAGTTGAAGGAAAGTATCGGCGAATACCTCGAAAACTGCCAAAAAGGTACAGATAGTTTGCCTAAACAGGACTTGTTGCTGACGGGCTACCTGCAATGGTCGGGCGAAGACAAGCCAAGTGTAGAATGCAGTATGTGGGTAAAATACCTGAACGGCAAATTCTCGCTTAACAGAATGGAGGTTGCAAGGAAAGACCAATTTGGGCAACTGCTGAAAAAATCGGAACTGACAAACCTGTCAGTCATATCCGCACCCAAAGCGGTTGAGGCAGTCGCTTTGGTCAATGAAGAACCGAAGCAAAAGGCAGGTCAAAGTCCTAAGCGTTTCAAGCTATAACAACAGAAATAGTAAGGTTATGAAAAAACTAAGAGCAAATATGGACAGGTACTTTGACAAGCTGGACGAACGCTGGCGGGCATTGCCCTTGCGGAAACAGCACCAATACACACTTTACTTTTTTGTGGGGTATCTACTGCTTACGGCAGGTGTCATTTGCAAAGTATGGTACGATACCTCAAAGTCGGGTAACGATATGGTCATTGAGCATATCGAAAACCCTGTCCTCAAAAAAAGTGAAAGTCCTGCAAGATTGCAGGACACATTATCAACAATTCTAAAAAACAAGATTTATGAAAGAAAATGAGAACAAAAAGTCGGTTGTTCGGGTAACGGAAGGGAACCAGGCAGCAACCACTGATGTACTGCAAGACGGTACACAGAACAAAGCCGAAAAGCTCAAAAAGCCACTCATATTTGGCTTAATGGGAATTGTCTTCGTAGGTTGTATGTACCTCATATTTAAACCATCCGCAGACAAAAAGGAAATTGAGAACATCGGGCTGAACGATGCAGTACCGGAGGCTACCGGAGCAGGAATGCCTGCCGACAAAGGCAAGGCTTACGAGTTGGAAATGCTGGAACGCAAAGAGCAAGAAAAACGCAATGCACTTACCACGCTTTCTGACTATTGGAATACTGAAGACAAAAAAGAGCCTAATGATGAATTTCCCGAAGAAGACGAAAACAGCAGCTATGGCGTTGGCAGAGGTTCGGGAAGAAACGGCAATCCTGCATTGAGCAGTTACCGCAATGCACAAAGCACATTGGGTTCATTTTATCAGGATAACAACTCTGAAACAACAGAACTCCGCAGGCAATTGGACGAACTAAAAGAACAATTAGCCGAGAAAGATGTACCTAAATCTGTAACCGTTGATGACCAGCTTGCCATAATGGAGAAATCCTACCAGATGGCGGCAAAGTATCTGCCAACAGGTACAAATTCGACAGAAGCCCCACCTGCTAAGGATGCAGGTACGGCTACCGCAGGTTCAACTCAAAAGGAGCATTTTGTGGCATTCACACCTACAAGAAAGAACACCGTTTCCGCTTTGTATCGTGAGCCTACGGACAGTGCCTTTTTAGCCGATTGGAGCGAAACAAGAAACCGGGGCTTTTATACCGCAGGTTCTATTGAGCAAACGGCACAACCGAAAAACAGTATCAAAGCCTGTGTACACGATGCGCAAACGGTTATTGGCGAAACAGGGGTACGATTGCGATTGTTAGAGCCAGCCCAAACGCCTCAACGTACCATTCCGAAAGGAACGATTGTAACAGCTAATGCCAAATTTCAGGGAGGTCGATTGCAGCTAAAGATTACCTCCGTAGAATTAGAGGGCAACATCATTCCGGTTGATATTACTATTTACGATTTGGACGGACAGCAAGGCTTGTACGTTCCGTATTCGCCCGAAATGAACGCCCTTACCGAAATGGCGGGCAATATGAGCCAGACTTCGGGAACAAGCATAATGCTCACGCAGAATGCAGGACAACAGGTTGCTGCTGATTTAAGCCGTGGCGTGGTACAGGGTGTTTCGGGCTATTTCGCCAAAAAGGTAAGAACCCCAAAGGTTACGCTAAAAGCAGGGCATCAGGTCTTCCTTGTATCTAAAAAATAATGTTGAACTCAAATAATTTAAACAATGAAAAATCATTTAAAAACCTTTTGGGCATTTGCCCTGATACTCGGCTTTGCCGTACAATCTTACGCACAGGATAGTGCAAAAACTCCGCTTGCATTAGGCAAGATAGAACCGTATAGAATGGAAGTTACCTACGATAAAACTTCACATCTTATTTTTCCGACCGCCATCCGTTATGTGGATTTGGGAAGCGAATACCTGATTGCTGGAAAAGCGGAAGATGCGGAAAATGTATTGCGTGTAAAAGCATCGGTAAGGGAATTTGAAGCGGAAACCAATTTTTCAGTTATCACAAATGACGGGCGTTTTTACAGTTTCAATGTGTATTACAGTCCCTATCCCGAAGCGTTGAGCTATGACCTCTTGACAATGCAAAAGGCGGTTGATAAAGCCAACGGAAACGATGTGCTTTTTGAAGAATTGGGCAACAATTCGCCATCATTGGCAGGCTTGCTTTTGGAAACCATTTACAAAAAGGACAAACGTATTGTAAAGCATATCGGGGCTAAGAGTTTCGGTATTCAGTTTATCCTCAAAGGTATCTACATACACAACGGCAAATACTATTTCCATACGGAATTGAGAAACCGTACCAATGTGCCGTTTCAGATTGATTTTGTGAATTTCAAAGTGGTGGATAAAAAGGTAGCCAAACGTACCGTAGTGCAGGAACGCCCGATGATACCGCTTAGGACTTACAAACCATTGGATGAGATTGGCGGAAAAACGACCGAGCAAAACGTGTTCCTGTTAGACCAATTTACCATTGCCGATGACAAGGTACTACTTATTGAGATTTTCGAGAAAAACGGTGGCAGGCATCAGACACTCCAGATAGAAAATTCCGACTTAATCAAAGCTCGTTTGATTAACGATATGCACCTGAAATTTTAATAACCTTTTAAAGTAAATAATATGAAAAAGTATATCTATACCGTGATGCTCATCTTTATGGCCATCACGGTCACACAGGCACAAAGAATGTTACCTAAACAGAAAGGATTGGAAGTGAGTACGGGTGTGCTGTCCGATGATAAAATCGGTAACGATTATTACATCAATGTAGCAATGACCGTAAACGGCAAAAATGGTAACTACCAGCTTTGGGCGTTGGAATATACACACCAATACCACGATTATAAAGACCTCCGCATACCGCAGGAAACTTATACCGCAGAGGGCGGTTACAGTTTCTTCCTGTTGGGCGATGTTCGTAAGAACATCACGCTGAACTTTGGAATAACAGGCGTAGTCGGTTACGAAAGCATCAACCGTGGCGAAGCAATGTTGTATGACGGAGCGAAGATACTGAGCGAAGACAATTTTGTTTACGGAGCAGGCGGACGGCTCACATTTGAAACGTACCTGTCCGACCGTTTTGTGTTAGTCCTGCAAGGGCGTACAAAGGTTTTGTGGGGTACAGACTTGGAACAATTCCGACCGTCCGCAGGCGTGGGATTAAGGTTTAATTTTTAAAATGTAAAATGATGATAGCAATATTCAATAAATTCAGGATAGGATTAAGCTCAATATATATACTCTTGGCAATCCTCACGGCTTCGGTTACGTTGGTATCTTGTAGCAAAGACGATGAACTCGAAATACAGAACGATTTCCCTTTTGAGGTCAAAGTAATGCCTGTACCCAAAGATATTGCCAGTGGGCAGACCGTAGAGATACGGATTACCATACAGCGAACAGGCAATTACAGCAACACGCAATATTTTCTCCGCTACTTTCAATTTGACGGTCAAGGCACATTGCGGTATTATGACGAACCACCGTATTTGCCAAACGATTTGTATTCGTTGCCAACGGAGCAGTTCCGGTTGTATTACACTTCGGCATCTACCGTATCACAATCCTTTGAGGTTTGGATTTCCGATAACTTCGGTAACGAAAAGCAGTTGAGCTTTCAGTTCAACAGTAGTGATTAATGCTACTTATATAAAAGCAAAACCGACTGTTACAGGTCGGTTTATTGCTTTTCAGCTTTCGGTGTACGTTGTTTTTTGTTTAAATTTACTTGAATTATAATCTTAACGGGTATGGATACAGTTACGGCTCAATTGGTGTTTGGTATTATTGTTATCGTTATTGCGATAGTGCTTATTTATTGGATAAACCGCAGGAAATTTTATAGGCGTAATGGTATGGGTGCAGAGGGATTTTCGAGTTTTGAAGCATCTGTATTTACCCGTTTTATAGAACGTGTCGGCAAATGGATTGCATACGCTTTGATAATTCTCGGTATTGTCTGTATATGGACTTATAGCCAAATGAAAAAGGACAAAGAGAAGCAACAAGTGGAGATACCTAACTCGAAATAAGTATTTTTATGGAAATTTAGATTATATGATTTAGTATTCATAATAAAGAGGAAAATTATAAAATGACAAAATCCTTTGATGACATAACCCTACGAAATATATCTGATATTATATCAAATATACTGACACATACGAAAATTACAGAACATTTATCAGGTGCTGGTATTTCTCAATCTCAATATGGCACAAATAAAACAGACAGATTGTTTTATGCTTTAAAAGAAAGACAAGCACAAGACAGATGTGGAAATAATGTATTGGCATTTGTTGTTAGATTATTAAATCCTAAAAGATATAATTCCGAAGATGAATTTGAAAAAGATAGAACAACTATCAATGAGAAACTTGTTTATGAAGGGATAGAAATTGATAAAAGTGGACAGCCCCGACAAGTTGATAAGGCGAAAACTATTTCGGAAGCAAAAAGCAGGTCACTAAAAATCAAAGAAAAAGTACACGGAATTGGAGTTCATTCAGAAATTTTGCCTTATTGTGAAGCTGAATGGTTAAAGGAAAATTATTTTCACGCTATACTTGAAATTACGAAAAGTGTAGCAGAGAGGCTTAGGCAAAAAAGTGGCTATACTTCAGACGGAGCAGATTTAGTTGATGATTGTTTTGCGTTGGGAAAGGACAAAAGACCTATGCTTGCTTTCAATACTCTGAAAAATCAAAGCGAAGAAAGTGAACACAAAGGTTTTGGAAATTTCTGCAAAGGATTTTTTTCTATGTACAGAAATCCAAAAGCACACAACCCCAAAATATTGGAAGATACCCAACTTTCACAAATGACAGAAGTTTTGGTTGTAGCAACAATTATTCACAACAAACTTGATAACACTTATAAAACGGGGCTTAAATAAAAAAAATCGGATAGCTCAAAAGGTTATCCGATTTTTCGTTTATGGCAAAAGTAAAAAGCCAAACACTGCCTTTCAACGCCAATCAATGCAACCTTTCCCAATCCTGCAATAAGCCTTTATAAATTCGACTTCCACAGAAAAAATGAGCAAACAATGGAAGTTATTGCAATACAAAAAACCGCATTGGACGGAATGAAGAATGACCTAAGGGAACTTTTGGAAATGACCGAAAATGCCACACGAAAATATACCCCGATTTTCAAAGAGGAGCAATGGCTCGATAACCAGGAAGTGTGTTTGATGATGAACATTACCAAACGGACTTTGCAGACCTACAAGGACAAAGGCTTATTACCATATTCCAAACTGAACCGCAAGAATTATTATAAACGCTCGGACGTACAGGCTTTACTCGAAGCCGGACAGCCGTACAATACCAACGACAATGGATTTACTGACGAATGAAACGGAAGAAATCATCGCCCATCAGGAAATGATAATGCAGTTGAGAAACCGTATTGAAGAAATATTAAAAAATTACCGTCCTGTAATGAACGGAGAAATATACTTGTCGGGCGAAGATGTGTGTAGGCTGTTACATATCAGTAAACGGACTTTACAGCAATACCGTGACGATAATATCCTGCCGTATATACAAATTGGGGGTAAGATTATTTATAAGGAAACGGATATTCTGACCGTCTTAGAACAGAACTATATAACCAATGACAGACATTGCTTCTAATTAATTTGGTTCTGACTATGTTTCAACGGAAGGACTTTAGTATATTTGCTATGTAAAATATAACAATACTTAAAGTGTTTTTGCTTTAGGTCTTGGTACTGAAAACTGGTAATTTTTTGTATCCCCAAGACAATAAGTAAGAACGCTCACGTCATAGGCGTGGGCGCTCGCTTATTCGGGGATTAAGGCGTACCAGTGCCTCAGTATCGGTAAGTGTGGTTGCCTGCGCTTCTTTTTTTTGTGCAGGGCTACATCAACTCAAAAAAGTAATGATATGGAAACTGGTACAGCACAACAAAAAATTGCCCTCGCCTTTATCAATGATAAAAGCCCGATTTTGGATTTGACCTGCAACGACCTCGTTGCTTCAGGAATTGAAGTATTGTTCCGTTCTGAAAACATTGAAGACGGACTATCTCAATTACCAGCATTAAAAACACTTCCCAACATTTGTATTATTGACCTTGATTTTTACAATAAGAATGTGCTGGCACAGCTTCAAGAATTGAGAACACAATATCCAACCATTAACCTGATTGCACATAATGATATTGATGCAGAAAAAGCCGTAAAACCTCTTTTGGAAATTGGTTTTACAGGTTATTTGCTCATTGGTAGCGATACGGACGATTTTAAAAAAGCTATTGATGTTGTTACCAATGGCGGTAGATATTTTAGTGTGGGAGTAGCGGAAATTGCACAGGAATATTTCAGTAATAAGTTACGTTCCGATTATAATAGTATAAAATATCTGTTCTAATCAAGCGGCGTTCTTTTGCTTCTTTTCTTTGGTCGCTTATGTGAAAAGAAAAGAAGTCATTGCATACCTAATCATTGGGATAATGAATATCCCACACAATAATGTCGCAACCTGTTTGGTAAAAGGTAGAGAAAGGAAATTGTGTAGCGGTGCATTTTGACAAAGGGGTTGCACCGATTTGATGCAAAAAGACTGTCCCGACCATCGGGAGGATCTGTCTTTTTGCCGCCCGACTTTTCGGGTCAGGCGACTTTTATCGGGTGGGTGCGGAAATCTTTCAGATTGTGAAAAAATCCTTTGTATTCAGTCATTCCCCTGCGAAATAAGTTCCACAGCAAAGAACAACCCATTTGGGTTAATGAGGAATTGATAAACAAGTCCTGGTGTTCCAACGCTTCGGCAAGTGAGCAACTTGGCGTGTTATCCTCTTGTTCGGATTGCTTCAGCAATTCGCCAAATTCATCGGTAACAAATGGCAGGCTTGCCACCGTTTGGTATTTCTCTGAATTGGGTTGCTTTATCTCTCCGATAGTAGATAGTAGCACTTGTCCTGTATCTTGGCTGTTGCCAAAATCCAACCAATATTTCGGCTCATCTTGGTAGTGTCTGCGGTAACTTATTTCTTTAAGAATTTCAGCAACGCCAAACCTCGCCTGTACATTGTCCACACAAGTAATAGTAATGATTGCCCTTGCTTTTTCGGGTATTCTGCCAAACTTGTCCTTTTCAAATTTTACCGTTTCGGCTTTCCAATTTGTACCGATGCAACGATTGATACGGTTTATCAATGCAACCGATTTGTACAATCCTGTTTCACTTTCAAAAAAACGCTGTCTGCCTAAATTGGCACTCGTGATAACATCATCATCCCAAAGGCGGACTTGCAACCCTGCGTGTCCCAACGCTATCAAGCTCTCGTTTATTTCCATTAAAGCGGTCAATACTTTTGAGCCTGTGCCACCTGCCCCGATAAGGTTTACCGAAATTGGGTTTGTCGGATTGAGCAGATAATTGTCCGTAAAATGGATTGCTGTTTTTGCTGTATTCATCACAATAGATTTTTAAGGGTTTTGTTATTCTTTTTTAATACTTCTTTCGGAAAAGGTTTATCAGTATTGATAAGGTCTTTCCAAAGGTTTACAATGTTTTTTTTCGTGAGGTTCTCGCATAATGAATGGCTGAAATAGGAATTAAAAAAATAATGTTCCCACGCCTGTGTAAATTCCTCAACCGAAGCCGAATTTTTAATATCAATACTAACAGTACCCATACATACATTGCCCTTTTCGTAGATATTGAAGAAAGGTGCGTAATGCAATGGCGTTTTCTCGGTGGGTCTTCTGTCGCTTGCCAAAGCAAATACAGTAAGACTGCTTTTGCTCGCTAACCAAAGCATTGGCGGTACTTGTGCCATTCCGTTGGATATGCCCAAACTATCCACAAAATACAGTTGTCTTTGCTGTGCTTTGGTGTACCATAATACTATACCTTTTTCAGCATTTGGATTGATATGCAGAATGTTTGTAGGCAATATTCCCTTTGACTTTAAAAAGGCTGTGTTCTTTTCTTCATCGGTCTGTAACGCCTTTGCCAATACGTTGGCTTCTTTTACGGTCAATGGGTGGGCATTGATAGGCGTTCCGTTGCTATCCATATCGAAATGCTCCACGTACATTGCTGTATCTGTTCCTTTGGTTTCATAGAAAACCAAAGCGGATTTTGGATAGTATAATGTGCCGAAATCTTTGGTTATGTCGTTTACGGTGTTCATTTTTCTGTTGTTTTATAGTTATATAATAAGTAAGAAAGGTCATCCAACAATTCAAACAGGCGATTTTCAAAATCAAGGTTGCCTTGTGTTATTTTACTGCCGTCAAATGCTTTGCAAATGGTCGGCTCTTCCATTTTTCCGTATTCGTTGAACTCATTGTTGATGCTTTCGGAAAGGCTTTCATATAGCCAACCTTTGGTATCTGCGATAAATGAAATGTACTTTTCCATTCCGATTGCTTCGGTTTCGTAATCATCGTCATAAGGGTCTTCTTCGGGCAATGGTGCGTTTCTAAAAAAAGTTGCTTTCGGATATTCAGTACAAAGGGCAAACGCATTACACGCTACCTGCCAACATTCCCTGTCGAACGTGTCAAGGCTTTTAAATCGGTTCAAACGCTGTTCAAATATCTTTAGATTGCTTCGGTTAAATAACTTTTGTTCTATCCTGTCGCCAATATATTCGGCATTTCTCAACTCACTTCTATATGTTTCTGTTTCGTCCGTTTCCTCGTCCTGTTCTACCCAATCTTTATGCGTTTCATACAACCAATACAAATAGCTGTCTTCCTGCCTGTAATACGGCACATCGGCAATATGGTACAGATAACTGCATACCGATACAAGTAGCTGTGCGGTCTTTTTACGCTTCGGGTCTTTGAGCATTTTAAAGAGTGGTGCAATAGGAATATAATACAAGGTTGTACCTACATTATACCTTTCCTCACTTACAAAAAAGGTTTTCTTACTATCCTGTACCAATTTGAAACTGTCCCAATTTATGTTGGTACGTTTTACTTTGGTTTCCATATCCCACATAGATAATACTACATTGTATGGAAACTCAAAATCATGGGTTTGCATCGGTTCAATGCTGTAATGCTCGGCAAGTCGGGAAAGGGACTTGTAAAAATCCCTCTCCGTTTTCTGACAAGCCTGTACGGATTGTGCTGTTTTCAGTTTAGGCAGAAACGTACACTTTAGAATACCATTGGTAGCATTGCTATCGGTACGGATTTCTGCTTGTCTTTCTGCACTTGGTTTGCGTCCTTTGGTCTTTGTAGCCAATTTGCGAACTCGCCCAACTGTCGGTGTAACTGCTGTTGTCGTTTCTGTTCGGGTATATTGATTGTTCCCGATATGATGTTGCGTTGCATAATTCATCGTTTTAAAATTTTGGTTTAACCTTTCGTACCCATTACGCTCTCAAATTTGTACTCTACCGCATCGTCTTTTATCTGTGGTGCAGATGCTTTTGCCGTTGTCAAAATCGGGTACATATTGGCGTAAAAATTCATTACGGCTTCCACGCTCCAACGTGGCTCTGGGTCGGTCAGTCTGATGTCCTGTCCTTTGTCTTTGAGTATGAAAACTCGTTCTAATTGCGTTGCTAATAACATAACTTTCTAATTTTGGGGTTAACACTTTTATTCTTCCTCGTCCGCTTCATCAATAGGATAATCGGCAGTAACTTCTTCCACCTTTGGCGGTTCGGGTGTAGCTTCTTCCATTGCTCCGAAAAGGCTCGGTGTTGCGAACTTGTCGGACAATGAAGTTTTGCGTTTGCGTATCTCGTCCGCTTTTTCGGGAAACTCCGTTATATCGGGTACTTTCATCCACGCTTCGCGGAACTTGCCCTCTTTCTCCAACTCGTCAGCCTTTACCATAGCATCTTTAAATTTCTTGTCTTTGGCTTCTTTTTCCTTTTTCTCCTTTTCTGCTTTTTCTTTCTCGATTGCCGATTGCTTTTTAACTTCTTCCAATTGCTTTAAGAATTTTTCCATATCCACCATTAAGCCCGATACCTTTTGTATAGGTGTGGTAATCTGTTCAAAAAATCCCTCGTCAAACTCTTGGGGTGTGGCGTTAAATGTCAATGGGGGAATAAGGTTTTTGGCACTATCTCCGCATTGTTCGTTATTGAGCAATACTGTTACGATTAGGTTGCTTTCTATTCCTTTTGAAATGTTCAGTTGCAATACTCCTGTAAAGTCCAACTGCTGTATCTGATTGAAAAAATTTGTGTTCATCGTTCTTTGATTTTAATTGTTGTTTAACCGTTTTTTGATTGCTTTTAGTTTCTCGTATATGTCCATCCAATAGGCATTTTGCCTTTTATCGAAGTCTGAAAAACTTTTGTCCTCGTGGCTATACCCTGTATTTCGTTTGGCAATACAGATAGCTTCTTTTAGGTCGGTTACTTCAATTTCGTAACCGTTCAAATCCGTTATTTTCATACCTGTTCTAATTCTTATTTAGTGATTTCCGCTATTTGGTCAATCCTGCCGTAAACAATACTTCTAAGGCTTGTTTTGTCGGGGGCGTCGTATTCTGCCCAACTGCCGTACTGCTTCACTACATAGGTTTTCAAAATATCCTCAAACCCGAAGCGATAACCCATAAGGGGTACGGCTCTTTTGAAGTAGGCATTTCGGTTTACTGCTTCCGCAAGCCAATTTTTTTCTGCTCGGCTCAACTTGTCGCTTTTGTTCAGTTTTTCCCTTAGTAGGTAAACCTTTGCATTTTGCAGGGTTTCCAATTCGGGAACATCGTAGCGTACAAACTTTGTGGCTATTGCTGTCGTTTCCATTGTATCTGCTTTAAGTGTTATGAATTAGTTTCAGCATCGGTGTATTTTCCATTTTCATAGTAGCCTATAAGCCGTTCCCAAAGCCGTATTAGGCTGTCGATATCTACATAGAAATACTCTGTTCTGTTGCAATAGATGATGTATATAGCTTCATCCCTGTATTGCGTTTCAAGGCTTTTTTCTTTAGCCATACTTTTGGCTTCGTCTATGGTTTTTGCTTTCATATTCTGCTGTTTTGTATCGTTATCAATCTTTACTATATCCACAATGGCACATTCGGGACAACCCTCTACGGCTGTTATCTGCTGTATTGCTCTCTGCTTTCCGCTAAGTGATACTACTGTCAGCGTTACTTTGCCTGTGTCGTGTTTCAGCGTTGCTTTATAGGTTTCCATTGTCATAGCTGTTGTTTATAATAGGCTACCACCGATTAAGGCGGTAGCCTGTGGTTATCTAATTAAGGTTTAGGATTTCCGCACCGTCCAGAGCAAATGCAGTACATAGTTCAAATGCTTTCTGCGATTTGAGTTGGGCAGTACCACCCAATACAATGCTCTGCAACTTGGCTTCGTCATTCTTGTAACTCCTTACATTCTGATAGTAGCCTGTCACAGAATTGTACGCTCCGAACAACGTACCTTTGGTAGTGTCCATTTGTTGGGTGTCGCTTATCATAGCATACGCAAAAGCATCCTCAACGACATTTTTGAACACGGTGGAAATTTCATCTTCCGCACCTTTTTTGATTAGGTCAAGCGTTTCCTTATTTGGGCAAAGTGCCAACTGTATTAGCTTTCTTACTTCTCGGTCTGTTACCTTTACTTTTGCCCATTCGTTGAAAATGCCCTCTAATTGGTTGCTCAATGTGTTGGCAAGTCCCATAATCTTGTGAGCGTTCTCGATACGTTGTTTTGCTCCCGAAGTGTGCTTGATACGGACTACATTGGTCATACTGCGTAACGAAGCATTCAGCGTGTTTTGGCATACAATACGGATAGGCGTAAATGCGGCTGTGATACTTCCGCTACCATCGTGCGAAGTGGTTAGGAAAATGTACTTTTCCGTAACATCATCGCCATTGCCTACACGGATATAGTCGGGCAATTTGGCTGTGATAAAAACACGTTCTCCGTTGCCTAACGCTCCTGCGGTTTCGTACAGAATGCCCTCGCCACCGCCTACAATGGCATCAAAGAAATTAAAGGCTTCACGGTTTTGTACGATATGGTAATCCTTACCGACTACGCCCAATACTGCATTGTTATCGGTGCGTATGTTGGCGAAATAGTTAGGTACTTCTAATTCGCTACTGCCTATCTCTATGCCGTTGGTGGTTTCGATAATGCCCGAACCTTTGGTAAATAGTGGGGATTTTACGACTTCGTAATCTAACCCTGCGTATTTGATTGCTTCCTCACTTGTCGGGTATTGTTCTACGATTTGACCTAAACCGTGCCACGCTTTTTGTTGTACGCTAAAAAATGAATAACGTCCTGTTCTCTCGTTGAAATTGATATTATGTGCCATAATGCTTAAAATTTGATGTTTAAAAAATGATTGAATACTCGTTGTTAGAATGGGAGGTCGTCATCTGCTCCCTGTGCAGTAAAGCTGTTGTTCTCGGCTTGTGCAGTAGCCTGTATGGTTTCGGCTCTCTTACTACCTCCGTGCAGTTTGATTTGAGAGGTATGAAAGTTCAGCCCCGAATGTGCTTCGCCGTTTTTGCCTATCCACGCCCTTGTGCTTATTCTGCCTGTGAGTTCTACCAAAGTGCCTTTTGTGAGTAGGCTTGCCACGTTTGCAGAAATCCAATAGGCACAATCGAAATAGGTTGTTTGCTCTATTCGTTCACCTTGCTTGTTTTTGTAGCTTTCATTGGTCGCTACTGAAAAGTTTACTACCTGTTTTTCGTTCGACAATGTGCGTACTTCCGCATTTTTTGTCAGTCTTCCGATAATGTTCATAATCGTCCTGTTTTAAAAGTTTTACATTTTGTTACGTTCGCTTTTCTCGTTTCCTGCTTCCTGTTGTGGTTTGCTCCGCTTCGCTTCGCATAATTTTTTCCAAAAGAAAAACCGGAAAAAAGAAAGCAGATAATCCAAGCGGGCAATAGCGAAAACCAAGAAAAAAAATGATTTAATGGGGGTTCCTTTAGGGGGAAACCGTTCATTCATTTTTTTTATTGGTGGGTGTGTGCGGTGGCTGCCCGCTATAACTTAGCTGCCTTTTTACCGGTTGATTGTGGAAATATTCTGTTCTAATTTTTATGGAATAAATGACCAGGCTATGAGAGCCTGAAATAGAGGTTGGAATAATCGAAAAGTAAGGGCATAAAAAAAGCAGGATAGTTAAATCCTGCTTCAATCTGATAAGTAAAGAATGCACTAATTTTTAAACCATAATTTCTTCGGTATTGTAAATTTTATCTGCGTTTGTATGTTCATTCAATAATGCTATTTCTTCCCGTTCCATTTTAATAATAAACGCATCTTCCATTGCCTTAAATTTAGGCGAAACCAAATCCATATCCTTACTGATTTTTTGGCTGGTAATCTTAGCATAAATCTGTGTAGTGGAAATATTCTTATGACCCATCATTTTGCTAAGGCTTTCAAGCGGAACACCCTCGGTCAAAAACATTGTGGCGAATGTATGACGGGCGGTGTGGAATGTAACTTTCTGTTCTGTAACAATACCCGCTTCCTCAATAAGTTTACCTATATGCGTGTTGCAAGTCGCATTGGATGGCATTGGGAATACAAAATCATTTCTTGTAGCTCCACGATATTTCTCAATGATGCGTTTGGGGATTTCCAAAAGACGGACGTTGGAGGCAACATCTGATTTCTTTCTCCTGCTGATTATCCATTGGTGTCCATCAAAGAAAGACTGGATATTGCTCCATTTCAGTTTCTTAATGTCTATGTAAGAAAGCCCTGTGAAGCAACTGAAAATAAAAAGGTCTTTTACAAGTTCATATCGAGGCTTAGATGGTTTCAGGAGCATTAAGGTTTCTACATCCTCTTTTAAAAGGTAGCTGCGGTCGGTTTCTTCCATACTGATTTCATAATCCTCAAAAGGATTATCCCGTATCAAGCCTTTTTTAATAGCCAATTCTGCCAAAGCAATAACTGGCATTGTGTAAACCCAAACCGTATTATGGGTACATTCCTTATCAATGCGAAGAAAGAAATCAAACTCACGAATAAAATCAGAAGTGAGTTCCCGGAAAGCCATATCGTCCCGATGGTAACGCTCCCTTATAAATTCGCTAAGATGGTTGTAAACAGTGTTGTATTTGCTATACGTGCTTTGAGAGCGTTTTCCCTTAGCGACCATTTTTTCAAAGTCTTCATTTTGGTCTTTAAAGACTTTTAGTACGGCATCGTCCATTACACCAACACCCAAAAACGAGAGCTTTACTTTCTGTGCGGTCGCAAAACCCTCGTGCTTCAGCATATCTTCGTAAATCTTGTCGATACGACCCCGTACGTTATCCAGCTTTTGGTTAATGTTCAAAGCGGTGGCACTCTTGCCCTCAACTCTTCCGTATTTTAAATCCCAATTTTTCGGGTTAATTTCTAACTTTGTTCCCAAAGTTTTAGCTGTTCCATCAATGGTAATACGTGCCATAATCGGTGCATTACCGTTCTTTTTCAGTTCGTTCTTTTTCAGGTAGAAAAGCAGTTTGAACGTGGACTTTTTTGTCTGTTCCATAACTCAAATGTTTAATGTTTAAAATTAAATTACATTGAGTTACAAGGGAATGTAAAAAAGGGTGCAAAAGACTGAAATATAAACAGTTAAGCTATGTAGTTACCTTTATCAATCGGTAACGAATTAGTAACCTAACCTTGTGTTTTCAAGCCCAAAACCTATCAGACACCGAGTTCCAAACTAAGACTACTGTTTTATAAAGCATTGTATAGCAACGGGTTTAATCGTTTTGCTTATTTTTGCTTTTTACTAATCTTTTTATTTAAAAAAAGCGGAACTTAGTACCTATTGGCCACATCCGCCTTTTACGGAAATTAATTATTCCAAAGTAGCTTTTACCTCTCCACAGGTCATCATCGCTTCTCCATAATATGGGTTTCGAATCTCCTTTTCCAGGCTTAGCCAATTGGCTCCCTTATTGCTATCTGCCATCGGGCAAAAGCTGTTGTACACTTTTTGATTGACTCCAAAAAGCTGAACACCGCTGATCATGTGGGCCGATAAATGTTTAAAGTGGTCTCTTTGCCCCTTGACATCCGAAGTGCTGGCCATTGCATTGGACGATGCTTTGAGCTCTTTTTGAATGGTCATCCAATGATCATGTGCCTCTTTGTCTTTTAGCAACTTCATATCGACTTTGGCCAAACTTTCTTCCATTTGTTTTGCTTCTTTTTGTGCGGCCGCGCCATCATCGTTTACCAAGGCATCCTTAACATCTATATAGGCTTCGAAAATCTGCTTCAACTGACCTTGAAACTCACTTGATACTTTAATCCTTTTTTTCATATTAGAATGGTCGGTGCCCGTACTTGTTGAGGGTTCCATTTTATCTCCTTCCTGCATACCCAAATGACCCTCATGCCCGGTCATGGTTTTGCCTCCTTCTGCGTTCATCATCGATTTTTTACCCTGTAACTGTGCGGCCGCATCAACACTAAATGTTCCGTTGGTCACAATTTGATCCCCGTTTTCAAGCCCGCTGATTATGGTATAGGTATCGCCATTGGTATTTCCAAGGGCAACTTCGCGCATTTCGAAGACAGGCTCATTGGGATTGGTCTTTACATAGACCACCGACCGTTCCCCCGTCCACATCACGGCGCTAGCGGGGACAATAACCGCGTTATCCATTGGCATTTCGGCAGCTTTGATTGTACCTTCCACGAACATACCCGGCTTCAAGAGATTATCCTTATTGTTAAGTATTGCCCTTACCATAACCGTTCTTGTAGAAGAATTAAGTAACGGGTCTACAAAGGATATTTTAGCCGTAAATTCTTCATTGGGATAGACATTCGTCGTTATCTTGACCTCCTGACCCTCCTTCAACGATGCTATCTGATTTTCATAGGCATCGAATACCGCCCAAACGGAATTTAAGTTGGCAATTTTGTACAAAGGCTGCCCTTGTTTTACATAATCTCCTTCTTCAACCATGATATCGGTAATCGTTCCTGAAACTGTGGCATAGACTGGAAAGTTTTCCTGCACTTTGCCCACTTCTTCTATCTTATCTATTTGATTGTCAGAAAGCTTCCATAATTTTAATTTATTGCGAACGGCATTGTATAATGCCGGTTGCGATTCCTTCATGGATGCGGCCGTCAACAGCTCTTGTTGTGCGCTTACCAATTCTGGGGAATAGATGGTTGCCAAAAGTTTGCCCTTGGCAACGTTCTCTCCGGTATAATTCACATTTAGCCGTTCAATGCGACCCGCAAAATATGTAGCTTGGGTAGCATTGGCTTCTTCGTTCTCGCGAATCTTTCCTGAGAGCTTAAGTGAACTCCCATCCGAACCACCTGTACCAACGGTAGAGGCCCGTATATTGGCTAATGCCAAGGCGTTGTCCGTCATCCTTATTTCGTTTGGCCCAGCCCTTCTCCTCCGGTTTCAGCGGGAATGAGATCCATACCGCAGATTGGGCAGTCTCCCGGTTCGGGTTGCATGATCTGTGGGTGCATGGAGCAGGTCCACATCTGATTCTCGGATTCTCCGGAATGGTCATGGCTATCGGACATATCCGAAAGATCTTTTATGGCCAATTGATCGGCCTCAGCATTTGAGAAAATAAAATATCCCCCCAATAAACCGACCGCTAACGCAGCCACTGCAATGTAAATGATGTTCTTGTTCATGATATTGAAAATTGAAATGTTATTGTTTCTTAAAAATTTATATGGATTCACTAATATTTTTCAAAACCAGTACAATGAGCGTATGTACTATTAAAAGTATGATAATGACCCATAAAATATAAGCACCTTCCTTTTCAAATGGCATTTTTCTAATCTCGCGCTTACTTAGGTTTTTTCTTTTCATATATTGCGTCTCCACTCATTCAAAAATTACCTTCTTGATTTGCTTTTCATCCTTCGTACAGATGGTGATGAAATATACCAAAGCAAAAAGCCGCTCAATACCGTTATCAAGCCTAAGAGCGAAAAGGCTCTTAAAACAATGGTGTTGAAGTTATCCCTCGTGTCATAATCCATTGTGTGGGTCATCCATAAAAAATCGAACCAGCGCCAATCGCGATGACGTACTGTTTGAAAAGCACCATTCTCAATCGCCACGTAGGCTTTTAAATTTTCATCGGTTTTATATGAAATCTCATAAGCAGGTAATGGTCGTCCGCGGTACTCGTGGTGGTTTCCGACTTCTTCTATCCTTTTTATTGCGGCAATTTTAAGCTCTGGAAGCATATATCTTTGTGCTACCTCTTGCGCTTCTTCTTTAGTGATACCTTCCTTTCCCTCTCCTGTTTTGGCATTATAAAGCTTTGCTTCGTTTATCCAATAGTAAGGTTCTTCTGCTATTTCCAATAATTCCAGCGATTGGATGGGTTGCATACTATTTAATTGACCCGTACCCAATAAATCTGAAAAAACCATCTGTTTTGGCTCCTGTTTTTTGAACTGGTCGCCGTGTATTTCATCAATATCCGTCCAGCTAAAATACATCCCGCTAATCGTCCACATCAGGAACTGAATACCCAGGAAGATACCCAAGTAGCGGTGGGCTTTTCGAATCCATTTTGCTGTTTTTCTATTGACCATTAGCTTTCGATTTTTTTGGTACGTAATCGTAAGGCATTTGCAATAACCGATACGGAACTAAAACTCATTGCCAAAGCTGCAATCATAGGTGATAATAACAAACCGAAAAACGGAAATAGGACTCCAGCCGCAATGGGCACACCTAAGGTATTATAGATGAAAGCGAAAAAGAGATTCTGCTTGATATTTCGCATAACCATATGGCTTAAATTTTTAGCTTTTACGATACCGTGCAAATCACCTTTTACCAAGGTTATCATCGCACTTTCTATGGCTACATCTGTACCTGTCCCCATAGCGATTCCCACATTACTTTTTGCCAGTGCTGGTGCATCATTGATGCCATCACCTGCCATTGCGACCACCTTCCCTTCATTCTGCAATTTTTCAACTTCCTGCAACTTATTTTCAGGTAACATACTGGCTTTAAAGTCAGCAAGGTTTAGCTCTGATGCTACGGCCTGTGCTGTATCGTGGTTATCGCCCGTGAGCATTATCACGGCAATCCCCTTGTCCTGTAATTCCTTGATGGCCTTGGCGCTTGTTTTCTTGATTTTGTCGCCTATCACGACATAGCCTGAAACCTTACCATCAATAGCTAAATACGAAACGGTTTTCCCTTGTTTTTGAAAGGATTGTGCTTCATCTTTCATAGCAGATGAAATAGTAGCCTTGGCATATTCCATCATCCTATCGTTTCCTAAATCGAGCTTCTTGCCATCAACAGTACCTTCTACGCCTTTTCCCGTTATTGCGCTGAAATTTTCGGTTTTTGATAGTTCAACATTCTGCTGCTTTCCGTATTTCACAGTAGCTTCGGCCAATGGATGCTCGCTGGAACTGTTTAGGGATGCAATAAAATGTAGAATTTCGCTTTCGCTAAATTGTTTATCATCAAAAGAACCTACCTTCTCAACCGTAGGTTTTCCTTCAGTAATGGTTCCAGTCTTATCCACGATAAGGGTGTCCACCTTGTCCATTTTTTCCAGAGCTTCGGCATTCTTGATTAGCACACCATTTTGTGCTCCTTTACCAACGCCAACCATAACGGACATAGGTGTGGCCAACCCCAAGGCGCAGGGGCAGGCGATTATCAGTACGGCAATGGCATTCACAAACCCATAGACATAAGCGGGTTCCGGACCCCAGATTGCCCAAACGATAAAGGTTATGACCGCAATAAATATGACTACTGGCACAAAATAGCCTGAAACCGTATCGGCCAATTTTTGGATGGGCGCACGACTGCGACTGGCATCGTTTACCATTTTGATGATTTGGGAAAGTAATGTGTCGCTACCTACTTTTTCGGCCTCCATCAAGAACGACTGGTTGCCGTTTATGGTACCGCTACTTACTTTGTCATCTACAGATTTATTAACTGGAATGGGCTCTCCCGAAATCATCGATTCATCTACGGTAGTTTCTCCTTCGGTAATTTTGCCATCAACAGGAATTTTATCTCCTGGCTTCACCCGTAATATATCTCCTTTCTCTATCTGGTCGATGGAAACTTCCTCCTCATTTCCATTGACTACCTTAATGGCTTTATTGGGCGCAAGTTTTAAGAGTTCCTTGACCGCAGAATTGGTCTTACTATGCGCACGAGCCTCAAGTACCTGGCCGAGTAGCACCAGCGTTAAAATAACTGTGGTCGCCTCAAAGTACACAAATACAGTTCCTGATTCCGTTAAAAAGTCTTGTGGAAATATCTGAGGGAATAGCATACCGAAAACACTAAAAACCCAAGCCACTCCGGTACCTATCCCAATGAGCGTAAACATATTTAGGTTCCAGGTGACAATACTGCGATACGCACGTTCAAAGAACATCCACGTAGCATAGAAAACCACGGGAAGGGAAAGCACAAACTGAGCCCAGTTCCAGTATTTTATTTCGAGAATACTTTCCAAGGGATTGTTTGACAGCATTTCTGACATTGCTATAAAGAATATAGGCAACGTAAAGACAACCGCTATCCAGAATTTTTTAAGTAATTTTTTATAGGTCTTTTCTTCTGCCGATAGGTCTGGTTCCATCGGCACCAGGTCCATCCCACAAATAGGGCAGTCTCCAGGTCCGTCTTTAACAACTTCAGGGTGCATAGGGCAGGTCCATTGCTCGGAAGTGGTGGCGGTTAAATTTTGTTCCTCGACTAAATCCATTCCGCAGACAGGACAGTCGCCTGGCTTGTCGTAGGTTTTATCTCCTTCGCAATGCATTGGACAGTAGAAGGTTCCTGTTCCTTTGCCTTTGGGTTGTGGTTTTTTCGCTTTCGCGGAAGCGGAATCCTCTTTATGATGATGCTCGCCCGGTTTGTGGATAGAATACGTACCGCCGTCATCATTTAATACCTTTTGAAAAGTCTCGATAGGAATGTGAGATTCCATTTCGATGGTGGCTTCTGCCTTTTCCAAATTGACCGATGCACTGGTTACTCCCTCTATATTGGAAAGGGTTTTTTCGACGTGATTCTGGCAACCTTTGCAGGTCATTCCGTGTATGTGATAGGTATGTTTCATTTTATCTTAATTTTTTTCGCATTGCTTCAGAAATATTCTCTGCATAGACACCATAGGCATCGACCAATAATCCTTTAATTCCATTTTTTGATGAAATAGCGTAAAGAACGCTGTTGTCATCGGTACTGCTCATTCCTTCAAAACGATGCATCTCATCTACATCGAAATCCTCTGGATGTAATTTTAGCTTTAGCGCATTACATTCAATGTGTCCCGAACATAAATTAAAATCGTAGGTATAACCTTGCTTTTGCAAGTGGGTCATTGTTTGGGAAAGGGTATCGAATGTTTTCATAGCCACTAATTTTAGTTGATTAAAAAATTTACAATCAGTCCTCCTGCAAGCCATATATAACAGATGAAGGCTGCATATTTTAAAACACTTTCCAACAATGGACTTTTGGGTGCCATCTCGCTCATTGAATGTTCTACATCTTTTTTCTTGAAAAAACCCAGATATACGAGATAGGCCGAAATGATGAGAAAAGCAACGTTCAAGAAAAAGGTATAATCAATCTTGAAAAATTCGCTATCCTGAATCTTCACTTGTGATGAACCTGGTAGCATATTCAATAAATCAAATCCATAATGAAGTGCCAATGCCGTACCAATTAATGCTGTAAATAATAAAAACAAGATAAACAATGACATTTTCCAACCATAATACTTTGCATTGATTCTCAGTACTGGAAAAACCACCAAATCACTAAAAATAAAGGCCATTACGCCAGCAAAACTCACGCCTTTTCCGAATAGTAACGCTGCTAACGGAATGTTGCCCATTGAACCGATAAAAGTCAAAAATGCGGCAACTGGACCGACCACAATATGTTCCAGAATTTCGAGAAATGTGAAATCTGTATTGCCTTGACCACTATTTATAAATAAGGTCTGAAAGAACGAATCTGGCACAAAAGCTGCTGTTATACCTGCAATGGTAAAACCTACGGTTACATCCTTCCATACCATTTGCCATTCCATCTTATATTTTTTGGCAACGCGCGCCCAACTGTCTTCGTTCTTGATTTGTTTCTTCCAATCTTTGGAACCGTCCATCTCATCATCATCTTCATTTTCGAGATTCTTACGGGCTTTTTCGATGAGTTTTTTAGGATTGATGAGTCGTATCAGAATCCACGAAATACCAATCAAGAGAATACCACCTACATATTCGCCCACCACGAACTGCCAACCTAAAAAGATGGAAATGATAATCCCCAATTCTATGACGAGATTGGTAGATGCCAACAGAAAAGCAATGGAAGACACAAAGCTTGCCCCTTTCTTAAAGATGGATTTTGTACCTGCCAAAGCCGAAAAACTGCACGAGCTGCTTATAAAGCCGAAAAACGTGCCCAACAGCACACTTTTGCCTTCGTTTTCGCCCATTGTTTTTTGCATCCTCTTTTCGGTCACGAAAATCTGTATCATACTACTGATGATATAACCCAAAATGAATGCCCAAAGCGCCATCCAGAAAAATCCGGTAGTCGTATAGGCGGCTTCGCCCCATTGTTTTAAAAATTCGTTCACGGTTTAAACTGTATTAGTTTTTTATTCTTTGATGATACACGTTTTTTTATATTTTTTATCATCGTACCCTTGTTGACCCTATCTTGTTATTTTACTTTGAATGGAATTACTACTTTAACTTTTTCCCAAGCTAATGTTATCTCACCTTCCGTATCACTAATTTTCTTGATATTATATTCTAAGTGTTCTTTTAGACTATCTGCAATAATCGGTGTTATCTTAAATCGTATTACATCATCTTTTTCGTCATATTCATCCTTTCCGTGCTGGTTCCAATTGGAATTTAAAATGATGGTCCATTCTTCTTTTGTAGGAATGGTAAAAAATCCATATTTACCTGCTTTCAGTTCCTTACCATCTATTTCTATATCCGTATCTGTCTCTATCCACGTAGCCATATGTGCCCCAGCTTGCCAGACTTGGTCATACGCCAGCAAACCACCAAAAATCATCCTGTCCCTAACCCCTGGCGATGAATAATCAATATGGATGTGCGCATTACCAATGGTCGCCATTGCAGAGGTGTGTGGGCTTAGCTCTTTTTTTGGCGGTTGGTCTGTGGTTGCTTCTTTTGACTGTTCTGGCATTGGCTCGGTTTTCTTCTCTTTACAACTGGTAATAAGAAGAAGACCGAACACTATACTTATTGAAATATATCTACTCATCGGTTGTTATTTTGTATTTCTTGAAGATGAATGGGTTTTTATTATTTTCCATTTTCCATCTATTTTTTTAAGGAGTGAGGTTGCTACCCCTTTTTTCTTTATGGTCCGACTATTTCCCTTGTCGTCCGGATTGAGGACAATGGTATATAGGTACGTTTCGGTAGTAAAGGCATAGGGTACATCTACCTTTACATCGATTTCATAATCTGAAAATTCGAATTTTTCAAAATGACCCAATTCCGGTCCTAAATGATGTTCTATATAGTGGCTGTACGTACCCTCGACGCCTCCCGATTCAAAAACCTCGGAATCCTCGGTAAATAATTCGAAAGTACCATCGGTCGTAAGATTTTGTAGGGCATCCTTATAGCTTTTCATTACTGTAAGCACTGCTTCTTTTTCTGTTTTTGCATCTTGGCTAAATAATGGGCTTGTCGCCATAATTAATAGCGCTACTAAAGTTGTTAATTTAAAGGTTTTCATCTGTATAAAATTTTTAATTTTTTGAAAATTAATGTCTTAAAAATTTTAAGACATTCAGCAATTCGCATATCTTAATTCGTATTTGCGACGAGTTTTCGGTCATGCTCATTTCATAATTTTAGTTTTAAAGGGTTATTTGTTATCGACGTGTATTCTATTTATATTGGCAATGCCAAAGACAAGGACCAAAAAGCTCAAGAAAATCTCCAGAATCACCAGTATTTTTCCCGAAATGGAAATCGGCACGATATCGCCATAGCCCACCGAGGAAAATGTGATCATACTGAAATAGATAAACTCAAAAAACTGTACCAAAAATGAACCATTGAGTGCTGTGCTCGATTTAAAATTTCCGGGGTTCAAAACATATAAAGCGTGATAATCTGCCGTGAAAGAAAAAACAATCAATACAATCAATACCGCAAATAAGGTGAGGACGTGCGCAAGCTGATGGCTTTCGCCAATTATTTTGGCCAACTGCGTAAACGTAAGCCTAACAATAATAACGGTCTTTATTAAAGCCAAACCGACAATAAGAATATGTTGCCAAAGGATGTCGGTATCAGCTTGTGCCCAAAATATATAACTCAATGATATGGCAATAACCGCTGTTGCGGTAAGCAATACTTTTTTAAAGAGCTGTCCGTAAAACCCCTTGCCGGTTGATATAGTTTTTATTGTTTCTTCCACTATTGTTATTGGTACATTTTCAATATAAAAGTTTTGCAAACACAGTACATTTGTCTGCTTAAATCAGTACTTGAAGATGGGATATGAACTATCAATCAACAAAATCATCCATCTCCCAAAATCAAGTTTTTTTAAATTAATTTTTTACAGTCTTTCCAAATTGATATTTCGCGAATATCTTCGCTACGGCCTCCCTGATTTCCTTTTGTTTATCTGTGGTATCTGCGTGGAGTACATCGGGCGCAAACCCTTGCCAGACCAATTGCCGTCTGTTCATATCTATAAGTTCGATAACGACACCACCTTCCTTATGTTCTTCAGTTGATTGGTAACCGCCATAATATCCATAGCCATAAGCACCAAAGTGTCCGAAGCCGTGACCATAAGAAGGGAAGTAGGGGTAGCCGCCACTGTTGTAGTTCATATTCCTTGTCTGGACCACAACACGGGAATCTACCAGTAAATCTGGATTGTTCTTATCCAAGACATAGCCTTTATTTTCCATTTGTTCTTGTATGGCGGCTTTTAAGCGTTTCTTTATCAATGTGTTAAAAAAAAGCGGCTCGTTTTCCTTATTGCTGTCCATTTGAAAATCATCGCTCCAATAAAAAGTTTTGTAATTTCCAAATGGTACCTCTCGGTCATAATCGGTAACGATGGCCGAAGAACTGACCGAGCAACTGACTGCGGTAACACCTATTATAAGGCAGACTACCATTTTTATTAATGTTCTCATAATTATTTATTTAATTCAACAATCTTTTTATTTACTATTTTTTCCATTTTTACATTCCATCTTGATTTAGCTTGGTTTCATTTTTTATATTGGACAATATCAAAGTACCATAATCTCCTTTTAATGCATTGCCCCAAATAATTTCCAGCCCGACCGAAGCCCTGCAAATAAAATGACCAGTACCAATAAAGCAAGAACAATAAGCCTGGAAACCAATTGGGCTTGTTTTTTATGATAGGTAATGGGCGAGCCAGATTGCGCAAGCCCAAACATTTCACTGTGTATTTTATTTAGTGGCACTTGCAATTGTCTCAAATCCTTGATTACAACCTCGATCATAAGTGGAGGCATACATAATAATCATTCTGCGAGAGCGGGGCAGAACAGTATTTTTTCAATAATTCCATATCAAACCGTCCTTTTTCACCTTCCCAATCATCCTGTTTGCTGAGTATATGCACTACTTTCAGTTTTAGGGAGGTGTTTTCTGAAATGTGGCTTAACTCTTCTCTAAAGGCAATGTCCGATTCGGTGGCATTGGAATAGAACAGCATTACTTCCCGCTCCTCACCTTTATCTGCCATATACTGCAACATACTCACAAAAGGCGTTATTCCTATGCCACCCGCAATAAATACTATGGGGCCCGAGTGCGATTTTTCTATATGGGACATCTTGCCGAACGGCCCTATGATTTTAACCTTATCACCTTCTTGAAGTTGATGGATTTGACTGGTAAAATCGCCCGATGCTTTAATTGTGGATGCCAAATGCAATTTTTGGCTTGGGCTTGAGGATATGGTAAATGGGTGTTCTTCAGATTTTATATGCCTACAATCTATAAATTTGATAAAGTGGAACTGCCCTGGGTTATGCGAATAGGGCTCATTGCCATTTATAGGAACAAACTGAACGCTGTATGTGTTGTTGGCCTTTTTTACAACATTTAGCACTTTATATTTGGGTGCGAACGTGAACAAAAAGTACCGTTGCCATATAAAAAACGCTATGGCAGTAGGGGGGAGAATGAACCATAATACCTGTAATGGCAACAACTCCAAATCGTCCCCAGCATAAAAACTGTGCACGAACATCAATAGAAGAATGCCGATGGCAAATACATCGTGCATAGCACGCCACCGTTCATAGTTTATTTTTATTTTCCTGTGGCCGATACTTACTACAACCTGAACTAACAATATTAAAAACGCAATTTTGCCCAAATTGATGAACCAAGGTTCGTCATAGCCCAAAAGCATATCAAAAGATTGCTCTGATAAGGTAAGCAGCATAAAATGGGCCACAATAAATATAAATGCCCAGATACCCATTCTTCTATGAAAATCGATCAAGTTGTTATAGGCGAACAATCGGTCCAACCATTTTATTCTGGCAGAAATGATAAATTGAAAGAACACCATCATTATACCTGATAAACCCATTAGCATCCCAATTTGCGCAATAAACCCCTCTTCAGTAGTTGGCATTAAGCCATATACCATTAGCAATGGGATGGCCATCGCTATGAAATAGGTGCTTACTGCAAAGATGTGTTTACTGTTCATCAACTTAATTTTATAGTTTTAAAGCTTCATCGAAATAGAATTATTCAACTTTCTGCGACTATAATTTTACTTCATTACTGTTTTTTCTGAAGAAGCGCATCCACACTCAAGTCGTGCCTGTCATTAACTTTTATAAATGTAAAACTGGGGCGTTCTAAATTATAATCGGTAATCAACAGGGACCAAGAAACTTTTAACTGAATTGTTTCTTCTGAAACAAGTTTCAACTCAATAGGAATTGTTATTTCCCGTGTAACTCCCGCAAGGGTAAAGTCGCCCTTTGCGGTGAGCGTTTGCGCCGCTTTTTCGTCAAAATCAAAATCGTCTTTAAGCTTTCCTTCAAAAACGACATTGGGATTTTTTTCCGCTTTTACCAACTCGTACATATGTCCATCCCGTTTTTCATTGTCTGTCTTTATGGATTTTACAGGTACCGAAAAGTTCAACGCACCGTCCTTAAAATCAATGGTGCCCTGTAAATCATCAGATTTACCGATATAGGAATTAAGGGGCATTTTTGCCTTAAAGGATGCGCTTCCTTCCTTTACTATAAAGTTTTGGGCGTTCATAGCCACGTTGCCAGAAAACAACAGTATTATTAAAAAATACATTGCATTTTTATCCATTGCTTTTTATTTTTCGACCATTCAATCCGTTTGAATATAATTCTTGGTATGTTTTTGTCCCGTTTTCATTGATTCGGCGGACAATGAACTTCTTGTCGATACCTTTTCTACTTTCAAGCCCCATTGATTTTAGCAGCTCCTTAAAAGCTTCCATGGTGTTTTTATGGTAGTTGGCTACTTTGGTCTTTTTATCTTCTACTACCAATGATGCGACCCTTGAAGGTACCATTGTGGTGATTCCCGTAGGGCAGGTATCCAGATTGCATTTTAAGGATTGTACACAGCCCAGGGCAAACATCATCCCCCTTGCGCTGTAGCAGGCGTCGGCACCAAGTGCCAACATTCTATAGATATCAAAAGCCGATATTATTTTTCCTGCTGCCATTAATTTTATCTCATCACGTAGCTTATATTTCTTTAAAATGGAATGTGTAAAATCTATGGCTTCAATTATGGGGAGTCCGGCCCAATGCAGCGATTCCATATGCGCAGCACCGGAACCACCCTCTGCACCGTCTATGGCTATAAAATCTGGATAGTTTTGCTTTTCAGCGAAAATGCGGACCATTTTTTCGAATTCGTCTTGCTGTCCGATGCACATTTTTATCCCAATAGGCTTTCCTCCAGAAAGTTTTCGTAATTTTTGTATAAAGCCAATCATTTCCGAATCATTGCTAAATGCAGCGTGATGTGGTGGCGATAGAATTTCGGTTCCTTTTTCTACGTCCCTGTACTTTGCGATTTCCTCGGTATTTTTTTTGGCAGGAAGAATGGCACCAAAACCGGGTTTTGCACCTTGTGAGACTTTTATCTCAATCATTTTGATCACCTCATTGGATGCGATTTCTGCAAATTTTTTAGGGTCGAAATCCCCTTCTTCTGTCCTACATCCAAAATATCCAGTACCAAACTGAAAAATAACATCGGCTCCATATTCCTGATGGTAGGGGGTAAATCCACCTTCGCCGGTATTTTGGGCAAATCCTGCGATTTTTGCACCGCCGTTAAAAGCAAGGGTCGCATTTTTGCTTATGGAACCATAGCTCATTCCAGCCAGATTGAGGATGCTTGCCGAATAGGGTTTTGAACACTTTGAACTTCCTATGGTAACCCTGAAATCATCTTTGATTTCCTTTGCAGGATACGTGGAATGGGTAAACCATTCGCGACCAACTTCGTCATACGGAATCTGCGTTCCAAAGGGTTGGTTTTTGACCGCATCTTCGGCACGTTTATAAACAATTTCTTTCTGTATCCAATTGAAAGGTTTTCCCTCTGTTCTATTCAATAAAACCGTTTCTTGAACGACGTGACGTTGTTTTTCCAATAGAATGGTAATTCTTCCCAGCAAAGGATAGGTGCGTCTTATATTATTGGATTTTTGAAAATAGTCCTTAGTGCCGAGAAGCATAAAAGGTGCGATCAACAGCGCAAGCCACCATAAATGAGGCTTCCACATTATAAGTCCTGCAAGTACAACTAGCAGCGTTATCGACGATATTAAAAATATTCTTCTCATGCTTTATTTTTTAATGCGAATGGCTTTCTTCCTCTGGCGTTTCAGTTTCCAAATACTGGCCCTGTGGGCCAACGCCCTGAATATAAACGAGCTGAGCGCCATAATGTCCTGCTTGTGAAACGGAGAACGCCGAAAAGGCCATAACAAGGAGAACGGCTATTTCAAAACCTCGATTCAGTTTTATCCAAAAAAGGCTGATAACCTTCAATACTGCGGCCAGAGCGCTCGACCAAATGGTCCAATCTGCATATTTATCATGGTTATCCAATACTTTTTGGGCTATATCCGTAAGGCCATGGGTATGCGGGTGTACAAAAGTTCCCGCTACGTAGGCCCCAATAAAACCAGTACCAATAAGAAACAAGATAACCCAGTCCAAGTTCCTTTTAAGGACGAACAGCTGAATACCTTGGAGCAATGCCGCAAACAAAAGGAGTACGATAGGAAAATGCACCACCAACGGATGTAAATTGTCGAATTCATCCAAAGCCACCTCCTCCTTGTTTATGGGCTTTTCAGCGTGGCTTTCGGTATGTTGCTGTAGTTTTTCGGACAATTCAAGAGCATAAAAGGTTCCCAAACTATTCGCCGAATATCCCGAATTGTTCCCAATGGACTCAGGGGCACTTGCATGAAGCGACATTAGGCTTAAAAGCAGTACTAAAAATGAAACTGTTTTTTTCATAATCAATCGTTTTTATGATGAACTATTCATAATCTGTAAAATAAGCGCACCTATAACAATAGTGCCTATAATGATGAAAATGGTATAGTTGAACCACTTTTTCCAACCTTGTTTCCCTGACTTTTCCGGGCCATTTTTACAACAATCTTTCATTTCAATCCTAATTTTGTTTATTGTGCCTGTCAAGGGAAGAGCGTTAAACACCAACCATTGATTAACCAATATCCCCTTCCCTAACAGGACTTAATAATATAACACGAATCTGGGTGGACATTAACTATGTCAAACAAACAATCCAAAAACACATTCCCGACCGACCCAGATTTACTTTTCCAAATTCCCTTCGTTTATAAAGTTTTTACCAATCACAAAAATTAAATAGGGTAACAATGCAAATTGTAGTAGCGGCGACAGTCCCACATTAACCCATGGTACAATAGGCATTGCCTCTGCATAAGCCCAATCGCCCCGTGATGTATGCCAAATTTCTCCCAAAATTGCACCAGCACTTCCGATAAAAATCAACGGGAATATTTTATTGATATCCATTGAGCTTGTCCAAAAGACATTTTTATAAACCAAACCAAATCCGAAAAGCAGGATAAGCACCATCAACATATCAGCTACAGATGCGAGGGCACAAAACGATATATGTTGCCAATCGTATTCAAAACCTTCATAGAGCAGACCTTGTGCCAGCTCCCAAATAAAATTGAACGAAAACGCTATTACTGCAATACCGATGATATAGTTGTTATAATTTTTTTTGTCCCGTACCTGTTTGGCAAAATAGAGATATAGCAGAACGACCACGGTCAACGCAATGGTTGGTACTATAAAAATGTCAAGGCTCAATGCTTCCATTTTGGTTTTGCTTACGTTAAATCTTTTTTTGCATTTTATTTTATTAATACTCGTAAAGCTGTGCTCAGCAAGAATCAACTATTAATGCCTGAAAAGGGGAAGCATTGTAAACATTAACCGCTAACTTTATCTCCCCTTCCCTTATTCAGGCCTACATTTCTATAGTTTGTGTAACCTTTCCGCACGTCAACATTTTACTACCGTAATATGGATTCTTAACGTCCTTGCTAGCACTCAACCAATTACTGCCACCATCATACATCGGGCAAAATTGCTGATATAGCGTGTTTTTTGTTCCGGTAATGGCCACCATATCGGCTATATCCTTACTCAACGTTTTAAAGTGCTCGCGTTGATGGTCGATATTGCTTTTGGCAATATGTTCTGCATGTTCAATAGCGTCTGCTATAATATCTACCAGTTCCTTTTGCTGATTTGCTGTATAATTTGACTTGTCAAAGGCTTTTAGTGAAACCGCCAATTTAGCACCTGTTTGGGCTGCCTTTTTGGTGTCATCTGCAACTAGGGCATCTTTTAGACTGAAATAGTCGTTTAATATTGCTTCAGCCTTTATGTCTTGCATTTTTTCCATGTTCATTTTCATCCCATCCATGTTCATTTTACTATGATCCATGTTCATTTTTTCTTTTTCCTGTGCGTTGGTGAAAGAAAGGGTTAACAATAGCATTGCTGCCATACTCATTTTTAGATATTTCATTTTTATTGTATTTAATTGTTGTTTATAATTTATTTTTAAGTTCCGTTAAAAAGTTGATGATGTCCTGTTTTTCAGTATCCGTAAAAACGGCGTCCCTGTGGATAAGAGTATAAGAGGCTAGAGGCATTTCGTCATTTTCTATCTGACTAATAATTGATTTTATTTTACTTGCCTTTCTTCTACTGCTCAGGGAATCCCACTCGTTAAAGTTGAGTTCGGCCTTTCCTTCCTTAACATGGTCTTCCAATAACCAAGCCACCGGTTGCACTTTATTGTACCACGGATATTGAGTGTTGTTACTATGGCAATCATAACATGACACCTGTAACTTCTTCTGTATAGTTTTAGGAACATTATATACTAGCATGAAGTCCGTTTCGGGTACACTATCACTTTGATTGGGTTGCGTGGGAATAAACTGAATTCCCACTAACCCGACCAAAAACACTAGTGCAATGATTTTTACACTTTTCTTCACTTAGTTGATTTCCTTTTGTACACTCCCGCAGCTCATCATTTTAGCCCCGTAATATGGATTCTTTATTTCCTTGGTAGCGCTCAGCCATTGTGCCCCCTTGTTGTTATTGTACATGGGGCAAAAATCCTGATATAACTTTTCTTCCGTCCCTGTAATGGCGATAAGGTCTATCATATCTTTGCTCAACACATCAAAATGTTCCCTTTGGTGGTCGATTGGGCTTTTTTCTATGTGCTCGGCGTGTTCAGTAGCATCTTCAATAATATCCTTCAATTCTTTTTGTTGTTCTGAACTAAAAGAACTGGCATCAAAACTATTTAAAGCCGTTACCATCGTGCCCCCGGCTTTCGCCGCACCATCTTTGTCGTCGGAGACTAGTGCATCCTTTAGGTCTAGGTAATTGGCAATAAGTGTTGTTGATTTTGATGCATGCTGTGCGTTGCCCATCATTTTATCCGACGATTCCATATCGCCATGATCCATTTTGCTATGGTCTTCTTCCATTGCGCCATCCATATGACTATTGTCATCCATTTGTTCCGAATGGTGGCCGTCTTCGTCGTTATGCTCTTTTTTAGCGTCTTTACATGAAGTGGTTGTAAGGGCTACCAATGCAATTGCCATAATACTTGTTGTTACTTTTAAACGTTTCATTTTGTTTTTATTTAGATTAATACTTGTTTTTATTTGACTTATATATTGAATGATTAAAATCTCACGGATAGCCCACCACCTCCACCAAAACGGTTGTCATAGCTGCCCATAAGGGATACGTTTCTCGATAAAAAATATTCTGCACCTGCACTCCAAACTGTTTCTGAAGTGAAGTCTTTATTTGCAGGTAAGTCATTTACAAATCCTAAATCTATTTGGTACTCATAATAGCCAAAAACGGAAAATCTTGGGAACAGCATAATGCTTCTCCCCAATCCAATTCTCGGTCGTAATTCATTATCAATTCTGGCATCGAGTGCAAATAAATAAGGTGTTAAATAGCGAACCCCAACCACTGCGGTTGTTTTAAATTGGTCAAGACTTTTACGGGTTTCATTTTCAATATTTACACCTCCAAAAACACGTAAATAATCGTGTAGGTAATATTCGTAGGTTGCCTCGGCCTCTAAATTTTTGTTCCATCCATATTCAAAAGAAGCATTAAATTGATTTCTAATATTGGAGCTTATAATATTGAGAGCCGTTGTATGCGAAGCAGCATCAACCATACCCCAAGTATAGTATTTGTTAGTTTCGGCTATCAAATTTGAAACTGGATATCCTTTCATTCTTGGGTCTCTTGGTGTATCATAAGATACTACCCTTGCCATACCACCCATCATGTGATATAAAATATGACAATGGAAAAACCAATCACCATACTCGTCGCCATTATTACCATAAAACTCAATGGTTACCTTTTGCATTGGTGGTACATTTACCGTGTGCTTTAATGGTGAGTACTCTCCATTTTCATTAAGTACTCTGAAGAAATGCCCGTGCAGGTGCATGGGGTGGTGCATCATGGTAAGGTTATTGAATATTATACGGGTAACTTCCCTGTTATTTATTTTTATTTTATCCGCCTCAGACAATGGCACCCCGTTCATGCTCCAGATATAACGGTTCATATTTCCGGTAAGGTTCAGCAATATTTCCTTAACTGGAACATCCTTATCATAGGTGGTTATTTCGGGCGACTTCAAATAATCGTAATTGTATTCTGAAAACAAATCCATTCCTTCCATTTTCATCCCAGCCATGGTATCCATTCTGATGGTATCTTTTTGCATATTCATTGCCATACCTTTCATTTTCGTATGGTCTATGGCCGTTGTGTCCTTTGGCATTTCCATGTTCATGTCATCCCTTTTCATGCCTTCCATCTTGTCTTGTTTTATGGAATCTTTCTTCATCTCCATGCCCTGCATTTTTGAATGATCCATATTTTTCATATCATCATCTTTCATTTCGGAATTACCCATGTCCATTCCTTGCATCTTATCCATCTGCATCCCATATTCTTCCTTCATTTTATAGCGTTCATCTTTTTTAGGGCGATATTTTAATGCATGTGCACCCATTTTCATGTCCATCTTTGCCATTTTCTGCATCATGCCAATCTTATCTGGTCTCGGAACAATCTCTGCAGGAAGCACGTCGCCGGTTCCAAGAAAGGCTGAAGCCGTACCAGAACCATCCTGTGCCGTAATTCTAAATTCAATTTTTCCTTTTTCTGGAATGGTTACAATAAAATCGTAGGTTTCTGCAATACCTATGAACGTTTTGTTCTTTTTAACAGGCACAACATCAAGACCATCAGCCGAAATTAAAAGTGGGTCTCCTCCTCCAAAAGTCATCCAAAAAGAGGTAGAAGCCCCTCCATCTATAATCCTTAATCTAACTTTCTCACCGGGTTTAAATTCAGGATACTCAATACTTTCTTCGCCGTTAATTAAAAAGGCAGGATAATACACATCGGCTATATCGGCACCTTCCATTCGCTGTCTCCAAAAGTTTAATTGCGCTCCCATGGCACCTCGTTTAATTACTCGGTTCAATGGGGTAGCCGTTCCTTTTCTAATGCCGTACCATTCATTGCCTCGTTTAAGATTGCGAAGTACATTCATTGGTTTTTCGTTGGTCCAATCAGACAACATCAAGACCAATTCTTTGTCGTACTCCAATAGTTGTTCTTTTGGATGAATGACTATAGAACCATAAACACCACTTTGTTCTTGCAACATTGTATGTGAATGGTACCAATAGGTTCCAGATTGTTTTATAGGAAATTCGTATTTCTGTGTATGCCCAGGTTCTATGGGTGGTGTTGTTAAATAGGGTACGCCATCATAAAAATTAGGTAATAACAAACCATGCCAATGCACAGAAGTTTCTTCGCTCATTTCATTTTTTACGTAAATAACCGCGTATTCTCCTTCAGTAAATTCTAAAGTTGGCCCTGGGATAGTACCGTTAACGGTCATTCCCATAACATTTTTTCCTGCTTTATTTACAGTTGCTTCACGCAAAGTTATAGTATGTTCTCTAACAGGAAGGTTGTATATATTACCTTCTGCTACTTGCACTACTTGTGCAAAAACACCAGTAGTTATTGCAACTAGAAATAATAATGTTAATTTTGTTTTCATTTTTGTTTTCATTGTATTTCTTCTTTTACTTCTCCACAAGTAAGCATTGCTTCTCCGTAGTAGGGATTCTTTACTTCTTTTGTTGTACTCAACCAATCGGCTCCCTTATTGTTGTTCGCCATTGGGCAGTGCATCACATATAACGATTTGTTATAAGGACTAAATGTCTTTTCCAAATCAATCATAGTACTGGATACCTGTTGGAAAGGTTTTCGAATGTCTTCCAGCGTTTTGAAATGCTGAACATGTTGAAGCGTGTTTTTTAAATCGCTGCTCAACCCCATCCAAACATTGTGTGAATCTCCTGTGTACAAGGACATGTTAACCCCTTCCAAAGTCTTTAATATTTTTGCTCCTGCCGTTTTTGCGCCTTCCATATCATCTTTGGTTAGAGCCTCTTTCATATCAATGTAATTTGTAAAAAGAGGTTGAAGCGCATCTTTTGCATTCTGCCCAATTGTTATTTTTTTTAGAACTGATTTTTTAGACTCCACTTTAGAATTAGGAGTGTCACCCATATTCATACCCCCATGATTATGCCCCGTCATTGCAGGACCACCCTCAGGATTCATCATACTAGGCTTACCCGCTAATTGTGCTGCGGCATCAATACTGAATGTTCCGTTAATGGCTATTTCGTCCCCATCATCCAAGCCTTTGTTTACCACGAAACCATTCCCCAAACCGGGTCCTAAAGTTACTTCGCGCATCATAAAATTCACACCTTTTGCAGATGTATTCTTAACATATACTACAGAACGCTGTCCTGTCCACATCACAGCGGTTTTGGGAACTACGATAGCATCTGATTTTATCGGCAATTTCGCTTCCACCGTGCCAGAAACGAACATTTCAGGCTTTAGTTTTAAACCTTTGTTGTTGATTTCCACCCTGGCCTTTGCTACCCTTGTCATGGGATTGATTACCGGGTCAATATAAGAAATGCGACCTTTAAAGGTTTCCCCTGGTAAAGAAGGGATAGTAAAACTTACCTCATCATCCTTTTTTACCCAAGCCATATCCGATTCATAGACATCGAATAATACCCAAATATTATAAAGATTTGCAATTTGATATAATGCTTTGCCCTTGTTGACATAGTCGCCAAGGTTTACCATTTTTTCGGTTACATAGCCCGAAACATCGGCATGTATGGGTAGTTCTTCTTTAACAATACCAGATTCGAGGATTTGTACGATTTGCTTATCAGATAGTTTCCAGTTTTTTAATTTTTCCTTTGCGGCATCAAAAAGCTGTGGCTGGGTCTCAACAATCTTTCTCGCTTCAAAAAGCTCTTCCTGGGCGTTTACCAAATCTGGGGAGTAAATGGAAGCAATCACCTGCCCTTGGTTTACATTCTCACCTGTAAAATTGACCATAAGTCTTTCTATACGTCCAGGTATATGGGATGACTGGGAATATACAGACCGCTCATCGGCTTCAACCTTGCCGTTTAATTTAAGCAACTTTATGGGCTTGGTCTTGCCCACTACGGCTGTTGAAACGTTGGCAAGCTGCATGGCTGTTGGCGACATGCTTATGACCATGGGATCCAATTCTGAATCATTATCGTCTCCCAAAGGAATTAAGTCCATCCCACAGATGGGGCAGTCACCTGGTTCATTTTGTCTGATCTGCGGATGCATGGAACAGGTCCAGATGGTTTCTCCAGCTATTTCTTCTTCCGTATGTTGGTGCTCATCTGTTTTATTGTTTTCTGAACCTCCAAACAATAGCCACCCGAACAACAAGCCTAAAACCAGGGTAGATGCGGCCACTTTTATGATTTTTTTTGTTTCTGTTTTCATCTGTATAAAATTTTTAATTTTTTGAAGATTAATGCCTTAAAAATTTTAAGACATTAAGTAATTCGCACAAATTTTATTCATCCCAGTAGGTAAATATGTCGATGAAAAAATTTATGCTCATTTCATTTGTTTATTTTTTTGCAGTGATATAATTTAATTTAGCCAATGCTATTTTATATTGTTTCAATGCGGTTATTTTTAGTTTATCGTACTTTAACAATTGTTGCTGCATTCTCAATACCTCTTCGAAGTCCTTTCCAGAATTCCCATAGGACGTAAACAACAGATTAAGTGCCTGTTCCGACTCTGTTATTTGTTCATCGAAAAGTGACACCAACTCGGTTTGTTGTTCAATATCAAAAAAGGCCATTTCGTAATTTGATAATAATGAATTGGTCATTTCTGTCTTTTGTAGCGAATAACTTTCCTGCATTAATTGCGCTTCCTTTACGGCTGCCTTATACTTTTTCCTAAAAATAGGCAGGCTTAGGGTTACCATTGGCATTAATACATCCTTGCCATTGTCAGGCACAACCATATCGGTACGTTTATCTACCATTACATAGTCCAAGCCAAGGCCGATTTTTGGGAAACCTTGTTTAATAGCCGCCCGTTCAGAGGCCTCTACAGCCTTTACCTTCAATTCCAAAGAATTTAAGAGTGGATGATCTACCAAAAGGGAATCTTTACCATTATCAAAGGACAACATGTCAATTTCAAGGGTTTCAGAAATAGATACCGGTTCAAATTCACCACGGTTTAATAATTTATTGAAAGTTGTTAAAAGCGGGCGTTCCTTTTTTTTCAGTATTTCCAGATTTGTCTGTGATTCCTTTAAAAAAATATCTACTCTCAAGACATCCACCAAGGTTCCTACACCATTTTTAAATTTTGAATTGGAAATGGTCTTATACGACTCTAGAATTTCAATATTCCTTTCTTCAATTTTCATCCATTCTTGGAGTTCGTACAAAGGAAAATAAGCCGCTGAAACCTCATAGTACAATTTGTTCTTGGCATCCAAAAAGGATTGATACTTGGCTTCTGCCATAAGTGCTGCGGCATCACCTTGTGCTTTTAAAGTTCCAAACCAAGGGAACATTTGGGTCAATGAAAACCTAGCTTTTTGTGGTCCAACCCTGGTTTCCACCGGTGAAACAAAATATCCAAAAGAAAGCGAAGGATCTGGCAAGGTGCTTACCTGCGGCACTTTTTGCAATACCGCTTCAAACTCCTTGTACTGCGAAAGCAATCCCGGATTGTTTTCTGCCGCTATCTTAAAGTATTCCTCTAAAGTCTGGCTATATAATCCCATACTTATTAAGACAAGTATTATTGTGAATACATTTTTCATTTTATTGTATTTTTTTCAATTTCTTATTTTGATTTTTAATGACCGTTTCCCTCCAATATGCCTGTAATACAGGTACTACAAACATGGTCATGATTTGAATGGCCATCCCCCCAAAGGTCGGAATTGCCATGGGAATCATTATGTCTGCCCCTTTTCCTGTTGAGGTAAGCACAGGCAAAAGTGCAATAATGGCCACCGCTGCCGTCATCATTGCCGGACGGACTCTTTTCTTTCCAGCCTCCAGTACTGCCGCCCTTACATCTGGAATGGTTTGTGGGTTCTTTTCCTCAAAAACCTGATGGATATAGGTTCCCATAATCACACCATCATCTGTTGCGATGCCAAAAAGGGCAATAAATCCTACCCAAACAGCAACACTTAAATTGATGGTATGCATTTGAAACAGGTCGCGCATATTAACACCGGATATGGCGAAATTCATGAACCAATCCTGTCCATAAAGCCACAACATGATAAACCCTCCTGCAAAAGCAACAAATACACCCGAAAAGTGAATGGATGATGCTATTACTGTTTTAAATTGGAAGAACAGCAGCAGGAATATAACAATTAAACTGATTGGTATAACAATGGACAATCTTTTCACTGCCCTGATTTGGTTTTCATAACTACCAGAAAATTTGTAACTAATTCCCGCTGGTACGGTTAATTCCCCTGTATCAATTCTTTTTTGAATGGCTTCTTGCGCGTCGTTCACAACATCTACTTCTGCAAAGCCATCGCGTTTATCAAAAAGAACATAGCCCACCAAAAAGGTGTTTTCACTTTTGATGGCCTGTGGCCCTCTTACATATTCAAAATCAACTACTTGTGATAGTGGAATTTGAGCTCCTACTGGGGTGGGAATCAATATTTTACTTAAAGACTCTGGATCATCCCTTAATTCCCTTGGATAACGCACCCTTACAGGAAACCGTTCCCTACCTTCGACTGTAGAAGTAACTTTCATACCACCAATGGCGGTTTCAATGCTTTGCTGTACATCTTCCACGTTAAGTCCATATCTGGATATTTCATCTCTATTAATATTAAGGTGCAAATAGGGTTTTCCAACAATTCGGTCCGCAAATACGGCCTCTGCTTTTACTGAAGGAACTTCTTTTAAAATACCCTCCAATTGCATTCCAAATTCTTCTATTGTTTTTAAATCTGGCCCAAATACCTTTATCCCCATGGGAGCACGCATTCCTGTTTGCAACATGACCAACCGGGTCTCAATGGGCTGTAATTTGGGAGCCGATGTTATACCAGGAATTTTTGTGACCTTAACAATTTCGTCCCAAATATCGTTCGGCGATTTAATCTGTGGCCTCCAGTTGCGGAAAAATTCGCCATTGTCGTCCTCTATCAAATCTTTTTTGGTAATTCCCTGTTTTAAGGCTTCTTCATTGGTCAGGGTGTCCTTTTGTTTGGTAATAAACCTATCTTCCTTATCCACTTTAAAATGGACCCTATGACCTTCTTCATCTAAAATAAATTCAGGCTTGTAATTGATGATGTTTTCAAACATGGAAATAGGTGCCGGATCGAGTGCCGATTCTACCCTACCTAACTTACCCACGACCAATTCTACTTCGGGGATATTTCCCAACAGCATATCCAGCTGTCCTGCTATATTCTTATTATATTCTACCCCAGAATGTGGCATTGAGGTAGGCATCAATAGGAACGACCCTTCGTTGAGTGATGGCATAAACTCCGACCCTATACCAGGAAATCTATTTGAAGCCGCCTGCCAACCAGAGGATTGCCGAACGCTTTTCCATCCTACGGATTCAAGGCCTTTGGCAACAATTCCGAAAGAACTGTCGAAGCCAATCCAAACCAAAACCCCGAAAAACAGCGTCACAAAAGGTATTAGCATAAATTTTCCTTTGTTCTGCAAACACCATCGTAATACCGGGGTATAGAAATGTACAATGGCTAATAACGCCGCCAAAATAATTCCGATCAAAAACAGCACAAAAATATAGTTTATGATGATCCCGTTTTGAGGTCCTAATGGCATCCACTCCTCTGTAAGGAAAAAAGAAGCGATGAAAATCGTTAGTCCTAAATTGATATAATTGGGGTACAATTTATATTTCTCTGGCCATTTAGGCTCCAATAAATTATTCAATCCGATCAGCGTTATAACCAACGGCAGCCACATATGGGCATAAATAGCAAATACAATACCTGCAACAATCAATAATATAGACCAAAAACGGCGTACGCGTTTTTTGTCATAATTCACTCCCATTACAAAATGGGCCAGTGCTGGCAATACAATAATACCTAAAACAAACGCACTTAACAACGCAAAGGTCTTGGTAAACGCTAAAGGCCTGAATAATTTTCCTTCGGCCGATTGCATGGCAAAAACTGGCACGAAACTTACAACCGTAGTGGCCAATGCTGTTGTAATGGCTGAAGCTACTTCTACAGTTGCCTTATAAATTACTTGCATAAGCTCTTTCCCTTTAACGCCATGATTCTCTGGCATTTCCAAGTGCCTAATAATATTTTCAACAAATACGATTCCCACATCCACCATAACACCAATAGCAATGGCAATGCCTGATAGAGCAACGACATTGGCGTCGACACCGGCATATTGCATGACGATAAAGGTCATCAATACCCCAACGGGCAACAGGCTTGAAATAATAATGGAAGCCCTTAAATTGAGGACAAGTACCAATACAACAATGATACTGATTAAAATCTCATGGGATAAGGCATTTTCGAGCGTGCCAATGGTTTCATGTATAAGTTGAGTACGGTCATAAAATGGCACAACAGTCAATTGGCTTTCAACACCATTGGCCAAGGTCTTTTTTGGTAACCCAGGTGCAATTTCTTTTATTTTATCCTTGACATTGTTGATAACCGCCAAGGGGTTGGAACCGTAACGGGCCACTACAACACCCCCAACAACTTCTGCACCCCCTTTATCAAGCACTCCTCTACGCGTCGCTGGACCTAAACTGACCACTCCAATATCTTTGATACGTACAGGAACGTTATCCTGGACAGCAACAACCGCTTTTTCTATATCTTCAGTTTTCTTGATGTACCCCAAGCCCCTTACCAAATATTCCGCCTGATTGACTTCGATGGTTTTTGCGCCTACGTCCCTATTGGATTTTTGAACGGCTTGCATAACCTTATGCAAGGGAATGTTATAGGCTTTAAGGGCATCAGGATTTACATCTATTTGATATTCCTGTACATAACCACCAATCGAAGCTACTTCTGAAACACCTTCAACAGCATTTAAACCGTATTTTACATAAAAGTCCTGTGCGGTGCGAATTTCATGCAAGTCCCAACCACCAGTGGGATTGCCATTTTTATCCCTACCCTCCAGCGTATACCAATATACTTGCCCTAATGCTGTAGCGTCAGGTCCTAAAGCTGGGGTTACACCATCGGGCAACAGGCCTGCCGGAAGAGAGTTCAATTTTTCCAAAATCCGGGATCGGGACCAGTAAAACTCGGTTTGCTCATCAAAAATAATATTGATCATGGAGAATCCGAATATGGAAGAACTACGAATGGTTTTTACCCCTGGTATACCCAACAAATAGGTAGTCATAGGATAGGATATCTGATCCTCGATATCCTGTGGGGAACGCCCTGGCCATTGTGTGAAAACGATTTGTTGGTTTTCCCCAATATCGGGTATAGCATCGACCGGTACGGGATCTTTTGGGAGAAACCCTGTATCCCAATTAAAAGGAGAAGTAACAACTCCCCAAGTAATTAAAGTTATTAAAATGAGAACAGTAACTAGTTTGTTCTCTAAAAAGTATTTTATGATATTATTAAGCATATTATGTAATGTTAGGTTGGAATTAAATGAGATGTTCCAAAGGCAATAAATATATGAACCACACTATATCAATAGCACAGCCATACTTCAACAATACAATACGCTTTTATATAAGGAAAATTTGATCCAGAATGTGAATATCCTTAACGAAAAGAAGAGATGAGTAGCAACTGAAAGGAACTACATTTTCTTGTAATCCCTCAAAAAGGTTTAAATAACTGTAAACGAAAGAAGCAACGAAGTGTTGCTGTTCAAAACTTAATTTTTCAAATGTAAGTTTCAAGTCGTGTTGCCCGTTTTTTGAAAATGTAATATCATCACAACAATCATTAGAATCAAAATTGTCATTGTGTGAGTTCTGAGTTTGTCGTATCTCCATTCCGCAAGATTCGACTTGGCCAAAGAAGGAGAAATCAACCAGATTGTCACAACAATAATGTTGTTCAACCGTAAAAGAAAAGGTTGAAAACAACACTACTAGTGCCATTATAAAAGACGCTATTTTATTAAAATCGCTTTTCATCAATACTGCAAAATACATAAAATTTAACATGCCCTTAAAATTTAACAAAATTTTAAAATCAAAATTATTCAATATGCAAATCTAATTGTTCGTCTTTCGAAAATAGATGACAATTATCAAACTTTGGCATAAGGCAACAAACTTATAGTAATATTATAATTGGAAATTATTTAGAATCTTTCTCAATAAGATTGCGTCAATTCTAAAAAAAAAATTATATTTGCATTTTATTTTTATTCAATCTAAATAAGTATAATATGAAATGGTTTTTAACTGTATTTTCAATAATGCTCCTGACAGCGAATTTAGGATTATCACAGGAAAGCAATGATGGCAAAGATTCAACTGTCCTGAAAACGGAAGTTTTAAACGAGGTCATAGTCAATGGAAGTGCAATTCTAGGGAGTAAATTTGAAGCCATGAACAGAACGGGTTCCGCAAATTATATATCGGCGAAAGAACTTCAAAAATTCAGTTACAACGATATTAACAGGATATTGAGAAACGTGCCCGGGGTCAACATATACGAGGAGGATGGTTTTGGATTACGGCCCAATATCAGTTTAAGGGGTACTTCTCCGGAACGTAGTGCAAAAATCAATCTTATGGAAGATGGGGTACTTATAGCCCCTGCCCCCTACAGTGCCCCTGCCGCATATTATTTTCCCACCATCGCAAGGATGCAGGCCGTGGAAGTATTGAAGGGAAGTAGTCAGGTCCAGTACGGGCCAAATACTACGGGTGGCGCCATCAACATGATCTCTACCCGGATACCGGACCGGTTTACTGGAAGAGCGACCTTATCGGCCGGTAACTTCAATTCAAAGAATACGCAGATCGTAATAGGCGATAGTTTTAAGAACTTCGGATTCGTAAGCGAATACTATAACTACAATTCAGACGGTTTTAAAAATATTGACGGAGGGGGAAATACGGGTTTTGACAAATCGGACTATTTGGCAAAGTTTCGAATGAATACCGATGAAGGTGCCAAAGTCTATCAATCCCTTCTCTTTAAAATCCAATTTTCCGAAGAAAGGGCCAATGAAACCTATTTAGGGTTGACCGATGCCGATTTCAATGAAAACCCGTACCGTAGATACAGGGCATCCTCGGAAGATGTGATGGACGCGGAGCACCAACAATACCAATTAACACATTTTCTTAAACTTTCCCAGACCCTGTCCATTACCACCACGGGATATGTGAACAAGTTTAAACGCAACTGGTACAAATTGGACGATGTAAATCTTGGGGAGCGCGTTGGAATAAACAATGTGCTCACAGATCCGGAAACCTATGCCATGGAATACAATGCCTTGTTGGGAAACACGGATACCCCGGAAGATGTGTTCGGCATAAAAGCGAATAACAGGAGGTATACCTCCCAAGGAATACAGTCCATTGCCCGGTTGCGATGGGGCGCTGACTGGTTACAAAGCCTGGAGCTGGGTATTCGCTACCATGAGGATGAGGAGGATAGGTTTCAATGGGTAGACAGGTATGGTTTTCAGAACAATGAACTAATACGCACAACGGTCGGCATCAAAGGGGCGGATGCAAACCGTATCGGCAACGCAAAGGCAATTGCCGCGCATACCTTGTACAAACTAAATTTGGGCAGGTTTACATTGACCCCAGGTATTCGGTACGAGAATATTACCTTGGGCAGGATAAATTACGGTACCAACGATGCAACGAGATCGGGTACGGACCTTTCCGAACGTGAGAACCAAGTGGATGTTTGGATTCCGGGAATTGGGGCAAATTATACCTTTACCGAAAATCTTTCCGTTTTTGGCGGGGTGCACAAAGGGTTTTCCCCTCCCGGCAATACCGAAGGCCAAGATGCGGAAAGCAGTATAAATTATGAATTGGGTACCCGTTTTAATTACCATGGAATTCAAGGCGAAGTGGTAGGCTACTATAACGACTATCAAAACTTGTTGGGGAGCGACCTTGCGGCTACAGGTGGTACGGGCAGCTTGGACCAATTCAACGCTGGCGAGGTAAGGGTCAGCGGTGTAGAAGTATCGTTGAACTATAACCTTTTGAATAACAGCTCGGAAAAGGTCCGCTTACCGTTAACGTTTAACTATACCTTGACCGATACCGAGTTCCTTAGTTCATTTGACAGTGCCAACGCTATATTCGGGGAAGTCTCGGTGGGTGATGAGATACCCTATATCGCCAAGAACCAGTTCAATTTGAACCTTGGCCTGGGGCATGAAAAGTTTGGCATTGACATGGGCGCACGCTATATCGATGCATTCAGGACACAAGCAGGAACAGGGACCATTCCCACAAATTTAAGGGTGGATTCCAATTTTGTCGTTGACATGTCGGGCCGCTATTTCTATAATAGCCACTTCACCTTTTCCGCCAATATCATTAACTTGTTCGACACCACCTATGCGGTGTCAAGGGTTCCTGCCGGATTACGGCCTGGGCATCCATTCGGGGTTAACTTTTCAATAACCTATGGCCTTTAAAAGAAAGAATCATAATTTTTAGACCATGTCAATTGAAAACCGATGTAAGGACATTTGTCCTTTTTACCTCACATGGCCAAGAATTAAAAACAGCACCTGAATTTTTTCTTTTAATTTTTCCCTTAAAATTTTGAGGGCTTTGGTAAGATGTCCTTCGACCGTTTTGATGGAGATACCCAAATGTTCCGCAATCTCAGTATTGGTTAGCCCTTCTTTCTTACTTAACTTAAATACTTGGTTGCACTTCTTTGGAAGCTGTTCGATCTCTTTTTCAACTAGTTCCACCTTATGTTTTAAGTCTTCTTGATATTCTCTTTCAATTACAAGGTCCAAAGTTTCGGCATAGGTAGTCTCGAAAAAATAAGTTTCTTTCTTATACTTTTTTACATGGTCCAAAAAATTGTTTCGGACAGACTTGTAGAGCCATCCCTTTAAGATAGTTCCCTTTTTTATATTATCCCTTTTCTTCCATAGTTTAAAAAATGCTTCCTGCACCAAATCTTTTGCCAAAGCTTCGTTACGGCTTAAACTTTTTGCATACCAATAGATTTCATTATAATAGAACTCAATGACTGTTTTGAAAGCCTTCCTATCCCCTTTTTGGATTGCTTCAACATTAATTTTTTCATCTAAGTTATTTGAATTCATAGGCTATTTTAACAAAAAAAAATCAATATTATAGATTATTGACAATAAAAAGTAAGGGTATTGTATAGTTCAATCGTTTACATAATATGAATTGGGACTTTCCTAAAAATCATCGATGAAAAATAAGAAAATAGAAATTATCATACACAAATTTTTGATCAATACGGCAACTTTGGATGAGCTTGATATTTTGGCCAAATGGGTCGATAAAAATAAATCTAGCTTTCAGGAAGAAGTGGAACTCCATCATCTAATAACCGGGGCTGGAGAAGAAGAAAGTACAGAACACCTAAAGAAAAATCTGATATCGGCTTTTAATCACACTAGACTCGTCGCAGGCAAGGTCAAAAAAAGGAACTTACTACTCAGGTAGGCCGCGATTTTTGTCGGCGTTCTTATGTTAGGTATTTATGCTTACGAGCAACGTAGTCCTGAAGTAATTCTTGAAAAAGAAGCCACGATTACTTTTGAAGATGGGTCTAAAAAGGAAACCTTAAATGACAAGGCAACCGGAATAGTGTCTACTACAAATGCCTATGTGGTAGAGCAAGAAGGCACTAAAATTACCTATAAAAAAGTAGCATCGAACCAAAAAAAGGTGAATCGGTTGGTTTTCAACACCTTGGATGTGCCTTATGGAAAAAAGTTTCAGTTGTTACTATCCGATGGTACGGAAGTATACCTTAATTCGGGTTCCTCAATTACATACCCAGTGATATTTTACGACGAAGGTCCAAGGAATGTTGTTCTTAGAGGGGAAGCTTACTTTACCGTTGCTTCAGATTCTTTAAGGCCATTTACGGTCAGCACACAACTTCTTGATGCAAAGGTCCTAGGGACGGAATTTAATATTTCCAGTTATCGGGATGACGAACATATTCAAGTGGTACTTATTGAAGGTAGTCTGTCAGTCGGTCGGAATAATTCTATTGGTTCGGGAGATGTAATCCTAAAACCGAATCAGCTGGCTTCCTATTCCTATTCCGATGATGAACTATCCACTGCCAATATAGATGTTAGCAGTTACATTGCTTGGAAAAATGGCATATTGTTGTTCAAGAACGAAGACTTTTATCATATCGCAAAAAAACTTGAAAGGCACTATGATGTAAAAATCGAGATAAAGGATATGCAGGTAAGCAAAGAAAGATATACAGGAAGGTTTAAAACGGAAACCATTGAGGAAATACTACAGGCTTTTCAACGGATTAAAAGTTTTGATTACAACATTGAAAACAATAACATTAAAATTAACCTTAAAAACTAAGCGTATGGAGTGAACCTTAAAAGAATCAGGGATTGCTGGAACAATCCCATGATTCCAAACGAATTTAAAAACTATTTGACCAATTTCTAAACTCTCTCAAAAGTATGAAAAACACACTATGTAAAAGGTATTTTACGATTAAAATAGACCTGAAAATGAAAATTACCATGTTGTTTCTTTTGGTTGCCTTTTTTCAACTTCAGGCAAATAACACGTATTCCCAGAAATCCAATATTTCTATGAACATGAAGGATGCTACGATAGCGTCAATATTTGAAGAAATAGAGAAAACAACCGATTTCAACATTCTTTATAAGAATTCCACTTTAGACATCAATAAACGTATTTCCGTAAACGTTGACAAAGTCAAGATAGATGAACTGATGGGTATAGTTCTAAAGAAAACCAATGTTTCTTTTGAAATTAGAAAAAAACTTATCGTGTTGGTTGAAAACGGCAAAAAGTTGAATTCCGGTACTAGTCCGGCCTCATCCAATCCTCCAAAGGTTCCGGGTCAAACCATGACGGTAACTGGCACGGTAACCGATCAAGACAATATTCCCTTAGGTGGAGTGAGTATTGTAATCAAGGGCTCCACTAAAGGGGTTTCCACCAATTTTGATGGGGAATATGAAATAGAAGCTTCTGAGGGCGATATTCTTGTGTTCTCCTATATTGGCTTTTCCTCACGTGAAATCAGTGTAAAACAAGCAGACGTAATTAACGTTGCCATGATGCAAAGTTCAATGGATTTGAACGAAGTAATCGTTACCGCAACCGGTGCGCGCCGTAAGGTTGAGATGGGAAATTCCATTGCGAATCTCAACGTTGCCGATGACGTAAAGCAGCGGCCGATAAGCAATGTCTCGGACCTACTTCAGGGGCAGGCGACCGGCGTTCAGATTTCAAGTAGTGGAGGTTCTACAGGCATGGGCTCGCGCATTAGGATCAGGGGTTCGAACAGTGCATCCCTTTCCAACGAACCAGTAATTTATGTTGATGGTATTTTGATTAATAACGAGGCAAATTCAATCTCTTTTGAAACAGGTGGGCAATCCCCTTCCCGTTTAAATGATATCAACCCAGAGGATATTGAGTCTATCGAAATCATCAAGGGTCCTTCCGCGGCAACATTATACGGATCTATTGCGGCCAACGGTGTAATTCGTATTACCACTAAAAAAGGTAAACAAGGAGAACCAAGATGGTCTGCATTTTTCGAGAGCGGTTTGGTAGAAGATGTAACAACCTATCCCAAAAACTATCAGGCACTTGACGCAGCAGGCAATCCCGGTTTCAACTTTGAAGCGGCCGAAGGCACTTTTGTCCACAGTACGGTCAATTCTTTTCAGCCCTTGAACGACCCGCGTACCTCGCCTTTTAGAACCGGACAGTCTTATGGCGGTGGGTTGAGCGTATCGGGAGGTTCGGAAGTACTCACCTATTTCCTTTCGGGAAGTCTTACCGACGGTGAAGGCGTGTTGCCCGTCAATAACATAAAAAGAACGAATTTCCGGGGAAATTTCGGAGCCAAGATTACTGATGACCTTAAGGTAAATTTGACCACGGGCTACACCAACAGTAATCTGGAACTTCCCTTGAACGATAATTTTGCCCTCGCATTAATGAGTCAGGGCCTAAATGGTACATCGACCATAGATGTCAACAACGGTTGGGGTGAATTTACACCCGATGAACTGTTTACCATAGACACCCGGCAAATAATCAATCGTTTTACCAGTGGTCTTGAACTCATTTGGCAACCCTCTGAAAAATTGAACCTAAGAGCCTCCGGAGGCCTAGATTTACATCCCGTTGGGACAGTCAGTTTTTCCCCACGGGTGAAGCCCCTGATTTTCTAAACTACGACGAAGGTGCCCGGTTCTCTAATAGGTTCAACGATTTTGTCTATACTTTGGATGCCGTAGGTTCTTACAAAACAGATCTTTGGGAGGGCATAAATTCCAGAACTTCCCTTGGATTCCAATATTTACAGAATCTTTCGCAAGGCACCTTCGCAACCGGTCTTCAGTTGGTTGCGGGTAGTAATTCTATTGCGGGGGCAGCAGTAACACAAAGTAACGAACAGACCATCGAGTCGCGTACCGTAGGGGTCTTTGTGGAGGAACAGATCGGTTTTAATGACAAATTGTTCGTGACAGGTGCCGTACGGGCCGATCGCGGGAGTTCTTTTGGTGCCTCGTTCAATTCGGTATTTTACCCCAAAGTGAGTGCTTCTTGGCTGATTTCGGAAGAAGAATTTTTCAATGATTCCGACAAATATGGCATAAGCTCGTTACGGCTTAGGGGAGCCTGGGGAGCCTCGGGGGTACAACCGGGCACCAATGATGCGCTGAGGTTTTTCAATCCCATAGCCGCTACACTGGACGGACAAAGTGTTACCGGGGTCACTATTGGCAGCGTTGGAAACTCCGACTTAACCCCAGAGCGGTCAACGGAAGTTGAGTTCGGCTTTGATGCGAAACTATTGTCCGAAAAAATTGGCTTTGAAATGACCTATTTTAATAAACGTACCGAAGATGCTCTTATATTTAGGCAATTGCCCTTATCGCTCGGCGTGGGCGAAGGGCGCTTTGAAAATTTGGGTTCCGTTAAAAACTCGGGTATTGAAATTGGATTGAATACAAGAATCATCGAAACCGATAAGTTTTTCTTTGGGGTGGATTTTGTGGGTTCGTTCATAGATAATGAATTGATAGAATTGGGTGAGGGCATACAACCGGTCATTTTTGGTCAACAACGTCACGTTGAAGGCTTTCCCCTTGGCGGTTACTGGGATGAAACCTATACTTTTAACGATGCCAATGGCGATGGTTTCATTGGGCAGGATGAGATACAAGTTGGGGAAGTAGGGTACTTAGGTACGCCGTTTGCCACTACTGATATTTCATTTACCCCAACACTTAGTTTTTTCGAAAATCAATTTGTGCTAAGAGGACTCCTAAACTACAGGGGTGGTCAAAAACTTTATAACAACACCGGTTCTTGGCGAAACGGGAATAGTAACAACCAAGAACTGAACGATCCCAATGCCTCGCTTGCCGATCAGGCAAGGGCCGTTGCATCAAAATTTTTGGGCACTAATGCTGGTTATATTGAAGATGCTTCGTTTTGGAGGCTTCGTGAAATTTCGTTGACCTATAATGCGCCTGTCACCTTTTCGAGTCAACTTGGTTTTGACCGTATAAGCCTGACGCTTTCCGGGCAAAACTTGGGTGTATGGACCGACTACACGGGACTTGATCCCGAAATAAGTTCTGAGGGGCAAGCCAATTTTACTACTGAGGAATTTCTCAGTCAACCACCCGTGCGTTCTTGGAAAGCAAGGCTAAACCTATCTTTTTAACATTAAAAAATCTAAGAAAATGAGAACATTACTGAAAATAAAAAACAACTATTCCAGATTGATCTTTAATGTCGTTGTTTTGGTTGTACTTACATCGTTGAGTATATCTTGCGATTCGGTGGTAGAAGTTACAGATCCTGATATTGTTACACCGGAATCGCTTAATAGCGAAGCCGGTATACAAACCCTGCGCGCGGGTTCTTTGGGAGATCTTGCCGTGGCCATGAGCGGTTCCGCAGCAGGCCATGGGGCTACCACGGGCCTAATCGTTATGAGCGGCCTTATGGCTGATGAGTATAGTTATTCTGGAACCTTCCCCACTAGACGTGAGGCTGATACCCGAAACCTTCAAGATATTAACGGTGACATAAATACAATTTATGGTAACCTGCACAGATCACGAACCGGGGCCGAAACTACTATAGACCTTCTTGCCAATTTCGGCGGAAATCCAGAAGTGGAAAGCGAGATGCAAAGTATCGTTGGGTATGCCTATGTCATGTTCGCAGAAACCTTTTGCGGTGGGGTTCCCTTTAGCAAGGCACCTGCCGACGGAGGTGAATTGATCTATGGCGAGCCTTTGACTACTGAGCAAATGTTTAATGCTGCGGTCGAATGGTTTGATCAAGCCATCACCAACGCCGGCAGCAACGATAAATTGGCCAACCTGGGGCGGTTAGGCAAGGCCCGCTCCCTTTTGGGCCTAGGACAAATTGATGCCGCGGCTGGCGAAGTATCTGCTGTTCCATCAGATTTTGTTTACAATATTGAACAATCAGACAACAGTCGTAGACAAGAGAACGGTATTTATATAATGACCACTGTTCGCCGTCAGTTTTCTATAGCAGATGGCAAAGGCGGCAATGGTCTAATGTACCGCTCCGCTATGGATCCCTGGACACCTTGGGACGGGGGCACGGAATTTGGACAAGATGATATTACCCTGTATTACAACCAACTCAAATTCAATTCCTCCAGTGTACCCGTGGCCTTGGCCTCAGGAATAGAAGCAAGGTTGATCGAAGCCGAGGCGGCCGCTAGTGCAGATGATGCCCAAACCGTCGAGAATATACATAATGAACTTAGGGCCGCAATGGGTCTATCAGAGTTAGACCTCTCAGGAATTAGTGGCGAAGACCTGTTGCTGGCCCATTTTTCAGAACGTGCCTTTTGGTTGTTCAGTACAGGTCATCGACTGGGAGACCTAAGAAGACTTGTGGATGTTTATGATATGATGCCCTCAAGTGTGTTTCCATGGGGGCCTTATTTCAAGGGAGGGGAATATAATCCCAATCTTAAATTTCTAGTCCCACAGTCAGAATCGAACAACCCCAATTATGTTGGCTGTTTGGATTGAAAATATTTGAAAATGTCATACAAAAAAGAGAGGAGGCTTTTTAGGGCCTCTTTTCTTTTTAAGTTTGCTGAAGGCAAAGTTGTCAATTACATTTTTTATGAAAAACCTGTTAGCGATTCCAAAATTTGAACGTTCTGGAAGCTTCATTTTCTTATGTGCCTTGTTTTTGTTGTCCGGCACCGCTGGCCTTATATTCCAAGTGATTTGGATGTACCGGCTGGGACTTGTTTTCGGGAATGCGGCGTATGCAACAGCTGCAACATTATCCGCTTTTTTTCTCGGATTGGCCCTTGGGGGACGGTTTTTTGGCAAGGCTTCCGCCCGTTTTAAACGTCCACTTCGCTTATATGGCTTTATGGAGCTAGGTATTGCCGTAACGGCACTCTTGTTGGTTCCTGGCCTCCATTTCTACGAAAAGTACTATTCTGATATCGTATCTTTTTTAGGGGTTTCAAGAAGCGTTCTCTTAGTCATCAAGTTTGTATTTGGTATTTCATTACTTTTTTTTCCTTCATTTTTAATGGGAGGCACCTTTCCCGTTTTGGCACAGTACATCGGGAAAAATCGAATTGACCTTTCAAGACGTGGAACGATTTTGTATGCCGTAAATACCTTAGGGGCCGCTCTAGGTGCTTTTGCTGCCGCGTTTTATTTGTTAGCTAGGTACGGGGTCAGTGCAACCTATGGCTTTGCCATGGCCCTGGCTCTTTCCGTAGGGGTTCTGGCGCTTGTTATCGACCGCTTTTATAAGACTCCCCACCCAGCTGCTCTTGAAGCCTTCGATTGGCCTGAAAAGCACGAAAAATCCACTTACGCTACATCCGAATTGGGTTATGGCCAATTCATCACGGTCGCCTTTTTTTCCGGGGCCTTGGCACTAGCGGCCGAAACCTTATGGACTAAAATGTTAGCCCAAGTTTTACAAAATTCGGTCTATTCGTTCGCTGCAATATTGGTAGTGTTCCTTTTATCCCTAGGGCTTGGCGGTATTTTATCCCATGTGCTGGTAAGGCTAAGGGCGCCGTCAACAAAATTTTTGATCTTATTGTTGGCCTCGGCCGCAATTTTGATAGGAATATCTCCAACGGTATTCAGTACTGTGACAAACGGACTTGAGTACCTTGCAGTGAACGCATCTTGGCTTACATATATATGGTCCGTCTTTAAACTAAGCCTAATAGTAATTATGCCTCCAACTATTATTTTAGGTGCCGTGTTTCCCTTTCTGTTGAAAGCGGCCCCTACAATCCATATGCCATCTGGGATAATCGCGGGCAAATTAGTACTCTACAATTCGTTGGGCGGCTTTGTGGGACCGGTAGTGGCAGGTTTTGTTCTATTTGATTTGGTCGGCCTCTGGAATAGTATAAAAATCATTGCTGTTCTGTATGGCATCTTAGCTCTATTGATTGTTTTCCCAGCATCCGGAAAAAAGAAAATTATTCAACTTTTATTACCAGTTGCATTGATTTTCGGAATATTCGTGTTGAAAAACCCACCTCTTGTACAATTGAAAACAGGAGAAAAAGTACTGGATTATTGGCAATCAAGCGACGGTGTCGTCTCTATAATACAATTGGCGGGAAATTTAGAGATGCGATTAGATAATTTTTATGTGCTCGGGGATTCGAAATCGTTTTTGGTCGAGCAAATGCAGGCCCATGTTCCGCTTATGATACATTCAGCACCTAAAAATGTGGCGTTTTTGGGACTGGGTACCGGCATCACGGCAGGTGCCGCGTTTAATCATGATGTAGAAAATGTAGTAGCCGTTGAACTGGTGTCCAACGTGGTTACTGCGGCAAAACGTTATTTTTCACCTTGGACCAATGGACTTTTCAAAGATAAACGGGCGCATATCGTAGCTGACGATGCCAGAAACTTTCTTCTGGGCGCCAATAAGAAATTCGACGTTATTATCGGAGACCTTTTTACCCCGTGGCATGCGGGTACGGGAAGTCTTTACACCCTTGAGCATTTTGAACAAGTTAAAAAGCGATTATCGCCCGGTGGCATCTTTGCGCAATGGTTACCGCTATACCAGCTTACACCTGAGAACTTCAATACCATTGCCGCTACATTTGCAGCCGTTTATCCACAAGTGACACTCTGGCGGGCCGATTTTTCCACGGACCGGGCCAGTATCGTACTCGTTGGCCAGGAAGCAGGCTCACAGCTTAACGATAATACCTTACGCAAAAATATTGTCCATGTAGTGGGTAAGCAAATTGACCCGGAAAACAACCACATGGCCGGTCTTTTTTATCTAGGTAACTTGGAGGCCATTAGAAATCGGTTGTCGGGTGTTGAACTGAATACCGATGACAGAAGGTCTGTTGAATTTAAGGCACCTATTCTATCGCAACAAGCCAATTCGGGCAGTGCAAGCTATATTACAGGCAAGGAGTTGGATGATTTGTTGACCTTATTAAATACTAATCTTCCTGCTGGGAAAGACCCCTATCTTTCCAACTTGGCAGAGGAAGAAATTCGATTTGTAAAAGTGGGGGCGCTTTACCATCGTTATTTGCGATATGTCAGTACCGGGGAAGAAGATAAGGCAAAAAAAATACGGGAACAGATACAGTTCTTGGCACCGGACTTTTTACAGACGGAGACCAAAGCTATTGATGAATAGAATAAGGGAATACCAACAAACAAGAAATAAAATGAATTACCAAAAAACAACTGGACCGATCAAGAACTATATGAAACAAGTAAGCAACAAACCATTCTTTTTTTCGATTCCAATAATCATATCCATACTATCTTTTAGTCTTTCCTTTGCGCAACAAGATATCATCGATAAGGCCATAGCGGTTTCGGGAACCGAAAAATTGAAAAATGCAAAGGCTTCATTTGATTTTAGGGATTATCAGTATACATACAAAAGAAACCAAGGGCGATTTGAATACACAAGAATCGGCAAGAAAGGCGATGGCACGGAAATACGGGATGTCTATACCAATAAGGGGCTGGTCCGCTATGTGGCCGATACCTGTACGTCTTCAAACGAATTAGGACTGTCCCGATCCAAAGTTAAGTCATAGTTTCAACTTTTGAATTAGGTGCTCTTTCCTTCTTTTGAGCATCGTTCTTTTCTTTATCGATTTACGTTTTTCCAATATCTTTTTGTCCCTTCCGAAATATACGGCTGCCGGTGTCAGGTTGTCCAATGATTCGTGGTATCTCCTGTTGTTGTAATAGTCCACGAACTCTTCCAACCTTTCCTTGAGTTCCCCCGGCATATAGTAGTTGTCCAGTTTGATGATGTTCTTCATCGAACGGTGGTAACGCTCTATCTTGCCCTGCGTCTGTGGATGGTTCGGTTTTCCCCGGATATGCTCCATCTCCCTTTCCTTTATGAACTCCTTCAGTTCGCCACTGATGTAACAGGGCCCGTTGTCCGACAGGAGCCTTGGCATTTGCCCTTTGGGCAGCGATACCTTTTCCAATGCCCTTCCCACTGTTTTCTTCACATCCCCTGCGTTCATCGAGGGACAGAGTTCCCAATGGATAATATATCGGCTGTAATCGTCCAGAATGGTCGAGAGATAGTACCAGCCCCACCCGACGATCTTCAGATAGGTGAAGTCCGTCTGCCACATCTGGTGAACCCTTATGGTCTTGTCCCTGTACTCCTGTGAAGCGGCCATGGTATCAAAAGCAGGGGATGTCACCAGTCCACGTGACTTAAGTATGCGGTAGACACTGCTCTCCGAGATATAGTATTCCCGCTCATCGGTCATCTTACAGGCAAGTCCGCGACAGGATTCCTCCGGGAAGTCCAGGGCCATCTCCACGACCTCCGACCTAATCTTGTCGGGTATCCTGTTCCAATAGGTATTGCGTGCCCTATGGTTGGGCGCAAGTCCGTCAAAGCCACCTTCGAGGTACTTACCGTACCAGTTGTAGAAGGTGCTCTTGTTTATCCCTATTTCCTTCAATGTCCTGTTCACGCCTATTTCAGATGTCTCCACAAGCCTTATGATCTCGTATTTCTCCTGTTGGGTAAATCGCATGTACTTCCTCCATTTTACCCTAAGCCATTGGTACTTTTTTTGAGCACCCGGTTCTGGAGCAACAGTTCGGCCACCGTTTCCTTAAGCTGGGAGTTCTCCCCACGGAGTTCCTTTACTTCACTGGTATTGGCCTCGCGCATGGTGTCACCCATCAGGCGCTTCTTCCCAGCTTCCAGAAAATCCTTGCTCCAACGATAGTACAGTGCCGGGGCAATGCCCTCACGCCTGCAGATGCCGGATACCGATTCCTCGCCCTTGAGACCTTCCAGCACGATACGGATCTTTTCCTCTGCAGAAAACTTCCTCCTTGTATTCCTTTTAATGTCCTTTACGATTGATTCCGTGTTCTTCTTTGTCATTTTAAGTGATTTAAATGGTTAATGAATCCATCTTCAAGGCTAGCCTTGAAGATAACAAAACCATCACTTATCTTTAGACCAAGATCAGTCCACTTTTAGTTGAAGATTTACAAGTTATAATTTCCTCAGCGTCTTCATCAGATAGATTCTCTAAATTTTCATATTCTAAAATATTAAATAGGACAGTTTTATCTTTCAAATCAGATGTTAACTCCTTTATTGCAGTTGAGGAAACACAGTTTGAATATGCTTGGGAGACAATAAGATTTCTAATAATATTAAAATTCCCAGTGCTTCCATCTCTAACTTTATCCATCAATGGACTAAAAATCGTGTCCCTAACAAAAGTTATTACAGATTTGTCTATTTTCCCTTTTTTCTTTTTTGATGTTATTTTAAACAGAACTAGGTTTAATTCAATTCCCGCCTCGCCTTCCGATGTCCCTTCAAGGGTTATTGTTGCACTTGTAAAAGGAGGTAGACAGTCGTCCAAGTCCTTTTCGCTTGCGTAAACCGCCCTACGGATATCCTCTACAAGCAAACGTATTGGTTCACTATTTTTCCTGAGTTCGCGAAGTCTTTCTTCTTCTGTAAACCGGCCATATTGAGCTGAAATTGGTACTGAAAAAAAGCAAAAAATGAGAAATAAGAGTAGAACAGTGGCTTTCATATTCGATAATTTTTAAATATTCAAAAAATTAGGAAAGCCAATTTTAGGGTAAGAAATACACACACCTCATTTCGAGTGGCTTTCAAAATGGGGGAGTTCTACAATCTAGAAAATTTATTTGAAACCCCATTACAGGAAATCCTCATAAAAACTGTGGTTTTTCCCCATGTATATCTGCAAATGAATGCCCCGCATTACTTCAATCTTTTTGAAATTTTGATTATCATTGGGGAGAATAAAGTAATCACTCATTAGAATTATTTCTCAAAACCGAACTAATATCGAACTAATGAAATTAAAATTACATATAATTAATTCAATATCAATTATTTAAATTAAAATAAGCGATATACAGAACGTGTATCATACGATGAAGGAATAGAAAATGATTTTCTTTTAATATAAGAGGGCGTCCAAGTGGCGCCTTTTTTTATTTTATCGCATCAATTTATGCGAATTACCAATGAATTACCACTCATAAAAAATGATGATTCTTCTTCATTGCAGGTGAAGCAAAAAAACCGATTTCTGAAGGGGGCAAGATTTCCTTACAAGGATTTTCTGTATTAAAAAAAAGTTAAATCTTCCAATTCGTAATCAGTTTACAAAGTTCAGAAAATCGTAGTTTATTGAAATCCAATCAATTCCATAAACCTAAAATTAGACCATATAAAACCCATATATATTCTATGGTTTTTATGCAATTCACTAAAACATAGATCTCTTAGCTTTAAGCCAACAACCAATCAACTTGTCACTTTCAAAAAGTCGCCTCAGGTAAATTTCTATTACGATAGTATTTTGATAGAATCCTTTGATTGGTTCTAACTAAAATCTATTGTTCACAATGAAAGCATCCCTTTTTACAACACTCCTTATTCTTATCCTTTCCTTGACCTGTAGTTATGGTCAACAAGAGACCTTAATCAAAAGAATAAACTGCGGCGGAAATCAAGTAACAGGTGCTGATGGTCTGGTTTATGATGCCGATACTTCTAATTCAGATGTTTCGTTCAGTTCTTTTTCCAGTAGTTTGACACATCTCAGTTATGTATCTCCTGAGCTAAGTGAGCCCTATTTAAAGTCTAGACTTTTGAATAGAAATGGCAATCATGGCGAAATTGATTTCAATTATACCTTTAACAACTTATCCGATATACACCAATACCGAATTATCCTTCATTTTGCGGAACCTTACCACGGGGTAATCAACACTAATTGGAATACCCGAATCTTTGATATAGACATCAATAATGGACAATATGTTTTTGATGATTATAACATTATGACAGAGGCAGCATTACCAAGTACAAACCCTATGGACGGGGCCAAGAAGGTCGCAAAAATTAATAGGGTAGTAAATATTAGCGGGGGTAGTTTGGTCATTAAGTTCACAAATCAAGATAATGATGCCTTAGTCAATGCCATAGAACTATTTAGGATAGAAAATGGTGGGGATAATCAGGCTCCTACTATTCCTACCAACTTGGTAGTTACAAATGTCACTGAAAATTCGGCTGACATTGCCTGGTCCGCTTCATCGGATAACGGGGGAGGAAATGTAGCGGGTTATAAAGTTTACAATAACGGAATAGAAATTAAGGACGTTACCACGACCACCACTACAATAGCAGGGTTAAATGAACAAACACAATACAATATTTCAGTAGCAGCTTATGATAATGCAAGTCCTGTAAATATCAGTTCAGTTAGTACTCCTACAATCAATTTCACCACTTTAAGCTCTGGGGGCAGTACATCAAATGGATCATCTATTTGGTCAGAGGCCAATACCACTGCAAGTTACTCTGGTGAAGTGGCCATAGGCCGTGCAACGGTACCAAACGGCTATAAAATGGCCATTGAAGGTCACGTTCGTGCCCGCGAAGTCCGTGTGGACCAAGAATCATGGCCCGACTATGTATTCTCAAAAGAGTATGAACTGCCCACCTTGGAAGAAATTCAAGAACATATTGATGAAAAAGGGCATTTGCCCAATATCCCTTCTGCTAGCGAAGTTGAGGCAAACGGAATTGAACTGGGAGAAATGAACAAGCTACTCTTGGAGAAAATCGAAGAGCTAACCCTCCATATTATCCAACTAAAAAAGGAAATCAACCAAATTAAAGAAAAATAAAATCAAAAAACTATGAAGCCAAATGTAATTAAAGTATCACACCATCTAATAATAGTTATCCTAGTCAGTATTTTATCACAGTGCAATCTTGTCAATGCGCAAATTGATTACGGAACACCCCAGTTAATCAACTCGCTGACCGATCAACCAATTTTGAATATAATGCCTGGGGACACCTACAATCTAAATGTGGTAGGAGATAGTCTGAATATTGTGGCAATACCACCTAGTGGTGCAACGGAAGAGAGTGTTCGATTTCTCACTAGTATCAATGAAGACAATATAGAAAGTGTTGCCCCCTATGCCTACAAAGAAGATGTCAGTGGCAATTTCTATAGTTGGATCACCCTTCCAAACTATTTGGATGTCCCTATCACTTTTACTATACAATATTGGAGCCAGAATGGTGCGGGAGGGACACTTTTGGGCGATGATATCTTTACCATAACCTTTACAAAACCTACCCCAGACAACTCATCGCCTTCGGCCCCAACATCATTGACCGGCACTGCAAGTTCGACCACTACCATTGCCCTTAGCTGGAATGCAGCAACGGATAATGTAGGGGTAACAGGGTACAACATTTACCAAGACAATGTTGAAATAGCCGCGAACTGGGCTGGCACTACCTACGATGTTAACGGTTTATCACCGGCTACTTCTTATGATTTTAAGGTTCGGGCCATGGATTCGGCGGGTAATGAAAGTGCCAATAGCAATACCCTGACAGTCACCACCAACGCAAGTTCTGGTGGAGGGGGCAACAGTAGTTCAGTCTGGACCGAATCCAATACAACGGCAAGCTATAACGGTCAAGTTGGCATCGGGGTGACAACCGTCCAAACCGAATATAAGCTGGCCGTAAATGGCAAAATCCGTTCTAAAGAGGTACGTGTTGAGCAAAATAATTGGCCCGACTATGTCTTTTCAAAAGAGTATGACTTGCCCACTTTAAAAGAAATACAAGAACATATCAATGAAAAAGGGCATTTGCCCAATATCCCTTCTGCTCAAGAAGTTGAAGAAAATGGTATTGAATTGGGTGAAATGAACAAGCTACTCCTGAAGAAGATTGAAGAGCTTACCTTATACATCCTTCAACAAGAGAAACGTATTCAAAAATTGGAAAATCAATCTAATTAATCAAAAACAATAGTACCAAAAAAACATACAAATGAAGAAAATCCTAATACTCTCATTTTTAATCTCGGGCATAGCTATTGCACAAAATGACGATGGAAGCGAACAAGAAAACTTCTATGAGGGTCTTGTCAGCAAAATGGTCAATATCCCCAACTCTCCTGAGGCCCAAGCTTTTGCCAAATACGGTGATACCGAAGTGAGTTTATATTCCGGGGTTCCTCAAATCAACATTCCCCTTCATTCCGTTCAGGGAAGGGAAATGAACCTCCCCATTTCATTGACCTATGATGCCTCTGGCATAAAAGTGGAACAAATTGCCACCCCGATGGGTTTAGGCTGGAACTTACAGGTTGGAGGCCGTATCTCTAGAATGGTCAATGGCCTTCCCGATGACTATGACTCTGGTACTTATGGAACAATTTATAATAATAATAGCCCCCAAGGATTATCCATTAAAAATCAAGTCCTAGATTATTCCGCCAATCAAGACAGGGACAGTAACAATACATTTTCTTCCTTACAGGCCGGACAAGACTATTACGAGTTTCTACTTCTGGCCAATAATAATCATATTGACCCACAACCAGACTATTACTCCTTGAACGTACCCGGTATCAGCGAAACCCTTGTAATTGATTATACCGATAACAATACACCCAAAGCCTTAAATAATCCCAGAATCAAAATAACACGTAGTACTACGGGGCTAAATCAAAGCATTACGGGTTGGACCGTAACCAATGAAGATGGAACCGTTTTCAATTTCAATACCTCCGAAAAGACTTTTCGACAAAACCTAAAAGCAGATGGTTCGACTTCGGGAGCAGGAGGCTCGGTAATCGGTCAAGGGGATGCAAATACCACTTACAATTCTTCATGGTTACTTTCTTCGATTACCTCTGCAAATGGTAAAGACCATTACGTGTTCAATTACAACAATTTAGGCTATTGGAGCCAAGAAGAAGGGTTTTCTTCTGCAGGAGTTTCAAATATGATTGTTTCGAACAACAATCCAAATCATAATTATCCCTACCCTGAAACCACGGGCACAAATGTCGTCTATAAAGTTCAGCAACAACTGCTTGGTTCTATCCAGCACAATGGAAAAATAGTTGTCTCAATGGAACATGGAAATAGGGATGACCTAAACTTTGACCAAGGAACCAATTCAAAGTATACGGCAATGAACGTTTTTGATTTTCAAGGAGGGCAGGTCGCTAACCCCTCAACCTTGAAAAGAATTGAATTCGATAATGCTACGTACTTCAATTCTGATGACTGGGCAAATTATAAGGATATCCGTTTAAAGTTGGATGGTATCACCATCAAAGGGAATGATGGGGACATATCTTATGAAACCTATCGGTTTGAATATGAGAGACCCAACGACCTGCCTTCGAGAGATTGCACAGGACAAGATTATTGGGGATATTACAACGGTAAATGCGGGCAAAATTTTTACGAAGCCTATTCCACTTCCGGTATTTCATTCCCTGGAGGGGATAGAAATCCAAACAGTTACCATGCACGAACGGGTATTCTCAACAAAATCATATACCCCACTAAAGGATATACCATTTTCACCTTTGAGGGCCATAAAGATCAGAACAATGATATTGGAGGTATCCGTATCCAGAACATCACAGATTACGCCAATACCGGCCTACCTGCCTCTATTAAAAAATATTCCTATTCAAATCCTAAAAAAAACGAAAGGAAGCTTTCTGAAGTAAAGACAATTGACAACCTATCCACACAGCTGATTCGATACACTTCCATACCAAAGGGATCCGAACCTTATGTTACCTATGGCAAAGTCAATGAAAGACGAATTGATAATATCGGTCAAAACAATGGCATTACCACTTATGAGTTCTATACGGGCAATAAAGGGATAATTTCTAATCTGAGCCCCCCATTTGCAAACAGGTTTACAGGCAATATTGAGGTAGGTATGCCTTTCCAACAAATACAGACCGACAGCAATGGAAATCTTGTAAAGAAAGATAGCACTATTTACTATAAGGCGCAACAAGTACTTAATGTGCCCGGTTATGTTGTATATGTAAAAGAAAAGTTTCAAAATAAAAGGTTATTTCTGACCCAAATCGGCAATATTGCGAGAGCTGATGTAGCAGATGAAAATGATATGAACCCATGTTTTCAAAATGTAAATAATGCAAATTGTCCATATGATGTTAGACTCTCTGCAAACAACAACGCCTTAAGGGGCAAAAAAACGCAAGCATTAGGACAATATGGTGGAGTACGCAAAATAGTAACGATACAAGCCTTACCAAAAGCTAATGGAACATCACAGACCGTAACAACTACCCAAGACATCATTTTTACAAGCCAAGATGATGGCCAAGGGAATATTGACCCCACGGATAAGCTTTATTTGCCTAGAAAAATTAGAACTACTTCCAGTAAAGGAGAAGTATTTGAAACCTTAAAATATTACCCATCTGATAATGTGGTACTTGGTTCTTCGGAACTTGAAGATTACAATAATCTCATAGAAGAAGTCAAAATTGTCAACACTAAAGACCCGGGTACCGTGAACGAGAGAACCATATCCATTACAGAAAACGAATATGGAACCGCAGGGGCAGTAATGATGCCAACCCTAGTGAAGACCAAAAAAGATAATGTTACAATAGACAATCGAGCAGAGTTCACCTATTATGCCAACGGTAATCTGAAAACCTCAAAACAGACCAATGGCCCTACAACAGTATATCTATGGGGGTATGACCAAAGATACCCAGTGGCGAAAATAGAAAATTCATCGGTCGCGGCCATAGAGGCATTGAGCAGTTTCACCTCCGGATTCGACTTGGGGTCAAGTGGACTTTCAGATGAGCAAGAAGCCGATTTACGCTCACTCGCAGAAACCTTGGTGACCATCTACGATTACAAACCCTTGGTGGGGGTAAAAAGCATAACCGATCATCGTGGTTTTAAAACCCAATTTGAATATGATGATTTTAACCGTTTAGAAGCGGTCAAAGATGAAGAGGGAAATCTTTTAAAGGATTATGACTACGGATACGCAACCCCAATTCAAAACTAACACAACCATTAGAATGAATATCATGAAAAACATATATCCAACTATTTTGTTTTTATTTTTTGCCCAGATTGCTTTTGCCCAATTTGGCGGCGGCGGTGGTCAACCGACATGCGAACAAGAAGGATTTCCCCCTGGATCGGTTAGATGGTTCAGGGATGCCGATGATGATGGCTATGGAGATCCCAATGTGACTACATGTTCGGCAAGCCAACCTTTTGGTTATGTCAGTGATTCATCAGATTGTGACGATACTGATGACAACCTACCTAGTTCAGATCATTGGGTAGATAGTGATGGTGATGGTTATGGTGACCCTAATCAAAAAATTCCGTTTTTACTTTGTACTGTTCCAAATGGATATGCCACCAATGGTGATGATTGCAATGATACTGAGGGGGTTGGGGCGACCGTATATCCTGGGGCACCGGAAATCTGTGATGGGTTGGATAACGATTGCGACGGTTTAATTGATGAAAATACCGTTGCTACCCCTACACCGGTCACTGTTACGCCAAGCGGATGCGGGCAGGTGACCTTATCACATAACGGGCCAAGTTCATGGTACTGGCAAACTATTTCCACCGGTGTTTCACAAACTGATAACGACAACCCAAAAGTGGTTACCAGTGGTAGTAAATTGTATTTACGGGCAAAATCAGGCAATTGCTGGAGTAACCCAAGGGAAGTTACTTTTTCAACAGTGCAACCTTCTTTAAACGAACCCGATATCATTGGTACGACGGAACGTTGTGGAAATGGGAGCATATCTGTCCGAGGGGGCTATTTAGATCAAAACGGAAGGGTTGCGGATAGTTTTAGATGGTATAGTGCCACCGGAGTGTTTATTGGCGAAACACAACCCTCGGCATACCAATCTTTTAATCTCTCACAAACGAGTACCAATTATCAACTTGAGGCTATTATTGACGGTTGTATAAGTCCAAAAAAGAATTTTACGCTTACTGTAAATCCATTGCCAAGTACACCTACTATAAGCGTCAATCAATCTTGTGATGTAACCAACGTGAGCATGTTGAATCCACCAGCTCCCAACAGTACTATTAAATGGTATTGGCAAACAGGTGCCAACGATGTTTCGACCAATGATGCTGACCTTAGTAAGAACTTCACTTCGCCAGGTACCGTTTATCTAAGATCTTATAATGAATCAACCGGGTGTTGGGGAGCTTCAGGTCAAGAAACGTTCTCCATCATGGCCACACCAGCTGTTCCGCTCATTCAAGATATTAGTATAAATCAAGGTTGTACCAGTACTACCTTGGCCTACAACACGGCAGATGTACCAGCCAACACCGACTGGTACTGGCAATCAACGGCCGATGATGTCAATACGAATGGCAATGCCGGTCTTAATTCCATCGAATTATTTAGCTCGGGCACCTATTTCATCAGGGCAAAATCAGGCAATTGTTGGAGTGCAGCACTTCCTATTACGTACAATCTAGGATCTGACGGTATTTTAGCACCCCAAATACCCTCCCAAGAAAACCAAGGCTCTTGTGGCCCGGGCACCTTTAACTATACACCAGCTTATATCACACAAACGGGACAGACCGGTCCATCACATTACGTATGGTACGACGCCAATGACGTTCAAATTGACGAAGTGGCGGTGGGCACCCCATTTACCAGAACCCTCTCCACGACGACCATCTTTAAGGTCGCTGCAAAAATCAATGGTTGCACAGGACCAAAGACCTTGGTTACCGCTACGGTATACAGTGTACCATCAGATTTGACTTTGGGCAGTGCCATTGGTCAAATTACGGAAAACTGCAACCAAACGGTGATTACAAGAAACGCTCCTCCGAACGGGTTCAATTGGTTTTGGCAAACTACTTCCAATGGTGAGGACGACTCCCCCCAAGCTGAAGAGCCAACCCTAGAATTCACGACCTACGAAAATCTTTTTTTAAGACCAAGAAACGAGGCTACGGGGTGCTGGGGTAATGCACTCGAAGTCCCCTATACGGTGAAGCAATCACCTGCAGTACCCAATACGACCATACAAGTGAACCAATCTTGTAATTCAGTTACCTTGACCAGGGACAGCAATCCCCCCAATGGCACTACCTGGTATTGGCAAAGTGAAGCCTTTGGAGAAGAAATGAGTGGCGATTTGGACAATGCGTCCATTGAACTTTTTTCAGGTACGGAATATTTTCTTAGGGCATTTAGCAATGGCTGTTGGAGCGCGACCTCTTTGCGAAAAAGCTATACCACAGGTTCAAATACGGTCGTTCCGCCTACTGTTACCGAGGTAGCCATCTGTGGCCCTGGTGACATTGTCTTGATGCCAGAATACAACGGACCTGTCCTTTCTGGGGTAGATCCCGATGTCACTTACAATTTTTATACAGAAGATGGCACGTTCATTAGCACGGTACCTTTTGGAGGTTCTTTTGCAGACTCCATAACCGAAACTACCATTTATCAGGTGGGCACAATGGGTAACGCTTGTGAAAGTTCAAGAACATTGGTGACTGCAACGGTCAATATACCAGATACCATTTATTACCTCGATTTTGATGGCGACGGCCTCGGGGATCCCTTCAGCCCTAGCGCCCTTGAGTGTGCTGCACCTGAAAATTATGTTGATAATAATTTAGACAATTGTCCTAATTTCAATGATCCTACCAATGCGTGCCCCGATGCGATAGATACCAATGCTACACATAACCCAGACAATTATATATACACTAGAACGTATCAGGTAGGGCGCGATAGTGCACTTTCAAACTTCTTTGTTCCATCAAATGAGGTCATACAAGAGATTGCTTATTTTGATGGGCTGGGTAGGCCTCGGCAACAAATTGCCATTGACCAAACACCTGACAAGAATGATTTGGTGACCCATATTGGTTTTGACGGCTTTAATAGAACGCATCGTCAATGGTTACCCTATGAAGAGGCAACCGATGAATTGGCAAGTTATCGTTTTGATGCCAAATCGGAAACGGATTCTTGGTACCTGCAAGAATATGCAGAAGACCTTAACCCGAGCGCACCCAATCCGTTTTCACAAACCTATTTTGAACCGTCGCCCTTAAATAGGGTCTTAAAACAAGGTGCCCCAGGCCAGACATGGTTGGTCAATCCTTCGGGGGCTGATAATACCATAGCGTTCGATTATCAAAGCAATTCGGCGACCGAGGTCAAAAAATACTACGTAACCACTGATAACTCGGCCGATACCAACACCTTCGTACCCAGCTTGGCAGAAGATGGCTTTTATGGTGCTGCAGAGCTTACCAAAACGGTGACCTATGACGAGAACCATTCGGGTACTGATAAGGACCATAGCACTGAAGAGTTTGTGGATAAGCAGGGAAGGGTACTGTTAGAGCGCACCTATGACAATGAAGTGGCCCACGATACCTATTATGTGTACGATGACTATGGCAACCTGACCTATGTATTGCCTCCATTAGTCGATACCTCTGATGGGGTTTCTGCAAATGAGTTGGCAGCACTATGCTACCAATACACTTATGACCATCGCAACCGCATAGTAGTAAAACAATTACCGGGCAAAGAAAAGGAGTATATTGTTTACAACAAACTTGACCTACCCATCATGACCCAAGACGCCAACCAAAGGGTAAATAATGAATGGCTCTTTACCAAATATGATGCCTTTGGTCGTGTGGCCTATACCGGTAAGGCAACTGTTGCCAACGATATTTCAAGAACCGATGTACAACAAGAGGTCGACGGTCTGACCACAGCGCCCTGGGTGGGGCGTACAGGCCAAAACAACTTTGGCAGTGCCGATGTTTCTTATAACGACGGCGCCTATCCTACCCTTTTGTCAACAGTAGCACAGTTGACCGAAATCTTGACCATTACGTATTATGACGATTATGGCTTTGACAGGGGCAATGAGCCCAATCCGCCCTCCAAAGTCTTTGATGAAGATCTTGATGAACGGGTAAAAGGCATGGCCACCGGTTCAAAGGTAAAAGTATTGGGCACCAATGCTTGGACCACCACGGTGAACCGTTACAATTATCAGGGTCATCTCATCTATACCTATAGCGAAAATGGATATTTGGGGTCGGTAGATCTGATTACTACTAAAATCGACTTTGTGGGCAGGCCTTTAATAGTACGTTCGGCACATAACCTAGGGATCACCAATGTGGTTACCCTAGACAATTTTACCTATGACCATGTAGGCAGGCTGTTGACCCAGACCCAATGTATCGGTGATAGTGCTTTGGGCAATACCTGCCCGACCACTGGTGGTTCTGGTACGACCGTAGAGGCCAACTTATCATTGTCAGGTACCATTACTACGGATCAGGTGGCGACCATGAGTATTACAGCAGAAGACACCGCCACTATAAGTGGTACGGTCACTTTACGTATTGACCCTAATGCCAATAATGGCAATAGTGCCGGGCAAGAGCTGATCGTAAGCAATAGCTATGACGAACTGGGTCAATTGCAACGTAAAAAAGTAGGTGGCGATGCGACGGGAAATGGCCTACAGACCGTTGATTACAAATACAATATCAGGGGTTGGTTAAAAAGTATCAATGATGTCGACAATTTGAATGCGGACCCTAGTAAAAAAGATCTTTTTGCCTTTAATATCGGGTATGACCAAGGGGCGAACCCCTTATACAACGGTAATATCTCACAGACCCAGTGGCGTACCGATAATGACGACAGTAGCCTAAAAAGCTACGGGTATACCTATGATGCCCTAAACCGTATTACATCGGCGACCGACAATATGGGGCGCTTTGGGCTATCTGGCGTGCAATATGATAAAAATGGTAATATTACCGACCTATCGCGGCAAGGTCACCTACAGGCCATGCCCGACTGGGGCAACAATGCCCATTTTGGTACTATGGACGACTTGAACTACCAGTACTTTTCGGGTACCAACCGCTTAAGGCGTGTGACCGATGCCGTGACCGCCAATGCGACCTCTGGTATGGGCGAATTTGTTGACCGTAACCCCGAAGGTGACGATTATGGGTACGACGATAACGGAAACATGACCTCAGATGCCAATAAGGGCATCACCAGTATAACCTACAACCATTTGAACCTACCGACCACGATCACCATCGCCAATGAGCAGGGCAACGGTACAATTTCGTATATTTATGATGCGACCGGTGTAAAACTCAAAAAGGTTATGGGGCTCAATCAGACCATATATGCGGGCAATTATATCTATACTTTGGAAAGCAATGCCGAAACGTTGCAGTTCTTTAACCACCCCGAAGGTTATATAAGTACCGAAAATGGAGGCTATGGCTATGTCTATCAATATACCGACCATTTAGGCAACGTCCGACTCACATACGCCGACTCCAACAATGATGGGAGTATAGACCCAAGTACAGAGATAATCAGCGAGAAGAATTACTATCCCTTTGGATTGGAGCATAAGGGCTATAATTCTGCAATCAGTCCGAACGTAAATGGTATCGCTGATGAGTGGAGATACAATGGAAAAGAGCTAAATGAAGAACTTGGACTTGATTGGTATGACTTCGGTGCTAGAAACTATGATGCATCTTTGGGAAGGTGGATGAATATCGACCCTTTGGCAGAGCAAATGCGTAGGCACAGTCCGTATAATTATGCGTTCAACAATCCCATATTCTTTATCGATCCTGATGGGATGAGCCCATATGTTAATGATGGCATCTACATAGATAAAGACGGTAATAAAGTAGGTGAAGATTCTAAAGGCGCATCTGACGGAAAGGTTTATGTTGTTCAAGGCTCATCAAAAAGAAAAGTTCAAAAAGCTACAGATAATGGAAAAACAATTGAGAGAAATGAATTGGACGAATCATTCGAATTACCAGCAAATGATGTAAAAAAGGAGCATGCAACAATGGTTGCAAAAGCCAAATCTGACAATGATCGAGAATTTTCTTCAACTAATATTGAGCAAAAAGACGGAACTACATATAATCATAATGTGACAGGCGAGGAATACGTTCCTGGAGAAAATGCACATATTGACCCTTTATCAAATTTACCTGCTTCGAAAAAAGGCATTGTGAAGGTGGTTGCACACACTCATAATGTTGACCCTAGTAAACATGATACAGAGGAAACCACATATTCTGCTGGAGAAAAACCAAGCCCCGCGGATTATGAGACGGCGGCGAAAACTCCTCATTCAATTAATGTAGTTTTAAATACTAGGAAGGACAAAGTGTTTATTATTAAGGCAAATAGTAGCCGAAACAGGAAAGGTGAAACAAAGATTGTAAATAAGAAGTTCGTAAAACTAAAAAGTAGTGTTTACTTCAAACAAAAATATTAATTAGCAAATATGAAATTATATTGTTCCCAGACTATAATAACTGCTTCATGTTGGATATTTATGCTGACCAATTCGTTTTTGTTTGGTCAAAATCAATTGAATTTAGACTATCATCAATCAATCAACAATAAAATTGATTTCGATTATGACACTAAAAGCTATTACATAGATGACATTCTGTCTAACAAGATAGAGCCAAAAGAAGTTTATAAGATTGTAATTACCAATAAACAGGAGATGAGCTATTTCTTAAAAAATATTCATCAATTCTCGAATTTACTCAAATTACATATATATAAGACAAAACTTTTAGAATTTGATTTTCTAAATTCTCTGAAAAACTTAAGAGTTTTATCCCTCTCACATATTAGAAAAATAGATTACGATGGGTTGGTGGATGAATTGAACAAGATTTCCAACATCAAACATTTAATCATCTCTAGTAAATCTTTACGAAGACTTCCCAAGAAAATTAATAAATTAAATTACCTTAAATCCTTGGGCATCAAAAATTCGAAAATCAAACATGCTGATTTTTCAATATCCTTATACTACCTTGAACTAACTTCCAATCGGAAAATTGATTTTTCATCTATTAACATTGAAAATACAGAAGTAGTTTATTTAAAAAATAATGGGATTAAAGATTTTCCTAAAAACTTGGGAAGTTCAAAAACTTTAAGAAGTTTGATAATTAGTCAGCCTGAAAAGTTTAATTTCGACTGTTTCATTAAAGGTTTTATTAATTTGGAGATTCTAGATATTTTCAGTACTCCTGTCTTGGGAATTAAAAATTCTTGTTTTATTGAAAATAAGAATATTGAAATTGTACAGCAAGAGCGATAAGGTAAGGTGGTAAAATAGTTGACGCACTTGTTTGGTAATACAACATGTCGAAAATCATTTTTTTTTTGAGAACATACCGATTGTTGGTCCCCCCCGCTAGCGCCCGTCTATGATGGGTGACATACCGAGTAAGTAATACCAGAGATAGGAACTATGGCTTTGATGTCATGGTCTTTTTATGAACGGTATAAGATGCGGCTTAGCCCCGCAACCGCGAGTTTGCAACTCGTGGCCAGCATGGGCAGATAGGTAAGAACTTAGAGAAGCCATAGCTTAGATCTTGTGCTTTTGTATTTTTGACTATGAGCAGAAATTACAGGTTTCATAACAAAGTAGGAGCTTATTTTGTTTTTTTCGCAACGGTATATTGGATAGAGGTTTTTACAAGACAAGTATATTTGGGTATCCTTGAAGAAAGTCTGAACTATTGTAGAAAAGAAAAAAGGTATGGAAGTCTACGCCTATTGTTTTATGCCAAGCCATATCCATTTTATATTTCGGTCAGCCAATGAAGACCCGTCGGGAGTTTTGCGCGATTTTAAAAAATACACTTCAAAGAAAATCTTGAAGACGATTCAAAACAATCAACAGGAGAGCAGGAAGGAATGGTTAATGTGGATGTTCGAAAAAGCCGGTAAAAAGAAAGGCAATGTTTCAAAGTATCAATTTTGGCAACATCATAACAAACCTATCGAACTGTGGAGTGCAAAGGTCATAAGACAAAAAATGGATTATATCCATAATAATCCAGTAGAATCCGGTTTTGTTACCGAACCAACACAATGGAAATATAGCAGTGCCAAGAACGTTGCCGAAGATCATACGGTTTTGGAAATAGATGATATTGGTTTTTTGAGTTGGCTATCTGTTCATTTACTGTAGTGGCCACCAGATGCAAACTGGCGGTAGCGGGTGAAAAGTTAAACCAAACGTTAGCAGAACATTTGAACTGCCATAGGTCTCCCTAGAAATCAAGGCTAATGAACACCCAATTACGTTTTAGTATTCGCATGTCGATTATTTCTATAATTTCACCACAAGACCTTTGGTTTTCTACGAATTACCGTTATTTTAGTGTAAGCTTTTACATACTTTACCAACCTTGAATTTACGCCTACTCACATTTTTTTTAGCCACCTTTTGGTACTGTTCGGTCCATGCCCAATTAGAGGCCTCTATTTGGTATTTTGGTGAAAATGCCGGTCTTGATTTTCGCTCTGGCACCCCGATACCCCTATTAGACGGCCAAATAGCTACCCGTGAGGGTTGTAGTGTTATTTCCGATGCTACCGGAAACTTGCTTTTTTATTCTGACGGTCTCACCGTATGGAACCGAAACCATCAGGTAATGGCCAATGGCACCGGCCTTGCGGGGCACCCCTCATCGACCAATGCCGGAATCATCGTGCCCTCACCAGGTATGGCGAACATCTATTACATCTTTACCTCGGGAGCTTTTGACAATTTTAATCTTGGGGTGCATTATTCCGTTATTGACCTGTCACTCGATGGTGGGTTTGGTGAGGTCGTTACCAAGAATATTCCGTTATTGATTCCGGCAACCGAAAAGTTGACCGCGGTAAAACATGCCAATGGAACTGATATATGGGTCGTCACCCATGATCTATCGGGATCATTTTATGCATACCGGGTTACAGCGACCGGGGTTATCACCACCCCTGTCTTGAGTACGGTAGGGGTTGACCTTTCAACGTTTGCCGATATAGATGGCCGTGTATCGGGTCAGTTAAAGTTTTCACCCGATGGTACAAAAGCGGTAGTGGTACATTCAAGGGTTTCTGCAGAACTTTTGGATTTTGATGCCTCGACAGGGCAATTTAGTAATGCGCGACATTTGGTTGATGACATCGGAGAATTTGGGGATGTGCTCTATGGTGCGGAATTTTCCCCATCTGGCAGGTTTGTCTATGTAAGCTATTTTGCAACGGCCATTTACCAGTTCGATACCCAGCTTGCAAACCCAATACCCTTAGAGTTGTATGCTTCAACCCCATTCGGCCCACAACAATATGCAGCAATGCAATTGGCCATAGATGGAAAAATTTATATCGCCGACTTTTTTCAAAATTCCTTGAGTATCATTCAAAACCCAAATTTATTAGGTGCAGCTAGTAATTTGCAGTTCAATGTGATCGATTTGGGCGGGCGTTTCAGCAATGTAGGCCTACCCCCCTTTATCCAATCTTTTTTCTTTGTTGGCGATATTCAGGCACAAAACCTTTGTTTTGGGGATAGCACGGCATTTTCAATCAATACTTCAGAGGCCATTACCTCCATTAATTGGGATTTTGGCGATGGCACTACATCAACATTGGAAAACCCAACACATATTTATACGGCACCGGGCACCTATACGGTCAGTGTGGTGGTGTCCACAGCATCAGAAACCAAAACGGAAACCAGTCAGGTCACTATTTTCGAGATACCCACGGCAAATACCCCTGGGGACATATTGGGCTGTACCTCATACGGCAGTTACAATCTAGACCTGACTTCTTTTGACCCAACGGTATTGGGCACACAAGACCCCGATACGTTCACGGTATCCTATTTCTTGACCCAGGCCGATGCCGATGCGAACAGTAATCCCATTGGCCCCGTCCATTCTTTTGATTATGGTACCACCACCGTATTTGTTCGGGTCTCCAATACAAACAACAGCCTATGCTACGACACCACCCAATTCGATGTGGTGGCCCGCCAGGCCCCTTTAGTGGACGTTGTTACCGATTGGAGCGTATGTGATGATGATCTCGATGGGCGGTTTATCTTTGACCTGACCCTAAAAGATGCGGAGATATTCAATGGACAGGACGAGACCTTGTTCGACATCCTATATTTTGCTACCCAAGCGGATGCCGATGCCGGCACCGACCCCCTGCCCATTCCCTATACCAATACACTGCCCCTAGAGGAAGTGTTCTTTCGATTTCAGAACAGTACCTATACCTCTTGTTTTAGAACGGGCAGCTTTAATATTGAGGTCCTGGAAGGGGTCACGGCCAATACCCCCACCGATCTGTCGGTCTGTGACGACGATAACGACGGACAGGCCAGTTTTGATTTGGGCGCTACCCTACCGGAAATCATCGGGGCCCAAAATGCGGGCGATCTGGTCATCAGCTATCACGGTTCACAAGCTGATGCCGATGCGAATACCGACCCGTTGCCCACTGAGTATTCCAGTACCGCCTATCAGACCACGATTTACGTTCGGGTCGCCAATGCCTCCGATACTTCCTGTTTTGATACCACCTCGTTCGACCTGACCGTTTTCGATACCCCCATGGCACAGACCGTTGCCGATTGGCAGGTCTGTGGTGACAATAATGATGGAACATACGGCTTTGATCTTAACGAAAAGGCCAATGAGATCTTGGCCATGGCCAGTGGGGCCAATGTTTTCTTTTACGAATCTCAGGTGGATGCCGAAATGGCACAAGACCCCATCGCAGGTACTTTTCAGAATACCGGCAACCCCCAGACCCTTTATTTTCGGTTGGAGAACACCTTGAACCCCCATTGTTTCGACGTAGGTAGCTTTCAGCTTGAGGTCTTCGATACCCCGACCGCTTTTCCACCCAGTGCCATTGTCATCTGTGATGTGGACGGAACGGGAAGCTATGGCTTCGACCTCTCCCAAAAGGATACCGAGGTATTGAACGGGCAAGATCCCGATACCTACCAAGTGAGCTACCATGGTTCTGAACTGGATGCCCTCAACAATGAAAATGCCGTTTCAAAAACCGACTACCGAAACACCGGTTTGAACGAGACCATTTTTGTTCGGGTACAGCATTCACAATTCGATATTTGTTACGATGTGTCGAGCTTTGACCTTATCATAAACCCATTGCCGCAATTGGATTTGGAGGAAACCTATGTGATCTGCCCCGATAGTCCGGACCTGGTCATCGACGGGGGTATTTTTGAAACTTATGAATGGCGTAATGCCGATAATGAGATCGTCGGTTCGCAACGAGAATTGGCCGTTTCGGAATTGGGGGTATACAGCCTTACGGTGACCCGAACGACCAACGAAGTGGTTTGTGAGAATACGGCAAGTTTCGAGGTGCTTTCCTCCGGTGCCCCCGAGAGCTTTACGGTGGATGTCAGTGGTTTCTCCGATAGCATCACCTTGATCGTCGACGCCTTGGGTATCGGGGATTTTGAGTATTCCATTGATGGGACCGACTTTCAGTCATCGAACAGCTTTGAGGTCTTGCCGGGTACCTACACCGTCTTTGTTCGTGACCCTTTGGAATGCCGCGTTCTTGAACAAGAGGTCATGGCCATAGGGTTTCAAAAATTCTTTACTCCCAACGGCGATGATAGGAACGAACATTGGAACATTATCGGGGCCGGGAACATGCCTAATGCCCTTGTCGCCATTTATGACCGTTATGGCAAATTGCTACGGCAACTGTCACCAAGCGATACCGGCTGGGACGGCACCTTTCAGGGAAGCCCCATGCCCTCGGCGGATTACTGGTTCAGGTTCGATACCGGTAATGGACAACAAATGACAGGGCATTTTACCTTGAAACGATGAGACAGAATTACCTACATGTGAAAATGTAGCGTTATAATACTAATCTCCTTAATCTTTTATTTAGCCTAGATAATCTAATCTTGGCACCTTTAGAATGCCATAACCAAGAACCTAATGGAACTTCAGTAGCCAAATTATAATTTTCAATTGTCAATCGATTTCACCTACTGCTGTAAACATTGACTTATTCATACGACCTAATCTAAAAATCTTTTCATGCGCACCTCTTTTTTCATAGTCTTAAGTGTTTTTTTTAGTCTTAACGTTAATTCCCAAAACATGACCTCGGCAGACCTCATCGAAATCATCGAAAAACAAGCAGATACCGTTGATGTTAAAGGAAACTCCGTTCAGTTTGTATTCAAAGAGGCGATGCTCGTTTGTATTTTTGATGAAAATGCGAACCGCATGCGCATCATCTCCCCCATTGTAGCACTAGAAAAATTAGAGGAGGAACAGTTATTAAATTCATTGGTTGCCAATTTTCACTCTGCTTTGGATGTGAAATATGCGCTAAGCGATGAAATCGTTTGGTCCGTTTTTATCCATCCGCTCAAAGAGTTATCAGAAGGGCAACTAATCGATGCTATCAATCAGGTTCATACGGCTGCAATCACCTTTGGAAGCACTTATTCCAGTACCAATCTCATATTTCCCGGTAATTCGCAAAAACCAAAAAACACCGAGGAGAAAATCTTGAAGAAATTTTAATTTGAACCTTGGGGTCAATCCCCAAAACTATTTACAGCGATTTTCCCTTTTACGCCTTTAAAAAAGGTCCTGATTTTTCTGAAATCCAAATTAATGTTATCCGTAACATATAGGGGTTCTGCGATAGTAACGGTTTTTTTAGCAAAATCAAAGGCGACCATAACGATGGGTACCTCGGCCGATTTCGCAATATAATAAAAGCCTGTTTTTAAGGCCGTTACTTTCTTACGTGTTCCCTCGGGGGCCAGACACAGCCGAAACACTTCTCGCTCTTGATAGATACCGGCTACACTCTCTACCATATTGGAATGTTTCTCACGGTCTACGGGTGCCCCACCGGTCATTTTAAAAAACCAGCCAAAAGGGGGTCTGAACAAACTCTTTTTACCGACATAGTTGATTTCTTGCCTAGAAATGGCACGAACCAAAATACCAATGATAAAATCCATCCAATGGGTATGCGGAATCACAATGACCACGTACTTGTTCAAATCAGGAAAGGAACCCACCAATTTCCAGCCCATTAGCCTAAAATAGATGAACTTGGCCAAACGGTGCATTATGTTCTTGATTTAGTACGGTTGTTCAAAAAAGAATCTTATATGTTGCGATAGATGGCACGTATTCCTTCTTTCGAAATCAGTTCTTTCCAATCTTTCCCCAATGCATTTTCCCAAAGGGCATCCATGGAATAGGCCACGGCAACCATGGTATCCATTTCCGATTCGCTTAAATTGGCGCAGATATTCTTGGGTAAAGTGATAGTGTGCCTTTCGCACATCGTTTTAAATAGGGCCACCCCTTCGGGGTAAAATTCCCCTAAATATTGAAATACCAAGCAGTTGCCCAAACCATGCTTGATACCTAGCAGGTAAGACAGCCCATAACTCATGGCATGCGCCACGCCAACTTGTGAATAGGCGATGCTCATACCACCATGCCATGAAGCCATCATCAGTTTTTCTTCTGCAGAATCTTGTGATAAATCACCGAGAAATACCTCTTTACATAATTCGAACGCCTTTTCTCCATAACTCTGGCTAAAGGCATTCAGATAGGTACCCTTTAAAGATTCCACACAATGGATAAAGCAATCCATACCCGTATAAAACCATTGTTCTTGGGGTACGGTACGCAATAAATCGGGATCTAAAAGTACTTGATCGTAGGTAGTATAATCCGAATTGATACCCAACTTCTTTTCAGGACCCAATAATACTGCGGTACGAGACACTTCCGCTCCTGTTCCACTAATCGTCGGAATGCCCACATGGTATAATGCCGGTCTGGTAACTAGGTCCCATCCTTGATAGTCTTTAGAAGAACCCTTGTTTACCATCATTATGGCGACTGCTTTGGCCAAATCAAGCAAAGTGCCACCACCAATACCCACTATTCCCGAAGGCAGTTCATCAAAATCATTGTTGATTTTTTCAACTAAGGCATCCACTTGGCCCGTTTTCGGTTCCTCATCGGCCGATATGAATATGATCTGATCATTGAACAACCAAGGAATCCTTTGCTCCAATTGCTTTCCTTCAAAAAAATCGTCGACCAAATAGATAAACGGTGCATCTGAATTTCTTCGTTTTGGTAGTAGTATTTGCTCTAATTGGTCAAAACTACCCCTGCCAAATACCACACGGGGCACCATGGGAAAGTTCTTGTATTTATTTTTTGTGTTCAGCGTTACGCTTTGTTTTTCTGTTTTATTCTTCAACTCCATCTCAATTCAAATACTTCAAAATATCCCTAATCGAGGATAATTTTAAATGATTGTTGGCCTGTTCCTCCTCGTCTGAAACCATTTCATGTGCCCAAGTCGTGTGAAAAGGTACATGCACCGCTTTTGCACCAATGTTTAATATAGGTATAACATCTGACTTCAGGGAATTCCCTACCATTAAAAATTCATTGACAGCTATCCCGAGATGATTCAAAAGGTTTTTATAGTTCCGTTCTTTTTTATCACTTAAAACCTCCACATGGTGAAAATAATTGGATAGACCCGATTTTTCAAGCTTTCGCTCTTGGTCCAATAAATCACCTTTTGTCAAAACGATCAATCGATATTTCTTTTCCAATTGCGCCAAGACCGCTTCCACGCCGTCCAAAACCTCAACCGGATGTGTTATCATGTCTTTACCAAGTTGCACTATTTTTTCTAACGTATCAGCGCTTACCTGTTTATTGGATAAATCCAAAGCAGCTTCTACCATCGAAAGCATGAACCCCTTGATACCATACCCATACAATTCAAGATTCTTCATCTCTACCTTAAAAAGCTCTTGATCTATCTTATTCTTGGTTTCATAATGCTCTAAAAGCTCGGCAAAACGCGCTTCGGTTTCCCTAAAGTAGGTTTCATTCACCCAAAGGGTGTCATCGGCATCAAAACCAATTACTTTTATGTTTGAAAAATCTATTTCCATGCCTTTTTTGCGCGTTCTAAATCTTCTGGGGTGTCAATTTCAATACCGGTAACATGGGTTTCCACCATTTTTATTTTCCGACCATATTCCAAAAAGCGGATGGCTTCAATTTTTTCAGTAGCTTCCAAGGGCAACATCGGTAGTTTCTGAAAATCCGCCAATGCCCTTTTTCGAAAAGCATAGATCCCTTTATGCTTGTAATAGGTCGCTCCTGCATTCTTATCCCTTGGATATGGGATTGGGGCCCTTGAAAAATACAGGGCAAAATTATTATCGTCCACAATGACCTTTACGGTGTTCGGATTCGATATTTCATCCCAATCGGTTATGGGTGTCATCAGTGAGGCCAAATCGATTTCTTTGTCCTTATCATTTTTGAAGACGGCAATAATACGTTCTAAACTCACCTTATCAATAAAGGGTTCATCACCTTGAACATTTATGGCAATATCAACATCTAGGGATGCTACGGCTTCGGCAATACGATCACTACCGCTCTCATGCGTGCCCTTGCTCATCATCACATTACCTCCATTCTCTTTAATAAGGGCATAGATAACCTCGCTATCGGTCACCACTACTACATCGTCAAACAGGTTGGTGGCCAGAACGGCTTCGTACGTTCTTAAAATAACCGGTTTACCCTGTAGATCTTGCATCAGCTTTGCAGGAAATCTAGAGGCTTGGTAGCGGGCCGGTATCATTGAAATTATTCTCACGGTACGGGATTGGGTTTTATTTTCGTCTTGGTCTTAATTTTCTATAAATTCTAAATATGACCACTAAGATGATAATTACCAAAATGATGGCCAAAGGTGGTACTAAGATCGATGCTGTCGATACCGCTACTGCAGTGCCTGTTTCAACGGTTGAAACGATAGGATTGGCTACGCCCCCCGTTGTAGCGGTTGAGGTAAGCCTACCCGCGGCATTCGCACCTTTAATGGCCGATGCCGTTCCCCCACCGGCAATAATAGCCAAAGACCATGTTACCACGGGATCTAAATTGACCACCGTAGATACCATTACGGCAGTTCCTGCTATTGCCGCAAGGGGTACTGCAATACTATCAAGGGCATTGTCTACCCAAGGAATGAAATATGCGAAAACTTCGGCCAAAGTGGCAATACCCAATGTCATTACCGCTGCCAGACTTCCAATCCAAGTCCAATTGTCATTTAGGTCCCACACACCAAAATAAGCCGCAAGGCTAAGGGCGAATAAAGGAAGAAATACCCTGAACCCTGCAGAGGCTGCAAGACCGATACCCAAAAACAAACTAATAATGGTCTCAGAGGTCATTACTTCTATTTTGTTAAAATTAAGTTATTCACCATCAACAAAAAAATCATCTTTGAATCCGATAAGATACAGTTTCTCTTTTGCCCTTGTTACCGCGGTATACAACCATCTCAAATATTCTTTGTCCACCCCATTCGGCAAATAGGGCTGTTCTACAAAAACCGTGTTCCATTGTCCCCCTTGCGATTTATGACAAGTAATGGCGTATGAAAACTTTACTTGAAGGCCGTTAAAGTATTTGTTGTTCTTGACCCCCAAAAATCGTTTGTATTTTGATTTTTCATGTGCATAATCCTTTGAAACTTCTTGATACAAGCGGTTGCCCTCTTCATACGATAAAGAAGGGGTCTCGGCTTTTATGGTATCCAATAAAAGAACAGTTTCAAAAGGTTTCTGATTCGGATAATCGACCATTTGTACCTTGACCTCGGCAAATTTGAACCCGTACAGCTCTTTTATGGCGAACAGCTCTAAAACCTCAATAATATCGCCATTGGCAATGAAACCGGCTTCTGAGCTAGGTTTTAACCAGAAATAATTGTTTTTGACGACCATCATATAATCCCCGACGGAGATCTCGTTTTCCAAAAAAAGAATACGCTGGCGAATATTTTCATTGTACAGGTTGGCCCTTTTATTGGACCTTACGATTATCGCGGTTTCTTCTTTACCTTGCTCTGCGTACGAATTGTCAATGGCTTCCTGTATTTCATGACCGTCTATCAACCTCACGATATCGGTAAACCCAGAGGTTCGAAACTTAAATTCCTCAAAAAAATCATTTTGAAGTTGTTCCCTAAGGTTGGTGGCATTGAATAGAATGCCCGATTCCGAAGCTTGTCGCATCACTTCGTCCAGCTCTACTTTAGTCACTTCTTTGTTATAATTTAGCGACAACCTGTTTTCATCGAGTGCCGGACTCAAATCCAATTTTACGGGGGGAAGTTGGGCCGTGTCGCCGATCAGAATCAGCTTACAGCTATGGCCAGAGTAAACAAAATAGATCAAATCATCCAATAGGGAGCCATTTTCGAATAATTTGGAATCAGATGGGGCATCAGGTATCATTGAGGCCTCATCAACTATGAAAATAGTGTCCCTATGTTTGTTAGGTGCCAAAACAAATTGCACGCCACCACCAGATTGCTTTTTCGGAAAGTATATTTTTTTATGGATGGTATAGGCCTGCGCCTTCGCATAGTTCGACATCACCTTTGCCGCCCTACCGGTCGGGGCCAACAAAATGGCCTTCATCTTGGCACGCCATAAGTTCTTGACCAAACTACCTGTAATCGTTGTTTTACCGGTACCGGCATACCCTTTCAATAGAAACAGCCGTTCCTTTTCATTGGCAAGTGCAAAATCCGCTAATTTTTGAAGCGTGACCTCCTGCAAAATCGTCGCTTTATGTGGAAAATTTTCCAGTAAAAGTTTGTAAAAATCTTGACTTTTCAAGTAGGTCATAAGCCTTCAAATATAGTCATCATTTTTAGGACAAAAACTTTTGTGATTAAAAAAAAATTGTAGATTTGTGAATAACCACTAAATCTAATTAACACTTATAAAATGAAGACCATCTTACAAATTGTACTCTGGGTTGTTTGTATACTTTTAGGTTATTTGATCTATCAGTCCGTCAATGCCCCGATAGAGTTCAACAAAGTTCGAAAAGAACGTTTTTCAGCGGTGATTGCCAAACTGAAAGATATCAGGGATTCCCAAGAGGCATACAAATCGGTGAACGGTAAGTATGCAGGTAATTTCAATAGCCTTGTCAAGTTTGTCGATACGGGCAATTACACCATTACCCAGCAAAGGGATTCTTCATTCATGAAGTTTGACAAAGTGTACCAAATTGAATTGCAAAAAGACACCGTTATCATAGACACCTTGGGTTTTGTTAAGGTCAAGGATTCCTTATTTAAAAATGACGACCGTTACAAGAGTATGATGGAGGTACCCTATGCCCAAAATGGAGAAAAGTTTGAGTTGAAGGCAGATATCATTGAAAAAAGCGGATACCGTGCCCCGGTATTCGAGGCTAAGGTCAAGAAGAGTGTCGTTCTCTATGATCAGCCCGGTGACCTATTAGCAAGGGAAAATGCCCATGTTAGTGTCGAAGAGGTAAATGGAACAGAATTAAAAGTCGGTTCACTTACTGATGTAAGTACCAACGGTAACTGGCCACCGATATATGATAGAAAAGGCGACCAATAGCATAGCGTCACAACATACTGATAGTAATTCATTTAAAAAGTTGTCCATTCAAATCGGTTTGAATGGACTTTCTTTTTTTGTTTTGGATACCTTGACCAATACGGTGCTATTGACCGATAAGATTGTACTGAGCGATACCGCTACGCCCTACCTTTTGCAAAAATCGCTCAAAGAGGCCATCGAAAAGTATCGGTTAAAGCCCTCGTTGTTTTCTGAGGTATCGGTTATCCATCAAAATAGTTTATTCACACTCGTACCCAAACCGCTATTTGAAGTTGAAGAACTCGCTAACTATTTGAAATTCAATGCCAAGTTATTGGCCAATGATGAGGTGGTTTATGATGAACTAAAGAATCAGGGATTGGTCTGTGTTTACGTACCATTTACCAATATCAACAATCTATTGTTCGAGCTTTTTGGTGAGTTCGAGTACAAACACCTTACTACGGTAGTCTTACAGACCTTATTCAATCAAAAGCCAAGCATGAAAAAAGTCTGCTATGCCCATGTATCTGATGGCTTTTTTGAACTAGCGGTATTTGACCAGAAAAAAATGCTGTTCTACAACCAATTCGAATACAATACCAAAGAAGACTTTTTATATTATATCCTCTTTACATATGAGCAATTACAGCTGAGTACCGAATCGATCAAATTAAAACTATTTGGGGCGATTGAAGAAGGGGATGAATTGTATAACATATGTTATGATTATATCAAAAAAGTAGTCGTATTTGAGCCAAAAACAACGGTTCCGTTGAACTTTGACCAACAAGATTCCATAGACTTGACGTTATTAAGCTCATTCTAATGCGGATTATTGCTGGACGTTATAAAGGGAAACGACTTATTGCCCCTAAAAAATTACCCGTAAGACCCACAACCGATATGGCCAAGGAAGCATTGTTCAATATTCTAAACAATCGCTATCATTTTGAGGACCTAAAGGTTTTGGATTTATTCTCCGGAACAGGAAATATAAGTTTTGAATTTGCTTCAAGGGGTGTGGAAACCATCACCGCTGTAGATGAAAACGCTAATTGTACGAGGTTTATCAATAGAACGGCAAAAGAACTTGATTTTGCTATTACGGTCATTAAGAATGATGTGTATCGACATTTGAAAAATGAGACTGCAAAATGGGATATCATTTTTGCCGATCCCCCTTACCACCTTAAGACCAACCAATTCATGGAACTTGTGGATTTGGTTTTTGAGAACAACATTCTTGAAAATGAAGGCGTACTGATTGTAGAGCATTCCGATCAAACTGATTTGAGTGAATCACCCAAATTTTCAGAAAGCAGAAAATACGGGAGTAGTGTTTTTAGTTTTTTCGTTTCCGATTAAACTTGTTGCCAAGCCCACACACTAATTGGGGTCCATAAACGTTCTGAAAAAAACGATTTATTTTATGAAATACCTCAAGCTTTTATTTTTATTCGTAGTGACCTTCAGCATTATTTCTTGTAGTGATGATGACGAGGCAGACCAACCCATTGATGCAACTACATTAATTGGCACTTGGGATATGACTTCTTTGGCAAGCGTATTAGCGCTTAAAACGACCCTTGAGGGATCGGAAGTTACCATAGGGGGCATTAGCACTGGAGAAAATATTGATTTTACGATAACATTTACGGAAACCGAGTATACGGTGAACGGAACCTATGATGTAGTTACTGTTGGCACCTTGAACGGGGAAGATGTGAGTACGGAAACCGAATCTTTAGAATTTATGAATGAAAGTGGTTCGTATACCCTAAACAATAATACGATCGAATTTCAGAACGGTGTGTTGATCGAAGATAATACGGACTTTGAAATTGATGACCCTGGCCTAGAGCAATTGACCGTTTCCTTTACCAATAATGGTCAGAACCTCACCTTGTCGCAAGATGTCGATACCGTAACTGAAGAGGAAGGTGTACCTATTTCGTTCGTCTTTGAATCTGATATTCAGTTTACCAGACAATAATCAAAAAGTAGCGTATAAAAAGCCGAACGTATTGTTCGGCTTTTCTTTTTTAAAACAGGCCGTAAGCCGGATTCTGTTATCACTTAACGCGAACCCTTATCATTTATCTAGACTTTTGATTACCCAAAAGCTCAAACCGCCTACCCTCCAGCTCAAGCGTGCCGCTTTCAAACACTGGTTTACATGACGTTTCACCACATAGAGTTTACCTGATTTCACTACAGCCGAACTGTACTTGCTTTCTGTTGCACTTGTCCGCCCTTGACCTTAAGCCAAGGTGACGGGTGTTACCCGCTATGCCGCACTATGGTGTCCGGACTTTCCTCCCCGTTTATAAAAACCATCGTATTTTAAAAAAATTGAAACCTCAACTTTAGTAAGTCAACAAGTTCGTAACGGAGCGATAAGGAGACCTGCGGTACAAAGGTACATCAATTGTTAATAAAAAACGGTTACCTAATACCCCAAGCGGATAGAATACTATCAGCTATTTTTATCTTTGTAGGTAATCAAAATCACCGTATTTGGAACCCTTTGTAGTATCGGCAAGAAAATACCGTCCGCAAACCTTTAAAGATGTTGTCGGACAACAAGCCATTACCGATACGCTTGAAAATGCCATTGCCCATAATCACTTGGCACAAGCACTTCTGTTCTGTGGCCCAAGAGGTGTTGGCAAGACAACCTGTGCGCGTATCTTGGCAAAGAAAATCAATGAAGAGGGTTCTGAAGGTACTGATGAGGATTATGCCTTCAACATTTTTGAATTGGATGCCGCCTCGAATAATTCCGTTGATGATATCAGAAACCTTACCGATCAGGTTCGAATTCCACCACAGGTGGGCAACTATAAGGTCTACATCATTGATGAGGTACATATGTTATCGCAATCTGCGTTCAATGCATTTTTGAAAACCCTTGAAGAGCCTCCAAAACACGCTATCTTCATTTTAGCGACAACAGAGAAGCATAAAATTATACCAACCATATTATCACGTTGTCAAATATTTGATTTTAAACGGATTACAGTCAAAGATGCCGCAAATTACCTGCAGTATATCGCTAAGGAACAAGCGATTGATGCCGAAGAGGATGCTTTGCATATCATTGCGCAAAAAGCAGATGGTGCTATGCGTGATGCCTTATCCATTTTTGATAGGGTGGTCAGTTTTTCTGGGAAGAATTTAACGAGAAAAGCCGTTACCCAAAATTTAAATGTATTGGACTACGAGGTCTACTTTAAGACCACCGACTTCATTCTTGAAAATAAAATACCAGAACTGTTGTTGCTATTAAACAGTACACTGGCCCTTGGTTTTGATGCACATCATTTCATCATTGGCCTTGCGTCACACTTTAGGGATTTAATCGTGTGCCAGCATCAAGAGACCCTAAGTCTATTAGAGGTAAGTGAGGGTACCAAAACCCTTTATTTTGAACAAGCCAAAAAAGCCAAAAAGGATTTCTATCTAAAAGCGCTGGATTTGGCCAATGACTGTGATCTGAAATACAAGACAAGTAAAAATCAACGTTTATTGGTTGAACTTACCTTGATGAAATTGGCCTCCATCGACTTTGACGCTGAAAAAAAAAAGCCTGAATTTATAATTCCAGCTACTTATTTTAAGGGGCAACCCTTTCAAAAGGCACCATCATACACTATCTCAGATGAGTCTACAGTTACTGCCCCGCATATCGAAAAAAATACAGAGGAAGTAATTCAAACTACCGAAATACCCGTCAAAAAAGAAATTCAACCTTCCGACACCCCGCCCAAGCCGGTAGCTAAAAAAATAGAGCTTAAAAATTTGCCGAATAGGGTCTCTGGCCTATCCATATCTAGCCTTAAGGCCAAAAAAGAGCATCAAAATTCAAAGGTTGACCACACCAAAATGGTTGACTTACCCAAAGAACCTTTTGAAGAAGCTAACATGCAAAGCCTTTGGGCAACATTTGTTCAAAAACTGGAAGATCAGGGAAAGAAGATATTGGCTGCAAACTTGCAGGCCGATGTTCCGAAATTGAAGGAGGATTATACCATATGGATTGAACTACCCAATTCTACCATGAAAAAAGAAGTTGAGCGCGAACAAAGCCTAATGCTCAATTTTCTAAAAAATGAACTAAACAACCACTTCATTACCCTTTCGATAACCGTCAATGAAGAAGCGGCCAAAAAATTTGCTTTTACCCCTGAGGAAAAATACGAAAAACTGCGCGAAAAAAACCCGGCGCTCGACTTATTAAGAAAAGAATTCGATTTAGATTTATAATCAGTTACTGCTTGTGCGATTGGCAATGGCATAAATTGACATTGCGATGCCAGCAATAAGCAGACCTAACGCCTCCCTACCCCGCTCGATATTTACGATATCACCTTCACCTATGGTTACTCCCTCAAATTTTTCAGGCCAAGTGTATATGGCGAGACCAAAATAAAAGATTGCCAATAGCAATGCCCAAAAAAGACGAAGGTTGCCAAGGGCAAATAGTAGTGAAGCAAAAGCCGCCATGCCGTATATGGCATACCACTTAACCGCATCGGGATCATTGTGTTGTACAACCGCGGCATAACTAAAAAGTGCCATAAAGACAAAAGCTAGGATTTTTAAGAACTTGTTCATATTGGTTGTTTTATATGTTGCTCTAAAATATCAAAAACTTCAATAGCCTCAAGCTCTTCTTTGACGACTACACCTTTGGCATTGGAGATTAAAATGGGATAATCAAGGGTGCTTTCAGGTAACCTGCCATGCGATCCCTTGACTAAATTGGCATTCAAAGGTATAATATCCAATACGCTTCTAAAGCCAATTTTCTTCTTGATAAGCTTCCATAACACCTTTAGCATCACCAAATTGTCGTTAGGGTCGGTAAGCATCTCAACAGGGTCATACCCCGGTTTTTTATGAATATCGACCATTCTGGCAAAATCAGGTGCTTTTTTATCATCATTCCAAAAATAATACGTGAACCATGAGTCTTTATCGGCAACTGCAATTAAATCCCCAGAACGTTCATGGTCTAATTTAATCTGTGATGATTCTGTTTTGGAAAAAACCTTTTCTACACCCTCAACATTTTCAATCAGTTCTTTTACCTCTTCTACTTTCGATTTGTCTTTCACATAAATATGGCAGACTTGATGGTCTGCGACGGCAAAAGCTGCACTTGCCCCAGCATCAAGCAATTCCAATCCGCGTTCTTCACGAATGGCGATAAGGTTATTTTGACGCAATACCCTATTTAGATGAATGGGATGGTTTACATCCGTAATTCCATATTCTGACAAGATGACGATATTGGCATCCCTTTTTTGATAATAATCGACCAAACCTTCAACTACATGGTCAATCTCTCGTAGGTCTTTTGAAATGATTTTAAAGTCATGCCCAAAGCGTTGTAGATTGTAATCTAAATGCGGTAGGTACACCAAGGTTAGCGTGGGATCATGTAATTTATCCATCTCCACAGTAGCATCAGCAATCCATTGACTCGATTTTATGGACGTTTTTGGTCCCCAAAAATGAAATAGTGGAAATGTACCCAATTTATCCTGAAGTGTGTCCCTAAGTTGGGAAGGATGGGAATATACATCAGGAATCTTGCGACCATCGGCCAAATAATTAGGCCTTGGGGTAACACTGTAATCAACGGTTGAATACATATTGTACCACCAAAACATGTTCGCGCAACTAAAATCGCTATGTTCTTCCTTTAACTTCTCCCAAAGTTTAGGTGCCTGAACCAGCTTATTCGACTGCCTCCAAAATTTTACTTCACATTCCTCTTTAAAGTACCAACCGTTACCCACTATCCCATGTTGCGAGGGCCATTTACCCGTAAGGTACGTCGACTGCGCCGTACAGGTAACGGCAGGCAGTACGGGTTTTACAAAACCACTATGGCCAGACGCTAGAAAAGACCTTAAGAACGGGGTGTGCTCCCCAATCAAGCGTTTGGTCAGGCCCACCACATTGATGACTACCGTTTTTTTCATGTTACAATCTTTCTTTCAACCAGTTGATTTCACGTATAATCGAATCGGAAAGTGCTGTTTTTAAGTCAATGGGAAGTACATCCCAAGTATAGGTCTCAATCTCGAGATGGTCACATATCTTGTTCTTCTTAAGATAGTCGATGACCTTTAGTATATGATCCTGAGTGGAATACAAAGGCGGAAACTTTTGAAGAAATATAGGTACATGAAAATGTGCCCTTAGTTGCGCCCTACGCCCTTTTTTCTCTAGTAGTTCAGGTAAATCAGCATATGTTTTCACCCCTTCGTCACTAAGTTCCGTGACCTGATGTAGATAGGTCGGTTCGTTAAATTTCGAAAGGCTCTCCCAAATGTGCTGATTATCGGTTTCGTTGAAAAGTACTTTTAAAGCAGCACTGACCTGAATTTTTCCAATTTTAATGTCATTTCCCAAGAACTTTTGAAACGTATGTTCTGGCTCTTCATACGCCAGTGAAAAATGGCAAATGTCATAACATATAGTAAGATGCCTTTTGATAATACGTTCCGCATTGTCATTAGGAATACCGAATTCCTTTTTAAATCTATCCACTCCAATGGGAATAAGGTACTCCTTGAAAAAAGAAATCACTTCATCGGTATTCTCAAGAATTCCATCAGGTTCCGGTTCGATATCAAGATGCAGATAGTTTCCCGTTTCCTTTTCAGTTTGATACAATCGCAAGGCCACTGCTATCATACCTTGGGCACCAACTTTTTTTGCATGGTCAAGTTCTTCTTCACTGGAATACCAATGCTTGTATGAAATGGGGGAAGTTGAAATGCCCCCAGAAATACCTTCTGGCAATAGAAAATTAAGCTGTTTAAACAATCGTATCGTATAGTCAACCCTTTCTTGGGTCGTCCAATCTGGCCGGTGCACCTTATCTTTTACGGCCTCACCATGAAAATTTCCATAAGGAAATCCATTCATTGTGAATATATAGATTTGATGGGCGGTCAACCAATCTTTGAACTCCTGTAATTTTGAACCGAACCCTAGTTCTTCGCTTGCTTTATTAGACAATCGTAGCCCCAAACCAAATTCCTGGGTTTTAGAAACCTGGGACTTAATAAGGGGAACATAATTTTTTAAACTATCGAATGTAGTTTTCCAGTCTTCACCAGGGTGAATATTAGTACAATAGGTGGTATGGTAAAAATTTGATACTAACATCTAATTCGATTCGTGTTTTTCGATGGTTCTCATGGCAATCGCTTCCACCATTTTATCCCTATCGATTACATGTACATCATGTTTGGAACCGATTCCGGAAATCAACGTAATAGTCAATTGCCCCCCTAGGTGTTCCCTAAACTCTTCAATGCCTTTAAGCAGTTCATTAACAGCCTTTTCCCCTTCAACGGGCAGTGTCAGGTCAAAACCTATCTCCCTGAACACCTTTAAAATTCGATTCAATGTCGCTAGTTCTATAAGACCTATTAAATATGCATAAGTTACATCTAAAGCTATGCCTTTGGCCACCGCCTCCCCATGCCTTAGCTTATAACCGGTCATCTGTTCCAACTTATGGGCTGCCCAGTGTCCAAAATCCAAGGGCCTAGAAGATCCATTTTCGAAGGGATCTCCACCTTGCCCGATGTGTTGCATATGAATTTCAGCACAGCGATGTATTAAAGGTCCCATCGCTTCTAGCTCCCTATTCGCCAAGTTATGTGCATTGGTTTCAATAAAGTTAAAAAAGGGTTCATCTTTTATCAAAGCGACCTTTAAACCTTCGGCAATTCCCGAAATCCAGTCACGTCGTTCAAGGGTCTTCAAAAAATCAAAGTCATTTATAATAGCATAAGGAATCGCAAATGTGCCAATGAAGTTTTTCTTGTCGAATGCGTTGATGCTATTTTTCACACCTACTGCCGCATCATTTTGTGCTAAGACGGTTGTTGGTATTCGAATTAATTTTACGCCCCTATGAGCCGTGGTAGCTGCATAACCGACCATATCAATTAAGGCACCACCACCTATAGCCACAACAAAAGAATGTCTACAAATACTTTTTTCGTTGATTGCGTTCCAAATTTTAGTGACGTTTTCTTGATTATTTTTACTTTCTTCACCGCCAGTTATGGTAATTATTTCTTTTAAATCGATTTTAGACCTGTAAAAAGAACAATAACCTTCAATTGCTTCTGAAAGTGGGCTATTTGCGTCTACAACCCCTTTATCCAGTATAAAAACACATTTAACCTGGCCTTCAGTTTGATAATTACGGATAAGATTTACAAATAGGGCGTTTGAAGTATCAAATAGCCCTGTCGTAAAGTATAGTTTATAGTCGTAATTGACCGTAAATGACTGTGATATGGAAGGAAGTTTCATAAAATCAAACTAAGTTACCGCAAAAGCTTTTGATAATACAATCGATACCGGCAACAAAGTCAATATTACAAGGCCAATTGCGAAATTGGAATGTGCAACGGCAATTACAGAATCTAAAAGAATAATTGAAATCACGCCCGCCTTTACAGCCTTTTTAATATTTGATGGTGTATTCTTAAGGTACGCTTTTGTTAAAGGAATACCGATAGAAACTATAAAAACGAGTACGAATATATGACTTACACCAAGATTTGAAACAAAATCGGTATTGAAGTATAAAACGATTACAACTACGATTAGATATAAGATACCTGCAAAAACAATGTTCTTTTTGTTATTTCCATTCACCTCTCCTTGACTTATCATGGTAATCGCAGCGATATAAATTATTGGGATTATAGCGTATTTAAAATGCCCCAATTCTGCAAAAACAGACATTCCTAATAGCAAATTCATTCCTCTGCAAATACCCATATTCAAGGGGCCCAATACTTTTCTATTCTTTGAGTAACTATCATAGGTCAAAATAAAAAACACCAAAATTGCCGCTATTATCCCACTCATATTGGTAACTGAAAAAGCAAGTGCCAATCCAATGACCAACAAGCCGAATCCAAAAATTCGAGCTTCCCCAATTTTGATTACTCCTTTGGGGAGCGGTCTTTCAGGTCGCTCTACCTTATCCAATTCAATATCAAAAACATCATTCAAAACGACACCACCAGCATATAAAAAAATAGAGGAAAGGACCAGTAGCCCACCCAATGGGTCCAACTCAATTGTGAAGTGATCAAAAAAACCTGCCAACGCGAGGCCTGCCAAAATATCAGCAGCCGATGTGGGTAAATTTGCCGGTCGGCATAACTGCAAAAAAGCTTTCGTTTTTTGACCCATCAAACGATTTTGTCGCGCTCTACCTTAGGTTCTTGACCCCTTAAAACGCTGTTGTCATGAAATAGCTTTCTTTGATCGATAGCTTCTGGGGTCAGCCAGTGTTCCTCTTTCATTTTACCTGACTTACCAAACGTGTCCAATGCATTTTGGTAACAAGTTTTGACAACATCTTCTTTCGCAATTCCCCTTTGAAGCATCAGATTTGCCGTTTTGGGTACCGCTAAGGGATCACTCACGCCCCAATCAGCGGAGCTATCGACAATGATGTTGGTACTACCGAACCTTCTGACCACCTCGACCATACGCTCATTTCCCATTTTTGTTTTCGGGTAAATGGTAAAGGCCGCTATAAAACCTTTGTCCAGAACATCTTGAACGGTTTCTTCATTGTTATGATCTATTACCACATTACTTGGGTCAAGACCATGTTCTAAACAGACTTCCATACTTCTTAAGGTGCCTGCCTTTTTATCGCGATGTGGAGTATGCACTTGAACCATCATATTGAATTCCTTGGCCAGCTCAAGCTGTTCCCTAAAGTATTTATCCTCTGCGGGGGTTTGGTCATCATAACCTATCTCACCCACTGCGACCACATTTTCTTTTTGGAGGTAAAGTGGAAGCAATTCCATTACCTGCTCCGCCAACGCCTCGTTATTCGCCTCTTTTGAATTGAGCCCTATGGTGCAGTAATGTTTAATGCCGAACTGACTGGCCCTAAAGGCCTCCCAGCCTACGAGACTACTAAAATAATCTTGAAACGAACCCACTTGGGTCCGGGGTTGCCCTAACCAAAAAGAAGGTTCGATGATGGCCACTATACCAGCCTTTGCCATCGCCTCATAATCATCGGTTGTTCGTGATGTCATATGAATATGGGGGTCAATAAAATGTAATTTCTCTTCCATTGTTATCGTTTCAAAGTTTTCCAAGTGAGGGATTCCTTTTCTATTTCGTTTCTTAGGGATGGATAACCATCCAGTAATTCTTTTGCCTCACTCTTATTTGAATGGTAACAGACCAGAGCCGCAGCATTTCTTTCAATTGGATTATCGCTTTCAAAAAGTCGTACCATATCCTCTAACGTTTGACCTTCCAAAAAATTTGAAACGGGCCTCCAAAATTCAGGGTCTATGGTTCGTGATGCTGCCCAGCGCTCATGGGCATAATCTGAGATAATCCGTGCCAATTCCTTATTAGCCATTTTATCCACGTCCACGATTTGTGACAAATCGCGTTGCATAAAGGCCGCTTTCAAATACATTTGATTCCATTGTTGTGCATTGAAATAAAGAGCAGGATATGGGTTGTTCATTGCGATGGCATCAAAAATCGTGGCAATATTGGTGCGAAGTGCCTCGACAGCGGCAAATTTAAAATTCCCGGCATTTGGCAATAAAACCAAGTATTTCAATAGTGTCTCCAATTCAGAGGTATCGGCTATCCCGATAATGTTGCGTACTTTATCCTCAAAAAAATCAAAATTCGATTCCAATATCCTAACAAGCATAAAGGTGCGTGCCAACTCCAAGGTATTTGCACCCTTTTCTTTTAAATGGGCAACAGTCTTATTTTCATCAAAACCCTTGAAATCAAGCACCCGTTTTTCAACTTTTGAGGCGCAGTGCGTATAGGCCATGTAGAATTTTTTGACGGATAGCTCTTGAACGATTAAATCAATTTTATCGAATATCCACTGTTTTTCTTCTTTAGAACCATTTTTTTCAAGTATTTCAGACAGTATATCACCCGAATTCGAATAAGGCATTTCGCTAGATTGGATTTAGTAGATTATTACTTAAAAAAGTGATACACAAATATAATCATACTTGTGCGGATATGTTCTTATCGGAAACCACAATAACGGTTATCTTTGAAGTCTTTAAGCTCAAGAAAACAGTTATGTTAGGACTCAAATTACCTACCGATCCCAGATGGGTGAACATCGTTGAGAAGAATATCGATGAGATACTGACCGATCATGCCTATTGTGAACAAAAGGCGGCAAGCACGGCTATTTCCTTAATCGTTTCCTTTCCTGAGTACACCGAGTTGATCCAAGAAATGATCGCGTTATCACGTGAAGAGATGGGGCACTTTAAAATGGTCCATGATCTAATCCTCTCACGCGGGGGCACTTTAGGGCGAGACCGAAAGGATGACTATGTTGTCGAACTTTTAAAATTCTTCCCTAAAGGTGGCAGTAGAACAACCCAATTGGTCCATCGATTGTTATATGCCGCATTAATAGAGGCAAGAAGCTGTGAACGTTTCAGGTTGCTTTCAGAAGAATTGGAAGATAAGGAACTGTCAGAATTCTATAGAAAACTGATGATCAGTGAGGCAGGACATTATACCATGTTTTTACAATTTGCACGTCAGTATGGAGACCGGGAAGAAGTAGATGAAAAGTGGCAAAACCTTCTCGATTATGAGGCAAACATCATGAAAAACCTAAGTAACAAGGAAACCATTCACGGTTGACCTTAGTTTTCCAACTTCTTTTTATAATAATCATAGATTGCGAACTGTGAGCGTACTTTAGGTTTGTCATCATCGCGATAGGCATTATCATGCTTTTGAGAGAAAACCCGTCCCTTTATATTATCATTCCAAGATATCTCGAAAGTATCCAATAACTCTTGTTTGATATCCTCATCATAAATAGGGCAGCCGACCTCTACGCGATAATCTATGTTTCGTGTCATCCAATCCGCCGAGGAGATATATACTTTCGGGTCATTATTATTGCCAAAAATAAACACCCTCGGGTGCTCTAAAAATTTATCCACCACACTGATGGCCTCAATATTCTCACTCATTCCCGCAACACCAGGTATCAAACAATTCACCCCTCGTATGATCAATTGTATCTTCACTCCTGCCCTACTCGCCTCATATAATTTGTCAACCATTTTATAAGAGGTAAAACTGTTCATCTTTATCTTGATGAATGCATCCTTTCCTGCCCGTGCATTTTCGATTTCGCCATCTATCAACCTACTGAAAACACTTTTGGTATAATGTGGGGATACGATCAAGTGTTTGTACTTGTTAATCTTATAGGGCACCTCAAAGAAATCAAAGACCCGATTCACTTCTTTTAAAATCGCATCATGACTTGTAAACAACGTAAAATCAGTATATATCTTCGCAGTAGACTCATTGAAGTTACCCGTACTGATAAAGCCATACCTTTTGATACCGTTCTCTTCTTCACGTTCTACAAAACACACTTTGGTATGTACTTTGAGCCCTGGTATACCAAAAATCAATTTAATACCCTCTTCTTGAAATTGGTTGGCATATTGAATATTTGCCTGCTCGTCAAATCGTGCCTGAAGTTCTATTTGTACGGTGACCTCTTTTCCGTTTTTTGCAGCATTTATAAGGGCTGCAGCCACTTGAGAGTTGTTGGCCAAACGGTAAACCGTCAATTTAATACGACGCACCTGTGGATCCAAGGCGGCCTCTTTTAAAAAATTGATGACATACGAATAATCTTGATAGGGGGTATAGATCATATAATCGCGCAAGGCGATTTGTTCGAGGATACTGCCTTCGAGGTGAAAACCTTTAACCGGCAAGGCGTCAATCTTCTTGTACAGCAAGTCTGTTCTTCCCAAACTTGGAAAACCCATATAGTCACGCCTGTTATGGTATTTACCACCGGGAATAACACTATCGGTTTCCTCGATATTCATTTTTTCCTTAAGAAATCGTAGCGTGTCCATTTTGATTTTCTTGTCATAGACAAAACGGACCGGATCGCTGATCTTTCTGTGCTCGACACTTGAGGATATCTTTTCGATGAAACTCTTACTGAGATCATTATCCATATCAAGTTCGGCATCCCTAGTGATCTTGATCATATGCGCAGCTATCTCTTCGTATTCGAACATGGTGAAAATCTTACCCATGCAAAAGCGGATGACATCATCGACCATCATGATGTAATTTTTGCCATTCTCTTCAGGAAGCACCACGAAACGCTTTAATGTTTTAGGAATCTCGATCAAAGCATATTGAACGCCTGCCCTTATGCTTTCTAACTTTGAATCCCCTTTCAGTACTATCCGCACCGCCAAATAGGCCGCCGTATCCTTTAAATTTGGAAATTCAGCTAGGTTATTCAGAATAATGGTAATCAATTCAGGATTCACCTCCTTCAGGAAGTAATTTCGAATAAACACCGCTTGGGATTCACTGACCTCGGTCTCATCTATCAAAAATATCTGCTCGGTTGCCAGTTCCCGTTCGATTTGCTGTAGAATTTTTCCGCTTTTGGATTGTAACCGGATAACGTTTGTAGTGATTTCCTCCAAAAGGTCCTTGGCCACCTCACCACCTAAAACGCTTTTCCCCGATTTACCGGCTTCAACGATTCGTTTGACCGTGGCGTAGCGCACTTTAAAGAACTCATCTAAATTATTACTGAAAATACCCAAGAAACGAAGGCGTTCAATCAAAGGCACATCTTTATCGGCGCTTTCTTGCAAAACCCTTTCGTTAAAATGCAACCAACTTATTTCTCTGTTTATGTACTCATTTTTAGGTTTAACAGTCATTTGTCATCTTAGGTTTTTGGGAAAAATTGTTTCAATTGTAGTTCCATTTTTCAACTCACTCCACTGATTTACATCAAATTGAATTTCAGTCAACCCTGAGGTAGGCACATTGTCAATATAGGTATCTCCGAGCTCATTTACAAGAGAAGTAAATGCGTAATTGTGCCCAAATACCATTACGCTATCACAAGCTTCGGGCAGCCCCTTTAAAAAATTCAAAACCGACTCACCAGAAAAGTCATAGAGCCTATCTGAAATTGCAAATTTTTTAAAACCGACACTAAGGTTTCTTACAAAAATTACCGCGGTATGAAGGGCCCTTATGGCGTGACTGGAATAAATAAAATCCAATTTCTTATCCCTTTTCTTGAATTCTTGGGCGACCAAATGAGCGTCATTGATACCTCGTTCCTTTAATGGCCTGTCTTTATCATCTGCATTGTACGACCATGATGATTTACCATGCCTAACAAATACTACTGTTTTCATATGGTTCGGTTTTTGGTATTATTATTTGAAATCCCTTTATCATATATTCAAAACTAGGGTTGCAAGCGTTCGATTTTCCAATGGTGATCATCTTGAAGGGTATATCGAATTCTATCATGTAATCGGTTTGGGCGACCTTGCCAAAACTCTATGGAAACTGGCCTTACCAAATACCCTCCCCAGTTCTCAGGTCTTTCCACTTCTTTATTTTCATATTCTTTTTCCAACTTTTGTAACCGCTCTTCCAAAACCTTACGCGATGCAACTACCCTACTTTGTTCAGAGGCAATGGCGCCCAACTGACTACCGACCGGACGGGACTCAAAATAACCATCAGAGAGATTTTCCGCTATTTTCCCTGCATTACCTTTTATGATGACTTGTCTTTCAAGGTTAGGCCAAAAAAAAGATAAACATATCGATGGGTTTTCCGCTATTGCCCTTCCTTTTTCACTATCATAATTGGTGTAAAAAATAAAGCCTTCAAAAGTGTATTTTTTCATAAGTACTACCCTACTCTTCGGAAAGCCATCCAGCCCTATGGTCGAAACGGTCATCGCGTTGGGTTCGTCTACCCCATCCGAGGCCTCAATCTCATCAAACCACCGTTGAAACTGCTCTAGGGGGTTTTCAAGTATGGCATCTTCTATTAAAGCACTCTTTTCGTAAGATTTTCTGTAATTGCTAAGGTCTTTTTGCATAGTTCTTCAAAGTTCTGCAAAAGATGGGAGAAGTTAAAATATCAACAGGTTTTGTTCTAACTAAGCTAAAAATGATTTTCCGTCTTCGGCAAGTTCAACATTTTCAAAAACCGTCTTTGCCTCTTCCCTAAAAAGCTCCAATGATTTATACCTTGTAGAATAATGCCCCAAGATCAGTTTGCCCACATTGGCCTTTTTTGCAATTGTTGCAGCTTCTTTGGCCGTGGCATGTTTTGTTTTTGCGCAAAGATGTTTTTCTGTTTCCAAAAAAGTGGACTCATGGTATAACAAATCCGTTCCAGCTATTATGGAAACAATTTCCTCTTTGTATGCAGTATCACTGCAAAAGGCATAACTTTTTGGTTTTGCTGGGTCAAAGGTTATCTTCTCATTAGGGATGACAGTTCCATTTTCAAGGGTAACGGCTTGGCCTTTCTTGATATTGTTATACTGATTTTTATCGATTTGTAATTTTGAAACAGCCTCAATATTCAAAGTCCGCTCTGATGACTTTTCTTGAAACAAAAAACCGTTTGTATAAACCCTATGATGTAGCGGAATTGTTTTTACCGACACCTTATCGTCCTCAAAAATCGTTTGGCTTGTGGTGCTGGTCAACTCATGAAAAATAAGGGGATAATTTGTCCAAGAATCCCCAAGTTTTAAAAGTAGGGTAATTGCTTCCTTGATTCCTTTTGGCCCGTAAATGTGTAACTCTTGTTCCCTACCCAATAACCTAAAGGTCGAAACCAATCCAGGTAACCCAAAAAAATGATCACCATGCAGATGTGAGATGAAAATATGCTTGATTCTTGAAAACTTGATTTTCATTTTGCGGAGCTGCAACTGCGTACCTTCACCACAATCTATCGAAAACAAGTGGTTTTTTATTTCTAAGACTTGTGCAGTAGGGTTATTTAGGTTTCTCGGAGTGGCTGAATAACACCCTAATATAGTTAACTTCATAAATCAAGGTCGCGTTCTATCTCTTCCATTTCTATAACATCCATAGCTTCTTGAATAGTGGGCACGACACATATTTCTTCAGGAACTTCATCATAGGACACCTTCTCCGTAACCAAAACAAAGGATTTTTTTAAACTGCGATGGGTGTTCGATAGTTCTAAAAATTCGAGGATATCACCAGCACTTAAATGTTCAAAGCTAAATAAGTTGACAATGATATGATCATGTTTAAGATCGTGGTATCCTTTTTTTAAATTTTTCAAAAAAGTTTCTAAAGAGGTGTTTTCTTGAAAAACCGTTGTTGTCGTTCCTTGTTTATCAAAAATCATGGTCGTTATTTAATTTTAGAGGCCAAAAGATAGATTACGGCCATACGGATTGCAACCCCGTTTTCAACTTGGTTTAAAATAACCGATTGATCTGAATCCGCCACATCACTCGTAATTTCCACTCCCCTATTTATTGGTCCGGGATGCATGATGACAATCTTCTTTTCAAGACTGTCCAATAATTTTTTATCCACTCCATATTGTTGGGTATATTCCCTTGTCGTCGGAAAATAGCTAATGTCCATTCGTTCATTTTGAACACGTAACATATTGGCAACATCACACCATTCAAGGGCATCTTTAAGATTCGTTTCCACACCAACACCTAATGATGCTATATGTTTCGGAATCAAGGTCTTTGGTCCGCACACCTTTACATTTGCACCTTGTAACTTCAGGGCAAAAATATTTGACAATGCCACTCTTGAATGTAAAATATCGCCAACGATCACCACATTCTTTCCAGCAACCTCCCCTAATTCCTCTTTAATGGAATACGAGTCTAAAAGTGCTTGGGTCGGGTGTTCATGAGCCCCATCACCTGCATTTACAATAGCAGCGTTGACATGCTTTGAAAGAAATATACCGGCACCAGGATTAGGATGGCGCATCACTACCATATCAACTTTCATGGATAGGATATTGTTGACGGTATCTATTAAAGTCTCCCCTTTTTTGACTGAGGATTGGGCCGCTGAGAAATTTATCACATCAGCCGATAATCTTTTCTCTGCAAGTTCAAAGGAAAGCTTCGTTCTTGTACTGTTTTCAAAAAAAATATTGGCTATGGTGATATCCCTGAGCGTAGGCACTTTTTTAATGGAACGATTAATGACCTCTTTAAAATGATCGGCCGTTTCAAAAATGAGTTGTATATCCTTTTGGTTCAGATACTTTATTCCCAATAAATGGTTAACACTCAATTCACCCATAATCTATCTACTTACTAAATAAACCGCATCTTCCCCGTCATTTTCCTTCCACATTACTTTTACCTTTTCTTCATTGATTGCATCTACTTGGCGCCCCCTATAATTCGGCTGTATGGGCAAATGCCTACTAAACCTTCTATCTATTAAGGTGAGTAGTTCGATTTCTTTCGGCCTGCCAAAAGATTGGACTGCGGTCAGTGCTGCCCGAATACTTCGACCGGTGTATAGCACATCGTCTACGAAAACAACTTTTTTATTTTCCACCAAAAAGTCAATTTTTGTCTGATTTGCGGCAAGAATCTTATCACCACGCCTAAAATCGTCACGATAGAAAGTGATATCAAGGGAACCCAATTTTATGTTATGTACCTTATAATCTTGCTGTAGAAGTTTTGCCAAGCGGTTTGCTAAATAAATGCCCCGAGGTTGAATACCGATTAAAACGGTATTTGAAAAATCAAGATGGTTTTCTAGAAGCTGGCAAGCTAAACGATGAAGAATGATATGAATTTCTGTGTCAGAAAGGAGTCGTTTTTGGCTCATAGGCTATACAACCAATGCATTTGAATTACAAAAGTAAGCAATTCTAAAGGTAAGTCAATATAAAAGAAAAGCCCTTGATGAATATTCATCAAGGGCTTTTCAAGATTGGGGGCCAACGCTTATTTCTTTTTGGCGTCAGCTTCCATTTTCTCTTTCAGCGCCTGTAACTGTGAATTGGCATCACCTAGGGTAGGTGCAGCTTCATCGGCAGCAGCTGCCATTTTCTTTTTGGCCGCTTTTACATTTCGCTCTTCTTGTTCCCTAAACAGGGCAGTATGACTGGCAACCACTCGTTTGAAGTCTTTATTGAACTCGATAATCTTGAATTCAACCTCTTCACCCTTAGTGATTTTTTTACCGTCTTCTTTCTCCATATGTCGAGAAGGGATAAAACCGGTAATATCGTCATTGAAAACAACTGTTGCACCTTTATCAACAATATCACTTACAGCTGCTTTGTGCACAGTTCCTTCGGCGAATTCAGTTTCATACTTGTCCCAAGGATTTTCTGTAGTCTGTTTGTGGCCCAAACTTAGTTTTCTGCCTTCAACATCCAATTCAAGAACCTCAACCTCTAAAGTATCCCCTACGTTTACGAACTCGGAAGGATGCTTGATTTTCTTGGTCCATGACAGATCGGAAATATAGATCAATCCATCGATACCCTCTTCCATTTCAACAAAGACACCGAAATTGGTAAAGTTCCTCACAATACCTTTATGCCTTGAGCCAACGGGGTATTTTGAAGTAATGTCCGTCCATGGATCTGGAGTCAGTTGTTTGATCCCTAAAGACATTTTTCTATCTTCCCTATCAAGGGTAAGTACTACTGCCTCGACCTCATCACCTACTTTTACGAAATCTTGGGCAGATCGTAAGTGCGTAGACCATGACATTTCTGATACGTGAATCAATCCCTCAACACCTTCAGCAACTTCAATAAACGCGCCATAGTCTGCAATAACGACCACTTTACCTTTTACCTTGTCACCTATTTTCATTTCATCACCTAAGGCATCCCATGGATGTTTCTCCAATTGCTTAAGACCTAGTTGTATTCTTGATTTGTTATCATCAAAATCAAGGATTACCACATTTAGTTTTTGATCCAGTTCAACAACCTCGTTTGGATGGTTGATCCTGCTCCAAGAAAGATCCGTGATATGTACAAGTCCGTCGACACCGCCAAGGTCAATAAAGACACCATATGATGTGATGTTTTTGACGACACCTTCCAATACCTGACCTTTTTCAAGCTGACCGATAATCTCTTTTTTCTGCTCTTCAATATCAGCCTCGATAAGTGCTTTATGCGATACTACGACATTTTTGAACTCATGGTTGATTTTCACCACCTTGAATTCCATTGTTTTACCAACGTACTGATCGTAGTCACGAATTGGTTTCACATCAATTTGAGAACCGGGCAAGAATGCTTCGATACCAAAAACATCGACAATCATACCACCTTTGGTTCTACACTTTACAAAACCGGTAACGATCTCTTCTTTATCGTGGGCAGCATTAACGCGATCCCAAGCCATAATAGTTCTGGCCTTTCTATGCGATAAAACCAATTGACCCGTTTTATCTTCCCTGATATCGATAAGTACCTCTACTTTATCCCCAACCTTCAAATCAGGATTGTATCGGAACTCGTTTAATGAGATAACCCCTTCAGATTTTGCATTGATATCAATAATGGCCTCGCGGTCGGTCATGTGCACGACCTTACCCTCAACCACTTCGGCATCTGCGGTATCGACAAAGTTCTCCTCAACTAAAGATTCAAACTCTTTCAACTTTGTATCATCAACACGCTCAATTCCCTCTTCATACTTGTCCCAATCAAAGGTTTCAAGAAATTCTTGTGGGTCTTGCTTTGGTGTTTCCTGTTTTTTTGTCTCTACTACCTCTTGAAGTGTTTCGGTAGCTGCTTGCGAAGCTTCAGTGGCTTCTACTGTTTTTTGCTCTTCAGCCATTTGCTGATTACTATTTGTATTCTACAGATTTACAAGGGTTAAACGATTACTGTAGAAGTCGTTATTCTTTTTTCGATCCCTTTTTTCCCTTGTGTTTCGTTAAAAAGGAGTGCAAAAATACAATTAATTCCCAGTTATACAAAGTACTACCCATATTCATAAAAAAAGCGCCAACAAATAACCCGAATTTCATTAAAAATGTGACTTTTATGGTTATCTTGGTTCTTACAAGTAAGATAAGCATTAAAATAATTAAGACATTATGAGTGTTAAAGCAAAATATCAAGGTGTTCTCGATTTAGGTCAACAACTCGGAATCAAAAATGGGGACGTTTCAGAAGAAGGTGGCGTATTAAAGATAAAAGGTGAGGCAAACACACCTTACGAAAAGGATTTATTGTGGGATAAAATCAAACAATTAGGTGGCGAAAATGCTTCTGATGTAAAAGCGAATATCACGGTTAGTGATGACTCTGTTTATCATAGGCATACGGTTGCCAGCGGAGAATCTTTAAGCAAAATCGCGAAACATTACTATGGCGATGCCATGAAATATAATAAGATTTTTGATGCCAATACCAACATCTTAAAGAATCCTGACGTGATTCACCCCGATCAGGTTTTGGTCATTCCAAACATCTAGGCCTACTACCTAGATTTTAAAGACAAGAAAATCCCGTTGTTATCGCAACGGGATTTTTTTATTTTTCCAATCTTAAGGTTCAAGACCTTTATGGCCTGTCGGATTTGTCTTTGGAATTCATTGATTGATTACCCGTAAGGTGAAGTTGTATATGCGTTCAAACTGCTCTTCAAGGCCCATATCACTATTGTCAAAAACGATGGCATCGTCTGCTTTTCGAAGCGGGGATACCTTTCTATTGGAATCGATGGCATCACGCTCTTCGACATTTTTAAGTACTTCCCCATAGGTTACCTTATCCCCTCTATCCAAGAGCTCTTTATAGCGTCGCTGCGCCCTTGCCGCGGCAGAGGCGGTCATGAATATCTTAAGCTCCGCATCAGGAAAAACAACGGTACCGATATCGCGACCATCCATTACAATACCCTTTTCCTTGCCCATTTGTTGTTGCATAGCAACCAACTTGTCACGTACGGCTTTTATAGTAGCTATTTTGCTTACCTGACGAGAGACTTCCAAGGTCCTGATTTTACGTTCCACATTTTCACCATTCAATGTAATATCCGATTGGCCTGCTTCACCACTCAAAACAAACTTCAATTGAATTTTTGGCAATGACTTTACTACTGCCAATTCATCGAATCGTTCATCTGAAACGAAACCATGGTTCATGGCATAAAAAGTGACCGCTCGATACATGGCGCCCGTGTCTACATAAATGTAGCCCAATGCTTTTGCCAATTGTTTGGCGATAGTGCTTTTTCCGGTTGAGGAAAAACCATCAACTGCAACGGTAATTTTTCGCATGTCTAAAAATACCTAGAAATTATGTTCTTAAATACTATAACTTTTTTGCGTTCTTTACTTTTTGATTCGTCACGGCAATGGCAATGACCTCGCTCATATCAGAGACATAATGAAAGGTCAATCCTTTAAGATAATCCGCTTTTATTTCTTGAATGTCTTTTCGGTTATCTTCACAAAGAATGATTTCTTTGATCCGTGCCCTTTTTGCTGCAAGTATTTTTTCTTTGATACCCCCGACCGGAAGCACTTTACCCCTTAGTGTAATCTCTCCGGTCATTGCAACACTTTTCTTTACTTTACGTTGCGTGAATAAAGAGACTAATGATGTCAACATCGTGATACCCGCACTTGGGCCGTCTTTAGGTGTTGCCCCTTCAGGTACGTGTATATGCACGTTATAATTGCCAAATACTTCGGGGGTTATCCCAAACACTTCAGCATTTGACTTTATATATTCCATGGCAATCGTGGCAGACTCTTTCATTACTTTACCCAAATTACCCGTAATGTTCAAAGTGCCCTTACCTTTTGAGAGTATGGATTCTATAAATAGGATGTCACCACCTACACTTGTCCACGCCAAGCCGGTGACTACCCCGGCGACATCGTTATTCTCATATTTATCACGTTCTAACCGTGCGGGACCAAGAATTTTCTCAATATCTTCATTAGTTACCTTAACATTGTATTCGTCTTCAATAGCAATGTTCTTAGCCGCATAGCGAACCATTTTTGCAATTTGCTTTTCTAAAGATCTTACCCCGGATTCCCTGGTGTATCCCTCAACGATCTTTTCCATTTGGGGTTTCCCGATTTTTAGATCTTTCGCCCCCAGACCATGTTCTTTCAATTGTTTTGGCAGTAGATGCCTTTTGGCAATTTCCACTTTTTCCTCTATCGTATACCCAGTAACGTTTATAATTTCCATACGATCCCGTAAAGCAGGTTGAATGGTACCTAAATTGTTTGCGGTAGCTATGAACATGACCTTTGAGAGGTCGTAGCCCATTTCTAAAAAGTTGTCATAAAACTCCCCGTTTTGTTCTGGATCCAAAACTTCAAGCATTGCTGACGATGGATCGCCTTGATGACTTGAAGAAAGTTTGTCAATCTCATCTAAAATAAAAACAGGATTTGAAGTGCCCGCTTTTTTCACACTTTGAATGATCCTGCCAGGCATGGCACCTATATAGGTCTTTCGATGTCCCCTAATTTCAGCTTCGTCACGTAGACCGCCCAATGACATACGCACGTATTCCCTACCCAATGCCTCGGCAACCGATTTGCCCAACGATGTTTTACCGACACCAGGAGGTCCATACAGGCAAAGAATGGGTGATTTCATGTCATTTCTAAGTTTCAAAACAGCCAGATATTCGATAATCCTTCGCTTTACATCCTCTAGTCCATAGTGGTCCCTATCCAATACTTTCTCCGCTCTTTTTAAATCGAACTTATCCTTTGAAAATTCGTTCCAAGGCAACTCTAAAAACAAATCAAGATAATTTCTTTGAATGGAATACTCTGCCACCTGCGGATTCATACGCCGCATTTTGGCCAATTCCCTCTCAAAATGCGCTGCCACTTTTTTACCCCATTTCTTTTTCTTGGCTTTTTCAGACATTTCATCAACTTCCTCTTCATAAGACAAGCCCCCCAATTCTTCTTGAATGGTCTTCATTTGTTGATGCAAAAAGTATTCCCGTTGTTGCTGGTCCATATCTGAACGGACCTTGGATTGAATGTCTTTTTTCAACTCTAACTTTTGAAGTTCGAGGTTCATATACTTCAATGTCGCCAAAGCACGCTCCTGTAAATCAGAAATCTCGAGCAAATGCTGCTTTTCGACCATACCCAAGTTCAGGTTTGAAGAAACGAAGTTGATCAAAAACGAATTGCTTTGAATATTCTTGATAGCAAAGGTCGCCTCACTAGGAATGTTCGGATTGTCTTTGATAATCTTGTAAGCCAGTTCCTTAATGGAATCGATTATGGCCAAGAATTCTTTATCGTCCTTATCAGGTCTTGTTTCTTGGGCCTCGCCAATAGTCGCGGTCATATAAGGATTTTCAGTAAGCACTTCGGCTATTTCAAACCTTTTCTTACCCTGTATGATTACCGTTGTATTACCATCGGGCATTTGAAGCACCCTGAGAATACGGGCCACGGTACCCAGAGTATTAATATCCTTTACCTCAGGGTTTTCGGTTTCCTCATCTTTTTGTGACACCACCCCTATGGTCTTATTACCCCCGTTGGCATCTTTGATAAGGTTTATGGACTTATCGCGTCCGGCGGTTATCGGAATAACCACTCCGGGGAATAAAACGGTATTTCGAAGGGGCAAAATAGGAAGTGTCTCTGGAAGATGTTCCTTATTCATTTCCTCCTCATCCTCAGGTGTCAATAATGGGATCAATTCTGCTTCCTCATCGATTCCCTGCAAAGACATATTGTCAAAATTTGTGAATTTTACTTCTCCCATAATCTTTATATCGGTCATTCTGTCATCAAAAGACAGTATTCTTGAATTGTTGTTCTATAACTATTTTCTTTAACTCCTTGTTTGTTAGAGCCCTTGAAAAGAAAATTGGCACATTTTCATACAAGCTATGCAATACGCATGCCATGGTTTGACCAAAAAAATATCAAAAACTGTAACAAATTGTAAATTGGTTCATCTATACTACAAATCAATCAACTTTTTGAGCCAACAAATTGAACATATTGATACCTTGATACAGTGGTGTCTTGAAGGAAAGCAAAGCGCACAGTTAGCGATTTACAATAAGTACTATAAGGCAATGTACAACACGGCGCTACGAATTGTAAAACATACTGCCGAAGCCGAGGACATTATGCAAGAATCGTTCTTGAACGCGTTTACGAAACTGCATACTTTCAAAGGCGAGGTAACCTTCGGGGCATGGTTGAAAAGAATTGTAATCAACAACAGTATCTATAACTACAGAAAACAGCAAAAAAGCAGTACTGTGGATTTAGATGAAGTAATGTACAAGGTCGAAGATAATGATGGGGTTGTACCGGACCAAAATGGATGTTTAGAACTGAAGGCTCAAAAAGTGATGGATACCATGAAAAGTTTGAAAGACAATTACAGAGTTTCTTTGACCTTACATTTAATCGAAGGATATGATTATGAGGAAATAAGTGCCATAATGAATATTAGTTATGCCAATTGTAGAACAACGATTTCAAGGGCTAAAGAAAGTTTAAGAAAAAAGTTGACCGTAAATGCTTAATTATGAAAGAGGATGATATAAAACTACTTTTTGAACGCTTACATGATGATTTTGATTGTGAAAATCCGAAAGAGGGGCATCAAGAAAGGTTTTTAGCGAAACTGAACCGATCAAACGGTGTTGTGAGCTTACAAAAAAAGAAACGAAACTGGTGGAAACCCTTGGCGATTGCGGCATCTATAGCTATTGTGTGTGCCTTATCGTTACAAGTGTTCACCAATAAGCAAAGTATTAAAGAACAAGTAGTTGAGATTTCGCCAGAGGTATCACAGACTGAATTCTATTTTGCGGGTCTTATCGAAGAACAAGTACAACAACTTCGTGATGAAAAATCCCCAGAAACCGAACAACTTGTTGATGACACCCTTTTTCAGCTCGAAAGACTGGAAATCGATTACAAGAACCTTGAGCAAGAACTTGTAAATGGCGGTGATAGTAAGCTATTGCTGAATGCAATGATCAATAATTTTCAAACTAGAATTGATTTATTAAAAGAAGTACTGACCACAATTGAATCTATAAAAAACTTAAAATATCAAAATGATGCGAACTTTACTATTTAAATTTATAGGTATAACCCTATTATTCATTTCGTTCGGTGCCACAGCTGCTGTCGAGGGTGGTGGAATGAAGGGTAAGTATACCAAAGAAAAGACCATAAAAAAAGAATTTAATGTGAACGCCGATGCACTGTTAAAAGTCAAAAACAGTTATGGCAACCTAAACATTACCTCATGGAACGAAAACAGGGTCGTTATCGAGGTCACTATCAAAACCAATGGTAATAACGAAGAAAAAGTACAGGACAGGTTGAACGAAATCGATGTTGACTTTGAAAATAGCAACAGCATGGTCGCTGCAATGACCCGATTCGGTGAAAGAAATAGAAATTGGGGTTGGAAATGGGGCAAGCGCAACAATGTCAGTGTCAAAGTGAACTATACCATTAAATTACCGGTAAAGAACAGTGTAAACCTCAGTAATGATTACGGTAATATCTATTTAGACCGGGTAGATGGTCATGCCAAAATAAACTGTGACTATGGAAAAATGGAAATAGGCGAGTTACGCGGTAGAAACAATGACCTGCGATTTGACTATACCTCACGTTCAACGTTTGAATTTATAAACAGTGCGGAGATTACCGCCGACTACTCTGGTTTTACCATTGAAAAAGCCGGGGATCTAAAAATAAATGCCGACTATACCAATGCGGTAATCAAAGAAATGGGTAGCCTTTCCTATACCTCTGATTATGGTTCCATGGAAGTTGGCAGTGTACAGAACATTTCAGGTAATGGAGACTACTTTGGCTTAAAATTAGGAAGGGTATACGGTAATTTAAGCGTAACCGCGGATTATGGTTCAGTTAAAGTCGAGAAGATGACCGCCGAAGCCGGTAATATGGAAATAAAGTCTGATTATACCGGTATCAAAATTGGATATGATCCCGATTACCACTTCAACTTTGAAATTTCAGCGGAATATGCGGGAGTAAGTGGCAAAGGTGATTTTACCATCAATATCAGCAAAGAAAAATCAAGTGACAAGTATTACAAAGGGTATTATGGCAGTGAGAACTCTGAAAATATGGTGAATATTACCAGTGATTATGGCGGAATAACATTTTACAAAAACGAATAATAAGTAGCAATCAAATTAATAATAGGTATCCCGGTCAGGCTGGGTATTAAAAACACGATCATGAAAAAAATAATAACACTGAGTTTAGCCTTTTGCACAGTCATAGCAAGTGCGCAATGGGGAAAGAGAATAAAAGGAAACGGTAAAACGGTAACTATCGAGCGTTCTGTTGGAGACTATGACGCCGTAGCAGTTGCCGGTTGGTTTGACGTTCATCTGGTAGATGGAAATGAAGGTGAACTGACCTTGAAAGGTGAAGAAAACCTTTTGGAATACATCAAGACCGAGGTAAATGATGGTAAATTGGTCATTAAGGTAAAAAAAGGCGTCAACCTTAAACCCTCGAATTGGAATTCGGGAATTTATGTTACCGTACCTGTCGAGACCGTTGATATGGTCTCCCTTTCAGGGTCTGGGGACATTGTAGGCAAGACAACCTTAAAATCAGACCGGTTCAAAACCTCATTATCGGGTTCGGGTGATGTGACCTTAGCTATTGAGGCTGGTACTATAGATGCATCCATGTCTGGATCAGGGGATATCAACTTATCAGGTTCTGCACGTGATTTTGATGTTTCAATTTCTGGTTCTGGTGATATCAAGGCCTATGACCTAAAAGCAGAGAACGTGACAGCCCAAGTCTCTGGTTCTGCCGATATAAAGGTGACCGCGACAGAAATGATAAAAGCAAGGGTGTCGGGTTCAGGTGATATCAGCTACAAGGGAAATCCGAAAAAAATCGATACCAAAACCTCGGGTTCAGGTGATATTACAGGCTACTAAATATTAAAACAACCAATCAAAAACGGCCCATCAATAGATAAACATGAAAAAACCCTGACCTATGGTCGGGGTTTTTTATTCACCCTGGTCAATAGAAATGCACCGACCAAAAAGAAGAGTCCCAAAAAAATCGTGCTATTTCGCATGCTCCCCGTAAGTTGTGCAATGATACCGTACATTAGGGTCCCGATAATAATACCGATTTTTTCAGCGACGTCGTAGAAGCTAAAAAAGGATGTCGTATCCGTAGTGTCAGGAAGAAACTTCGAATAGGTTGAGCGGGATAAGGCCTGAATACCACCCATAACTATTCCAACCAATCCGGCAGCTATATAAAAATCAGTTGGCGTCTGTAAAAAATAGGCATAGACACAAAGCAATATCCAAAACACGTTCACCACGATCAAGGTTTTGATATTACCAAATACCTTAGAGGCGCGTGCCGTGACGGTGGCGCCGAGAATGGCAACGACTTGAATGACCAAAATACTTACGATCAAACCCGTTGTACGTTGATTGTCAGTACCCCAGTTTATTTCTTCCTCACCAAAATAAGTAGCTATCAACATGATGGTCTGTACCGCCATGCTGTATACGAAAAACGCCCCTAAATAGCGTTTTAGCCGTATTTGACCACCAAGTTGTGCCCAAACACTTTTCAATTCTTTAAACCCATTTAAAATGATGTTTTTACGTTCCCCATCGCGCTTATATCCTTTTGGCAAATGGGCAAAGGTGTATTGACTAAAAAGGACCCACCAGATTCCCACGGTCACAAAAGAATACTTCATAGCCTTTATTTCAGCGACCTCTCCTCCTTCATTGGTAATACCAAAAACATCTGGTTTCATGACCATGGCAAGATTAAAAAGCAGTAAGATCACGCTGCCGATATATCCAAGGGAAAAGCCTTTGGCACTAACACCGTCTTGTTGTTCAGGATATGCGATATCAGGCAGGTACGAGTTGTTTATGGCGAAGCTTACCCAAAACCCTACCAATCCGAAGAAATAGCAAATGAGGCCAAAATAAATATGCTCCAATGAGAACCAATATAGCCCGATACAGGACGCCGCCCCCAAATAGCAGAAAAATTTTAAAAATATCTTTTTATTCCCTAAATAGTCGGCAATACCGGATACTAAAGGGGTAACGATAGCGATAAATACGAAAGCTGCCGAGGTCACATAGCTTATCAAGGGCGCCCGTGCTATTTCCCCACCAAAAACGGTGACTTTTTCTATTTCTGCAACACGGAACAAGGCCCCATAGAATATGGGAAACACCGCTGAGGAAATCACTAGGCTATACACCGAATTCGCCCAGTCATAAAATGCCCAGGCATTCAGTAATTTCTTCTCCCCCTTAAGGGCCAATATTTTTGTCATGTCTTAAAAATAAAAAAAGCTGCCCATAGGCGGGCAGCTTCATCAAATCTTTTAAAATAACGGTCACACTATTTAAATGACGTTACCCCGAATTTAGCTGCTTCTTGCTTCGCCGCTGGTGCCCAAGCGGTCAAATTGTTGATCCTTGTGTCGTTTGAAGGGTGTGTGCTCAAAAATTCAGGTGGTGCTTGACCGCCGCTATTGGCCTTCATTCTTTGCCAAAGTCGGGCTGCCTCATCTGGGTTGTATCCCGCTATGGCCATTATCTGTATCCCTATTCTATCTGCCTCGGTCTCATGGCTCCTGCTAAAAGGTAACATCACCCCTAAACTTGACCCCACGCCATAAGCTTGATTGAACATGTTTCTGGTACTCTCATCCTTTATGGCGACATTACCTGCCACAGCACCCAACTGTTGCAAGGTACCGGCGCTCATCCGTTGTGCCCCATGATCCGCCAGGGCATGTGCCACCTCGTGGCCCATGACCACGGCAACCCCCGTCTCGTCTTGACAAATTGGTAGAATTCCGGTATAGAAAACAATTTTTCCACCAGGCATACACCATGCATTCACCGTTTTGTCATTGACCAAATTGTACTCCCATTGATAATCCTTAAGGTAGCCTGGATATCCGTTCGCATTCAACCAGGTTTCGGCGGCTTTGGCTATTCTTTGCCCTACTGTAGTAATCATTTGGGCCTCTTTGGTACCCGTCACGACCTTGTTTTCGGTCAAAAATTAATCATATTGCGCAAAGGCCGTAGGAAAGAGCTGCTGATTACCATAAAAATTCAACATTTTCTTACCTGTAAAAGGATTTGTTTTGCAAGCCGTAACCGCTAAAAATACGGTTACTGTCAATAGTATTTTTTTCATTATGTATCGTGTTTATAGATTAAAGTACGAAAAAAAACTACGCTCCAAAAATATGTAGCTCTGTAAAATCCTTACTTACCTCAATACAATTGTTACCATTGAACTTGACGGTTTTCAAATCGACGATCTCGTTATCGACCTCAATGCTCTTTATTTTAAAAGGCAATCCATGAAACTGTAGTTTAAAGGTATTGTATGACGTGATAAAGCTGCCGTCTTTAAATTGTTGCATGATCAATTCGTTCTCTTTACCCCTCAATCTAAATTTTCGAAGGCTATAACGACCTTTTTTATAGTCATACCCCTCTTGTTGGTCTTCGTACACCACTGACGTTTCAACGCCTTTCTTATAATACGCATCTATTTTAAGTTCCGTAATATCTTTTTCACCAACATATTGTTGGATCGGGTATTTGGGAATCATAGCACCCTCTTTAATGAACAAGGGTATTTTATCAATCGCTGCTGAAACCCATTTCTCAACCCCGCCTTCAATAACCTCTTCGGTCCAGTAATTATACCATTTTCCCTTGGGTACGTACATGCGACGCCCTTGTGCATTAGGCTCTTGAACCGGACAAACCAATATTTGCTCGCCAAACAAGAACTCATCCGTCCTAAAATGGGTCTGGGTATCCCCTTGATCGTAATAGACCAATGACTGCAACATTGGTATACCTTCTTTTACATATCTGTAAAACATCGTATATAGATACGGTAACAATTGATAGCGCAATTCGATATACTTTCTGACAATATCAGTTATCTCATCGCCAAATGACCAAGGTTCTTGATCCCCGTGATCTCCGCTGGAATGTACCCTGCAAAAGGGATGGAAAATTCCCATTTGAATCCACCTTGCAAATAATTCCCCATTGGGTTGCTCGGCAAAACCGCCTATATCAGATCCAACGAAGGAGTAACCGCTCATACACATTCTTTGCATTTGCACATTGGCAATCCAAAGATGTTCCCAAGTAGCGACATTATCACCCGTCCAAGTCGAAGCATAGCGCTGTGTGCCTGAGTAGGCCGCCCTGGTCAATACAAATGGACGTTTGGGAAAAGTGTATTTTTTTATTCCATCATAGGTTGCCCTGACCATTTGCATGCCATACACATTATGTGCTTTTCTATGACTACAGGGATGCCCGTCGTAATCATGACGCACATCTAGATTAGCCGTTTTTGTTGGCACTTCCATTACGGCAGGCTCGTTCATATCATTCCAGACGCCATGGACCCCCATTTCGGCTATCATCTCTTTGTAAAGACCTGCCCACCACTCACGGACTTCAGGATTGGTAAAATCAGGGAATTTACATTCTCCGGGCCATACTTTCCCCTTAAAATGTGGTCCATCGGCCCTACGGCAAAAATATCCTTTCTCCATGGCTTCTTGATAGACCCAATAATCACGGTCTATTTTGATACCTGGATCGATCATGGTCACAGTTTTGAAACCGTCTTCATATAAATCATCGACCATTTTTTTAGGGTTGGGAAAACGGCGGTTGTTCCAAGTAAAGCACCTAAAACCCTCCATATAATCAATATCCAGATAAATGGCGTCGCAAGGTATCTTCAATTCCCTAAAAGTTGCCGCAATCTTCTTTACTTTTTTTTCAGGATAATAACTCCATTTCGACTGGTGAAAACCCAGAGCCCATAGCGGTGGTAATTCAGGCACACCGGTCAAATCGGTATACGCTTCAACTACCTGTGATATTTTGGGGCCATAGAAAAAGTAATAATTCATTTCACCCCCATCGGCCCAAAAGCTGGTTACGTTTCTCCGCTCATGAGCAAAATCAAAATAGGTGCTGAATGAATTATCGAAGAAAATACCATAGGCAGCATCGTTATGCAGGCCAACATAGAAAGGAATCGATTTATATAAAGGCTCTTGGTCTTTTCCATAGGCATACGAATCGGTTACCCAGTTGTTTACCCTTTTTCCTTTCAGGTTGGTATGGGATGCTTTATCCCCCATGCCATAATAACTTTCACCCGATTGGGTGACCTTGGTCATTTTTACGATGTTACCGCCATAGTCATAGTTCTCCTCCCAATGAAAGCCGACCTCATCTTCATTGATAACCAAATCGTCTAAATCAACGATTTGGATTTTCATATTGCCCTTGCTGATATAGATTTTGATCTTAGAGGTCTGAATCACATAATCAGACGTTTCCTCGATTACCTCCAACTCATTATAACCTGTGTTGACATCATCACTTATCGCATATGAAAAATCAGGCTCAAAAGAGTGCTCCGTGGCATACCTGAATCGAATGGCGCTATCCCTTAATACGGTAATTTCTAGAATTACACCATTATCCGTGGTAAAATAAAGCTTATCGTTATCTTTTTTATATTCAATAATACGGTTGGGATATAGATTACCCCTCTTCTCAATATCAGTATTCGTAATCATGATAGATGATTTTCAGACCAACAAAAAAAGCACATTAGTCTGAGATTAAAAAAAGTTCTTGAGACTAACTACAAACTATAACGTTGTAGTATCATTCTCATTTATAAATAAGTACACTTAACGGTGGGATTGTGAGTTCAACGGAATGTTCCCTTCCATTCCATGTTTTGTTAGAAGGCTTCACCGTTTTTTTACCAAGGCCACTACCTCCATATTTGCTGTCGTCACTGTTGAACAATAATTTCAATTGCTTGTTTTTCGGTACACCAACCCTATATTTTTCACGAGGTACCGGGGTAAAATTGCCTACAATAATGACATCATCTTTGGTATGGTGCCCTTTTCTGATATAGGAGAGTACCGAATTTTCATGGTCATTGTAATCTATCCACTCAAATCCCTCAGCACTAAACTGTTTTTCATGTAAGGCAAGTTGTTCTTTGTATATCTTGTTTAAATCTTGAATCACCTTTTGTATACCAGAATGAAAATCGTATTCCGTTAAATGCCAATCAAGGCTCTGTTGAAAATTCCACTCCCCTGTTTGGCCGAACTCGCCCCCCATAAAAATTAGATTTGCACCAGGGTGGGTGAACATATAGCCGAAAAGAAGCCTCAAATTTGCGAATCGTTGCCATTCATCACCAGGCATGCGGTAAACCAGCGATTGTTTGCCATAAACCACTTCATCATGTGAAAATGGGAGCATGAAATTTTCAGTAAACGCATAAGTCATACTGAAGGTCAAGTCGTTCTGATGGTGTTTTCTATAGACGGGTTCCTTTTTAAAATATTCTAAAGTATCATGCATCCATCCCATCATCCATTTCATTCCGAAACCTAATCCGCCATAGTGTACAGGTTTGGAAACCCCTGAAAATGCAGTAGATTCCTCAGCTATGGTTTGAACGCCCTTAAAACTGGCATAAACCTCTTGGTTCATTTCACGAATAAAGGACATCGCCTCTAAGTTCTCATTATTGCCATACATATTGGGTTCCCATTCACCATCTTCCCGCGAATAATCCAAATAGAGCATTGAAGCAACGGCGTCTACACGAAGGCCATCAACATGGTACTGGTCTAACCAAAATACCGCATTGCTAATCAAAAAGGCGCGAACTTCATTTCTGCCGTAATTGAATATCAAACTTTTCCAATCAGGATGGTACCCCTTCCTCCTATCAGGGTGTTCGTATAAGTGGGATCCGTCAAAAAAGCCAAGACCATGGGCATCTTCAGGAAAATGGGAAGGAACCCAATCCAATATCACGCCAATACCCGCCTTATGCATTTCATCGACCAACAACTTAAAACCCTCTGGCTCACCGAAACGCGATGTCGGGGCAAAATACCCCGTCAACTGATAGCCCCATGAAGGATCGAATGGATACTCCATAACCGGCATGAACTCTACGTGGGTAAAGCCCATTTCCTTAACATATGCAACCAGCTCTTTAGAAAAATCCTTATAAGACAAAAAATCATTTCCATTTTTCCGTTTCCATGATCCCAAATGTACTTCATAGACCGAATATGGTTTATCAAGTCCGTTGTGGACTTCCCTGGTCTCCATCCAATCTGCATCGTTCCAACGATATGCTGAATCCCATACGATTGAAGCCGTTTTTGGGGGATGTTCACAATAGCGCGCAAAGGGATCTACCTTTTCGGTCACCATACCGTTATTATGTGATTCGATACTGTATTTGTATACCTCGCCTTTTCCTACCCCAGCAATGAAACCCTCCCAAATTCCACTTGAGTCCCATCGCACATTGAGCTGATGGTCACCCTTTCTCCATCCATTGAAATTACCGATGACCGAAACCGATTTGGCCGATGGTGCCCAAACTGCAAAATACGTTCCTTTAGTATCGGAAACCTCGGTGAGGTGCGAACCTAATTTATCATATAATCTAAAGTGCTTGCCAGATTTAAAAAGGTTGATATCAAATTCGGTAAACAAACTATGCGGAATTACTGGAGACATACGTATTATTTGATAAGTGTTGCAATATTAATCATCTTTCCCCAAGATACTAAAAATGTTTCCGTCTCTTTTGAATAAATTTGATGAAATCAAAAATGGAACGCTTTTTGATTTTAACAACATGAAACGAAAAAAAAGATCATCAACTGAAATTAAAATCTAGAATTATGAATAAGGTTAAGTTATTGTTTGGAATACTTTTTATTGCATTCGCAGTGTCTTGCGAAGGACCTGAAGGACCTCCGGGCCCCCCAGGATTTGATGGTTTGGATGGACTTGACGGACTCGATGGGGTAAATATCTTGGGTAACGTAGTAGAAATCGAAGGTACCTTCAATGCCGCCAACGATTTTTCGATTTTCTTTGAATTTCCACAAGACATCGAAGTTTTTGAATCAGACCTTGTTCTGGTGTATTTGCTGTTTGAACAACTTGATGACCCTGATGGTGGTGACCCAATTGATGTATGGCGCCTATTACCACAGACAAGAATACTGGATCAAGGACTCTTACAGTATAATTATGACCATACCTTTTTTGATGTGAACATCTTTTTAGAGTCTGATTTTGACCTTAGTAGCTTACCCCCAGGTGACACTGACAATCAAGTCTTTAGAATTGCCGTGGTGCCCGCCGAATTCGGGTTGGACAATAGCATTGACACGTCAGATTTCAATGCGGTTATTGATGCCCTGAAATTTGACCCTAGCGGGATTGAAAAAATCAATTTGGACTAAGTTCATTTATAAACTTCAAAACCCCATTTTTTGAAATGGGGTTTTGCTTCTAAATACCACCATGAAAGTTTTATGGATTTTAATCGTCTTATTTAAAAAAAAGAAAATGATGGGAAAGAAAATTGCACTGATCGCCGTATTATTCGCTTCATGCATTGGTACGTCACAAACGGAAAAGGAAGAACTTGCGGAAAACAAAAAAGCGGAAACAACATATCCTGTTGAAAAAACGGATGCGGAATGGAGAGCTGAGTTAACGGATATGGAATATTACGTTTTACGTAAGGCCGCAACCGAAAATTCATTTAGCAGTGACCTTTTGAACAACAAAGAAAAGGGTACATATACCTGCGCGGGCTGTGGTGCGGCATTATTTAGAAGCGAACATAAGTTCAAAAGCGGCACGGGATGGCCTTCGTTTGACCGGGAAATCGAAGGTATGGTTGCCTATGATGTCGATTACAAGATAGGCTATGCAAGAACAGAGGAGCATTGTGCCTCATGTGGCGGACATTTAGGCCACGTTTTTAATGACGGCCCTAGCGATACTACCGGAAAAAGGCATTGTATCAACGGAATCGCCTTGGATTTTGTTCCTGATGAAAAATAGTGGGTATTAAGTAAATCGCAACACTACTTGGTTAACGGTCATTACCCAAGTAATTTTTAAATGGGTGCCATTGCTTTGATGTAATGGTGCCCGTTTTTTTAATTATGGCTTTTTATAAAGACCTTTATGGTTCTTTAAACACTGTTGAAGGTTTAGTAACGTGCTAAGGTCAAATCGCTTTTTAAGTTAGGCGATACCAACTACCTCAGGTCAAGTCTGCGAACCCTAAAAAGGGAAAATCAAATTCAATTTCAACATGGGTATCGAGGCTTATAAATTTCCATTATCGCGTTAATCTTAAGACCAAGCATTGAAAACTTGGCCTTGTTCACTATCTTTGCACCTCCATTTTAACAACTAAAATAGTAAGTGAATGAGCAATTTTGATGTAATCGTTTTAGGAAGCGGACCAGGTGGATATGTTACGGCCATTAGGGCCTCTCAACTAGGTATGAAAACGGCAATCGTTGAAAAGGAAAACCTTGGTGGCGTTTGTTTGAATTGGGGCTGCATACCTACAAAGGCATTATTAAAATCCGCTCAGGTATTCGAATACTTAAAACATGCAGAAGACTATGGTCTAAGTGCCAAAAAAGTGGAACATGACTTCGATGCCGTTGTTAAAAGAAGTAGGGGTGTCGCCGATGGCATGAGCAAAGGAGTCCAATTTTTGATGAAAAAAAATAAAATTGAGGTTTTGAACGGTTTTGGCAGACTGATGCCCGGTAAGAAAGTAATCGTTAAGGGGGAACATGGAGAACCGGCCGAATATACCGCCAATCATATCATTATCGCCACTGGGGCACGCAGTCGTGAATTGCCTAGCCTACCCCAAGATGGTAAAAAGGTAATCGGTTACCGTGAGGCCATGACCCTTGAAAAACAGCCTAAAAAAATGATTGTGGTCGGTAGTGGCGCCATCGGTATCGAATTCGCTTACTTCTATAACAGCATGGGAACCGAAGTTACCGTTGTCGAGTATTTACCGAATATCGTACCTGTTGAAGATGAAGATATCTCAAAACAACTGGAACGCTCCTTTAAAAAGTCTGGTGTCAAAATAAAGACCTCTGCTGAGGTTATCAAAGTGGATACCTCAGGTGATGGCGTTAAAGCAACCGTGAAAACCGCAAAAGGTGAGGAAGTTTTGGAAGCGGATATCGTACTTTCCGCAGTCGGCATCAAAACCAATATAGAAAATATAGGTCTAGAAGAAGTTGGTATCGCTACCGATCGTGATAAAATCTTGGTCAACGATTACTACCAAACCAACATTCCCGGTTATTATGCCATTGGTGATATAACCCCTGGTCAGGCCCTGGCCCATGTAGCTTCGGCAGAGGGTATTCTCTGTGTGGAAAAAATTGCCGGAATGCATGTAGAACCTTTGGATTATGGAAACATTCCCGGTTGTACCTATTGCACTCCTGAAGTTGCCTCTGTCGGCCTCACCGAAAAACAGGCCAAAGAAAAAGGGTATGATATCAAAGTGGGCAAATTTCCCTTTTCTGCAAGTGGAAAGGCAAAAGCCTCTGGAGCTTCCGATGGTTTCGTAAAGGTCATCTTTGATGCCAAGTACGGCGAATGGTTGGGTTGCCATATGATAGGTGCCGGTGTCACCGATATGATCGCGGAAGCGGTCGTGGCCAGAAAATTGGAAACCACAGGCCATGAAGTCTTAAAAGCGGTTCATCCACATCCCACAATGAGTGAGGCCGTTATGGAAGCCGTGGCCGCGGCCTATGACGAGGTCATCCACTTATAAAAAAAGACATTTTGTTAAAACTCTTCAGAACAACGGCAATCTTAGAGGGCATTTCCTATTTGTTGTTATTTGGCCTTACCATGCCCTTAAAATATTGGGGCGAAATATTGGAACCCAATAAAATCGTAGGGTATGCCCATGGCGTGCTTTTTATTGCCTATGTGGTGTTGGCCTTACTTTTTTGGTGGCAAAAAAAGTGGGGCATTAAAAGGCTTTTTATTTTAATGATTGCATCCTTATTGCCCTTCGCCACATTTTATGTCGATAAAAAATACCTGCAAAATGTTAATTGACTTGAGTGCGACATAAGAAACCCGTCATTTCATTTATTCGGTTTCCCACAATCTACGTACTTATATCAGGTAAAGTCTGTCTTTTTTACATTTGTTCCCTTTTGAATCGACGGTTACATCGTACTCGCATCAATTCGTGGTTTCAACGAACTTGTAAATAACGCCATCAAAAGCACAAACATAGAGTTCATTACTAGCATCGACCCCAAAAGAGGCGATACTTAACCTAGATTCCAAAATCAATTCGTTGGTGCTTCCATCTGGCGCTAAGGCCCATATTCTTCCACTTACGAAATCACCATAAATATAGCGGCCGGTTATGAGGCTCAATGCATCACCGCGATACACAAAACCGCCTGTTATAGATCGATCTCCATTGCTATGTCCATATTCGTAGATTGGGCCCATCAATCCTTTGCGATCACACTCCCCTGAGAAACAAGAAGTACCCTCGAATAGCTTCCAGCCGTAATTGCCCCCAGATTCAACAATATCAATTTCTTCCAAAGTACCCTGACCAACATCGCCGGTCCATAAAGCTCCGGTCTGAGAGTCAAAGCTCATGCGCCAAGGATTTCGAAAGCCATAGGCATAGATCTCATCAAGTACCGTACTTTCACTTAAAAAAGGATTACTTGAAGGAATCGCGTAATTTAATCCATTACTAGTGTTGTCAACATCAATTCGAAGTATATTCCCTAGCAGGTTGGTCGTATTTTGAGCGTTGTTTTGTGGGTCTCCCGCCCCGCCCCCATCACCTACGGCAATGTAGAGGTAACCATCGGGGCCAAATGCGATCTGCCCACCATTATGGTTGGTCTGCGGCTGCGGAATTTCCAATAAGACTACTTCACTGGTTGAATCAGCACTATTTGTATCAGCTAAAGTCGAAAATCTTGAGATGACCGCAAGTTCTTCCGAAGGTGTATAAAACACATAAAAGTAGCCGTTGTTTTCGTAATTGGGATGAAATGCCAGACCCAACAACCCCTGTTCACTTACAGTGGATATCGTGGAAAGATTCAAAAACTCATTGGACGTGGATGTCTCTTCATTATTTTCAAAAACGATTATACGCCCCCTTTTTTCCACCACAAACAAACGATTGGTTCCATCTTTGGGGGATTGTAAATCTAAGGGTTGGCTAAAAGAAAGGTTTGGAAAGGCGTTCACCAATGAAATCGAAACGGCGGTTTCATCCATTTCTTCCCCATTTTCATCTTGAGGATCAAATTCGTTGTCCTCTTCATTACACGATAAAACACATAACAATAGAAATACTGAAACCAGTTTGACGATTTTCATAGTAGCGGGGGTTTCTTTTAAGTACGCAAAAATTACACCAAATGGATTTTTGAAGTACATGTTCTGGACAAAGAAATCAAGCAATCAAACTTTGAATGGCAAGGTCGTAACTCTGTAAGCCGAAACCAACAATAACCCCTTTAGCGCCGGCAGAAATATACGAATGATGCCGATAATCCTCCCTTTTAAAGGTATTCGAAATATGCACCTCAACTACCGGGGCCTCAATAGCCTTGACTGCATCACCTATGCCGACCGAAGTATGCGTATAAGCCGCTGCGTTTAAGATAATGCCATCGTAAGAGAAACCGACTTCATGAAGTTTATCAATGATACCACCTTCTATATTCGATTGAAAATATTCGAGTTGGGTGGTTTTGAACTTGAATTGTAACGTAGCGAAATAGTCTTCAAAGCTTTGGTTACCATAGACTTCTGGTTCGCGTCTTCCTAAAAGATTCAGGTTGGGACCGTTAATAATAATCAACTTCATAAAGTAAATGTAAGCAAAATTTAAAGTCATAAAAAAAGCGGAAACCGTGGTTTCCGCTTTTTATTGAGTCGTATTACCCACTAGTTGAAACGGTAGCCTGCTCCTATAGTCAAGGTATTAAAGCTAACAGCATCCCCAAAATCACCTCCACGACTAACTTCAAAACCGTATCTGCCTTCGACAAACCAGTTGGCATCAATTTGATAACCGGCACCAAATGCCAAATCAAGACCGAAGGCACCATCATCAGTATCTTCCAAAAGGTAATTGACTTGTGGTCCAGCTTGAACATTAAAATTAGTGGCCACTTCATATTTCACCATTACTGGAATGTACAATGAGTTTAAATCATCTACAAAGCTTAATAAAAGTGACGGTTCAATATCCCACTGGTCATCAATTTCAAAATTGTAGCCCCCACCAATGTAAAAACCAAGCTCACTGTCAGAATCACTGCCAAATTCGCCGAGATCGAGATCAACCGAAACGTTGTTCAAACCAGCTTTAATCGCGAAGCCCTCTTGTGCATAAGTAGAAATAGTCACGCACAGTACAAATGCAAATACAATACTAATTTTTTTCATATTCTTGTTTTTAGTTGTGTTACAAATATACAAAGGAGGCTATTCATTACCTTAAAAAAATGGTTTAGAATAAAAATAATAATCCGAATAATAGTGACGAATAATTGATATCGTCTGATACGTTAAAATAGGAAATATTCAATTCGGTGACCCCATTCACATCGACACCAAGAACCGGTCTGTAATACAATCCTCCCCCATTTCCACTATTGATACCAATGGCATAGCCTACATCGCCGCCAAGCTTAAATCCCTTACTCGGATATATGCGAATCGATCCGGCCATTGGCACGAATTGGATGTCGTCAACCTCAACATTCAATGTGATATCAGGTACGGTAACGGTTTGATCTTCACCAAAAGCATTTGAAAAACCTGTCGCAAAGCCTAAATCAATTTCTCTTGAAATGCCCCAGTGGTGCACTATATCAACACCAATGGAAAAACTGGAAAAATCTGCAAAATCACCGACAACGATACCTGCATTAAGACCTGCTCGAAAATTACTTCTATCCACTTGACCGTATGTTGAAATTGATATGAACAATACTAAAATCGCAGTCAAAACTGTTTTCATGTCAAAAATTGTTTGGTTGTTAGGGATATGAAATTACCATATGCACAATGCTTCCCTAATTAAAAGTTGTGATTTCAATCAATTATGTTGCCAACAAGGTTTAAAGCACTTTAAATCGCCTCGGCTTGACTTATATTTACAGTATGGAATGGAGCCTGGCCTTAAGGGATTATGAGCATTACTTAAAAATTGAACGTGGCTTGTCTGAGAATTCCATCAAAAGTTATGCACTTGATCTTAAAAAGTTACAAGAATTCGTAGAAACGTTGCAAACCATAGAAAAACCCGAGACTATTTCGAAAGAGGTATTACAGCAGTTTGTCTATGAGCTTCCAAAGACGGTAAACGCAAAATCCCAGGCTAGAATACTTTCAGGCCTTAAGGGCTTTTTCAATTATTTGGTTTTTGAAGATTATAGAACCGATAATCCTATGGACTTAATTGAATCACCGAAAATTGGCCGTAAGCTACCCGATACACTTTCAACTGCTGAAATCGATAAACTCATCGCTGCCATCGATCTTTCAAAACCGGAAGGAGAACGCAATAGGGCTATTTTAGAAATCCTTTACGGCTGTGGCCTGCGTGTATCTGAACTTATCAATCTGAAGCTATCGGACCTTTATTTTGATGAAGACTTTATCAAAGTAACCGGTAAGGGCAGTAAACAACGGTTTGTGCCTATCAGCCCTATCACTAAAAAATACATCGATCTTTATCGAAATGAAGTTAGAATCCATTTAGACATAAAAGAGGGGCATGAAGATTTCGTATTCTTGAACAGAAGGGGAAAGCAGTTGACCAGGGCGATGATTTTCACCATTATCAAAAGGTTATGTGTAATTACGGGGTTACGGAAAAACATAAGCCCGCATACCTTTCGTCATTCTTTTGCCACCCATCTGCTTGAAAATGGTGCTGATTTAAGGGCCATTCAACAGATGTTAGGTCATGAAAGTATCACAACCACCGAAGTTTATGTACATGTGAACAGAACACATTTAGCACAGGTGTTAACTAAGTTCCATCCTAGAAACCCATAATCGAATTCCTTTTATAATCATTTTTTAAACGAAGACTTTCTTTTTTATGCTGAACCGAAAAAACCAAAAAAAGATATCTTTAGCACTTCAATTTTAAAGCATGGCGCAACTTAAAAGACGGTGGTGGAAAGAAGGTGTGGTCTATCAAATATATCCGCGTAGTTTTCAAGATACCAGTGGTAATGGAATTGGCGATCTAAAGGGCATTACAAAACGGTTGGACTACATCAAAAGTCTTGGTGTGAACATTATTTGGCTATGCCCCGTTTATGAATCACCGAATGACGATAATGGCTATGATATCGCTGATTACCGCAAGATCATGGCTGAATTTGGCACCATGCAAGATTTTGATGACCTATTGGCTGAAATGAAGTTGAGGGGTCTAAAACTGGTCATGGATCTGGTTGCCAACCATACCAGTGATGAACATTTTTGGTTTCAAGAATCACGAAAATCACGAGACAACGAATACCGTGATTATTACCATTGGTGGCCAGCAGAAAAAGGGACCCCTCCAAAACGATGGAGTTATTTCGATATTGACGCAAACGCTTGGAAATATGATGAAAAAACCGATTCTCATTACCTACATTACTTTTCTGTAAAACAACCCGATTTGAAATGGGAAAATCCGGCTGTTAGAAAAGAGGTTTATGATATGCTAAGATTCTGGTTTGACAAGGGTGTGGACGGGTTTCGAATGGATGTAATACCTTTTATCTCAAAAGATACCACCTATCCGGAATTACCTAAGGAATTTGGAGGTGATTTTATACCTTTTTATTCCAACGGGCCAAGATTACATGAGTTTTTGAACGAAATGAACAACGAAGTGCTATCAAAATATGATATCATGACCGTTGGTGAAGCACTTGGTGTTACGATTGACCAAGCCTTGAATTTTGTGGATGAAGATCGTAAAGAGCTGAACATGTTCTTTCATTTTGACCTGATGTCTTTAGACAGGGATGGTAATGAAGCTTTTTGGATGCAAAGTGACCAGTGGAAATTGACGGAGTTTAAAGAAATACACTCTAAATGGGACGCTGTTTTTTCTGAAAAAGGATGGGGAACAATGTACTTAAATAACCATGATTTTCCACGTGCGGTCAGTCGTTGGGGCAATGACTCAAAAGAACATTGGCGAAATTCAGCGACCATGCTGCAGACTTTTCTGTTGACCATGCGTGGTACCCCATTCTTTTATTTTGGGGAGGAAATCGGAATGACCAACGCAAATTTTGAGCGTTTGGATGATTATAAGGATATCAATACTTTAAACCGATACAAACTGCTACAGCAGCAAAATATCGATTTAGAGGATTTTATTGAGAACGAAAAGAAGGCCTCAAGGGACAACGCCAGAACCCCAATGCAATGGAGTTTGGATACCCACGCGGGTTTTACAAACAACACTCCGTGGATTAAGGTAAATCCAAATTACAAAACAGGAATCAACGTTGAAGAACAAGAAAAGCAATCAGATTCCGTGCTGAATTATTTTAGGAAAATGGTAAAGATCAGAAAATCACATCTTGGGTTGATTTATGGTGGCTATCAATTGGTCTTGCCTGAAAATGAACAGGTATATGCCTACACCCGCAGCCTTGACACAGAACGATACCTTATATTGCTCAGCTTTTCTGAAGAAAGCACGCAAGTAGCGATAGATGATATCGAATTTTCAAAGGCGGACTTGTTAATCTCTAATGACGAGTGCCAAACGGAAAAAACAAATCACCAATTTACCCTCAAGCCCTACCAAGCTGTGGTCTACCAATTGCATTAATGCCCCGCCATTTGAAGTCACCGAAAATAGCTTGACCTGAATGGGGCCTATTGCTTTTTATAAGGCCTGATGATCAAACGTGCCTCACGATCGAATCTGATGTAATTATACACCCAGTTGATAAAAACCACGACACGATTTCGAAAGCCTATCAAAAAATACAGGTGTACGAACATCCAAACGAACCATGCGAAAACGCCCTGAAACTTAAATTTCGGTAAGTCGGCAACGGCTTTATTCCTTCCTATGGTTGCCATACTACCTTTATCAAAATAACGGAATGGGCGAAAAGACTTACCTTCAGATAGACGTATCAAGTTCTTACCTAAATTTTCCCCTTGTTGCATGGCCGGTTGGGCCATCATAGGATGCCCATTTGGGTAGTCCTCAGACTCCATTTGGGCAACATCACCCAAGGCAAAAATATGTTCAAAACCGGCAACCTGATGATATTCGTTGACCTTTAATCGATTGCCCCTACTCAATAATTCTTTGGCATCCAATCCTTTGATACTCACTGCCTGTACCCCTGCGGCCCAAATCAGCGTTTCGGTCTCAAATTTAGTATCGGTATTGGTGGTAGCGAGCTTACCGTCATACTCATTAACCCTAATATTCTTCCAAACATTTACGCCAAGACTTTCAAGAAACTGCTCTGCCTTTTTAGAGGCGATCTCACTCATCGCAGGCAGTATTCTGTCACTACCCTGAACAAGGTTGATCTGAACCCTGCGTGTATCCAAATCAGGGTAATCCTTTGGTAAGATTCCCTTCTTGATTTCAGCTAGCGCACCAGCCAACTCTACCCCGGTCGGCCCTCCCCCGACAATGACGAAATTCATTAGGGCTTCCCGTTCGTGAAGGTCATCGGTCAATAAGGCTTGTTCAAAATTTTCTAAGATCAAGCTTCTTAAATTCAATGACTGCGGAATCGACTTCATTGCCATACTGTTGGCCATAAGGGATTCATTTCCGAAAAAATTGGTCTTTGAACCAGTGGCAACCACCAGATAGTCGAACTTCAGAATACCGATATCGGTTTTGATACAGCTGTTTTCCGTATCGATCTGCAATACCTCAGCAAGCCTAAAATAGGTATTTGGGTAGTTATGGATAACCTTTCGAATGGGATAGGCAATGGAGTCAGGTTCCAACCCACCGGTAGAGACCTGGTAAAGCAAGGGTTGAAAAGTATGGTAATTGTGTTTATCCAACAAAACTACTTGAAACTCTTTCTTTCGTAATTTTCTGGCTAAAGAAATTCCCCCGAAACCACCACCGATGATAATAATTCTAGGGAAACTTGACTGTGGAATATTCATACTTCGGTATTAATTACAAAGTTAACAATAGCATTTTTACCAAGTGAAGTTCTCGATAGGCTTTTTAGTATATTTATGTCGTTCAATAACAATGAAACATAATGAAAAAAAGACTCTTTTTTTTAACGGTCACTATTTTTGGCCCCATTTTACTTACTGCCCAAGTAAGTAAAGAAACCATTTTGCGGAAATTGGATGGTACAAGCGAAAAATATGGTGAAATCGCCATGGAAATTTGGAACCTGGCAGAAATGGGCTACCAAGAAGAAAAGAGTTCCGCACTTTTGCAAAAAACATTAGCCGATGAAGGTTTTACCGTCAAAAGCGGGGTTGCGGGCATTCCAACCGCATTTGTGGCAGAGTATGGTTCAGGGCTCCCTATAATTGCCGTTTTAGGCGAGTTTGATGCCTTACCGGGATTGTCGCAACAAGCGACCCCTGAGAAAAAATCTGCTGGTGGGGTCGCTGGTCATGCCTGTGGCCATCATTTGTTCGGTACGGCCTCATCAGCGGCCGCAATAGCGGTAAAAGACTGGATGAAAGCCAATAAAAGAACAGGCACTATCCGATTCTACGGATGTCCGGCCGAAGAAGGTGGTGGGGCGAAGGTTTTTATGGCTCGGGAAGGCCTCTTTAAAGATGTTGATGTTGCCCTGCATTGGCATCCAAGCTCACAAAATGCGGCTAGCGCAGCGGCAGCCTTGGCCAACATTTCCGCTAAATTTCGATTTTATGGGGTTTCGGCCCATGCCGCCGGTGCCCCCCACATGGGAAGATCCTCTTTAGACGGTGTCGAAGCCATGAATATGATGGTCAATATGATGCGCGAGCATATACCGCAAGAAGCTAGAATCCATTACGTCATCACTGACGGTGGCAAGGCCCCAAATGTAGTTCCTGACTATGCCGAAGTCTACTACTATGCCCGACATAACCGTAGGGATGTGTTAAGGGGTATTTTTGACAGGATCGTAAAGGCGGGTGAAGGTGCGGCTTTAGGTACCGGCACCAAAATGGAATATGAACTGGTGAATGGTGTTCACGAATTATTACCAAACCTGACACTGCAAAAACTAGTGCACAAAAACCTCTCGGCAATTGGGGGAATCCAATACACGGAAGAGGAAAAAACCTTTGGGACCAAAATTGCCCAGAGCTTGGGCCAAGAGCAATTGAACGAAAAAGTGGCCATGGAGGTTCAACCTTATCGCGAAACTGCTAGGGCCTACGGTTCTACCGATGTTGGTGATGTCAGTTTCGTAGTTCCAACCGTGGGTTTCGGTACGGCAACTTGGGTACCAGGCACCCCAGCACACAGCTGGCAAGCAGTAGCAGCCGGTGGTACTACCATTGGCAAAAAGGGTATGATGGTGGCCGCCAAAACGCTAACGGCTACCGCTATTGATCTGTTCAATGATCAATCCCTCATTAAAGAGGCCAAGGTCGAATTCACGGAAAGAAGGGGTACGGACTTTGTTTATGAACCTTTGATTGGCGACAGACCGCCTGCTTTGGACTATCGCAAGTAATACAACTTAAATTGGGATATTTACCCAATATTGTAACAAAGAACACGAATCTGCTACCAATAGTAAATCACTCTCCAACCAATTAGTGAACAAAGAACTTGAACATAAGTTTGTTACCGAACTTGAGAACAACCAAAATATTGTTCACAAGGTCTGTAGCCTGTACACCAATGATAGGGACTCGCATAATGACCTCTTTCAAGAAATTACCATTCAACTATGGAAGGCATACCCGAAATTTAGGGGCGATGCCAAGTTCAGCACATGGATGTACAGGGTTGCCCTAAATACGGCCATCACCCTTTATCGAAAATCAAAAAAGAGGGTAAAGACCCAAGATTACGAATCCGTAATTTTTAAGATAAAGGCCGACGAATATGATGACACCCAAGAACGACAACTGAAGTTGATGTACAATGCGGTAAAACAGCTGGGCGATATTGACAAGGCATTGGTGTTCTTGTACCTTGAAGATAAAGACTATAGTGAAATTGCCGAAACTTTGGGTATTTCAGAAGTAAATGCCAGGGTTAAAATGAACAGGATAAAAAACAAACTAAGAACCATCTTAAATCCGTAAAAAGTTATGATGGATGAATTAGAATTATTGAAAAAAGACTGGCAAAAGCAGGAACAGCAGCTTCCGAAGCTTTCATATGACCAGATATACAAAATGATATGGAAAAAATCATCTTCCATTGTAAAATGGATTTTTTATATCAGCATCATGGAATTCGCCTTTTGGATCGTACTCGCTTTTCTACCTATTAAAAGTGAGGTAAGAAATGGGGATGGCGCTAAGCTTATACTTTTTACCGAATGGGCCATACAAATCATATCATTGCTGGTTATCCTCTTCTTTATTTACAAGTTTTATCAGAATTATAAAAAAATCTCGGTAACGGATTCATCACGTGATTTGATGAAAAAAATCATAAAGACCAGAAAGACCGTGATGCAATACGTATGGTTCAATGTAGGATTGTTCGCCACATCCATAATCGTACTTCTTGTTGAAATACTCATATATGATCCGCCCGTCGAGCTTACTGAAAAGGTTTCTTCAGCAAGTTCGGGAATTCTCGCATGGTTACTCATCGGCGTGTTTTTTGCGGTAGCAATTGCCTTTTTTGGGGTATTGTTCTGGCTATTCTATAGGGTATTGTATGGCATTCTACTTAAAAGATTGAACCAAAATTATCGCGAACTGAAAAAGTTGGAGGTCTAACTTTTTTCCTTATGGCTATACCTTCTTTTCTGATGGTCAGCTTCATATGCTGCCAGTTCAGATTCAGGAATGACATGTAGAAAAGAAGGATGTTGCTCAATGGCATACTCCAATTTTTCGATGACCTGTTCAATGGATTCATTGTCATAATCAATTTGCAAAGGCTCCTTGATTTGCATTGATTGTAGAATTCCCTTCTTTTTGATGTACAGTCCCTTCTTATCAAAAGATCTTCTAAAACCATCGATAACCACAGGAACCACGATGGGTTTGTAACGTTTGATAATATGTGCGGTTCCCTTACGGATTGGTTTCCAAGGCTTCGTAGTCCCTTGGGGGAACGTGATGACCCATCCATCATCTAAAGCTATACCTATATTCGAGATATCACTGAATTTCACTTGCCTGTTCACATCTTGGCCATCGGCACGCCATGTACGTTCTATGCTTATGGAACCCGCATAGGCCAAGACTTTTGTCAATAAGCTTTTGCCCATGGTTTCTTTGGCGGCCACATAGTAGAAATTCAATTTAGGATTCCACAGATAACCGATATTCTTGATATTGTCGTCACGCCCTTTTAAACTCGCATTGAAAACATGGAACATCGCTACAACATCGGCAAAATAGGTTTGGTGGTTGCTTACGAACAAAACGTTCCGATCTGGTAGATTCCTGATAATTTCAGAACCCTCTATCTGTAGTTTGTTGAATTGTTTATAGCGCTGGTGCGTAATAAGACCCAAAATACGGATAAGCCACTTTTTTAAGAACAAAATGTGTCCGAAAGGATTCTCTTTAAAAATACCCATATTCAACTATTGCTTGGCTAATTTACGAAATAGCACTAAAGCACTCTACGCAAAAGCATTTTGATTTCGTTTAACATCATGGCAGTAGCCCCCCAAACCGTATAACCATTTAATTTAAAGGCTGGTACAAGAATATCGGTGGCGTAAGAAGTAGTCATTCGTTGTTCGATTTCATTCGTTTTATCTAGAAAATCGACCAACGGCACCTCAACCAATGCTTCCACTTCTTCTTCTTGGATCTTAAAAGGTTTCGGTTTTTTATATAGACCCACGAAAGGTTTTACCAAAAAATTACTCGGTGGAATATACACCTCCGTCAATTCTTTAATGACCTCTACTTCTTCTTGGGATACGCCTACCTCTTCATAAGTCTCACGTTTGGCGGTAAACAATAGATCGCTATCCGATTCCTCAACCTTACCCCCCGGAAAACCAATTTGATTCGAATGTACCCCCTGATAGGTTTTTCTGAGAATTAATAAAAGCTTGGTCAGCTGATTTGCATCTGGGTAGAATAATGCCATCACAGCAGCCTTTTTAGGATTTTGACCTAATGTATTCTTAGACTCACGCCACTTTTTTCGAACAGCGGGTTCCATTTTATAGTGCGATTCGTTACCGGGCAAGGGCAGATTTTTTATTTTTATGACCTGTTCGCAAAAATCTTCAAAATTCATGCTTAGAGCTACGATTTCATTAATGACAAGTATAACACTATTTTTTTTGATCTCATGTGGGGATAAGGCGGATAAGGCGAACAAAGACGTTAATTCAACCAAAGGCGCGCCCCCATCGACCGAACAAGGGGTTCAAGTAAAAGAAATTGATTCTTTGCCCGTAACTAAAGAAGAGGAAGAATTTGTCCTGACCGAAGAAAACGCTATTGATTTTTTCTTTGAATATGCGAAAACCCTGAAAGAGGATAAAGTAAAATTGACCACAACCATGGGAAGCTTTACCATACAGCTCTATGATAACGTACCATATCACAAGGCGAACTTTATTTATTTGGCAAAAAAAGGCTACTTCGAAAATACCATGTTCCATCGTGTGGTCAAAGATTTTATCATTCAAGGCGGCAATTCAGACAACAGGGAAACCGGCAAAAAGAGAGGCCAAATAGGAAGGTATCTGTTACCGCCCGACACCCGAAAAGGACATAAACACCATAGGGGAACCATTTCAATGCCCAGTAGTGAAAGGGACAATCCACATAAATTGGCTTCCCCGTACGAATTCTTTATAGTGGTCACCAAACCCGGATCATATCATTTAGATGGCAACTATACCCCTTTTGGTCGTGTAATAGAAGGTATGGATATTGTTGATAAAATCAATCAGGTTGAAGTGGATGAAGGGGATTGGCCTATGCAAAATGTATATGTCTTAAAGGCGGAAGTATTGTAGTTAGTGGTTAGTGGTTAGTGGTTAGTGGTTAGTGGTTAGTGGTTAGTGGTTAGTGGTTAGTGGTTAGTGGTTAGTGGTTAGTGGTTAGTGGTTAGTGAAAGAACTTCTTTTAACCCTAAAACCCAATTATCTAGGCGTATTCTTATTGGTTTCCTTCTTTATCGCAGTAACAATTTACGGCAATCCTATGGAAGACTGGATATTGAAAATACCGACCACCGGTTACTGGCTGCCGTAAATATTGGGCAACCGAATTTTGAATTTGACCGCAAGCAATCGTAAACCGATGACCACTAAAATAGCGCCCGAATACGCGTAACTTTCGGCTATGGGGAGCCTTGTCAGCAAAAAATAGCTTACACCGCCTAGAATACAGGCCGTTGCATAAATTTCTTTTCTGAATATTACAGGTATCTCATTACAGAGTATATCACGTATTACACCCCCGAAACTCGCGGTAATCGTTCCTAAGGCGATACACATTATGGGTAATAGGCCAGCTTCAACTCCTTTTTCAACACCAATAAGGGTGTACAGACCGATACCAATGGTATCGAATAGAAATAATGATTTTCGCAAGTACTTTAGCTGATTGACGAACACGATGGCCACGACAACGGTAATAACAATGGTAATGACATAAGTGGCATCACGCATCCAGACCACAGGGGTATTTCCTATGAGCAAATCACGTAAGGTACCGCCACCAATTGCGGTTACGAAAGCAATAATCAGCACACCGAAAAGGTCGAGTTTCTTTTCCATGGCGACCAATACCCCCGAAATGGCAAAGGCTATCGTTCCTAAAATATCAATGGTCAGGTAGAACATGAGATCGGTCTAAAGTCGTTGGGTATAGTAGTTATAATCCTTAATAACGAGGTCAACAAACTCTATCGGGCTTAAATGCGTTGTGATATCAGTGACTTCCTTAATTTTTTTGTCGAGGGAAAGAATAACGTTATGATGCCCATTACGCCTAGCGGAATCATATAATTCTTTAATAGTCTGTATCTCCCTATCATCAAATACCGTAACCTGTGAAAATGTCGGTTTATAATCCTCAGGTATATCACGCAATAAAGTATCACGGATCGAAATTCGCTGTTTCTCACTTATTACCGTGGTCCCTGCCGCGATATCGCCGATGCGCTGCCCATTGCCCCGAATCAATATCGTCAATACTGCGGCACCGCCTGATGTAAGTGTCACATCAATGATACGTAGCATCCAACGAACGAAATAGTTGCCAAAATTTGGTTTTGAACCGTCCAATTTCACCACTCGTAATTTCATCAGACCTTTGCCAATCGTTTTTCCATCGGTAAACGTCTCAAATAATAAGTAGTATAAAAAAGCGGGCAATGTAGCCACAAGATAAAGTGCCCACATATCGCCAAACTCAATGTCAAGGGATATCAAAAGCAATACTACCAAAATAGTATAGGCTATAATCACGAAGCCGTCAATAAGATAGGCCAGCATGCGCTCGCCAAGGTTGGCGGTATTCTGCGTAATACTTATATTTTGGGCCGTTTCTATTTGAAATTGATTCATATTTTAGTTTCTTTACAAGTAAACCCGCAAATTTAATGCGAGAGGCTGCTTTTGTAAAACAAAATAAGGACAAATGGGTTACTTTCGAAAACGCCCTTAAGGGAAAAGGATTATCAGACCCCGATGCACTCTCAGACCTTTACATCGAAATCACAGATCACCTCAGCTACGCCAAGACCTTCTATCGAGGGAGCAACACCGAATTTTATCTAAACGCCTTAGCATCTCAAGCACATCAAAAAATCTATAAAACAAAACGGGAATCCAAGAACCGTATTGTGACTTTTTGGAAAACGGAATTTCCTACGATGTTCTATCAACATCGGCGAGAACTGCTCATAGCATTTTTGGCCTTTGTCTTCTTCTCGGTGGTCGGCGCTTTTTCAGCTGCGAATGAAGGGGATTTTGTGCGATCCATTTTAGGGGATGCCTATGTTAACATGACCTTGGAAAATATCAAAAACAATGACCCCATGGCCGTTTACAAACAACAAGGGAAATTCAATATGTTCTTGGGCATTACGATAAATAATATCAAAGTAGCGGTATTTGCTTTTGCTTTTGGCGTATTCTTAGGCATTGGCACGCTATACATCATGTTACGTAACGGGATCATGCTTGGAAGTTTTCAATACTTTTTTTACGATAAGGGCTTGCTATGGGAATCGGTTCGAACGATTTGGATACATGGTACCATTGAAATAGCGGTAATCATCATAGCCGGTTGTGCCGGACTCGTCTTGGCCAATGGAATTCTCTTTCCAGGAACGTATACCCGATTGGAATCGTTTAAAAGAGGGGTCAAAAATGGGCTCAAAATTATGGTGAGTACGGTACCTTTTTTCATTGTAGCCGGTTTTCTAGAAGGTTTTGTGACCAGACATACCGAAATGCCCGACTGGCTTGCTATTTTAATTATCCTCGGCTCACTCAGCTTGATTATTTACTACTACATAATTTATCCATACCAACTACATAAAAGACTTAAGAATGGGAGCGTCACAATACATTGAATTCAAAAAACAGCGCGAACTTGGTGATATTCTTACGGATACCTTTGGTTTCATACGAAACGAGTTCAAGCCTTTTTTTAGCGCGCTCTTAAAAATCGTCGGTCCCTACTTACTGGTGATGCTGGTTTCGCTGGGCTTTTATTTTTATGCTTTTGGTGACATTTTGAATTTTGCCACAATAACCGCCGAAAGCCAAGTTTTCTCACCCCTTATAATGATTTTTGCGCTATTCTCCTTTGTGATAAGTTCTGTTTTGGTCTATGCCGTTTCTTACGGTAGTGTATTGAGTTACATTCAGTCGTACGTCGAAAATAAAGGTGAAACCGACTTTAATGCCATTAAAAAACAGGTTTACGCTAAATTTTGGCCAATCGTTGGTTTAGGGTTTCTTGTATTTTTGTCGGTATTTGTCGGTCTACTCTTTTGTTTTATACCTGGCATTTACCTTGCGGTACCCTTGTCCATTTCATTTTCCATGTTGATTTTTCAAAATAAAAATGCTTCCGATGCCTATTCAGAGAGTTTCAGCTTAGTAAAAGACAACTGGTGGATTACCTTTGCGACCTTATTCGTAGTTTATATTATAATCTATGTGGCCTCATTGGCATTCAGTCTGCCCGCGGTGATTTATACTTGGGCAAAAATGGGCATATTCTCTGGCGAAATGGATGCCACGAGCATGAATGCCTTCGCCGACCCCATCTATTTGGCATTGAATATACTCAGTCAAATGATTCAATTTTTAATGAATATCATTTTGCTTGTTGCAACGGCATTGATTTATTTTAATTTGAACGAAAAGAAAAATTTCACCGGTACTTACGAACGTATCGGAAACATAGGTAAATCTTCAGACTAGTCGGTTCATGTTGAAAAACAGCCTCGTTTTATGCTTTCTTCTGTTTTGTAGTACGATCGTGGCGCAAAAGGACTCCATTGGTATCAACTATGATGATTCTGAATTACGACCAATAACCATTTCTGAAGCGGATTTAAAAGAGTATGCCGATAACGAAAAATTCAATTATGAAATCAAAGAGAAGGAGCATACTTGGTGGGACGCCTTGAAAAACTGGTTTTACAATGTATTCCGGCGTTTTTTTGAGTGGTTGTTCGGGGTAGGAAATGCACCGGCCTATCTTGCCGTTTTCTTACGCATGATACCATACTTACTTTTGGCATTGTTATTATACTTGATCATTCGATTCTTTATCAATGCCAATACAAGGGCCTTGATCCAAGCCAATAAGAACAACAACTTGGTGCGCTTATCTGAAGATGAACGTATTATCCAATCAGAGGATATTGAACAATTAATAAAAGATGCCGTAGCTACGAAAAACTTTCGTTTGGCCATTCGCTATTATTATCTTTTTATTTTAAAACTGATGAGCGACAAGCAATTGATAAATTGGCAATTGCAAAAAACAAACGATGATTACCTTGGCGAACTTAAAAGTACTGCCCTCAAAGCTTCATTTGCAAAAGCCACCTTGCTCTATGATTATATTTGGTATGGCGGGTTTGAAATTAAAGAAGATGATTACGGAAAAGCCTCGAAGCTGTTTTTAAACCTTCAAAAAAATGTGATTGACAATGGTTAAAAAGGGTAGCGTCTATATCGTTATTGCCATATTGACCGTTGGCCTTATTTTGGTGTTGCAATACAACAAACCAAAAAAGGTAAATTGGTTCCCTTCTTATGTGGCGCAACATAAAATTCCCAACGGTACCTTCGTTGTAAATGAGCTAGTGCAAAAAACTTTTGAAGACCGTTTACAACAGGTATATAAACCTCCTTTCGAATTTCTGCAACAAAATGAAAGTGCCTCAGGAACGTATTTGATTGTAAATGATAGGGTAGACTTTGGGGAAACCGAATTGGAAGTACTGCTGGATTGGACTTCAAAGGGAAATACACTATTCGTGGCTTCAAGTGGATTTGAAACTAAATTATTGGACACCTTGAACTTAAATCAAACCAGTTTGTACTCTAGTGCGGAAGTGACCCCTACGTTTTACCATCAATTGGTAAATACTCAAATCAAAAGGCCGCCAACACCTTTTACAAAAGAATACTACAGTCTCATTTTTAGCACAATTGACACCTTGAATACCGTTGTTCTAGGCGAAGTCCATACGACTGCCGATAATCCCGATGAAATTGAAAGAAAAGTAAATGTAATCAAACATCCTTTTGGTAAGGGCTCCATTATCCTCTCTACATTTCCGCAGGCTTTTACCAATTATTTCATCCTGAAGGATGAAAATCGGGAATACACCGCTGGACTTCTCTCATACTTGAATGCCGAAGGCGCATTATATATGGACAACCACCATAAATCAGGAAAGTCTTTTTATACCTCGCCCATGTATATTTTTCTAAACACCAAAGAGTTCAAATGGGCATACTATATGGTTCTTATCGGTAGTTTGATCTATGTCATTTTTGAGGGAAAAAGGAAACAACGCCCAATAGCGGTAATCAAACCCTTAAAGAACCAGACTTTGGCATTTACAAAGACGATTGCCGATATGTATTATGAAACTGGACAACGGGAAGAAATTGCAAAACACCAAATTGCCAATTTTCTAGATTACATTAGAAACAGGTTTTATCTCAATACAGAATCTTTGGATGACCAATTCCACAAAAATCTAGCGGCCAGAAGCAATCATACTATTGACGATATCAGGGCTTTGTTTCAATTGATCACCCAAGTTCAAAATCAGTCAAAACTGTCAGATGACCAATTAGGGTCGCTAAACAAAAAAATAGAAAACTTTAAAATAAAAGTAAATGGAAAATAACGATTTAAACTTTGACAATAGAATTCCCCTTGAAGAGTTAAAGACAGCTGTTATCGCGATTCGAGAAGAATTGTCAAAGGTTATCGTAGGGCAACAAAACTTCATTGAGTTACTGATCGTCGCCCTATTTGTTGATGGGCATGTACTAATTGAAGGTGTACCTGGTATTGCCAAGACCATAACTGCCAAGCTTTTCTCAAAAACCTTGAAAACCGGTTTCAGCCGTATTCAGTTTACACCCGATCTTATGCCAAGTGATATTTTGGGCACTTCCATTTTCAACGTAAAAGAGTCGGAATTCGAGTTTAAGAAAGGGCCTATCTTTTCAAATGTCATTTTGATTGACGAGATCAATCGCGCACCCGCAAAAACCCAAGCGGCATTATTTGAGACTATGGAAGAGCGTCAAGCCACGGTTGATGGAAAAACCTATAAGATGACTGCCCCTTTCATGGTATTGGCAACCCAGAACCCAATTGAGCAAGAAGGCACCTATGCTTTGCCCGAGGCGCAATTAGACCGATTTTTATTTAAGGTCAAAGTAGATTACCCTTCGGTAGATGAAGAAGTGAAGATCATTCAAACCCATCATGACAGAAAATCAAGAAATCCCGAAGACAGTATTCAACCTGTATTACTTCCAAAAAAATTGGTAGAGTACAAGAATATCATCCATGAGGTAGTCATAGAAGAAAAAATCTTTAAATACATTGCTGAAATTATCGCAAAAACAAGAAACCACCCCCATCTTTATCTGGGTGCCTCACCAAGGGCGTCAATTGCAACAATGCAGTGTTCAAAGGCTTTTGCTGCTATGAAGGGGCGTGATTTTGTAACCCCAGAAGACGTAAAAAAGGCCTTGGTACCTATCTTAAACCACAGGGTCATTCTAACCCCAGAACGTGAAATGGAAGGAATAACAACAGAAAGTGTCATCCAGATGATTACTGAATCAGTGGAAATTCCGAGGTAAATGCTACGGTTCTTCAAATCATTCTATATACATCAGACTTTTTTTTGGTACATCGCCATACTCGTCGCGAGTTTTATACTATCGTATTGGGTAACATGGTTATACCCCATTTCATGGCTGTTGTTTTATGTTTTGATAACACTCTTTTTACTTGATTCTTATCTATTGTATGTAACCTATGCTATCAAAGCCGAACGCGAATTACCCCAAAAACTCTCTAACGGTGATTACAATGATCTACAAGTAAAGATTACGTCAACGTATGGTTTCAATACAGGGATTACCGTAATTGATGAGCTTCCCCAACAATTTCAGAAACGTGATTTTTCATTAACCTCAAAACTCTCAAAAAATGAAACATGGCGGCATAGTTATACACTTAGGCCTACCGATCGTGGTGAATATGTTTTTGGTAACTTGAACGTATATGCCGCTACCCCGTTGCAATTGGTAAAACGACGTTATACTTTTCAAAAAGATCAAATGGTACCGGTATATCCGTCGATTATTCAAATGCAGCAATATGATTTTTTGGCCATTAGCAATAAATTGACCCAAATCGGTTTAAAAAAGATACGACGAATAGGCCATACCCAAGAGTTCGAACAAATCAAGGAATATATAGAGGGAGATGACATCAGGACCCTAAATTGGAAAGCCACCGCCAAAAAAAATCAGTTGATGGTCAACCAATATCAAGATGAAAAATCACAACCAATTTATTCCATTATCGACACGGGGCGGGTTATGAAAATGCCTTTTAACGGGCTCAAACTTCTTGATTATGCGATAAATTCCACCTTAGCCTTTTCCAATGTTGCCTTAAAACGAAATGATAAGACAGGGTTGGTGTCATTCTCAAAAAAAATAGGGACCTTTTTACCAGCGGCACAAAAAATAACGCATCTGAATGGCATTCTTGAAAGTTTGTATAATATCGATACTGCTTTCACGGATTCTGATTTTGGACTACTCTATGCCCATCTCAAACGAAAAGTAAACCAGCGAAGTCTGCTGTTGCTATATACCAATTTTGAACATATGTCGGCACTGAAACGTCAATTGCCCTACTTAACGGCCATGGCGAAAAAGCACGTTTTAGTAGTCATCTTCTTTGAGAACACCGAATTGGAAAAATTGATTCATACCAATGCAGAAGATTTAAAGGCCATTTACCACAAAACCATCGCCGAGAAGTTTTCGATGGAAAAAAGGTTAATGCAAAAAGCCTTAAGGCAGTACGGTATTCAAACAATTTTGACCAAACCCGAGGCCCTGACCATAAATACCATCAATAAGTACTTGGAAATAAAAGCTCGAGGACTCCTTTAATCAGCTTGAATTTCAAAAAAACCTTCAGGAAGCCCAAGTATCTTTAAAGTAGGTATTTGGCCTGACTTTTTGAAATGGTCTTCATCCAAAACCGACCATGAAGTCGTTTCCTTTTTAAAAGTCGTACCACGTGCTAAATTGCGAGGGCCCTTCTTTTTATGATCGGTAAAAATATCGATGGTGAAGCCAACGGTGGCACCCCCTAAGATAGTTGCTAGCAGGTCGGCATTATCCCAACCATTTTCACGTTGACTGGCATCAACAGCTTCTTTTCCAAGTCCGATCAGCGTACTTCCGCCAATGGCCCCGGCAAAGGTCCACCAACGATTCCCATTTGATATTTGTTTTGCAATTCCGGCACCGGCTAACCCATAAAGGTTTCCACCAACATAATGCAGTACTTTATCATTCTCTATTTGTCCTTGAATAGTATGCACTAAAAACAGAAATAAAAAAACAAGAATCGTATTCTTCATGATGGCCGTAAAGGTAAAAAAAGCAGTAGAAGTCAAAAGCATTCAAGCCAAAAAAGATAATTGTCATATAATACGGACTTTGGCAAAGAAAAACCATAGCTTATCTTATTTAGGTCCATATGTTCCAGTATTCGATATACGAATAATAGTGCATAGCCATCGCCGTAAAGGGGCCTGGCCTATGATAGTGTACTTTTTGTAGCGTTGTTACCCATATCGATGCTGTATTAAGAAATGGAAATGTTCTTTGTCCGGTATCCTCAAAAAGCCGTGTTGTATTAGCTCCATTAGTTGACTGCCCATAGTCCGACTATTTTGTTATATTTCAAGAAGATTAGGAATTTAACGACCTAAATCGAAAAAGATAGCCTTGGCATAAAGCCTAATGTTCCAATCAATCGAAAAAGAAAATTGAAGTTAATTGCGACAATCCTATTCCTACTAATTTTATTCTTCCATGGCTACGCACAGGAAAGCCATATCCCAAAAATTGGGATGGAGCAGGATATTGACGATGTAATTCGGATTATTGAGGATATACATCCATACCCCTATCGGTTTAAAAGTAAAGACGAGATTCGCTCTTATTCAAATCGTCTCAAAGAAAATTTAAAAGATAGTTTATCAATCAGTGGGTTTTGGAGGATTATAGATGAATTGGTGGTATGCTATAATGATGCCCACACGAGTACTTTCCCCTACCCCCTATTCCATAAATTCCATAGAAATGGAGGCTTATTCTTCCCTTTTCATGTAGCAATCAAGAATAACGAATTGTTTATAACCAAGACCCTTGAGGGCCAAAGTGAACTTGTGGGGAAAAAGATAATGGGCATCAACGGCATAAAGGATTCCACTTTGATCCAAGACATGCTTAAGCATTCAAAAAAAGAACTTCCAAATCTGAAAAAACATGATATTTCCAGCAATTTTCCATTTTATCTATGGAAAACCTTCGGTTGGAAAGGTCCTTTTAATGTGGAATTAAAGGACACTATCTTGCAAAATGACGGTGCAAACTACGAAGTGGTATTTAAAGATTGGTTATCAGAAGATGAAGATTGGTTTCAATATGACCAATTGCATAGTGATATCGCCTACATCAAAATAAGCAATTTCAATGCGAACAGAAAAAATGCGAAAAGACGTTATAAGGAAACCTTCAAGGCCATTAACGAAAAGCATACGGACCATCTAATCCTTGACTTTCGAAATCACGATGGCGGACAAGATCTATTAGGGGAGGATTTGGCAAGATATCTTTATAACAAACCTTTCAAAAGATTAAAAAAAACACTTTGGAAAGTAACCCCAGAGTATCAAAAAGCGTTCGAGAAAAAATATATTCCGAAAGCTCTACGTTGGATAAAACCCTTGTATCTATTGAATCCGTATTCAAAAGTATTACTTAAAAAGAAGAAAAATAAAGGCCTTTATGAGCTCGATTATAAGACTACCAAACCCCATCGCAAGGCAAAACGCTTTAAGGGCAATGTATACCTATTGATAAATAATAACACTTTTTCTGCAGGCTCCGTTTTTGCGGGCATGTTTCAAGATTATGGTATGGGTGAGGTCATCGGGCAAGAAACAGGCAATTTATCTTCCTTTTCTGCCTATGCCTTGGTTACTCATCAATTGCCCAATTCAAAAATCAAATTTCGAATTTCTTCGGCATATAGTGTTAGAACCAATGGGGACGAATCTAAAACCCCGGTAGAACCTGATATTAGGATAGCCACTGAATTGGATGGGCTTGACTACTTGCTGAAGAAGATTCGGGAAAACTGATTTTAGAAATTTACAATGTATCCATTCAAAATAGCATGTTGTATTGATTTTCCGTAAACTGTGCGCCCATATATTTGTTGGCACTTGCACAACCCAGGACTTTTCTAGCAGTTATGTTGAGGCACCTTTTGCATAGACTTTCTGTATATCACGACAAACTTGTTCTTAACCAATCGAACCGGAACTAGTTCTTTTAAGTTTAATTGGATATCCCCTTCTTTGGCCTTGACCATTTCATCTTTCAACAAAGGTCTTGAGAAGAAGCACAAAAATAGATTGGCATTATTGCGAGTACAATGTTAAAATTTTGGGCTATACCATAAATAAGACAGTAGCTCTTGGCAAACCCCTCATTTAAGGAACCCCGCCCAATATAAATTGATTTGTTCTGCTCGCACATATCATGTTCTAATAAAAGGATTTATTTTTTAAACGAGACAACAGTTTCAATATCAGACATAAAACAAAAAATATCTTTACACATTTTGCTTCTGTTTATCAAAATACCAAGACAAGTTTCAAAGACTACCGTATTGTTTATTCACTATGCAACAAATACTTCAACCATGCAAAGGATAGTCATTGTTCAAATTCTTGTTTCAGCATTTTTTATCATAATGGGTAAAGTTGAATTCCTAACCATTCCTGAAGGGAATTTTACTATATTTCCAAAAACACTGTTTGAACGTTTTCAAATTACTTAACCAATTTTAGCCCTTGGCCCTTCCATGAAAAATCTTTTACTAGTTCTTTTGTTCTCTACGATACTACTGGGTTGCAATCAAAAAAAAGAAACGATAAAAAATCTAGAAAAAGATCCTGTCATGCTAAAAGACACTTTGACCCAAAAATTACAATCTGCTTTTGATAAAGGCGCCATTGTAGGGTTCAGTGTAGCCGTGGTCGATGATTCAGAATTAATTTACAATAGGGGTTTTGGATATATCGATATTGAACAAAAAAAGCGATATACCCCAAATACTACCCAAAATATTGCTTCCATTTCAAAAACCTTAATTGGTATCGCTTTAATGAAAGCCCAAGAATTGGGAAAGCTCACTATTGATGACCCCATTAACGATTACCTACCTTTTGAAATTCATAATCCCAATCATCCCAAAAAACCAATACTGATAAAGCATCTCGCTTATCACACCTCATCAATTCGTGATCTAGATGAGATTTATTCAAAATCTTATGTTTTGGAAAAATCAGAACATGATGATAACGAGGGGGTATATGATTGGTTCAGCAAACCAGAGGCCAAAATTTCATTAATCGATTTTATAAAAAATAGCTTGACCGAAAGTGGGAAATGGTACAAAAAAGAAATTTTCTCAACGGCAGAACCAGGTAAAGCACGAGAATATTCCAATATCGCCTCTGCCCTTTGTGCACTGGTCATCGAGTTTGCCACGGAGCAAAGCTACCAATCCTTTACTAAAGAATATATCTTGAACCCCCTGAAGATGACTTCTTCGGGCTGGTCTTCAGAAGATATTGATTCTACAAACCGTTCTAGATTATTTGCCCATAAAGAATTGATGATCGCCAAGTACGATTTGATAACCTATGCAGACGGCGGATTTATTACGTCATGTAATGATCTAAGCCTGTTTTTGAGCGAATTGATAAAAGGTTACAAGGGGACCGATACGCTTTTAAATCAAGATGGGTATAAAAAATTATTTGAAAAACATAAATTTTCAAATATCGAAACTGAAGAAGGGTTCGGAATTTTTATGGAATACACAAATGAATTCATTAAAATCAAAGATGAGGTCATTGGACATAATGGTTCAGATCCCGGAGTAGTAACCGCTATGTACTTCAATCCCAAAACTGAAACCGGTAAAATTGTATTGGTCAATACCGATTCAGATTTTGATGATAACTTTTGGCCAGAGGTCCAATCAATTTGGAATTCGTTAATTGCCTTTGAAACGGAGTTGAACAGCTATAAAGCTAATCAGTAACTTTACATTTAAAAATGATTGATTCATTGTTTCAAAAAAATGTCAAGCGCTTCGATAAAAAGGTCAAGAGGTCATTTTTTCCTGAAAGCTTCTTAAACGAAATCTATTATTCCACGGTAGCCTATGAATCAAATGAATACATTTCATACACCTCTAATTTTTCAATCAAATATGTTCTTGATGGAAAGGAACTCTATTTTCTGGATGGGAAAAGATATGCGCCCAGGGCCGGACAATATTTAATCATCAACGATGGACGGGAGATAGAAACAAAACCCATAAAGGGATCAGAGGGCATTTCCATTTTTTTGGAGAAAAAATTGATTACCGAGGTCTATCAAACACTTAACTCGGGAGCCGAAGAATTGTTAGATAAAGGCTTGGTCGTGAATTCAATGGCTTGCCCTGAATTTTTTGAAAATAATTTTTATCATCGTGATACTTTGGGCCTATTACTTCAAAAGTTGTCAGGCACGATCAAAACGAGTGTTCAAGAAGCACAACCCCTGCGGAAGGAAGTCTATTACCTGATTGCTGAAAAATTAATCCAATCGCAGAAAAATATTGACACCGATATCAATCAAATCATGCGTGTTAAAAGAAGTACGCGAGAAGAATTATATAAAAAAGTACTATTGGCAAAAGAATACATTCACAGTAACCTACGCTCTGATTTCAACCTAGACCTGCTTTCAGACAATGTTGGACTTTCAAAGTATCATCTTATTCGCATTTTTAAGTCCACTTTTTTTCAATCTCCTTACCAATACTATCTTATTTGTAAAGTAAACTTGGTAAAACACTACATTGAAAAAGGACAACACTCTTTAGTGGAAATTGCCGATTTATGTGGTTTCAACGATGTTTTTGTACTCAGCAAAACGTTTAAAAAAATAGAGGGAATCACACCGTCGACATTTAGACATCATACCAAATAGGCAATTATTGACAAAATAAAGCAGGATGGAAGTAATTTCTTTGTCACGAGAAGTGCTAAAGAATTTATGACATCACCTGACATGAAAAAAATAATACTGATTTTTGGCTATTTTGCCCTCACAACGCCTTTATACACTGTTGCGCAAGACGCAAAAGTAGATGTATTCCAAAAAAAATACGCCCCAGATAGTCTAAACATACAGGTAAAAGAACTTATGGAAGGGATAGGTTCGGGGCACCCGGGTATGTATCGCTATACGGATAAACGAGAATTTGATTTTTTGATTGATTCAACATTTACAACGGTTACAGACTCCATTAGCCCCTTAACATATTACCGGTTATTAAAGCCCCTATTCGCTAAAATTGGCTGCTTACATACATCCATCGAGTTATCTGAAGCGAATCAGAACACCCTAAATGATTCTTTGAAACTAATTCCTATTGAAGTCTTTATAGATGATGAAAAACGGGCTTTTGTAACAAAGAATTACGCCAAAAATGAAACAATTCCGTTAAAGAGTGAAATTCTTGCCATTAATGGCCAATCCATCGCTGCGATTCTTGAAACGCTTTACAATGCCATACCCTCTGATGGATACAATCAAACCTTAAAGACCTTATTGCTGAATTATCGATTTGCACTTTGGTATCGAAGTATGATAAGCACTACAAACCGGTTTGAAATAGAAGCCCGCACTAAAGGATTAAGAAAGGTATATAATTTAACGGGCGTGTCGAACGATGTATTTCCTACGTTCGAAACACTCGAGAGGGAAAACGAAAATCAACTTAACCTAAAGATTACTAATGATATAGGATTGCTCACAGTACGCTCTTTTGCAAAATCGACCATAAAGAAGAACGATCAAAATTTTGACAAGTTTATTAAAAACACCTTTAAACAACTCAATCAGAAACAAATAGAACATGTGATCATCGACTTAAGAAACAACACCGGTGGAACAGATGGGAATGCAGTAAAACTTGCTTCCTATTTTTTTGAACAGCCCTTTCGGTATTGGGCAAAAATTGAGACAACTGAAGACATCGCAGCGCAAGTCAAAGGTTTTTCACGTTTATTCTATAAAAAGCCCGTCTTAAAAGATTCTTCGTATCATTGGAGGGGAAGTCGTTGGTGGCTTACAAAAGAATTTAACTATTATAGAATTCAAAAACCTGCCAAGCACAATTACAAAGGGAATGTTTATCTGATTACCAATGGGTTTTGTATGTCTTCATGTGCCGACGTTGTGGCAATATTGTCTTATAACAAAAAAGCTGAAGTAATCGGTACGGAAACAGGAGGCGGTTATCAAGGCAATACGAGTGGCCTAATGCCAACATCAACCATAAACGACGATATGCAAATTACCATACCCCTAAACAAGTACACCAATGCCGTGGATCCAAACACCAATTTTGGCAGGGGTACCATACCAGATGTTCGTATTAGGCCAACATTGGACGATTGGATGAACAAAAAGGATGTTGAGCTAGAATATATCATGAAGCTGATTAAAGACGCGAAAAGGTAAAAAAGAAAGGTGCAGCATGTATCCCCTATAAAAATCAATACATTGGAGAAAATCAAATAATTGTTACAACCTTATTAAAAGTAAGTAACATTTATGGGGCTTAATCGTCTACAATTAAACCCACCTTAAAAAGAATATGAATGAACTTAAAGGTATGCCTAGTCTTTGCACTTATTCTATTTTCTTCGTGTCAACAGGATAAAGAAACGATCAGAACGATTAAAAACACAGTATTAAACGCTGATCAAATTGACGGATTCATTCGCTCAGCGCTAGATTCTTCCAATATCATAGGTGTTTCTATATCAATTATAAATGATCACAGTATTGTCTACAGCGGGCATTTCGGAAAGAAAAATGCAAACGATACCCAAAAAGTTGACAATGAAACGGTTTATGAGGTAGCGTCATTATCAAAGCCCGTTTTTTCATTTTTTGTGCTTCATCAGGTACAAAAAGGTATTTTAGATTTAGATCGCCCCCTCTACACCTATCTACCAAACCCCGATATAAGTTACGACGATAGATACAAAAAAATCACCGCTAGGATGGTGCTTTGCCATTCAACAGGATTTCCGAATTGGCGCCCTAAGGCAAATGATAGTCTCCAATTAAAATTCGAACCAGGAAGTGAATATGGATATTCGGGCGAAGGCTATGAGTATCTAAAGAATGTACTTTTGCACCTACTTGAAACTGATGATAAAGGATTGGACCGTATTTTTCAAAAAGAAGTAGCTGAACCATTAGGACTAACCAATTTCAGCTTTACATGGTCAAAAAGATATGAACATAAAAAGGCTTATGGACATATAGATGGTAAACCGACCAATAATACATATCAAAACGCATTTCCCTTTTTCGTTGAACAAGGTCCGAACCTTTTTGCCTCTTCCTACTCTTTGTATTCAACCTCTGATGCCTATGCACGTTTCTTAATAGCATTAAATCAAAGGGAGATTTTAGATGGAAAGACTTTTGACGAATTGTTAAGACCACAAATTGAAATGCCGCTATTTCCTGATACCAATACGCACAGAAGTTTACTTTCTTTTACAAAGCAAACACCGGACGGGTTGAGGTTTTTCCATACTGGGGACAATAGTGATTTTCAGGCTTGGACACACTTTTACCCAGAAAAAGGATTTGGAATGGTGATTTTGACAAATGGGGATACGTTGTTTTCTTCTGGTTTTGCTGAAAACCTGCTTATCTTCCTTCAAGAATCGGTAGGAAAAAAGAAATAGTCATTTTCAATGAACTATAAAAATCGTTTTATTTGGTAGTGCCCCAAAAACATTTTAGACATAAAGTTTAGATTTTTTGATGATGTTAAAATCAGCGTAGATTGTGACTAAAAACATAAGGGTTGAGCCATATATCTAAAAAGGCACTTAAACTGTTTCCTTCGCTTTTTCAAAATCAGCGATAAGTTCCTTTACAATGGTTCCTGCCGGTTTAATCTTATGGATTAATGCGGAAACCTGGCCAATTTCAAGTTCACCCTCATCAAGATCACCTTCGAACATTCCTTTTTTGGCCCTTGCGCGGCCCAAGACTTCTTTTAACTGTGCTACAGAGGCACCTTCGGCATAGGCTTGTTGTACCTCATGGTAAAACTTGTTCTTAAGCAATCGTACCGGCGCCAATTCCTTTAAAGTGAGCTGGGTATCACCTTCTTTGGCATTGACGACCTCATTTTTGAACGCAGGGTGTGATGAGGCTTCTTCACTCGCCACAAACCTACTACCAATCTGAACACCATCTGCCCCTAACACCATCGCGGCCAACATTTGGTGCCCAGTGGCAATGCCACCAGCAGCGATTAAAGGAATGCTCACTTTTTCTTTTACTGCCGGAATCAAAACCAAAGTGGTGGTCTCGTCACGGCCATTATGGCCACCAGCTTCAAAACCTTCGGCAACAATGGCATCGACACCGGCCTCTTGTGCTTTCAACGCGAACTTCACACTACTGACCACATGAACCACTATAATTCCTTTTTCTTTTAAATGGGAAGTCCAGGTTTTTGGGTTACCAGCGGAGGTAAAAACGATTTTAACCCCCTCATCTATGATAATCCCCATTAATTTTTCAATATCAGGATAGAGCATCGGAACATTGACTCCAAAGGGTTTGTCAGTAGCTTGTTTACATTTTTGAATATGTTCGCGTAAGACCTTGGGGTACATACTTCCAGCCCCAAGTAACCCTAAACCCCCGGCATTTGAAACGGCAGACGCCAATCGCCAGCCACTTGCCCATATCATTCCTGCTTGGACAATGGGATAGCGTATTCCGAAAAGGGTGGTGATTCTATTTTGCATTTCGCTAAGATATGACTCCCGAACCAATCAATTCCTCACCAATATACCATGCAGCAAACTGACCTTCCGTGATTGCGGATTGTTTTTCTGCAAAATCAACATACAGTCCACCTTCTATTCTATACAAGACGGCTTTTTGCAAGGGTTGTCGATATCGTATCCTTGCTTGCACTTCCATAGTGCCGTCCACCTCCAATTCCAAATCCCTTCGTACCCAATGTAAGTCATTATCCGCTATGAACAAGGTACGTCGTAACAGACCTGGATGTGATTTGCCCTGACCCGTGTAAATAATATTTTCATCGACATCGGTACTTATCACAAACAAAGGTTCTGGGGTTCCCCCAACGTCCAAACCCTTTCGCTGACCCGTTGTAAAGTAGTGGGCACCCTGATGTTTACCTACGACCCTTCCATCTGAAAGCGCATAGGAGTATTTGGTAGCATGATGTTCAAGCTCATGTAATTTGTCGTTAAATAGGGGCACGCCAGTATCATATTGGGGTGCATCAGCCGGAATTTCAACTATTGCACCTAATCTAGGTTTCAACTTTTGCTGTAAAAAATCGGGTAATCGAACCTTGCCTATAAAACATAGCCCTTGGGAGTCTTTTTTATCGGCAGTGACCAAATCGTTCTCGGCGGCTATTTTTCGAACTTCAGATTTTAGCAATCCGCCAATAGGAAAAAGAGTCTTCCCCAATTGTTCTTGTGACAATTGGCACAAAAAATAAGACTGGTCTTTGGTACCATCCACCCCGGCCAATAACTGGTACGTTTCAGTACCATCATCGTTTTTCAATACCCCTTTTCTACAATAATGGCCCGTAGCAACATAATCGGCACCCAAATCCAATGCTATTTTTAAAAAAACATCAAACTTGATTTCCCGATTACAGAGCACATCAGGATTTGGCGTACGCCCACGCTCGTATTCGTTGAACATATAATCAACGATTCGTTCCTTGTATTCCGTACTTAAATCCACCGTTTGAAAGGGAATACCCAATTTCTCGGCCACTATTAGCGCGTCATTACTATCTTCCAACCAAGGGCACTCGTCAGAAATGGTTACAGAGTCATCATGCCAATTTTTCATAAAAAGGCCTATCACGTCATATCCCTGCTCTTTCAGCAAATATGCGGTAACACTGGAGTCTACTCCCCCAGAAAGCCCAACTACTACTTTCTTTCCCATGATTCTATAAAATATACCGCAAAAATACAAAAAGCGTTGTGTAGCATACATCGAAGATTACTTAACAAAATACTAATTAAGACACTTTATCAAAATGTTTACCGACCATGGTGGAATAAACCCAACAGCGGGTATTTGCACTGAAAACCAATATCATATGGCCGTTTGTTCATACTAAAAGTGGTTGCTATTTTGTTTTTCTTTTGACATGAAATGTTAAACATTTATTAAATAGTGTTTAACAAAAGCAACCTATTATTAAACAAGATATCTTTCTATTGTATTTTTTATAAAACTGTATATCAATCATTTACATTGAAACTTAAGTTAAGTAATTGAATACCAGTATTTAAAAAGTTCAAACAATTCAACTTTTTGTTAAACAATTAATTAAATCATTATTATGAAAATCGTATCGAATTTTTTAAAATTTAGTACCCTATTTGCCGTGTTCTTGTTCATCTCATGTTCTGATGACGATGACAATGGCCCAACGAATCCCCCTGAAGAGGAGACTACCACCATTATTGACTTGGCTGCCAGTGCCAATTTGAACGTTTTGGCACAGGCCTTGACAGCAGCAAACCTAGTGGAAACCCTAGAGGGCGATGGACCTTTTACCGTGTTTGCCCCGACCGACGAGGCCTTTGCCGCTTTTTTAGCAGCAAATAACTTCAGTTCTTTAGATGATATTCCCAACGATGTACTAACCCAGGTATTATTGAACCATGTCGTAAGTGGTACAAATTTATCCACTAACTTGACTACGGGCTATATCTCAAGCCTATCCACTGCCGGTGCAGATGGCAGAAACCTAAGTTTGTATGTCGATACTGCCTCTGGCGTTGAAATCAATGGTGTTGCCACGGTTACCAGTGCCGATAATGAAGCCGACAATGGTGTCGTACATATCGTAGATGGCGTTATTGGCCTACCTACCATCGTAGACCATGCTGTGGCCAATGGCGCGTTGTCAAGCCTGGTGGGTGCATTGACTGCAGACGGTAATACCACGTTTACAACCCTACTATCGGATACCACTACGGATTTCACCGTATTTGCACCTATAAATGACGCGTTTGCAGCCTTTACAAACCCGAATGGTAGCGATATCAATTCCGTATTGGCCTATCACGTAATTCCTGGTACCGCAGCGTTCTCAGATGAATTAATGAACATGTACGTTTCAACAGCGGCAACGAATGCCGACGGAGATAGTCTAAGTCAATATATCAGCGTCGATAGTGGTGTTAGCATCAATGCAAGTAGTAATGTGGCCGTAGCAGACGTAGTTGCGGTAAATGGTGTGGTCCATGCTGTGGATGCTGTAATTGATTTACCAACTGTGGTCACTTTTGCTGTTGCAGACCCCACATTTGCCCCATTGGTGACCGCCTTGACGGATGGTACGCCTGATACTGATTTTGTATCAATATTAAGTGGTGAAGGGCCATTCACGGTTTTTGCCCCTACTGCTGATGCCTTTCAAGCCTTATTGGATACGAATATGGAATGGAATGAGGTAACCGACATTGATGCCGGATTATTGACCAGTGTGCTTCAGCATCATGTTCTTGGAGGCGCCAATGCCAATCAGAACATACGTTCTACTGATTTAACCGATGGTATCATGCCTGAAACTTTAGAAGGTGATACTATTACCATCAACTTACCGGGTACAGGTGACAATATTGCCGATGTCACCGATGGTGCAGGTAATACGGGTATCGGAATCATTGTTGTCGATGTGCAAGCCGACAATGGCGTCATTCACGTATTGAACCAAGTCATGCTTCCAGATACGATGAACTAGGTTTTAACAACCCCGGTTGACATGAAAAAGTGCCGTTGGTCGATCCTTCGGCACTTTATTTTTATAGCGCCAAATGTAGTTCATCGATGACACATCAAAAGACGTTCTATTTCCATACAAAAAAGGGTACTTGACAACTATTAATTTTTTTGGAGGGAAATAGGTCGCATCTTTGGAGTCCCGAATCTTTCCAAACTATACCTATAATGGTTGAAGCTTCCCCCGCAAGGGGGAAGTTTTATTTTAAGGGTCATCGAAAAGGAATCCTTGAAGAAACGAAACAGAAAAAGGGTTCAGTCTTCTACTTCTAAGACATCGATAATCTCATATCCATCTTCCACAACCTTATAAACCGCTTTGTTCAGTTCGTAAGCCGTTAAGCCGTCAAAATCAAGTTCAGTGGCATCTTCGGGCAGTTCTTCAACAATAGCACCAATAGGGGGTTCGATGATTTCATAATCCTCTTCATTCGATTTCTGGTAGAAGATTCCATCCGCATAATTATAGCGATTGCCATTTACGGTCAGGGCTATTGCTGTGGCAGGTAGTGCCCGCAGGCGAAAACCCCTTGGCGGAAATGTACGGACATAAACCCCTTGCCTTCTTATAAAGTACATTCCACGTACTGGGTAGTACGATACATTCCTAAAAACCAACGGTCTTGTATTCGCCGGTAAACGACGTAGAGTTCGGCGAAAGACCCTTCGGTTCTGTCTGCGTACTTTTCTTTTTATTTTTCTTTTTTGACGAATAGTATTCGTGACAGGGCGCCGCACCACTTGGGCTTCTATGTATTCAGCAGACAATAAAAATGAAAATGAGAACAATGCTACTAACAACCTAAAGCTTTTCATACGTATCGTATTTATATGATTACAGTGGTAAGACGTTTTTAGATCAAAAAGGTTTAATATAGTTTTCTAACGTCTTCCGGCCTTTTTCTGTTCCTCAGCCTGTTCCATCATCTCACGCATCTTTTTTTGGAACTTATTTTCTTTTTTGGGCTTCTTCTTGTTTTCTTGAATCTGGGCATGGATCTTATCCTCATCCAAAATATAATTCTTAATGGCCAACATAATAAAGATGGTAATCAAGTTCGATACAAAATAATAGAGACTCAAACCACTGGCGTAATTATTAAAGAACACCAACATGAATATTGGGGATAGGTACATGATGAATTTCATATTGGGCATGCCCGGTTGTTGTTGCATTTGCATGCTCTGGCCCGTAGTCATCATCATATAAAAGAAGATGGCTATGGATGCCAATATCGGAAACAAACTCACGTGGTCACCATAAAATGGAATATTGAAAGGAAGGTTGAAAATGGTATCATATGAACTCAGATCTTCAGCCCATAAAAACGGTTTTTGCCTTAAAGCGAATGATGTTGGAAAAAACATGAACAATGAGTAAAAAATAGGAAGCTGTAATAGGGCGGGAATACAACCACTCATAGGGCTCACCCCTGCCTTATTGTACAATTTCATTGTTTCTTGTTGCTTTTTCATCGCATTGTCCTTGTACTTTTCGTTCAGCTCTGTAAGCTCTGGCTTTAAGACCTTCATCTTCGCCTGGGATAAATATGACTTATAAGTAACTGGCGATAAGGCCAAACGCACAATGATGGTCATGATAATAATGGCAATTCCATAGGGTAGAAAAGAACTTAAAAAGGTATAGAATGGTGTAAATACAAATCTATTGATCCAACCGAAAATTCCCCATCCAAAAGGAATGGATTCAACCAGGCCCAATTCTTTATAATTATCCAAAACCGCCACATCGGTCGGGCCGTAATACCAGTGCATATTCTGTGATAGTTCACCGCCTTGCAATTCCAGTTTCGTCTGGGTGGTATAGGCCTTCGTAAACTTTTGTTGTTTATCTTCTTCTTCCACTAAGTTTTCAGAAGAGATATCCACGCTTTTAAAATGCTCTTTGGTTGCCAATATAGAACTGAAAAAATGTTGCCGGTATGATAACCATTTTACGTCAACCTCCGTCTCTTCGTCTAAATCGCTACTTTCAGAAAGCTTGCTTATCTTATCGCCATCATGATTATAGGTCAGTCTGGTATACCTGTTCTCGTACTGAACACTTTTGTTGTGTCGAATACCCTTTAAGTCCCATTCTAGGGTTACGGGTTTTGATGAATTAAAGACTCCATTCAATCCCTGCGAACGAATAGTGAAGTCCACCAGGTAATCATTGGGTTTCATTTCATAGCGATACTCTAAAAATTGGTTCGCAGAAATCTTGGCTTTCATCGACAAAACCTGATTGTCACCACTTTTGGTGAGCGAAGGCTCAAAATAGAGGTCTTTGGTACTTAGAACCCTATTGTCATTGGTTGTAAACGACAACTCAAAATTGGCATTACCATCTTTCACCAAATAGACCGGAATGGAATCGTAGGTGACGAAATCCTTCATTTTCGCAGTTAAAATCTGAGCTCCCTTATTGGCCACTTCTAGATAGAGTAGTTCGTTCTCTAAAATCGATGTGCCATCTTGTGTTCTTGTGAACCCAAATGCACCGATACTGCTTTTATATTTGGCTAGGGTGGTTGAATCTTGAAGGTCTAATTTTGGTGCTTCTGTAACTTCGTTTTCAATTGGTTGTTCAGCTGCCTGCACCTCAGCTTCGAGCTGTTCTTGTTGTGCCTTCTGGGCCTCAAGCTCTTCTGGCGACGGTTGTCTGAGGTACATCCAACCTAATAAAATACCAAAAATCAATACAAAGCCTATGATGGAGTTAATATCCAGTTTCTTTTCTTCCATGAAAGTTATTTAGCGTTCACTATCCGCGTAACCAGCTCGCAAATATATATCCAATTGTGCGGTTTATGCCAAACTGGCATTAGTTTGTTCTTGTTTTTGTCGTACGGCGGCCTTAATAAAACCCACAAATAAAGGATGCGGATTGGCAACGGTACTTTTGTATTCTGGATGATACTGTACGCCAATAAACCAAGGGTGGGTCGGTAATTCCACAATCTCTACCAAACTGGTCTCGCTATTCAAACCCGTGGCAACAAGACCAGCGGCTTCCAAATCTTCTTTGTAATCATTATTGAATTCAAAGCGGTGACGGTGACGTTCTGATATATGTGAACTTTCATTATACACCTTCCGTGCCAAGCTATCGGTCACCAAATCACAATCCCAAGCCCCTAGGCGCATCGTTCCACCCTTATTGGTGATCGACTTTTGTGCTTCCATAAGACTTATGACGGGTTCTGGTGTTTGTTCGTCCATCTCAGTCGAATTGGCATCGGCAAGCCCCAGAACATTTCGGGCATATTCAATTACGGCCATTTGCATGCCCAAACAAATACCCAAAAACGGGATGTCGCTCTCACGTGCGAATTTAACCGCTAAAATTTTACCTTCTATGCCGCGTTCCCCAAACCCAGGTGCGACCAAAACACCGTTCAGCCCTGACATTTTATCACTAATGTTTTTGTCGGAAAGATGCTCAGAATGTATGGAACGTACATTCACGCGAACTTCATTAGCCGCACCTGCATGTATGAACGATTCTAAAATCGATTTATAAGAATCCTGTAATTCCACATACTTACCTACCAGACCGATGGTAACTTCGTTTTTTGGGTTCTTATGTTTTTTTAAGAACTGTTTCCAATTCCCCAAATCGGGTTCCATCGTATCGGGTAACTCCAATTTTTCTAAAGCCACCCTATCCAAACCTTCTTCTTGCATCAACATCGGCACGTCATAAATGGTGGAGGCATCAATAGACTGAATTACCGCTTCTTGCCTTACATTACAGAATAAAGCCAATTTTCGTTTGATATCATCAGAAATCTGGTGTTCGGTACGACATACCAAAATATCGGCCTTGATACCGCTTTCCATCAAGGTCTTGACGGAATGCTGGGTAGGTTTGGTCTTGAGTTCCCCAGCAGCAGCCAAAAATGGCACCAAAGTGAGGTGGATAACGATTCCGTTACCTTCACCAAGTTCCCAAAGTAATTGGCGAACGGCCTCTATATAAGGTAAAGATTCGATATCACCTACCGTACCGCCAATCTCGGTAATAACGATATCATATTCACCGCTATTACCCAACAATTGGATGCGTTCTTTTATTTCATTGGTAATATGGGGTACCACTTGAACCGTCTTACCCAAAAATTCACCCCTGCGTTCTTTTTCAATTACACTCTGGTATATCCTTCCCGTAGTGACATTATTCGCTTGTGAGGTATTTGCATTTAGAAAACGTTCGTAATGGCCAAGATCCAGATCGGTCTCGGCACCATCATCGGTAACGTAACACTCCCCGTGTTCATACGGATTTAAAGTACCTGGGTCAACGTTAATATAAGGGTCTAATTTCTGTATGGTGGTCTTATAACCCCTAGCCTGTAATAACTTGGCCAAAGAAGCGGCAATGATACCCTTGCCCAATGAAGATGTTACGCCCCCCGTAACGAAAATGTACTTGGTTTTCGACATGATTGAATCTGATGTTACGGGGCGTAAAGTTACAAATTATCGTCAGAAATCAGGATGGTTATTTAGGAAATTGTTGCCTTAATCGGCGCATCATAGGCTCTAATCCATTTGATTTTATATCTAAGGTGGTTTCTAAATACTCCCCTAGCTTTCCCTTCGGAAAACCTTTTTGCCTGAACCATACCAAATACGCGATGGGCAGATCAATCAAATGACGGTCTTTGTATTTTCCGAAAGGCATTTTATAATGAACTAATTCAAGAAGTTTTTGTTTGTCAGGACCAATTTCCATTAGATACGATAGAATCCGTTTGGGTTAATGAAGAAAGTGTCATATTACCCATCATGGCAATACTCATTCTAAAGTACTATCTTTCTATGGAAAATATCCCGATATGAAAAGAAGAAATTTCATGGCTTCCTCTACAGCTGCCGTTGCCGGCATGGCTATAAGCAGCCTAAACGGACAATCCGTTCCAAAAAACCAAGACTTCAAACTAAAACACAATATCAACCACAGTGTTTGTAGATGGTGTTTTCAAGACTATGAGCTTGAAGACTTTTTAAAAATCTTGGTAGATCTTAACGTTAAGGCCATTGATCTGACCGGACCTGAAGAATGGCCCTTGCTTAAAAAATACAATATCGAATGTTCGATGTGCTGGGGAGCTGAAATAAGCCTAATGGAGGGTTGGAACAATCCGAAACATCACGAGCAATTGATTAAGAATTATACGGAAATGATTCCCAAAGTAGCAGATGCCGGATATCGCAATTTGATTTGTTTTAGCGGAAACCGGAATGGGATGAACGATTATGTAGGACTGCAAAATTGTGTGGAAGGTTTGTCAAAAATAATGCCTATGGCCGAAAAACTAGGCGTTACCCTACAAATGGAACTTTTCAACCAAGTAAACCATCCTGACTATATGTGTGACAATACCCTTTGGGGGGTAGAGCTTTGCAGACGAATAGGCAGTGACAACTTTAAACTGTTGTTCGACATTTATCATATGCAGATCCAAGAGGGGGACATCATAAGAAGCATTCAAAATTACCATCCGTATTTTGGCCATTATCATACGGCCGGGGTGCCAGGTCGCCATGAAATCGATGAAACCCAAGAAATGTATTATCCAGCGGTTATGAACGCCATTTTGAAAACAGGATATACCGGTTACGTTGCCCAAGAATTCATTCCAACTTGGGATGATAAGATCGCAGCGTTAAAAGACGGTTTGGTGCGGTGTGATGTTTAAGGTTATGAACTGATCCAAAACTAATCCTCCAAACGGGATAGTGCTTCCGCAATTCTGGAATTCCATTCCAGCTGGGCCTTGGTATTTCTAGAAAAATTGGTTTCCCAATCGTACTGATCTTGAAAATCGGAAAGTTCTTTCAAGGTTTCTTTATAGATTTTTCGAATCTCACTTTTCACGTTTTCCGTAAAAGCGGTACGTTCCAATTTTAAACGCATTTTACGGGCAAAAAGCTCTGAAATATCAAAGTGTAATTGTTCGTGACTTAATATCAAATCATCACAGACTTCTGGTTTGTACCATGATTCATCAGGATAGAAAAAAGCATCTACGGTAAAATCAAGATCAACTTCATGATGCAAAAGATTGGCGGAATATTTGTAACTGATCCCACTTGCCGTAGTTGCGGCAGGCACAGCATCGGGAGGTACCCGACCCTTAAAATCATTCCAGGTCAACCTTCGCTCCCAGCTCCATGCCAACGTTTCTTCAAGTTTTTGTGAAACCATGGAAAACCCCGTTAGCAGCAGGCAAATAGTAAGACTTACTTTACGGACCAATTGAAGGTAATTACTTTTTCGATATCTGGGTGTAAACTGTAATGCACGGGGCATGTATTCGCAGTGCGTTCTAAAATCGTTCTGTGTTTTTGCGAAACAACCGCGGGTAATTCTAGATGTACTTCTATTTTAGAAATCCTGCGAGGGTCTGATGCCATATGTTTGGTGACCTCAGCGATAGCACCTACAAGATCGATATCAAGGTCGGCAGCTTTTATACCCATCACGGTCATCATGCAACTAGCCAAACCCGTGGCAACGGTATCTGTTGGTGAGAAGGCTTGCCCTAATCCGTGATTATCGGTAGGTGCATCGGTAATCATTTCGTTACCTGAACGTATATGGGTGCACGTGGTTCTTAATTCGCCGTTATAGGTGACTCTTGATGTCATTTACTATCAATTTGTTTTATTCGTAATTCATCGTATTGCATCAAGTAAGATGCTTGGTTAAAAAAACCAGAGGTCCAATCATTGAGATAGTTAAACCGATTGCCATTATATTCTGTACTTCCTATGATTTTAGAAGTTTCATACAAGTTTTTCTTATGGGCAAGTTTAAGAAGCAAGTCAAATGTGATATCGAACCCACGCACGGCAAAGCGATCAGGGGCATGCCCAAACTTTTTTCGATAGGCCTTCGTAAATGAATTTGCACCTACTTCTTTATAGGATGACGGAAACATAAACTTCAAATTCGATAAATGGGGTCTTGAAACCGCATCAGCTTCAAAGGCATTGTTATAATTCGTCGTGAACATTTTGACCTTTACATCGTCACCCCCTTCAGCTGAACCCATAGAGGCATTTAGTATTGAACTGATACTCGCGACCAAATTAGGTTTGTCGGTCTCTACAAATACCCAATTCTCTTGACGCTCAGAGAGCATGGCTTGAAAATCTACCAAATGCAAAGATCCATCTTCGCTCATTTTTGCCACACGTGCCATTGGAAAAGCACGTAGTATGGAATCTTTCGCAGCCTGGTGGGCATCATCTGCAATGATGATCAAATTCTCATTAACCCTGATTTTTTCAATATGGGATAAGATTTTATTTCGCAATAGGGCATCATTGGGTATGGAGAAAAACACATTGTTCAAACTCAACTCGCTTTGGGCGGCGTAGGGGGCTATAACGGGTACATCGAAATTAGCAGCTTGAACGGCAACTTCCCCCAATAAATTAGGATTTACCGGCCCAACTATGGCATCTATACCCATCAAGGGATTTTGGGCCAACACCGTTTTCAAAGCCTCTAAATTCAATTGGGTATCGAAGACTTTAACATCGACCGAGACCCCAAGTTTTTTAATAGAATCAAAGGCTACCAATGCGCCAGTATACAATCCCATGGCGTATTTGATATCATTGCGCGTACTTACTTGTCCCTCGGTTTTTTCTTTATCCCTAAAGTTGATGCGATCTAATCTAAAAGGCAACAAGAACATCACACTTGGCCTGTTTTCAATATTGATACTATCAATCAAGTTGATTTTATCTAGCACCAAGGCATTTTTGACATCAAGCTGTGACTCTTTCTGTTTCGGTAGTTTCAAGACCATGCCCGCTTTCAAACCATTTTCAAGCTCAGGATTCAAAGCAAATAAAGAATCCCTAGAAATCTTTAAATTCTGGGTCAATCTAAATATGTTCTGTTTGGGCCTTACCTGATAAAAAATATAATTCTCGGTATTGACCAACTCACTTTTTGGTTTTTGTTTTGGCAAGCGAAGTACCATTCCTTCTTTTAGGCCACCTGTTTCATTGATCTCAGGATTTAACTTGATAATGGAGTCAACGGCTATACCATAGTTTTGGCTTATTCGAAAAAGACCTATTGCCTTTGGTACCGTATACGATTCAAACAAGACCACTTCCTGTTTTTCAAGGCTATCCCCTTTCGGTCGCGGCAGCCTCAATTCTTGACCAATAGCGAGGTAATTCGTGCTTTTTGGCAATTCAGGGTTCAAAAGCAAAAGACTATCAATAGTAATACCATATTTATTGGCAATGCTCCATCGTGTCTCTTTTGGTAATACGGTATACGTTTCGTATTCAATATCTTTTTCGTCTTCTTCTGTGATTTCGGGGTATTTGGGAATTTGTAATACCATTCCCTTTTTCAGGGGTTCGGCGTACAATTCTTTGTTATAGCGTTTTAGCTGTTCTTCGGTAATCGCATACTTCTGGGTTAGACTGAATAGGGTTTCACGCTTTTTTACCCGATGTCTTTTAAAACCCGTTGGTTCTATTTGTGTTTCTTGAATTTCCGGTTCAATAGCCTTTTTGTCAACAACGACACCGGCCAACGGAATCACCAAAATGGTATTCGGCCTTATCTCCTCAGAGTTCTTTATCTCGGTGTTTTGTTGAAGTATCGCATAGGGGGTGACCCGATATTGCTTGGCAATACTGTAAATGGTCTCCCCTTCTTTAACTTGGTGCGTTGTGAATTTTTGTTGCCCAAAAGCCAAGGTCGAGGCCAATAGCATCGCAACAAAACAAATACCTTTTAAAAATTGACGTTTCATTATTCCCATTCTATAGTGGCCGGTGGTTTTGAGCTAATATCATAAACTACCCTATTGACACCTTTTACTTTATTGATAATATCGTTAGACACCTTTTGCAAAAACCCGTAAGGCAAATTCACCCAATCGGCGGTCATACCATCGGTACTTTCAACGGCTCTCAATGCCACGCATTTTTCGTAAGTTCTTTCATCACCCATTACCCCTACACTATTTACGGGTAAAAGCATGGCCCCAGCCTGCCAAACAGAGTCGTAAAGTCCATTTTTTTTCAATCCATCGATAAAAATAGCATCTACCTCTTGTAATATAGACACCTTTTCTGGTGTAATGTCACCTAAAATACGGATTCCCAATCCAGGACCAGGAAAAGGGTGCCGACCTAGAATGGAAGCATCCATACCCATATTGTTGCCCACACGTCGAACCTCGTCTTTAAATAACAGATGAAGTGGTTCCACAATTTTCAACTTCATATAATCGGGCAACCCACCGACATTATGATGGCTTTTTATCACGGCAGAGGGTCCACCACTTGCAGAGACGGACTCAATCCGATCGGGGTAAATCGTTCCTTGGGCCAACCAAGTCGCATTTTCAACTTGTTGTGATTCATCATCAAAAACCTCTATAAAGACCCTTCCGATTATTTTTCTTTTGGTTTCAGGGTCTGATTCCCCCTTGAGTGCTTTCAAGAAACGTGCCGAAGCATCAACCCCCTTGACGTTCAAGCCCATGCCCTTATACTGTTCTAGAACATCATGAAATTCATTCTTGCGCAATAGTCCATTATTAACGAAAATACAATGTAATTGTTTTCCAACTGCTTTATGAAGTAACATCGCGGCAACGCTCGAATCAACCCCGCCCGAAAGACCAAGAATGACCTTTTCACTACCGATCGTTTCCTTTAGTTCGGCAACGGTTGTTTCAACAAATGCATCTGGGGTCCAATCTTGTTTCAGGCCCGCTATGTCGACCAGAAAGTTCTCCAAAAGCTGTTTGCCATCTTTTGAATGGTATACTTCTGGGTGAAATTGAATTCCGTAGGTCTCTTCCCCTTCGATTCTAAAAGCAGCATTTTCAACATCATGCGTACTGGCAAGTAAAACCCCATTTTCAGGCAATTGCTTTATGGTGTCACTATGGCTCATCCATACTTGACTGCCCAAATGGACATTCTTTAAAAATGCCTCTCCATCTTTAACCTCGGAAAGATTGGCCCGACCATATTCACGGGTTGCCGAGGGCGCTACGTTTCCACCATTGAAATGCGCCAAATACTGCGCACCATAGCAGATGGCAAGCAATGGTTTTTTCCCTTTTATATCCTTTAGATCAGGGTGTGGGGCATCGCCTGCCCGCACCGAGAAAGGCGAACCTGAAAGTATGACCGCCTGAAACGGTGAAAGGTCTTCAGGCAGCTTGTTGTATGGTTTGATTTCAGAATAGATATTCAGTTCCCGAACGCGTCGCGCTATCAATTGGGTATATTGGGAACCAAAATCAAGAATGAGAACTTGGTTTTGCATGGGCAAAAATAGCAATTTGAACGAGTTGAAAAAGGATGTTTTTCGTTTAAATTTATGCCAAACATCGAAAAGTTTTGACTTTTAGGTTTTTAGCGGGCAATTAAAATCACAAACTGAATGTGGGATAAATTGCACAAAAAACAACCGAAATCATACCTTTGTGCAAAAACCGCTAAACTTTAACCATGATTAAAGGATTTATTTTCGATTTGGACGGTGTCATCACCGATACTGCTGAACTTCATTATTTAGCTTGGAAAAAACTGGCAGAAGAAATGAACTGGCAGTTTGACAGGGCCGTTAACGAACGACTGCGTGGAGTTTCTCGAATGGACTCCCTCAATATCATTAAAGACCATAATAATGCAACAGTGGCGGAAGACCGATTATTGGAGCTGGCCACTATGAAAAATGATATTTATGTTGCAAGTCTCGATACCTTGACACCCGATGATTATTTACCTGGGGCAAAAGAGTTACTGACCCACCTAAGGCAAGAAGGCTTTAGGGTAGCCTTGGGCAGCGCAAGTAAGAATGCCGCAAAGGTTTTAGAACAGCTTGAGGCCATTGGTTATTTTGATATTATCGGTGACGGCAATAGTGTTTCGAAAAGTAAACCCGAACCGGATATCTTTTTGTACGGTGCGGAAAAATTAGAACTCAAGGCAGAGGAATGTATCGTTTATGAAGATGCGGAAGCGGGCATTGATGCCGCAAAGGCCGGAGGATTTTATGCAGTAGGTATTGGCCCTGATGATAGGGTCGGCCATGCAGATGTTCGCTTTGATTCAATGGCAGAGGCCACGCTGTTTGCGGTTAAATCGCATTTTAAAGAGTTGTTTTAAACATACCTTAAATACAAAAGCCCCGGGAACCACTCCGGGGCTTTTAAAATAAAATCAAAACCAACCTAAACACATGAATTTATCAATTCATAGTTAAAAGGTAAAATACCTTTTCATAACAATTTGTATAGTTAACAACCATCTTTTAAAAAACCCTACCTTTTTTTTCAATTATTTTTGAAAAAAATGACAAATGGAGAAATTGATATTTGAACAGCTTAAAAATGAGTTGGTCAATGGGGCCGTTAAAAAAGGGCATCCATTCCGATATTTTTCTTTGGCAACCGTTTCCCCAAATAACGAACCACGATTGCGTACGGTCGTTTTGCGGAAAGTAACAACAGACCTAGAACTGTTTTTTTATACGGATCGGCGTTCAAACAAAGTTGACCAATTGGCTACCAATACTAATATTGCCGCACTTTTTTACCATCCAAAAAAACTATTGCAATTACAGATTACCGGAAAAACGACATTCATCAATGATGGACAGACCTTAAAATCCATTTGGAACGGCATCCCTTTAAATTCAAGAAAAGACTATACTACAGCCGACGCCCCTGGCAGTCTACTGAACAATCCAGACCAGGTCGATTACCTGACGGATGGGAATCACTTTTGTGTCGTAAAGATAATTCCGAGTTCGATTGAATATCTTAGATTGAAAAGACCACATCATATCCGTATGGATTTCACTAGGAAAAATCAAGAATGGTCGGGGCAATTTCTAGTGCCTTAAAATCAAAAAACCATTTGCCAAAGGGTCTAGGATTTCCATTAGTTGTGGAATCAGATCTTTTCCATATTGCAGATATAACTCTGAAAAATTGAGTTGCCGCTCTTGTAAGGATTGGTTCGGAAAAAGTACATTTTGAAGTTCGGTCAACCTGATCACATGGTCTTTGAGTTTTCTTTTTTGGGCCTTTAGAAGTCGCTTTTCCAGCTTGTCCAATCCTTTTTTCTGTTTGACCTCTTGTGCTTTTACAGCCCCTAAAAAGGACTTATCGGTCTCTTCCGCAATTTGGTAAAGCTCTTGAAACTGCTTCTCTAAGTGCCTTTTTTGGGAAGAAAAGTCGATTTCTATATTAGAGATTTTTCGAATCTTTTTATTGACCAGACTTGTTTGGGTCAGAAACAAGTCAGAACTATCCAAATCTAAGCGTTCCATCTTTTCGTATTGTTTCTCTCTAATAACCAAGGCCGAGTTACGCAACAAGAGCATAGGGAAAGTAACGCCTAAGTTATCGAAATAAGCCTTTAACTCTAACCAATAAGCCAATTCGCCACCCCCGCCAATATAGCATAAGTTGGGTAAAATCACTTCTTGATACAAGGGTCTAGCTATGACGTTAGGGGAAAATCGTTCGGGAAAAGTTTCCAATTCATTCTCAAGCCCGCTTTTTGAAAATTTCAAATCGGTAGTATTGATGTAATAACTGCCCGATTTTTCAATGATACGCTCACGCAGATCATCCTTTAGATAGAAATAATTGATTTCACGGGGATTTACCTGAATCTTGTAGGTTTGTGATACAGAAGAGAGTGCCGAGATGGATTTCGTAACTTGTTCATGGGGTATATTGTCAAAAATATCCTTTTTGGCAAAGGGAACCAGTAATCGTTTTAATTGGGAATCATCGCCATCTACGATGACCAGACCGAAATCGCCGAATAATTCGTTCGCGAGATATCGGGTGGCATCAGTAAGGTTGGTATGTTCTAGATACGATTTTTCAAAGAGGCTTTTGAGTTCACTGGCATTGGTTGTTACCCCAAATTGTTGTGAGATAACCTCAAAGACTTTGTCAAGCCCATCCGTACGCAATCTCCCAACGGCACCATTGGCATTTATATTCCACTTGATTTTCTTTCCACGATAGTTGAAATAGTTGATTTCATCAAAGTCATGATCTTCAGTAGCCATCCAATAAACGGGAACAAAATTGTAATTGGGGTGTTCTTGTCTTAACTTTTTGGTAAGGTTGATCGTAGAGATGATCTTATACAAAAAGTAAAGTGGTCCCGTGAACAAATTCAACTGATGCCCGGTAGTAATCGTAAATGTCGTATTCGAACTTAAGCTTTCGATATTTTTTCGGGTTGGCTCGCTGCAATTAAAACCGACATATTGCCTTTCGATAGCGCTGGTCAGGACATTTCTATGGGCGGAATCATAATTTGCCTGTTTTTCAGCTATTTGGGCATCAAAATTTTGAAGAATTGGTAAACGATTGAAAAATGGTTCTAGATGCTGATCTTCATTCAGATAATCACAAATTAATTTGGAGAAGTATCCGGTTTCTTGAAATGGTATACAGTTTACTTTCATTAACACTAAAATATGGCTTTAAAGATAAGCTACTTCAAAATTTCAATCCCTAAAAATTCGTTAATTACCTAAACACAAATTTTATCGTTAGCTTTGAAATCAAGCTTAAACCAAACTTTTCAAAATGCGATTCATTCTTTTTATCTGCCTTTCAGTAGGCTTTTTTGCCACTGCCCAAAACTTAAAATCACCTTCTGATTTTCATGGTTATGAGTTAGGCACCCAATTCACAAGACACCATGAGGTCGTGGACTATTATGAATATTTGGCTGATACGGATGCCGCAAGGGTAAAATTGATCGAGTATGGCCAAACCAATGAAAGAAGGCCCTTGATATTGGCATTCATATCAACCGCAGAAAATTTACAAAACCTAGAGGCCATACGCGAAGCACATTTGAAGGCGACCACCGGAGGCAACAAAGCGGAGAAAGCCATTGTTTGGATGAGCTATAACGTGCACGGTAATGAAAGTGTCAGCACCGAGGCCTCTATGCAAACCATTTATGAACTGCTTACGTCAAAGAGTTCTTATTTAGAAAACACTATAGTGATTATAGACCCCTGCATCAATCCGGATGGCCGTGATCGTTATAGCAATTGGTACAACCAATATAAAAACACCCCTTATCAAGTAGATCCCAATAGCAAAGAACACCACGAAGGTTGGTGGACCGGCAGAAGTAATCACTATATGTTCGATTTGAATCGCGATTGGGCATGGCTCACCCAGGTAGAGAGCCAACAACGGCTAAAAGTGTACAATAAATGGCTGCCGCATGTACATGTTGATTTTCATGAGCAGGGTGTGAACAGTCCCTATTTTTTCGCACCTGCCGCAGAACCCTATCACGAAGTCATAACCAAGTTTCAACGTGATTTTCAAGAAACCATAGGTAAAAACCACGCTAAATATTTTGACGCCAACGGATGGTTTTATTTTACCAAAGAAGTGTTTGATTTGTTTTACCCAAGTTACGGTGATACCTACCCTACCTATAACGGAGCAATCGGTATGACTTACGAACAAGGTGGTAGTGGAAGGGCCGGACTTGGAATACTTACCAGAAATGGAGACACTTTAACGTTAAAGGATAGAATCGCACATCATCTTACTACAGGGCTTTCGACAGTTGAGGTAGCCGCTAAAAATGTAGAAAAAATCAATGCCGAATTTCAAAAATTTTATCAAAACAGGAGCTTTAAATATAAAAGTTATGTGCTAAAAGGTAAAAAAGATAACCTCAAAGCCTTAAGCACCCTTTTGGATGCCCATAACATCGAATATGGCCATGCCCCATTGACCACTTTAAAAGGGTTTAACTATAGCACAGGTACGACTGGAAGCCTTAAGACGGATGAACACACTTTGGTCGTTTCAACAAACCAACCTAAGGGAACCATGGTAAAGGTATTATTCGAACCCAACGCCAAACTAAGTGACTCATTGACCTACGACATTACTGCATGGTCGTTACCATACGCCTATGGCCTAAATACATTGGCATCAACAAGTTTGGTAAATCAAATTGACCCAAACCCAAAATCGGCAACTACCAAAACTGAAATAGCAAAATCAACCTATGCCTATATCACTGATTGGGACAGCATGGAAGATGCCCGTTTTTTGGCTGAATTGCTACAATCAAAAATTAAGGTAAGGACCGCCTATGCCCCATTCTCCGTTGATGGAACGTCTTTTAAAAGAGGTAGCCTTATCATTACGGCCGCCGATAACGATAACCATACCGATTTTACGCAAACCTTAAAAAGGATCGTATCAAAACATACCGCAATTAACTTACATGCAACCAGTTCAGGATTTGTTGATACCGGTAAAGATTTCGGGTCTGGATATGTACAACAAATTCAGAATCCGAAGGTAGCGGTTCTCTCAGGCAGCCCCACATCGACATTACGATTTGGCGAAATCTGGCATTTCTTTGAAAAACAGTTAAATTATCCAATAACGGTTCTTGACACCGAGTATGTGGATAGGGTAGACATGGACGCCTACGATGTACTTATACTACCAGGTGGTTATTACAACCAATACTATAATGAAGATAAACTAAAGGCATTGAAAGAATGGGTTCGAAATGGCGGTAAACTCATTGCTATGGGCAGGGCCATCGATGGTATCGACGGTGAGCATGGTTTTTCAATCAAGAAGAAAAAAACTGAAAAAGATACCGCTAGCGTTAAACCCATGGCCCATGAAGAACAAGAGCGTGAGCAGATGAAAAACGCAATTACGGGGGCTATTTTCAAAACCAAGATTGACAATACACACCCATTGGCCTATGGGTATGGTACGGAGTATTTTACCTTGAAACTTGGTAGCTCTGCCTATGATTATTTAAAAAATGGTACCGTAGCGTACCTTGAAAAAAACACCGACCCCGTATCTGGTTTTGCCGGTAGTGATGCTCAGAAGAGAATCACGAATAGCTTGGTGTTCGGGGTGGAGGATTATGGTCGTGGAAATGTGATATATATGGTTGACAACCCATTGTTCAGAGGGTTTTGGGAAAATGGGAAGTTATTCTTTGCCAACGCACTCTTTATGGTGAATTAACCTTTTATTCATTCAAATGCTCAAGAGCATACATCATATCGCTGTAATCTGTTCGAATTATCAAAAGTCAAAGCAGTTTTATACCGAGGTCTTAGGTTTGGATATTATCAGGGAAGTTTATCGAGAACATAGGAATTCTTATAAACTGGACCTAGCGTTAAATGGACACTACCTTTTAGAACTTTTCTCTTTCCCAAATCCGCCAAAAAGAACCTCTAGACCTGAAAGTTGTGGGTTGCGACATCTCGCTTTTGAAGTCACCAACATTGAACAAGAAGTGTCTCACTTAAAAAAGCAAGGAGTCAAAACAGAACCCATTAGAGTAGACGAGCATACCGGTAAAAAATTCACTTTTTTCGCAGACCCCGATGATTTACCAATAGAACTTTATGAAGGTTGATTCCTTTTTTTTAAAGAACGACGTTATTTGAATACCACACGCATCAAAATACCAATGTCATCGCATATTATGAATGAAGTAGATACTAAAACCAAGATTTCATTTTACATATTCTCCTAAAAATTCATAAAGCCCGATTTTATGTAGCTTTAAATATCAAGTATTTGAAAACCAAAATATTAAAACATTAACAATGGTCAACTTGAAAAATGACTAACTTAGTTTAACCCAGTTTTTTAAAAAAACCACTGCCATGAAAACATTACAATTTTTAATAGCAACCTGTGCCGCAATTCTGATAAGCGGCAATACCTATGGTTTTCAACAATTGGAAAACAACTTCAAATCTTACAAAGGCAAGGTTCTTGAAGAGGGCACGAACAAAAAACTTGTTTTTGCTACCATAGCCCTTGAAGGCACCAACATTTCAACCATTTCGAATACCGAAGGTGAATTTTTATTAAAAGTACCTACAACTATTGATGAAGGGGCAGTTATATTTTCTTTTTTAGGACACGCTACCAGAAAAATCCCATTGCAAGAACTCAAAAAAGGGAACAACAAAATCGCACTTGAAGTTTTAATATCCGAGTTAGAGGAAGTAAATATTGAAGTACCCAAAGACGTAAAAGCCTTAATCGTCGAAGTATTGCGCAAAAAGGGAGACCATTATTTCGATAAACCGACTTTGATGACCGCATTCTACAGGGAAACCATCAAGAAAAGGAGACGTAACGTATCGTTATCTGAAGCTGTGGTCAATATTTACAAAGCTCCTTACGCCTCGAATAAAAAAGATGCAGTGCAATTGTACAAGGCCCGAAAAAGTACTGATTACAGCAAACTTGACACTGTGGCGTTAAAGCTACAGGGAGGACCCTTCAATACCCTTTATGTAGATATCATGAAGTATCCTGAGTATATCTTTGCCGAAGAACAGGTAGACGAATATAAATTCAGTTTTGACCGTTCAACGGTAATCAACGATCGTCTTATATATATTATTGACTTCGAACAACATGAAAACATACCTAACCCCCTGTATGCAGGAAAACTCTATGTCGATGTAGAAAACAAAACACTCTCAAGCGCAGTTTACAAACTTAATATCACGAATAGGGCCTTAGCTTCAAGGTTGTTTGTTCGTAAAAAACCTGCCAATGTGGATGTTTGGCCCACAGAGGTCGCCTATCGGGTAGATTATAGAAGTAAAAATGGAAAATGGTATTATGGGTACAGCAACGTGCTCTTGGAGTTCAAAGTGGATTGGGATGATAAATTGTTCAATTCCGTTTATAGCATGACCGCTGAAATGGCGGTGACCGATTGGAAACTAAATACAGACGGAGCTACCCCAAAATCAAAAGAGCGTATCAAAAAATCAATTATTCTCAACGATGAGGCCATCGGATTTTCAGACGCTGATTTTTGGGGTGAATACAATATCATTGAACCCGAAAAGTCTATAGAGTCCGCAATTAGAAAGATCCAAAGGCAATTAAAACGTGCTAAACCAGAACGAGGTAGTTCTAAATAAGTGGGTTTTAATCATTTTTCAAAAACATATCCTAACGAAAACGAGCGTATTAGAAAAGCATGGCCATTACTTTTTATTTCAATGACACGACTCATGAAACTAAAAATCCCCTTTCGGGGATTTTTTTACACTTCGTAAGCGATAATTGTATTTCTAATGATTTGCACACACTCGAGCAATTGTTCTTTGGTCATTACCAAAGGTGGCGCAAAACGAATGATATTACCATGGGTGGGCTTGGCCAACAGACCATTTTCTTTAAGTGCCATACAAATATTCCAAGCCGTAGAACTGTCTTCGGTATCGTTGATAACAATCGCATTCAAAAGTCCCCTTCCACGCACTAGACGTACCAATGGTGTCTCTTGAATCAACTTTTCCATTTCACTACGGAACAATCTGCCTAGTTCATAAGCATTTTCAGCGAGTCGCTCTTCTTTTACGACTTCAAGGGCCGCCATAGCAACCGAACAAGCCAAAGGGTTTCCGCCAAAAGTAGAACCATGGTTGCCTGGTCGAATCACTTCCATAACATCATCATTTGCCAATACCGCTGATACGGGAAAAACTCCCCCAGAAATAGCTTTACCCAAAATCAATACATCTGGTTTGACATCTGGTGTACCTGAACAATTCTTATCGGTACAAGAACAGTTACCGCAAGTTGCCAACAAACGACCGGTTCTTGCAATACCAGTTTGCACTTCATCGGCTATAAAAAGTACATTTCTTGATTTACACAATTCGAATGCTTCTTTGATATAGTTCCCATCTGGCACATAAACACCTGCTTCACCTTGAATGGGCTCTACCAAGAATGCAGCTACATTTTCATCTTTTAGAACTTCTGAGAGCGCATTGATATCATTATACTGTATCGATACGATACCTGGGGTAAAGGGCCCAAAATTTTCTGTGGCAACCGGATCATTTGAAGCGGAGATTATGGATATGGTACGGCCATGGAAATTGTTCTGGCAAACCACAATACTTGCTTTATTAGCAGGTATTCCCTTTTTCTCATATCCCCATTTTCTTGCCAATTTCAAGGCAGTTTCAACAGCCTCAGCACCCGTGTTCATGGGTAACAGTTTGTCGTAACCAAAGAATTCGGTCGCATACTTTTCAAACTTACCAAGCATGTCGTTGTAAAATGCCCTAGAGGTAAGCGTCAATTTTTCGGCTTGATCCTTTAGCGCGGCAATGATTTTCGGATGACAATGTCCTTGATTGACCGCTGAATAAGCGGACAAAAAATCATAGTATTTTTTTCCTTCCACATCCCAAACATACACGCCCTCTCCCCTACTTAATACCACTGGTAGTGGATGGTAATTGTGTGCTCCGTACTTGTTTTCTAAATCCATCGCCTGTTGCGATGTAAGTTGTTCTAAAACAGCCATTTTAAATAGTGTTTAAAATTTATAAAATAACCATTCCTGCGATACCTTTATCCTTTCGGATCCCGAAAGTGTCGGGGCGAAAATTCAGCGTGGGAGAGAAATCATCCCTAGTAGAATCGCTAAAATAATCAATATTTTCAAATACCTAATCGTCATTTTCGAGTTGCATTTTATTTTTTACTTAAAATAGAAACCTGTAATTCTAGACGTTTTAGTTCCCTTAAAATATCATTTTTATTCATTTGCATCCAAACATAAAGTTTGATAAAAGCCATAAATGACCAGCATAAAAACCCAGCTGCCGTCCATTTAATAAGCGCGTTGGTTTCATCGGTCTTAAAAAATTGGATACAACAATACACAAATAGTACAAAAAAGATCAAGTTCATGAGGTTCATAAAGATAACCAACCACCCTGTTTTACCTTTAAACGTCTCACCGATCTTTTGAAAAAGGTTTTGCTCTTCAAGTGCATCATAAAACTCCGCTTCTTCTTTAGAAAGCGCCTCTTTTATCAAATCATCTATTTTCTCTGATTTTTTATTCATAATCCTATTTTTTTAGTAATAATTTCATTTTTTCCCTTGCCCTGAAAAGACGTGTCTTAACAGTGCTTACACTTACTTTTGTAATCGCGCTTATTTCTTTTAGACTATATTCTTCCAAATAAAACAGCTTAAGCACTATTCGTTGGTCAGCGGGCAATACGGTTAGGGCATTCAGAACGATTTGAATTTGTTCTTCTCGGGTAGCTGCTTCATTTAAATCAACTACGTTATTTACCCAATGGTTTTCATCTAGACCTTTTGTAAACTTCTTTCTTCTTTTAATACTATCTAGGGCCTTTCGGCTAATAATGGTCAAAACCCAACTGCCAAAACTGTCGGCATCCCTTAATAGATGGATTTTAGCCATTACGGTGCGCCAGGTATCTTGGGTGATATCCTCTGCCAATCCCCAATCATGGGTGTAGCGATAGGCTTGAACACATAATTTTTTGTTCCACCTTTCAAACAAAAGGGCTAAAGCTTTCTTATCCCCTGATTGATACGAAATCACCAATAATGAATCCAATATTTTAGCGGGATTTCCCATAGTCCATATAATATAGACCATCTAAACCCAAAAAGGTTCCCCTATTTTGAAAATCCTATTTTGATTGGAATGGAAACAGCTCAAAAACTGCTTATTTTTGCGGAATGCGAAAAAAGAACAAAAGGCAAGTATTTGAAAAAATAGAGGTCGTTGATGCCGGCGCGAAGGGAAAAACCGTTGCAAAAGCACCAGATGGAAGGGTGATATTTTTGTCAAATACGGTGCCAGGCGATGTGGTCGATGTTCAAACCACTAAAAAGCGTAAGGCATTTTTCGAAGGGGTTGCTATTCATTTTCATGAATACTCCGACAAAAGAACGGAATCGGTTTGCGAGCACTTTGGGGTCTGTGGAGGTTGTAAGTGGCAGCATATGGGTTATCAACACCAATTATTCTACAAACAAAAGGAAGTTGAGAATAATCTGCTTCGTATCGGTCATATCGAATTACCCAAACCGGCACCTATATTGGGTTCTGAAAAACAGTACTTCTATCGCAACAAAATGGAGTTCTCTTTTTCAGATAGCCGATGGTTGACCTTAGAGGAAATAAATTCGAATGTTGATATAAAAGACAAAAACGCCCTTGGTTTTCATATTCCCGGTATGTGGGATAAAATCTTGGATATCAAGAAGTGTCACCTACAGCAAGACCCATCGAATGCGATAAGGCTGACAACCAAATTATTTGCAGAACAAAATGACATGCAATTCTTCAACCCAAGAAAACAAGAGGGACTTCTGCGCACCATGATTATTAGAACCTCTTCAATCGGTGAGCTAATGGTCATAATTCAGTTTTATGATGATATTGAGGAAAAAAGGGAATTATTGTTAAACCATTTACAAAACACTTTTCCTGAAATTACATCGTTGCAATACCTTATCAATAGAAAACCAAACGACACCATTTATGACCAAGATATTATCTGCTACTCCGGCAGGGACCATATTTTTGAGGAAATGGAAGGGCTTCGGTTCAAGATTAATGCAAAATCATTCTATCAAACCAATTCTGAACAGGCCTACGAGCTTTACAAAATCACTAGGGATTTTGCAGGGTTAACCGGTAATGAATTGGTATATGACCTTTACACAGGCACGGGTACGATAGCACAATTCATCTCAAAAAAAGCTAAAACAGTGATTGGTATTGAGTCAGTGCCTGAGGCAATTGCAGATGCCAACTCAAATGCCACGCTTAATGGTATTACCAATACCACCTTCATTGTCGGTGATATGAAAAACGTTTTTACTGATGATTTTATAGCCCTACACGGGGTTCCAGATGTAATCATAACCGACCCCCCTAGAGATGGTATGCATAAATTAGTTGTTGAACAATTGTTAAAAGTGATGCCAGAAAAAATAGTTTATGTAAGTTGCAATAGCGCAACACAAGCAAGGGACCTGGCTTTGATGAAAGCATATTATAAAGTGGAAAAAATGCAAACAGTAGATATGTTTCCCCAAACACATCACGTCGAAAACGTGGTGCTTTTACGCAAAAGAACTTCTTTATAAAATTATGAAGAGAATTCTTGCCATCGCAATATTAACCTTAATGGTCTTCCATTTTTCATCTTGTGAAAAAGATGATATTTGTGTTGAGGGGGATACCCCGCTTTTGGTTCTTGGTTTCTTTGACCAAGAGGATCCCGAAAATGAAAAAAACGTTCCTTCCTTAAGGATTCTGGCATTTGAACCCATTACTACCATTTCTTCATTCAATGACAGAACCAACGTAGATTCGATTGGGGTACCTTTAAGGATTGATACCAACGCTACCAGCTTTCTGCTCATTACGAACTCGGCTGATGACGAAGATGGCATGGAAACCGGAAATATAGATACCCTGACATTCAATTATGAGGTAAATGAAGAATTTATATCAAGGGCATGCGGATTTATTGCCAATTACAATGCAATCGATACGATAAGACAGGTGTCTTCAGAAAATTGGATTCAAAAAATTGAGATTATTCAACCAGATGTAACAAGATCAAATGCCATACATGTCAAGATATTTCATTAGTCTTTTTTTTGGTATGCTTTTTACCTTGGGCATTTCGCAAGAAAGTAAACCTATTGATCTACAATCAAAAGATACCATTCAGCGAACAGAAAGATATGGTCTACGTGTTGGTATTGACTTAAGCAGACCTATACTGTCTTTTATAGATAATAATTACACCGGTTTAGAATTTGTGGGCGACTATAGGTTGAAGGACAAACTGTATATCGCCGCAGAAATCGGAAACGAAGAAAGAACACAGACCGAAGACTTAGATGGAATCGATTTATATAATTATACCACCAATGGAAGTTATATAAAACTAGGTGTTGATCATAACACCTATAAAAACTGGTTTGGTGAGCAAAACTTGGTTACTATTGGGGGACGCCTTGCATTTAGTAGTTTTAGTCAGACCTTGAACAACTTCCGTATTTATGAGACAAATCGCGATTTCAATGAAGAGACGTTTTTTCAATTGGGTACCGAACCTCAAGAGTTTAGTGGTCGAACGGCGGCATGGCTTGAATTCGTTTTGGGCTACAAGGCAAGATTATTCGGTAATCTTTATGGTGGTGTTAGTATTCGGTTAGCATATCTCGTCAGTAATAGTGATGAAGAAGGCTTTCCAAACCTTTGGATACCCGGTTTCAATAAAGTAACGGATGGAAGTAATTTTGGTGTCGGTTATAACTATACGATATCTTATTTTTTACCCCTTTATAAAAAAGCCAAAAAAAAGAAAAAAGAAATGCCTAATAGCAACTAATACGTTGTCCCTTCTTCTTTTTTAGCTGACTAATTAAACTTGGCCTTTTTACTACCGGAATACATTTCATATCGCACCAAACGGGATTCCAATTTACCATTAAATGTCTTTATTTTTCGACTGGGTCGCAGACCAACATATTTAAGTGCCAGTAAGTTAGACGTAATCATCCACGCATCAGTTGCAGGATACCCCTTTTTCAAGGTATCGCCTATTTTTCCATAAAAGGTCTCTTCATCAATATTCAACCGCTCGCCATAAGGTGGATTAAAAACGAGATGAAGTTTTGCTTCAGATTCTTTTTCAGTTCTAAAGAAGTCCTTTCGCTCCACCTTTATATATTCAGAAAGGTTGGCATTCTCAACATTTTCCTCTGCTTTGCGAGTTGCTGAGGGGGCTTTGTCATAGCCCACGATTTGGTGTTCAAACTCGCGGGTTTGATTTAATCTAGATGTTATTATTTTCTGATAAAGTATATCGTCAAAATCATGCCAATTTTGAAATGCAAAAGTGGCCCTATTAATATTTGCCGGTATATTACATGCGATCATTGCCGCCTCAATCAAAAAAGTACCACTACCGCACATAGGGTCTAAAAAATCGGTTCTTCCATCCCAACCACTATGAAGCAATAAACCAGCGGCCAAGACTTCATTTATTGGTGCAATATTCGTTGCAATACGATATCCACGTTGATGTAATGAAGCACCTGAACTATCCAATGATACCGTACAATCATTATTGTAAATATGGATGTTAATACGAACATCTGGCTTACCAGTGTTCACAGAGGGTCTTTGGCGCTCCGTGTCCCGAAATTTATCCACCAAAGCGTCTTTCGAGCGTTGCGAGACAAAAAGTGAATTATTAAATACATCAGAATGCATGGTAGTGTCAAAAGCAAAGGTTTGACTACTACTAAAGCATGATGCCCAATCTATATTATACAGCTCACGATAAAGCTGTTTTTCATTGAACACCTTAAAGGTTTTAATCGGCTTTAATATCTTCAAAGCTGTTCGTAATGAAAGATTTGCTTTATACATAAAACCTGTATCCCCTTCAAAAGATACATTTCTCACCCCTTCTTTTACATGACTTGCCCCCAAATTTCGCAATTCCTTTGCAAGAATCGATTCAAAACCGTAGAGTGTTTTGGCCAGCATTTTAAAATTTGACTCCATAACAAGTAAAACAGTTCGTCAAAAATAGGCTAATTTAGCAGCTTATACCCTTGAACCAATAAATATCAAACCAGATGGTGTATCTACTGCCAATTTTAGCAGTAATATTAAGTTTCATATTTGTATATTTTACAAAACCAAAAAGTGAGAAAAGTATAAAACTACTATTGGCTTTTAGTGGCGCTTTTCTTTTGGCACTTACTTTCTTTGAACTATTGCCTGATGTGTATGAGGATTTGAGTCCTAAATCAGCTGCGATTTTTATCTTGGCCGGAATTCTTCTACAAATCTTTTTAGAATTTTTTTCAAAAGGGGCTGAACACGGGCATGTTCATATGGCCACTAAGAAAAATCGTTTTCCTGTCGTATTATTTCTGAGCCTTTCGCTACATGCTTTGGTTGAAGGGGTTCCCGTGACAAACGGTGATACGATTATCTATGGTATCTTGGTACATAAAATACCCGTGGCGATAATTTTGTCAATTTTTTTATTGAATTCAAATCTTAAACTTGCTCTTTCCGTATTATTCATAGGATTGTTTGCCTTAATGACACCATTAGGCAGTCTCTTGACACAAGAGTCATTTGTTGTATCAACATACAGTGCACAATTAACCGCATTGGCTATAGGAGTTTTTCTTCATATTTCAACCGTAGTGTTATTTGAAAGTGCTCAAGGACATGCCTTTAACCTAAGGAAACTGGTAGTGATCGTTTTAGGTATCGTAATTGCCTATTTTCTTTAACTTTTTTGAAGAATGGTCATGAAATGACTTCCTTGATCATTAACCAATGGGCCAAAGCACCCGCTAATACAAAAAGATGCCAAATAAAATGATTAAAAGGGATTTTTTTAGTGGCATAAAAAAAAATTCCGATAGTATAAAAAGCCCCTCCAATCCCTAAATAAAAAAGTAGGGTACTAGATACATTTTCGATTAAAAATGGGAGGTCAATTACGATTAACCAACCCATAACCCCATATAAGACCAAAGAGAAAACCTCAAATTTTCCGGTAAAAAAAAGTTTTAACGCCGTTCCAAAAATTGCGATTCCCCAAACCAGCCAAAGCAATAATATGCCCTTAGAATCGGCCAAAATTGCATAACAAACTGGAGTATAAGTTGCCGCAATCAAGTAATAGATACTGATGTGATCTAAAACCCTAAGCTTACGTTTCATTTGAGGGTTGGAAACCCCATGATATACGGTCGATGCCGTAAAAAGGAAAATCAATGCGAAGCTATAAATAAAAACAGGCGCTTTTAACGGATTTTCATCAGTCAATTCCAAAAAAAATAAAAGACCAATGATTGAGCAGACAACACCTATTCCATGCGAATAGGTATTAAGTTTTTCTTCTACTAAAGCCTCGGGTTTATCAAGAAACAAGATCGATTATTTATAGCGATTGCCATGTTTGATAACCATATCCACATCTTGAAGCAAACTGATATAGCGTTGCACATCTCCTTTAACCGCAATGATGTCTGCATATTTACCTGGTGTTACCGTTCCGACGTCATCTGCAACCCCTGTCCAAAGTGCTGGCCAGTAGGTAGCCGCCCTAATAGCATACATAGGATCAATGCCAAACTCGTTGACCCAAACATCTAATTCGTTCCATGTCGATTGACTGTGAAACTTCATTGGAATGCCACTATCCGTTCCCACCAATAAAACAACCCCAGCATCCAAAAGTTGCTGAATTTTAGTTTTTAGGGTTGGTCTTCGTGAAGGGGTCAATTGAAAATAAGGCAGTCTATCAGGATGTTTAATACTATTCTTAATATCTGCGATTATACTATCTGGTAGCCCCAAGTGCCAAGAGGTATTGTCCAATTTTTCGCTATTGTCGCGCACATATTCATAGTTATATAAACCCTCAACTGTTGGACACCAAAATAGCGGTCCTGAACTCATATCGGCAGTACGCTCTTTAATCATCTCCATAATATCATCAGGATACTTTGGTGCTGATGATAGGCCCGTATGTTCAAAACAATCTACCCCAACTTTTAGTCCAAGTCGTATTTCTTCAGGTCGATGCCCATGGGCAACTACCTTTAATCCATTTTGATGTGCTTCATCAACAACTGCCTTTAATTCTTCTATCGTCATTTTATCTTGATCGACCAATTTTATAAAGTTGACCCCGGCTTTTGCTAGTTTTCTTATTTTCTTACGTCCGTCCTCAGCTCCATTTACCCCCCATCGAAATGCTTCAGTACCAGGATAGGGCTTATGCTGTATAAAAGGGCCGGACACGTATAAAGTTGCACCAGGCATTTCATTATTATTGATAGCATCCCTCACGGCTATACTTTCTTTCAACGGACCCCCTAAATCCCGTGCACTTGTTACTCCTGCCATTAACAATTGGCGGGCTGATGCAGGCATAATAACATCTTCAAATAATGGTGGATATGTTTTATCCCAATATGTATAGTCAGCATGGCCATTGATCATGGTATGTACATGCATATCCCAAAGACCAGGTAAAACCGTCATTCCCTCCGTAGATATTATGCTGGCATTGGCTGGAATCTTAAGTGTTTCAATAGTGCCTACTTGCTTTATTCGTTCTCCCTCAATTATAACAACACTGTTCTTAATAGGTTCAGATCCGAAACCGTCAATCAAGGTACCCCCAACCAGTGCTTTTATATTCTCATCTTGCGAAAACAAAAAAGATGTTAGGGTCAACGTAACTAAAGTGAAAAGATATTTTTTCATCTACTTTCAAAGTTTCCTTAAAAATAGTTAAATGTACGAG
>NZ_BTGQ01000007.1:0-198791 GCF_036985505.1 Croceitalea sp. MTPC5
CGTCCACCGTCGTACCATCGGCCAAGTCCCCGAAATCCTCCCACCATACCACATCGGTATCGCTTTGGTCAGATTCTACGGTCCAAGTGAAATTCGTGATTAGGGGTAAAGACCCTGGTTTAGAAACTGTAACCACAACCGTGTATACACCATTTCCGTTTATACCACCAGAAGAGGCTCCAATGTCAATAGTACCGAATATTAGTCCATTTGTAGGCTCTATACTTATTCCGCTAGGTTGACCTTCTATTGCATAGTTAAAGTTAACTGCGGGATTGCCACCGGTGGCGGCAACCCCAAAACTACCCACAGTATCTTCCTCAAAGTTGAACTGATTTACAATAGGATCAACCTCAACCGGCGGAAATTGTGGGGCATCACTATTAAGTTGTAACCATTGGGTAGTGGGTACCAAATCTGAAGTACCATTGATCCCACCGCCCGAAATAAAAAGTCTATTCCCAAAAGCTTGTGCTACGGCGGACTGTCTAGGGTTATGGAGGGTACAGATGTTTGACCATTGATTTGTCGAAGGGTCATATTGGGTTACATCGTCACTGAAAACACCATTTTCTTCTTGCCCACCTACAATGATTATCCGCCCATCGAATACTGTAGTGCCTGGTTCAAAATGGGAACGCACCGCGGGAAGATCAGCGACAGGGGTCCATGTATCCGTGGCACTATCATAGGCTTCCACCGTGGTAACCGGTTCCCTAGGGTTTAAATGTCCAATCTGTCCTCCTATAGCATATACAATACCATTCACGGTCTCAGCGCTATGATGGTTTCTTGGCACCAACATAGGAGCCGCCGTAGCCCAACCTGCCCCAAGGTTTGTGACGTCCAATGTAAAATGATTTCCTATAACAGTTTCGACATCATCCTCTAAACCTCCAAAGAAATGAATGATGTTCCCATTAAGTGTTGCCTCCCCAGAGGCTACGGCCATAGGTAGGTCCGGCCCTAGACTCCAGGTATCGGTAGCAATATCATAGATATGCACCCTCTCTGATATAACGGTATTTGAGGAAAGGTTTCCCACGATACCGCCAATCAACCATATCTGATTTTCGGCAACAACACTACCCATATGGGTTAGTGGTTCCGGTAAATCGGCTCCAACTGTCCATGTATCATTAGAAATATCATAGATTTCAAGATGGTCATTGGCGTTAATGCCTGCTGACCATCCTCCCATAACATAAATCTTATCATCAAGAATCTCACTTCTGGCTTGAAAGCGACTGAAATTCGCATCTGCCGCATTATTCAGCAAACAGAGAGACCCCCCCATTATCGTCCATGTAAAAGAAACCTCATCCGGTAAAGACCCTGCTTTTGCAACCGTTACGGTGACGTTGTATATTCCATCTCCATTAGTTCCCCCAACGGAGGCTCCTGAATCAATGATACCAGATATTTCTCCCGTGACTGAATCAATTCCAATTCCCTCAGGTTGACCAGCAATACTAAAAATAAAATTTGCTGATGGATCTCCACCAGAGGCCATCGCTGTAAGCCCCGAGACGATACCACCCATCTCGTTGAATTGATTGGCTATTGGACTTGCGGTGATGATGGGAAAATCAGAAGGCGAACTGGTGTATAATTCCAAAGCGGATAGCTTGGGTTGGTCTACACCATCTGGGCCCAAGGCATCAAAATACAGATTCAGCTCCCCATCTGTGATCGAGACCAAAAAACTTCTAGTCACTTGGCTCTCTGCGCCTACCTCTGCAAAAATATCGTAATCATCCAAAATGAGAGATCCTTCAGCTGTAACATCAAAGATTCTGCTTCCCACACCGCCGGAACCACCTCCATTAGCACCAAAATAGATTTCGGCAAAATGGAGTACCACCTCATACTCTCCATTGGGCACTACAAAATCATAGGAAAACTCCTCCGGGGGATTGGAACTTCGTTCCGTTTGATAAAGTGGTGAGACACTTGCGTTGGTATTGGCAAACCCATTACCCCCTGTAAAGTTGGAGTCTGCAGAAAATACTATTCCATTTAGTGTTACTTGAGGGCCACCAGCATTGATCCTCAATAAAGGCTCTCTAGAAGGAGGGGATGATACTCCGTCAATAGTAAGGTCAATATTCAAGAAACCGGAATTGTTGTATTGAATCTGCAACGTGATCGGGCTGCTTGGAAGACCGTTGTATGAAACCGCTAATTCATGGGTTGATCCAGGAAGTAAAAGTTGATTGACTAAATTTCCATTCGGGAAACTAAAGTTCTCCGAACCCGTACCCAAAACCTGAACTGAATTTATGATAACCCCAGTGTTTCCATCAGCAACTTGTATGTTTATGGCCTCCTGTGAACCTGTTGCATTAAAATTCAAAGTACTCGGGCTTTGAACAACACTTGGAACCAAAGGGTCCCCTACAGGATTTGCCCCACCTAAACACTCCAAGTTATGTTGAAATCCTCCTGCGGGAGCCAAATCCGAACCGGCAGTGATAAAAACCCCATCGCCAGAGACAATGGCTTGGGAAGCCCTTCTACCGAAATTCGTATCTTGTAATCGACGCCATGTTTCAGATACAGGATCAAACTCTTCAGATATAGTAGTAACCGCATCTTCTATAAATTCCCCGTCAACAATTTGATCTCTAACCGAGCCACCTACAGCAATAATGCGATTATTGAACATAGCCAACATCGCTCCAATTCTTGGGGTTGGCATATTTTGGGCAGCATCTAAGGTAGACCATGTCTGCGTGGTAAAATTATACACATCAACCTGGGCGATTGCCGGGGCAAATATTTGAGTGCCTCCAGATTGACGCCCCCCCATGACATATAGATTGTCATCCATAACAATTGCCTGAAAATGATCCCTTGCAATAGGAGCATCCTCTAAAGGGGTCCATGTTCCTGTTTGGGGATCATATTCATCAAACCACGGCACATACCCTCCATTATGACCATTTGTGTTCCCTCCTACAATATAGAATCTACCGTCATAAACCACCACACCTGCTGCCCCTCTACGTCTATTTTCTGGGATTTCCGGGCCTTGGATCCATTCTTCATTGGCTGGGTCAAAAATCCAGATATGTTCCGTAGCGATATCATTTGGAAAATTATCCCCTGTCAAGGAAGCCAATATCCAAATCAAACCGTTGTACTCCACACATTGAAAGTGGTTCAACAAAACTGGTGCGGATTCTGGCAAGGTACTCCATGAGTTTGTGGTGTAGTCATATACATCAACATTGGCACTTTCCCTTCCTCCTATGAGGTAAAATCGGTTTCCTGCCTGTACAAATCCGTTTTCATGTCGTGCCGAATAGTTTTCTTGGTCATCTTTGTCAACCCACGCCAAATTGGCGTTATCCGTTTCACCGGTATCTTCTAAATTCACATTCAAAAAATCCCAGGTACCTTCTACTTCCACCCCAGGAGCGTTTGAAGTCCCTATGAGTCCCACGGCTAAATCCAATGTGGTGTTTTGTAAGGCGGTAAGGATTGCACCTTCTGCCATAATCGTACCCAATGTTTGGCGGCCGTTGCCATCCAGGTTATACTCCAAGATGATCTGGCCAGTTTGAGGATTCACCACAAAAAAGAACACGACATTACCCGTGGGACGTTCTCCTGCATCCATTGCAAGGCTAATCGGTGCCCTAGGTATATCACCTATCTCTTGTTGCGCAAAGATGCCACTTGGTGTCAGTACGAACTTGATGTAATTGCGCTGCGTACCGTCCCCGATGAACAATCCCAATTCCCCATTTGGTGCCATGGAATTGCCATACAATTGAAGCGGTTGATTAAAATTCCCAATGGAACCTGATACCGTAAATATTCCTGTACTACTATCGACTTGGATGCCGTATTGAAACCCTTTTTCTTGGGTGTTTGCCAATCCTAAGGCCGTACCTGAAGTCATTTGCATGGTCATCGCTCCGATAGCTCCACCCAAAATATCATTGGGATTAGGGTCATTCGTATCATCACGCCGGTCAAGATAATCCAACCAATTGGCTCCAGATGCACCATTATTCATAAGCCCCGTCATTCCTAAGCCTAAAAATCCGCCTAAATGGGTATCGGAGAAAAGGCTATTGAAAACGGGAAGAGTGAAGGCATCACTACCACTTGTAGTTGGGTCGCCCAACTGAAAAGGGTCTTCTGCATCAGGGATACCATCTGCATCGTCGTCAGGATCGTTAAAATCTGAAACCAATTGCCCGCCTACAGAAAAATCAAAGTCGTTGGGTCGTGCGCCCCCGTTACATATATCCGTACCATTATCCAACTCATCTTGATTTGTGTAGCCATCATTATCATTGTCAGCTTGTGGATCATAATTAACATCACCTTGGACCAAACATTCCACAAAGTCTTGGGGTTCTAAAACGCTGATGGACCCCCCAAGCATACCAACCCATATAGTGCCTGGAAAAATATCCGTATCGCTATTGCAACTTACCCCAAGGGCATTACCCCCTAGACCTGAAGCAAAATTTGGTGTAAATTCTGCTGACAGACCGTTCTCATCTAACTGTACCCGCCGTAGAAGGCCATTATTCACCCCTGCAATCAAGTCTCCCTGCATGGCACCGTTAAAATTAGAGGCTGTGTATTCATCTATCCCATTCGTATTGGTACCCCAAATTACCACAGGTTTATCCGTCGGACCGTCTGGATTGGAAAGTCTTGGACCTCGCCAGTCGCCCTCAACCGTGTTCGCAAGGGCTAATGGTACCGGAGGCCAATCTGCGGGGAGACCTATGTTTGGGTCCGTTGTCGACCCAAGAGTACTGCCATCTGGGTCGTACAACTCTGTACGGAATACGGCATTGGCCGTACCAAACTGGTCTGGTGCGGTAAAAAGACCTGCTCCAGAGGGATTGGCACGTATTGGATTAGGGTGGCCCGCATAAAAACTTCCAAACAGATAGTTTTGGATATCAGTGGTAATCAGTTCCAGATGGTCTTCATTATTTATCTGTTCACTACCTGAAGCTGATGAGCTACCAGGTTCTGAGGGGTCATAAAAATTTGTGGCATTGCCGCCCCCTTCGTTGGTGGGAAAACCGCCCCAACCTCCATTGGCACCATTGTCGGTAACGTAGACCGCCCCACTTTGGGTTACTACTAAATCATAGGCGTTGCGATACCCCGGTGAAAAAATCTGTACAGGCCCCCCGATGACTAGCTTTGCTTGATTTAATCCATCGTTGCCTCCCCAGGGGTCATTTATATCAATAGGGGAATAGTTCGCATCTTGTGGGTCTTCAGATGCAGGATTGCCCAAAATATCTATGTTGGGTCTTGTTGGGTCGTCCAACGTGGGTAGGTCGTAAATATAAGCTCTACCATTGTCATTTAATATCGGCATTTCTTCCAATGCTGTCAAATCTATTGAAAGTACTGCAGCAGATAGGGCATACTCCGTTAAAAAAGCGAAATTTACCGAGGGTGCTCCGGCGTTTGCATTACCTCCCTGTGCGACAATGAGATATTCCCGGCCGTTTATGGTTGTAAATTCCAATCCGTTGTTAGCATGATTTTCCTCAGAACGTGGAAGCCCCCTAACAATATCAACGGTATCCCAACCACTACCATTCCAAGTTAATCGTGTAATCACCCCAGAGTTGGTGTCTAAATCCACATCCCCGTTTCCACCATTGAATCCGCCACCGATTCTAAAGTCACTAGAGTTTACGTAGATAATGGGTTGTTCTGAAGTACCCGCTACCGTAAGCCCCGTAGTCTCGCGCTCCACGCCCGCAAAGGAAGTACCGTCATCGTTGTGGTTGGCAATCGACTGAATACCGTCCAGTACCTCGATAGCAGTTACCTCATAGTCCGTCGCACTGTTGCGTGTAACCGTCAAAATCTTGATCAAACCAGGGTATTCAGCGACATAAAGCCTTCCATCCGGACCAAACATCAAAGAGGTCACTCCATTGGAAACATCCCCTAAACCGTTAAAATCAAGCTGGGTCTGTGTGAAACTTTGAGAAAATACCTTTGAAGAAAATAAAAGAATCAGTGCCTGAAAAACTAAAATCCCCCGGAAGTAATTTTTTTTCATATCAATACTTTGTTTAGGTTCTTTGGGGGAGTTACGAAGATAAAATCCCTTACAAGATTGGGAAACATAGGATAAATCTATTAGACAAATAGCCATTAAAATCGGTGAATGTCATGTTGCCCAACAATTCTTATGGCCAATGATTTAGATACCTTGTTACAAATCATTAAATCGTAAAAATCTATTTTTACATCAGATTGTGAAGAGGTTTTTTTAGTCCTCTGTTGAAAATCTTTTTTCAAACCTTATTTTTATCCCAAATTTTTTTATGTTAAGCTTTTTTTCAAATAAGGGGTACCTTGTTGATGTCCTAGCCGGACTTGTTGATATACACAATCATATATTGCCGGGAATCGATGATGGTGCCAAGACCCCTAATGATTCATTGGAACTTATAAAAGGGTTTGGTGAGTTTGGTGTCACAAATTTTTTATGTACACCTCACATTATGCATAATTACTACCCTAATACCCCTGGCACTATACAGAGCTCTTTCGAAATCTTGGAAAAAGCACTTGAAAAAAAAGACATAGGTGGTGTATCTATTTATCCAGCGGCAGAGCATATGATTGATGATAATTTCGAACAATTATTACATAAAGATGAGGTTATGCCCCTGAAAATGTATCATCTGTTAATCGAAATGTCTTTTTTACAGCCCCCAATAAATTTTAAAATAGCGTTGGATAAAATTATTTCCAAAGGACTCTTTCCTATATTGGCACACCCTGAACGCTATATATTTTTGAAGAGTAATTCAAGCCGATTTTTAAGTTATAAAAAAAAAGGTGTCTTATTTCAGGTCAACCTTTTGTCATTGGCCAATTATTATGGAAAGGACGTAAAATTAAAAGCAATCAAGCTCATGGAAAACGATCTCATTGATTTTGTGGGAAGCGATGTACATAATATACAACAGCTTAATTTTCTTAAAGAGGCAACTGTCACAAAAAAGACGGCAAAAAGACTTGATATAATCATCAATAGAACCATTGAACAGTTCTATTAATAAATCTTAAGTAAGAATAGGTATAAAAAAAGGGAAAAATGTACATTTTTCCCTTTCCCATTATAAGAAATATTTTGGGTTTAATTCTTTACCAAAAGCTCAATGCCAATAGGATCGCCTTGGTTCATTTCTATTGTTATGTAATAAAGTCCATCCCTCAGGCTTGATATTGGAATAGTATATTGTTCACCGTCGAAAATTTCAAGCGGATCAAATGAGCCTAAAAGCCTTCCTGTAGAGTCGTGCAGTTTAATCCTGATAGCCATGTTCCCGATTGGCAGGTTCACGACTTGAAGGGTCGCAAAATTTGATGCCGGATTGGGTGCAACAATAGCAGCCATTTCCACCCCTAATGTTGTATTATCCATTACTTCGATAGTTATTGATGCAGAATCTGACAACCCCTGTCCATCTTGAACTGTAAGTGTTACTTGATACGATCCCGAAACTTCAAAAGTATAGGTTGGATTTGCCTCAGTAGATAAATTACCGTCACCAAAATCCCATGAATAACTTACAATACCGACATCATCAGTTGAGCCAATACCTGTGAAAGTGACTTCTAATGGTGCGTTACCACTAATTGGTGTGGCTTCCACCATGGCAACAGGCGCTTGATTGCCACTCGATTCCGTAACCTGAATAGTAACTTCATCAGAATCAACAAGCCCTTCCCCATCAGTAACCAGAAGTTCGACAGTATACATTCCTGGTGAATTGAAAATATGGGTAGGATCAGCCTCCGTGCTGGTTCCACCATCACCGAAATCCCATAAATAGCTTATTATACCCACATCGTCCGTCGAGTTACTTCCTGTGAAGTTAACTTCCAATGGAGCATCTCCATTAATCGGCGTGGCCTCGGCCGTAGCGACTGGGGCTTGATTGCCCCCCGGTTCAGTAACTTGAATGATTACCGTTGCCATATCCGTCAATCCTTCATTATCCGCCACCGTCAATATTACATTATACGTACCTACAGTGTCAAACGTATAAGTAGGATCGGCTTCGTTTGAGACACTGCCGTCGCCAAAATCCCATGCATAGGATATTACGGCAGAATCATCGGTTGAGTTGCTACCCATAAAGCTAACCTCTAATGGAGCATTCCCATTAAGTGGTGTAGCCTCAGCAATTGCGACAGGCGCTTCATTAGGCAGTGGTTCATCGACTGTAATCGTAATGATATCGGTACCCATGAGCCCTTCTTCATCCACTACGGTCAAGGACACATTATAAACACCCGGAATTTCAAAAGTGTACACTGGGTTAATTTCTTCGGATGTTATGCCGTTCTGAAAATCCCAAAAATAGCTGACAATACCCGAATCATCTGTTGAGCCAGTAGCATCAAAAATCACTGGTAATGGGGCTTCACCTTGGGTTGGGTTCGCAGTCGCAAGGGCCGTAGGAGGTTGATTTCCGGTACCTGACACCGTAATGGTAACGGTATCCATATCAGTCAAACCTTCTCCATCGGTAACTATCAATTGAACACTATAAACCCCTGGAGCATCGAAGATGTAAATAGGACTTTCTTCCGTAGAGGTACCACCATCAGCAAAATTCCAAAAGTAAGATGCCACGGCAACATCATCCGTCGAGTTACTTCCTGTGAAGTTAACCTCAAGCGGTGAGTTACCGTTCAATGGTGTCGCTTCAGCAATGGCCATTGGGGGTAGATTGGGCTGATTTACCGTTATAGTCACTTCATCTGTATCTATAAGTCCTTCTTCATCGGTTACCATGAGCGTGGCTACATAAGTACCTGGTACCATATAAGTATAGGTAAGATCCGCTTCGGTTGAGGTACCTCCATCACCAAAGTTCCACATATACTCTAGAAAACCAACATCATCAGTAGAGTTACTTCCCGTAAAAGACACGTCTAAGGGGGCATCACCGCTGATTGGTGTCGCTTCGGCAACAGCTACTGGAGGTAGATTGGAACTATTCACCGTTATGGTCACCACGTCTGTGCTTACAAGCCCTTCGATATCAGTAACACTAAGAACCACATCGTAAATGCCAGGTTCACTAAAGATATAAGTAGGGCTGACTTCGGTCGATGTTCCTCCATCAATAAAATCCCAAGTATAATCCATAATCATAATGTCATCGGTAGAAGCATTACCATCAAAGACAACTTCAAGCGGGGCGGTTCCCTCGACAATATTGGCAGATGCCACAGCAGTTGGGGGTATGCCCGTCCCTTCTACGGTAATTGTGATACTCTTTGTATCTGAGTTGCCATCTATATCGCCTACGGTCAAATCGACACTGAAGGTACCGATTGTATTGAACGTATGACTTGGATCGGCATTGGTAGAAGTCGTTCCGTCTTTAAAATTCCATAGATAACTTGTGACCCCGACATCATCCAAAGAATTGCTTCCCGTAAAATCTACCGTCAATGGAACGACACCATTTATAACATTGGCTTCAGGTACGGCTATTAGATCTCCTGGCTCGCCTACATACCATACAAAATCAATGGTCTCGTCATTTGGCGGATCACCATCATCCGTAACCATAACAGATACGTTGTACGGGCTATTTTCCGCCGCACCTGGTCCATTAGTATCCCCATTCCTCTGGGATTCGGCTGCATCCGTGAGATTATCGGTATTATAATTGAACCCATAAGTATCTACTTTATACAACGCCAAGCGATCTATTGCGTGGCCCAAAGAACGTTCTGAAATCTCCATTGTATACGTTCCCGGATTCACGAACCATACATATATGGAGTGTGGATCGAAATCACTAGTACGTGCCTGCCAATCATATACTTGGGAGTTTCCCCCACTCCTATATATTTTAAAAAAACCGTTCGAACTATTGCCGATGGGTTCCGTACCTAAATCTTGATTTATAGGAGTGTTTGACCCATCTAGTTCAGCAGTTTCCAAACCAATAGTCTCGCGTCCACTATCTCCGGGGAATACTAAATCCGTTGTATTATTGGACTGTAGTAAGTTAATGATATCCAATTCGCTACCTGGGTTGCCAAGGCTTTCGTCAATTCCGAAAAACCAAACGTCGTCATTATTAGGAAATTTAAGCCAGTTATCATTTTCATCAGTGGAACTTGTTCCGCTATAAAAACTTCTCCAATTAACCCGGTACACTCCTGGTGTACTTATTGTGATATCATAAGACAAGGTGGTACCATTTTGATTTCCAAAGCTATTGGTATTTGCGATAATACCGGTTTCACCATTCAGATTTGTAATATCCCAGCCCGTTGTATCCGTTGACTCCGCTTCTATGATGACCAAACCGTTTTCTTCTTGAAAAGGTTCATCCATACCACCTTCAATGATTCCATCATCAATCACGCCAGATATGATACCGGTATTTGGATCAATTAAAAGATCGGGAGGTAAACCACTAGCGCTGTAAGAGGTAACATTAGCACTGGTAGCCTCAATCTGCAAAGATACTGAATCTCCCTCATAACTGTATTGGTCACCAGGATTGGAAACCCCAAATGTTACGTTAGGATTATTGGTGAGTGCAATACTAACGGAGCTTGAGTTGTTGAAATTGATGGTTAAAATAGCCGTTTTGTCCGCTTCATTGCCCGTCAGGGAAACATTAAGGGTGTGCATTGAGCCAGCATTTAGCAAGCTATTGGTCAACTCACCAGATTCGATGGAAAAATCATCGGCATCGGCCCCTGTCAATTCCATTGACCTAATAAAAATACCCGTATTACCATCAGTAACATTGATATCGACATCTACTGCCGTATTATTATCAATAACCACCGTATTTGGCACAGCCAAAATACTTGCTACACTCGGGGTACCAAAAGGATTATCATCGCCTAAAAACTCCATGTTTTTTTGGTTACCACCACCCCTATTGTCTGCACCTGCCAGAATATGAATCCCAGGCCCCGAGACAATAGCCTGGGTACCATGACGCTCAAAATTCATATCGGGCAAACGCTCCCAAGACTGGGTCGTCGGATTATATTGTTCCGTAATTTTAAGGGCATCATCCGTATTGACCCCGTACACCAATTCATTTTGGACTTCCCCACCAATGACCACTAGTTTATCATCAAAATTAACAGCGGCTGCACCACCTCTAGGTGTAGGAATATTTTGATCAATGGGTAGCGTACTCCAACTTTCCGTACCAAAGTCATAAACATCTACTTCGGCAATGGTAGGTTTCCAGACACCACCAGTACCACCTGATAGCCTACCGCCTGCCGCATACAGCTTGTCACCAATGAGCACGGCTGCAAAATGATCTCTGGCATTTGGGGCATCGGCCAATGGGGTCCAAATACCCGTTGCAGGGTCATACTCATCAAACCAATTGACAAAGCCACCATCATGCCCATTAGTACTACCTGCAACTATGTAGAATTTATCATTGTAAACTACCAATCCGGCAGAGCCTCTTTGCCTACTTACTGGAATTGCCGGTCCCTGAATCCACTCTTGGTTGGCAGGGTCGAACATCCAAATAAATTCCGCAGGGGTCTCTGATGGAAAATTATTGGTTTTCAACGCTCCGATTACCCATATCAGACCTTGATACTCCGTTGCCTGAAAATGGTTAAACTCAAAGGGGGCCGAATCGACCAATGACATCCAAGAATTTGATGTGTAATCGTAAACATCAATGGTCTGGGCATTCTCACGCCCCCCCATCAAATAAAATTTATCCCCAGCTTGTACGAAAGAATTCTCATGCCTCGCAGTGTAATCCTCATTTTCGTCTTTATCGGTCCACAAGAATTCTGAGGTTATGGTCCAAGTGAATGATTTAGTGGACGGAGCTGACATCGGTTTAAATGCCGTAACCACCACTGAATGAACCCCATCGTTATTCGATCCACCCGTCGCCGCTGTTATATCTATCGTTCCGGAAATTTGACCTGTAACCGCATCAATAGAGATGCCGTCGGGTTGACCAGTCATGTAATAGGTAATTTCATCAGTTGCATTTCCACCAATGGCAGATACCGTAAAGTCCAATACATTGTTTACTTCATTGGTCTGATCTTCGATATTATCGAGAACTAGTGGATTTGATGGATCGTCAACGAAGATTTCAATTGCATTGACCAAGGGATTTTCAATTTCGTGGGCAAAAGAAATGTTCAACTCACCATCAGCCACGGATACCGGGTACGAAAGCATACCTCCTATTTGATGACCAAATCGTTCAATTATATCCAAATCATTTTCTACGATGGCCCCTTCAAGCAAAATATCAAAAACACGATCTCCTATTTCATCGGCCCCGTCAAAGCTATTCCCTACATAGAGATGAACCATATAGTCGCCATTTTCCAACGGAACCACATATTCCATTTCAGGATCCGTGGCTTCATCATAACGTTCTTCCGCAAAAATAGTATCGAATGTGGCCGCATCGATATAAGCAGGTATCGAAATATGTCTGTTTTCAAAAATTATTCCACCAAAATCTTCTATCAATCCTGTATTGACTGAATAATTATTTCCTGATTCTGCACCTTCCAGGGCATTATCCTCCCAATTGGGCCCTGCATCCGATGTTAAAATAGCACTACCCCCTGCATTGATTCTGTAGGCAAAAGGCTCTACTACATTCCATATGAAAGTGGTCGTCACTTGGTCACTCGTCAGCCCATCACTATCATCGACGGTGATGCTTACGGTGTAGGGGCTATCCGTAAAAGCGGATTCGTCAATGGTACCCCCGATTTGACCATTTGTGGGCTCAATAAATAACCCAAGAGGCAATCCAACCGCCGAAAACTGTAGATTTCCGTCACCACCTACTACCTGAACACCGAGGCTTCCATCCAATTGTTCCCCTGCATTATTAATCTGATTGGCCAAGGGATATACATATAACGGCGTTTCAGTATCAGGAGCATCCAAAATTTCTATACCATTCACTAACGGATTTTCGATAATACCATGTAAGAATTGAATGTCCAATGAGCCATCAGTGACGTTCAAAATATGCGAAATCACGGTACCGACATTATTTCCATAGGTGCCCGACAGATCAATATTGCTCAATAAGGGAAGGGTTAAGCCCTCTATATTGACATCGAAAATACGGTCACCAGCATTGGCTGTTCCCGAAAATCCGTTACCCATATAGAGGCGGATCTCATAATTACCTGGTTGTGGAACAGGAAACGAATATGAAATATTGGGATCACCCGGTTCATTATCAAATCGCTCGGATTCAAAAATCAAAAATGGAGTTGTCGAAGCATCCACAGAACTATCCGTACTGGAAATATCCCCGGAAAAAGATAGGTTATTACCCGGCGATGTAAGATATTGCGAATTATTGCCTGTAGAGTCTTCTTCCCAAGGAATATCCCCATCTATGGCAACGACCTCTCCCCCGCCAGAATTAACCCGGTATAAAACCAAAAAGCCATCGGTGACATCGACCGAAAACGTATCTTCGACAAAAAGTCCGTCTCCGTCAGTGGCCCTTATTGTAATCGTTGTTGATTCAACGGTAGAAGGATATGTCAGTGTTAATAAATTACTTGCAATATTCGCTCCAATGGCCGTATTTGTATTACTTTCTACCGTGTAGGTCAAGTTTTCAACGCCATTGTCGTCATTAAAATAATTGTTCAGGTCAATATCCTCATTTTGCGTATTGACTATTCGGGCTAAATCAGGAATCTCTTGTGCTACTATGGGCACTTCGCCTAAAACATTTAAAAAATCCCATGAACCCTCCAATTCTTTACCTGGTGTATTAGAGGTGCCAATAAAGCCGACCGCCAAGTCTAAACTACTGGTCTGAATGGCCTGTAACACGGTTCCGGTCGCATTCATAGACCCCATGGGAACCCGTGAATTCGTATCTAATTGATATTCCAACTCAACGACACCCGTGATAGGGTCTATTATAAAATAAAAGCGAATAGTAGCTGTTGGCCTATTGGCAACCGGAATATTTGCTTGAACAGGAGTGCCCGGAACATCATTAATTTCCTGTAAGGCCGTAAAACCGTCCGTGGTAACCACGAACTTAATGTAATTGCTTTGGGTTCCGTCGCCTATAAAAATGCCCAACTCACCATTGGTAACCCCATCTGTGTTTTCATATAAACGCAATGGTCCGGTAAAACCGTTCATACCTGCTATTACGGTAAATTTACCCGTTGTATTATCTACCTGTACACCATATTGATACCCTTTTTCTTGGCTATTGGCCATACCAAGTGCCGTCCCTTCGGTCATGTATGAAGTCATAATACCTGGGGCTCCGCCAAGAACATCGTTCGGATAGGGACCGACATTTGGAACATCCAACCAATCCATCCAATTCCTACCCGTATCCCCATTGTTCATAAGACCGGTCATACCCAGACCAAATATACCCCCAAGACCTTGTTGGTTATTAAATAAATCATTGAAAATCGGTAAGGTAAAGGCATCGCTACCGCCATTTGTCGGATTACCTAGTTGAAACGGATCATTGGCATCAGGTATATTATCATTGTCATCGTCGTCGTCGTTTAAATCTGAGATTAAGGGTATTCCGCCAGCCGCCTTATCAAAATCACTGGGTTGGGAACCTCCATTACAGACTCCGGTATCATTATCCTCCTCGTCTTGATTAAGATATCCGTCAGAATCACCATCAGCAGAAGAGTCATATCCTACATCACCTGGTTCCAAACATTCTAAAAAGTCTTGTGGTTCATATACCAAAATAGTTCCCCCTCCAGGATTTTGGGAACTTGTTCCGCCCAGCGTCCCAATCCAAATGGTACCAGCAAAGACTTCATCATCACCATTACAGGTTATGCCTAAGGCATCACCACTTATACCACTTAAAAAGGTTTGGTCTAAAGATTGTAAAGTACCGTCATTTTCTAACTGAACCCTTCTAATATTACCGCCGTTATGCCCTGCCAATAAATCACCTTGCATGGCACCGCCAAAGTTGGAAGCCGTATATTCATCAATACCATTAGTATTGGTTCCCCAAATAGCAATTGGATCGTCATCGGGACCGTCAGGATTTGCAACTGTTGGTCCTCGCCAATCCCCCTCTACCAGATTGGCCATCTGAACAGGAGGCCAGTTGGCAGGGAGGCCAATTGCTGGATCCATTGTAGATCCAGGTATCGAACCGTCAGGATCATAAATCAGTGTCCTGAAAACCTGCGAAGTTCCATTATCGGTATACAAACCGGCACCTGTGGGGTTTGCCCTAGTTGGGTTTGGATGCCCTCCATAATAAGAATTGAACGTATAGTTTTGGATATCCGTCGTAATCAATTGCAAATGATCTTTATTGTCAATTTGCTCACCATTGGACGGTGACTGACTTCCTGGTTCACTGGGTAAATAGTTATTGGTGGCAGAACCGCTACCTTCATTCTCAGGGAAACCACCCCATCCGCCATTAGCTCCATTATCCGTTACATATAGTGCGCCGCTTTCGGTCAAAACGAGGTCATATGCGTTTCTATATCCAGGTGATAGTATTTGCACTGGGCCGTTTGGATCGACTATGGCCTGGTTCAACCCATCGTTCCCCCCCCATGGGTCATTAACATCCACCCCGTTATAGCCTGGGGAGTCAGAATCCGTTATACCATTTACATTAGGTCTGGTAGGGTCATCCAATGTAGGTAGGTCGTAGATATAATTTCGTCCATTATCATTTTGAATGGGTAAGGCCTCAATTTCTGATAGGTTAATGGCCAAAACCGCACTGGAGAGCGCATATTCACAAGTAAATACAAAGTTGGTAGAAGGGCTTCCTGCATTGGTATGCCCCCCTTGGGCGACAATAAGATAATCATCACCTCCTATAGTAGTAAATTCAAGTCCATTGGTAGCATGGTTTTCCTCAGACCTTGGAAGTCCACGTACTATGTCCACTACATCCCATGAGCTGCCATTCCATGTAAAGCGGGTAATAACCCCAGAATTCGTATCCAAATTCACATCACCATTTCCCCCACCGGTGCCAGCACCAATACGAAAATCACTGGAAGCTACATAAACAACAGGGTTTGTAAGTGTACCCACTACGGTCATACCAGTGGTTTCCCTTTCTATACTAGAAAAGAAAGTACCATCATCATTATGGTCTGCCATGGTTTGGATACCATCAAGTTCTTCATAATTTGTTACGACGTAATCTGTGGGTCCATTTCGTTGAATGGTAAGAATCTTGATCAAACCTGGGTACTCCGCTACATATAACCTGCCATCAGGACCATACATTAATGAAGTAATTCCGTTTGAGACATCACCAAGCCCATCAAAATTCAACTCACTTTGGGCAAAATTCTGGGCAACTGTTTTGGAACAAATCATGAATACCAAAAATAGCGCGCATGACAGCAATCGATTGGGGTAATTTTTTTTCATAGTAACAAATAAGTTCAGCAATTTTTTGTACACCAAATGGAGCGGACGTACGCGCAAAAATACTTCAATGTGGGTTCAAGAGAATGGTCGGAAGCCTATTATTCGTTCAATTCAAATTCTTTATCGATAAAATACCAAGACCTAGGTAAAGTGGCCATATAGGCTCAAAAAACAAAGAATTCAACTACAAGATTTGAAGACTATTGAAAACAAAACCAACCTGTGCAATGTTATTTTGGGTTGTGGTGTTAAAATTCCCACCACTTTTTAACTACCTGACCATAGCCGTAATCATACTTGCCTCTATAGCCAAAATTGTTCAACTTCACGTTATTTACCACGAAGGATAGTCTTTTTATTTTACCCTCTTTATGTAATTTCATGGGGAATTCCAATGCCTTGATTTCGTTAACATTAGCGCGGGTAACATAGATAAATTGATCCGCATGTTCACTAATCAGAAGAGTGTCTGGAACTATTATTAATAGAAGTGTATCAACAAATATGAAGTCTTGTTATTTTCTAGCATGTACAAGCAATACATCAACACTTTGACCCATCAACTACCCGATAGGATTCGGAGGCACCGTACTATCAAAAAATATATCAATTGGATTGTTCATCAAAAGCAAAAAAATCTCTTTAAGTTCAGGCTATCACCGAACAAAAAATAGGTCAACCCTTAATCAGCTTGGACTCAGTCAACTTATCCACATTTTTCGCTGTGCAAGGCTTAAATAATTTGGGGTTTCGAATACTGGTCCCTAAAGGAAATCCTTTTTTCAGTATTGGCATGTGTTCTCAGAAAAATCAATGAAACACGGGTCTTTACATCACCGGACAACAGAGATAATGAATATTGGTTTTGCCAAATATTACTTTAATTTTTAAGAAAACAGTTAAGATTGGTCTTCAATGTTTTTAAAGATTGAACCAATAAGGTATGTCAATCAATTTTAACAGAAGTATCTTCTTTTTTAAATTTTGGTCATTTTGCCAAAACAGGAATATCACCTCTTAACTTTACCGAATTAATCTTATTGCCGATTTAAGGTGCAAATAATTGGATTAAACTTATAAAAAACTGGAAATCATTCCTTGTAGGAATATTATCGAAATAGGAAGTACGCTAAAAATCCACAAAAAAAGGGTCGAACCCTAAAAAGTCCGACCCTTGGTTTTTTCAACTAATATATTTAGCCAGATAGTATCTTTAATTTATTGAAAATCAACCTGATTCATATATTCTTCAATATTTTCATAACCATCACCATCAAAATCTCCCCGATAGCTTTGGTCTAAATTTCCAAATTGTTGTATTTCCCATGTATCGGACATACCATCGTTATCAGTATCATAATCAGCTGGTCGGGTATTGGATGGTATGCTCGGCAAGACCCAGTTTGAAGCCACTTTTGGATTGTAGTCCCTATTATCGCGCAGAATGGAAAGCATTTTCATATCAAAAGAATCTCGATATTCTTGAACTTCTCCGTCATCGTCAAGATACTTGTAAGCGCCAACATTCCCCTTAAGTACTAGCCTATTGAAAGCATCTTGTGCCGTAGTTTCAGTCCAAGGATTAGGTACTGTGGATGGGAATTGTGTAGCTGCTAAATGCACAGGGTCAGCAATCCTATCCCTATCTGGATTATCTATCCAAAGAATTGTATTGTCCTCCGAATCATTGCCTTTGAGATTAATTATCCCTGAATTGTATCCGTTTATTTTAATAGATCCATTATACACGTTTCTTCGTGTAAATACTTGTGGTACATCATTGGATTCAAGACCTCCAATCCATGAGTATACGCCATTGGTTCTTTGATAGTAATTACCCAGGTGGTTCAATCGAATATCATGGTAAACCCTACTGGATTTGAACTGACCATCGTGAAGCACGTTATTGACTACTTCCCCAAACCCATCAAAGGCCATATTGGGGGCACGTGAAGTTGATATTAGTACGTTATTCAAGTAACTAATATTATCAATCAGTTTTTCGGGATTGTTCGGCCGGTCGGGATTTACTTCTGTGTAAAGCCCTGTATTTCCATCAGCAAAGAGCCCATATTGGAAGGTTTGTCCCTTATTGGTACAAGGGCAATTTGGAGCCGTGACGTGTTCTTGTCTAACCGCAGAACCTGCAATTTTATCTGGTGCAAAACTGCCAGAGACATGATCAAGCATCAAATCGTTGACTGCTGTGAAGTGAAATGCCCACGTCTTGCGATCGTCCTTTGTCGAGAGTACACCATCTCTATTCAAAATAGGGCGTGACCTTAAATAACGTATAATAATATTGCCTTGATCGGGATTAAAGCCCCCTATTCTGAAAGTTCCTCCTGTCAATGTAATACCACCCCGAGGTGCAGATTGCCCAAAAACCGTTTTCCCACGAACATATATTCCCTGTCCATTTCCTTTGGGCCAATTACGAGTTCCTCCAACTCCAATATCAATATTTCCGCTCACATTGAATACAATATACCCTACATCATGAAGCGTTAAAGCATCTTGAAGACCGCCAGTATAATAGGCATCATTACCACTGCTTTCAGGATGTAATGTCGCAGCAACGGAGTCATCAAGGGTATCGACTATGTATAGAATTTTACCTCTTCCTCCCGTTGCATTGGAACCCCCACCAAAAGCCGTAGGAAATGCTTTCAATGGTCCAGAATTGGACGGTTCGCTTTCTTCATCTGTTGGCTCTGTGGGATCCTCAGAAACTTCGTCGCCATCCTCTACTTCACCCGAATCCGTTTGCTCCTCAATTACCTCTAAGAATAAATCAGAATCCTTGGCACATGATGTGGTCATTAATAATGATAGTATTAAGCAAAAAACCATAAATTTGAAAAAGAAGGGATTTTGGGGCACCATTTTTCTGTAGATTAAGATAAAAAAGATTTTACTAACATTTGGGATGTAAAATTAGAAAAATCCCAGGATAATCGTTTAAAACCTATATTTTTTCGATGAAATGCACTTCATTTGAAGATTTTTGGGTAATAGTGGCACGAATTGCAGTCAAGAAGTTTTCCAAAGGTTGAGAATTTAGAAATGGTTCCGTAGTTTTTTCTGACACGTGTATACTCAAGTCTAGAGTTGAAAATTACTTATCCAACATATAATAAAATGTATATAGCACGTTATTAATGAGGTAAAATGCAAAGCAAGTGGGTAATGCATTCGGTGGTATAAGAATTGATACAGTGTTAGGTTCAATTAATTAATACCATTGTTTAAAACCTGATATCAGGAATATAATATCGAGATAATTTTATGAAGGAAAGACAAACTATCATCTATATCATATCAAATCAACGATCAGGATCTACACTAATAGAGAATGTCCTTTCTAAGTCTTCCCAAATTGTTTCAGTTGGGGAAGCAGCTCTTTTGAGCGGCCATATTCATAAAACCGGACCGGGTAGTAATTGGGATTGGAATTGTTCTTGTGGTGAAAGTCTACTAGAATGTGATTTTTGGAATAGAGTTTATAAAAAAATGGGGATTTCAAATCCGCTAGAAATCTCCAATACCATGATTACGGCTCCTCGAGGACAAGATAAGCATGCACAAAAATTAAAGAACGATAAGGTAAAATCCTTGATGAATAGGGTTTATAACGCTGTCTTTGAAACTTCAAACTGTAATGTCTTGGTTGATTCTTCTAAGTTTGCATTTCATGGCACTTCACTTTACAAAGATTCTCTTTTTAATTTTAAAATTATCTATTTGAGAAGGGATTTAAGGGCGGTATCAATTTCAAAACAGAAGTGGTGGAAAAGATACGGTGGGGAGGATAAAAGTCTTTTAAGGTTCCTATTGTCAAATTATTTACATAGAATGAGATATTCATCAATACTTCGAAGTGTAAAGAAAGAAGATGTTTATTTCATGAAGTACGAAGAATTTTTTGAGAATCCTCAGAAGATTTTGGACGAAATGTCAGGCTTTTTCGGCTTTGACGTATTTGAGATGCCAGAATATATGGAACTGAATAATGATCATACTATAGCGGGCACTCCTAACCGATTTGAGAAAAGAAAAATCAAATATGATGACAAATGGCGTAGTACCGCTAAAAAACACCCCCTATTCAATACTTTAGGTTACATACTTAACAAAGTCGGATGAGTCTTAGTGGCAAAATCAAGCACGCGGGTAAATGGCAATCATTTTCCGTATTGTCCTTAAGCGTTTTACAGATTCTTTACTTTTCCGTCATGACCAGGATTTTATTAAAAGAAGACTATGGTCTTATGGCTATTATAAATGCAATAATTGGCGTTGGGAACATTTTTATACAGGGCGGGATGGGTTCTGCCCTAATACAAAAAAAGGAAATAAATAACAGGCATATTAATGGCGCCTTGCAAACAAGCATGCTTTTAGCAGTCATATTGTATGCCATTTTTTATATTACGGCTCCATATATTGCTTCAGTTTACAATGACCTCAGATTAGATCATCTAATTAAAGTATCGTCCTTAAACATCATATTACTTGCGTTGAGTAATATTTCAGTCAATTTACTTTTTAAATATTATCACTTTAAAAACGCCGCGATTGTCCAGATAATCGCAAGTATAATCGGTTATGGCACTGGTATTTATTTGGCTATGAATGATTATGGAGTATGGTCGCTTGTTATTGCTACCCTAATCACCTCCTTACTAAGTGCTATTGCCATGTTTTATTTGGCTCCTATAAAAATCAGTCTGAACGTACATTATAAAGAAGCCCGTGAGTTGTTTGGTTTTGGTTCAGGTATGATGTTATTGACATTTAGCAATTTTTTATCGAATAGGGGGCTTAATCTGATTTTCGGAAAAATCTTTGCACAGGATATATTAGGTATCTATGAAAGAACCTCTAGGGTAAAGGATATTCCCAGTCAATTTCTAGCAAAGATTATAAATCAGGTTATGTTTCCGGTAATGTCCGAAATTCAGGATGAAAAGGAACGGTCGATTAGAATTTACAAGTTTGGGTTGGGATTAAGTAATTCTATTATGATTCCCACAACGGTTTTACTCGTTTTTTTTTCAGCTGAAATTGTCCAAATTCTAATGGGGACAAAGTGGTCAGAGGCCGTAACACCTCTGCAAATTATGTTGCTAGTTTTGACTTTCAGTAATTCGGGAAAAATGACGGATACGGTTATTAGGGCCCAGGGTTTAATTTATAAAAACGTTACTCGCAAGTACATTTTCGTGGTAATCATACTAGTTCTTTCCGGTGCATTAGGTTATCTATACGGAATCAATGGAGCTGCCATCGGAATTGTTATCAGCCATTTTATAAACTATGTGATGATGATCGTTTTAGTTAAAAATGTTTTCAAGGGAACGATTAAGGAATATTTTTTCAAACCCTTTATAGCAGGCCTAAAGTTAGGCATCTATCTTGGGGTCTTGATTTTTGGATATAATCATTTATTCAACTTATGGGGTAAAACCGACGTCATTATGTTTATTGTATTTATGGCAGTTCTGTTGCTACTGTGTGCCATTTTGGTAAAGTTTAAACCAACTGTATTTGGGGAATATTTAGAAACGACAATCAGAAATACATTGAACATAAGGTAATACTGTTGTTTTAAATATAGTAGGGTTATAAATATTTTGAGTTTTAAATATGGAAGAGCAATCACCAATTAATTTCTGGGGCATAGGAGCTCAAAAAGCAGGAACTTCCTGGTTATATTACAATTTAACCAAAACACCGGGTTTCGTGATTCCCCCTGTAAAAGAAATGCATTATTTTGATAGAGATACGAAATATCCGTCGCCAAATACTCTATCCAAAACCCGGGCCAGAGATAGAATTACCAGTTTCGCGTACTTAAAAAAGGCCGCAAGGTCCATTACATCAACAATTGTTAAAGGGAAATTTAAGAATCTCCCTTTTACACTTAAATGGTTTTTCTCGGATTATAGCGATGAATGGTATATTTCAGTCTTTGCACCTTTAAAGGGAATAAAAGGTGAGATAACTCCCAGTTATTCAATGCTTAACAAGCAGGATATATCTAGAATGCATGCGATGGCTCCTGACGCAAAGTTAATTTTGATGCTCAGAAACCCTATTGATAGGGCATGGTCTCATTTTAGACATACTAAAAAAGGTATTAAAGGATTTAAACTTGAAAATGTCAATGAGGATGACATCATAGCTTTTATGCAAAGTGAAGGACAAGAACTAAGGTCGGATTATGTACGTACCATCAGCAACTTTACCAGTGTTTTTCCTAAAGAGAAGCTATTGATTGGTTTCTTTGATGCCATAATGGATTCTCCAGAGCAATTGCTTAAGGAAGTAGTACACTTCCTTTCATCCAAAAACGAATTTGAAGAAGAATTGAAAAAATCACGGAATACTAACGATTCGGCAATAAATAAGGTGGTGAACAAATCAATAGAACTTGATTGTCCCCCCACGGTTTTGACCTTTTTAAAGGAAAAGTATCATGATATGAGTTTAGATCTTGCCAACCTATATGGAGGCTATTTTAATAAATGGTATTTTGAAACCTATAATAAAACTTCTGAAAACGAAGACAATAGACTATTCCCAACTATTATCATTCCATAACAGTTAATCATGAGCAACTATGAATTAGCAATATTATTGTGTGAAATTTGGCCATCCCAATGACAACTAGGTATTTACAGAGACGTTATGATTTACTGATTTTAGTATTATGATACATCATAACATACAATAAAACTTTTCAAACTGGGTGATATTGTTTAAAAACGAAGTTACATCTTGTAAGGTTGATTTGAAACCTGAAAGATTATCAGGGGTTTAAGGCCATTTTGTTAGTCCTAAAATTTAGTAACGACCGTCGTCTTTTGATGGATTTTTTTTGGCATCCATATATTGAATGCATTCAAAATAGGAGAAAAAATCCAATCAACTTCTTTATTTGTAAAGATAACCATCGATTTGTTTTCGCTAAAAACAAATCAGTCTAAAATTGGTACCATTTCTTCTTTTTACCACCGTAACCATACCCGTATTTTCCTCCGTAACCCAAATTGGAATACTTTACACCATTAACGATAAATGACAGCCCTTTTAATTTTCCTTCCTTTTGCAATTGGATTGGGAATTGAACAACATTTTCCTCTGTAATACCTGCTCTAGTGACATACAAGGTTTGATCGGCATTTTTACTAATTAGCAAAGTATCGGAAACCAGCATTAAGGGAGCCGTATCCACGATGATATAGTCATATTTTCGCTTCACATATTCGAAAAATTCATCTACTCTTTCATTCATTAACAATTCTGTAGGGTTTGGTGGGATTCTCCCAGCAAACGCAATGTCAATGATTTGATCATTAGCCAGAATTGATGTAATAATCTCCTTGGGAGTCAAATCGCTAGTAGAAAGAAATTCTGTTAACCCTTTATTCTTAGCATTCATTTGGGATTTAGCCAATTTATCTACATTCTTACCATTGTAAAACTCATAGACTTTTGGATTCCTGATATCGGCGCCAACGAGAAGAACTTTCTTCTTGGCGTTGGCATAAATCATGGCTAAATTAAATGAAACCAAGGTCTTTCCTTCACCTGGAACACTTGAGGTGACAAAAATGGAATTGCCAAATTCCCTCCCATTTGATTTTAAAATATAATCCAAATTTGTTCGAAGAATTCTGAGGGATTCGGCCAATACGGTACGTTCATCCATTTTAATTAAGGTTTCTTCTTTTCTTGAAATCTTTGGCAGTTCAGCTAGAACAGGAACATCTCCGGTTAATTTTTCTAGATTGGTTTTATTGTGAATCTTATTATCAAATACCTCATTAACATAAATTATCGAAAATGGTAATAATAGTCCAAATACAATGGATGCCAATAAAACAATCTTTTTTTTTGGCGATACCGGAATTTTACTGACCAAATAGGCATCATCGATGATTTTAGATTTCGGTGATGCAGAAGCAAAGGTAATTTGTGACTCCTCCCTTTTTTGCAACAGATATAAGTATAGGGATTCTGTAGTCTGTTGCTGTCTACTTATATCCCTGAGGGCACGCTCATTTTTCGGTGCAGAATAAATCTTCGAATTAATTCGTGAGAGTTGACCGCTAAGACTATTAACCCTAAGACTGAGATTGTTTTCCATACCATTTAAACTGGATAACATACTTTTCTTTAATCCATCCAGTTGCTGATCAAGATTAACAATTATAGGATTCTTTTCATTGGAACTCTCCAACAATCTCTTTCTCTCAAGGGCAAGATTATTGTATTGGGCGGTAGTACTTGAAATAGTAGCATCAGACAAACCAACATTCGCAGGAAGTAGTTCGTAGCCTTCTTCATTCTGCACTATGTCTTTCATTGATGACGCAATCTCTAATTGTACCGTTGCATTTTGCAATTCCTGCTGATTGGTAGCACCGATATTTAAATTTACATTGGTTTGTGCAGTAATATCGGCAATACCACGTCCTGATTTGAAGTCTTCTGCATTCTGATCTACCTCAGAAAGGTTTCCATAAATATCTGCAATGCGGTCATTAATAAAGTTAGCCGTACGGTCTGCAATAGCTTTTTTATCATTAACTGCATTTTGGTTGTATCGCTCAATTAACGAATTAATTATGTCTTTACCCCTTGACTTAATGGCATCCTCTAGGGAAATAGTTATAATGTTAGAAATATCCCCTGAATTCACTAAAGTAATCGCATTTTGATAAAATTCTGCCATAACGGAGGGAGAGATTACAGTGACTTTGTATTCCTTTTCATAGTTCTTTGGGAAATTATCTTGGGTTGGAGTTATTATGATTTCTCCAACTACAGAACTAATTTTCTCACCAAACGAATGGCTATTGCCATAATCCCCACTTTCGGTGCCATACAGAAACGATGTTTTATTGATTGGTTTCAAATAGAAACTCACATCATCCAAAGAATTTATTAAGGTATCGGGGGCTAAAAAATTAATATTGAAAGGTGGTTTATCATACAATTCCGAATCACGAATATTTCCTAGTGCCCTAATTTTAATATTTAAATCCAGTTTCTCAACAACACTTATCATATTCGAACGAGACAAAAAGACTTCCATTTCATCCATGACCTTTGCTTCTCCCGAACCGGATAAAATTCCTAGGTCTTTAAACGGGTTAAGAGAAGGGCCTGAAGACTCTTCGTCCAAAATTCTAATCTTAGCTTTAGTCGCATATTTAGGTACGGTATAACGAATATAAATTAGACCCAAACAAACACAGAGAAAAACACTTACAAAAAACCAGACCTTATTTTTGAGATATGGTTTCAACAACAGGTTAAAGTCAACCCCGGTATTAACGTAGCTTTTAACATCCATAGATATCGATAATGTTCTAAATTTAGGGCTAGTTTCTAGTTATGATTATCACAGTAGATGTTATCAGAACTGAGATCAGAGAAACGTATAATCCTGCCCTGGCATCGATTGAAGTTTCTTTTATTCCAGATTTATTGGGCTCTACATAAACCACGTCATTTTGGGTTAGATAATAAACTGGTGATTTAATCATATCCTTAGAAGTTAAATCAATTCGGGAATAGACCTTAGTACCATTAAAGTCCCGAATAACCAATACATTTTCGCGGACACCCCTAATGGTCAAATCACCGGCAAATCCTAAAGCCTCTAAAATGGTAACCTGTTCTCCACCAACCGGGTATGTACCAGGATTATTAACTGCACCCAGTATCGTAACCGTAAAATTTCTAAGTCTAATGTTTATAATTGGATCTTTTAAATATTCGGATAGTTGATTACGTAATAATTGGCGTAAATCTTCTGGAGACAGTCCCTCGACTTTTAGTTTACCGATAACAGGAAAATCTATCTCCCCACCTTGATCGACCAAATAGTCCACTTGCTCTGCTTGAAAGCCCCCTTCCGCACGTCCTCTGAAAAGGTTGAACGGTTCACTTGCTTCAGGATTAAGGGAAGATACGTGAATTGATATTAAATCATCAACTTTAAACTTTGGGACAAAGGCGTTGTCATTGACTAAGGTTTCAAAATTTCCGGTGTCCTGAAAGTAAACTACCTCTTTTCTAGAAGCACATGAAGAGAGTAGAATCAATAAACATATGACCATCATCCTTTCGAATAGCATCAAATTATTTTTTTTCATGAAATAAGAGATGTTAAAAATTTAATTAAACGTGCTGTGGGCTTCACCTGCCGCAATTTTGCCTTCAAGTTCAAAAGTAGTGTTTTCTTTCTTATCCAATTTGCAAAACTCAGAGTTGTTCGATATAAATTCTGGAACAATATCCTTCATTAGCTGTACCGTATTGTTACCAAAAAACATATTAGCTACGCAAAGCTCGTCAACAAGAGATTTAAGTTTGTCATATTCCATTTCTCGAGCCTTACTAATTTTTATTTTTTTATGATAGGTAGGAAGTGTATTCTCTCCATTTGCCAATAACTCTTCGTACAATTTTTCTCCTGGTCTTAAACCTGTAATAACAATATCTATATCTTCTGGATAAAGCAGACCGGACAATTTTATCATATTTTTTGCCAAATCAAAAATCTTAACCGACTCACCCATATCAAAAATGAAAATTTCACCACCGACACCCATCGAACCTGCCTCTAGAACCAGTTGGGACGCTTCGGGAATGGTCATAAAATAGCGAGTAATATCCTTATGGGTAAGCGTAAGCGGTCCACCGTTTTCGATTTGTCTTCTAAATAATGGGATAACCGATCCATTGGAACCCAGAACATTGCCAAATCTAGTAATAATGTAACGCGTAGCACTATGTTGCTGTAGGCAGCTCACATAAATCTCAGCTATTCGCTTACTAGCACCCATTATATTTGTTGGGTTTACCGCCTTATCAGTAGAAACCAATACAAATTTATCTACCTCATGTTCGGTTGATAAATCGGCAATGTTTTTTGTACCCACAATATTTATTCTAATTGCCTCATATGAATTTTGCTCCATTAATGGTACATGCTTATATGCCGCTGCATGGAACACCATATTTGGTTTGTATTCCTCAAAAAGAATATTCATTCTTTTTTTATCCCTGACATCCCCAACAATGGGGATAAAGTTGTGAAACCCCTTTTGTTTTAACTCTTGTTGCAGGTCATACAGGGCTGATTCGGCCTGGTCGATAATGATTAATGTCTTATACTTGAAATTGCATATTTGTCTAACCAATTCACTACCTATCGAACCCGCTCCTCCTGTTACCAAAACAGTTTTGTTATGCATTTCCTTTTCTATATTCAAATTATCAAGGTCAATAGGTGCTCGATTTAATAAATCCTCAATTTGAACATTCTTTATTTGTGAAACCTTGAATTCCCCATTGATCCAATCCTGAACCGGCGGCGCGATTTTAACTTGTACGGGTAGATCCACTAATCCTTCAACCAACTTTCTAAGTTCATTATTGTTGATTTTATGAATTGCAACAATGATTTCCGATATATTACATTTATCGATTAGGTATTCCGTTAAATCCTCTCTTGAATGCACGGGGAGCCCATTGATTCTCTTTCCCCTTTTTTTCTTGTCATCATCAATAAACCCAACAACTTTGAAGTTTGTGGCCGTATGATTGGTAAGGGCATTATACGTTATAATACCCGATTCCCCAGCGCCATATACAAGTACATTCTTAAAAACCTTGAACCTTGTGACCATACCGTGATACAGATTTTTAAAAATATATCTAGACGTTGTCAAACCGACAAAACTGATCAAACTATGGATAATAATTATTGAAAGCGGTATGGTAAACCCATTTAAATAAGAAAATTGCCTATTAAGGATAACAATGAAAATAACCAAAATACTTGAAATGCATATCGCATTGAAAATATTGTAAATGTCCTTAATTCCCGTATGTCTTATAAACCCCTTGTAGGATCCGGTAGTCACAAAAGCCAACATGGCCATCACAACAACCACGGGTAATTGCATCAAAAGTTTAGATACATCAAAATTAAAAGAGAGATTGAATCTAATAATGTATGAGAGTATAAAGGAAAATGCGATTACCAAGGTGTCAATGGCAAAAACCAACCACTTCGACGCATATCTATGTGAATTTCGCAAAATGTATTCTTTCAACATTGATTTAATGTTTTTAAGATTAAGGATGTTATTCTGTCTAAATCTTCCTCAAGTAAATTAGATCCACTAGGTAAACAAAGACCTCTAAGGAATAAATCGGATGAAGTTCCGTCGGTGTAAGACTTAAAGTTTTTAAAAACTGGTTGTTCATGCATAGGTTTCCACAGCGGGCGTGACTCTATATCTTCTAGCTGCAGTTCAAGCCTAATCTTTTCCCGTATCTTAAAAGAAGGAGTAAGGATACAGGTCAACCAACGATTACTTGAAAAGCCTTGAGGCTCGTCTAAAAAATTGACTGTGCTGAGTTCTCCTAATCGTTTTTTATAGTAGGCATAGTTGTACCTTCTAGCTGCCACCCTATCATTCAAAACTTCCATCTGACCACGGCCAATACCAGCAATTACATTACTCATTCTATAATTATGACCTACATGGGTATGCTCATAATGGGGCGCATCGTCTCGAGCCTGTGTTGCCAAGAAAACCGCCTTTTTCCTTATTTCAATGTCTTTAGTGAGAAGTGCCCCACCGCCGGAAGTCGTTATAATTTTATTTCCGTTGAAAGATAATATTCCTATATCACCCAAGCTCCCACATTTTTTTCCATTGACAGAACTCCCAAGGGCTTCGGCACTATCCTCAATCACTGGAATTCCATATTTATTAGAAATTTCAGCCACCTCTGCATGCTTATAGGGCATCCCATATAAATGAACCGCCACAATGGCTTTTGGTGGTTTTCCATTCTTGATGCCATTCAAAATAGCTTCCTCCAACAATTCGGGAGAGATATTCCAAGTATCCTTTTCACTATCAACAAAGACGGGATTAGCCCCTAAATATGTGATTGGATTTGCACTTGCAGAAAAGGTAAAACTCTGACAAATAACGTCATCACCATGTACAACTCCTAAAAGTTTTAATGCCAAATGAATGGCCGCAGTACCTGAACTGAGTGCCGCAGTGTGAACTGCACCTTCAAAATATCGTGATATTGCCTCTTCGAAGCCATCAACATTAGGGCCCAATGGAGCTATCCAATTGGTGTTGAACGCTTCATTTACGTATTCTTGTTCTGTTCCTCCCATATGGGGGGAAGACAACCATATTTTGGTCTTTGTAATCAAAGTCTTTGACAAAATTTAGATTATTCAGTGTTCAAATGTAATCATATCAAAGGCTGAGAAAGTTATATTTCGTTAAAGGAGTAAAATTATCGATTAAATGATGATTACAAGCATGAACTGTATTAACAAATTTAAACCGTGTGTCAATGAACGAAGTTAAGGTGTCGTACAGCTTTTTTTCAAGGCAATAATGCGTAGTTTTTAAAGTTATTATAACCTTTGCAAAAAGAAACCTAAATCCACAAATGAAAAAAATCCATAAAATTTGCTGTATTGGGGCAGGTTATGTAGGGGGGCCTACTATGGCCGTCATTGCCAGCCAATGTCCCGAAATCGACGTTACCGTAGTTGATATCAACCAATCAAGAATTGATGCTTGGAACCAACAAGACCTAGACAAATTGCCAGTTTACGAACCTGGACTCAAGGAAATCGTAGAGAAAACGCGTGGAACAAATTTATTTTTCTCTACAGAAGTCGATGCAGCTATAGACGCTGCCGAGATGATCTTTATTTCGGTAAACACACCAACGAAAACGTACGGAAAAGGCAAAGGACAAGCGGCCGATTTAAAATATATAGAACTTTGCGCCAGAAATATTGCGAAAGTAGCGAAAACGGATAAAATCGTCGTAGAAAAGTCTACTTTGCCTGTAAGAACGGCAGAAGCGGTAAAAAGTATATTGGATAACACTGGAAATGGAGTGAATTTTGAAATATTATCCAATCCTGAATTCCTTGCGGAAGGGACCGCAATCGATGATTTGTTAAAAGCAGATCGTGTACTTATCGGTGGAGATGACACCCCTAGTGGATTGGAGGCCAAGGCGACCCTAAGTTGGGTGTATGAACATTGGTTAGAAAAAGACAGGATTTTACAAACCAATGTATGGTCTTCGGAACTATCTAAACTGGTTGCGAATGCTTTTTTAGCACAACGGGTTTCTTCCATAAATTCCATTTCTGCGCTTTGTGAAAAAACGGATGCAAATGTGGCCGAGGTTTCAAGGGCTATAGGAAAAGACTCTAGAATCGGGCCTAAATTCTTGAGTTCTTCAGTAGGTTTTGGGGGTTCTTGCTTTCAAAAAGACATTTTGAATTTGGTATATATTGCAAAATCCTTTGGTTTACCCGAAGTTGCAGACTATTGGGAGCAAGTAATCATCATGAATGATTACCAAAAAAGACGTTTTGCAGAAAATATCATTGCTACGCTATACAATACGGTGTCGGGTAAAAAAATTGCTTTCTACGGTTGGGCCTTCAAAAAGGATACCAATGATACGAGGGAATCGGCCGCAATCTATGTGGCAGACGCCTTATTGGATGAACAGGCCGAAATTGTGGTTTATGATCCCAAAGTATCCGCTGAAGTGATTTATAACGATCTAGATTATCTTAATACTAGAAGTCCTGAAGAAAACAGGCGCCTTTTGAAAGTAGTCAGCAATCCTATGGAAGCTGCCAAAGACGCCCATGCCATTGCCATATTGACGGAATGGGAAGAATTCAAAACCTACGATTGGAAAAAGATACATGAGCATATGCTCAAACCCGCTTTTCTCTTTGATGGAAGAAGAATCTTGGATAAGCAGGAGATGGACGCATTTGGATTTAAATTTTATAAAATAGGAGAAGCGTGAAAGTTCTTATAACGGGTGCAGCCGGTTTCATAGGATATCATTTGAGCAAAAAGCTTATTGCCGAAGGGCATGAGGTTTTTGGCTTGGATAACATCAACGATTATTACGACCCAAAGCTGAAATTTGACAGACTTAAGGATTTGGGTATTTCCCAAGAAGATTCCCAGGAGTTTCATAGAACTGTCACCAGTGGCACCTATGGAAACAAGATGCGATTTGTTCGAATGGACCTTGAAGATAGGGAAGCACTGCCCCGTATTTTTCAAAAAGAAAAATTCGAGGTTGTTTGCAACCTTGCCGCACAGGCAGGAGTGCGCTACAGCCTTGAAAATCCTGAGTCCTATGTTGACAGCAATGTTGTAGGTTTCCTGAATATTCTGGAATGTTGCCGGCATCATGAGGTCAAACATTTGGTTTACGCCAGTAGTTCCAGTGTATACGGATTAAATGAAAAAGTTCCTTTTTCCGTTCAAGACAATGTGGACCAACCTATTAGCTTATATGCAGCAAGTAAAAAAAGTAATGAGCTTATGGCCCATACCTATAGTCATCTATACGGTTTTGCCACAACCGGATTACGCTTTTTTACGGTTTATGGCCCATGGGGTAGGCCAGATATGGCACTATTCCTATTTACCAAAGCCATTTTAAATGACCAACCTATCAATGTCTTTAACAATGGTGAACTAGAACGGGATTTCACCTATGTAGATGATATTGTTGAAGGGGTGTATCGGATTATTGATCAAAAGACCAACGAAGACAAGGCAAAATATCGCCTTTATAACATCGGTAACAATAATTCCGTGAAGCTCATGGATTTTATAGATGCCATTGAAGGCAGCTTGGGGATAGAAGCCAAAAAAAATATGTTGCCCATGCAACCAGGTGACGTAATTAGAACCTGGGCGGATGTGAATGATTTGATTACTGACTATGGTTACAGTCCAAATACTCCTGTAAAGGAAGGTATAGCAAATTTCATATATTGGTATAAAAATTATTATTCCAAAGCTTAAGGTTTAAGCTAGTTAAAGGTGAAAGTCAGTTTTAGTAACTTTTAAGCGGGTGAGGTTTTTATGCACTAAAAAATAGATTTTTTTAATTATACCTATCGCACGTGTTCGTTGAGGCTGTTATTATTTTATTTGGGATTAAATCAATTTGGTTTTATTTGGAACCTATCCTAATCTTTTATATCCCCGTTATTTTCCCTGTCACCTACAACCGAAATATTATATTTTGAGATGACCATTAAAAGATGATAAGACAGCTTCTGAAGTCCTTACCAAATAGCCTTTAAAAAAGACTTGGCAAAGTTCTGGTACTAAGAAAATATATTTAACTTTTACCATAAAAGGAAAAGTGATGGAAAACCGTTTAATTTTAGTGATTTTAAATCATATCACATTATGAAATTGAAATTCATAATTATTGCCATTTTATTGGCGGTTGATGGTGTCTTTATCCGATTTAAGATAGGTGGCATCAGTTATGATCGGCTACTGGAATTTATATTTTTCTTTATTTTATTCAAAGATTTCATTTTTGAATTAAAAATAAACGCATTTCTCAGAAAGTGGTGTAGAATAATACTTCTTTTGGCCTCTATTCAACTTTTGTTTAAGCTATATCTATCAATTATTGGGGAAATAGAATTTCAATTTGTCTATACTCCCTTAATAAAGAGTTTTTCTTTCATTGTTTTTTCGTTCTTATTTTTAATTCTAGCTAAAAAAGGAGTTAAGTACTTGAATATTATCGTTCTAATTCACTTTTTGATTCTCGCATTTGCATTTTTACAACATCCTTTTTCTCCAATCGCGGATCAAATGCTAGAGATAAAAAAATTACTTTATGTAAGTGCGGAATCAGATCGAATAGCCCAAGATTTGATAAGGGAAGAAGCCAAAATTACTGGCGGTTATGGTAACGCGTTTAGACTGGCAGGTCCATTTGCAAATACCATAAATTTTTCTTATTTCGCATTCAGCAGTTTTGCACTTAATTTATTTCTTTTTTTAAAATATAGGGGAAAGCCCTATTTATTTCTACTGATCTTATTGTTCATTGCCTCTATCCTCTCACAGACGCGCTCACTTTTACTAGCGGAAGTCTTTTTGGTTTTCGGATATCTGTTTTTTGCTCCACTTAAAAAACACTTTTTCTACAAGATTGGAATCGTAATCGGCGCAATTATAATGATATCAACGATTTATACTGCAGGTGATGCGCTTCTTAAAGGCAGTACCAGTAGAATAGCCAAAGCAAGTTCCGCTGGGCATTCCGATTCCAGACCATTATTATGGATTACGGCATTGTATGCAGTTTCCAGTAATCCTTTTGGTCTTACACAAGCCGATTATCAAACCGCGCGGCAAGAAATGTTCAGGGTATTTGGAAATTCAGATATACTTTATCTCTGGCCACATAACGGTATTATTAATATTGGTTTTCATTACACCTTTTTTGGTTATTTCATATTTGCCTTCTTGGTCGCCATGCTGCTAAAAACCATAAACAAAGTCAAAGAAAAGAAAATAGTATCATTTTTTCGACTTGTGCTTATTGCATACGTTATTCAAACCAGCTTTCATAATAACTTTATTCTTGAATCGGACTATGCGTTTTTAATGATTCTAATGCTAATTTCGTTAGAAGCCGGTAATGGAACATACAAGGTGCAAACTGTACTAAAAGAGAAAGACTTACATTCAACTAGGATGGCAAAACTTACAACCACTAAATTCTAATACATTACATGATTCGAAAAAAGAATAAAATTCTCTTAGTCCTACCATCATTACGGGCGGGAGGTGCTGAAAGGGTTATTTCCTTTGTAGCACAAAAACTTGACCGAGACATGTTTGAAATAACCCTTCTTGTTATTGGCCATAATAAGGATTCTTCATTTACTCCAGAAAGTACCAACGTAGTCTTTTTAGAAAAAAATCGTGTATTATTTTCTTTCATTCCTATTTTTTCCTATCTCAAAAAACATAATCCTGATATCGTATTAAGTACTATTGGTCACGTAAACACTTTGATGGCTTTGCAATCGCTTTTATTTAAGAAAATTATCTTTATCGGACGAGAGGTCAATGTCATAAGCGTTTTTTCAACAATTCAACCATCAAAAAAATGGTATTCCATAATAAATACAACAAAATATTCATACAGACTTCTAGATATAATCCTATGTCAATCTAAAGATATGGCGCAAGATTTGCAATTGAATTTTAATATTCCCATAAAAAAAATAAGAATTATCAATAATCCGATTTCGAGTTCATTCTCCTCTAAATCACGGTACCCAAACAACGAAATCCCTAAATTCATTACAGTTGGAAGTCTAGTAGAAAGAAAAGGACATAAAAGAATTTTAGATGCCCTGTCAAAATACGATGGACCTTATCAGTATACCATTATTGGAGATGGTGACTTATCAAGCGAAATTTTACATTATGCAGATGAAAAAGGAATGAGGAGCAACATAAACCATATTCCATTCACCAAAAATGTATCGAATTACCTTAAGACGGCAAATGTATTTTTACAAGGTTCTTTTGTAGAAGGTTTTCCTAATGCTCTTCTCGAAAGTTGTGCATGTGGCACACCTGCTGTAGCTTTTAACGCTCCTGGAGGAATAAATGAAATAATTGAAAATGGAGTAAATGGTTTTATTGTCGAGAATGAAATCGAATTTGTAGATAAGCTCAATTTACTCTTAAAGAAAAAATTGAACCCAGAGGTGGTTAGTTCAACTGTGTTCAAAAAGTTTAATAGTCAGCAGATTATGAAAAATTACCAAAATTTATTTTTGGAAGTACTACAAAAAAAATTATGAAAGTATTACATTGTATAAATTCACTTTCAATGGGTGGTGCTGAACGATTAGTAGTCGATCTAGCTCTGTTCTTAAATAAAAAAAATATCGAAATAGATATTTTGATTTTAAAAGGTGGGGAATCACCTTTATTAGAAAAATTAGATCCAACTACAAATATTCAAGTTTTTTGCCTTACTCAGAAAGGCAGCGTTTATAACCCTATTCATATTTTTAGACTTAAAAAGTATTTTGAAAAATATGATATAGTACATGTGCATTTATTTCCTGCATTATACTGGTCAGCATTAACAAAATTCTTTGGTGGTAAAAAAAACAAATTGATTTTTACGGAACACAGCTCAAACAATACAAGAAGAAGGTATTGGCTGCTCAAATATATTGATAGAAAAATATATAAGCGGTTTGATGCGATCATCACTATTTCAAAAGCTGTGGATAAAAACTTAAAAAAACATTTAGGTAAAAAGTTCAAAAGTAGAATACATTTAATCTACAATGGTATAGATGTTAATACTATTCTAGATGCAGAAGGATATTCGAAAACAGAAATCGACAACTTACCAGAAGAAGCCAGAGTCATATTACAAGTATCAACCTTTAGGTATCCGAAAGATCAAAAAACAGTTATTTCAGCAATGAAATTGCTGCCCAAATATGTTTTTTTACTTCTTGTTGGAGATGGAAATTTGAAACAAGATTGCGAAAAACATGCGAAAGATTTGAAAGTCGACGACAGGGTGATATTTTTAGGTCTGCGAACCGATGTACCGAAATTACTTAAGACATCAGACTTTATAGTGTTATCATCTTATTATGAAGGCTTATCCTTATCGAGTATCGAGGGTATGGCATCCGGTAGCCCTTTCTTAGCCACAAATGTCCCCGGTCTTACCGAAGTGGTCGAAAATGCAGGATTACTATTTCAACCAAAAGATCATCACGCATTGGCAAAATTGATTATTTCATTACTTGAAGATCCTATTTTTTATGGAGAGACCGTGCATAAATGCATCAATAGAGCAAAAGAGTATGACATCGATTCAATGGCAGTAAAATATATAAACCTCTATAATACATTGTGAACAAGAACAATTTACAAGGAGTTGACCACTTTTGATAAAATCAAAGTACAATGAACAAGAACATACTACTATTAGCATCCCTAGCTAATTCCCTGTTGAACTTTAGGGGCGACTTTATTGTTGCTTTACTCAAAGAAGGTTACAACGTATATGCAGCGGCACCTGAACTGCCTCAAGAGGTCGCTGATAAATTGACAAAATGGGGTGCAAAACCCTTGACTTTTAAATTGGATAGGGCCGGTTTAAATCCATTGAAAGATTTCAAGTCGATTCTTGAACTTAAAAAGTTGATATTGCATTACAACATTGATATGGTTTTTCCCTATACCATTAAACCCGTAATATACGGATCTATTGCAGCCAATCTTGCAAAAACACCGGTGATTTCTTTAATAACGGGATTGGGATATACCTTTAGTGGAGCCTCGGTCAAAGCCAAACTACTTCATCAGATAACGAAAAGAATGTATAAATTTTCATTAAGAAAGAACAGCTTGGTCATCTTTCAAAATGAGGATGATTTAATACTATTTAAAAAAAATGGTATTCTTTCTAAAAATCAAAGAGCGACCATAGTTAATGGTTCAGGCGTTAATTTGAAGAAATTTCCTTTCCGTGAAATAACAGTGACTTCACAAAATGTAAAATTTGTTATAGTGGCACGGTTAATCAAAGAAAAGGGTATTCAGCTTTTTATGGACACGGCGGAAGAACTCAAAAAGACGTATCCCCTAGCAGAATTTCACATCATAGGTGGTCAAGCAGAACCACCATCTGGAATTAATGTTGATGTCTTAAAGCGGTTACATGATGACGGTACGATTATTTTTCACGGACTTAAAGATGACGTACCAACATTTTTAAAGAACATGCATGTTTTCGTATTACCTACTTATTACAGGGAAGGTGTACCACGTTCAATCTTAGAAGCCTTATCTGTTGGCTTGCCCGTTATCACTACTAGAACCCCCGGTTGCAAAGAAACCGTCATCACAGGGAAAAATGGTTTTTTGATTCCGCCTAGAGATTTGAATGCATTGATAGATTCATGCCGTTACTTTCTTGACCACCCTGACGTGATTCAAGAAATGGGTCAACAAAGTAGACTTTTAGCAGAAACAAAATTTGATGTAACCATAATCAATACTTTCTTGATAGAGCATATCAATTCGGCCTTACATGTGAAAAGCATGTCTAAGCAGTTGTAAACGGTATACAAATTCAAAAAACTGATAGTACTATGAAAACGGTCATGATTTTAGGAGGTTCTAAGGGAGTAGGAAAAGAAATACTTTTATCCTGTATAAGTAAAGGGTACAATGTTGCATTCTGTGGTCGAAATTCCAATCTTGCCAAAGAAATCATTGCATCTACCAACGCAGAAAATCAACTGTATTTTCATAAACTAGACCTAAACAACATCGAAGGCATAGAACACTTCTATAAAGCAACCATAAAACGTTTTGAAAAAATAGATGCCTTGGTTTTATATGCAGGCATCACCCCTGTTGCATCCATACTTCAAACTGAAGAAGAAGTATACGATAGTGTGTTCAATATAAATCTGAAAGCGCCGTTCTTTTTGCTGAAACATGTATTGAAATCAATGATTGAACAACAATCTGGTTCTATCCTATTCTTTGGATCTGCACATATGGATTATGGCGAAATTGACCGGGCTCCATATGCCCTGACTAAAAGTACTTTGTATACATTATCGACACATATAGCCCATCATTACGCAAAATATGGAATAAGATCTAATTATTTAGTTATGGGTTGGACCAATACTGAGGGTGAAATTAACCTTCGAAATAAGGAAGGTGTCAGCGAAGAAAAATTGATGGAGAAAGCATCTAAAATAATCCCAATGGGTAGAATGCTCAAGCCTACGGACCCTATACCAGCCGTTATGCATTTTATCTCAGATGAGTCGGCAATGACCACAGGCTCAATAATTAGGGTAACTGGAGGGGAATATATTTAAAGCACTATGAATCCGAAATTAATATTGCATTTTAACTCCGAATTACTTGAAGGTCCTGTTTTTGATAAAGCAAATAATCTGCTCTATTTTGTTTCCATATTGGATAATCTCGTTTATTGTTACAATCCTGAGACCAAGGAGGTTTTAAGTATATGTCTGGATTCTCCGGTCAGCTGTGTGTACATTCTAGACAAGAAAAAAATATTGGCCTCTTCCAAAGATGGCTTTTTTAAAATAGATTTTAATACGTTTCAAAAGAAATTCGCATTCCAAATCGGTATTGGGGATTTCGTGCGCTATAATGATGGTATACAAGATTCAAAAGGGCGTTTCATTATCGGCACAATGGGGTATCCTGAGGTAAGGAAAAATGCAGGTAACGTTTTTTCGTATTATAAAGGGCAATACAAAAAAGTCATAGAAAATACTACCATTTCCAATGGTATGGCATTTTCAAAAGATGGCACCATTCTCTACTTTATAGATACCCCTACCAAAAAGGTAGCCAAATATTCTTATGACATGGAAACAGGCGATGTTTTGTTTGATTCCAATGTAATCGAATTCACTGGGGAAGGAAGCCCGGATGGAATGTGCATGGATGCGGAAGGAATGCTCTGGGTCGCCGAATGGGGAGGCGCATGTATTTCTAGATGGGATCCTTCAAATGGGCAAAAAATCGATGAACAAAAGTTACCCTGCACAAATGTAACTTCTTGTTGTTTTGATAATTATAACAACTTATATGTAACTACTGCAAAATCAACTTCTGAAAACAATATTTACGGCGGAGGTTTGTTTTATATTGAACTCAACAAACAATGAACCAATCGGATACAGTGGAAATAAGCGTTATTGTACCTATTTATCGTATTGAAAAATACTTATCAAAATGTATTGACAGTCTTCTTGATCAATCATTTACTGACTTTGAGCTGATATTGGTGGATGATGGCAGTCCGGATAATTGCCCAAAAATTTGCGATGATTATGCAAGAAAGGATGCAAGGGTAAAAGTTGTGCATAAAGAAAATGGTGGACTCTTAAGTGCTAGAAAAGCTGGATTGAAAAATGCCAAAGGAAAATATATATCTTATGTTGATGGCGATGATTGGGTAGATAAATTTTATTTAGACACTTTGTACAGGCTTGCTGAGGCCAATAATTCTGACCTTGTGGTCACAGGTCATTTTAGGGAGTTTGATGGGAAAATAGAAACGATAAAACCAAAATCGGCGGGTGTTTATGACCACCGAAAAGTACAGTCCTTAATTCTACCAAATGCCATATTCAGTGGTCGTTTCTGTGAGCATGGTATATCAACCTATGTTTGGAACAAACTGTTCAAAAAGTCACTTCTGATAGACATCCTTTTTGATGTACCCAACGAAATTATCATGGGTGAGGATGCCGCCATAACGTATGCCTATCTCGCCATTTCAAAAAAGGTTACCATAAGCCGTATTCCCACATACTACTATAGACAACGACATGATTCCATAGTAAAATCCATAGAGAATCCTCAGATTGAGTACTATAGACTAGGGTTATTGATGAATTTCCTGAAATCAAAACTGAGTAAGGTGCTTGACAAAGAAAATCTTGACAAACAAATTACTTACTATCTGTACTCCCAGATTCTGGTTCGGTCGGGAGGATTGATTTTTAACAAGATCGGTGAATTGGTATTCAATCCCTTTTTGAAAGTAGAATCCAAATCCAAAGTAGTGGTCTATAGTTCTGGCTCTTTTGGACAGCACATCTTATCCACTAATGTCAAAGCCAATTTCTTTGAGGTGGTCAGATGGATAGATCTTGATCATCACCCATTGCATATTGGCAAAAATTATGTACAACCCATCAGTGCCGCCAGCAATGTTGATTTTGATTATTTGATCATAGCCACAATAAGCCCTACAAGCCATGATGCAATTAAAGAGGAGTTAGGACTTATGGGCATTGATAGAAACAAAATTGTAGAGATCAACACCAATGAGCAGGAAATCAAAAAATTGTTGACCACCCTAAAGTTTGATGATCAATTTAAATTTCAAGAAAAATTAAATGGAGTGCAATAAACCTTCACTTCAAACCCCAGTCTATTAAGGTCAAAAACAAACAGCATATGAAAAAAATTATAATATTAGGAGGAAATCCTGAAACAGGAGTTTTGGTGGATATTGCGGTTCGCATGGGTATATACACTATTGTGGTAGATCCAAATCCCAATGCCCCGGCAAAGAAAAATGCTTCCGAATCGTATGATATTGACGGTTTTGATGTTGATGGCATAGTTCAATTGGCAAAAGAACTTGAGGTAAATGCCATTTTGGTGGGTGTAGCGGATATTCTGGTAAAACCATATTATCAAATATGCGCAAAGCTCAATATACCTTATTATGCAACTCCTAAAGCGGTTGAGGCCTTTTGTAGTAAGGACGGCTTTAAAAAATATTGTGAAGAATATGACATTCAAGATATTCCTGGGATATATCTAGACAAATCAAGTATCGATAAACCAGAAAATCTAGATTACCCATTGATGATCAAGCCTGTTGACAGCGGTGGGGGTGTTGGGATGAAAATTTGCCGTGACGATGAAGATTATAAAGAATCAATCAATACTGCCCTTAAATTTTCAAAAAAAGGGGTTGTTCTGGTAGAAAAGTATATGGATTGCGATGATATGGCTGCCTATTATACTTTTAGAAATGGTGTTCCCTACATTTCAGCTATCTCAGATAGAATTACCACAAAAAGGCAAGGCGATGCGAGTCCTGTTTGTATTGGAGCAGTGTATCCTTCCAAACATTCAGATTTGTTTATAGAACAAGTACATCCAAGGTTATGTGAACTCTTTAAAGGGTTGGAAATCCAAAATGGAGTACTCAATATTCAATTTTTCGTTGAAAATGGTGTAGTCTATGCCTATGACCCCGGCTTTAGATTGCAAGGGGAAGCGCCGCACATACATATCGCCCATATCAATGGATTCGATCACAGGGAAATGTTGGTGAATTATGCCTTTACTGGGGTCATGGGAGAAGATGATTTTGCCAGAAAAAATGATTACAAGTTCAAAGGAAAGATAGCTTGTACCATTTGGGTGCTACTAACGGACGGCGAGATTGGTTCCATTGAGGGCTTGGATGAAGTAAAGAACGATCCAAATACCATATTTGTATTGGAACGATTTAAAGAAAGGGACACCGTTCAAAAAGAATGGTTGGGAACTGAACGACAGGTCTACTCTAGAATATATGTAGTGGCCGAAACTATTGAGGAAATCAATTCTAAAATAAGTACTTTTAAAGAGGTTTTGAAAATCAACGATATCAATGGAGAGAATATGATTTTGGAATGGTTGAAACCTTTTAGGGCATCTGACTATTCCTAATCAAATTGAAAACATCATTTTCGAATCGATTTTAAATATGGTGTTCTATTATTTGGAAATACCTAGTTAACGTGAGTTCGACTTCAGATTTGTATTTTAATAAGGATAAAGACCAATAAATTTAACAGCTGTCACCTCTAGCTCAGTCGAGAGGCCCTTAAAATCAAGAACGGTGTGGGGGTCTCGACTGCGCTCGACCTGACAATTAAACATAAACCATTGAAAGTTCATGTCGAACCCACGACAGTTAGATTTGGGAACTTCGTCCCCGTTTAGCCGTTTTATGGACTACAGGAAAATCTATGGTTTTTAGCACATTGTTTTTCACAAAATACTGCTTATGCTATGGAATGTTCTTGACTTAGTTAAGGACACTATTGGTCGATATCATAAAAATTATCGAAATTACTTTGAAACCATATGGGTTTTAGTCCCTAAAAGCTATAACTACTTGTCCACAAGAATTCAAAATTTTCTTGTATTAAAATTCGGTTTCAGATGAAAAAGAATGCTAGGAATATTGTTTTAGAAATTTTCAAGGTTCTTAACAACCTACTTGATTAATAGCAAGTTCTTATAGCAAAACAAGGTCTACTTAGAAATCACATAGTATCAAAATAAGTTTTAAAGGGGAGCAGTTGCTCCGTGCTGTTGATTCCGATTATTTTAGTGATAACGGAATCATGACTATCAACAAAATCAAGACACTGATGAATCTCTTTCGTACTATCACTAACATCTTTTGAAATCAATTTTCCCGCAAAAAAAGGTCTTATTGCTATAAAAGGAAGCTCATTTGCAAAAGTAGCGTATTCTAATTCTTCTTTATTTAGATATGAGATAATCCCATCAACTTCTTCAAATTCCATTACCTCCTTAGCAAAAACCACGGAATAAGGAAAACTGAAAATGGATTTCACCTTACCTTGTTTCTTGAGCTTCGATAGGCAAGATTTTATTTCCTGTTTTTGGTTCTCAAGTGTAGCTAGCCTATCTTCATCATTAATCGGTTTTGATCTCACAAGCCATTGTAATACATCTATTTGCCCAATATCCAGTGCTTTTAATTGATTTTCTACCCTTTGCATCAATTTTTTAGTTGAGAATCCGTCATCATCCTCAAAATGGGGAGATGCCAACTTTACGATATGTTTAATATCGGTTTTACGGGAAACCGTTTTTAGTGCACTTGTATATAGGCTGTATGAATTGTATTCAAAGGAAGAATGATGGGTAGTTATCCCGATATCGAAACTACTTTCAATCAACTTTGTCACTTGTTTCGCAGTGAGTGACTTATCATGAAACCTCATAGTACCCAAAGAAATACTACTGAGATTTAGCTCTTTTATTAGTCCTTCCAATTAAAGCCCGTTTTCCATATAAATCGATCATTGGTCTTTTTCACATCATAGGAAGTCCTACCATGAAGTACTAAGTCATCCCACCAAAGTACGGCTTCACCTGGATTTAGTGTCACTTTTTCAGCCATATGGGAATGTGCCACATAACCTTGTAAAAAATCAAAAAACTCTTTGTTTAGTAATTTATGTTCTTCGGTTTCGTTTGGATCAATACAATAGTAATTATAATTGAATTGGATTTGTCCATCTTCCTTGATATCGATAATTCTTTCAGACCTATATTGTTCGGCCTTGCTGTATTTAATTTTATCGGAAGTTTTTAATTTTTCCAATAGCTCAGGGGCATTTTCTTCCATATATTCAATAAGAACAGGACCATCTATAAATGTCGTTGCACCACCTTTAACGGCCTTATTGATACAGTAAAATATCATAATATCCGCAGCATTGTCATGACTATACGCTCCATCGGTATGCAAGGGTTGCGCATTTTTACTGTGTCTAAATGCAGCCATATCCGGCACATCCGCATCATATCTTATCTCCAACCATTTTTCCCCGGTGGTTACCCCCCCTTTGGTAAAATCTTCACCGATACTCAAAGGTTCTCCGACATTTTCCGTGAATAAATCATAGAAAGCCCTGAGATCCCCCAAATACCATTCAGGTATGATCTTTATTACTTTATATTTCTTAAGAGCTTCTCTAACTATCTTTGCAGCCTCAAGAGGATCGTTGGTTCTTAATTTCACTTCCGTTATAAAATCCATATTATTAATTTTTTCCATTAAAAAATACCGCAGTGGCTTGACCATCCATATTTACATCCGAGAATTTAAAAATTTTAACCCCTGTTAAAAAGAGTATTTTCAAGTCCAGAAAAAAATTGGCATTGTCAACATACCAAACATCAAGTTCGAATTTTTTGGTCCAATTAAGGTTGTTTCTACCATTAATCTGCGCCCAACCAGTAATTCCTGGTTTTACATTATGTCTTTGCTTTTGAAAGTCATTGTACGTACCAAGATACTCAGCAGTTAGGGGTCTAGGCCCAACCAAGCTCATATCACCTTTCAAAATATTAAATAATTGTGGTAGTTCATCAAAAGACATTTTCCTGACAAAACTACCCAGTTTAGACAAGCGTTCGCTATCTGGTAATAATTGCCCATTTACGTCTTTTTTATTGTTCATCGTCCTGAACTTAATAATATTGAAGACACTCTGTCCCTTACCGCCACGAGCTTGCACAAAAAATGGTCTTCCACCATTATTTACAAATAGAATCGTTGTTATAATTACGAAAAAGGGTAAAGAAATCAACAGAAGAAGTAATGCAAACAAATAATCGAAAAAAGGCTTAATCAAATGATGATACATGACTAACGAGTATGTTTAAAAATTTTATATCAACCATATCTACGGTTATTTTCAAATTTCCATTCGGACGTAAAATTACGCCAAAAAAAAAATCGCACAAGCAAAGTACTTTAAAATGTAGATTATTTCGGTAAACAGCTCTTCAATCAATAATTGATACTAATCAAGATTAAAACCCATGTAAAAAATACTAAGGGATGTTCATAATGTGTTGGGTTGGGTAACTAATATATCATTAACTCCAATAATTGGATAAAATGATTACTCGTCCTTTATTATAAATTGAATTGTTCTGACTAGTTCCAAGACCATTCCATGTTTACTTACATTTTTAAAAAAATGGACCGGAGGCAGATTTATATGTAGGGTATTTCGAACTGTCCCCTGTTTTTCGAAAAATAACGTTCCTCTTTTTAGCACGAATTTTAAGTCCCATGGTCTGAAGTAGTTTAAACAAGCGCATATGAAAATCAAAAAAGGAACTCCTTGGAGCGACAAGTGTATGTTGAAATTAATTTTTGCAGTTCGCTTAATTGTGGAATTTAATCGAATAAAAATCTATTAAAAGCCGTAAATATCAAAATAGAAAACCTAATTTTATCATGATTAAGGCATTCTGGGAATCTGATAATAGGAGATGGCCTTTGCACCATTGAGTGGCACACAATTGAAAAGAGACAGTGTTTTCGGCAAAATGAAAAAACCCAGTGTTACGAAAAGTCATCAAGGTTGGTTTAAGGTTAAATATGCTTATGATTTTTTGTTAGCGCGTCAAGGGAACCAAAGTTTAGATTGATTGGGATTGCTTTTTTTAGTTCTTCATGAAACACAACAATAATGGGTCATAAATAACGTTTTTTTACCGTAAAGAGATTACTTTCCTATGCTGACATTTATTGTACCCCTTAGAAGTAAAACTGTGACTTCTGACTGGACTTCTGTCACACGTCTTTTGAACCGAACCTTAAATTCCGTTTGCAATCAGTCAAATGAAAATTTCAATGTCATCGTGGCATGTCATGAAATACCTGAAACGGAGTTTACTAGTAATTCAAGAGTAAAATTTTTACAGGTGGACTTTCAACCGCCTATATTGAAAAATGAGGCATCAGATAGGTGGGTAAAAGAAGCGGATAAGGGCAGAAAAATAAAATTTGCCGTTGATTATGCCAAAAGTAAAGGTGCGTCATATATAATGACAGTTGACTCTGATGATTGTATAAGTAATAAAATATGTGATTTTGTTGCTAAAAACACAAAAGCATCAACTGCCGGTTGGTATGTGAAAAAAGGATATCTATACCCCGAAGGCAAAAAATATACGTTTTTGAACTTAAAAAATTTCAACACGCTTTGTGGTTCTTGTGTAATCATAAAACCTCATCTTGTCGATTTTATGTATGGCGAAAACTTCTGGTTTGATCATGAAAGAACAATTTTTGATGGCAATCTATCCTTAATCCCACTTCCGTTTCCTGGTGCCCTATATAGTATGCTCAATGGGACAAATCATGTACTTGATCATGAGGAAATGAGAAAAAGAATAAGTATCAACGACTTTAGCAGGAAATCCATCCAGACATTCTTCAGAAGGCTAGGAAAATATGTATTGGTTCCAACTGCATTTATCAAAGACGAGTTTTCAATTCATTACAGTAATTGAGTTAAAACGCTTCCAATATCCCTTTTGTAAATAATCGAAACCCAAAAAAAGTGATACCCCTCATAGAGAATTTTTTGCCATATCCCTCGTTCGTTAAATGACACTAATTGTGGCTTTCACGCACATTTAAAGCAATACGAAATTAAAGTAATTTAACACATCGTAATTTAATGTAAGAACCAAGACAAAGCATTTTTTTTCCATTTTAGAAAGAAAGATAGAAAGTATCTATTCTCATTAGAACCCGTCTTTAAAAAATGCATCTACATTCTTCAACCTACAATAGGGTAATTATATCATCGGACTTTGATTACCATAAATGTATTGTATTATAGGCTAAGATTATACCACCATACCAGCTGCCACTGTTTCATTCGTATTTTCATCAATCAAAATAATACTTCCCGTTATCCTGTTATCCCTATAAGAATCTATCATCAGGGGTTTTACCGTTCTTATTTTTACTTTACAAATATCGTTCATCCGTAATTCTTTATCATCAAACTTACGTCCCAGTGAATTTATATCGATTTTATAAATTACTTCTTTGATTATTGCAGTCTGTTCATTTGTTGTATGCTTTACCGTATACTTTGTTCTAGGTTTAGCAGTTTCACTATTTAACCAACAGAGCATTACTTCCATTTCCTGAGATGGTTCAGGCATATTTTTTGACCTAACAATCATGTCCCCTCTTGCAATGTCAATATCATCTTCCAACGTAATAGACACCGACATAGGGGCAAATGCTTCCTCAATCTCCCCTGCAGGACCTTCTATCGCTTTTATCGTAGAGGTAAACCCTGATGGAAGTACTGTTATGGGCTCTCCAGTTCTAAAAATCCCACTGGTTATACGTCCAGCATAACCGCGATAATCTATAAATCCGTCACGTTGGGGACGTAATACGGTCTGCACTGGAAATCGGGAATCCACTTTATTGATATCGCTACTGATATGAAGTGTTTCAAGGGTATGAAGGAGTGGTGCCCCTTTGTACCACGCCATATTTTCTGAACGATTGACCACATTATCCCCCAAAAGGGCACTTATAGGTATAAACCTAACATCTTTTACCAATAATTTCGTGGAAAAATCCTCAAATTGTTTTAAAACTTTATTGTATGCTTCTTCTTTAAAATCGACCAAGTCCATTTTATTAATACATACAATCAAGTGCGGGATTTGAAGCAATGAAGCTATGAAAACGTGCCTTTTTGTTTGCTCTATCACCCCATGCCGGGCATCAACCAAGATGATAGCTGCATTAGCCGTAGAAGCCCCAGTGACCATATTCCGTGTATATTGAATATGTCCTGGTGTATCGGCAATTATAAACTTTCGCTTTGGCGTGGTAAAATAACGGTAGGCAACATCAATGGTAATACCCTGTTCCCGTTCATCTCTCAATCCATCTGTAAAAAGTGCCAAATCCACACCTTCATGGCCTTTTTGTTTACTCGTATTTTCTATAGCTTCCAGTTGGTCTTCAAATATTGATTTTGAATCATAAAGCAGACGTCCAATAAGGGTGCTTTTACCATCATCAACACTTCCGGCAGTTGTAAATCTTAGTAATTGGTTATCGTGTATGCTCATAGTATTTATTTCAATTTTCTAAAAATAACCTTGTTTTTTGCGGTCCTCCATAGCTGTCTCCGATCTTTTGTCATCAGATCTATTGCCCCTTTCGGTTTGGCGCATTGCTGACACTTCTTCCACTACTTTTTCAAGGGTATCCGCGTCAGATTCAATACCTCCGGTAATGGTGATATCGCCAAGGGTCCTGAAACGTATTTTCTTGGTTTCGATTTTTTCATTATCCTCTAAAATCAGAAATTCGGATTTTGGTATCCATGAGTCGTTTCTCCATACAACTTGGCGCTCATGGGCCAAATACAATGAAGGGACTTGTATTTTCTCTCTAAGTATGTAATTCCAAACATCCATTTCTGTCCAATTGCTAATGGGAAAGACCCTAAAATGTTCTCCTTCAAAATATTTTCCATTGAAGAGATTCCAAAGCTCGGGCCTTTGATTTTTTGGATCCCACTGGCCAAAATCATCTCGATGGGAGAAGAATCGTTCTTTAGCCCTCGCTTTTTCTTCATCCCGCCTTCCGCCTCCTATGGCACAATCTATTTTGTTAGATTCTATTGCATCAAGAAGTGTGGTAATCTGAAGGGCATTACGGGTCGCATTTTTACCTTTTTCTTCAGCAACCCTTCCTTGATCTATCGATTCTTGAACAGAACCTACAATTAAACGGGCACCCAATTCATCAATAAGATCATCTCGAAACTTGATGGTTTCAGGAAAATTATGCCCGGTATCAACGTGCATTAATGCAAATGGAATCTTACATGGATGAAATGCTTTTTTCGCCAAATGGGTTACAACAATGGAATCTTTTCCTCCTGAAAAAAGAATAACAGGCTTTTGAAACTGCGCCCATACCTCTCGCAAAACATATATTGCCTCTGATTCAAGCTCATCAATATAGTTCAATGAGTAATTGTACTCGTTCATATTTTTATTTTAAGTGTTTTTCAATCGCTTTGTATATCATTTCAACTGATTCTTCAATTGAGTTGTTCTCAGTAACTTCCACATGAGGACTTTTTGGGGTTTCATATGGAGCTGATATTCCAGTCATATTCGAAATCTCTCCTCGCCTTGCCTTGGCATATAGCCCTTTCACATCACGTCGCTCACACACTTCAAGACTTGTATTAACAAAAACCTCAACATAGTTCTCAGTTCCAACTGCATGCCTTATGGCTTTTCTATCTTTTTCATACGGAGCCACGAATGCAGCCAAGACCACTAAGCCTGCATCTATGAACAACTTAGATATTTCAGAAATCCTCCTTATATTTTCAGTTCTATCTTCAGGGCTAAAAGAAAGGTTTTTATTAATACCACTTCTAATATTATCACCGTCTAAAGTGTAAGTATGAATACCATTATCATGTAATCTTTGTTCCACGGCATTTGCAATTGTTGATTTTCCAGATCCCGAAAGACCTGTAAAAAAAATTAAAAAAGAACTGTGCCCATGAAGTTTTTGTCTTTCAGTTCTCGATATTTTATAAGTATGGGGAATTATATTGTTACTCATGATCTAACTAATTTTAGGTCCAAAATTAGAAGTTTTAACTTGGTCATCCTTATCCTTTGATTTTATTTTTTGCTTTTTAAAGGTAGAGACGGTCTTTGACCTCATTTTTTTCAATCTCCTCTTGATAAGACCAAAATTCAATCGATACCAAATTCTTTCATGAACATAATAAAGAACCATTTTAGAAATAACCTCAAAACCACCTATTTTCAACCCTACCATCGGATTTCCTGAGATTAACCATGAAAGTAAAATGGTATCCATAGTGCCAATAAAACGCCATGAAAATGTTTTGGCCAAATGCCTTCTTTTACTTTCTGGTATGGGAATTCTTATCCAAAGGCGCTCATGAAAATAATAAAGTACCATTTTGGTAAAAACTTCAGCGGAACCAATTTTCAAACCTGTCAATGGATTACCGGTAATTATCCATGAAATAACAATGGTGTCCATTGTACCCAGAATTCGCCAGGTAATGGTTTTCGCAAGGTGTCTTTTGTACGAAATCTTAGCCATCAGTTACTAACCAGGAAATATGGGTTCAAAAGATTCTCTTTGTTGTATAACAGGGAACGGTTTGTGTCTTGGGCAATTACTTTAAGACCGACGGCACTACAAATCGCTTGACCCGCGGCAGTATCCCATTCCATGGTAGGTGCAAATCTCGGATAAATGTCTGCTTTACCCTCTGCCACTAGGCAAAATTTAAGTGAGCTTCCCTTTGATACAATTTCTACGTTCCCGTATTTTGACTTTAAATGATTTACAAAATTCGCCGTATCCTCATTCATATGAGATCGACTGCCCACAACCCTTATTGTACCGCCAACACCCATTGAAGGTGATATTTTATTTTTGATATCAAACAGCGCTCCTTTAATGTTATGATTTTCATCAAGTATCACTTTTGACGCCCCGTCCATTTTAGCATGCGAAAAGTAAAGTTCCCTAGAAACAGGAACATAAATCACTCCCAATATAGGGTTGCCATTCTCGACAAGTGCAATATTCACTGTAAACTCACCATTCTTCTTTATGAACTCCTTGGTACCATCTAGTGGATCTACCACCCAACATGTGCCCCAATCTTTTCTAGTTGAAAAATCAACTTCCTTGTTTTCCTCACTTATTATGTGAATTCCTGTATTATCAAGGAAACCCATGATAACTGAATTGGAGTTTAAATCAGCCTGTGTAAGTGGTGAATCATCCTTTTTGCCCTCAAAGCTTATCTTATCGTCCTCATATATTTTCAGGATTTCTTTACCCGCTTCTATTGACGCTAGAATGGCAATGTCCAGTAAATCAGACATTGATTTTGATTTTTTTGTATTGGTTTTCAAGTTGATCATCAAAGATTTGTTAACAATATAGTTAGTCTTGGGCCCAAATTACTCCGAATTCGGACCTTCTATTTTTACCGTGTTTTTCTTCGGTACAATACACCCCATCATCACAATCATTAGTCAACTCTTCTTCGCCTTTGGCTTCGCCCTGCAACCTATTAACGGCCACCCCATTTGCCGTCAAATAATCTATAGTGCGTTTGACACGCCGCTCTGATAACCATAAATTGTACTTGTCAGATCCCCGGGCATCCGTATGCGAGGCTATTTTCAAAATCAAAGAAGGGTTTTCATTCAAAATCTTGGTAAGTTTATCCAACAATACCTTATCCTGGGTATTTAAATATGAGGAATTCAAATCAAAATACACAAGACCCAATGCACTGATTTCTTTTTCGACCAAACTCCGTTTAGCCTCTTCTTCTTCAAGTCTTTTCTTTTCTAATTCGGCAAGTTTTGCAGCTTCTCGTTCCCTTTTTAAGCGATCTGCAAGCTCTTTTGCTTCTCGCTCTGCTCTAGCAACTTCCGCTATGGAATCTTGTACTCGTTGTTGTTCTTTTTCAAGTTCTTCAAGCAAGGTAAGTTTTTCTTCTCCTTTACTGGATAAACCCTTCTCAATTCCAAATCGATATACCACACCAGCCGCATGTTGAATATGGTTGGTAGAGTTTTCTGAGTTCATCGTCCACTTACCCATAGAACTAAAATCCAGTCCCCATTTATCAGAGAACCATGTTCTGAAACCAATATTGGCATTGTACGTTCCGCGACCTTGGTTATTGGCATCGGTGTAGCCAATACCGACCCCTACATAGGGATCAAACCACCCCGTTTCTCCAATAATTTTGTTCAGGTCATAGTTTGCCCTGATATCAAGGGCATAATAATTAATATCTTCCATGAGAATATCCCCATCTACGATATTACCCTCTTGATAGCGGTTAAAGGCACCTATCGCTTCCAATCCCAAACCGCTTTTGAAATACTTACCGATACTTAATCGAGATGGGAAAGGGACTATATTCCAATTATCACTGAAATTGAATACATCGGAAAATTCAGAACCCGCATCATCAACGGCATTAAATCCAACTCCAAAAATCCAAGAACTTAAGACAATACTGTCTTTTTTAGTGATTTTCACATCTTGGGAGTGACTTAAGTCAGTTGCTAATAAAACAACGCCAAGCATCAAAAGCTTTTCTAACCTCATAATCGTGTAATTTGGGGATTACCGGAGCAAATGTAATGCAAAATGGCGTATTGGATGAAAATGTACTTTTAAAGGCAGGTATTCTCGATTAGTTGCCCAAAGAAAATAGGCGCCTATCGTTTAATAAAAGAAATAGACTTACGATTTTTTACCATTTTATAAAGACAAAATGGGTGAGAAATAGCAGTATTACTTGGTTCATTGGGCTCTGCCCTAACTACAATTGTGATTGTATCCTCAGTTTCCCCTTCCTTAGTTAAAAATAATCTTTTAACGTTTTGATGTGCCCCTCCATAGGCAAGAACGACCACTTCTTTAGAAAAATCAATATTGGGAACTGGAATACCCGGTTTCCTGGTCTGGTTCACTTTCCTAAAAAAATCATTCAACGATTTAAAATCGGTGATGACCAAGGTCTGCAGACTATCAGGGGTGTAATAGGAATCTTCAACCAATGGGGCCAATACGATACCTTTTTCATTCGTTTTTTCCGTTTCATCCAACTTTTGGCTTTTACAACAAACAGCAAAGAACACGAAATGTAAAGAAAACAGTACCCAATTTTTAATAGGAAGTCTTATAACGCGACTTATAGGCTTTTTCATATACTTCTTCATATAGTGGAAGGATGTTCAGAATATCAAAATTCGATGCCACATGACGTGCATTCTGCTTAAACTCTTGTAAAAGCTTTTCATTGCTTAAAAGCTTGATTGCATTGTTCGACATGTCCTTGACGTCGCCTACTTCACTTAAAAATCCGGTTACCCCATGCTGGTTTACTTCTGGAATACCCCCTGTATTACTTGAAATTACAGCCACCCTGTTGATCATGGCCTCTAAAGCCGCTAAACCGAAACTCTCTGATTCCGATGGTAATAAGAACAAATCTGAAAAACATAAAATACGATCTATTTCATTACTGTTACCCAGAAAAAGCACTTTATCCATTATACCTAGTTCTTCACATAGCAATTCGGCATGTTCTTTTTCAGGTCCCTCCCCGACCATAATAAGTTTCGAAGCCACCTTTTTTTGGACCTCAAAGAATATCTTCACAACATCAGGGATTCGTTTTACCTTCCTGAAATTACTGATATGCGTTATTATCTTTTCATCTTCCCTTGCCATTAGCGAACGTTGGCAATCGGTATAGCCTGAACTGTATTTATTGCTATCAATAAAATTCGGTATCACCGAAATATCTTGTTCAACCTTAAAAATGTCAAGCGTCTTGCGTTTTAAATCCTCAGAAACCGAGGTAACCACATCTGATTTATTAATGCTAAAAGTGACCGCAGGTTTGTAAAAAGGGTGATTGCCTACTAAAGTAATATCAGTGCCATGAAGCGTTGTTATCATAGGAATGTATATCCCTTCTTCTTTCAACATTTTCTTGGCCATATAGCCCGCATAGGCATGGGGTATGGCATAATGTACATGCAACACCTCAATATTGTAAAGCTTAATGGTATCTACCAACTTGCTAGATAGCGCCAATTCGTAAGGTTGATACCTGAATAAGGGATATTCGGGTACATGGACCTCATGAAAGTGAATATTATTGCTTAAAAGCTCTAGCCTTACGGGTTGACGATAAGTGACAAAATGTATTTCATGTCCCCGTTCTGCCAGGGCAATACCTAATTCCGTTGCAACGACCCCGCTTCCACCAAAAGTTGGATAACAAACGATAGCTATTTTCATAAGGTTAAAATTAGGCTATTATTAATGGATTAATTGATAATGGAATCATAAATCACTTGTTGGATCCGTGTTCGAAGGCCGGATTTCACCAAGAGATTGTTGGTCATCGTAGGATAGGTGCGATTTGATAGGAAGACATAGACCAACTCTTCTTCGGGATCCGCCCAAGTATAGGTTCCAGTAAAGCCACTATGTCCAAAACTTTTAGGGGAAACACAACCACAGGTCGGTCCTTTGTCTTTCAGCTGGGGCTTATCAAAGCCCACCCCCCTTCGAACATCTTCATGACAAAAATAACAGGTATTGAACTTTTTAATGGTTCTTGACTCTAAAAAGCGTTCGCCACCGTAATAGCCGCCTTGCAGGTACATCTGCATTATTTTGGCCACATCATTGGCATTGCTGAAAAGTCCGGCGTGACCACCTACCCCACCCTGCATGGCCGCACCCATATCATGAACATACCCTTGAACCGTTTGATACCTGAAATAATTATCTTCCTCGGTGGGGATTATCTCTGATTTCTTATGCCTATTAATAGGATTATAGGTCGTTCTTGTGGCTCCGAGTGATTTATACAGAAAATCATTGGCCAGAACGTCCAAGTCATTTTGATAGGTGTCTTCGATATACTTTTTAAACACATAATAAGCAACATCACTGTAACGATAACGGTTCGATTTCAACTCTTGTCGACCTATACGATTGTATATCGAGTCTTGGTATACATTCGTCAAATACATACCATCAAATACTTTTATGGAATACTCTTCAGTAGGAACATTTTTATAAAACTCTTGGGATGGCCTTCTATCCTCATTTAGGGTGCTGACATAAAAAGCAATCCACGCGGGCAAGCGCCCATAATGCGATAAGGCTTTTAAAACAGTAACATTTTTAAGGTCAGAGTCTTTATATTCGGGTATTAAATCTTGAAAGGTATCATTCAACCTCAATTTGTTCTCCTCTTCCATTTTCATGATCAATGGAAGTGTTCCCAAAATTTTGGTCAATGAGGCCAAATCATACAAGTGCTCTTTGCTAACGCTATCTTTCGAATTGTATGTTGGTTTGCCAAAACTCTTGTTGTAAATGATTTTCCCCTTTTTGGCGACCAATACCTGTGCACCGGGAAACATCATGGAATCTATCCCCATTTGCACAAGACTATCCACTCCAGTCAATTTTTTGGAATCCAACCCAACACGTTCCGGAATACTGTAGCCTAATCTGGCTATCCCTTTAACATGCTCTCCTGAATTAACGGGAAAAATCGAATTTGCCGAAACCGGAAGTCTTCCATTCACGGCAATGGCCCCAAAAATCGCCTGTGCCGTTTTCTCTTGGGCGACCCTACTATTTTGATAGCCAACGATAACGGCATCAATTTGATCAAAATTAATGACATCCAACAAGGCGTAAGGTTTTGTGAACACGGCCAAAATGGTATTACTGGTTCGCATCCTAGAAATTTCTTGAAGCCAAAAAAGTTCATTTGCAGAAAACTTATGGGCTTTCCAAGGGCTTTCATTACTCTTATGAAGCCCAATGATCACTAAATTAAACTGCTTCAATTTTTCTTTATACGAAGCAACATCCTTAGCCGAGATCTCGGTTACCTCACCATATCTTTTTAAGGTGTTCAAAAAATGTTCCCCTGATTCCTCCCCAAATCTTACGTATGCGATTTTCTTTTTCTCCAATTTTCGCATAGGCAGTAATGAAAACCGGTTTTTAACCACGGTAATGGCATTTTCAATGGCACTCTCGTAAACTAGATCATCTTTTACCGTATTCAAGTCATGGTAAAGACCATCTAATTTAATTGGTCGGTAATCATTCAAGCCGACCTTATATTTTGCCATCAAAATTTTCTTTACGGATTCCGATAGGCGTTCTTCGGTAATTCTTCCCTCTCGATATGCCTGTAATAGCTTATTCTTGGCATTCATCAGGTCTACCGGCATTAACAACAAATCGTTTCCTGCGAGAAAAGCGGAAAGCTCCACTTCACCCTCAGGGGCGAATTCTGAAACCGCCTTCATATTCAAGGCATCAGTAAACACCAGACCTTCGAAACCCAATTCGTTCTTGAGTTTCTCGGTTATGATTGGTTTTGATAAGGAAGACGGAAAGCCTTCACGACTTTCTAAGCTCGGTATATTCAAATGGGCTACCATAACGCTGCTCAGTCCTGCCTTTATCAACTGGCGATAAGGATACATCTCAATACTATCTAAACGTTCTTTCGTAAAATCTAAATAAGGTAATGCATGATGTGAATCCGTAGCAGTGTCACCATGACCCGGAAAGTGTTTTCCTGATGACAAAACCCCAGCGCTTTCGAGTCCCTTCATAAACGCAATGCCCTTTCTGGTTACATTCTCTCGGTCTTCCCCAAAAGAACGATTACCGATGATGGGATTTTTAGGATTGATATTGATGTCAACATCGGGAGCAAAATTGATATGAACCCCCAATCGCTTCGCGTGTTCTCCAATTCGACGCCCTACCTTTTCCACAATGCTATCGTTTTGAATTGCCCCCAAGGTCATATTCCATGGAAAAGCATATGTCGAATCTAATCGCATTGCCAACCCCCATTCGGCATCCATACCTATCAACAACGGTGTTTTTGAGGTTTTTTGATAGGTATTGGTCAGTTTTGCCTGACGTACGGGTCCGCCTGTTGAAAAAATAACCCCCCCTATATGGTGTTCCTTTATCAGTTGCCCGACTTTTTCCGTTGCGGATTTATTTTGACTTGATGCTACGCTTACCATAAAAAGTTGCCCGATACGTTCTTCCAATGACATGGCGGCGTACCTCGCATCTACCCAACTTTGTTGCGCCAAAATATCCGTTGTGTACAAAGGGTTGACTTGTGCCAGGGCAATAAAAGGAATCAATAAGAAAAAGGCTAAGTAAAAATTTCTCCGCATACTAAATCGTCTAGGGAATCAACTTATTGCAGTTAAAAATATTGTATTTCATCGAAGAAATTCATAAAACAAAGGGAATATCAAGGTTTTTAGGATAAAATTCACATAAAGCGTGCATGCCAGCTTTCAGAGGCGGGTACCTCCCAATTCTCAAGGTACTCTTGTTTGGTAGCAACCAAGTTGTTAAAAACAATCGTGTTCTTTGAAACGGCCCTGTCTTTGGCCATTTTTTTAAAATCCTTTAAGTTTTTGTACGCGATATACTCACCTTGCTTGTACGAAACATTCATCTTATCTAAAAGATCGACTTTGAATTTCTCCTCCAATGATTGAATGAAATGTACTGAGGCATCAATAGAACAGCCCGAAGCGCTAGCCATGGATTGATCAAGACCAATTACAATGAAGCGGTTGTATCGTAATTCATACGCCGCTCGTAGACTACTTCCATGTGCCGTCCATTCTTCTAAAAAACCGGACAGTCCATTTTTAACCTCAACGACTTCCTCATCAGAAAAAGTCCTATTGCATTGATAGATCCATATTCGGGATGTATCGGGTAACGATTGAAAATCAACTAACATTTAAATGGAGTTTGCAATTAATTCCGCTACATCCAAAACGGCGATACTAGCTTCTTTTTCATGGGCTTTAATACCATCGGTCATCATCGTATTGCAATAGGGACAACCGGTGGCTATGATATTGGGATTGGTCTCTAAAGCGTCTTTTGTTCGCAATACATTTATATCCATATCACCCTTTTCGGGCTCTTTAAACATTTGTGCACCTCCGGCACCACAACACAAGGCCGTTTTTTTATGCCTTTTCATTTCTACGATATCGGCATTGGTCTTTTTGAGTATTTCCCTGGGTGCATCATAAACGGCGTTTGCCCTACCTAAATAGCACGGGTCGTGAAACGTAATTCGTTTTTCCTTATAAACCCGTCCCTCTAATGACAAACGACCACTATCCAATAACTCTTTGATATACTGGGTATGATGCACTACATCATACTTTCCACCCAAGCTTGGGTATTCATTTTTCAACGTATTGAAAGAGTGTGGGTCACAAGTAACGATACGCTTTATTTCATAACCGTTCAACACTTCAATATTCATCATGGCCTGCATTTGGAACAAAAACTCATTACCGGCCCTTTTGGCAACATCACCGGTACAGCTTTCTTCCGATCCTAAAACCGCAAAGTCCACACTGGCCTTATTCAATATTTTTACAAATGCCCTTGAAATCTTCTTGGCCCTATCGTCGTAGCTCCCTGCAGAACCTACCCAAAATAATATTTCGGGTTGTTTGCCTTGGGCAACAAATTCTTCCATGGTTTTTACCACAAGTGCTTCACTCATAAGACTATAATTATTCGTTTACCCAATTCAATCGATCCATTTGATTATAGGGCCAAGGTGCCCCATTGTTTTCGATATTTGACATCATATTGTTTAATTCCGTTGGTGCTGCAGATTGTTCCATAACCAAATACCTACGCATTTCAACAATGATGGATAAGGGGTCTATACTGACGGGACATGCCTGAACACAAGCGTTACATGTGGTACATGCCCAAAGTTCTTCTTTCGTAATATAATCATCCAACAATTGTTTGCCATCTGGAACGAACTTACCTTTATTCGCATCGATGTTTTTACCCACTTCTTCCAATCGATCACGAGTATCCATCATTATCTTTCGGGGCGATAGTTTTTTACCTGTTTGGCTTGCGGGGCATTCTGAGGTACACCTGCCACATTCCGTGCATGTATATGCATTTAAAAGCTGCACCCAATTCAAATCCATTACGTCAGACGCCCCGAACTTACCCGGTTCGGCAGCATCTTCAGCTGGCGCCGCAAAAGGATCTGCTGTGGGGTCTAACATCAATTTCACCTCATCGGTGACCGCCTCGACATTGCTGAACTTTCCTTGGGGACCTAATTTTCCGTAGTAGGTATTTGGGAAAGCCAAAAGAATATGCAAATGTTTCGAGTAATAGAGGTAATTCAAGAAAAATAAGATTCCGATAATATGTGCCCACCATGCGATACGTTCTATCAAAATCACGGTTGAAATCGACATACCGTCAAAAATAGGGAGCAAAAATTGACTCACAGGAAAAGCCCCAGCTTGTTCATAATGTGCCGCGCCTAGTTGCTGCAATTGAAAATCAGCAGCATTCATGGTCAAAAACAAGAACATCAATACCAATTCTATATATAGAATTAGATTGCCATCTTTTTTAGGCCAACCTTCCATTTCCGGTTTTACAAAACGTTGTAATCGAATAACATTCCTGCGCAGCCAAAAAACCACTATGGCAATGATTACCAATAATGCCAATACCTCAAATGAACCAATCAGAAAATCGTATACTATACCTAAAGGGGCAAAAATTCGATGTGTGCCCAACAATCCATCTATGATGATTTCCAATACCTCGATATTGATAATGACAAAACCGACATAAACAATAATGTGCATCAATCCCGCGATTGGGCGAACAACCATTTTTGTCTGTCCCAAAGCAATCTTGAGCATATTTTTCCACCGTTGTGCTTTGTTATCATTCACATCCACATCGTTGCCAAGCTTGATGTTCCTTTGCAGTTTTTGAACGTTTCTCACAAAATAACCAACACCGCCGAATAGAATGACACCAAAGAGTATATTGGGAAGGTATTCCATAGATCAATTTTCTTTTTGGGCTGCTGGGTCGTTCTCAGGCAGCTCATATTCTTTTTGTTTCTTACCAAAAACCGATACGTTGACATATCGCTTGGGGTTCAACCTAAAATCTTGTAATAACAGATCAAGCTCCCTTGAGGCATTGGAAAGATTTTCGTACAGTGCATCATCATTTGCCAACTTACCTAAGGTACCTTCACCTTCTTCTATTTTGGTCAATACCTTATTTAGCTTGTTGACGGTTCCTTGTAGGTTCTTGAAAGTACCGACAATATCGGTTTGGGCCAATTCTTTGGAAAGTTTTGAAAAATTTGAGGTAATGGTATTGATATTCTTCAATGAACTATCTAGCCCTGGTTTATTGGCCGATAAAACCGTATTCATGGTATTGGCACTGGATTGAAAGCTCGAGATCAATTTGTTCAACCCTGAGATACTTTGACGTAATTCCCTTCTTGTTTGGGCGTCTAGAACATCATTCACGTGCACTAATAACGAGTCGGCATTCGTAACCGCTCCCTCAACTTTCAATTGCAGGGGAGTAAGGTTTTCTTGAACCAAATCGGTAAGCCCTGGCTTTACACGTGATTTCAGCGTATCACCGGATACAGCCATAGGGCTATCATCAAAGACTGGAATAATCTGTACACCCTTACCCCCAATTATTCCGGTATCATAAATCTCGGCAATACTGTTGCTAGAAAAATCGAATCCTTTATCTACCGAAAAAGTAACTACCGATTTAAACTTATTGTTCTTGAACCTTATGCTTTGAACATTGCCGACGACAAGTCCATTGATTGTAACCTGCGTGCCCATTTGCAACCCCCCGACATTATCATACACTGCATGAAAAGTAGAGGAATTATCAAAAAGTGAAGAAGATTTTAAATACCCAAATCCAAAAATAACTGCAAGAATTCCGAACAACACTAAAATTCCAGTCTTAACTTCCCTAGATAACTTCAAAAGGTGTGATTTACGATTACTAACAAAATTAGGAATAAATTTAACAAAGCGTCAGGGTTAATCCATTCATTTTAAAGCCTCTTTTAAAGGAATGCGTTTACCCGACTTGTACGCTACGATATAGGAAGTAGTATAACCCTTCGCATCTGCATTGGATTTCAGCTCTTTAGCTTTTTCATACGTACTGGTATTGCCATACATATAGCGATACAAATCGTTAAACGATTCTTTTGAGATCGTATCCAATCCTTTAAAGTTAGAGGGTTCCAATGCAATTGCCTTCGAACTGGCCATTATTTGAACCTTAAAAATTATTTCCGTATTGGCATCCTCATTAGGTTTTTCAACTATATCACTATCTTCTTTTTTGACATTTTCCCCTTTTGCAACGTCAGCAACTTGCTTATTGGGCTCTTTAATTTCAGGTTCGGGTATTTCAACGTTTTCGGTAGCCTTCACTTCATTGGCAATGGGGTTACGCTTCGTAGTTTCAATGGGGGTAAGCTCGGCATTAACACCATCTTTATAACTTAGTATGGCATTGGCAATCGAGACACCCATATCTTTCTGTCCTTTAGAGGAGTTCAGATAACTACCTTCAGCCTTATTAGTCAAAAAACCGGTCTCTATCAATACGCTCGGCATAAAGGTTTGGTGTAATACGATAAAACCAGCTTGCTTTACTTTGCGGTCTTTTCGTTTTAAGTCGGCCGTAAAATTCTTTTGTAACAACTTGGCCAATTCGATGCTTTGATCCAAAAATTCTTCTTGCATGATCGTCAACCCAATAACCGATTCAGGGGAATTGATATCATATTCCGCATATTTTTTTTCATAGTTATCCTCAAGGTATATCACCGAGTTCTCTTTCTTGGCGACCTCAAAGTTCTGTTTGTTCGCATGAAGCCCCAAAACGAAGGTACCGGCCCCATGTGCATCGGAGTTGTGTGAGTCACAATGCACCGAAACAAACAAATCGGCATTGGCCTGATTTGCTATTTCACCCCTTTTGAACAGGTCTACAAAGGTATCGTCGTCCCTAGTAAAGATCACCTCTATGTCTGGGTGCTTTTCCAAAATCCTGCCCACTTCCAAAACAATCGAAAGTGCAATGTCCTTTTCCAAATAGCCGTTCCCTAGGTTTCCGGGATCATGCCCCCCATGGCCTGCATCGAGAACTACGACAAACTTATCTTCGCTTGTCAGTTCGGTATTATTTTTGATAAAGGAAGAAAAAAGAAATACCAAAGTGGGTAAAAAGGCAAAAATGAACCGATTTTTAATCATAAGAACAGCTGATTTTTAGTGCTTCCCCAAGGTTAAATTTATGGTAATGTCGGATTAACAGAATAAAAAATATATGTAAGTTTGAGCTTCAAAAACTGAGCCAACCTACTACAAAAATAGGATTTATCACGTTGCAAGCAAACAAACATCGCTATCTTTTACCATTGCTACTGGTTTTTGTGACGCTCGGCATCAAGGCACAAGAAGACCCTATCGTACCGCTACCCATCAAGGCCGTAAAAGATTCCATAACTAGTACGTTACTTGTTGAAAGCCCCTTGGTCGATACAAAATCAAAAGATTCAACCAAGGTCGATTCCCTACCCAATAAAAAGCCCCTTTTACTTGATAAAATAAAGTATAAGGCAAAAGATTACGTCAAGCTAAGCAAGAAAGACAACAAAATATACCTATACAACGAAGCGGAAATCTATTATCAAGATACCGAACTAAAAGCGGGTATTATCGTCATGGATTATGTAACTAACGAGGTATATGCCGGTAGAATAAAAGATTCGACCGGTGTCTATTCGCAGTTACCCAATTTTAAACAAGGTAGTCAAGTAGTGATTCCAGATTCCATTCGATTTAATTTTGATACCCAAAAGGCCCTCATTTGGAATTCACGCACAGAACAAAAAGCGCTCGGTTCAGAATCAATGAAAGTCTTGGCCGAGATGACCAAAAAAGAGAACGACTCGGTCTATTTTTTAAAAGATGGCAAACTTACGACCTCAAAAGATACCTTAGACCCCGACTATTACATCCGTATTCGAAAAGCCAAATTTGTGCCTGGCAAAAAAATCATCGCTGGTTATAGTAACATGTACTTGGTTGACGTACCGACCCCTATTGCCTTACCATTCGCATATTTTCCGTTGACGACGGGGCGCACTGCCGGATTGATATTCCCGACATTTACGCAAGATCCCAATCGTGGTTTTGCCGTTCAAAATGGAGGGTATTATTTTCCAATCAATGACTACGTAGACCTTAGTATCATGGGCGATTATTTTACCAATGGCAGTTACGGGTTTAGGTTACGTTCTATTTATAAACAACGGTACCGTTTTCAAGGCAATATCAATTTTAGTTTTGAAAATCAGGTCTTTAGTCAGAAGGGGTTTGATGATTTTTCACGAAATACGACCTACAACCTACAAGTAAGCCACTCGCAAGACGCAAAGGCCAATCCGAATTCGAGGTTTTCCGCGTCGGTCAATATTGCCAGTAGTGAATTTTTCACCAATTCGTTCAGTCAGATAAACGTTCAAAATACACAGAATAACAACCAGTCTTCTTCCATCTCGTATTCAAAGACATTTCCTGAATACCCATCGGTGAACCTAAGTTTGACGGCAACACATAACCAAAACAACCAAACTAGGGAGGTCAATCTTACCCTACCGACCTTACAGGCCAGTATGGAACGTATTTTCCCCTTCGCGAAAAGGGACGGGATAAAGAAAGGTATTATCCAAAATTTGAATTTTCAATATAACCTAAGGGCAGAAAATAGGATCCGCACCTCTGATTCCTTGCTATTTACCAATCGTGTTTTTGAGGATGCCAGGGTCGGGGCCCGTCATTCGTTACCGTTCAACACCAATTTTAAGGTGGCCAAATATTTCAGTATCTCCGTTGGGGGAAATTATGAAGATGTATGGTCCCTAAACACCTTTGAACGTGGCGTTGAGAGTGAAGAATCGAATCGTGAGGTGATTTTAGATACTTTGAACGGTTTCGCCCGATACAATGAGTATGGTTTAAACGCGAGTATTGGTACAACACTATATGGTACCTTCAATTTTGGTGAGGATAAAAAAATACAGGCCATACGACATGTGATACGACCCCAGCTAGGTTGGGGCTATACCCCCTCATTCGAGCAGTTTTATGAGACCTATCTTGATAATAACAATGAAGAGGTGCTTTACAGTCCTTTTGAGGGAACCTTAAATGGGGCTCCTAGCCTAAATAGTTCCAATTCCCTGTCGTTTACGGTTCAGAACACGCTAGAGGCTAAAGTGCGTGATAAAGATTCCACGGCCTTAGAACCAAAGAAGGTCACCATTTTGAACAACCTTAGTTTCAGTACGGCATATAATTTTGAGGCAGACTCGTTGAAACTTGCCCCCATCGGGTTCACGGGTGGTACCACTATCCTCAACAATAAAATGAATATCAACTTCAATGGAACCTTAGACCCCTATGCCATTGATAATAATGGAACCCGCATCAACACCTTCAACATCAACAATGGGGGTAGCCTATTGCGTTTGACCAGGGCATCCTTCAACCTGTCGTACGGGTTTGGAAGTGATACCTTCAAAAGGGAAGGTAGGCAGAAAGATGAGGCTGAGGAAGTCAGTGACCAATACCGGGCGGCCAGCGGTGGAAGTACCGATGATCTTTTTGGCTTCGGATTCGATAATCGTGGGGGATCCACGAGAAATGACGACGATGTTGAAAACCCCTTATACACGAACAATATACCATGGGATATCAATATGCGGTTTGCACTCGGATATACCAACACCAATCGACAAAATGAAATTTCGAACGCCTCGCTAATGTTTTCGGGCAACGTGGCATTGACCCCGAAATGGGACGTTCGGGTCTCGTCAGGATATGACTTCGTCAATCAGGGGTTTAGCCAGACCCAATTGGGCTTTACCAGAAACTTAAAAAGTTTTGACCTCCGTTTCAACTGGGTGCCTTTTGGTAGAAATGAACGTTGGGACTTCTTTATTGGGATCAGTAGTTCTATTCTTAGCGACCTGAAATGGGAGAACAACAGCCAACGCGTCATCAGATAGCGACCTTTACTTTATATTTACAGTTCTTCATCGTAAATTACGCCATCTAAAAAATCCATATGAAAACAGTGATCACGACTTCGAAGGCCCCAGCACCTATTGGACCCTACAATCAGGCAATTTTAGTCAAGGATACCCTTTATATTTCTGGGCAGACCCCTATTGACCCTTCAACTGGAAAGTTGGTGGAAGGTGATGTGAAAATAGAGGCGGAACGGTGCATGCAAAACCTAAAGGCCATTTTGGAAGAAGCCGGTATGACTTTTGAAAATGTGGTCAAAACTTCCATTTTTTTGAAAGATATGCACCAGTTTGCCCAGGTAAACGAGGTTTACGGAAGTTACTTCGACTCAGATACTGCACCAGCCAGGGAAACGGTTGAAGTCGCCAACCTACCCATGTTCGTCAATGTCGAGATTTCTATGATCGCCGTCAGATAGTACTCTTGTGAAAATCGACCAAGCCATCTATAGGCCTTTGTCTGATAACACCTAAGATCAAATCGTTTCGTTCAATGACGGTAGCCAATTCTTCCCTAAGAAAATGGGCAATACTACCTACGAAACTAACGGGAACCTTTGTGGCCAATTCAAATTGCATGACATAGTTATTGACGAACTGTTGAAAGCCTTTGTCGATAACCCCCCTGCAATACGGATGCTCCCTATTTTCGACGATAAAGCGCGCGAAGGTAGCTAGATAGGTATTCGGATTAGGTTGTTTGTATAGATTATCTTTAATGACATCGGCATCAAGTTCGTACTCTTTGGCGAACTTCATGCCTAAATCTTGTGGCATTTTATGGAAGTAATAATCCCGTAACAACTTTCTTCCGAAAAAATTACCACTGCCATCGTCCATAAGGATATAACCTAAGGAAGTAACCTTTTGAAATAGCTGATGACCATCGTAATAGCTACAATTTGAACCGGTTCCTAAAATACAGACAATGCCCTGATGCCCGATTTTAGTTGTTGCATAAATAGCTGCGTACGTATCTTCACGTACCGAGGCTTTCGCATTCGGAAAAAAGTCCTTAAAGATTTCCTTTAAAAACTTCTTCATGCGGTCCGTACCACATCCTGCTCCATAAAAATAGAGTTGGGACACGGCTTCCTTATTTTTTGACAGTTCAAAATTATTGGCCAACCTGTCTTCAATCACCTCTCTTGTAAGTACCTCAGGGCTTAACCCCAAGGTCTGTGTCACAAAGAGCTGTTCCCCTTTGTCATCAAGCGCAATCCAATCAGACTTCGTAGCACCACTATCAACGATTAAAATCATATCCTTTAAAAATAAATATTCCTGAAAATAATGAAAGTAACACTATTTTCAGGAATATAGAATTATTACCGACTTATAAACTGGCTACGTGGGCAGCTAAATCCAGCATCTTATTTGAAAAGCCGGCTTCGTTATCGTACCATGAGATCAATTTAAAGAACTTGGAGTTCAACTCGATTCCGGCACCAGCATCAAAAATACTTGTATGCGGGTCAGATACGAAATCTTGGGAGACGACCGCATCTTCGGTGTAACCTAATATTCCACTTAGTTCACCCTCAGATGCTGACTTGAAGACTTTTTTGATTTCTTCATAAGAAGTTTCCTTTTCTAGACGAACCGTCAAATCAACTACTGATACATCAGCTGTGGGCACCCTGAATGCCATTCCGGTAAGCTTCCCTTCTAAAGATGGTATTACCTTGGTCACCGCTTTGGCTGCACCGGTCGAAGCCGGAATTATGTTCAACATGGCACTTCTACCACCCCTATAATCCTTTTTTGATGGTCCATCAACAGTCAGTTGCGTTGCCGTGGTGGCGTGAACCGTGGTCATTAGACCTTCTTCTATACCGAAGTTGTCGTTCAATACTTTTGCCAAGGGAGCCAAGCAATTTGTTGTACATGAGGCATTCGATACAATGGTATCGCTCGCCTTGACATCCTTATGGTTTACCCCCATTACGAACATCGGCGCATCTTTTGAAGGCGCAGAGATCACCACTTTTTTGGCACCCCCGTCAATGTGGTATTGAGCGGTCTCAAGTGTAGTGAAAATACCGGTACATTCTGCTACTAAATCTGCACCAACTTCATCCCACTTCAGATTTTTGGGGTCTCTTTCCGCTGTGATCCGAACCGTTTTTCCATTTACCACCAAATGACCATCCTGAACCTCGACAGTTCCGTCAAACCTACCGTGTACCGAATCATATTTAAGTAAGTAGGCAAGATGTTCCACATCCAACAAATCGTTTATGGCGACCACATCAACATTATCCCTTTTTATGGAAGCCCTGAAGACCAACCTTCCTATTCTTCCAAATCCATTAATACCAATTTTTACTTGTGCCATTTTATTGTTTTTAAAGTTTATTTTACGTTGTCATTATATCAGATACCCGTATCAACTCTTCGTCGACCGGGGTATGCGCTTTTATTGCCTCACTTATTGGGGTAAGTATCAGTTTATTGTTACGAATACCTACCATGTAATTCGTCTTGTCCTCCATCAAAGCCTCCACAGCCTTCACACCCATTCTGCTGGCCAATACACGGTCAAAACAAGTTGGGTTGCCCCCTCTTTGCATATGCCCCAATACGGAAACTCTGACATCATAGATTGGAAGGTGTTCTTCTACATAATCTTTTAATTGGAAGACATTTTTACCTATTTTATCCCCTTCGGCCACAATGACGATGCTTGAGGATTTTCCGGATTTTTTGCTACGCTTTAAGGAATCAAGCAATCGATCTAAACCCAAATTTTGCTCGGGAATAAGTATTTCTTCCGCACCGGCACCTACACCTGCATTTAATGCAATATGCCCAACATCACGCCCCATTACCTCTACAAAGAAGAGACGGTTATGCGAACTTGCGGTATCCCTAATTTTGTCTATGACCTCGACTACTGTATTTATTGCCGTATCAAAACCGATGGTATACGAGGTACCCAAAATATCATTGTCGATGGTACCTGGAATGCCCATTACCGGAAAATTAAACTCTTCATTAAACTTGAGCCCTCCTGCGAAACTTCCATTTCCCCCTATGACCACGAAAGCATCAATACCATTTTTCACCAATTGCCCATATGCCTTTTTGCGTCCTTCAGGGGTTCTAAACTCCTCACATCGCGCAGATTTTAAAATGGTACCTCCTTTATTGATAATGTTATTTACGCTACGGGCGTCCATTTCTTCGAAGTCACCATCAATCATCCCTTGATAGCCACGATACACCGCAACGCACTTCAACTTCATGAAGGCACAGGTTCTTACAACGGAACGTATGGCGGCATTCATTCCTGGGGAATCACCCCCTGATGTGAGCACCGCTATTTTGTTGATTTTATGGGCCATTTTCAAATTTAAGAGATCAAAACTAGCAAACTTATTCTAATAAAAAAATGACCTTACTACTAATTTGGACGATACCGGGCACGCAAACGATTTCGTATCACGCTTCATCAAAAAAAATCACAATATCTTAGAAATTAATTCTTTGGGGCTGGGGCTTTACTATAAAAACGAATCAAACTATCTTTCCCCATAATGTTCGAATTTGATGGGAGGTCCCTTTCTTCTTTTTCCCTTCGCTTTTTATCGGAATTAAAGATTTTGGACATCAGTTCTTTGAAATTATTAAAGTCAACTTGATACGATAATCCGACCCCTTGGGTATAGCCTTGTCGTTCAGCCAAAAACTGCTGTATTTCGTTCTCCCTGTTGAAAATCTTTGCACTTAACGTTCCTTCCTCATTCAACAGCACCTGTACCTCTACATCGCCGGCAACTACGGTTTCAGAAACGCCGCCTACCGGAACCCCTACCCGACCATTGACCAAGATCCTGTCAGAAATCTGTGTGGAAACGGTTACCCCAATCCTATTTTCGGTTTCAATATCAGCATCGGTAAAGCCCTGTTCGTATGACAGCCCTAAATTGAATTTATCATTATTACCGCTCAACACTTGATTTAAAAGTCCTGATGCGGTCTGAATCAGGTTACCCGTTACGGCTTGCTGGTTAAATCCCGCACCATTATTGACAAATGTACCCTGTGCCAAGAGAAAAAAGGCATTATTGCTTTCGATAGTGGGATCTTGTAGTTGGTATTCCAACTCAGATTTGACCACGGAGCTCGTACCAGGGAATTCGATATCAAAATCGATGGTTGGGCTTTCGAGCTCCCCATTCAAACGGACTACCACTTCGGTCGGTATGCGTCTCGTATACCCCGGATTGTCCAATAACAATGGTGCCGGGTTCGCATTCAAGGCATAGACGGCCGTTAAGTCCAATTGTGCTTTTAGGGGGTCACGCTCCCAAAGAATGGTACCACCGGGTCTAACGGTAAAGGTCTTATCGATCAAACCTGCCCTTCTAAACCTAAAATCACCGGTTACCACCACAAACTCTCCGTTCATCACGAATTTGCCGTTCGTATTGATCTCAATTAAAAGCAGGCCTGCCCCAGTGCCTTTCAATGTACTACCACTTTCACGATCCACCACCACCTCGACCTCTGCATCAGGCGTCACGTTTAAATCAAACGAAAGCTCCAGACCCTGATAATCGTCTAAAACCCGTTCGCCCTCAAGAACACTTTTTTCATCTTTTTCTATGAAGTTGATGAAGGAATAATCACCAACACTGGTAACATCACTTAACGGAATCTTCAATTGGGTCCCCCTTGCCGAAGAGCCTTCAAAATCAATATTCAAACCAGTGGTTGGCCCATAAATACTTCCATTACCGTTGACAAAACCAGTGCCATAATAAAGCTCATCTTCATCGTATTCGGTATTTAGAATCAAAAACCTATCACTATCTGTCACCAAATTCAAATTTAGGTTCCAATCATCGAAGGCCGTGTGACTTATCGTACCATCTAAATTTGCTTGGGTAGCATAAGAATTGTCGGTCAAGGTTATATTCTCAAAATAGAAGGATTGATCAAACAACCTGACTTTTGACAATGGGCCAAAATCATAATCGACGTTTAAATAGGGAATACCAATTCCGGCCTGGTCCAAGGTCAAGGTACCATTGAATTCTGGATTGTTTACGTTGCCCGTTATACGCGTATTACCGCTGACCAAACCCCTAATGTTCGAGATAATATCTTCTCCTAAAGGTGCAAAAGGCTCCAATTTAAACTCATTTAAAGAAGTCAAAAGGTCTACTGTGGTCTCGGTTTTAGTGTTATTTATCTTACCACTTAAACTGAACCGTTCTTGGCCATCTTCAGTAAGCCAGGTGTTTACCCCAAACTCAGAAAGGTCATTATTTCCAAAAATAACCACCTCCATATCACCCAATAACATCTTATTAACCGCAAAGTCTTTAATATCAAGGCTTGAAGAGGGTAAATATTTTCCGTCTTTCTGTAAGATGTTCAAGAAACCATTTACCTGCCCATCAAGCTGCAAACTATCGATGGCCGGGGTTATTTTATCCAAAGACACGATTTTGAACTGCAATTGTAAGTCTTTATAGGTCGAATCGGCCAATTCACCACGTAACCGAATTTGTTCGTCCAAACCATTGTCCATGACGATTTCCTTGATTTCAATGCTATCAAGTGTCCTGTTTACGATGACCTTATTCTGGCGATTTCCCAACTTATTGAGCACCCAGTTATTGCCCTTAAAGTTGACCTCTGATTTTTTTAAGCCTATGACCGATTTATTATCTTCATTGAAGGTATGGTAGAAGTTCAAATTGTAGCTGTCATTCAACTCACTACCCCCCTTGAACTCGGTTCTAAAAAACAAGGTGTCCTTCAAAGTAGTATTGATCAAATTAAAGTCTTTGAAATTATAGTAGACCGTCCGCATATTCCCAACCGATAAAAAGGTATTGAAAAGCGGATTTTTATTGTCGATCTTCAGTTCGATATTTTCAAATTCATTCTTAAAAGCCTCTATATCAGGTGATTTAAAGGTTAGCTTAAAATCTCCCTCGTCAGCTACAATATTACCTCGTATAAAAGTCTCAGGACCAAAACTCACTTCTGGAAAAAAGATATTGACTATCTTATTGTAAATCTTGAAATTAAAAGACAGTGACTGGCCGTCTGATATCTGATAGGGCTTGTAATTCGTATAGATACTGCCCAGGGAGTTTTGAAAAAGCTTACCAAGTTCCGCTACTTTAAAATTACCTTTCATATACCCTGTTATGATATCAGGCGATATGATTTGGATGTTTCTTAAAGAATCGTTTTCAAACGTTGATGAAATGGCAAAATCATCAAAATAATAGGTATCGTTTTTATTTTCATACCGCGTATTCTCAAACTTTATTTCACCCGTGGTATTGTCTAAAGAGTTTCCGGTGATATCCATTCTAACATTACCCTTAAAAATCGAAACGCTGTCGGTAATAAAATTCAATTTTTTAAAATCGGCATAATCCACATCGGCAATAAAATTGAATTCATTTTGCGCTGCACTAAAGTCAGCCAATCCCTTGAAATTCAATTTTAAATTTTCGTCATTACTCAATAAGGTACCATCAAAAAGTTCTTCTTTGAGCAGGCCTGAAATCTGGATGCTCTTATAGGTATACTTGTTAAAAGTAATACTATAAATTTCACCGATGGCCTCTGTATTGAGTTCTTCAGCGATAAAACCACGGCCTTCAACATTCACATCCAAGGTCGTTTTGCCCAATTGCGGGTTGTCAATGAACGCCCCTAAATCGAAATCTATCAATGATATAAAACCACGATAAGATACATCTTCGATATTATTGAAATTGGTCATCTGTAAATCGGAGTAACTACTGCCCAAAGCCGTTGTCAAGTTGACTTGGGCGTCAATCGAAGAGTCGGTCACCTCTGCATCACCCCTCACGGTAAACTGTCCGAATTTCTGAAATGAAGCTGGAATACTAGCTCCCAAAACCTTGGGCATCAGCCCTCTCAATTGGTAATAGCTTGAGGTAACCCTATCCATTTTGGCGGTCATGACGAAGGGTTCTTCTTCCCTAAACAAGTTTCTGAAATTGAAATCACCCCGTATGCCGGTGTTATCTGACGATAAAATGAGATCGGTAACCGCAAGGTTATTCAAGACACCGCCCACTTTGGTTGAAAACGTAGCCGTTTTGTCGATTCCGAATTCGTTGTAGTATGCATTTATCTCATTAAAGGAGACTGTTGATTCCTCAAAATTCGCGGTAACTTTCACTTTATCAATGAAATCGGCAAAGTCTTCTCGATTATAATTAAAGACCAAATTGCCCCTTAACTTCGATCCCTTCGTAACTAAGGATAAGGAATCAAATCGCATTTGCTGTTTTGTATATTTAAAGTTGGTAGCCAGTTGGTCCACTTGAATATTACGCTTACTGCGCAGTGAAAGTTCCTTCACATCCGTAGTAACGTTTGGGCCAAGAATCTCAAAATCTTTGGCAACGATACCCAACTCCCTAAAATCAAGGATTTCTTTTGTCTCCAAATTATCATCCACCAATCTAAAGCGTCCGTCAGCTATGGTAATTTGTGATGAGGCCATAAAAAATGGGGGGGTTCCTGGTTGTCGTGGCTCACCATCATCCAATTTTTCTATGAATACATCCAAATTGGTGTCTTCTTCACCCTCGTAAGTCTTTAAATTGAAGGAGAGTCCATCAATATCGATATCGCCAAATTCAAGCCTACCACCGACAATTTTTCTGAGACTCAAAATGGATGTCGACAACTTATTAATGAAAATCAAGGTATCATTTCGATAATCCTCTACATAAATATCCTTGATTGTAGTGCTCATCGAAAATGGGGAAAATTGCACCCTATCGATATTGATATTGGTCCCGAATTTTTCATTCAAACTTTTGGTAGCCCGTTTTGCGATATAGGTCTGAACTGGGGGGAGTGAAAAAAATATACTGGAAAGCACTAGTATCAGCAACAATACAAGTACAGACCTTAGCAGTATTTTCCGAAGTTTTTTGATAACGTTTTACCTTTTATCTTTGTCTGTCAACTTTTATTCCAAAATAGGTGAAAAGTCAAGAAAACTTTATTCTGGCCATAGAATCGTCTTGTGACGACACATCTGCCGCTGTACTCTGCAATGACACCGTACTGAGCAATGTTGTTGCCACACAACATATTCATGAGCAATATGGGGGTGTTGTACCCGAGTTGGCATCGAGGGCACATCAACAAAACATCGTACCGGTGGTACACCAAGCTTTGGCCAAGGCAAATATCGCTAAAAAACAACTATCGGCAATAGCTTTTACGAGAGGTCCGGGCCTTATGGGATCTTTATTGGTCGGCACCTCATTTGCAAAGTCAATGGCCTTGGGCCTGGGTATTCCCTTAATTGAGGTCAATCATATGCAAGCGCATATCATGGCCCACTTCATAAAAGGGGATGAACAACCACCACCGAGCTTTCCGTTTTTGGCGATGACCATCAGTGGCGGCCATACACAGATCATTCTGGTCAAAGATCATTTTAATATGGAAGTCTTGGGCGAGACCCTTGATGATGCGGTCGGGGAAGCTTTTGACAAAAGTGCGAAACTATTAGGACTACCTTACCCTGGTGGACCTTTGATCGATGAGTATGCCAAAAAGGGTAATCCAAAAGCATTTGTTTTTCCAAAACCCAAGGTTGAGGGATTGCATTTTAGTTTCAGCGGACTGAAAACAAGCATACTGTATTTCATTCAAAAGCAACAAAAGGCAAACCCGGATTTTGTAAAAGAAAATCTTCACGACATTTGTGCCTCCATTCAATTCACTATCTTAGAAATTCTAATGGACAAATTGAAATTGGCAGTGAAGACGACCAAAATCAAACAAATAGCTATCGGGGGTGGTGTCGCTGCGAATTCTGGAATTCGATCTAGACTTAAAGCTGCGGAAACTGATTTAGGTTGGACCACCTATATTCCGAAGTTCGAATATTGTACCGATAATGCGGCGATGATCGGTATCGTAGGATATTACAAATACCTTCAACAAGACTTTGCATCACAAAATATCGCTGCAAAAGCGAGGTATATCCTGTAGACAATGGATTATAATGAGGACTTAACACGCAGGATACGGACAGCTTTGAAGATCTTCCCAGAAATTTTCGAAGAAAAAAAGATGTTCGGTGGCCTTGCATTTTTGTACAAAGGCAAAATGACAGTTGGCCCCATTAAGGCAAGGTTGATGGTTCGGGTTCGAGATGCGAAGATGGCCAGTGAATTGGCCAAACCCTTTGTAGAACCTATGGATTTCACGGGCAGGCCAATGAAAGAATTCATTTATGTATTACCCGAAGGATACCAATCTGAAGAACAGCTCCATTATTGGATAACGCTGGGACTAGAACATGCGAAACAAAAATTAAACGAAAGTTGATGCAACTATTTTACGATCCATCCCTTGATAACAGTTTCAAACAATTTTTCTTTTCACCAGAAGAAAGCAAACATATCGTAAGGGTACTTCGTAAAAATGAAGGCGACGTTTTACACATAACCAATGGCCGGGGTTATTTATATGAAGCGAAGATAATCAGTGCCGATGCAAAAAAGTGCAAGGCACAGTTGATCAAGGAAGAACGTACCATACCGAGGTTGCACACGCTACACCTCGCCGTCGCCCCCACGAAAATGAACGATCGGTTCGAATGGTTTCTAGAAAAAGCCACCGAAATAGGCATTCATGAAATTACCCCTATACTTTGTAAAAATTCAGAAAGAAAGGTCATTAAACCAGAACGGCTTGAAAAAGTATTACAATCGGCCATGAAGCAATCGTTACAGACCTTCTTACCCAAATTGAACCCTATGGTCACTTATAAACAGTTTGTACAAAGCACCAAAGCAGATCTTAAGTTCATCGCCCATTGTCAAAAAAGTGAAAAAGTGGAACTCAAACGTCGTCTACAGGCTGATAAGGACATCATTATCTTGATAGGCCCAGAAGGTGATTTTTCATCGGATGAAGTGAAACTGGCCTATGAAAATGATTTCTTGCCAATTTCCTTAGGAAGAAATCGTCTACGAACGGAAACCGCCGCAATTTATGCCTGTACCGTAGTGGCTGTTATCAACAATTAGACTTTCGATTTTACCGCGCCGGTGATATCGGTTTCTTTATTTTCAATTACCAAAATTAAGGTTAAATCATCGGATGCACTGGCCAAACTGGGGATCGTCAGACTAGAGGTACCCCTTGCAGTATTCAACGGAATGTATTTTTCGGCAATCACGACATTGGCATTTTTAAGCACCCGGCTTCGGTTTTCACCTCGTTTTACCGCTGTGGTACGTTCATCCAATACCAAGACTGCCCGTAATTGCTTATCGTTCAACGTTCCCTTTACCGTATAATCAAAAGTGATGCTGCGACCGTTTTCTTTTATATTGGATAGCTGAATATCGTTGATAACCTTCTGTTTACCGTATTCTTGAATTTTAGTATCCAATTTGTACCCATTCGAACCTACGAAATGCTCTTTACCGTTGACCACCAACTGTGGGGTATAGTTGCTTCTCGATTTAAATTTTTGATTGTAAGCCCTTTGCTTCTTGCTAAAGGTCGATTTGCTAAAAGGGTCTTCCCATCCAATATAGTTCCAATAATCCACATGATAGGATAGTGCGAATACCTTTTCAGGAAAGTCTTTTTTGGCTTTATCCAATAAAACATCCGCCGGGGGGCAACTAGAACATCCTTGTGAGGTAAAAAGTTCCAACACCACCACTGCGTCATACTCACCTAAAACTGGCTTTTCTTCCCCATTCTTTGCATTTTCCACTTCATTCATCGTATAGAATGCCGTTGTTGTCAACCCGACGAATATTACTATTGGTATTATGATTTTTTTATACATTATATTCGGTATTTTTGATTTTATCGATTATTCGCGTTTTGATGAAACAACTTACTTTGGGGTATTGTTTTTTAACTTTTTTTGTGATAACCACAATACAATCACAAGAGGTCGCCATTCTAAAGTATGGTGGCGGTGGCGATTGGTATTCGAACCCTACCGCATTACCCAATTTGATTGAATTCTGTAATAAGAACATCAACACCCAAATAACAGAAAAGCCCCAAACCGTAGAAGTGGGTGACCCCACTATTTTTCAATTCCCCTTTTTACATATGACTGGCCACGGTAATGTTTTCTTTTCTGACGAAGAGGCAGAAAATTTGCAGACCTATCTTTTGGCCGGTGGCTTTTTGCACATTGATGACAATTATGGCATGTACCCGTATTTAAAAAGGGAACTCAAAAAAGTTTTTCCTGATGAGGAGTTGGAGGAATTGGGTAGTGACCACCCTGTTTTCAGTCAAAAATTCCAATTCCCTGAAGGATTACCAAAAATTCATGAACACGATGGAAAACGACCGCAAGCCTTGGGTATCTTTCACGAAGGTCGCTTGATACTGCTGTTCACATACGAAAGTGATTTGGGTGATGGGTGGGAAGACCCCTCAGTACACAATGACCCTGAGGAAATTCGTTTGAAAGCCCTACAAATGGGGGCCAATATCATAGCCTATGCCTTTAAAACCTAATCTATGAACTCAAAAACCATTGCAAATGGTATTCTTAGGGCAGTTTTTATCATAGCTGCAATCGTAATCACTTTCTATTTTTTGATTGAGATCCAATCGGTATTGGCCTACTTGGCCATCGCTGCCGTAATCGCCTTGTTGGGTAGGCCAATAGTACTATTCTTAAGGAGGAAATTGAAGTTTCCGAACACTTTGGCCGTGGTTCTGACCATGTTTTTGATGTTGGGGGTTTTCATTGGCATTTTGGCGCTTTTTATCCCGCTGGTGAATGAACAAAGTAGGAACCTTTCCCTGTTGGATATTGAGGCCTTGAAAGACAACCTAAACAATTTATATCTCGAGATTACCGATTACCTGGGCATTTCTACCGCCAACGTTGACGAGATCATAGAAGATTCTGATTTGAACAAGAACATCATCGAAGGCCTAGACCTGAATTTTATACCAGATTTCTTGAACTCGTTTTTCAATGTGCTCAGCAATTTTAGTATCGGGCTTTTCTCGGTTCTATTTATTTCATTTTTCTTCTTGAAGGATAGTAAACTATTTCAAAACGGCCTCATGACCTTCGTACCGAGTACCAAAGAGGGTAGCCTGGTTAAATCGATTGACAAGATCAATAACCTGCTGTCTAGATACTTTGGGGGCATTTTACTCCAGCTTTTTATTTTATTCATTATTTACACCATCACCCTGCTTATCGTCGGGGTTGAAAATGCGATCGTAATTGCCTTTTTATGTTCCCTCTTTAACATCATTCCGTATGTGGGTCCGATCATCGGTGGGGTCATCATGATCACCCTTACAATGACCAGTTATTTAGGTGCTGATTTTAGCTCGGTAATCTTAGCAAAAACATTGTATGTCCTTATCGGATTGTGCATTGGGCAACTCATCGATAATTTCTTTTCGCAACCCTTTATTTTTTCGAATTCCGTCAAGTCGCATCCGCTTGAAATTTTTTTGGTCATTATCATAGCGGGATTGCTTTTTGGAGTCGTGGGAATGGTCATCGCAGTACCCGGCTATACTGCGATAAAGGTAATTTTAAAAGAATTTTTGAGCGAAAACAGCATCGTAAAAAAGCTAACCAAAGACTTATAGCAACAGTTTGAATGAATCTATTTTAAAATCTGGTGTACAGGATTTTATAAAAAATAATTGGGATACTGACATCGTGTCAGTATTGCTAAAAAAGCCTTTTTTTGACGGTGTTGGCCAAAAAGAATTGGTGGAGCAGCTAGAAGCCAAAAAAAAGTGCCGATATAAACTCCCGTCTTGGTTCAATACCCCCAAAATATACTATCCAAAAAAGTTGCATATTGAGCAGACCAGTTCAGAAGCGACTGCCGAATACAAGGCCGATTTGATACATGGAAAATCACTGCTCGACATCACTGGGGGATTAGGGGTCGACAGCTATTTCTTTTCAAAGAAATTTGATGACATCATTCATTGTGAAATGAATGAAAACCTATCTGAAATCGCAGCCCATAATTTTAAGGTCTTAGGGGTGAAAAACACCACTTTTAAAATCGGCGATGGTATCAAATTTTTGAAGAATTCAGACCTAAAATTTGACTGGGTTTTTGTGGATCCCTCGCGCAGGAATGAGGTGAGGGGTAAAGTATTTTTATTGCAGGATTGCCTTCCGAATATTCCTGACGAATTGGATGCCATTTTTCAGAAAACCAAAAATATCTTGGTAAAGACCTCTCCCCTCTTGGATATTTCGCAAGGAATCTCAGAATTGAAATTCGTAAAGGAAATTCATGTGGTTGCCGTTAAAAATGAGGTCAAGGAATTGCTATGGATTTTAGAAAAAGGCTATCAAGGTGAGGTAGCGATCAAAACGGTCAATCTTGTAAAAGATAAAGAACACCATTTTGATTTCACCCTTTCGACGGAAAAAGGGATTGTTGCAGAATTAGGATTGCCAGGTACCTATCTCTACGAACCCAATGCCGCCATTCTGAAATCAGGTGGTTTTAAATCTATCGGAAAAACCATGGGTGTAAAAAAATTGCATGAACATTCGCATTTGTATACCGCTGACAGATTGCTGACCTTCCCCGGACGTCGCTTCAAAATTCAGAATGCCTTGACTTACAACAAAAAGAAACTTCAACAGCTTGGGCTGACAAAGGTCAATATCACTACGCGTAATTTCCCTGAATCCGTTGCTAACCTCAGAAAAAAGTTCAAACTGAATGAGGGTGGTGACACCTATCTGTTTTTTACCACTGATTTAAACAACCAACGGATTGTGATTGTTGGCCAACAGCTATAAATACCATAATTGGGTATCTTAGTATTCTATATAAAAGATATATGATCATTGATGATATATCGTTGTTGTGCATAATTGAAAAAAAATGTGGTTTCAAAAGAAAATAAACCTGAAAAAGTAAAAGATAGGAATACAAAACAATTGCGTTCTTCTGGAATTGAAGTAATTGAACATCTGCCCTATTTAGATAATCCTGAATTTAAAGAACCAAAAGAAATTGCGCGTAGAACTTTGGTTTTGAAGGCATTATTTCAATTACACCTTCAAGCACCAAGAGAAATAATAAAGAAATGGCTTGAAGAAAACGGACTTTTAACGAGTCTAAACGTTAAGGAGTTGAAATATTTGCAAACGGAATATTCTGAATTACCCGAACAAACTCAAACCGATATTTACTGGTTTGTAGAAGCTATTTAGACTTTTGCTTGGGTTGGTGGATTTCATAACAATCTGACTTTGAACACTGGTGTAGAAGATTCACTTGCTACATTAATTCCTAACATTGCGAAAAATGAACCAGCCGAAAAATTTATATCTAAATTCAAATTGAGAAATCAAGTCGATATCTTTGAAATGTTGGACAAGTTTTATTGTGCTCATTAGTTCGCTCGAAATAACAATTTGACTGAAAAACAATCGGACAAAGTTGATTTGGACATAATAATGGAAAGAAGAAAAGCATTAGAATATACAGTTTACAAAGAATTTGACTGGAATGAGATTTCTCTTGACACTTAAAAAACTATGCACAACACGGTGTATAAAACATAGCTATTAAGTACTAAACCTAGAGGCTTGTACTTATTTGCAAAGACCGCCAAATTTTTAATTTGGCTTTTAAAAAGAGAAAAATTAAAAAACAAAATATAAAAATTCGACTCTGTGTTAACCCGAAAAGTCAGTGTCTTTTTTCACACTAAGTTTCATATACAAGACCGTCAGACTATCTCAAAACCTATCATTTTAATTTTGATATTCGGGAGGTGTCTTTGAAAAATCTCAAATACGATATTCTCAGAGAGGTAAAATTAGTTTTGAGATAGACTGCCGTTACCTACAAGCTGAAAAAACAGCTCTGAAACGAAATTGGTTGATATTCAATGAAACGTTATTGAAAAGCTTGGGTCAAGAACTAAAGCTATAATAATAAATACTATCATAAGCACAGCAGGAATATTCCTTTCTCGAAAATTATGCCTTAATACAATGTGTGAGGCTAATCCACCAACAGCAAAAGGTAATAAACAGATTAAAGAAAAGGGTCGAATATTGGCTATCCAAAGACCGAAGACGCCTATGATTTCTACTATGCCAATCGTACGCATTACTATTCCCCCATTATTCATCTCTTCCATACGGCTTTTCATTGGTTCTTTACCAATTAATTTTTGAGCGCCAGCAATTAGGTATATTAAACTTATAATCCCCAAGATTCCGTAAAAAATTATTGATTCCATATTCAATTTTTATTTTTTAAAATTATTTATTTGCTTTTGTGAAAATTTCTGTTCTGCCCAAGAAAGAAAAACCAACATAACCTCTAACCTTTAAATCGCTTTTATCAATCCACATTATAGAATTATAAGTCTTACCACTTTCTGGGTCATAAATTTTCCCATTTTTATATTTTCCGTCAATGAAGACGAAATCCTTTAAGAAAATCATTCCGAGTAAATCTCTTTTTCTAAGTTCCTCATTCGGGTTATTAATATCCGATTTAGATTCTCTCGTCCACACAAATTTTCCGTGATATTTATTTCCCTCTTTATAAATTTCTATTTTTCCATCCTTTTTGGGCGACCAATAAAATCCTAAAACAGCATCATTTGATTGCGCAAATAGCATAGTATTACTGTAATTTAATATTATAAAAAGTCCAAAAAGCAGTTTAATATTCATATTATATTCTAAATACATTGCAAACATAAATTCAATACTATACTTTTGCAAGTAGTAACCAAAAAGTATATTAATTTCATAAACTATAGCTAATTGATTTATAAACTATTATATAAAAAATAAAATGCAAGAATGTGAAAATAAAGTATCATCGCTACAATTTATTATGAGAGTTTTAGGAGGAAAATGGAAAATTCATATTCTATCAAAACTATATTTTGGAAAAAAAAGATTCAAAGAATTAGAGAGAGAAGTAGTAGGAATTTCACCTAAAATGCTAAGTAAGGAACTAAAGGACTTAGAAGCAATCGGAATAGTTAAGCGAACCACCTTTAATACAGTTCCGATCACGGTAGAATATGACCTAACAAAAGAAGGACTAACATTAAAACCAATTCTTGACCAATTAATGGAATGGTCAATTGAATTTAAATCGTTAAATGCCAGTAGGTAACATTGTATATAAAAAATAGCGCAAGCTTATGCTAACATTAAGGTTTGGGCATTTTTGGAAAGTTGCCAAATTTTTAAATTTGACGATTTCCAATAAAAAATAAATGTGAAATTTAAAAATTCGGCTTGTGTTTAATCTAAAAAGTTAACGCTTATTTTCAGTGCTACTTTTCATGTACGGAGCCGTTCACTCACAATCCCACTTAAAATCAGCGACCTTATCATTGGAGCCAGCCGATAAGTTATAATGCCACCACTCCGTTCTAATGGACCAAAAGCCATGGGCCTCCATGGTCTCTTTTAGCAGTTTTCGGTTGTTCAAAATATTTTGGGGTAAATCCACATGGTCGTGATGTGCCCTCTTCCCGAAAAAATCAAAATCCGTACCCATATCCAGTTCATTACCCTCTAAATCAACCAAGGTAATATCTACTGCCCCACCCTTGTTATGGATAGAACCTTTTACGGGATTTGCCACATACTGCGGATTCGGCATTATAGCCCACATCTTATACTGCACCGAATTGGGGCGATAACAATCATAGAACTTGATTCGGTATCCCTTTTCCATGAATTCCTTGTTGGCAGCTAGCAGTGCCTTTGCTGTTTTTACGCGGGTATAGCACTCCGCACAATCATAGACTTTGGCCTTTAAAAAATTATTCTTGGTGGCATAACGCATATCATAGGCGAAATCGGTACTAAAATCTGCCAATCTAATAAACGTGGTGTCGGCTAGCCCTGTAAGAGACTTTAATTGAACCTCGGCTACAATACTATCTTCCGGCGCTACTGGAGCTAGTATCGTGTCTTTAGCTTCGGTCTTTTCAAAACCCACTTCTTTCGATTCCAATACGGGTAAAGATGACGATGAACTACGTTTGCATCCCACTAAGCAGACGACAATGACCAAAAAGGTTATCCTGCACATATCATTCCCGTTTTTGATCTGCAATCCATTCATAAAGCCCATCAGTAGTATAAGCCCGGGTCCATGAATTGTGCCCCACACCCTCGTAACGGGTGTAATTGACATCATAGCCCATTTTTTTTAATCTGGCTACCATCTGATCTGATTCTTCAACCGATATGGACGCATCCTCATCCCCATGGAATACCCAAATGGGCATGTTTTTATCTATCCAATGCGCATAGGGAATGGGCGCCATACCACAAACCACGACCAAAGCAGCCCATTTATCGGGGTATTGAACGGCCATGTTCCATGCGGCCCCTCCCCCACGGCTCAATCCGGTTAAATAGATCCTTTTCGGGTCTACCCTATTTTCGGCGATAACGGAATCCAACAATTGGGTTATCGCCTCAACATTCCACCATTTTTTCTGGTGCGGATTCTGGGGGGCCAAGACCAAAAAAGGGAATTCCTTACCTTCTGCCAACAGTTTAGGGGGGCCGCTCTTCTTTATTTCATCTAAATCGCCTCCAGATTCCCCCCCTCCGTGTAAAAATAACAACAGTCCGAAATCTTTGTCCGCATTACCTTCATACGCTTGAGGATAATACAGGTAGTATTGCAGATTTTCCGTCGAGACAGTCTCCAGTTCCCCCTCAATAAGGCGGCTTTGTCCTGCACATCCCGTCATTAAGAGCGATACCACTACGACGAAAAAGTTTTTCATTTCAATAATCTTTCTCCAATTTCCAACCATGAATCCACTCTTTCAAAATCATTTGTTCCCGTATTATGGGGTGACGTAAATAAAAGCGTACGACCTTCAAAATGCCTTAGGTTATAACTTCTATCATCAATCAAAACATCACCTTTTAAAATGTGCTTATCCCCACACAAAATTCGATTTTGCCATGGAATAAATGGAAAAAAATCGTCTAGCCATTCTGATTTTTCAAGAAGCGAATTCGGAAACTGCATTGCAGCTGAGGCAATGTAGACATGATGCAGCTTGCTCAACTCCTTAAGCACGTCTTGACTATGCTCGATAACCTTTAAGTCTCGAAAATAGTTTACCTGCCAGGCATGGTCCTTCACACGCTGTTGGTGTTGTTCAGGCACGCATTGCCAAAATTCCTTACCCAGACAATCCATTTTGGTGAAATTGCCCTCGTATTCTTCATTATAAATATCGATATGGGCTTGATATGAATCGGCAATTACCTCGTCCATATCTACAAAAATGGTCATTTCTTTTTTCAAAACAGTTCTTATTACTATGTTATCCCGTGAAATAGGAAAGTACACCTATAACCACTACAATCAATACCAGCGACAAAATGATATCTACGGTAGAAATACTTTGTTTGTTCAATTTAATATCCTCTTCGGTCAAGGTTCCTAAAGAGAGCCCTCGAATAGCCGCATAATCGGGTGGATTGGTCGCCAAGGTCACCGATATACAAATGATTACTGAAAAAATGAACATAAAAATAGCCATATGGGCAAAATTGATAGTCGCAAACGATAGGAAAACCCCCGAAAGGTCCATTTGATAGATTTCTGCCATAATACGGAGCGCTGCCACTACCAAGCCGGAAAATAAGGTAACGATTGCCGCTTTGGAATTGGTTCGTTTCCATAGAATGCCCAACAAAAAGACCGCCGTTATGGGTGGTGCGATATACGATTGTACACTTTGTAAGTATTGATAAAGTACTCCGCCACCTATTTTTTCCATAATCGGAATCCAAATAATGCCCAAAACAACAACAATGGAGGTAGCTACCTTACCTATTCTAAGCAATTTCTTCTCGTCGGTCAGCGGTTTTAGCTTTTTATAGATATCAATCGTAAATATCGTGGAGCAAGAATTAAATACCGAGGCCAACGAACTCATTAAGGCGGCCATTAATCCCCCTGCTACCAGGCCTTTTAAACCAACAGGCAAAAGGGTCTTTACCAAAACCGGAAAGACCTCATCACTTTTTTCGTAGGTCAATACACCTTGTTGGGCAAGGGCAAAAGCAATAATACCGGGTATTAGAAAAATAAAAATAGGCAACAATTTTAGGTAGGCCCCAAAAATCGCCCCTCTTCTTCCTATTTTGATATTGTTAGCGGCCAAGGTCCGTTGTACGATATATTGGTCGGTACACCAATACCAAATTCCTACGATGGTACCTCCAATCAGCATACCCGTCCATGGAAAGTCGGGGTCATTTATAGGGCGCCACATATTGAAATGCTCGCTACCTGCCGCCAAACGTAATTCTTCCCAGCCACCTACTTTTTCAAGGCCTAGGTAGGTAATGATCAAAGAGCCTGCAATCAAAATCACGGTTTGCAAGGTTTCAGTATAAATAACGGCCTTCATACCGCCGATAATAGTGTAAGCTCCCGTAAATACAACAATACCAATGGCTCCATACCAGAATGGAATCCCCAATAATTCAGACACTACGATACCCCCGGCATAAATGGTTACTGAAACTTTGGTGATCACATAGCCCACCAGTGAAAAGACGGATAAAAACCATCGGGACCGACTATCAAAACGTTTTTCTAAAAACTCGGGCATCGTAAACGCATTGCTGCGAAAATAGAAGGGCAGAAATAACCAGCCTAATAATAATACGATCCAAGCATGCAATTCATAGTGGGCCATGGGCATACCCGATTCAGCACCGGTACCTGCTAGGCCAACAACGTGTTCCGATCCTATGTTCGATGCAAAGATCGAGGCCCCGATTACGAACCAACCTACATTTCGACCTGCTAAAAAATAGTCTTCGGTATTCTTGTTTTTTTGTAGCACCACCCAAACGGCCACCCCTATCAAGGCAAAAAGATAGGCCCCTAATACCCACCAATCCGCGGTTTCCAATATCGATTCCATAGGCGGATTACTAACTGTATTGATTTAAAATATTCTCAAACAACTCTTGTTTACCGCTGGTCTGTTTTGGTTCTCCGTTGGCACTTGCATGATCGTACAAATCGGTCAAGGAAAGTTTACCTGAAACAAAATCCGCCCCTTTTCCTGAAGCAAAAGATCCGTATCGTTTGCCCAACAAATCCTCATATGGAGAATTTTGAATGACGGCATCAGCAACCAACAAAGCACGGGCAAAGGTGTCTGCACCGCCTATGTGGGCCAAGAAAATATCATCCAAATCCGTTGAATTACGTCTGGTCTTGGCATCAAAGTTAACCCCTCCACCTTGTAATCCTCCGGATTTTAGAAATACCAACATGGCTTCTGCGGTCTCCATTACATTATTCGGAAATTGGTCGGTATCCCAGCCATTTTGATAATCACCCCGGTTGGCATCTATACTTCCCAACATGCCGGCATCTGCTGCAACCTGCAATTCATGCTGAAAGGTATGTTGGGCGAGGGTGGCGTGGTTCACTTCAATGTTCAATTTAAAATCATTCTCCAATCCATAGGCCCGAATCGTATTTATCGAAGTTGCCGCATCAAAATCATATTGATGTTTGGTCGGTTCCATAGGTTTTGGTTCGATGAAGAAGGTGCCTTTAAAGCCCTGGCTTCGGGCATAGTCCTTCGCCATATTCAAGAACCGACCAATATTATCTTGTTCCAATTTCATGTTGGTGTTCAAAAGCGACATGTACCCTTCTCGACCACCCCAAAAAACATAGTTCTCGCCGTTAAGGGCCATGGTAGCATCCAAGGCGATTTTCACTTGCGCCCCGGCCCGAGCCACAACATCAAAATCTGGGTTGCTGGCTGCACCATTCATATATCTTGGATTGGAAAAACAATTGGAGGTCCCCCAAAGCAACTTCACCCCTGAGGCCTCTTGCTTATCTTTCAAATACGAAACAATGTGTTGAATTCTTTTTTCTGATTCAACAAGGGAACCCCCTTCATCGATTAGATCAAAATCATGAAAGCAATAGTAATCAAACCCCATTTTGGTAATGAACTCAAAAGCTGCATCTGCTTTATCCTCAGCTGCTTTTAAAGGGTCTGGGTGGGTAGACCAGGGAAATTGTTTGGTACCCGGGCCGAAAGGATCACCACCAGTACCACATAAGGTATGCCAATAGGCTACGGCAAATTTAAAATGATCGCGCATCGTCTTGCCTGCGACTACTTGATCCGGATTATAAAATTTGAAGGCCAACGGGTTATCAGACTCTTTTCCCTCGTATTTGATCTCACCGATTCCTTTAAAAAATTCTTTTTCTCCTAAGAGTGCCATTGTTATGAATATTAGTTAGTTAATTATTGATTCCAATTCGTGTTTCCACTTTTCATACGCCTTTTGATAGTCCGTTTTATGCTCAGTGGGATGATAGGTCTTGATATAATCATGCTCCATAAATGAGGAAAAGGTATCATATCCCTTTTCAGGGATAGCGCATGCCCTAGCGGCCCCTATTGCTCCTGTCGTATTGTAAATCTCAATATCTTGCCCTGTTAAGGTAGCAATCGCATTTGAAAACAGCGCTGAGCGAAATAAATTATCATTGCCCGCTTTCATCACGGTTGCTTTGATTCCATCAGATTTCATGATCTCAATACCATATACAAAGGCAAATGCGATACCTTCCAATGCCGCCCTGCATAAGTGTGCCTTAGAGTGCCGGTTCAAATTCAAATTCAAGATTCGGGTACCTACTTCTTTATTGTCAAGCATTCGTTCGGCCCCGTTACCAAAGGGAATTATTTGAACACCGTTTGCACCAATTTCAACAGTATCGGCCAAGGTGTTCATTTCATCATAAGAAGAAACCGATAAATTGTTCAACAGCCAGCGATACTGTATTCCTGCACCGTTTACGCACAACAACTTCCCAATGTTTTTTTGATTATTCTCACCGTAATTGACGTGGGCGAAATTATTTACCCGTGCCGTCTCCTTAACCGAAAGATTATCGGTAATCGCGTAGACCACTCCAGAGGTGCCACCAGTTGCGGCAATTTCGCCTACATTGAACACATTTAGGGCCAAGGCATTATTGGGCTGGTCGCCTGCGCGATATAGAATAGGAGTCCCCTCGGCCAATCCGCTTTGTTGGGCACCTAAGGTCGATACGGTGCTTTGCGTACCAAAAGTTGGTACCAATTCAGGCACTATGGCCTCAGGTATATCGTAATAGGCTAAAACATCTTGCGATATGGTATCGGTCTTAAAATCCCAGAAAACCCCTTCTGACAAACCGGAAACCGTCGAATTGATAATGTTCGAAAGGCGAAAGGCGATATAATCGCCTGGAAGCATAAACTTATCAACCTTGGCAAAGACATCGGGTTCATTACGCTTTACCCATGCTAATTTAGAAGCCGTGAAATTAGCTGGTGAATTCAATAAGTGTCCATCACATTTGGTTTCTCCGATGTCATGATAGGCTTTGCTACCAATGTCAACAGCACGACTGTCGCACCAAATTATGGATTTTCGTAATGGGTTTCCTTCCTTATCAACCACGACCAAGCCATGCATTTGATAGGCTATACCCACACCAATAATATCTTTTGCATCAATATTTTGGGTCGTCTTGATACGTTGTATCCCTTTGCAGACATGGTTCCACCATATTTCGGGATCTTGCTCGGCCCAACCACTGTACTCCGCGTACATCGACATTTCTTCTTCGGGCTCTTGTACTACGGTCACTTCTTCGCCCGTATCGCTTTTGACCAATGCCACTTTTATTGAAGAACTGCCCAAATCTATCCCTAGGTAATACATTCCCATTTTGTTTAACGTAAAGCTTTAAATTTAAGGAATGTTTTAGATTAATGGGCAAAAAAATGGTGTTTACCATCCTTACTATCATAAAATGATAATACTAAATAACGAAAGACGGGGGTATCAACGCCCAATGGTAAAAATACTTCTGCCAAAAACCGATGGAATGCTACTTAAACCCGTCTTTTTTAGGTTAAGAATCAACTTGGCATAGCCTAAATCATTATTTTCAATAATAGGGATGAACCTAGTATTTTGGGTTCAAAAAATAATAAGAAGTCCTAAAGACTGTAACCAATGCCCTATTTTGTTTAACTTTTGTCTTTCATTCCCAGTTAAAGATGCTTCATACTTTTAGTACCCTTAAGACTGGTTCACAGGTACTTTACACCAAGGTCATTTAAAATAAGACCTTTTTGTATTATTTGAACAATACAATGTAAGATATTGATTTTCAAATACATAAAATAAAAGTAAAAAATAGTCAAGTGTCATGACTTTGAAAAGTGCTATTATTTTTCACTTTTTTGACGTTTTTAGACTTTAATGAAAGTACCTTGAAGGTAAAGTTAACTTATAATGCTTTCACAAGCCATTTAATGAAGTAAAAACTTAAACAAAATCAGGTGCTTAACTTGAATAGGGACGGTCTATGAATTACAGGGGTACACCTGTATATTTATGATGGTAGAAATAGAACGATGGTGTATTTAAATACCTACCCTACTCGAACACATGTCGTATAATGAAACCAATTACTTTAAATCTTCCGGTAGCGAAACTCTTTGTCATTTTCGCGTTCTTATCTTATTCAACGGTTAATGCACAATTTGTAGATTTAGATAGTATCAGAACCCAATTAAAATCAGTTAAGAACGATACGGCCAAAGTAGATCTGCTCTATTTTTTATCACGATATTCATTACCGGATAAAAAAAAGACATTTTTTTACGCTGATAGCATGATAGCAATCTCCACGACCAAAGGTTATCATGGAGGTTTGGCCAAGGCCTATTTTTGCAAGGCGCTCGGGCATCTTGAGCTCGGGGATTACCATAAGGCACTTGAATTCGCGGAAATGGCCCTAAATAAGTCAAAACGGGCCAAACTTCGAAAATTTGAAGCATTCTCGTACAATACATTCGGAGAAATATATCAACGTAAGGGTGAATATGTTCGGGCACGTGACGCCTATATCGCCTCTGAAAAAATCAAAAGGGATTTAGGGGATTTGAAAGGTTTAACGGTCAGTCTGTACAATGTAGCACTGCTCAATCTAAAAATGGGCCTCTATGATGAATCCATTGCTTATTTTCAACAGGTAAGGGATAATTCAGTGGCCATGGGAAGGGGTAAAATCGCCGATATACTATATCAGAATTCACTCGGATATGTTCAACTGGAGCGTGGTGACATTAAAAATGCCATAACGAACCTTCAGGCAGCATACGATTCTTTTGTGGCTATGGGCAACCTTAAAATGTTTGAAAATTTGGTAGCTGGTCGTTTGGGTAGGGCACTTCTGGCTGACGGACGTATTGATGAAGCTGAAATGCACTTAACTCGTGTTTATGCATTTATGAAAAACAAAGAGGAGGCCGAAAAAACTAAAGAAGCCCTGTTAGACTTGGCAGAAATACTATATCAAAAAGGGAATTTCGAAAGTTCGTCCAACTTGGCAGAACTGGCCTTATCAGGAGCTGCAAAGAGCAATGATGTCAAAGGTCTTTTTGATGCCAATTACATTTTGGCCCAAGCTTTGAACAAAGAAGGTAATTTTAAAATGGCCTTTCATCATTTAAATCAAGCTTTTAAATATAAAGATACGATCTTGAACGAACGTAAGCAGAAAGAGTTTGCCGAAATGCAATTGCAGTATGAAACTGAAAAGAAAGAAGATGAGATTACCTTATTATCCGCTCAGAACCAAGTCGTAACTTTAAAGAACAGCCGACAACGACTAGCCCTTACGGGTGGTGGAATTTTATTGATACTCGTTTTGTTGCTTATGGGTGTCTATTTCAGTAAATATCGGCAGAAGAAAATAGCGAATGAATTGCTTGCCGAACAAACCGAGGAGATTAAAAAACAAAGCAATATCATTTCACAGGCGCTGGATGAAAAAGGAATGCTGTTGCAAGAAATAAACCACAGGGCCAAAAACAACCTCTTTATTATAGAAAGCCTGTTGAATGCCCAGATAAATGAAACGAAAAATGTAGAAGCTAAGGCAATAGTTCAAGAGAGCAGGCAACGGGTGCACAGTATCTCCCTACTTCACCAGCAGCTTTTTCAAGCTGATACCCCGGCAGTAGTAAATATGGGGAACTATCTTGAAAAAATGATCAAAAGTCATTTCGATCACTTCCCAACGGTTCGCGTAACCAAGCAAATAGATGATTTGATACTTGATTCTACTAGGGCCGTTGCCTTAGGGCTTATAGTCAATGAATTGATTACCAACAGTATTAAATATGCATTTTCTTATGATAAAGGAGGTGAGCTATATATAGGCCTCAAGAAAAAAGAAGATCTACTCTATCTAGAGGTCAAAGACAATGGCAACAATACGGAAAATAATATCGCGCAAAATAAAATCCCAAACAAAAAATCCTCCTTATTTGGTAAAAAATTGATCAAAGGCCTTACCCGGCAATTAAGGGGAAGCGTCGATTTTATCAAAGAAAGCGGTTATAGCGTTTTGATAACGATTCCTTTGCGCGCATAAACAAAGTTTCCCTAAAGGCAATGCATATACCAAATATATAGGTCAAAGCGATAGTGGGCATTTTAAGCTTGATTGTACTTTCCTATTTCTTGGGGAAGAAATAATGACGTTAAGGATTTTCATATCGTTTATTTTTAGGAATATACTTCATACTTTTTTCGAAATTGGTCCGTAAAAAATCAGACGTATTCGAGAAGCCGTATACAACAACATAAAACCATTGAAATAGGCCGGGTTACTGTGGGTAATAACTTAAAAATATGTGGTACCGCTGATAATTTCAGACAGATCAAGCGGATATGATGAACTGCCCCTTGTTCAAAATGCATACACAGCTTCAGACATCGCACTGACCAAAATTTTGGAATAAAAAGAAATCTTGATAAGGAAGAAGGAGGCTTTTTAAAAAATCGTATTTTTAAAAAAAAGGAGGGAGCTTCAATCATTTGGAACGCCCATTAATTTGAACTAGAATGAAAAGAACGATCACATACCCATTGGCATTCCTGGTGTTAATTCTTATAAGCTGCCAACCACCTTCAGCTAAAAACACAAAAAAGGAAAAAGGCATGGTCAAAGTAGCGATACTGTACCCAAGTGGTGACGGAAAGACATTCGATATGGATTACTACGCCGACAAACACATGCCGATGGTTGCCGATCTATTCGGTGACCCTTTAAAGCGCTACGCTATTGATAAAGGGGTGGCTGGTAGAACGCCTGAAGATCCCTTGCCCTATGTGGCGGTCGGTTATTTTTATTTCGATACACTTACAGACTATCAAAATGCTTTCAGCGCCAATGCAGAAAAAATTTTAAGTGACATTCCCAATTATACGAACATTCAACCCGTTGTTCAAATTAGTGAGGTTGTGTATTGATTTAATGGGGAGCGACGGTGTTGGGGAAAGTAATACGCAACATATAAATCAGCTTTTGTTTTTTTCAAAAATCGTTATGCTTTCGTCCTTCCCCATGATGATATAGTCCGCTAAATCTAAAAAAAGACCGGTTTCCACAACACCGGGCATGGCTAAAAGGGTATGATTGAGTTCATGTAGATCATCAAAGCCAAAAGCATCCACATCGATAATGACATTGTTTTCATCAGTTTCAAAAGGCACTTCATTTTTGACGCGCAAGGCAGGCTGCAATCCCATTTTTTCCAACTTTCGCAGGATACCATTTTTGGAAAAGGGAATGACCTCTATGGGCAACTTGAACTTCCCCAGCTTTTCCACCTGCTTTGATGAATCGGTAATGATTACATTTTGTTTTGAATTATAGGCTATGATCTTTTCCCTGAGCAGTGCACCACCACCACCCTTTATCATTTGCAATTTCGAATCGAATTCGTCCGCCCCATCAATATTGATATCCAAGATAACGGCTTCATCAAGGGTCGTCAATGGTATGCCACATTGTTTGGCCAAATCCGCCGTTCGCTGTGATGAGGGAACACCAGTTATCGATAAGCCATTGGTAACCCGTTCTGCCAGGGCATGAATCATATAGGTCGCCGTAGAACCTGTTCCCAGTCCCACGATCATACCATCCTCAACCAGTTCAACGGCATGTTCCGCGGCAATCTTTTTTTCTATGTTCATAGTGATGGATAATTAATACTTGAAAACATTTAAATATAGCCATAAGTCTGGCGTAACTCAAATGGTCAAAAGACACGGTTAATTTTTTAAACAATGTGACTTTATCCCTTTAGTCGGTGTCTTATGATAAGTTTAACAAATCATCATAACCAAGAAAGTGTCTGCTTTTCATCGATTATTACTGAATTGACAACAGCTTATCGATGAATGACAACATATCGAACCGTTAAATAAAATATAATTTATATGTTTGAATTTTCTTACAATAGATATTATCTAAACACTGATCTATGAGTTCTATAACCACCAAAAAAGGGTTCCTATTAAGCTTCATGCTCTTCACATTATTCAGCATTCAACAAGCGTTCTCACAAAACTGCTCGGTTAATGCAGGAGTGGCGGAGACCATTTGTGAAAACGCTACATACAACCTTTCCGGTTCGGCATCGGGCCTCTTGGCCTCAACACCCACTTGGTCACAAGTTGGGGGCCCTTCCGTCAGTATCGCCAACCCTACCGATTTGAACACGGGAGTTTCAGGGTTGATAGGGGGCAATAGCTATACCTTTCGGCTTTCGGCGGATTGTACCGACGGGGCATCCGTCTTTCAAGATGTGGTCATAACCGTAGAACCCATAACCATCGCCGATGCGGGAAGCAATTTGGAAAGTTGCCCAGATTCGAGTGGGGCAATCGTGACATCGGCCAATGCACCACTAAATGCTGGTGAAACAGGGGTATGGAGTATCGATGGAAACAATAATGCCGGGGTCATTATAAATTCCCCTACTTCCCCCACGACGACATTGACATTACCGGAAACTTCTGCCGGAACCACAACTTTACGCTGGACCATTACAGGTCCTAATTTTGCACCGGGACAATCCTGCGAATCTTTTGATACCATAACGGTAATCAATAGTGGAGGGGTAGAACCTGTAAGCGCGGGATCCGATCAAACTTTGGATAACTGTTACACCGTTTCCCAAAATACCAACCTGAATGGTTCTTTTGGGGGAAACAATGTCAACGGACAACAAGGCACGTGGTCCTTTGTAAGTGGACCAAGCACTCCCACTATAGCCAATCCAAATAACAATCAAACCAATGTTTCCGAACTTATTGAAGGTACCTATACCTTTCGATGGACAGTAGCCGGGCCTTGTGCCAACGGTGTTGATACCATGACCATAACAGTTCCGGCTGCAACCCAAGATGTAACGAACAACAGTACGGCCTCGACCATCAGAATTTGTGACCCTACGGTAGACACGGTTACCTTGGTTGGTTCATCACCGGAGTTCACCAATGAAACTGTTGAATGGACGCAGATCAGTGGGCCTACCGCAGGGGTCACCATCGTTTCACCCAATGAGGTATCTACACGTGTTACCGGACTGGCTTCTCCCAGCACCTATGTCTTCCGATTGACCACTTTAAACTCGGTGACAGGCTGTGATGATATCGACCAAGTCACTATAAATTATTCCCCAGACCCTATATCAATTACCGCCAATGGTGGCGATGATATTGTCGCCCCTTGTGGATTCTTGAATGTCGACATCCCTTTCACAACCACGGGGGAAGGTTCAAATACATTTAGTATTGTAGACGGACCTTCAGGTTCTACATTGGTAAACCCGGGCAGTTTCTCCGCTACGGGAAGTAGCCCTTTAGACTTAAGTTTTGATGAAGAGGGAACGTATACCATTTTATTCAGAAGGTCGGTTGGCGGTGAACAACGCTTGGGCTGCACACAGGCCACCGACGAAATTCAGGTTACGGTGGCGCTCGTTCCCACAGCTGCCAATGCGGGTACGGATCAAACCCTAGCTTGTGACGTGACCTCAACTGCCCTTGCGGGTAATACACCTTCAGTTGGATCGGGTATCTGGTCTCAGGTTGAAGGGCCTTCTACGGCAACTATTGATGACCCTTTTGCCACCAACATCAATGTATCCAACATGCTTCCAGGTACGTATCGTTTTAGGTATACGATCAGTGGCGGGGCACCATGCTCCCCACCTGCAGAAGATGATGTGCTGGTTTTCGTATCATCGTCTTCCGGAATCCCAACCGACGCTGGTCCCGACCAAACGGTTTGTTTCGCTGGACCTGTTGTTTTGGATGCTGACCCTGTTCCCAATTCAACCTTGTTGGGTACATGGACCGTTGATAGTGCTCCGGGGGGTGCGATTATCACCTTTTCCGATGAAAATGACCCGAATACGACCGTTTTTGGATTGGACGACCCTAATGAAACTTACGTACTGCGGTGGTCCATTGCCAATCCTTCCGATCCGATTTGTCCCTCCACAGGGACCGATACGGTAACCATAAGCACCAATGCGGTACAAGGTCCGTCCATAGCCAACGCAGGGCCGGATCAATGTTTGCCAACGGGAACAGTAGCAACGACTTTAAGCGGTAGTGGCCCTTTAGCCTCCGAAGAAGGGCTATGGACCGCGGTACCCAACACAGGAATCACATTTGCGGATGCCACCCAATTCAATACTTCGGTGTCTATCTCGATTGAACAAAGCTATACCTTGACCTGGACCATCAGTACATTGGATCCCTCTTGTCAAGACGCCACGGATGATGTTGAAATTACTGTAGGCGCTCCAGCCACGGCAGATGCCGGACCTGATCAAGAGCTATGTTCGGCTACGGCCACCATGGCGGCTTCCGCTTCGGTCGGTGCAACGGGGCTATGGAGCCAATTGACCGGACCTGGAGGGGTGACCATCAATGACGATACGAGTCCGTCAGCACAATTCACATTTACCTTTTCTGGGGAATATACCTTTGAATGGACGGCTTCGAACGGCAGTTGTTCCTCAGCATCCGACCAAATCACTATAGTCGTTGGCATACCACCTACAACGTCCGCAGCAGGATCAGATCAGGTCATTTGCAACGATTCACAAGCTACTTTGGGGGCCAATGCCTTCAACGCAGCGGTTGAGTCCGGTTTTTGGACGGTACAGCCCGGCGCACCAAGCACACCTACGTTTTCAGATGTCAACGACCCCAATGCCACCATAACGGATTTGGTTACTGGCACGTATACCTTACAATGGAATATCGCTTCAGGGTTTCCCTGTCCGGCATCTACCGATATTGTTCAAATTCAGGTATTCTCGGCAGCAAATGCAGGACCCGATTTGACTTTTTGCGAAACCAACAACTTTACTTTGGAGGCAACTTTTGGTTCCCAGGGTATCTGGACACAGGTAGATGGACCTGGAGTATCAGGAAACCCCGGCACTCCTGCAGATATTGTGCAACAACCGGCTAATAGCTTTATTGCCAATGTGACGATTTTTTCCAGTGACTCGTACACCTTTGAGTTTACAACGGATTATGGCGGTACTTGTCCGGTAACTTCCGATCAGGTAGTGGTAAGTACGAGTTTACCACCATCGGTTGATCCTGACGCCGGGCCAGATCAAATTTTATGTATCGACGATTTGGCAGTGGCAGGCACCACTACCTTGGCTGGTAGTGCTCCACCTGGGGACGTGACCAATGCCGAATGGCGTTTTGCCGATCAACCTACAGGGAGTGTTGCGGTAATAGATACGCCAAATGACCCTAATACCACAGTTTCCGGATTGACTGTTCCAGGAGTATATATTTTAGAATGGAACTTTGAAGTAAATTCTTGTTCAAATCGCGCCGATGTATTACGATTGGAGGTTTTCGAACCACCATCCACGGCAGATGCAGGTGTCAGTCAAACGGCTGCATGCCAGCTAGATGCCCAGTTGGATGCCGTACCCCCAGCTGTTGGTATTGGAACTTGGTCTTTTGAAAACCCTGGAGACGATCCTTCTGGAGGTGCGGTTGTAATCGATAGTCCGAATTCGCCAACAACAACTTTATCGAACATTACCACCTTAGGCACGTATACCCTAACATGGACCGTATCCAACGGTAATACGATATTTCCAGATTCCCCTTCTTCGGCCTGCGACCCTTCGGTTGATACCGTGAGCATTACCTTTACCGATGATGTACCTTCTGACGCGGATGCAGGACCTGATCAAGAGCTCTGTGATGTCACCCAAACGAATCTTGATGCCGTACCTGTAGCCTCAGGAACAGGTACATGGTCTCAAACCAATGGTCCAGGCGTCAATGGAAATCCCGGTACTGCCGCAAATATTACCGCAGCCAACGATCCGCAGGCACTCATTCTGGATTTAGGTGCAGGCACCTATGAATTCACTTGGACGACCTCAAATGGGGGCTGTGATTTTACGGATACCATGCAAGTGGTCATCTTGGAGCAACCGGCCAATGCCAATGCCGGACCCGACCAAAATATTATCCAGTTTACACCAGTAGTATTAGACGCTTCAATACCCAATGCAGGTGAAGGGCAATGGACCCAGGTTTCAGGGCCGACCACCGCAATTTTTGATGATGATACCAATCCAAATACCGAAGTCTTTGGAACGGATGTTGGCATTTATGAATTTCAATGGACCGTCACCAATGGGATTTGTGCAAGCTCATCCGACACCATGATCTTGGAAATTATCGGTATTGTTGATTTGAGTCTAAATAAAACGGTTAGCCCAGCAGTAGCTAATGTTGGGGAAACAGTGACTTTTACCTTGGAAGTGTCTAATGCAGGTCCAGCAGATGCCACCGGAGTTACTGTTCAAGACATTGTGCCTTCAGGATATACCATTGCAACGATTAATGACGGGGGTGTTCAATTTGGTAATGTCATTACTTGGTCGGGGCTTTCCGTGACCAATAGTGGTACTACCTCGGTGAGCTTTGAGGCCACAGTGAACATGCCTACCGGAGCCAATGGGGAATACACCAACACTGCACAGGTCACCGCAAGTGACCAGAGTGATATGGACAGTACTCCCGATAACGACGACGGCGACCAGAGCGAAGATGATGAGGACAGTGCCACGGTCACCCTTGAACAAGTCGACCTCGAACTTGACATCACCAATAATACCGCAACGGGCAATGTGGGCGATACCGTAGATTATACCGTTTCGGTCTTCAACAATGATGCCGTTGAGACGGGGGATGCCACAGGTGTCGATATTGTGGTGGTCATACCACCGGGAATGGACATCGTCACGGGAAGCATTTCCAACGGGGGCGTCTTCAACCTCGGCAGCGGTACCATTACCTGGAGTGGGCTTGATATCACCAATGGTGCTACCCTTGACCTTGACTACCAAGTGACCATCAACGATAACGGAAACTATGATACGGTCGGTGAGATAACCGCATCGGACCTGCCGGACGTCGACAGTACACCGAACAACGATGATGGTGACCAGAGCGAGGACGATGAGGATCTACTAACGTTCACATTGCAGTCCGCTGACCTTAGTTTAGATAAAACGGTGAGTCCTACCACCGCAAGTGTGGGCGATACGGTGACCTTTACCTTGGAAGTTTCCAATGCAGGGCCCGACGATGCCACCGGTGTGGCCATTGAAGATGTTGTTCCCATTGGATATACCGTAGGAACCATCAACGATGGTGGGGTACAATCGGGAAGCACCATTACTTGGTCGGGCCTTTCCGTCACGAACGGAGCCTCAACCTCGGTAAGCTTTACCGCGACGCTGAACGCTCCAACAGGGGCCTCAGGGGAATACCAGAACACTGCACAAATAACCGAAAGTGACCAAGGTGATCCAGATAGTGGAACCGACAACGATGATGGCGACCAGAGCGAGGATGATGAGGACAGTGCCACGATCACCCTTGAACAGGTCGACCTGGAACTCGATATAACCAACAGTACCGCAACGGGCAACGTGGGCGATACCGTAGACTATACCGTTTCCGTCTTCAACAACGATGCCGTTGAGACGGGGGATGCCACTGGCGTTGACATTGTGGTGGCTATACCACCGGGAATGGACATCGTAACGGGGAGCATTTCCAACGGGGGCATCTTTAACCCTGGTAGCGGCACCATTACCTGGAGCGAACTCGATATTGCCAACGGTGCCACCCTTGACCTTGACTATCAAGTGACAATAAACGATAACGGTAATTATGATACGGCTGGCGAAATCACCGCATCGGACCTGCCGGACGTTGACAGTACACCGAACAACGATGACGGTGACCAGAGCGAGGACGATGAGGACATCGCAACCTTTACCATTCAGTCCGCCGACCTGAGCCTTGCCAAGAGTGTTACACCCACATCGGCGAGCGTAGGCCAGACCGTCACCTTTACCTTGGAGGTCTCCAATGCGGGGCCAGACAATGCCACAGGGGTATCCATCGCCGACCTCGTGCCCGATGGCTATACCATCGGTACCATCAACGATGGGGGCACACGTATAGGGAACGAAATTACATGGACAGGCCTTACCGTCGCGAACGGAGGTTCCACATCGGTATCCTTTGAGGCCACCGTGAACATGCCTACGGGTACCACGGGCGAATATGACAATACCGCCCAGATAACGGCCAGTGACCAAGTAGATCCCGACAGTACCCCGGACAATGACGATGGCGACCAAAGTGAGGACGATGAGAGCGTTGCGGGCATAACACTGGAACAGGTCGACCTTCAACTCGACATATCGAACGCACCCACATCGGGCAATGCAGGGGACACCGTCACCTATACCGTGGACCTATTCAACGACGATACCGTACAGACCGGTGACGCCACGGGTGTCGACGCAGTCGTAACGGTACCCTCAGGGTTTACCATCGTAACGGGGTCCATCAGCAATGGAGGGGTATACAACCCCGGTAGCGGTACCATCACCTGGTCGGGCGTCTCCGTGGCAAATGGCGATACGCAGAGCTTCACCTATGACGTGACCGTGAACCCAAGTGGAAACTACGATACCACCGGGGAGATAACCGCATCGGACCTGCCGGATGTTGACAGTACACCGAACAACGATGACGGTGACCAGAGCGAGGACGATGAGGACATCGCAACCTTTACCATTCAGTCCGCCGACCTGAGCCTTGCCAAGAGTGTTACACCCACATCGGCGAGCGTAGGCCAGACCGTCACCTTTACCTTGGAGGTCTCCAATGCGGGGCCAGACAATGCCACTGGAGTTACTGTTCAAGACATTGTGCCCGATGGCTATACCATCGGTACCATCAACGATGGTGGTACACGCATAGGGAACGAAATTACATGGACAGGCCTTACCGTCACGAACGGAGGTTCCACATCGGTATCCTTTGAGGCCACCGTGAACATGCCTACGGGTACAACGGGCGAATACACCAACACTGCACAGGTTACTGCCAGTGACCAAGTGGACCCCGACAGTACCCCTGACAATGATGATGGCGACCAGAGTGAGGACGATGAGAGCGTCGCGGGCATAACACTGGAACAGGTCGACCTTCAACTCGACATATCGAACGCGCCCACATCGGGCAATGCAGGGGACACCGTCACCTATACCGTGGACCTAATCAACGATGATACCGTACAGACCGGTGACGCGACGGGTGTCGACGTAGTCGTAACGGTACCCTTAGGGTTTACCATCGTAACGGGGTCCATCAGCAATGGAGGGGTCTACAACCCCGGCAGCGGTACCATTACCTGGTCGGGCGTCTCCGTCGCCAATGGCGATACGGAGAGCTTCACGTATGACGTGACCGTGAACCCAAGCGGAAACTATGATACGGTCGGGGAGATAACCGCATCAGACCTGCCGGACGTCGACAGTACACCTAACAACGATGACGGTGACCAGAGTGAGGACGATGAGGACATCGCAACCTTTACCATTCAGTCTGCCGACCTTAGTTTGGTGAAAGACATAAGTGGGGCATCAAGTGCTACCCCTAATGTGGGTGATACCGTGACCTTTGAGTTAACATTGACCAATGCCGGCCCTGATACCGCGACCAATATAGAAATAGAAGATGAGCTACCCCGTGGCTATACTTTGACTGCCATTAACAATGGTGGAACGGCCATTGGTGGAACCTTCTTAAGTTGGAACATTGCCAGCCTTCCTGTAGGTTCCACAACGGTTTCCTATTCCGTTACGGTGAACGCCCCATCAGGTGATATAGATGAATATCTGAACATCGCGGAAGTAACGGCAAGTGATCAATTTGACCCAGACAGTGAGCCTTTGAATGATGACGGAGATCAGGATGAAGATGATGAAGACTTCTTCGAGGTGGTACCCCAAACCGTAGATTTAGAACTTACTAAAACGGTAAGTTCAAGTACCCCAAATGTTGGTGAGGTCGTAACCTTTACCATAACAATAAATAATCTTGGCACGACCGCTGCAACGAATGTAGCCATTGAGGATACCTTGCCACTCGGTTTTGCCAATATTGCCAACATCAGCAATAGCGGTTCTTTTGGCGCCGGTGTGGTAAGCTGGAGTGGCTTAAATGTACCTGTAGGCACCACAAACCTTACATTTGATGCTGAAGTACAGGCTCCCACGGGGGCTGCGGACCAATATCTAAACGTTGTTCAGCTTACGGCATCAGACCAATTTGATCCCGATAGCACACCAAATAATGATAACGGCGACCAAAGTGAAGACGATGAGGCCAATGTCTCGGTTTCACCGCAAGTGGCCGATCTCAGTATTTCAAAAACAGCTAATACTGCAGCACCTAACGTAGGTGATACCGTCATCTTCACCCTTACTGTGAACAACCTGGGACCAAATAGTGCAACGGGCGTAGCTTTACAAGACATACTCCCTGTTGGCTATACGCTTACCACGGTCAATAATGGTGGAAGCCAAGCAGGAAATATTGCTACCTGGACGGGCCTAAGTGTTTTGGCCAACGGAGGTTCTATTTCAGTAACCTATGAAGCGGTCGTAAACCCCCCGACGGGAGCTGTGGACGAATATCTAAATCAGGCTAGCATTACCGCTTCAGATCAGTTCGATCCAGACAGCGATCCCACAACGGATAACACCGTCGACGAAGATGGAAATGGCCAACCTGATGACGATGATGAAGATGCCTTGAACCTGCCCCCTAGCATTGCAGACCTTTCATTGACCAAAATCGTGGTTGATGGCGATACCAGTCCGCAAGTTGGAACGGAGATTAGTTTTGAGATTACGGTATTCAACGATGGACCAAGCGATGCCGACGGTGTTGTTGTAACCGATTTGCTTCCCTCAGGCTTTGATTTTGTGCTCTATAGCGCAACAGCAGGAATCTATACTGAAAGTACTGGTATATGGTTAGTGGGTGACATTTCAAGCGGAGGTACCGAAACCTTGGTTATTGATGTGTTGGTGAATGCGACAGGTAACTATACGAATGTAGCAGAAGTGACCGCTTCTGACGTTTTCGATAGCGATTCTACACCTAATAACGATATTCTGGCCGAAGATGACCAAGATGAGGTAACGGTTACCCCAATCAATACTATCGATATTGCTTTGGATAAGAGTGTGAGCGATGAAACCCCCGACGTAAATACCAATATTACGTTCACCATTATGGTAACGAACGAAGGACCTAGTGAGGCTACCAACCTTCAGGTGTTAGATCTATTGCCATCGGGATATACTTACGTATCGGATGATGCGTCTGGAGCATATAATGATGCTACAGGGAATTGGAATATCGGGAATTTGGCCAGTGGGTCGTCCGCAACACTCAATATTCTCGCCAATGTGAATACAACGGGGGACTATGTCAATGTTGCCGAGGTTATTTCGCATACCGAATTGGATATTGATTCCACACCTAACAATGATATCCTTGATGAGGATGATCAAGATGAGGTCATTGTCGTTCCAAGACCTTTGGTAGACATATCCGTAACCAAAGTTGCTGACACCATGACCCCGAATATTGGTGGGGAAATTACGTTCACGGTCACAGTGACCAACGATGGGCCGAGTGATGCAACCAACATCGTGGTGACCGATCTTTTGGAATCCGGTTATGAATTTGTAAGTGCCTCCACTACAAACGGTGTCTATGAAGCACTCAATGGTTCATGGACTATTGGGGATTTGGATAACGGAACCACAGAGACCATTGTCATTACCGCCACTGTTTTGGCAAACGGAACGTATACGAATACTGCTGAATTGACAGATCTGAATGAGTTTGACATCGACTCTGAGCCGTCTAATAACGATGATACCGAAGATGACCAAGAGACCATTGAACCGTCGCCGATCTTGGTCTCCGATCTAGAGCTGACCAAGACGGTAAGTGCCATAACACCATTAGTAGGTGAAGAAGTAATTTTTACGCTCAGTCTTACCAATAATGGCCCAAGTACTGCAAGTGGGGTCACTGTGGTCGATTTGTTGCCGAGTGGATACACTTACATTTCCAACAATAGTACAGCCGGCGTTTATAACGAAGATACAGGTCTATGGTCACTGAATGGCACAATCCCCGTCGGAACAACGGAAACCTTGAACATTGTAGTTCGTGTTAACCCCACGGGCGACTATACCAACGCCGCAGAAATTACCGCATCAGATACGATAGATGTAGATTCGGTCCCTGCAAATAGTGATCCATCGGAAGACGATCAAGATAGTGCGACGACCAACCCTATTCCATTGGCAGACCTGTCTTTATTAAAAACCGTGGATAATGAGTTTCCCGATGTTTCAGATACGGTAACCTTTACGCTCACGCTAAGTAATGCAGGGCCTAGTGATGCTACGGGAATTCAAGTAAGTGATGCGCTTCCTTCGGGCTATAGTTATATTTCCGATGATGGTAGTGGGGCCTATGATCCCAATACCGGAATTTGGGACATTGCCAGCCTTGGGGCCGATGCTACGGCAGTACTTAATATCACCGTTGGTATCAATACGACGGGGAATTATACCAATAGTGCCGAATTGGTAGCAGTTAATGAACTAGATCCAAATTCGGTTCCCGGTAATAATGATAGCAATGAAGATGATCAAGACGAGCAGGCTACCTTACCCAGGGTCATTACCGATATATCGGTGGTGAAGACCGTGGATAACCTCAACCCTTCGGTTGGGTCTCAGATTATGTTTACCATAACGGTGACCAATGATGGGCCAAGTGATGCCACAGGGCTTGTTGTAGAGGATATATTGGCATCAGGATATGATTTTGTAAGCGCCACCCCTTCGGCTGGAACTTATGATGAGGTCATTGGTTCTTGGGATATTGCAACATTGCCAAACGGAACCTCGGAAACCTTGGATATCGTTGCCACGGTATTGACCAATGGGGATTATTCCAATACGGCTGAACTCATTGCCCTTGATACCTTTGATCCTGATTCATCGCCGGACAACAATTTGAATTCTGAGGATGATCAAGATACGGTGAATCCGACACCGACAGGTTTGGCTGACCTTTCCATAACGAAGACCGTAGATGAGCTTAATCCGAATGTAGGTGATATCATTGAATTTACGATCAACCTTACCAATAGTGGTGATAGTAATGCCACGGGGGTTATCGTATCAGAAGTATTGCCAAGCGGTTTCCTTTATCAGGCCCATACGTCTACTGCCGGTGTCTATGATGAAATTACCGGTATTTGGAATACCAATGGGGTCATTCCCAATGGTACTACCGAGACCTTGATCATCTTGGCACAAGTCAATGCCCCATCTGGAACCCCAGGTGAATTTACCAATCAAGTCCAAATTACGGCCAGCGATCAATCAGATCCCGATAGTAACCCGACTGACGATTTTGATAGTGATGATCTTGGTGATGGGCTAGCTGATGATGATGAGGCAATCGTCGTTGTGGTGCCGCAACAAGTGGATATTGCCGTTCAAAAAGTAGTTGACAATGCGCGACCGAATATCGGTGACGAAATTAGCTTCACCATCACAATTACCAATAACGGCATGCTTATGGCCACCAATATTGGTATTGAAGAGCAGCTGCCCAATGGATACCGATTTATTTCGGCCAATACCACCGATGGTAGCTATGATGCTTCCGAAGGCTTTTGGGAGCTCGACAACCTTGGCCCTAATGCAACAGCCACGTTGACATTGCTGGTTGAAGTACTCGACTTTGAAGATTACGAAAATATTGCCAATCTGGCTTTTGTCGATCAATTTGACAGTAATGACACCAATGATTCAGACTCGGCAACCATCGAACCCACTTGTCTGGTCTTCTACAATGAATTTTCTCCCAATGGTGATGGGGTCAATGAGACCTTCGTTATCGACTGTATCTCAAGGTATCCTAACAATACCCTTCAGATTTACAACAGATGGGGAAATATCGTCTTTGAGGCCCAGGGCTATAACAACGAGTTTGACGGAACATCGAACGGACGTGCGGTAGTACAACAAGAAGAATTTCTTCCGGTCGGCACCTACTACTACATCTTGAATTTAGGTGATGGATCGGCGCCTATTGCAGACTGGTTATACATTAACAGATAAAATGATTTCAGCAGCCATAAATACAGCACAAATGAATACGATAGTTACCAAAGGAATTTTAATCTTGCTAATGCTGGTTTCATTACAGATCAGCGCACAACAAGACCCTCAGTTTACACAATACATGTACAATACCCTAACGGTAAACCCAGGATATGCAGGGTCACGGGGACATCTCTCTATTTTGGGGATGCATCGCTCACAATGGGTCGGTATCAACGGGGCACCTACCTCACAGGTATTGGCCATTGATGGCCCCGTCGCCGAGAAGGTCGGGCTGGGCGTTGTAGCCACCTATGATGAGTTAGGGCCCTCTAACGAATTGTTCTTGGATGCTAATTTTGCCTATACCCTACCCGTGGGAAGAAACAACGAAAGACTCTCCTTGGGACTAAAGGCCGGCGGACGCTTATTCAATGTTGATTTTTCTGAGGGACTATTTCAAAATCCGGATGTCGCCTTTCAAAACAATATCGAAAACCGATTTTTCCCCACCATTGGTGCGGGGGCCTATTACCATACAGAACGGGCCTATTTGGGTTTCGCCATCCCAAACTTCTTTTCAGAAGACCATTATGATGGGGAGACACAAGAGATTGCTACCGAAAGGCTTCACTACTTTTTGATAGGGGGCTTGATTCGCGACCTAACTGCCGATATTAAATTTAAACCGGCATTTTTTGTGAAATGGGTTCCGGGAGCACCGATAATTGCAGATCTATCGGCAAATTTCATGATTCGGGAAACCGTAACCGCCGGTATCGCCTACCGTTGGGATGATTCTTTTTCAGGTCTTGTCGGCCTACAAATTTCACCAAACTTGAATATCGGCTACGCCTATGATCGCACAACTACCGATTTAAGAAATTTCAATAGCGGTACCCATGAAGTCTTCTTGAGATTTGAGTTGATTTCCCGAGAAAACCGATTAAAATCCCCAAGATTCTATTAAGCCAATTTTTATGAAGACTATTCTATTTTTTCTGTTGACAAGTATCCTTATCGCACCTGGGTTTGCCCAAGAATCCAAATCAAGGGCCGAAAAAGACTTTGAGGACTTTAGTTATATCGACGCTGCTAAAGAATATGAGCGCAAAGTAGTAAAAGGTGATGATTCGCAAGAAACCCTACAGCGATTGGGAGACGCCTATTATAACAACGTTGACATGGCCAACGCTTCAAAGTGGTACGGGCAATTGTTCTCTAAATACGAACGGACCCTGTCCCCTGAATATATCTTCAAATATATTCATAGCCTTAAGGGAATAGGCAACTATCCATTGGCCAAGGCCTTGATGAAGATATATGCCGAGAAATTTGAAATGACCCAGTTCGAAGTCGATCAATTCAATGACAATGATCTGGCTTTGGACAAAATTCAAAATCTACAACCCCAATTTGTGGTGACCCACTTGTCGTTAAATTCCCCTTTTGCTGATTTCGGACCGATGTTTTATCAAGATAAAATCATCTTCGCAAGCAGTAGGGACTCTTTGAACCTACGCACAAGGGTGTATCAGTGGAACGAGCAACCTTATTTGAATCTTTACGAGGCCGACACCTTGCACTTAGGTAGTGATTTGGTCGATATACGTCTTTTCGGACCAACAATAAACACCAAATATCATGAGGCTATCACCACTTTTAATGAAGCGGGGGATTTGATGTACTTTACCCGTAATAATTACACCAATAAAAATCTTGAACGTGACCCAGAAGGTATCAACCATCTAAAATTGTATAAAAGCCAACGCTCGGAAATGGATTGGTCACCTGCTGAAGAAGTACCATTTAACAGTGTTGATTATTCCGTGGGGCAACCAGCGTTGGACCCCAATGGCAAACGACTATTCTTTGTATCCGATATGCCAGGTGGTTTTGGTCAGACCGATATCTATTTTGTTGAACTTACCGATGATGGTGGCTATTCTGAACCTACAAATCTCGGACCGACAATCAACACCAGTGGAAGGGAAATGTTCCCCTTTGTCGACGACGAGAAACTATATTTCGCATCTGATGGACATTTAGGTTTGGGAGGTCTCGATGTTTTTGAAAGCGCATTGGGAAACGGGTTCTCCAAACCAATGAATCTAGGAAAACCCTTGAACAGTAAAAAAGATGACTTTGCTTTCATCATCGACCGTGGCCGAAACAGGGGATATTTTTCATCGAATCGTGATGGCGGAACAGGGGATGATGATATTTATTCCTTCGAAAGACTGCCTATAAATTGTTATCAAACCATTGGCGGAAGTATACGTAACGAGCGAAATGGATTTCCTGAGGCCAATGCGCAGGTGTTTTTATTGGATACCAACGGAAATGAATTGGCGAAAACCAAAAGCTCAAGGGACGGTATATATGATTTTGACATCCGTTTAGACTGTGGTACGACATATCAAATCAAGGTAGAAAAGAACGGATATACCGGTGGGTCTGAAGACTTTCAGACTAGTCTTGAACCCTACTCTTTCAATGAGGTACCCTTACAAATCAAAAAACTTCCAGAGCTTATCGTAAATGAAGGTGGGCAGCTGAAAATCAAAATTGAGATCATCCATTTTGACTTTGATAAGTGGGATATCAGATATGATGCGGCCGTTGAGCTCAATAAAATCGTATTTCTCATGAACCAATTTCCCAAGATGATAATCAAAATAGAATCCCATACCGATTCTAGGGGGAATGACCTATACAATGAGCAACTCTCAGAAAAAAGGGCCCAATCCACCAAAGATTACATTATCTCACAGGGTATAGCCCTTGACAGAATTGAAAGTGCCATTGGTTATGGGGAAAAACAATTGATCAACCGGTGCGAAAACGGGGTGCAGTGTTCTAACGATGAGCACGATCGTAATCGCCGTTCTGAGTTTATTATCGTAAAAATGGAATAACCCTTCAATAGTGGGGTTTTAAGCAAAATCCAATTTAATAGGTTTCACTAATTGCTTAATCATCTAACATACGAGAACACAAATAGTATAAAATATAGATAGCCTCCTTTTCTAGAGTTATTTGGTCCACTAAGAATCGCCTACCGAGGTATCTTTTGAAAGGGAAGCCATAGTATGAAAAAAACCTACCATAACTTATTTTATTCAATCGGTCGCCGTACATTCCTTTTTATAGAATCGTAGTGTTTTTGAAGTACCAAAAGCTTAAAATCACCCTTAAGCCCATTCAAACGTCATAGGCTATGTTTAAGTTGCATTGAAAGCTTTTCAGGTTGATCGATCCAGGGTAAATGACCGGTGTTTTCAATACTTATGAAGTTGGCCCGGGGTACCTCTTCAGTCCATTTTCGAGTAATATGATTTCCCATATCTAAAAAATCTTGCGCACCAATGATAACGGAAATTGGATAAGACCGTTTTTTGAATTCTTCGATGAAGTTCCATCCTTTTTCAGGGTAGGTTCGCTCTGTCAACCCGTACACATTGCCTTTATACAATGCCTTACCATTATTGAGTTGATGCCATTTACCCACATCGTAAAGCATTCTAGTGGCAAAATCAATTCTGTTTTTTATAGTCTCTTCTTTTGACGAAAGCTTGCGGCCCTCCGTTAACAGACCTAATTTCTTCAGCTCTTGTTTTACACTTGGGCGTTCACTGAATTTCCCAAATTCGTCTTGAGCGCTCTGTAATAGTGCCATATCTTCTTCGGGAAATGGGTTTTTAAGGTAAGCGGGGCTTACCAAAACCAGTTTCTTTATATGTTCTGGGTATCTTTTAGCATAGGCACTTGCCAATACGGCACCCATGGAATGTCCTAAAAGTGTAAGTTTTTCTACCTTCAGTTCTTTTCGTAATAATTCCACATCTTCAATATGATGGTTGTAGGTAATCAACGAATCTGGAAAAGGGGAACGCAAAGACCCGCGTTGTTCGTGAACAAAGAACTTGTACTTTGCCCCCAAAGCGGCCACCATGTCGACCATGCCACTATGTTCTGCCCCCCAGCCCCCGTGAAGCATTACTATCGTATCGGTTCCGGTTCCAAATTCCCTTACATAGATTTGCGGGTCGGTCTGCCAGTCTCCGGTAGAGAGAAACCAGCTCTTCATTTGGAGGGTTTTATCTTGATTTTTGGAATTGGATTTTTGATTGATTTCTTCGGGATTATCGGTGCAGGATGCCACAATTACGAAAAAAGGTACTAAAGCGTATTTAAAAATGAGGTTTTTCATGGTAATCTTATTTATTTAACGTGAGTTCTACGTAAGAAACCTGTCACTTATTTGGTTTCTCGCCATTTATAAACTTATGTCAGGTTGAGCCTTTCGACTTCGCTCAAGACAGGCTCCGTCAAAACCTCTCTTTAAATGTACATTCTTCAAGCCCTCGACTGCGCTCGGGGTGACAACTGTCTATTTTAGTTGACATTTGTTCTTTTTTGGATTTACTGTTACGTCCAACCCACGTTTATTTAGGATTGTAATCATTTTTTGCCTTCTATTAAAAACAGCGCCAAATCATCTGCGAGAAAGCTGCCGGTATTCGAATTTGTGAAGACTACAAATCCCATTCCCAAATCCTCGTACATTCGAAAGAGGCACTTGAAATCACCACTGTTTCCACTATGATAGAAGAGTCTTCCAAATTCAGATTTGGAAAGGGCTATACCCAAGCCCATACCTTCCTCAGGATGATTTGTCTCCCTTCTATTGTCGGGAAAAGGAGAATGTATGGTCATCATTTGTTCATAGGTTTCCGGTTCTAGACCCTTCCGTTCTAAAAGTGTGAACATAAAATCAGTATAGGCCAAGGCCTCAGTATGCAGGCTAAAGGCCATTTGCGCTTTTTTTGGGATCATACGTATGCTTGGGGTACCATCCATATGTCCCCTAGAGAACACCTTTCTGAGTTCGGGACTATCACTAAAATCCATACGCCCGATTTTTTGCGGTGTGATAAGCTCTTCCGTTAAAAGGGTCTCGATATCCTTATTCGTTACTTTTTCCAACACACGTTTTAAGTATTCAAATGCCTCACCAGAATATCCGTAAGACGTTCCAGGTTTCCTGACCATATACCTTCCCCAGTTGGGCATTCCAGATTTATGGGTCAATACGTGCCAAGCGGTCATACTTTTATATTCAGGATGTTTCATCTCTAATTCATCAAATTTCAGGTATTCGTGTAGTGGTCTTTGTAAATCGATCAACCCCCTTTCAACAAGACGGTTCACTACAAACGAAAATATAGGTTTGGTCATCGACGCACCCTCGAAAAGGGTTTTCTCCATAATCTTTTCACCGGTCACTATGTTTTGTACCCCGTAGGTTTGGTAATGCACTACCTTTTTATCTTTGATAACGGCCAGTGATACCCCAGGTATTTTGTAGAATTCCATATAGGCCTTTACAAATTGGTTCACTTCTACACCAATATCAGAAGCCGATCCGAACAGTTTTCCCCTATCTGAAATCAATTGTGGCGGCTCCATGACCTTTAGGGTAGCTGGATCATTCAATTGCAGTGGTCTACCCTTTTCAAGATGAATCGTACTTTTCCTATCCGGTCCATAACGATAGATCTCAATCGGACTTTTCCAATGGAAACCCCCAGAAATAAGTACTTCATATGGCCCGTTAGGTAAATCGATCGAAAAATTTCCCAACGAATCCATTTCAATATCAACCCTGAATGGATGGTCTTCGTTTGATTGAAAACGCACCGAAGACGTTAGCGCAATGGTTTTCTTATCCGTAATTTGACCGGAAACCTTTGACAATTGACTATCTTTTGGTAGTAACAGCACATCACCTAAACAAGCCGTGCATTCAAACTTCATTGCTGCACTTTTCCCCCAAGTGAGCATCGTTGGGTATATATTGGCGTCATCTTTGTCAAAGACCGCATAATCAAACCCAAGCACCCTACCTTCTTGTATAAAGCCCTCTAAATTGATTTTCCACTCATAGACCGTTATGTTTCCTTTCCTTGAAATTCCAAGTTCCACCGTATCCCAAGTAGCGTTTAAAACCATCGGATCCCAGTTGCGTTCCTTCTCAACTAGCTTGCGTGCGTATTTATTGGCTTCATACGCTAAAACACCCGTAGGTTCAGGCTGATGTTTCGGGTCTATATAAAGTACTTGCATGTCATGGTTATACCATTGGGGATCCGCCCTATTTTCGATATAGACATCATCTATCGTAGTGGTTGCAATGTATAGTACCTGTTCCTTTATATTGTATCCTATTACGAAAGAACCGCTTAAATCTTGAATTCCCTCAAAAACAAAATCTTTCGGGTAAACTTTTAAATCGTATGTAACCATGTCTTGGGGCCAATCTGTCAAGATGCCATCTATTTTGATATTATCGATGGGGTGGGCAATAGCCACTTTTCCGTTATCCGCCTTCGCGAACAACGTACTGAACAAAAATGGAATGAGGTATAAAAATGTCTTTCTCATGATAGTATTGTAGTATTCATTACGGTTCAATTCTTGCGATAAAGCCCCAATTCGTATGTTGTTGCCTATTTAGGTACTTAAAACCCTTACCAAAAAAAGCAGCATCCCCCTCAGCAATGACGACAAGCTCATTCTTACCTTTTTTCAAAGGAAGTCCGATTGAAAAAGTACCATCGAAAACCCGTTCAAATTTTATTTTCTTATAGTCAAAGACAGCATTGCCATTTAAAATTATCTTAACGCGGCCCACGAAATCAAAATGTAGGTTCTTGACCGATTCGTGTTCAGCTTCCATAGTGGTCTTGGCAACCAAGACTCCTTGCGGGTACTCAAAATATGGGGAGAAATTCACATAGGAATCTGGAGACGTATTAATGGTTTTCCAATGATTTTGGGTGTTCGCCAGGTCTAAGATGTTATCAAAATGCCCAACTATGGTATCCCTATTGAATTGCCTTGATATTTCCCAATTCGTTAAAAAGCCCTTTTCAGACGGGGGGCTTACCTTAATTTTTGTTTCCAATAAGGGTTGATACGTAATGTTGGCAAAGTAGGATGGGCCGAACAAACTTCTTAGTAAAAGCTTTTCACCATTAATTGGATTATCTAAAATGGAAAGATCCATTTTTGGTTCGGGCTCATCGTTGACGAATACCTTCAAATTTTTGCCCCTGACCTCAAAGGCAGCATGAAACCACTCTAGGGATTGTACGTCTGCAGTGGTCTCATATACCGGATAATTATAAAAAACCCAGCTTAACGCACCATTATAAATCGGAATATACTGAATAGCCTCCCTGGTATTGCCCATTTGGGGCCTAAAGTAGATGAACTGATAGTTAAGTCCATCCTTGGCATGAAATCCAAGTCCCGGCATTATCTTTCCGGCAATATCCATTTCCACCCTAAAATTTTTGGTCTTCAAGTCATTCAACAAAGCTATTGAACGGGCATAACCATCTAATTTTATGGCCTGCTTTCCTTTGAACAAAGTATCACCCACGACCACTTTTTCGTTATCCTCAGAATAAACGGTGTATGATCCCGGATTGAAAATTGATTGTTGGGCATCGACGAATAGTATTGACAACGATGCAATAAATAGTAACTTAGTGTAACGGATTCCCATTTTGATTGTCTTTGTGCATATGGAATCGAAGCTATCAATACTTTGGTTTTTGACGGGGTCATTTTCAAACCATTTTCCGTTCATTTTTGACCCACAACAACAAAACACTGAAAATCAATAGAATGACGCAATCCGATAAGGTACTTTTAGCAGAAATCAAAAAAAAAATCGCTAGGGATGCCCGACTACAAGATACCACAATATGGTCTCAAAAAGACTTCGACTTTCTTTCTTATTTCATTGAGGAAAAAACGGCCTGTAGATTAAGCATATCAACTTTAAAAAGGATTTGGTCGAATGACCACCAACGTCTTCCGCATATATCGACTTTGGATGCCCTGTCTAAAACCGCATTTGACAAAAATTGGAAGCGCCTTAAATCAGACTCATTATCACATCTGGTTACCAAGAAAGACGATACGGCGAAGAGCACCATTTTGGGTCGAGAAAAAAAGTTGAGAAAAATCGTACTAGCATCGCTACTGACAATCCCCATCATCTTGATTTCAATTGGAGGTACAAAAACACGTCAAAAAAAACAGCGGAATGGGCAAGAAATGCCCGATATTGCCTTTAGCCATAGAAAGACACTAGACAATAAATTGCCGAATACCGTTGTTTTTGACTATGATATTGAACAAATCGAGGCCGATAGCTTTTTTTTACAACAGAGTTGGGATACCTCTAGAAAGGTTGAGATCTTCAAAGGAACCAAACAACGAACGGATATCTACTATGTTCCCGGTTATTTTACGGCAAAACTCTTTGCTGACGATGAAATAGTCAAAGAAATTCCCGTTCATATCGTCTATGAAGATTGGTTCATGGCAGCCAGACAGCCAATGTCAAACATTATTACGTTTGACCTACATCTTTGGTTAAACGAAAAACATCTAGGTATAGCAACTGAAACATTGGAAACAAAAGGCATTGACCTTAATAAGCAGTTTCAGTTGGCGTATTACTATGTCAAAGACTTCGAGGTTGATGGTGACAACCTTTTTTATAAGGCTTCGTTTCGTATGGATGCCCTCGAAAATGTGGATTGCCCCATGGCAAACTTCCACCTTCAGGGTACCACAGGCTATTATTGGATCATGGTTGGAAATAAAGGCTGTGGAAGTGAGGTATACCTTCGAACCGGGGATACTATACACAATGGAAAAACGCAAGACCTAACCCAACTTACTACCAATATATACGAATGGAACGAATTGGAAATTCACACGTCAAATAAGAAAGTTCAACTGCTATTGAATGGAACGGAAGTATTTTCTACCTCATATCAGGACCCTATCGGAAAAATCATGGAAATCAGTTATTTCTTTAATGGACCGGGGATGATCGATGATGTCGAACTAAAAAATGGACTAGGCGAAATCAAGTTCTTTGACGATTTGGAAAACCATAATGCTCAAATTCCATAAAACCATTCTAATTTCCCTAGAGTTGCCCAAGTACTTGTCTATTTGATTTTAAAAGCTGTCCTTACCCTAGTTTGATCTGTGTCCAGCTGATTTGTGAAACTAATTACCTTGCCTTTTTCATCTCTGTTGAAATGAAGCTTGAAGTACTTTCCTAAAATGGCAAATTCAGAAGATGTAATGGCTTGAATTGGTATCCCTTGTGATGCTCCTTCACGGGTTAGATTTAATTCCCCATCCTCAATCATAATTTGGCGAACATAGTTGCCATCTTTATATGTGCCACAATAAGGTTTTAATTCTTCTTCAGTTAATTTAATCACTGGTCGCTTATAAGCAAATCGCATCCCTTGATTGATGGCCTCTGCTTCACCTCCTAAATGCCCCATATTGTCAATCTTTCGAAATCCTAAAGTCAGGTTTTTATATTGGTGCTTTTTTATTTGCTCATACACACGAATGGCATTGGGCATGTCATTGAACTCACTATTCATGAACACTACTTTGGCATTAAGATTTTTATTCTTTTGATGGAAGGTTTCTTCCAGCTTTTGTAAATAATTATCGTCCCACCAAAAGGTTGCATTGTTGATGATATAGTTGTTAAACAAGTTTGGTTTTGTGAAAAGCGTGTAAAATGTGAACATGCCTGCAAATGAAGTGCCCGCCAGTGTACGACTAGCCTTATCTGTTTTGTACTGACTGTCTATCATTGGGATGATTTCGTCACTCAACACCTTCAAAAACGTTGATGCACCACCGGATGAAGCAATCCTTTCTATTGCTGTGGGTGTAAGGTCTCTAGACCTAGTTAAGGTTGGTCTTTCGTTTGTTCCGCCATTGTTGATGCCAACTATAATCATTTCAGGAGCAAAACCATCATCCCAGATGCCATCAAAAACTTGTACTGCAACTCCAAATGTACGGTAACCATCCAGGGTATAAAATACGGGATATCGTTTTGCAAGATCATGGTGATAGCTGGCAGGGAGATTAACGTATAGTTTATAGTCACTGTTATTAATCTCAGAGTGAAAATTGATTGCTTCACTGCCAACCGTGAACAAATCCTCCGGTTCTTTTGAAACGATCTGAGCATTTCCTGTAAGCGACAGAAGGAGAAGGATAAAAGTTGACGTGTAAAATAAATTAATGTGTTTTTTTATCATCTTTATGATTGGAATTTTCTTTTCGTGTTTTACTATCATTTTTTACTAGATTTCATTTTTTCTAATAGTCGAAATCTTTAATTTATATAATACTAACAGCACTATTTCTTAGGCCCTACTTACTACATAAAAGTTTGATATCCATATCAAATGTTGAATAAACATATAGTATAATCTTCGTTTAATATATTAAATAGGATGAGCACAACAATAAAATGACAAAGTCATTTCATCATTGATATGCCGCTTTTATAAAGAAATAAGGGGAAATTGTATTTATAGATAGTATTTTTAGAGCATGCAAAGTTGACCTCCTCCCAATTACAATTCAATATTTTAACACATTTTCAATCTCATTTTTGAGGATAAAAAGTGCTCACCGAATCGCTCACCGGAATGGTCTCCCCCCAGTGTTTTTGTTTGAAATCCAATAGATGAAATAAAAATGAAAAAGCCCTAAATTATTGATATTTAGGGCTTTTTGAATTAAAATAGAAGATTGTAGTGATCGCGGCAGGATTCGAACCTGCGACCGTCTGCTTAGAAGCTTCTTTAAAGGAACTTCTTCAAAATTTAAATTAAGCATATCTTATTGATTTTTAGTTGTTTAAATACAATTTGGTTTTAAATCATATCATTTGATTTCAAGTATTTGTTTGCAAATTGTTTGCAAATTTTTTTATTACCTTGAAGTGTATGAGGACGTATTTAAGCCTATTATTGGATACTAGAAGAGCCAAAAAAGACGGCTCTTACCCTATCATTTTTCGTCTTACCCATCTCAGAAAAACAACATCAATTTCAACAGGATATTCAATATTAGAGAAATATTGGGATTCTAAAAAATGTACAATTAAAAGGAACTATACTAGAGTAGAATCCATTGCTAGGCTAAACACTTTGCTTCTTAAAGAGGAAGCAAGGGCAAATGATATCATTAATCAACTATATGATAAGGGAAAGCTTAATTATTTTTCTATTACTCAGGTAAAAAATAGGATCACCCGAAACAATACCTATGATTCATTTTATAAATATGGAGAATTACTTTCTGAGGAATTGAAAGTCTCACATCAATATGGCACGTCTAGGAGCTATAGAGGAATTATTTCCATACTAAGGACTTTTACCAAAGGAAAAGACTTAAAGTTTAATGAACTCAACTATGACTTTATAAAGCGATTTGAACGCTACCATCTAGCTAAAGGAAACAGCATCAATAGTCTTTCAGTTTATCTAAGAGCTATTAAGGCTATTTATAACAAAGGTATCAAAGCCGGACTGGTTGAAAAAGAAGCTTATCCATTTGCTAATTATTCCATACGACAAACTCCAACAGAAAAGCGAGCACTGAATATTGATGATATTAGAAAAATTATGGAACTAGAAATTCCGAAGGATATGGTTTTGTATCGATACCGAAACTATTTCATTTGTTCTTTTCTATTATATGGGATGAACTTTACAGATATGTGCTATCTCAAATTGAAAAATATTGTAGATGGTAGAATCAAATTCAGAAGAAGAAAAACTTCTAAACTATATGATATCAAAATAACGGAGCAATTAGCTCAAATTCTTATCATATATCTAAAGGGAAAGGGTAAAGAGGACTATATTTTCCCAGTAATAAAAAGAGAAAATCCAGAACTACAAGAGCGAGAGATTTCTTGGGAACGCCAACGCTACAATAGAGGCTTAAAGACTATAGGGGAAATGTGTGGTATTGAACAAAGACTAACCACATATGTTTCGCGTCACAGTTTTGCCACACAAGCTATGCTCAACAATGTACCTTTGCAAGCTATCTCTGCCATGCTTGGTCATAGTAAACTAAACACCACCCAAATTTACCTAAAGTCTTTACCAACAAATATACTTGATGATTATAATCAGCAGTTGATAGAAATGATATAGGAAAAGTGAATAGTTCCTAAAAATTTAATAAACCAACTAGTTTTAAAAAAAGCCGGTTTAACTAAACCTATTCTATGAAAACTATTTTTCATCGAAAAGCATCAAAAAATCATCTACCTGAACGGATTCTGCTCAATGTCTCTTGGGTCATTCCTAAATACGAGGCTATCATGCTTAACGGAACTCTTTGTAAGATACCAGGGTGAGTGTTGATGAATATTTCATAACGTTCTGCGGCAGTATTAAAATGAATGTTGTCAAGTCTTTTGTCTAACAATAAGATTCCTTGATTACTAAATAGTCGGCCTATTTTTTCGAGTTCACGGCTAGAAGAAAACAGTTCTTCCAATTTAGCATATTCAAATTTCCATAAGACACATGGCTCCAAAGTTTCTATCCATTTATTGCTTGGCTCTCTTGTAAAAAAACTTCCAATGGCTCCAACAAATTCATTTTCTGGGCCTATCCAACAAGTCACATCTTTACCATCTTTATAGAGATAGATTCTGATCAAACCTTTCTCTACAAAATAAAGGTTATTGCATACATTGCCTTCTTCAAGAAGTATCGTTTTAGATGGGTATTCTACCCTTTCGATAGTACTAAGCAGTAGCTTTTCATTTTCGGGGGACAAATTACCAATATCCCGGAAGGTTCTCAATAAGTTTTCCATTCCACGTATTCTCTATTTTTTAATCTTCAAGGTTTCATTTCTAAGACGCTATCACAAGTGTTTTGTTACTTCAAATTTTCACTTTCTTATCATCTATATGTTACGCTCCCTATTATTTGATATATATCAAATATATTCTATTGGCAAATTTTCATTTTTGCCATTCATCAATCAATAATATAAACATGAAAAAAATCGTCCTATTCTCTTTATTCTGCTTAATTAGTACATCAACAGTAATATCTCAAAATGCAATTAACCCATCAAATCTCAAGATAGACAAAGCCTTTATATTTCCAGAAAAGTACACAATGAATATGTTCTTTATTGTGGATTCTCAAAAAATACCAATGGGGAAAATTCATACCTCATTAGTTAAAGTAAACGAGAATATTGCTATCATAACCAAGTTACAAATGCCAAATCAAACGGATGGTCAATGGATAGATAGCACCGTTGTTAATTCTACAAATTTTAAGCCTTTATATCATTCGTCAAAAAACCCTCAACGAGAAATGGTTATGGAATTTGGTAAAAAAATCACCGGTTATTATAAAGATTTAATGACCGGTTCTAAAACTCAAATTTTAGAGACGACTATTGAACCTTTTTTTGACAGCAACTTTTACCCTTATCTAATACGGTTACTACCGCTTGAAGATGAATATGCTACTGCAATATACATGTTTGATTACAACCCAAAATCAAAAATTGGAATTATGAAAGCAACCATTTTGGACACTAAGTCAAGTGAAATTGATTTTAATGGAAAAGAAAGAAAAATTTGGGTGGTTAAAACCACTAATGACATTTCTGATAATAAATTCATTACCACCTTCTATATAGATAAAACAACAAGACAAACACTGAAACAGGTTACTGAAAATGAACGTGGGCAACTTGTTATGGAGCGCACAGAATAAGTAACCATTGACACAATCAAAGTCAATTAAATAAACACCTATAAATGAGCAAAGAAAATAGAACAATAGAATTAGAAAGAACCATTAATGCACCACTAAAACTGGTTTGGAAAGTGTGGACAAACCCAGAACATATTGCCAAATGGTGGAGTCCCAAAGGAATGGAAACCCAAATAAACCATTACGAATTTAGTGAAGGGAACACCTGGAAATATATTATGAAGCTGCCAAATGGACAAGAATTTATTGCTGAAGGCCAATTTAAAGAGATTGAAGCTCCCATTAAAATTGTAACCGAAGCCCATTTTCGTCCAAAAACTGAAGGTGTTCTTCTGGAAACACTCTTTGAGAATCAAGGGTTACAAACCAAATTAAAATTTAATGTGGTACACCCCACCGAAGAATACAAACTGGCACAAGAACAAATGGGCGTAGATAGCGGATGGGAAGCAGCTATTGATAGGTTTGCTGAATGTATATGGAATTTATCATAATCAAAAAATCATATCAACATAAGATTCCATCGAATCAGTATAACCACTACAATAATACTATTTGAAAATAGACGAGTGAATTTCAGCGTAAAATACTTCTTGGATTGGAAGAAAATCAAGTTATGACCAATACCCTTAAAATCAGCATTTTTCTATTCCTAATGGTTCGGAGCATTGGATTTTCGCAACAAAAACAAGATAGTTTAGCAAATAGGATTTCAAAAATTAGTACAGCTACCACTGCAGAAAAATCAACAAAATCTTCCATTCCAGTAGAAACGATGTTCGGTAATCGAAAAGTAAACTATCTGTCAATATTAAATAATAAGTTAGGGAACAGTAAGAAGTTAAGTTATTTCAGTGTAATCACTATTGCTGCTCCATATGATAAGACCAATGGCCCTAATGAATTAATTGTTTCTAACGCATTGACTTATAAATTAAGTAAAAAATTGTTTGCTACGGGAGGGCTGCAGTACCATTTTCTAAAGGGAGTTGTTCCTGCTAGTGGTTTCCAGTTTTTTTCCGCAAATGCCAAATGGCTATTTGTTCTTAGTTCAAGCATTGCTTTTGCGTTAAACACTAGCTTTCAAAATGTTGGTATTATGGAGTTTAAGCCTTGTATTTCAAATATATTAAAGCTATACACCAGAGTACAGGGAATTTATAACATTAAATTAAAAAATAACCTTCATGAAAGAAGTCTTCTTTATCTACGTACGGGACTTACTATTAAAAGAACCAGTTTGGGTTTAGGTTTTAATATGGACTTTTACGGTCCTGATAAAACAAAACAGGAGAACTTTGGGATTTTTATCCATCAATTGTTGTGATATGATTGATATTTTAAAAAAAGTAAATAGCTATCCATCCATCTTGCTACTATTAATATTTATGTGTAGTTGTAAGAGTACCAATCTTTCGTATTTCAACAAAACGCTTCCTACCACAACACCGGTATTATTTGCTCCTAATTTGGTCAATACTAATAGGATTGAACTTAATGTGGTTTTTAATTATGATCATACAGAAATGTTCTTCTCAAGAATTGTAGAGAATAGTTTTGTGATACATCATTCTGAACTTATAAATGGTGAATGGTCCAATATCGAACCCGTTAAAATGTATGCCGATGATGTTTTAGTTTCTGTTGCCTGTGACCCTACTATTACTAAAGACGGAAAAACCATGTATTTTCTTGGTGTTGACCCAGGGTTATATACTAATGATGTTACTAGAGAAGAACTTTATAAAATACCTCCAGACATTTATAGAAGCAGAAAAGTGAAAGGAAAGTGGGAGTTAGCCTCTAAAGTGGATTTTTCAGTTTCCACTGAATATATAGAAACCTATCCTGTGGTTACGGCTGATGGGAGTTTATATTTTCGTTCAAACAGACCCAATAATAAAGGAGGAATGCAGACCTATCGTGCGCATTACCTGGGAGATGGAAAATTTGAAACACCTGTTTTAGTAAACCTTAAGACAGAGCACAAAGAACTAATAACCTATGTTTCACCAGATGAGCGATATGCCATTACCAATGGACAGGGTAGATTTCAAATAACGTTTAAAAAAAATGGCGAATGGACTAAACCGAAAGAAATACCCTTAAACTATGATAGTGATTGGAGGTATTATTGTCCTTACATGTCTTCAGATGGAAAGTATTTTTTCTATTCCAGACGATACAATGACCCCAACAAAAAAGGATGGGTTGGAGTGGAAAAAGGAGAGGTTTATTGGGTAAGCGCAGACATACTTTTAGACGTAAAATAGAATAAAATTTCAGTAAAAAAATTAAAAGATTGGGACACTGATTTTAATTAAAACTTACTACAAATAATGAAAAAAACATACTTAATAAGTTTTGTCTTACTGTTGCTTATAATAGGCTGCAACGATAAGACCAAAAAGTTATCTGAATCCAAAAAAACACCTAGAGTGCCAGATTCATCAAAAGCAACTAAAACATCCAATCAAGAAAAAATAAAACAATTCAATTGGGATGATATAGCCGAATCAACTGTTGATATTGGTGCTTTTCCATATATCTCTCCTCCGGAGGGAATGGTTGTAGATAAAGAATATTCGACGTCTTATGAGTTCGATAAACTCGAATTTTTTGATGGCAACTCTTCCTTTGTTTTAGATGGTAGGGTAGAAAGGATTAAGACAGAAATGGAAGGTGATAAAGAGTGGCAAGAATACTACTTTCAAAAAAGTATTTCAGAATATTTAAAATCCATAGGGGCACAACTACTATTTGAAGGGCAAATACCGAATGAGTTTATCCAGAAATGGGGAGAGGACCCTAATGCCATATATGCCCATATGCATGAATTCTATGCAGGCGATGTTGTGAATTACCCCGTTAGTATTTATGTCCTTAAGACACCGAATAAAAAAATAGGTGTTCAAGTTTCGCCAACCTCAAAAAGAATAGGTATTGTAGAAAACAGTGCATTTGTACAAACTATAGAAAAAATATCAGCAGATGATATTTTTAAGGCTATTGAAAAAGAGGGAGTAGCCACATTGTACATCAATTTTGATACGGGAAAATCTAGAATCAAAGCCACATCTTATGAAGTTATTGGCGAAGTTGCTAAAATGATGATAGACAATCCAAACCTAAGAATTAGTATAGAAGGCCACACCGATGCTACAGGTAACCCAATGGATAACATGAGACTATCTAAAAGCAGGGCTCAAACTGTGCTTTTAGCCCTAACTGATGAAGATGTAGATGCTGCAAGGCTACAGAGCAAAGGTTTTGGCCAAACAAAACCAATTGATACAAATACTACTGAAGAAGGAAAAGCGAAGAATAGAAGGGTTGAATTAAGAAAACTAAACTGATTGAAAAAACGGAGTTATTGAATAAGTTCAAATCTTAAAGCTAATGAAAAAACTATTAATTATCGTCTTTGGAATATCTTCAATATTACAATCATGCAAACATGATAAAGCTAAAGAGATATCAATTTTAAACCAAGAAAAAAAATCATTTGATTATTTAAATGTCGATTTAAAAGAGCAGTCAGACTATTACTGTAAAGTAAAAATCAATAATGACGAAGGGGTTACTACAGATTACCTAATGAGCAGTAGTAATGCCATGAAAAAAGAAAACATATTAACATTATTTGGTATCTCACTGAACGATGCGATGTATGAAAAATATGAACTTTATATCAGCTTAAATAGAGTTCATAACTCTATAGATCCAAAACTCGAAGTTGGAACTTACAAAATAATTCCACTTTTTTCAGATATCGAAGATGATAGTTTAAGCTTTCGAATTGGTGAAAGTGTAATTAGTGAACAAAATTTTGAGGAAACTAAAAAAAATAATCTATTACATGAGATAGAAGGAAGCTATGCACTTGTATCTGATTATCCTAACGTCTTAAAAATTAATGATGTAATCAATTTAGGAATTACAGAAAAAAGCTTGTACTACACAACCGGCAAATATCGAGTAAAAGGAGAAGCTCAACTCGAATTATTAAGTGTTGATACTGAAGAGAAACTAACGGTAAGTATTGACTTCGATGTTGAGCAAGAATGGTATTTAAGCAAAAAGAATCTTGATTAAACTAGAATATCAATAAAAAGAAAAATGATTAAAAAACAATTTTTAGCAATAACTATATTAGCTTTATTAACATTATCTTGTTCTTCAGATGATGACCCGAGAGATAATTACCCCAAAAAAAAGGACATTTCATTTTCTGTTACATCTTCTGACACGGATCGATTATCAAGAGTAACAATTAAGATTATAGGGAATGGTGTGGAAATTTCTAATTCTTCTTATAGTCAGTCCCATCTACCTTTGACAAGGGAATATTTGAAACAATCAATTCCCTTCCAAACACTATTAGGTATTACATATGAAGATAACTCAGGCGGAGAGATTGGAGTTCCTTTTGAGCCATATAATATTAAATTTATAATAAAAGTGGACTCTGAAACTGTTGCTGAAAAAGAGATTACGATTAACGGCCCTGGTACTGTTGATTCTGTTGAGTTTACATTTAATTAAGAATTTGGGTTACAAAGTTTACCCGCAATTTGACAAACTTGAATGTGTTTGGATTTACCAAAATTCCCAAACTCAAAACCAAATCGTATAAATAACTAACGATTCCTACTTTTTTCAATTATGAGAGACTGGTATAAAAAATACACAATGAAACATAGCTTTACATATTATCTTACACTCATAATAATCAAATTAAAAGGTTTAAAACAAAAATTTAGTCAAGACCCTATTGATTATGAATCCATACGCAAAGAAGATGTATATAAACCCAATGGAAAGTTCTTTAAAAAGAACATAACTAATAGGTTACAGATATTAAACACCTCAATTACTGAAATTGGGCTTAATGATTCAAATAAACTCATATTGTTTATACACGGTGGAGCGTTTATCTCTGGTCCTGGTAAACATCACTGGGATACCGTAAAATCTATTGTTCAAAGTACAGATTGCACAATTTGGATGTGCAATTATCCAAAGGCGCCCGAATTTCATATCAGTGACATCTCAGAGAATATTGATGCTGTTTTTATGAAGGCTACTGAAGTGTTTGAACCCAAAAACATAATCTTATTAGGAGATTCCGTGGGCGGAACATTAATCACAAGTTTAGTGCAAAGACTGTTACAAGAAGAATGGCAATTGCCCAAAAAATTACTATTGATTTCACCAGTAATGGATGCTTCTTTTACCAATCCAGATATTGATAAGATAGATTCCTTTGACCCCATGCTCTCAAAAAAAGGGCTGTTAAGTGCAAAGAAAATGTGCGCAAAGGACTACCATTTAAAAGACCCTATCATTTCCCCTATTTATGGAAGTTTTGAGGGTTTTCCAGAAACGATTCTTTATGCGGGGGAAAGGGACATTACCTATCCTGACCAAATTTTGGCCTACAAAAAAGCAAAAAAAGCTAACGTAAACATCAAACTGATTGAGGGAGAGAACATGCCTCATATTTGGCCCTTTTTACCTATTATGAAAGAAGCGAAGATGGCATTAAATGGATTAATAACCAAAATCAAAGAATAATCTAGGTAATTCTCTGAATAAGTTATCAGTTTAATCTCTTGAATACAGTTAAAGACAGTCTAAATCCTAAATATTTTGCATAACAATCCAATTAAAATCACAGCTTTAACCTCTTTCTGCGTTGACTTCTTTCCAGAAATCGGCACAACATATGTAGGTGGTAATTCTTTAAATTTTGCTACACAATGTAGAATATTAGGTCAACCTAATATTTCAGTAATTGGTGCCATTGGAAAAGATACATTTGGAGATCTTATCCAACAACATTTACATAGCTATACTATAAATACTTCTAGAGTATACGCTAGTGGCGAACCTACGGCATCAAACAAAATTTTTATTGATAAAAATGGAGATCGGTTCTTTAAAGAAGATAGTTGGAATGGAGGAGCTTTTGATACATTCAGATTATCTGAAAATGACTGGGATTCCGTTAGAAATAGTCAAATAATAGCCATGCCAGCAGGTGATCCCAATTTAATAGAACTGCTGGATAGAAGACATCCGGATCAATTGGTAGTGATTGATTTTTTAGACTATTTGGGATTAGATTATATAGAAAAACATATAGACAATATTGATATTGTTTTTTTAAGCGGAAAAGAAAATCAATTAAATGACCTTTTTGAACTATCTGTAAAAAAGCAAACTTTGATTGTTCCTACAATGGGGGCAAAAGGCAGTATCGCTTTTTTTGAAAACAAAAGATACTTTCAAAAAGCAATTGAAGTTGATAAAATAATTGACACGACAGGATGTGGCGATGCCTTTCAAGCAGCATTTAGCATAGAATGGTTTTATACAAAAGACATTAAAAAATCCTTATACGCTGGCGCTTTTGCTGCAAGTAAGGTCCTAAGTTTTTTAGGTGGAGTTCAAAAAATAATTAATTAAAAATCTTAATTATGAAGATAAAGACATTTCAAAAAATAGGCGGGTTCTCCTCAATTTCATTAGGTTTAATTTACATCTTAGCCTTCGTAGTCTATGGTGGGATATTAGATTATCCGAGCAAAGAAGCATCTGAAACTGAAAGACTAGCATTCTTGTCAGATAATTACTTAGTGCTATCCTCAATAACTTTTATTAGCTACGTCTTGTTCGGGATAATACTAGCTGTTCTGGTGATAGTTATGCATCAGCGAGTAAAAGATAGTTTTCCCAACAGTTCTTTGGTTACATCTGCCTTTGGTATCATCTGGGTTGGTTTGGTTGTTGCCAGTGGAATGATTGCAAATATTGGACTTAATTTGGTATTGGAAATTGGAATTGAGAATCCTGAAAAAGCCATGACAATCTGGTCTAGCGTGGGTATTGTTTCAGAAGGACTAGGTGGCGGCAATGAGATAGTTGGGGGGATTTGGGTGCTGCTATTAAGTACTATAAACCTCAAAAGTTCCCTTTTTTCAAGGTCATTGAACTTTATAGGCTTGCTTGTGGGTTTTGCAGGTATCTTAACTGTTTTACCTATTGATATATTCAAAGAGGTTTTCGGAATTAGCCAAATCATTTGGTTTATATGGATTGGTATGACATTAATTCGCAAACCAATCGACATGAAATACAATGTAATTTAAAATATGAATTCCAAATTGGCAATCAAGATAATGTTATGGGCATTGGCAGGCATCATATTCTTTCACTTTACCGTCATATTTAAACTGGTGCCTTTTGAAATCACCTGGGGAGGTAGATTAAAAAGTGATATGGAGATGTACATTTTCGAAAGCATTTCAATCCTACTCAACCTACTTTTGTGTACAGCTCTCCTTATAAAGGCTACGTATTTGAAAGAGGTTATATCAATGAAATTCGTAAATATCATTTTATGGTTTTTTCTTTTTCTGTTTGTCTTAAATACGATTGGAAATCTTTTCGCTAAAACACATATCGAGAAATTCTTTGCCATACTCACTTTTATGTTCTCCCTTCTGATTTTTATCATCCTTAAGAAAAAACCACAAGATAAATTCTACCGAAATTCTTCAACAAAAAAATCATGAAACAACTCCTTTACCTTGTAATCTGCTTATTTGGCATCCAAATTTTAGTAGCACAAAATACTCAAACTCAAATTGAGATGATTCCTTCTAATTGGAACGTCCCCAATGATGCCTTGTTTGAAAAATTTGACAATAGAAAAACCCTTGTTCTAAAAAATGGTAGAGCAACAGTAAAGAATTTGAATTTTACTAATGGATCTATCGAGGTAGATGTATATGCTAAATCTAAAAGAAGTTTTGCCGGTATCAGCTTTAGGGAACAAGACGATACATTAGAAGAGGTTTACATGCGATTACACAAATCCAATCAGGCAGATGCGGTACAGTACACACCTATGTTTAACAACGAATCCAACTGGCAACTATATCGGGAACACCAAGCAAATACATCTTTTAAGGATGAAGGTTGGAATACCTTGCGCATAGAATTAAAAAACCGAAGCGTTCAAGTATTTGTGAATAACGTCAAGGTTATGACTGTGGATAACTTAAGAACAGAACAAAAAGAAGGTATTATCGGACTTTGGGCTTTATTTGGGAACCGATTCTCAAACTTTAGGGTTACGCATGGCAGTATTTCTGAAAAGCAAGCTGAAATAGAAACACCAAATAGGGACATGAATATCATAAGGTATTGGGAAATCACAAAAGCGTATCCCTACGAAGAAGGTAAAGTAAGATTCGAAGATTTTTCAAAAGAAAATTACACTACGGTATCAACCGAAGCATCTGGATTATTACCTATATCCAAGTATGTTAAAAAGACAACCTCTGGTAGCTTTGAACGAAATAAGGAAGAATATGTGGTTGCCACTACATCCATCAATTCAAAGACAAATAAAACACAGATTTTTTCTTTTGACTATAGTGATAAAGTTTTGGTATTTATAAACGGTAAACTTTTTTTTAATGGTAATAACGCTTTTAGACAAAAAGGCGTCCAATTTATGGGGCACATAGATATCAATACCAACAAACTATATCTTCCACTTAAAAAAGGTGAAAACAAAATTCATTGTGTGGTTATAGAAAAAGCTAATGGCTGGGGATTAATTGGAAAATTAGAATAATCTTTTACAACAGGGTTGAAACCTTTCAAACTAACTTAAACGGATCATCCAAAAAGGGCTTTTATGGAAGATTTATTATTGAAATGTATAACAACAACGAGCAAATCCTTGGAAGAAGAGATCAGTCCTTTAGAGAAAAAGTTAAAGCCTTTGAAGTTCAAAATGGGTTAGACCATCCTAAATATGGTAGGAGTGTGTTCATCGGCCTATTTTATTATGGATGGAGGTTTCTATGAGTATTATTTGAATGATGATTTAAACAGTAAAGTGATTGACCCTTGAAGTAATTTCAAAAAACCTTAGCCTTGGCAATGAAATGAAAATATAACGCTTTCAGAACTTAGTAAATGGTATACTTGATGTATAAATTTAGATTTACTCAATGAATTCGGAAATAATAGAAACGAAGATAAATAGAACCAAACAGCGTATTCAACTCAGAGATAAAAGACATCTGGGTTTTGCTGAATACGGTCCTCGTGACGGATATCCAATAGTCTATTGTCCCGGCTCACAAAGCTCAAGATTAGAAATGCATTATGATCTTTCTTTTACAATTACCCATCAGCTAAGAATTATTGCAGTAGATAGGCCAGGTCATGGGATGTCAGACTTTAATCCAAAGGGTAGTATTCTTGAATTTGCACGAGACATCAAAGAACTGATGGGGTTCCTCAAGATAGATCGATTCTCAGTTGCAGCCATGTCTGCTGGAGCTCCTTTTGCTTTCGGTATTGTTTATAAAATTCCTGAGAAAATTAATCAAATGGCTATTGTTAGTGGATTTGCTCCTCTAACAAAGCATAATAAGAAAGCTTTGTCTAGAAAAATTAAGCTGATGCTTGGTGTGTCAAAATCATTTCCTAAATTCTTTGCCCTACTCTTAAGGTTTCAGGCGAAGCAAATAGCTAAGAACCCTGAGAAAGTACTTCAAAGTTTTTTAAAAATGATGAATGACTCAGACAAAAAAATCCTTGAGAACCCAGCGGTGATTAAGGTGCTTCAAAATATGTTTACAGAAGCCTATAGAAATGGCAGCAAAGGGGTTGCTTATGAGATTTCTAAGATATTGGTAAAAGATTGGGGGTTTGATTATAGCAAGACACAAGTTCCTATATCATTTTGGCAAGGAGAGAAAGACAATAACGTTCCTTATGAGTGGGCCGAATTTATGGCGAATCAAATAGAGCGATCCAGTTTGAAAACATACCCTAACCATGGACATTTATTGATATTTGATCATGCCGAAGAAATTTTTTCAAGCTTAAAAGATCCCGTATCGTTAAACTGATGATCATGATGAAAATAGTTGACAAAAAAATATTTTATAAAGCTCTAGTAAAATTCTACATCCTCTTTTTATTCTTGTTGGTTGGAGCCTGTGTCCCCGAAAATAAGAATACACTATATACTCTGGAACAGAGTCCGAATCATTTTCCAATTGACTTCAAAAGTGAACTTGTTCCCGAAGGAAAAATCATCCATAGAGGAATTTTTAGCCCCGACCTTAAAGAGTACTATTACACAGTTTCCGACACGAACTTCGGAAACTTTCAGGTCTATATAATTCATAGCCTAAATCATGGCTGGTCCGAACCCGAACTTGCTTTTTTTAATAGTCAATACAATGAGCATGGAATGAGTTTTTCTCCGGATGGAAATACTCTTTATTTCAGTTCTACGAGACCGATTCCAATGGAAGGAGTCAGTGCAACATGGCACCTGTGGAAGTCTGAGAAATTGAATGGACGATGGAGTGAGCCTGTTTTTGTAGACATTCCCAATTTAAGGAGTAAGCTGGTTTCTCATCCCACCGTTACCAATTCAGGAACCCTTTACTTTCATTCGAGTAACCTTGACTATAGTGAAATGAGCATTTATCGATCTAAAAAAGTGAAAGGAGTTTTTCAAGAGGCAAAGCAAGTCTCATTTTTCAACAATTCAGAAATACCAACCTGTACGCCATATGTTTCACCTAATGAAGACTATTTGATCTTTGCTTTGGTTGGAAATCAGCTTGATTTGATGATTAGTCATCGTGATGGTCAGGGGCATTGGTCCAATCCGATAAAATTGGATAAAAAAATAAATACGCATGGACAAGGAAACCCATATGTAACACCAGACAACAAGTTTTTGTTTTTAGCAACTGGCAAAGAGGGAGACTCATGGAAGATTCAATGGGTGAATATTGAAGGAGAATTGGAAAATCATTCATTTCAAAATGGTTACAACCTTCCTTAATAGCCGGGAAAAGTTTGATCAAATAGAACACTTATAAAAACCGATAAAATCAAATTATGAACACAAAAATATTGATGACCTGTAGCGCTACTTTCTTGTTCATAGCAGCTCCTCATAAGCTAAAAAAAATCGGATGAAAAAGATCGGAAAGACAATTTTAGCAGTGCTCGTATTGATTGTTGTAATTCTTTTTGTGTATACCAAAATAGATAAAAGTCCTTCTGAAGATACCATTAGCAAAGAATTAAGGAATTGGAAATCAAACTCGGAAGTCTTTCAATTCCAACAATTCAATATTTCCTATTTCGACACCAAGGATGCATCCAAAGAGGTTATTGTATTGCTTCATGGATATCCAACGTCGTCCTTTGATTGGAGCTTACTATGGGAAGATCTGAAAAAAAACTACAGACTCATAGCTTTAGACATGTTGGGTTTTGGTCTGTCCGATAAACCTAGTGATATTCAGTATTCCATTTCTCTTCAGGCGGACATCCAAGAGGCTATTTTAAAAAATCTCCAGATTAAAAGGTTCCATATTTTGGCTCATGATTATGGAGACAACGTTGCTCAAGAAATGATCGCGCGCTTTATGGAAAGCGGATCAAAATATCCTTTCCAAATCAGGTCAGCAACACTGTTGAATGGAGGCTTGTTCCCAGAAACTCATAAGCCTACCAGGGTGCAATCTTTACTAGCGAGCCCATTAGGAAGTCTTATTTCCCCTCTTGTTAATCAATCACTCTTTGAGAATAGCTTTAAAAAAGTTTTCGGAGCGCAATTCCTTCCATCAAAACAAGATCTTATTGACCAATGGTATTTAATATGCCAACAAGGAGGCAACAGAATCAATCATAAATTAGTTCATGCCAGCAACGACAGAATCGTCAATCAAGAACGATGGAGAAATACACTTGTTCAAGATAGAATTCCCATACTTTTTATAAATGGACTACAAGATCCTGTGACTGGCAAAGAGACCGTTGATAGATACAGAAAGATTGTTCCAAACCCAAACCTAATTACGCTTGATTCCATTGGGCACTTTCCTCAATTGGAAGCACCAAAATTGGTCCAAAAAAATCTTGTTAGGTTTATAAATAATCCAGAAATGATTTTTGAAGAACCAAAGGTCCTTATTAACGTAGTTACAACGAATTTATAAAAAATATCAAATGAAAAAGTTACTGAAGAGTACATTACTCACAATTCTTTCAATTGTCCTATTCCTAATTGTACTTTTATCAATTCAATATACACCTACTTACGTTTATCGACTCATAATTATGAATGTAGCGGATGTTTATGATTATAACAATTTTGAAAATCATAGGATTAAAGGAGCAAAACATGCGAATACATTTATTTCAAATCCAAAAGAGAAGTATATAGAATCCCTATTTGAAGAACTCGTAACTAAAACTGGATTTAACAGCTTTAAAGACTGGGCAACCGGGTCTCAAACGACTGCTCTTATTGTTATAAAAAGAGATACAGTCATTTATGAGAAATATTTTAATGGTTTTAGTAGAGATTCCTATTTCCATTCTCAATCTATGGCAAAGTCTTTTATATCGTTTTTAATTGGGACTGCTATTGATGATGGTTTTATAAAAAGTGTTAATGAACCCATCACAAATTATATTCCTGAACTTATAGAGCGAGATTCAAACTTCGAAAAAATAACCATCGAACATTTACTTGAAATGCGTTCAGGGCTTGAGTACAACACAAGTCGAATACCCTTCACTAATATTCATTCTCCTTGGCACGACGAAGCGGTTGGATACTATCATCCCAATGTTCGAAAGTTGTTGCTTAAGGATGTAGAAGTTTTATCCGAACCAGGAAAAGATTTTCAATATTCTAATTATAATACAAGCTATTTAGGATTAATTCTAGAAAGAGCTACTAACTTATCTGTATCAAATTATTTGGAGCAGAAATTATGGTCAAGAATTATGGAATATGATGCGCTTTTTTCCATAGACAGCAAAGAATCTAATTTTGAATATATGCCAAGTCGTTTGATTGCCCGAGCGATTGATTATGCGCGTTTCGGTCAGTTAATGCTAAACGAAGGAAACTGGAATGGTAATCAAATTATATCCAAAGATTGGGTTTGGGAATCTACTAGAGAAAACAAATCAATTCCTAGAGCTATATACCCTAAATGGTTTGGTAGAGGAGAAAAAAGAATTTACTATAACTACCAATGGTGGGGGCATGTAAATAAAGATGGTTCTTTTCATTTCTATGCAAACGGAAACCTAGGACAGAATATTTACATTATACCACAAAAAGAAACTGTAATTGTCCACTGTGGTAATTCACTTCAATATTACAGCAGTGATTTTGACTTATGGAACGTTGCTTTACAGTTGAAATAGAATTCAATAAGAGTTAGGATTCAAAATGAAAACTGACTGTAACACAGTGTATAAAACATAGCTAATAATTACCAAACCGAGAGGTTTGTATATTCTTATGTTGGCGGTAATTAAACTAAAGAGAACTTGAAAAACAACATAATTAAATTTTCAGCACTTATTTTCATTCTATTTTTAAATGCTTGCAAGCCTGATAAGTCGAACACAAAAGAGAATGATTCATCAAAAAAAGAGATTCTTTACCTAGGTCAAAAACCACCTGGCTTAATACCAGAGCCTTTTGCCCCTGGATTAGTTACTACTCAAGGCTGGGAATATTATGGAGATTTCACACCGGATTTAAAAGAATTCTATTTTCTAAGAGAAGTAGGAAAAACTAAAGAAGATAAGAGAACGGAATTCGTCGTTATGAAAAGAACTCATAATCAATGGCAAGATTCAGTAATATCCTCTAGAGTTGGTACACCTTTTATCTCTCCCGATGGTAAGACTATGCACTTAGGTAGAAGATATAAGGAACGTAATGATAACGAAGAATGGTCTGAAATAAAGGAACTTGATTCTCCTTTTGACAGCTTACCGATCATGCGTCTTACGGCTTCTTCTAAGGGCACCTACTTTTTTGATGAGTTCAAAAAGGACTTTACAGGTGATATTCGTTACTCGCGACTTGTAAACGGAAAATATGAAGAACCGAGGCTACTCAATAAAGAGATTAACAAAGGAAAAAGCTTTCACCCATTTATTGCTCCAGATGAATCATATCTACTTTTTGATAGCAAAAGAGAAGACGGATTTGGGGATTCTGATATTTATATTAGTTTTCGTCAACAAAATGGTTCTTGGGGTAATCCTATTAATTTAGGAAATAAAATAAACACTGAAGCTTGGGAAGCATCGGCGAGTGTTACGCCGGATGGAAAGTATCTTTTCTTCAACAGGAACATGGGTTCAAAAGAATATGAGAATGTGGATATTTTTTGGGTGAGTATGCAAGTTGTAGAGAACTTAAGACCAAAAAATTAAGATATAACTACCGCCAACACGGTGTATAAAACATTGCTGGTAAATGCTAAACCTAAAGGTTTGTGTATATTTAGAAAGTCCGCCAAATTTTTAATTTGGCTTTTAGAAAAAGAAACCATAGAAATTCGGCTCTGTATTAAACCGATAAGTTAGATTCTTTTTAAAATAGACTTATGTCAAAGAATAATTCACTTCAAAATTATTTAATACAAACCATTAAGCTTTCTAAAAGAGAAACAGACTTCGTAAAGAATAAGCTTAATCATTTAGAATTAAAGAAAGGCGATTCATTACTTAATATTGGTGATGTGTGCTCATCAGCTTATTTTATTATTTCAGGAAGTTTCTACCAATACAACCATGATGACGATTTTAATATAAAAGTTATTGACTTATATTCTAAAGAAGATTGGATGTTAAATCATCGAAGTTTTACTTCAAGAAAACCATCACAAAACTCTATTGAAGCTTTTGAAGACAGCACGGTGTATGAACTGTCCATAGAATCAATACATGAGCTCATAGCAATATCTCCTAGTTTTCTTAAGCTTGGGAAAATATTAGATATAGCCAATAATCGTCTAGAGTTTTTTGATCAAAACAAATCTGCTGATGAAAAGTATAGATATATACTAACTCAAAAGCCGATGCTGATTCAAAAATTTCCTTTAACAATTATTGCTTCATATCTGAAGATATCTCCAGAAACATTAAGTCGTGTTAGAAAAAGAATTAATTGACTTTAGTCAAGAGAGAGATCTTAGAATAAGATGAATATTTGTCGATATTTTAAATTTCTCTTCAATGAAAAGTCAATTTTATAAGATTACAGGGATTTCTTTGTCAGCAGGTTCCTTCTTGGCTATCATTACAATGATTTTACATCCATCAGGTGGCAGCTTCCAAGAAATTATTAATCAAGCAGCTAAGATGCAAATTGCACATTCAATTGCTATTGCTTGTATACCATTTATGTTGTTTGGATTTTATGGCTTAACCGATAGGCTTTTAGGTCTAAGAAAAATTTCTAAACTTGCCCTTATTTCGGTTACTCTTGGACTTTTTTCAGCAATGTTAGCAGCTCTATTCAATGGCTTAATATTACCGAATTTTTTAAACCAACACGCAAAAAGTCTAGAACAAAGCGAGTCTTTTTTGAAGATCCTAGTAAGTTATGGTTTTACCATTAATAAGGCATTAGACTATGTATTTATTGTTGCTCTTATTTTTGGAATCTTAATCTACTCTATTTTAATAATTAAAACTCAAAAAATCTCTAAGTACTTAGGCTATTTCGGATTATTAATATTAATATTTTCAATAATTGGTGGTCTTACAGGTTTTGCTTTCACAAGCTTAATTGGTTTTAGGATTTTTGTTTTTAGTGTTGCCGTTTGGATTTTATGTTCAGGAATATCATTAATTCAATCTAACAAGGCGTAGTTATGAACAAACTAAAAATCAAAGCGGCATATAATGAATTAGCCGAAAGCTATAGTAGATTGATAGAGCACAAACCTCATAATGCTTATTACGATAGACCTAATACATTAAGTTTACTTGAAGACGTAAACAACAAATCAGTTCTCGATGCAGCTTGTGGTCCTGGAAAATATGCGGAAATATTGCTTTCAAAAAATGCGCATGTAACTGGATTTGACTTCAGTTCTGAAATGATAAAATTTGCTAAAGAAAGAAACCAAAGTAAAGGTAAGTTCTTTGTGCACGACTTAAGTAGTCCTCTGACAATGATAGATGACAAATCCTTTGATTTTGTTCTATGTGCATTGGCTTTACATTACATAGAAGATTGGAACTTAACAATCAAAGAATTTCACAGGGTTCTCAAAACCAAAGGTCAATTAATTATCTCAATTGAACATCCATTTTTTGAATACAATTACTATGAATCTAAAGATTATTTTAAAACAGAACCCGTTAAATGTATTTGGTCAGGGTTTGGAAAACCAATTGAAATCAATAGTCACAGAAGACCACTTCACGATTGTATTTCACCCTTAACAAAGAATGGGTTTTATATCGACAAATTGATAGAACCAAAACCCTTAAAAGAGTTTGAAAAATTAGATCAAAAGCATTATGAAGAACTTATAGAATTTCCAGCTTTTATGTGTCTTAGAGCAGTTAAGAAATAGAAGGCATATACCGAAGACCTAAAAACAACACTATAAATAAAAATGAATCTTTTGTCTTTATTTCTCCAAACTCTTTAAATTCTCGGAATAAATACGATGTGCACGTGTTAAAAATGAATCTATCCAAACTATTTTATTCTCTTTTTTAGAAATAGTACCTGATTTACTTACAAGTTTTTGGACTTGCAAAAAAAAGTGGACAATCAGATAAAAACTACCATTAAGATTAAAAGGTTAAATAATATAAACCAATACAGTCAGTAGATTTTTAGTCTGCAAACTGTACTCTAATTAATGGACTACTTATAAAACTATACATCACTTTAACATTCATATGAAAACTAGAAGCTATAGATTGCGTGAAGTCTTTTAATTCTTGTAAGGTACTGGAACTATAATATGTGCCATTAAGAATAACACTGTTGATTGATTTTGAATTAGTTATTTTTTTTAAAGGATTTTTGTCTAGAATAACTAAGTCCGCTATTTTTCCGTTTTCAATAGTTCCATATTTGTTTTCCATATTTGCAAATTGTGCAGGAATAATAGTTGCACTTCGTAAGGCTTCTAGGTTTGAAAAACCACTTTTGGTTAACTCTTCCAATTCGTCATGAATACTAAATCCTGCAAAAGTATAAGAGTCTGTAACATCTGTTCCCGCCATAATAGGGACACCTATTTTATTAGCCATATCAACTTGCTTTTTTGAAGCTTCATAAAAAGAAGCACTAAGTCCTTTATTTACTGATGATGTATTTTGCTTTTTATTATGATTGACATCAAATCTCCACCATAGATTTTTTCGTGCCCAAGAAACATATTTTAGTTTGGGATTGCTTAAAAAAGAGTCTTTATGTGCAAGCGCTTCAAATTTCAATGTTTGTAGTGTAGGTGTCCAATACACATCATACTCTTTCATAAGATGCATGAATTCAGTAGCTTTTTCAAAATTAAAATCCTTCACCATTGATTTTTTTGATTTTTGAAAAAACTGTTTCCAGTCTTTAGATACTCTAAGGCTATCTGCTTTAGGAAAAGCTTCATACATAAAAACACGACCATGTTCAAAACTGCGCTGTCCCAACTTTATAGATTCTTCTAGACTTACAAAAACAGGTTTGTGTCCAGCTAAGTGTAATCCATGTTTTGGTGCCTGAGTTGCAAGTCTCTTATAAGCTCTAGGTGAAATCTGCTGATATACTTTTATAAAATCGACATTCTTATTTTTATAAAAGTTTAAAACTGAGTCTACATCTTCATTTTTTTGAAGTTTAAAATATTTTGGGTAGTTGTCTGGTACAGAAAAAGAACCATCCATTTGATAACTACTTTGTAATATATATTTTGGTGCTACTCGTAAATTATTATTAATGTCTTCATTCCATTGTAAACGTTCTTCACTTCCTACCCAATAACTATCTTTTTTATTTAGTTGCCCAGACATATCTCGTACTCCTGTAATACCGTTAGCAATGTACAATGGGTGATGAAGCCATTCAGACTGCTGATTAGAATGCGTATGCATATCCCATAACCCAGGAATTATGTATTTTCCTTTTCCCTCAATTACTAAATCTGTTTTTTGTATTTGGTATTTTAAAGTGTCAATAGATATAATGATATTATCTTTTATTAAAATAGTTCTATTAGACCTTACTTTACCTGATTTAACATCAATTATGTTTATAGATTTAATCAAGGTGCTAGGATACTTTTTTGGGGTCTTAAAATTTGGCAAAGGCCATAAAATAGCTACTCCAAAAATTAGAATAAGTAGTAAAATGAATACAAATAGTACTTTAATTGATTTAATGATTTTTTTCTTCATTAATAGGATTTATTATAAAATAGTAACAAAGGCTAAAACGAATCGTCTCATTTTAAAGAACCTTTAAAAATTTGTATTAATAAAATAATATCTGTCCTTATGGCGATATATATATGAATACCTATGCTAGTATGCGTTTTATAGATATTTTTCTTCTTCTTATTAGTAGCGCTGGGCTTCTGCACGGAATTACATTTGCTATTTATCTTACTTTTTTCAAGAAGAAAAAATCAACTACTAATTATCTTCTATCCTTAATTTTGCTCATTATGGCTTTTAGAATTGGCAAATCTGTTATGCTTAATTTTGGGGATAATTTAGAGCCTTTATTTATCTTTTCTGGTTTGACCTTACTTTTATTAATTGGACCATTATTAAGATGGTATGCCAAGGGAATGACAACAACTGACTTTAAATTTTCATCTTATTCTTTTATTGAAATTATTCCATTCATAACCATTTTTGTTATTAGTTTTTTTGTTCCTGAAAACGTATTCGAAACTAATCAGCAAAACGTTATAATACTATTCAGCAGTATTTTAATCTTTTGTTATTTACATCTCATAACTTATATTTTTATTGTAAGTATTTCTACAAAAAAATTAAAGAAAAAAAATCTAAATCAAACAAAGTCCCAAAGAACAATATTTGAGTGGCTGCGTTTATTAATTATTGGTTTCATCATCATATGGATTTCATATGTTTCAAACATTGTAGACAATTCAATTCCCTATATTATTGGCCCTATTCTTTATTCTTTTGTCATTTATTTTTTAAGCTTTAAAGCTTACCAACTTAAAATAATTGACATAGACGGAAATGTATTTAAAACAAATAATGGCAGCCAATTATTTAGTAAAATATCCTCGCTAATTATTGATGAAAAATTATATTTAGATTCTACCTTTTCGCTTGCTTCCTTGAGTAAATTAATAGGTGAAAGCACTCAAAAATCTTCACAAATTATTAATGAATATGCCAAACAAAATTTCAATGATTTTATCAATTATCATCGCATAGAAGAAGCAAAAAAACTTTTAGTAAATCAAAGTAATGAAAAATACACTATATCATCTATTGCTTTCGATTCGGGCTTTAGTAGTTTATCCTCATTTAATAGTGCTTTCAAAAAATTTCAGGGAACAACGCCGTCTTTATATCGAAAAAAAGGTGTTTAATTTTTTGAAAATAGTAGTACAATATTCATTTACCAAGCATCAACTCATTTTGATTTTTATTGGTCTCTATCTACTTTAGATTCACAATCTTTAGCAAAAGATACCAAACCACTAAGATTATAGAAGTCACCCATATTACCTTGCATAGCTGCCATAATACTGTGCTTTGCTATTAATAATCTATTTAAAGGTTTTTTCTCTTTTAGCAGAATAGATGTTATCATATCCTTGGCCTTAGATTTACCAAACGATTTATAGGTTGATAAGACTTTTACGGCATTTTCTTCATCGGTTACTACTCTTGGTTTTGGTTGATACCCCATTTGCTTAACCATTCCCTCAGCAACGCCCCAAGTTGACCATGGATTTTGTCCTGTTATTATATTATCATCAAAACTAATTTTTTCTAGATATATATCACCTTCATTAAATTTGGCTCCACTTTCAATTATTTTATCTTGTAATAGAAATGGAAATATGGATGCTGCATCCGAAATTAGCAACAACTCTTCTTTGTTGGTGAATGCACTTATCTTTTTATTTTCTAAGAGATGTCGACCATTGTCTAAAGTTACATTTACGAGAGCAGAAGGTCCATGGCAGACTGCGCCTATAACCTTATTAGCTTCATAATGTTTTTTGACGATAGATTGAATGTTTTCGTTATTCGGAAAATCATACATTGTACCTTTACCACCTGCAAAATATATGGCAATGTAATTTTCAGGTTCTACTTCATTTATTAGAAGGGTATTGGCTGCCTTATATTGCGCAATTGAATCATTTAAAAAAGCATAATCATAAGACCCCATATCTTCATCATCAATAACTACTGGTGATTTTCCGCCTTTGGGGCTTGCAATATCAACTTCGAAGCCATTAGCTTCAAACACATAATAGGCCCGCGCTAATTCTGTTAATTCATATCCTGTAGTTTTTCCACTAGTACCCATAGTGGCCGTACTCGTTACTACAACCAAAATCTTTCCTCTTTTGGGTATTCTATTTTGAGACAAGTAAGGCAAATCACCTTTATTTATAGTTTCTAAAGAAAAATCTTTAGGTGGTATTAAGCTTTTAAACCAAAATCCGAAAGAAACAACCCCAATAATTAAAAGAAGAATGAAAATTGATATCCGTTTGACCCATTTATATTTTCTAAACATAATTTTAAATAATTTTAAATTCCGGTCAAAAAAAAGGTTTAAAGCCCATACAAACTGTCGAAATGATAATTCCGTCAGACAATTTTATCAAATAGGAAGATACTTTTATCTGACTTAAAAGACTGATTATTTTAAGTATTTAATAATAAGAATACATAAACTAAACGTTCCTGAAGTTATACCTAATTAGGAAGAAATAATTCTTAGAGGTAAGCTTTGAAGAATTTCTGGTTTCTTGTTTATTAAAATTCCACTACATTCTTTAGCATTATTTAAGTGAAGACTGTCAAATAATTTTACAACTAAAGACAATCCATAATTAGAAAACAATCTACCAATATTTCCTAGTTCTTGAATTATAAAAAAAGAAGTAATTTCAGTAGAATATAACATTGAGGAAAAAAATACTCATAATTAAGCTTCATTTTTCCAAACTCCTTAAATTATCGGAATAAATACGATCTGTGCGTGTTAAAAACGGATCAACAGAAATCACATCTGGCAAAACATCTACTTGGATTCTAAGTATTGTAGAGCTATCCTTTAAATTATGCTGCTCTAAATAGATTGGAGTATCGTTTTTGCCTAAACCTTTTGGATGTTTTTTGAACAAACCTATTTGAATAGGTTCGTTAATTGCAATCTCTTTTTCTTCACCATCAGCCAAAGTTTTATAACGCTTTGCTTTTACTTCCATGATAATTTCAAAAGTTCCATTGTCTAGTTCTTCATAAGAGGATGAGGTAATAGATAAGTCATAACGAACTATTTGTTTCATCCAATCATCAATCAAAGAATGATGTTTTTCTGGAGTGATTTTATATAATTCATTTAAAAACTCCAAAGTATGTACTTCAAATTCTTGACTTTGTTTATATCTCTGTGAAAGTGTTCTCAATACCTGATTCAATTTATCTTCTCCTATAAGATCACGTATGGACAACATGACGAGTCCACTTTTTCCATAATTTAGATACCCTTGACCGGCTGTAAGATAGAGTGGAGACTCTTTTTTTACGGCATAAGAACGGCCCTCAAAATATCGATCATTAGATGCTTGATTCAGTTGCCAAAGTGCTCCTTTTCCGTACATCTTTTCAAGAACAACCCCTTCTGTATATTTGGCAAAACCCTCAATTAAAAATCCACTTCCAGCTAAATTTTTAGCCTTTAGAATCATACCCCACCATTGATGAGAAACTTCATGTACAGTGCGTTTAGAAACAAGATCGAAAGTCCCAGTATTTCTGATATCGATTAGGTATAAATTATCTTCTACCATACCGATAAGTCCAGGGTGCGCTGCCCCTCCAAAATTATGGAAGGACGGTATTTCTGCCATGCGTAAGTAATCAAAAGGGTAATTCCCGAAATTTGTCACAGAATATTTCAATGTGGCTTTCACACTATTGTCAATTGTATTGTGGTTCATATCATGATTTGGATGGTAATAGTGTTCTATTGAAATATCTTTAAAGGCACTTTTTCTTAATTCATACTTACCAGAAATATACGCTAGGGAAGGAATGTTTTTAGAAGGAAATTTATAGTGATAATAATGCCTGTCATTTTCTTCCCAATCCTTGATTAGATTTCCGGCAGCTAAAGCTATTTGATCATTGTCTGTAGATACAATCGTTTCATAAGTAACACTCCCAAGACGTGCTTCTTTGGAAAAAAGATGTGAATCTCCTTCTAGTTCGATCTCTTGTTTGGGAAGCCCTCTTTTTTGACGTTCATAAGCATTGGACAATTCCATGGAATGACGATATCCTAAAGCAGGCTCAAATACATCATGTCGGATATAGCTACCATTTTTTACAATGGTTTTATCCACTTTAAATGGACTGGATTGCTTTGTGAGGTTATAGCGCAATCCAGTTGTTTCGTTTGGAAGAATAGGCTGAGTAAATTTAAATAGGTAGGTGCCAAAAACGGTATCTCTAAAGATTATTTCTGCGTTTTCCAGTGTAATTTCAGAAAGTGATTTTCGCTCAGTGATAAATAGGTGCGTTATTGGAACTTCGTTTTTGTTGATCAAAACGTAATCTGCACTTACGCTATATTTTCGTTCGTTAGGATAGATATCTACTTCTGTTTTCATATCTAAATAATGAAGTCTAGGAATACTGTCATATACTTTGTATTTTCGTTCATATGCCTCAGCATAATTCATTCTTTCATCTGAGTTTAGATACCTGTTTTCAATATTTACCTCATTAAATAACACAATTCCTGAACCAAGGAAAAAGATAAACGAAACGAACATTCCTCCAATCTCCCGTTGTTTCCATTTTTTAAATCGAAAACTCTCTAGAAAATTACTAGTCCTTAATGTGCCTCGTTTCCATAACTTAAAAGACAAAATAGATAGAATTATTCCGAAGGAGGTCCAATACAATGTATATGTGTGAAAAGCAGAGGTTTGTATAGAATACCCTGTCATGTTGGAATACATAGGGATTGGCATATCGCCTAGACGCAGCATTGGGTGTTCTATCCCAATATAGAATGACAGTGAAGAACCTAGAAATAAGAGTACAAAACCAGTGATTCCCATTCCTAAAAACTTATTATTTACAACACTCTGAACAAACACGGCAAGCATACAATATACCAGCATAGAAGCTCCATAATAGTAAAAGATAGAGACGTATTGTTCAAAATCTAGATGGGAAGACCCTTTTGCTAGCTGAAACCCAATGCAAACAATGATTACTGAGGCAATAAGGAGCATCGGCACCAATACTAGTGTAAGTAATTTTGATAAGAAAAACACCCAGTTGACTGTAGGGGTTGAGTATAAAATACTATCCATTTTTCTATCTCTAGCTCTCCAAATAAGTTCTCCACTGTAAAAAACGATCAGAATAAGGCTTAAAATTGGCACTAATTCCATGACTATTTCTATCAGTACGTTTGTTAATGGGTACAAGCTATCACCATAAATACCCCCTTCAGATATTCTTGCATAGACTTCATAAATAGAAGTTACTATGAGTGTCAGAATAATCACTAAAAATGGGAGACTCTTGAAAACACTCCTCATATCCATCTCACATAATGACCAAAAAGCTTTCCATTGTCCTTTGGTATTGATTTGACTAACAACCTTGAAATACGGGGTAATTTCTAAGGGTTCGGTAGTGATTTTTTGTTTTCCAATCGTTTTTTTAGACGTCTTTCTAAAAGAAAATAAACGGTACGTAATAGCGAGAACGATACATGATAGTCCTATCCACAGTATTCTGTTCCATAAATAAAATCCTGAAAATGAAAATGTCAAATGGTTTTTGTCATAAGGTGTCCAAAATTGCGTGTGTTCGAAAAATGTTGCCCCTGAAAATGGGTCGGTCATAGCTGCCATGGCCATTGCTTCGGGTGAAGCAGAGACGGATGATGCAAGGATTGGTGAATTGGAATAAAACGCGATAAGAAAGTACAGCATATAGATGAGCACAGCACTTGCATAAGTGGCGAGATTACTCTTTGATAGTATGCTAACAGAAAAAATAAGCGTTGAGCAGATAAAAAGATTAGGGATAATAATAACGGTAAGGGGCCATATATATGATTGCAAATGAAACGGTGCTATACGAGTAGAATCTAAACCTGAAATAGACAATCCAGTAAAAAAACCCGGAAGGAAAAGGCTAAAGCCCAAAATGCTAAAAATGAAAACACCAATAAACCGACTCCAAAAAAAATGCTTTTTCTTGACCGACGTACTAAAAATAAGCGCTTCCATTTGATGTTTTTTGTCTCTAATGACACCGCTAATGGCAAAGAACATAACAATGAAAACTGAACCTAATGAAAAAATAGTCGCGTAATTAGTGATCTGATAAGCCGAGTTGAAATTTACTTGAGCAGGTGCTTGACCTCTACCTCCAATAAAAAAACCGAAGAAGAAAAAGAGTAAAGCAAAAATGAGCAGTGCGCGTTGCCTTGATTGATATAAAACTTCAAAGCGTACTAAATTTAATAACATCCTAGTCGTTTTTTAATGATTGATTTAAAAACATTTGCGCGAAGTAATAATCTTCTAACCCTACGGTAACCAACTTGAATTTTGAGGTAGGCTGCTTATCAGAAAGCACCCTTATTTGCGTCTCTCCAGCAATGAGTCTAGTAGAAATGACCTGATAATTCTCTTTGTATTCCTCTAACTGATCTTTTGGAATAATCTTACTCCATACTTTACCAGAAATACCTTCTACCAAAGCTGAAGGACTCCCTTTTGAAATAATCTTCCCTTGAGCCAGAATCGCAATTTGTGTGCATAATTCCTGTATATCCTCCACAATATGGGTTGATAGAATAACAATTATATTTTGTCCAATTTCACTTAATAGGTTCAAAAAGCGGTGTCGTTCTTCTGGATCCAGTCCAGCTGTGGGTTCATCTACAATGATGAGCTGTGGATTCCCTAATAAAGCTTGTGCAATACCAAATCGCTGTTTCATACCGCCAGAAAAAGTATGAACTGATTTTTTTCGATGCTGATACAAGTTGGTCTGTTGTAAAAGTGCTGAAACCTGATCTTGACGTTCTTTTCTGTTGAGAATGCCTTTTAAAACAGCAAAATGGTCTAGAAGTTTTTGAGCGGATATTTTAGGGTACACATCAAATTCTTGTGGTAAATACCCCAAGCCTTGACGCATAATCTGTGGTGTTTCAATAATGTCAATATTATTGAATTCAATAAATCCTGAAGAAGGTTTTTGAAGGGCTGCAATGGTTCGCATCAAGCTAGATTTTCCGGCACCATTAGCTCCTAGTAATCCAAACATTCCATTAGAGATATTTAAATTAATTGAATCTAATGCTTTTACGCCATTGGGATATCTTTTAGATACATTTTCAATTACAAGTGTATTCATCGATTTTTAATTTAAAGCGAATCTATTTTTGAACTTAAACACTGGCTAATAAAAATGACCTTTGCAGCTTTTTTTGGAGTATAAAACAGGTAAAATACCACAAACCCTTTCTTGTATTAAAACAAGGGTTATTGATGGCAAATATGATGTTGTTTGTCAATTAGTTTGTATACAGACTTTTACCACCGTAGTTTTAACGTATGAGTTCTGCTGTAAAAAAATATAAAACCTTCGGAATCGCTTTTGTTTTACTTGCTTTAGTTGTATTCTTTTTAGAATGGATGGGCTTCATAAAAATTCCTAAGGATGCCCCTCTGGAAACAGCAATTATCTTTGCTTTTTGGCTGTTGGTTGCCTCTTTTGCTTTATACCATTACAATTACTTAAAAAAGAATAAAGCAATCCTTGTAAAAGTACTGGTACTGTTCATTATTGCCTTTATAACTTTTGAAATAGAAAACCATTTTAACGTTCCAAATCACCCTTTGGTTATTTTTTTAATAGTTCTTTTTTGGCTGGGTGTGGTTTACACATTATTTCCAAAGTTTTTTGCAAAATATAAGGTTCTAATTGTGCTAACTTATGGCTTGTTATTGTGTTATTTCTTATATATACGTTTTGATGAAAACTATCTCGACCTGCACCATCAGAAAGCTATTAATTTACTTGTGTTTCCTATTCCCATTTTATTTTTCATTTGGGCTTACGAGCAATGGAAATGGTTTAATACTCTAAAATCTGAAAAGGCCAAAGCAGAATTAGAATTATTGAAAACCCAAGTAAATCCCCATTTTCTTTTTAATACGCTAAACAACTTGTACGCACTCACAGTTAAACATTCAGAGAAAGCACCCGAAGTGGTTCTAAAACTATCTGATATGATGCGATATACCATTTATGAAGGTAAAAATGACCGTGTTCTTATTACTGAAGAAATAAGTTATCTAGAGAATTATATGGCACTACATAAAATAAGACATCACAAAAATGTAAGTCTTAAATTCAATCATAATGTTTTACCTAATGATGAGGTTGCCCCATTATTATTTATTATTCTGTTAGAGAATGCATTTAAACATGGTGTTGAAAAATTGACTAATGATGCTTTTATTGAGATGACACTTAATAGCACAAAAAAAGATATTCATTTTTCAATTACAAACAATTATGATTCTTCTGTAAAACAAAGTAATAAAGGAATTGGGTTGGAAAATCTAAAACGAAGGCTTTCTCTTACCTATCCAGATTTACACAAACTTACAATTAACAAAACTGCAACGACATATAATGTCGAATTAATAATTAGTAAAGTATGATAACATATATCATAATTGATGACGAACCATTAGCTCACGAGCTCATCGAAGAATTTTGTGGCATGCTACCTCACCTTGAGCTTAAAAGGAACTGTTATAATGCTATGGAAGCCATGCAGTTTTTAAACAATGATTCAGTAGATCTAATATTCTTGGATTTGAATATGCCAAAACTTACTGGATTTGAATTTTTAAAAACACTAAGCAATCCACCTAAAGTTATTGTAACAACCGCTTACAAAGAATTTGCCTTAGAAGGTTATGAATTAAATATTTCAGATTACTTATTAAAACCTTTTAGTTTTGTGCGTTTTGTCAAAGCGATTAATAAAGCTATTGGTCCAGAACCGCAAAAGATTCATGTCAATAAAAAACCTAAAAATCATCTTCGTTTTTTCGTAAAGGGGGATAAAAAATACCATCAAATTAAATCAGAGAACATTTTATATATTGAAGCGTACGGTAATTATACTAAGCTCTACTTTCAAGAAACGTTTATAATTAGTCACGAAGGTATATCTTACTATGATGATCTTTTACCAGTTACTCATTTTCAAAGAGTGCACAAGTCATTTATTATTGCTTTAGATAAAATAGATCAGATAGAAGGAAATAATATATTGATATCCAATAGAAAAGTACCAATCGGGAGAACCTATAAAAGTAACGTTAGCCTGTTATTGTCAAATAAAAAGACTTAACTAAATAAATATGTTGATTACAAAATCCGAAAAAAGAATATTTGAGAAGCTTTATAAAAAATACTACGGATAATTATGTTAATTAAAAATGCCTTCATTGCTCTATATGTTATTACTCCAACAGCGAGCGAAACGTTGTTTCGTGCTGCAAGCCCCAAAACTTACCAAACTTCATCCTATCTTTTTGCGAGGTAAATCACAATTCTTGTTTAAGTGATTCCTTCAAACTTTCCAGATGACTTTGTTCTACATCAAGTTTGAAGTATGCTTTGCCAAATCGGGGTTTTTCCAGTGTGATTTGATTCAATAGTTTCAAAATCTGTATACGCTCCTTTTTCCAGTTTTCTTTAAGCATATAGTTATCGTATTGGGTCACCCTATCCCGCTTTAAGGATTGGTCATACATTTTTTGCTGCAACTCTAAATCCATTCTACTGTTTTTCTCTTCTTGCTCTGCAAAGTCGAATATCTTCTTTAGCATATCATGGATTTTTGGGATGCTACTGTTCTTTTCCCAATTTCGAAGGAGCTCCTCTATATAATCAAACCTTTTGGTCATGTAATGTACGTAACCCATATAGTTCATCAGATATTTGTTTTTTGGGGAGATTTTTGCGCCCTCAAAGAAGTCCATCATCAGTTCCAAAGTCAGGGTATGTGACTTGGAAATTTTCTTTGAAAACTCCCGATATCTTCCAGCGACTATCCGATTGATGCTTATGGCCGAGAATTCACTTTTTTTCTTCTTTTTCAATTTCATTTACAGTAAATTTTTTCAACGTTTATAGGGTCTCACAGGGTTTTTAATGTGTTTTTGATACAAAAAATAATTGTAACGTATCTTCAATTCATTGAAAATCAATGGTTTGTAATCCGTAACATCGCTTTAGCGTGTTACCCTCTTGCTTTACAAACCTTATCCGCTTCGCTACTAATTTTTGTAAACTCTAATCTGATGGTTATGAATTAATTTGAAGATAAAACAAGCTTAGTTAAAAACGAAGAATCTATTTTCCTTGATGGAAATTGAATCAATAAATGTTAAAATTTGATAAATTTTGAAGTGTTTGCAAATTGTTTGCAAATAAAAAAGTCTCAAAAGTGTAAAACCTCTGAGACTCTAGTAATACTAGTGATCGCGGAAGGATTCGAACCTTCGACCGTCTGCTTAGAAGGCAGATGCTCTATCCAGCTGAGCTACGCGACCTTATCCATTAAATAAAAAAACCGAATCTTCCGATTCGGCTTTTGTCGGGGTGGCAGGATGACAACCTAACCACGTAATGTCTTCAATAACCGAATCTTAGGGGATTTCTATTATTCTTGTTCCCGAATCGTTTCCGATTTAATTGATTTAACTTGTGTTAAATTCTACTGCAAAGATAAAGAAACTTAAACATCAAAACAACTCAAAACACCAATAAATTCAGTACAAACCAAAAGTTTTTTAAAGGATTCAAAACGTGGTGGTTGCCTAAAAATCTTCTTTATTCATGCGAAATAACAAACCCTCGGAAAGTTCATCTAAAAACTTGGTGCGGCTCTTTTTTCTTGCCTTTATTTCCGAATAGGTTTTATAGAAATCCTTTAAATCAAAGTCAAATATTTCTTGAAAACGTGATACAATTTCCTTGAGTTCAATGTGTCCATTATTGATTGACCTTGAATGATTGAGAGCATAGATAAGTTCGACCAAAGCCGCTTTTGATGATGTCCATTTTAAGCCTTTTAAAACACCATTAACTTTTTTGCCATTCCTTTTATTCAAACTTTTTAATCGTTCTTCTAGGTACTTTATAAGTCTTTTATTTGCCCATAATTTCGCTAAAAGTAAATCGTGTGAAGTGCTAAAATCGGGGTCGCGATAATAGTATTTCGATGTAGTAACATTAAACTTATTGAAAAATGCTCTGGTGAAATAGCGGTCGTCTAAGTACATTCTTCCTTGCTCTATATATTGATTAAAGTCCATATTAACCATAAAGAACCTATTGAGCTTTTTTATCTTTTTTAGAATTGCTTGTTTTTGTACAGTTTTATTTCCTTTTGGAAACTGCGCTTCAAATGACCGTAATTCTGAATAATAAATTAAGTTAGTTAAGGGAACTTGTTTGGTATCTTTAAAAAATTCTATTTCTAAGGTAGGGGTTTCAAAACCGTTAGCTAGTACCTTCCTCTTAAATTTAGACAGGAGATTTCTACACAGTACAATTGATAAATCTGCCTGTTTGATAATATCCAAAGTTGTTGACTTGATACTTTCTAACTCATTCAGCAACTCTTTCGTCAGCAATTTTTTTTCCATAAATCTCTGTTTTTGATAATTGGAACAGCATACTTATGTGGGCGGGTTGTCTGGTTTTTATGTATTCAAACCTATTCATGATAAAATTTTCTTTTTCTTTATGAATAATCATCAAAAATTATGCCTTTATCCTTACATATAGAAGGATGCTATACTACTAAGAATCAAATAATGACTGCGCTTCCCGATGGATTTTATCAAAGTTGGCTTTAAATTCTGCTTCTGTAAAATTCAAAGGTTCTGGAAGTTCCCTTTTTATTTCCGCTAACCTAAACGTTACCTTTTTGTCTTTACCGTCAAAGAATACAACAAACTCTCCCTGTTTCAACCCATAGAAAGCATCAGCACGTCTTTTAGCCACTTCTTTTTCTCCTTGGGTTATACGGGTATCAAAATTCAAAGAATGTCCTTTACTAACGCTCCTAGTTTCTTTCTTTATGATTTCGAAAAAACGTTCGTAATACTTTGCAGTATCTGGGTCATTAGCTTTACCAAAAAATTGATATGAAAGGTTACTCAATATAGCTTTACTTGCTTTATCGCCATACATCATATCGTTCTGAATTTTATCCTGCAAAACGTAAATAGTAATGATATCATAACTACGTAATGTTGCTGGTATTCTATGCATATTTAAAAGCCTCAGCGTTGCAGCTTCTTCCATTAATAGAAAAGAAGGAAGCCGATTGCGCTCACTCATTTGTTTGGTTATGGAATGAATTACCGTTGCAATGACTGGAGATAACGATGTTTCTTTTTTAGGATTGTTGACCACCGAGATTACGGACGGAGAATCTGGATTGTTTGGGTTCAAAGGCACTTCATCAGCAGATAAAACCATGAATATTTTTTGGGTACTTATTTTTTTGAATGCATTGGCTAGAGTGCTTCGCACTCCTGCCGTTTGTCTATCTGAATCTACTCCAACAATATAGGCATCTGCCATAGCCTTTGAGGTAACATTTGCACTTAGGAATTCAACCAATTCATTGGTGGTTAAATATTGATAAATTGCTATCATGTGAGGAATGGTACAGTACTCTGGGTAGTTTTCCTTTAACCTCCAAATTAACCCGCCAATTAATCCTTCTACGGCATCATTAAAAAATTTTGATGCGCCTGTACTTCCAGATTCTTTTAACTCCAATAAGTTCTCGATAAGAACTCTAGATATTTCGTTTACACTTTCCTCGTCTGGAATATATTTTGGGGCAATTGGATTTACTTTATTATAAATGGGGTCAAACGAAACGATATAAAAATCCTTATTGGTCTTTTTGAAGATAGGATAAGCCATTTCGGATATTTCAAAGTTTTTGTAGTCATGCATAACACCACAAAAATCATGAGTACCTAAATGTTCAAATAAGCTGTATACAACACTTTCTGTTTTTCCTGAACCTGCCGAACCAATTATGGAAATACCTCTTCGTATGTTTCCTAATTTTAAGCGATACCCCTTAGTGTCTATAATGACTTTGTACTTTTGAAGCACATTAGGCAAATCTTCTTCCTTTGGATAGTGAATAAACAAAAATAGATTGCCCAAAATATAAGGCAGTTTAAAATATACCAGGGTCTTTAAAAAAACATTTAAAGGCACTATAAAAACATACAACACTATTGAAATTACAACTGCAATTAGAACAATGTAGAATCCTCTATGCATATACCTAATCGCACAATAAGAAATGGAGCAAAGTAGCATAAAACATAAAATTGATATTATAATTGTTGAATCTATCATAATCAAACCCCTATCGAACCTGATTGAACTGCTTTATCAAGTCCCTTTTTTAGTTTATTGAATACTTTAATTGCTAGCTCAACTTTGTTTGTAGGAATGCTAGGTACATTTAATCCTGTCTTTTCGAAAAGTTTAAATGCCACACCTTTTTTATTCGTGGGCAATCCTATCTTTTGCAAAGTTTTAATAGTTGCCATTCGCTCATTAATGGGAAGCCCTGCAACAATGGCAAAAAATTTAACAGGGTTCTGTTTATAAAGGTTTTTTGCCTTATAACTTTGTATGAACTCCCTTTGGTACTTGAAAATTTTGTCAAACCTCTTTTCCGAAGCCTCAAAAAAAGTACTCCTATCAAAACCTTGCTTTTGTTCCTTTCCGTTCAAAATAGTTGTGTTTTTGCGGTGTTGAGAATTAGGAGATAAGCTGTATGTATTTGTAACATCCTTTCGGCTTACAATGATGTGAATGTGGGTTTGCATTCCGTCTTTTTTCATGCCTTCTGTTAAAATTTTTCCATTGATTTTATAAGGAGCTTGCGTTATCTGTTCATTAATTTTTCGTTGAATTTTTTTTGTGTTTCCTTTAAGCTCTCCATGCTGTATTTTGGCAAGTTGATTTTGTAATTTTGCTATCCTTTTTCGATAAGGTTCATTGGCTTTAACCTTCTTATCAAAACCTCTATAAGTTCGCTCATGTTCAATCTTAGCATAATACTTTATATCGTCCACGGTAATCTTTCTATCCCTGTAAAATGATGCTGCATAATCCTTCATTAGTTCCCTAGTATAATACCTTAAAAATGCAGGGTCATTGTTAATATGCTTCAGTTCTTTTGCGCTTGGGCTTACAACTATGGAGTAAAATTTCGGGTCTCTTTTCTTTAGTTTTTTAGTGTTTCCGTCAATTTCCGAAATAACTTTCTCGATGCTAACCTCATCGTTAATTTGGTCAAAGAAATATTCTTGTAATTCAGGATGTTTTCCCTCATTTTCTTTCTCTAGATAGTTGACATAATCAGTAACACTACTGTTATATGTTTCGTTACCTCTTCCTATTTTTTGTGGTGTTATACTAATATGCATCTTCATTTATTTTTTAGTGCTCTTTTAAACTTTTCCAACTCCTCTTTTGATATGGATAGCTTTAAAAACTCTTTCCCAAAATTGCTTTTTACTACTTCTATTTTGTTCAAAACATAATCGTAATCTTTGGTAATGCTTTGCATCTTCTCTGCCAACCTTTCGTATCGGATTTTGGGAACGGTTATTTCAATTTCCTTTCTTGTTTCAATAACTTTTTCATTACTTTTTTTCTCCTTTCTGATTGTTTTTTTATCCTTCGTATTGGCTTCAAAAAGGGATAAAAGCATCGCATTAGTAGGCTTGGTTTGATTGATTTCTATGTCTCTTAAAATAGCTATAGTGGCTTCATTTCTTTTTATGGATGTATTGGTTAACTCTCTATTTTTAAGCAGTTCTTGAAGCATACTTTGAGCAAACTTTTTTGATGGATTAAAACCGTGCCACTCAAAAAAGTCCATAATAATGGTGAGGGATTCCGAATGCGATTTGGCTATTTTTTTTGAAAATAAACGAAAGCGTTTCGCAACCAATTCCCTTAGGTTTATGGTACTGTATTTATACTCGTATTTTCCTTTTACAATCATTTTGCGCCAAACTTTTACCGTGTTTATGAGGGTTTGAGAACGGTTTGCGCCAAAATTTGAATCTCTTCTATTACTAAAAAACGTTCAAACTCCATTATTTATGGGCTTTTGCGGAGCAAATCAAACTCGTAGCGTCGCTTTAGCGCGCTACCCTCTTGCTATTCCTTTTCGCCCGCACACGGTCGAAAAACAATACAAATACCAAGGTATTCGCAAATACCCAACTTACAGCCCAGTACCTAGGTTTTAAGAAATCTGGTGAATTGCTTTTAAAAGATTCTCAATAAGCGTAACAAATGATTGTATATCTATCAAAAAAAAGAACAGTCTTACAACTGCTCTTTTTAGGTGGGTAACATATTTCTATATATTAAAAACGTAATCAAAACTATACAAATTACGTTGGGCTTCTTGTTCCAATAGCGATTGGTAACTAAGGTTATTCTGTTTTGCATATCGCTTTAGCTGTACACCATATTTGCTTTCAATATCGGACCTTGATAGGGAGAGTAAATACTGCTGTGTATCTTCATCTAGGTTTGTAAAATTCAAATAAATCATAGTTAAAAATTTAAAGTAACCCGTCATCGGCAAAACTGAAATAATCGCCTGTTGGAGTGATTATAATATGGTCTAATACCCGAACATCAAATAACGCCGTAGCCTTCTTTATTTTGTTTGTAACTTCCTTATCCGTTTTACTTGGGCTTAACGTACCGCTCGGGTGGTTATGGGTTAAAATAATACCAACGGCAAGGCTTTTTAAAATGACTGCCAGTAATAATCTTAGGTCTACTGGCGTACCAGTTATACCACCCTTTGAAAGTTCAAAAACCCCTTTCACTTTATTGGCGTTGTTCAATAGAAGCACCTTAAAACTTTCGTGGGCTTCAATGGTGTCTTTATCCCAATAATCGTAGATAAACGAAGCTGCATTTTGCGAGGTAGTTAACTTTATCCAATTATCGGACTTTATGCGGTCTTTGTAACTTATCTTAATTTCATTAACTTGTTGTCTCATTGTAATCTGTATTAGGTTATTAATGAAAAAAGAGGGCGTTACTTTTGCGGGTGCGCCCTCTTTACTTTAGTTCAACTAGCTTATTTAAGCTGTTTTCTCCGTTTTATTTTTACGGCTTTGGGTTCTTCTTGTCTGTGGTGTTTTTGTGGCAGTAGTTGCTTCTTTATTGCCTTTGTTTTGAGGTTCTTCGATAGCTTCTTTTACTTCAATTTCATTAGTATTTACACTATCGTTTTTAGAACCCAATAGCAAAATTTCGCTTGCTACAATTTCCGTAACGTAACACTTAACATTCATTTCATTGGTATAGCTTCTTGAAATCAATTTACCTTCAATAGCTACCTCTTTACCCTTGTGCGTGTATTGTTCTATAATATCCGCTTTCTTATCCCACGCTACCACATAATGCCATTGTGTAGACTGTACTTTTTCGCCTTGGGCATTTCGATAATACTCATTTGTGGCCATAGAAAAACGGGCAAGTTTATTACCGTTTTCAAGGGTTGTAATTTTTGGTTCGCTTCCAATGTTTCCGATTAACTGAACTTTGTTTCTTAAAGTACTCATAACTAAAAAATTTAAATTATTACTATTTGATTTTTGCCTTTTCGTAAGGCTTTTAAAAGTGATTTACTTATTATATCCAGAGCGTTTTCCTTTTTTTGATTTTTTAACTTTTGTATCGCTTCTGTTTTATTGTTTCTGTATGATTTCATCTTTTTTGTTTTTGATTTACTTCCCATAGAGCCGTCACTGTTACCTTTTTTTGATGCTGTTGTGGATTCAATATTTATCCCTAGCAGGGCGTATAAAAAGTGGAGTTTACGTAACGGCTTTATGCCGCATCGCTAGGGATAAATGTTGTTGTTTTGCTATCAAAAAAAGGTAACAGTGATGGACTTGCCTATGAGGAAATTATAAACAGAATTTGTGAAATATAGAATCAATAGAAGCGATACAAAATACAAAGTGAATACAGCTATAGGAATGGTATTATATTTCTTTCCAAATAAATGTTGAAGTGACCCAATAGTTTATTTCGTGTCTCAAGGGGTATCATATAACAAACTTCAATTATGGAAATCATCAATAAAATTATTAACTATACCATTTCCCTTGGGAAGGACATACAAATTTCAGTTAAGGCAATTCTTATCCTAATTGTCATTTTTATCATTACATCCTTAATACTCCAGGTCATTCGAAGAATGGTGAATAGAAAGTTAAGTGTAAACGAAAGTCAGAAGTTCAAAACTGTTTTCTCTTTTGCCAAATATTTTATTTACATCATTGTAACCTTTATTACTCTAGATAATATTGGTGTTGATATTACTGCTATTTTTGCGGCATCTGCTGCTCTTTTAATTGGAGTTGGTTTAGCATTACAAACGCTTTTTCAAGATATTATTTGCGGTATTTTTGTATTACTTGATAAGACGGTTCACGTTGGAGATGTTATAGAAGTTGATGGAAAAGTGCTTAGGGTTACCGACATAAATTTGAGAACTACCAAAGGGATAAATCTTGAAAATAAAGTGCTAATTATTCCTAACCACACGTATTTGTCCAATACCCTATACAACTGGACTCAGAACAATAAACTTACTAGAGAAAATGTGAACGTTGGTGTTGCTTATGGGTCAGATACAGAATTAGTACAACGGCTATTAATTGAGGCAGCCAATAGCACTAAAGGCATATTAAACAACCCAGAGCCTGTTGTGTTTTTTACCGAATTCGCCGATAGTTCCCTAAATTTTAAGTTGGTTTTTACTGTTGATGATAGCTTTCTAGCCGTTAAACCAAAAAGTGATTTACACTTTGAAATTGATAGATTATTTAGACTAAACAAGGTTACGATTCCCTTTCCCCAAAGAGATGTTCACCTTTTCGCTCAACAATAATTTTTTCGAAAATCTTACCACTTCATGGATGCAATTATTTCGCTTCTTTCTCTAATAGCTTTAGAAGTCATTTTGGGAATAGACAACATTATTTTCATTTCAATTCTTGCCGATAAACTCCCCGAAGGTAAAAGGGATAAACTGCGTGTTTGGGGTATTGGTCTTGCCCTTTTAGTAAGGCTTGCGTTACTGGCATTGATATCTTGGATAATAAAGTTAGATGCTACACTTTTCACATTATTAGAAATTGAATTTACCGGTAAAGGAATTATTTTAATATTTGGTGGGTTGTTCTTATTGTTCAAAAGCACCAAAGAGATTTACTTAAAAACCGAACAAGAAAACAGTACATTAAAGCCTGTAAAAAAGGTAAGTTTCAAAACACTTTTATTTGAGGTAATCATTCTCGATTTGGTGTTTTCTATTGATTCCATAATCACAGCAGTTGGATTGGTAAATGAAATTTGGATTATGTATACTGCCGTTATTGTGGCAGTAACTACAATGCTTATCGCATCAAAAGCAATTAGTGAATTCATTTATAAACATCCATCTTTTAAGGTTTTAGCGCTTTGTTTTTTGATGATGATTGGAACTTCCCTAATAGCCGAAGGGCTTCATTTTGAAATACCAAAGGGATATATTTATTTCTCTATGGGATTTGCCTTCTTCGTAGATATTGTGCAAATGAGAACAGTTAAGGCAAAGCAATAAAATTGTTGAATTTTATGTGACCTTGGTTAACAACAAGTGTCATAAAAGTGCGAGTGAAAATGATGAGATGATTAGTTTTTTTGATTGATGAAACAATCTAATCTATTGGTTGGAACACTAGGTTGTTATGAAGCTAGAGCTAACGCTCTAGCTTCTTTTTGAATAGCAAATTCAATTGGGTGAGCATTATTATTTCAGACTTATTCTTTTTGTTAAAAGATGAAACTATTGCATCGCAGGCTTCTTTAATTGTATGTTTAAGCTGTTCACTAAAAATCGCTATATGATTGGAATAATACATCTGGAATATTTCAAAGGCTCTAGAACTTTTTTGTTTATTAGCAATTAAATCCCTTAATGTTTGATACATTATCTCTTTACTATTAGTAGTATCAATAGGTACTGACCAATGTTGTTCTACTGATGCAATAATTTTCAACTTTTCTTCACGGGTCATAGACCCGTCGGACATTGCGATAGCATAAAATAAATGAGCCAATGACTCGTAAAAGTCTATTGCATCAGCGTTGTTGGAAAACTTCAACATCATTTTTAAAACTTTTAAATTCTATCATATAACCATTGGGGTCTTTTACGAAAAACGAAAGATGTTCCCCTACCTTGTTTTCCATAAAAACAACTTCGGTGGTAACCTCTAAATTGTTATTCTGAAAAAATTGCTTGTACAGGTCTACCCATATTTGGTTTTCTATGATGATTCCAAAATGGAATGACGGGAGCACATTTTCACCAATCTTATAATCCTTAAAATCAAAATTGAACTCCCCTGCACAGGTGAACGTAATTTGATTACCCAATAAATTAACATCTATCCATTTATCAGTTTGTCTGCCCAAAAGCATGCCTAACTGTTGCGTATAAAACTCTTTGGTTTCTTGTATATCTCTACAAGGTAGTGCCAAGTGAAACTTTGCGTTTATCATGATAACATATATTTAAAAGAACACACTACACTCTTCTGATTTTTTCATATCCTAGGTGTGTAGTTCGACTATATTTTAAGTAGATTTAAGACCCTAAACAACATTTTGGGTCACACAGTTTTTCACTGTACAAATTTTAAAATAATAGAAAGAATAAGAGCTATGCATACACCTATAGTCAAAGCAACAACTGAGTTTTTCAAATAGCGTCTTTTTCTGTCAAGTATTACGCCAATATGGTACATATCCTTTAACATTGACCGATGGGCAAATTCACTATCGCCTCCCATTTCAATCATCGTGTTCTCAAAGTCTTCTTCCTCCATACTAAGATAGTTACCAAAATATAGAGGGTTTAGAGAACCACTTTTTAGGGACTCAGCATTCATTTGGTTTTTATCACTCTCCGGAATAATTGCTAAAACAGAATAAATGATGGATACCAAGCAAAATAAACTACCAATCACAATGACATAAAATTTAAAATCGTACACATTCTGATTAGCAATAATTCTACTTATAATGAAAGAAAGTAAAACCACATTTACAGATAATATAATACGTGCTTTTCTATCTACCATTTGATTTAAGGTATAATGATTTCTGAGGGTATTGGTGAGCATATTCGTAAATGCTCTATTTTTTGACTGGCTCAATGTATTATGGTTTAGGTATTTGCATGAAACTTTCTCGTTGTATAGCATCTATAGGCGCAAAACCTAAAAATTCCATAAAAGAAGTAATTCTTGCTTATTAAAAATGCAAAAATAAATACTTTTTAACAGTTTATTTTTAAAAAAGTGGAAGATTCTTATTTTTGAAATTTATTATAAAGTCAAAAATGCACGCCAAAAATCTTACTTTTTTTATATGGTCAATGATAGTATTATCGATTACCAACACACTTTTTTCGCAAACTATTGTTCCCAAAAAAGGTAGTTATGGGGTAGATGATAAAAATAAGATTATCGTCTGGCACAATTCCAATTTAGATAGTCTAACAGCTTTTGAAAACAATAACAAAATAGAATTCAATGCGGTCTATCAACTTCCCAAGATTACTTCTAAACTGTCTTACAACCAATCTTACGAATTAAAAAGAGATAACTCTACTTTCCATTTATATATTACAAGGTTACCCGTAGTGAAAATAAACTTTGATACGGTTAAGTTGGTCAACAATAAAAAGACACCAGGGTATCTTACATACTACAATGAGAATAAATTTGAAGAAAGTGTTATGGGCATACGCCAAAGAGGTAATCTATCATTAACCTTTCCTAAAAAATCCTATGATATCGAGGTATGGAAAGACTCCCTCAAGAAAGAATCAAAGGATGTAAAGTTCAAAGGACTTAGGTCTGATGATGATTGGATTTTGGATGGACTCTACAACGAACCTTTACGTTTACGCTCTACTGTTGCTACAAAGATGTGGACAGATTTTCACAAACCTTACTATTTAGATAAAGAACCGAAAGCGGTCAATGGTTTTGGTGTAAAATTTGTTGAGTTGTTTCGAAATGGCGAATATCTTGGATTATATGGGCTTTCAGAATCTGTTGACAGAAAGCAACTAAGGCTAAAAAAGAACGATGGAACAAAGGTATTTGGTGAATTGTTCAAAGCCAATTCTTATGAAGGTGGTACATCGTTCAAAAAGGCTGGCGAGTATAACAACATTTTTCCTCATTATTTGGGGTTTAGGATGGAATACCCAGTAATCGATTACAATTCACATTGGAACAATCTATCGGCTTTACTAGATTTAGTAGTCAATCAATCTGATGATTCTTTTATAAAGAACATAGGTAGGCAGATTGATATTTCCAATACAATTGATTACTTCATTTATGTGAATCTTTTAAGAGCTACCGATAATCTTGGTAAGAATTACTATTTGGCAAAATACGATGCCAAAGAACCTTACTTTTTTGTGCCTTGGGATGTTGATGGAACTTTTGGTGTTATTCTAAAAGGGAAAAGAATAAGTACCACAAACGATATTTTGAGTAACAATCTTTTTGACAGGTTACTACGTTTAAACCCAAATGGATTTAACGAGAAATTGAAATTGCGTTGGCAAGCATTACGTGCAGATGAATTGAATGATAAAAATATCTTCAAACGATTTACAAAATATTATGAGCGTTTTAATGAAGAAAAAATATATGAGCGCGAATTTAATCGATGGGCAAAAGACACTACCAATGATAATGATTACGATTATTTAAATAAGTGGATTTCGGATAGGTTGGCATTTCTTGACGACCATTTTAATAAGCTATAAAGCTAATTTAAAGGCGTTTTACTGCCTTTATCATCCACAACATATTCTTTGCCATTTTCAATCAAAAGCCCTTTAGTTCTTCCCGAAAACTTCTTGCTCCCATGAGACACATCTACCCGAATAACTTTACCCTTGAAATCAGAAGAGACGGTATTTACCACCGAATGCCCAATCACCATTTTTTTAGCATTGTAGAAATTTAAAATCTCATCCAATTCTGCTTGTACAATTTTAGAATATTGTGGTCTTGCTGTTACCAGACCCCTGTACCATATCGGTCCTTTAGAACCGTATAAAAAGCGAGTGGTATCACTTGGCTTTAGCTGACCTTGCACGTAGTGCAATCGCATTTTTTGATTGATGTCCTCTAAACTTAATTTATAATCTAAAATCTCGGGGCTTAATCCTGCGTGCACAAATAAATAATCTCCAATCTTTTCAATAACATTTTTGGTCAATAGCCAACTACCTAGTTCAGATTGGTCTGAATAAATGTATTTTATCGCCTCGGTTTTATTTTTTTTACCGCTTATTTCCTGTGCAACTTTTATGTATTTACCCCTATTGTAGGTGTGATTGCCTTGAAAGTTAAGCACTTCGTGATTACCTAAAATAAAATGCACTTTACCTCCCGCTTTAAGAGCCTGTTGCTCTAATTTGTAAATTAGCCAGAGTACCTGTGTTACATTTTTGCCCCTATCCACAAAGTCACCCACCAAGACAAGTTTGCCCTTACCATAAACCCAATTATGGTTTTCATCAATAACTTGGTTGGCGAATAAAAAACTGGAAAACGCATTGTATTTACCTTCAATATCTGAAATAACCATCATTTTTTCCGAAGGTTGAAAGGTACTTTTTGAAGGAATATATTTTGAGCGCAATTTTAAATAAAACTCGTCATTATCTACATTATCCGCACGTATAACCAAAGAATCCGATAGGAATTCAGGAACGGTTAAAAGTTTATTTTTAGCATTGACGCGGTATAAGGTATCATTAATAATATAAGGACCATCTTTACCATTTAGCACAATAGGTTTATCCTTGTCTTTATGGCTTGTAGAATCCTTCTTTTGGGCATTTAAGGAAGTACTGAACAATACTGAGCATATAATGATATAGCCCAACATAAAATGGTAAATAGACTTGTTTATTTTGGTTTTATAAAGCAAACTAAAAAATTTGAACAAAGATATTTTGGTCGTACAAATTCCATAAAATTATGATATATGCTTGCAAATTCTGCAATAAGATGAAATAAAACAGCCTTTAGATTGTAGAACGCCAATCAAAACGCCAAGACAATCCTGCATCGGCAAACCAACTGGTAGTATTACCATTGCTTAAAGTTCCGAAAGAGAAATCAAGTTGTAGGTCTTTATTCATCAAAAAAGCAAAGCCTGCATCAATATCTATATCAATATCATTTAATGCTCCAAAAACTTCAACGAACGTCGATAACCTATCCGTAATACCATATCCTAAATTTATTACATAGCCGTAAGATGGTCTACCACCGTTTCGTTTGTAGCCTAAAATCCAATTAGTACTTAGGGAAAACTTTTCAGTTAAACTGTTACCCATAGCTAAAATGAACCGTGCACCCAAATTTTGCATCCTAAAGGCTTCACTCTGTAAATTCAATAAAATCCTTCCTTGTAAGGCAATAGCTGGTCTCCAACCTTCATTTGTTACTATGGTATAACGTCCTCCCAATTGGGTATCACTAATTCCACTAACCGTATTGCTTTCGTTAAGAATTTGATTTTTATCGCTTTGCCAATTCACGACACCGCTTAATTCAAAGCGTTCGGTTATTCCTAATCTAAGTACATTATTAAATTGAACATTACTGATTTGAAAGTTCTCACTTGGGAATTGAGTACGGGAAAAACCTGATTGTAATTGAAAAACACTTTCTCCAAGAGTTCTTGCACCGATAGCTTGTCCTGGTCTACCACTTGCAATATTTTCAGCATATTGTCCAAATGATGGAGCGGTAAAAAATATCAAAATGAATGTAACTAGAATACGAAACATAAGCGAAGTAGGTTATTGGGATATTATTTTGGAAAAGCGGTGATTTCAAATGCTGTCGATGCCACCTCTAGTTTTCCATCTGAACTATTAATTGCGGTTAAAATTTTATCTGACAAGACAGATTTTGTAGTTCGTCTCATCTTAAAATCTACCACATAACGAAGCGTAAAGGTTATCCAATTTTCATCAAAAATCATAGTTACCATTGGTTGTACCTTGGCATTCTCTATGCTGTATTCGCCAATCATTTTATCCCAAGCTACTTGCGATTGGTTTGAAAAATCTCCAACTACTTCTTTTAAAATTCCTTCAAAGGTTTGTTTGGCAAATTTGTGGTCGCAATGGGTTTTAATGGGTACTGTAAACTCGTCCCATAAAAAAGGAAAATCACCAGAATAATTATACACTGGGTCTTTAAAGAGAAAACTGTTGGCAACCCGTACTATTTTTCCATTATAAAGGTCTCCGTTTACCCAATCCCCAATTTCCATAAGGGTTGTTCGTAACAACCCAATGTCAACGACATCACCTTTAACACTGCCTAATTTTATACGGTCGCCCACCTTATAAAACCTACCTGTAAAAATGGCAATGTAGCCCGCTATACTTACAATTACTTCCTGTAGAGCAAAGGCAATACCCGCTCCTGCAACACCTAAAGCAGTACCAACCCCAGAAAAGCTCGTATTAAAAATGAACATTAAACCAATCGCAAAAAGGACATAACCAAGAAAGGAGACCAATTTTCTGAACTTATACTTGGAACTATTGTCTTTTGTGACTCGTGAAACACCCTTTTTTAACAAGCTCACCACAATGTAAATTATTATAAAAAGGATAAAAATGGATGCAGTTTTTACAAAAAGAGGGTGTTCTAAAATGGAATTAATATCGTTCATTGTTATGGTTGGTTGTTTTTATGGTTTAATTTATTTCCTGAGTTTAATATTTGGTTAATACTAAACCTACATTTGCTATTTGAGTATATCAATCGGCACCTTAAACAAAATTTAATGTAATAGTATAGATTCAAAGGGTTTTGACCATTTTGATGCTCTACCAACAGCAGGAGTAAGCGTCGCAAATATTTCTAGTTTTCGTGAAATAGATGTATCACCCTTTTTAAGTTTTCCCAAATGCAGTGCCATTGGTATATTATACTCCATCCGCTTTTTTAAGGCAATAACCTTTCTGGTCGCAGAACCTAGAAAATCATCTCTACTGTCCAAAGCTATAGGATGGATAGCACTTTCATCCCAATTGGGCACTACCAGTGGAGCATCTATTTCTCCATGAATGTCATACATAAATAAGTGCAAGCAGTATTGCATCCTTAATTGTAAATCTATTAAATGATAGTCTAATTTTACCTTAACTATAATGTCGTGAATATTATCATTTACAATAATTTCTTCTGGAACACTATCGGGTTCAACCGTTATAATTTTTGCCATTTTTTAAGTTTTAAATTAATCTTCTTTTTTGGGTATAAGTCTTCGTTTCATAGAAACTAATATTCCTACCAATACACCAATTCCAAAACTTCCGAGGATTATTAAAACCCTAGACATTGACAATTTCCAGATGAGGAATTCCACATCGGTTACTTCAGAATTTTGTAGTGAGAACACCACGATAATCGTTGCAAAAACTAATGCTAATATTGTTTTAAGTTTCATTTTTAGATTGTTTTGGTTATTTTTATTTACGCGGCTAAGCGTTCGGTTTGTTTCAATTTTTGTAATAATAAATCCCTTGCCTTAATAAATCGTAACATTGCTGTTGACCATTCATTTTTAGGAATTGCATCTAGTGCATTGTATTGTTCTATCAAGGCATCCCTTTCATCTTCCAATTGTTTAAACAATACAGAACTAGCCGAAGTTCTCATAAGTTCTTCTTCTAACTCTTCAATTCTTTCACATATATGGTCCAAATTCGTTTGCGCCATAAGTTTAAAATGTTGTCTTTTCATTGTGTTTCATTTAGATACATACTTTAAGACACCTATTGTAAAAACGGGTCACCCTAAATTTCAAAAATTCGTTTGACCCTTTGTATATCTTGCTTCAGGGCATCATACCCGACTTTAAAAAGTTCTTGGGACTGCTGTAAATCAAACATACCAAATGGAAAGGCACCTTCAATTTCTATGGCAAAATCACACTTTGCCATTCTACTTTCCATATTGTTCCAAACGGCAAGATGGAATACACGTTCTGCAATATCTTTCATCCCATCTACCCTACTATCGTATTTATGTGGGCAAACACTAATACCCAAAATTTTGTCGACATCAGCTTCTAAGCATTCAATAGGTAAATTATTTGTAACTCCACCATCAATATAAATGTCTTTTCCAATTTTTTTCGGTCTAAAAAGTAAAGGGATAGAACAGGAAGCAACAACCGCATCCACAATATTCCCACTGTCAATTATTTCAAACGCTCCTGTATTGATATTCGTTACACCCACTTTTAAGGAAACTGGAAGATTTTCGAAGGTTTTTACTTTGAGATTGACGTTTAAAAACTCTTCTAAATAGGTAAGCTCGGTCAACCCTTTATTGATAAAACCAAGTCTAAAGATTTTTAAAAAAGAATGGTTTGTCGATAATTGCAATATTTCTTTTGGGGCATATCCGCAACAATACAAGGCTCCTATAAGCGCCCCTGCACTTGAACCCGAAACAGCTTGTGGAAAAATATCATTTTCATTGAGCGCTTGTAACGCCCCAGTATGGGCTGCACCCCTTGCGCCACCTCCTGATAATGTAATACCTATTTTCAATAATCGTAACCTTTATTTATTGCATTAAAGATAAAAAGTTAATTTAATCTTAAAATAACTGCCTCTGATAAGCTATTTTTCAGTTTCTTAGGTAATTATCAAAACACCATAAAATCTAGAAAAAGATTGAGCAAACTATTTCATAGAGAAGCATACAGAATGAAAAAAGCCTCCCATTTTGGAGGCTTTCCAATAATCATAAACTATTATGAATTATGCTTATTTCTTGATAATCTTAGATTTGTCAGTCAAACCTTTAATTTCCATTTTAGGGTCGCCGTACACATAGATTTTACTTTTACCTTGTGCATATAACTCTAGGTTCTTACTGGCATGTACATAAACATCTGAACTGTTAGAGGTGTACAAATCTACAGACGAAACTTTCATTTTACGAGAGTTCAAGTTTGATGAACCTTTTAGGTTAAAGGCAGCAAAATCTGCATCTCCCCTTAAATCCAATTGTGCGCTTTTCGTTAATGTAACTCTAGCTTTCTTCGCAATAACCGTGGCTTTTAAATCAGTTCTATCATTCATTACAATGGTAGTGTTTCTAGAATCTGCCTTTAACTTACCACCAGCGTTACGTTGAAGTGTTACCACAACATCATCTGCCTGCACATCTAAATCAATCTTACTAGAATTGTAAGCATTAATATACATTACGCTAGAGGACTTTAATTGCCCCTGTCCACTAACCTGCACATCGTTTTTCAAGATAAGGTGCTTAACCTCCTTAACGTTTAGGTTAATTTCCAGTTTCTTCTTGCTTACGATTTTATTTAAAGTATAAATCTTTAAAATACTATCTGTTACGTTAAATTGGATTATCTCTTGTAAATTCTGGTCGGTAGTAACCAAATACGAGTTTTGTCCTGTTTGGTTAATCACAACTTCTAACCCATCGTTTACCTCAATTGCATTAAAATCTGCATCTAGAACATTATTAACGGTCGTTACGTTTTTATCTCCTTTTATTTTTGGTTTTTTTTGACCAAAACTTACAGAGCTTACCAATACACATACTAACAATAAGGTTATTTTTTTCATTTTATTATTATTTAAATTATAGTCCTTGTTTATCTTTTTCGGACATTTCGGAAATTGAGACACTCGCTGTAATTTTGGGTCACTTTTTTTTGAAAAAAAATTTCTTCATTGCTAAAAAAAGAATAAAATAAGCTACTTAAACAATGATTTACAATTACTTATATCTGCTAATTTTTTATTTATTTTTTTGTTAAAATTATTTTCTTGTAAAATCATCCATCAAATTCAGGCGCAGATTTATCCTCTAGACATAAGACACTAATAGCAATACTTTTAAATTTTAACATTTATTTTTAACTTTGATTTTCCATAAAATCTTGAATGTTCCCCTTAGATGAGCTTGCTAAACAAGTTAATTTTAATTGTAGTCAATACTGCAAAAAGTACCATTGGTAAGCCCAAAAAACTTTCCGATTTAGAACTGGTGCAAGAAATTGTATCTACCAACAACACACTATTCTTTAGCAAACTTTATGACAGATATAGTAGGAAGGTTTACAATAAATGCTACAGCTTTTCTCGTAACGAAGAGGAAGCAAAAGACCTTACCCAAGAAGTATTTTTAAAACTGTATACAAAACTTAGCACGTTTCAGGGGAAGTCCAAATTTTCCACTTGGTTGTATTCCTTTACCTATAATTTTTGTGCCAATTATGTAAATAGAGACAAAGGCAGGAAAATGAGCGATGCGTCCGATACTTGGGATAATCACGATTATTACCTTTCTGAAATGGAAGATATTGAGGAAGATGATTTGTTTGAAATGAAAGCCGCAAAGTTGAAGAAAGCATTAGAGCAGATTTCACCAGAGGATAAAGCATTATTATTGCTCAAATATCAAGATGATATTTCAGTAAAAGATTTACAGAAAGTGTTGAAAATTGGGGAAAGTGCCGTAAAGATGAGATTAAAAAGAGCTAGAATTAGGGTTGTTGAAGAACACGATAAATTGAAATGATGAAAAAGAATCCGTTTAAAGAGATAATTAATGATAAAGATGTTCCTGAAGAGGTAAAAGAAGTGGTTATGAGCGAATTGAACTCAACGAATCTCTTGACAGATTTTGCAGACCTGTTTACGTTAAAATTCGGTTCTGTTTTTGAAGATTTAATCAAGAACAAAAAGAAAAAATAAGAATAGTCTTTCCATAATTTTTGCACTCTAAATCCTAAATGAGTGACCCGTTTTTAAACCCTGTGTCTCAATCTTCATCAAAAATTCGCTAGCATGTAAATTGCTTGCCTATATTTTAAAGGTATGAAGCAGAGAAACCCTTTTAAAACGTTGGGACATCCACCAAAGGAAGTTCCTAAGGACCTTAAAGAATCTGTCATGAGAGAAGTAGAAGCGCTAAAGCTGTTAACCGATATGACTTCACTTTTTACCAAGGGCTATGGCAATACCATGGGAAATATTTTATTTCAACCTAAAAATAGTAATGAACATAAAACTGAATAATAACCTTAATACATAATACAATGGACAAAATCACACAATGGTCTGACCTAACCGTAGCTTCTTTGAAAACAATGGGCGAGAAAACACTTTCTACCTTACCCAATATATTAGGTGCAATCGTAATTCTAATCGTAGGATGGATAATAACCAAAATAGCGGTCTACCTACTTAAAAAAGTACTAAAGTTAGCCCGTGTAGAAAAATTAACGGCTAAAATCAATGAGCAAAAAATCTTGGGCGATTCAAAAATCAAGTTCAATATTACCAATGTGGTGGTCGTTTTTGCAAAATGGATTTTGTTTTTGGCATTCCTTATTGCCGCTGCGGATGTAATGAATTGGGAAATATTATCGAGAGAGATAAGCAATCTTCTAGGGTACTTACCAAAATTATTAAGTGCAATTGCCATCTTTATGGTGGGTATGTACATCGCTAAGTTTGTTAGAACTGCAATTGATGGTTTTTATAATTCTTTTGACCTTGCCGGTGGTAAAATAATCAGTAACCTCGCATTTTATATTATCGCCATAATTATTTCAATTACAGCACTTAACCAGGCTGGAATAGACACAACAGTAATTACAAACAATGTAACCATAATACTTGGTGCATTTTTACTAGCCATTGCTATAGGCTTTGGTCTGGGGGCTAAAAAACTTATAGGTGATATTTTATTGACTTTCTACACTAGAAGAAATTATGAGGTTGGCGATAAAGTCAATATTGCAGGAAGAGAAGGAGTTGTAAAAGCCATTGACAACATCAGCATGATTCTAGAAAACGAAAAAGGCAAAATTATTATTCCTATTAAAGAAGTTTCCGAGTCGCAGGCAGAGGTTCTAAAATAATCAGAAAGTTGCTCTATCTAGGAAAAGTACATTACTTTTTATCATGGGTAAGATAGCTTATAAGTGACCCACATTTTGATTAAGGGTCTCAATACCATTAACTAAAAACTTTAATTATCATGTCAATATCAGATTTATACCAATCAGGCACGCAAAAAAACAATATTGCCCACTTTGCAGCTATTACAAACATTGCTGCCGTAGATGGCGAAGTAAATGAGCAAGAAAAAAAGCTCCTTTTCAATTTTGCCGATAAATTGAACATTAACGAAAATCAGTTTGCAGAAATCGTTAAAGACCCTTCTCGCTATAGCATCCCTTCTGTAAGCAGCAAGGAAGAACGATTACAACATATTTTTGACTTGTTTAAAATGATTTATGCAGACAATGAAATTGACGAGCAGGAAGAAAAACTAATCCTTAAATATGCTATAGGATTGGGATGTTCATCCGAACTAGCTAAAGACATAATTCAAAAGTCAAAAAAGATTTTTGAAGGTGGTTTGGATTTTGAGGACTACACCTATTTATTGGATAAAAAAGCATAACTATGAAACATATAATGCTTATTGCAAATGTAGATGGACAATCGCAACAGTTACTGCGGTACGTTAGTAAAATGTGTAAAGCATTGGACTTGCGGTTGCATATTTTACAGATTGATGAAACCAGAGAGCCTATATTTTTATCCTCACCTCATTATTACAATAAGGTAGGTATACTTTTTAGCAAAGAAAGAGAACAAAAAAGAAAAGACCTCGAAGCGTATGTTGCCAAAAACACGAATGATGTTATTGATTCGGATTGGGTTTCTGTAAAGATGGTGAGAGGGGTTGTAGATAAATCTTTGGAAGCATTCATCAATGAAGAAAAAATAGATTTAATCATTGCTAGTCAGGCAGTTTTTAAAATATCGGAGTTCAAGGAACAGAGTATTTTTAGACAAGTACTGTTGAATGTTTCAGAACTACCCACTTTGATAGTGCCCAACAACCATTCCTTTAAATCATTGCTCAATACTGCTTATTTGACCACTTTAAGAGGGGATGATTATGCCTACATAAAATGGATAAAGAATAACTTTTTGGAGACCGTAATCAAAGTATTACATTTTTCTGAAAATGAACCGTCCGTAGAGAATCGTAAGAAAATGAACTATATACTTTCTGAGTTGGGCGAAAATGCATTTACCTACGAAAACAGGAAAGAAGATATTGAAAATTTCGTAACCCGTGAGGCATCTACTGAAAATCCAGAATTCGACCTGATTGCTTTACGCACCAAGAAAAGAAATTTTTGGGAACGCCTTATGGACCCTAGTACGGCACTAAACATTATCCTAAGACTAGACACCCCTACACTACTGTTCAAGTATTCTGAAAATGACTAAGCGATTTTCTCCATAAAAAAAGCCTTTTCAACAAAGGCTTTTTTTGTTATCGCCAATTTAAGACGACCCCTCTAGTTGTTTCCTTTTCCTGTAAACGCACTTCCATTTTTTCATTTTCTGCAAGTGTAAATTTTGGCAAGACATACACAAATTGAACTTTGGTATTGGGAAAAATCCGTTCCGGTTCATTAAATATATAAACGGGCTGTAATGCCAACTCTTGATAGGATGCATTTCGTTTTTTGTTGCCATTCACTTTAAAAATGTGCAAATAATCAAAATCAAACCGTACTCTAGATTTATTGTTAATTTCAAATTGAAGGAATACATTATCACCTTGATATTTCAGGTTTTTTAGACTCAATATTACGTTACCGTTTTTCTTCCTAATATTCTCTTCTTGTGGCAGTTTTAATAATGCTTCACAGGCCCTGCGCAGCAGATCCTGTGAAGCATTGACGGAAATGCTGTCTTTCTGGGCTTCTTTTTGTGATTTTACCTCCTTTTTTAATACCCGTTTAGCATCTCCTATACTCTCATCCAAGGTTATAAACCGATTTGGATTTTCTATATGTTCCGCATATTGCAAGATGTAGGAATAAACCTTTCCATCTGTGGTAAGTACCAATAAATTGCTATGGTTACCCTTAACCGCCTTTAACAATCCTAGATTTTGTTCTTTCTCTCTATTGTAGGTAAAAACAAAATTTTCTGAACCTGTGATACCTTGTTTTATTTCTGATGGAAAAAACAGCGCCATTGTCATTTTTTCATTTGCATAAATGGTATCTAACTGCTTTTCTATATTGGCGTGAGCAGAGATTGCAAACCCCAAACTCAGCATTGTTATTATCTTTTTCATACTGCCTAAATTTAATTTCTCGTAGCTACTTTTAATCGTAATCGGTAGTGTTCGTATACCTTAACTTTTACTCTTCGGTTAGAGCGTCTAAAAACGTTTTTTAACCCCGTTACCTGCGGTACACCAGGCACGTTTATATCATCAATCACATCACCAAGTATTTGCTGTTTTAATTCTTCTCTAAAGCTATTTTCAACATAAACCCCTTCCAAATCATCGTGAATATCAAATGCCTTTAAGGTGATGGGGATGTTATCTATATTATCAATGGTCAATAACACTCGATTGGGTTTAAAACTTACAATGCCGAAAAGAAGTGTATTTCTTGGAATGAAATGACCATTGATGGTTACATCTTTTAAAGTGCGTATCTGTAATCGGTCATTTGTCTGTATGACTTGATTCTTATTAATGGCAACTTCAACAAAAGGAGTAGTTCCATCTTCTAAATTGGGTAATGGATTTGATGCAAAGAACAACTGCTGTTCAAGTGCCATTTCCTTTGTGCCAATTTCGGGTAACTTTAAAGTTGTTTCCTTAATGGGCAACTTCTTTTTTTTTGTAATACGCTGGATTGCACTATCGCCTAAAGAAGTAGATTTTTTGTATGTTCCTGTGGTATAATTGATTTTACTATTTCTGTAAATACTGTCTACCATTCGTATTTTTTTCTTTTCTAAGAGGTCTGGGTCAAATACTCCCGTAGAATCCAAATACTTTTCATCATAAATGCTTGGAGCATTGGTTTCCCTCACTTCTTTCAAATCGTCTACTGCATCCAACCTAGACGAATAATCTTCCTTGGCAGTCTCTAATACAGGTACTAAAGGTTGTTGCAATGTGTGTTGTTCAACTTCATCACCACCAAAAGCCATCACAGAATAAGCGATAATGAATATGACCACTGACCCGATGATGATTGCAAAGGTGATTTTTTTCTTATCTATTTTCATAATCAATCTTTTTCAATGTGTTTTCAAAATAATTCGTTATCAAAAGTCCGTGGGTATTCTTGGGAAAATGCCTGTTTTCTAAGTGAATCAGTGCACCCGTAGTTACCATTTCATAGGTGTCCGTCATTGTTCCCCTATTAATCTGAAAAACTGTCTTTGTTGAAAAGGCGTAAGGTTCTTTGGCAAGGTCTATTTCAGATTCTATGCTGATGACTTTTTGCACCAAAGAATATTGCATTAACCTATTGAATACGCCATCTGCTTTTTTCTGCCGATACACATTGTCTACCGAACTATCCCCAAGCCACAATGCTTTTTCGATATTGTTTTCAAAATTGGCAGGGTCTAAATCATAAAAATAATTGTGGAAAAGGCGCAAATGCTCTAATGCTTCTACCTCTAAATTTTCTTTTTGTTGCACCCATTGTAGAGGTATTACCTCGCCTTGATTGCCTATGGCAAAAGAGCCGTTTAGTGCCTTATCATACATTTTGTAGGACACAATGCTTGATACCAAGGTAGAAAGCATGGACATTGCCACCACCGCCAATACTATAAAGCGATTGTTTTTTAGGACTTCATAAATGTTTTTATATGGTGTTTTCATAGCTTTTATTTATGGGTTTATGTAAATAATTTAAAGGTGAACGAGGTTGCCCTTTTATAGAGTTTGAACTTTAAAAAGACAATAAACCCTATTGTGCCCATCTCTAGTAGAGGTGCAAAAAAGGTGCTTCCAAAATCAGTACCGAACAGGCTGCTCCAGTAGTTGGTAGTAAACTCGGTATACAAAGCATTAACGAATACGTTTACCAGAAAAAAGGCGGGCACTAGCATATATACTGCTGCATATAGCTTAAAAAAGGAATATGCCATAGACCTAAACTTTTCAAATACGGCAAGGCTTATTACCAGTGGAAAAAATGCTTGCATGATTCCCAACAAGAAAAAACGTTCCGCTAAAAACAAAGGATAGATAAAAAGGTCTATCAACCATAAAAAGACACCAAAGATGAACGCAAGCATCCTTAGTCCGAACAATGGAGTGCTTAACGCCTCGAACAGCAATGCCAAACCTTTACTAGCTGCTTCTACCGCACCAATATCTTCTTCAATCTCTACGTCTTGTAATTGCAATGGCAATAATGACGGGGCTGTGTCCCGATATTGGGTTTCTATGGCTACTAGAATGGTATCGAAAACCTCTAGCACCTGACTTGAAAATATAACCAGAATAACAATGATGAAATTCTTAATAAGTTCTGTTGGGGTAAGCCCCCAAGTATAGCCATCCCTATTTGCAACACCTTCATTATACTTTTTTAAGATGTTGATTAAAAAGAATAGGATGGCAAGGGCTTTCATCCCAACAATGGTATACTGTAGAAAATCACTATCCTTAATAGTTTGAAAGATAGCGTCTACATATTCCAATCCTCCTATTAATGGGATAACCAATTGCATAATCTAAAAATCTGTAGTTCTGTTATTAATCTTGTCCTGCATTTCTCTAAAAGAAATAATGTCATTGTACCGCTTGGTTTTACGCATTGCTTCATCTACCATAGCCTTAGAGCGTTTTTCACGTTCTTTTAATACTGTGGCACGTTCAGCATCTGTCATTTTCAAGCTATTACTGGTAAGGATTTGCTGTACAAAATCTAAGTCTTCAATGGAGTTTTCGATAATGACTTCAAAAGATTGCGATACTCTGGCAACCTCTTCTGCTTTGATGTATGGCGAGTTTAAAATGTTTCGCACATCACCTCTCACCACATCAAAAAGACGTTCGTTGTTTCGGGCAAGCTCCCGTACCGCTTTTAACTGCTTTACTACATTACTTACCTTTTCGATACGCTCTTTTTGCTGCTTCATAAACTCTACCGTTTTTATAATGTTTTTGGTTTGCTTACCTGCTTCAACGAGCGATTTTGCCAGTGAAATAAAATTGGTGTTGTCGTACACGGGCATACCCTGTGCAACTGCATTTTGCATTGTTCCGAGTGCCAAAAGGCACATAAAAATTAATGTTCTCATAACTATTGTGATTTTAAATGAATAAATTCTTTGATGGCGCTCTCCATCGAGCCCTTTTCTTTATAAATGCTCATAATGCGGTCATTGTCCGCTCCATCGGTGAGGTAAGCTGCAAAAACTTCAAGGGGCACTTCTAGTCTAAAAATGTTGCTCTCTTTCCCTATTTTTATAAAAATCTCAGTGTACTTACGCTTACCGGACAGATTGTTTTTAATGGATTTTAATTGGTTCAGGTCATGGCTAGAAAGGTTTAAGCGCTTTACCAATTCATCATACCCCTTTTCATTGTTCAAACTGTAAATAACCTGTGTGTTTTCAAGTATACTTGCCGAGGTAGAGTTGTTTGGCAATTGATTAATGGATTGTAAAATAATACCAATAGCCCCTTCTTGTTTTCGGATGGCTTGATAGTAGAATTCCACCGATTCCAAAACATTATCAAACTTTAATTGTTTGGCAAACTCATCAAATAGGATAATGCCTTTTTCTTTCTTGTTTTTCCAAATGGTGCGCTGTATTGCTGTTTTTATAAGTTTGAGCATTACAGACAGGATTTCCTTATTATCCTTTACCTCGTCCAACTCAAAAACTATGAGGCGTTTGTCCTCTATTTTATACGATTGGTCCTCAATGGTTTCAAATAAAAAGCTGTATAAACCATCTCTAACATACTCCGATAAAATATGCAAGAACCCTTCTACATTAAAGTAATCACTATGTATATGCAACTTGGTTAAAAGGTCTTCCCGCTGCGATTCCATGTAAGAATAGAAACTATCTAAAGAGTGCTTTTTTAAAGTGGTTTTGTAGTAGGCATTCAGAATCTTTTTTAGGGCTACGGATTGCTCTTTCTTAGGTTTTGTTCCTTCCCCAATCAATTCAAAAAGAAATACTGACAAATCCTCCAAACGCTCGGGAGTAATGTCCTTTGTATTGGATATGTAAAAAGGATTAATCCCCAAGTTCTTGCCACTTTCATAACGCAATACTGTGTACTGCTCAGGATATAGGCTAGCAAATTTTGTGTAAGACCCTCCCAAGTCTATAATCACCAAGCGAACGTCCATTTCAAAATACTGGCGCAGAATGTTGTTGGCTAAAAATGACTTACCCTCGCCTGTTGGTGCAAAAATGGCAAAGTTCCGTGCTTTGATTCGTTTCTTTTCCTCATCCCAAACATCCTTTAAAACTGGTATGTTATGCTCGCGGTCATTAAAAATGATACCATTCGAATCGGTTCTATAATTACTATTGTTCAAAAACAAGCATAATGCATGTTTTAGGTCGGTGACGTATAAATCTTCATTTGAAAAATTAGAAGAAAAACAGGGATAACTATTTATTATGTAATTTTTACGTTCTTCCCCTCTTGGATAGTAAGGTGTTATATCAAGCTCTTTGAATTCTGATTTTATTTGAGAGCCAATACGCTCCAATTGAGTGGCATCTTTATCCCAATAGATGATGTTGAGATGCCCTCTTATGATTCTAGCATTATCGTCATTGTTTATCTGACCGACAATATGTTCTATTTTCTTTAAAATGACCTTGTTCTGCGTTCCAAAATTTGAACTTTTCTTTAGCTCTTCAATTTTCTTATCCAGTAGCCTACGCCATTTTTGTTTATCGTCTAAATAGATGATTTGATTAACAATATGGTTTTCATTTAACGAAAGCCCCAAACCATCAATAAACCCTTGATGAAAAGCAAAATCATCCGAGGTAAACCGTTCATTGATTTTACTGGTTTGCACATTTTCACCAAAACAGGATTCGCTATTTACAGCCAACACATCAAGATGATGGTTGCCAATGGTCACTTTAGATTTTTCTAAAAGAATGTCTGTATCATATCCTTCATTAAAACCGTTAAAAAAGTTTTTGGAAAACCCATAAATCTCGTTGGGAGTCAACGGTGAGAATTTCACCTTTCTACTATTGTTGATATAGGTAACAGAATCGTTTACCGCACCTATAAAACTGTGAACCGTTTGGTTAAGTTCTTGATGTATACCCTTACTTACTTTTCTAAAGGGATTGACATATTTGGGGTTGTTCAACGCTTTGTTTCGCACTAGCGTTAAAAACAAGTAACTGGTATGTTCAATAAATTCCCTGCCTTTAAAGTGCTGGTGGGTTGCCTTCGCCAAAAAAGTATCATTGGGTAAATTTTCGGCTGTAAACCCCTTTTTAAGGTATACATCCTGTTTATGTATCATACACCCCACGGGCAGTGATTTTAATGCTTGAAACCACGTACCATGCATATCTTCAAAATCCTTTTCAGATAATGAGTAGATTTCAGGAAGTACGCCCTTGTAGCAGGCAATAACGTTGCCATTGTTGGCGAACAAGATGTTATCCTGCATATCTATAATAGGGTTGTATTTGGCTATATTAATAATCGACATGATGAAGTATGTTTTCTTTTTTATTGCTGATGATTTTTGGGAACACCTTGCTAAAATTGAATACCAAGGCTTTGCGAGCTATTTTGGTAAGTATGATGTACAATGCCCCGTTCCATACTAGGGCTGTTAAGATGACCAAAAGACCAAATGAAAAAATGATGATGAGCAATGATGCCAAAACGGAAAGCATCATCATTGCAAAGAGCGATATGGGAAGACCCCATATCATTGCCCCTTTGCGAATGTTCTTGTATACCTCGTACTTCTTCATTGAATTTGTTTTTTAATAAAGGCCACTTTAAGGCTTATACTACAATTCCAATGAGGTACGTAAAAATGCCAACAACGGCACCTGCAATAAGTACAAATACAAGCACTCTGGTAATACCCTTTTTAAGGTCTGCATTTTCACCAAAAAAATGCCCTGCATTAAATAAGAATCCGATTAGGAAAATTACTCCTAAAAGCAAGGGGAAAATTGACCTAATGGTATCGGAAACATCGTTGACAGAATCTTCAATACCTCCAATTTGTGCAAATGTGGGTAGGCTCATTAGAAGCATTGCCCACGTTAGATAAACCGCTTTTTTCATAACGCTTACGTTTTGTGGCTCTCTAAAAGGATTTAGAAAACCTGTTTGAAATAACTTTTTGCGAAATCTATAAGCGAATGAGCATAAAGGGATAAAAACTTAAAAAATTAACGGTATTTGACGTTAAATTTTAAAGGATGTCTATGTATTGAATGAAATCTTTAAAAATTGTGCAACAAATATTTAAAAAATAATATCGAGATGAAATTCTCAAAAACACTTTTACTACTGTGCTTTTTTACGGTGATTCAAACGGGAATATCACAAGAAAAAAAGGTGATTATCATTGATGCTGGACACGGTGGGAAAGATTATGGGGCTATTGGCATAAATAGTAGTAAAGAAAAAGACATCAATTTTTCCATTGCTAAAACTATGCTTTTATACAACCGCACTATTCTTGACAATAAATACGAGATTTACCTCAGCCGATACAAGGACACTTTAATTTCATTGAGTCATCGCACACGATTGGTAAAAGCGTTACAACCAGACCTATTTATCTCTATACACTGCAACCATGCCCCCAACAAAAATGCCACAGGAATCGAGATGTTTCTACATAATGGTACAAGTTTGAAACACGACCATCAAATACATGCCAAAGGTATTGCCAAAGAAATGATCACGGCGCTTACAGAGCAGTTAGGGTATAGAAGCCGAGGAATTAAAACAGCTAATTTTCAGGTACTAAGGCAAAGTATAGCTACTTGTCCCGCCATTTTAGTGGAACTTGGGTTTTTATCGAATATAGATGAAGCTACCTATTTGGAATCAAAAGAACATATGAACGCATTGGCATTGGTACTACTAATGTCCATAAAAATATAAGAAAATGAAAGATTTATTTGTTAGCCTATATTCCGTTTTAAAAGAAATTATAGTTACAGTTGGTAAAGAATTATGGTCGTTTATTAAACAAAAGTTTTCGTAAAAAACGACACCAGATATTATTAACTTAAAATAAAAAGAAGATGAAATTTAAGATTGAATCTAAGCCAAGTGCTTTACGACAATTAGACAACTTTAAACAATTAAAAACTGTTTTAAAACCCATTAAAGCTGATGAAAGTGGAAAGTTTTTGGATGCCTTAATGGAACATTGTATGCTCATAAATCGTGCAATTGGGAAAGATTATAGTTTGGCAGACCACACCCATATCGATATTAGTTGTGATGTGTACTTTAATATTCCATTGGTTTCTTCTGCCCAGGTTGGTAATGGGTCGAATGCGTGGTTACATGAATATCACAAAAACGAACACGGTACCATGTTCGAAAACAAAAAGGAGTTGGGTGAATATTTACAAGGCTTGGAGCGCATCCCAAGCACCATCATACCCATTAAGTTAGAATTGACCCAACGGATTGGGGATGCCAAAAGTAAGTTTGTTTTTGAGGTGCTTTGATGGTTACGGTCAAGTAACTGGAATACCTTTTTTATAGGTCTTGAATATGCTGTTTTTCAAATAATTAAAAATAAATGGTTGACAAGTTAATATTTTTTTATAAATTTGTCAACCAAAAGTAATTAAATGAAAACTGAGCAATTAGAAATATTTGGCACAAGATTAAAGTCCGCAAGGATGATTGCTGGACTTTCATTACGAGAATTATCTGAAAAAATTGATAATGAAGTAACCAAACAATCATTAAGCAAATACGAAAAGGGGTTGATGTTACCTACCCCAAAAGTCCTTCAAGCCCTATCTAAAGCACTAAATCAAAAAATTGATTTCTTTTTATTTAACTCATATACTGAGTTTAAAAGCATCTCCTATCGGAAAAAACAAGATTTACCCAAGAAAGAAGAAGAGTCAATTCTAGAAAAAGCACGGGCATACTACGAGAGCTATTCAGAAATAGAGGCTATACTAGGATTAAAAACTGAATTTGTAAATCCAGTTTCAAACATTACTATCAATAGTTATGATGATATAGAAAGGGCTGCCAATACCTTACGAAAAGAATGGGAGTTAGGATTGCAACCTATTAGCAACCTTATTGAAATGCTTGAATCAGTAGGTATTAAAGTTTATATAATTGAGCATAGTGATAAAATTGATGGTATTTCTATTGAAATAGAAAATGGTGGGCATTTGGTTGTTATTAACATTGCTAATAAGCCTTTAGAAAGAATCCGATTTACCATACTACACGAACTTGCCCATACTTTTTTAAAGTTTAGTGATGCCATTAAAAAATCCCCCAAGTTATTGGAAAAGCTGTGCCACTATTTTGCAAGTTGTCTACTTCTACCAAAAACTAAACTATTAGAAATGATTGGTGGAAAAAAGAGAAGCTATATAAAAATCATTGAACTGGAAACCATAAAAAATTATTTCGGTATATCAATTCGTGCCATAGTGTACAGGTTGAAACAAATTGGAATAATCACCGAGAATTATCACAAAAGATGGTCCATTTGGTTGAACAAGACCTACGGAGTCAAAGATGAACCAGGCAATTATATAGGAGTGGAAAAATCGTATAGGTTTATGCAGTTAATAAATAGGGCGTTATCTGAGGAATTGATTTCTATAAGTAAAGCAGGAACATTAACTGGTGAAAACATCAGTGATATTAAAAAAATGGAACCAATTGCCTAAGCATCCTCATCAAATATTAGTTAAGGATGCTTGTATCATCATAGACTTAATTGAGTTGAATCTTTTAAGAGGTTTTTTAACGCTCAATTATGATGTGATTACGACTAGCGCGGTAATTATTGAAATAACAGATTTAAACCAAAAAAATGAATTGGAAGAAAGTCTTAATTCAGGTAAAATTCTAGTGGATGACAATGGCTCTTTGATTGATATTATGGCACTTCAAGCAAAATATAGTGGATTAAGCTATGCAGATGCAAGTGTTTTGGAGGTTGCTTTAAGGAAGCAAGTAATGCTTATCACTGCGGACGGATTATTGAGAAAAGCTGCGGTAAATGAAAATAATACAGTTCACGGAACTTTATGGGTTATAGAAACACTGCATTACAATCGAATAATATCAGTTCAAACGGCAATCGGAAAAATAAAGGAACTGATGCAAATTAATAAGCGTATTTCTCCCGAAATATGTTTTACAGTAATAAAAAGAATTGAAGAAGAAGAAACCACATATCATATTAATAAATAGTCCGCTATTTAGATTTGAAAATCCGAACTATGATGAGGATTCTTTACCACCGTTAGGGTTAGGTTACATTGCCACATATCTTAACGAAAATGGCGTAGATGTAACCGTCAAAGATGCAATTGCAACACAAACACCATTAAATGAACTTATTGAATATATAGATAATGTGCAGCCCGATTTTATCGGTATAAACATTTTTACCACAAACTACGATTTGGTGAAAGAGCTGATAGAATCAATAGCTACCGACAGCCATATAATAATCGGTGGACTGTCTACTAAGGAATTGTATAAAGATATTTTCCAATGGAAAACTACCAATAAAATTGATGTGGTAACAGGTGATGGCGAGTATATAACCTTAGACATTATAAAGAATCAAGTTAAACAGTCACCTAACAAATTTTCAACTAATAGGAATCTTTATACTGTCGATACAAGCTCTGAATACTATGTGAAGAACCTTAACAGCTTAAAATTAGACAGGAAGTACTTTGTAAATGAACCAATAGAACATCCACTAGGGTTTAAAGAGGCAAACATTGTTACCAGTAGGGGATGTATTTTTAGTTGTGCATTTTGTGCGGCAGCTTATGGACAAAACAAAGAATTTGGAATACGGGAACGTTCAGTAGATTCAGTTCAAAATGAGCTTAGGGCTCTACAATCCTATAATCAAAACATTGACTCCGTAAGGGTGCTGGATGACCTTTTTTTAAAAACCAAAAGACACATAGAGTATGCCATTGATGTTTTTAAGCCGTTCAATTTTTCTTGGCGGTCCATGGCACACGTCCAAACCTTTAAAAATGTTTCGGTAGAGGATTTAATAAAATTAAAAGATAGTGGTTGTTCAGAGGTATTTATAGGTATTGAATCTGGGTCGCCAAAAATTTTGAAATCTATCAATAAGACTAGTAAGGTTGATGTTATTTTAAACAATCTTTCCAACGTTTTGATAGCAGGAATAGCCATAAAAGCATATTTTATCTTTGGTTTTCCCAATGAAACTGAAGAAGATATGGAGCACACCTATCAGCTTGCATACAAACTATCTGAAGTGGCTAAAAAAAATAACACTCATTTCAGAACTTCAGTTTTTCAATATCGACCTTATCACGGCACTACACTATATGAGGCATTATTGGATGAGGGACACAACCCACAAGAAGTAACCAATATTCTGCCCGATGATAAACTTTCTGGCGTGGTTAAAAGGCTTCAATACAATTTTCACAGTGGTAATTATTCAAAAGTTGGATTGGAAATTTTACATTCCTATATTTGCAAAACAACCAATCTTAACTCCACTGCATTATTTGAAAGCCTGCAAAACAATAATAAATCCAAAAAAATCAAGTCATTGCAGGTCTTGCGGACTCTACATTAATCAATTCCCTTTAAGTGACAATAAAAAACAAGCAGATATTTTTTGGGTAGGACTTTCAGCTGTACAAATTGATGATAATGATGAGCAAAAAATCCCGTTATCTCCTTCAACAAAATCGGGTAAACTAATTCATGATGTTGAATTAGCCTCTAATATGAATATTTCTTTTTTCAAGACAAATCTTGTTAAATGCCTCCCTCTCAATGAAAAGAAGATAAGGTATCCTGAACGGGTTGAGATGAATAAGTGCTACCCAAATCTTGAAATTGAAATAGACACCTATAAACCAAAAATTGTTTTTTTATTAGGAAGATTAGTGGCAGAGTTTACTTTAAAAAAATATGGTCTAAAATTAGGTGGTCTAGGTTCTGACTTTTCATACAAGGAATATAAAGTAGGAGAAACTACTTTTGTTCCAGTTCATCATCCATCATATATGCTCGTATACAAGAGAAAACATATTGATAAGTATATTGCGGGAATTCAAGAAGTAATTTCGTCCAATTTACTGTGTGAAGTTGGTTTGGATAGAGCTATTTAAACCCAATCTGTTTTCGTTGCTTCTGGTTCGTTTCAACTTTATCTTTTTGAAGTAGAAAATTAATAGCCTCAAAAACATCTTTAAACTGTTTGTTGTACTTGGCTTCCAGTTCTTGAAGTTTTTGGGTCAACTCTGCATGTGACAGTGCGTATTTTCTAAGGAACACAAAAGCACGTACAATCTGAATGTTCACTTCAATAGCTTTAGGGCTTCTTAGTACGCTAGCCAACATCGCGATACCTTGTTCGGTAAAAGCGAACGGACTGTATTTACTGAATTTCCCACGACCATCTTTTCTAAGGTCGCAAATTGCGTCCTTAAAGTTTTATATTCTTCACTGGTCAATTCAAACATAAAGTCTAATGGAAAACGGTCTATATTTCGCCTTACAGCTTCCTTTAGCCGCTTGGTTTCTGTGCCGTATAATTCTGCTAGGTCAAAATCTAGCAATACTTTTTGTCCTCTTATTTCATAAATCCTATTTTGTATCGATTGTAATTCCATAGCTAGCTTATTTTAAGTTGAGACCATATTAAAGGATGCTCACTGGCAATATGTAATTCGTTTTTAATGCTTTTAAGCATTTCCCATTGCGGTTGTTTCTTATACCAAATACCCTTTCTAATCAATCCGCTATTTTTTACGGCTTTGTATAGTTCGGTAGAGAGCATCAAGTAATCACGTTGTTTAATGTTAACACCCATTTTGTAAGCGCCCAATCGGAAATATTTAGAATCTTTTCCTTTATCCAAATCCACTTCAAATGTGTTATGCTTTGATACGTCTTTTAAATCTGTTTCTTCCGTCAAGGGGGATAACAATTTGCTGTACGATGGTGTGTTCAACGTGCCGACCACAGCAACTAAATCATCAGAAGTATCTATGGTTTGGTAAATCTGTGCAATTCTTTTAGATTGTATTTCAATTTTAGCGTTAGACTGCACCGGGTTTGCGGTATCATCTAAAAAACAGGTCGATAAAACAGTTACAATAGTTCCACTAGGCGTACTTATTTTGTACTCCTGTAAATCCATATCAAAAATGGGATTACCGTTCTCATCAAAATCGTTAACATGAGATTTCATTGATATTACCCGATATCCTTTCTTTGTCAAAACACCGATTCCCCTTCCGTATACGTCATTGGTTTCTAAATATAGAATGTGGGTGTATGCCTCAGATAAGAAATGTTTGTTGAACTCCAACAAAGATGCTCTGTCTTCTACTTCAATCAAAATCAAAACATCTGGTGAAGCCTCTTTAATAACTTTTGCCTTGTTATTGATTGCCGTATCATCAATGGGCTTAGAATTTAGTTTAACCCAACCATTCCAATCTGTCAAATGAGTCGCTTTGTATTCTCTTGCAGCGATATTTTTCTTTAGAAATAGTTGTCCTCTTTTATGCGACATTGTGAGGTAAGGACTGTTTTGTGAATCTTCAAAACCTAATAGTTGAGATAGGGCACGCATCCGATTAAATTCCTTGGTTGTACGTATACCTTGAAGCATTAATGCTTCAAACTCTTCCACCCATAACGCTTCGTTTTCTTCCCTGTATTTTTTAACTAAAACCCTATCCCTATAAAAGATGTTCTGGATATTGTATGTTGCAATTTTCATAGCTCAATCGTTTAAAAAGAAGTTCTTGTTTTTAAGTAAAATCTCGTTGATTTCTTCCTCGTCGTAATAAATGATACCTCCTAGTTTGGTATAGGGTATAGTTTCGTTTATCCTAAAGTTCTGTAGTGTGCCTGGGCTAATTCCAAGTTTCGCCATTACAATGTTGGATTTTACCCACCGGTCTATGGTAATCCTATTGTATTGCAGTAACATCTCTTTGATTTCTTCAAGCAAATTTTTTCTGAATTCTTCTAAATCTTCGGTAGTTAATATACTTGCTGGCATAACTATTCTTTTTATAGAATTTTACAAAACACCTATTTTGCTGCAATTCCCAATGTTTGACATTCTTTGTACAAACTTGAATAGTTTTGGCAAATAAAAATCAGTAGTTCAACCCCAGTCGGGTTGAATTTTAACATAATTGGGGGTAAATTTTAGAAGTAAATAAGGATTCCGTAAAGAACTAAACAAAAAAATCTGGGTCTGTCAAAGTCATTATGTATTCATATTCTTCATCATAGTCGGATAGCCAATCTTGATTTGAAAGCCAGATAATATACTGTTGGTCCTTTTCCCAAATACCGTCAATGGTTTTGCCTCTGTACTTGCCAAAAGTGAATTGTAATGGAGAGTTTACGTCAAGGTTTTCGTTACCCTTTTTAAAGGTCGGTCTATTTGGAAATAGCTTGTAATAGAAAGTCAATAAATCCTCTTCCTTACAGCGATAATACAACCATTTTTCTTTATAGCCTTTATGTTGCCTTCGGCGTTCCAAAAACTTGACTCTTTCTACATTGGATAAATTTTTTGGACGGCGGTTTGAACCATAGTATCTCTTCTTGCTTTTGGTTCGAAATAAAGCCCCAAATACAATTTCAAAGATTTTTAGGAAGAATACTAAAATTACGTTCATTACACAATTCGCTCATTTTTCAGCAAATAAATAGTAAGCAAAAACCATACTAAAACCTAAAGAAATAATGGAAAAGCTGTTTTGTAGAAACTAAAAACTGTTACAGTACTTGAATTTTCCTGCAACAGTTTTTCGTGATTTAACTTTCATTTGTCAAAATAACTTAGGGGTAGCTGATGCAAATTTGCTCAAATGGGGTTTAACACTAAATTCGATTCGATTTTCAACTTTCCTCAATGAATAAGCCAATTTTATGCACTTATTTGATTGCGATTCAATGTGTCCTGTAAACTATTCATATCATCACGTAGTTTCCTTTCAACTACATTGGCATAAATCTGCGTAGTAGACAATTTAGCATGCCCTAACAATTTTGAGACTGTGGCAATGGGTACCCCGTTAGAAAGTGTTACTGTTGTTGCAAACGTATGACGCGCAATGTGGCATGTTACTTTTATATCTATTTCACATTTTGTGGCAATGACTTTTAAATATTCGTTCATTTTTTGATTGGAACATACTGGCAATAAACGAATAGAATCCTCAAAGTTTTCATACTTTTTCAAGATTGTTCTTGCCTTGTCTAATAGTGGTATTTTAACAGGTTCATCGCTTTTTTCTCTTGAAAATGATAGCCATAACATACCATCAATCCCCATCACAATATTATCCTTGGTTAGCAATTTTACATCTATATAAGATAGCCCTGTATAACAACAAAATACAAACACGTCACGCACTCTGTTTAATTTTGCGCCGTCCAAATCCTCAGTTTCAAAACGTTCCAGTTGTTGTGCAGTTAAAAAACCATTCTTAAACTTAGTATAGGATAACTCATATTTTTCAAAAGGATGCTTAGTAATCCATCCCAATTTTTCAGCAAATCCCATGAGCTTATTTAGTCGCTCAATATGCTTCATTATCCCATTATTCTTTAAGGGCTGCGATTTACATAAATGATTATTGGGGTCTTGTAGAAACAATTCAAAATCCACCACGAAGCTGTATTGGATATGTTCCAAGGGCAAATCTGTTGCCTTGTATTGTTTTTTGATAAAAGCTAATAAGTACGCTTCGGTAGTTGAATAGTTCTTTAATGTTCCTTTGGCAAGTTTGACTTTATTTTTATCAAAATGATACTTTGATAAGCCCAACAAAGTTTCGTTACTATGGTCAGTACCTTGATACCTTGCTTTTACAGCGAGGGCGGTTATGAACCGACCTTCTCTCTCCAATTCTCTATAAGAGTCTTTTATGTCTACTTTGATAGAATCAAGCTCGTCGTTTAAATTTCTAGCTTTGGAACTTCTCCCGATAGCCCTTCCCGTTTTGCTGTCCCATTCTTCGGGAGGATAAAATAAATCTGTACTGAATTCCGTTCGCTTTCCACTTACTGTTATACGCACATAAATGGGAGCCTCATTGTTTTTTATTCTGGCTTTTACCAACCGAAATAAAATCTTGAAAGTTTTTGAAGTTTGCATCTCCTTTTGCTTTAGGTTAAACATCCTAACACAAAAGTTAAATCACGTTGAAAGCACTGCTTTCATTAGAAAAGATAAGAAAAAAAAGAAGAATGAATCGTTCCCGTTCTGTTCCCGAATAGTTCCCGATTTATTTGATTTTAAAACTAACTAAATGAAATCAAAATTTATTAAAACCTTGTATTTCATTTAGTTAGCAGTCAAATAAAATCATTTAAAATGATTTTGTCGGGGTGGCAGTCCTAAAATAAGGAATATACCACTCTAATTTTCAATATTTTACCTTGCTAATTTAAAGCTGTACACCGTATTGCAATTTTAAAATCAAATTAACACAAAAGATGTAGTTCTATATTAATTACAATTTAAGAAATTAATCTTCTAAAGTCAAAACTTATTAATAGGGTTGTATACAAATTGATTTTTTAATATTTTTTTGAAATTTTGGATAGATAGAAGTTAATTTATGTTTGCTCTCATACGAATATCTTAAAAGCTAATAAGTAGCATTCAAAACCAAAATCAAAGACTCTATTCATTAAAAAAATAATTACACAGCTGTTAGTTTTTTGTTTCATAGCTGTAACATTTAAAAAAATATATTTATTACCTGATGAAAGTCATATTTTTAAAAGTAGGCTAGGACTAGTTTTGTACTAAACTTTTAGAACTATGTGCAGACTCGTCCAAAAATACAATATTCCAGGCCCACGTTATACGAGTTATCCCACGGTTCCCTATTGGAACATCGAGACTTTTTCTGGTAAGAAATGGGAGGCTACTTTAAAGAAAAGCTTTAAAGAAAATAATGCTAAAGAAGGTATTAGTCTATATATACATTTACCTTTTTGTGAGAGTATGTGTACGTTTTGTGGCTGCCATAAACGTATCACTAAAAGGCATGATGTAGAGAGACCCTATATTAATTCGGTTTTAAAAGAATGGCAACTGTACTGCAATTTATTTTCAGAGCAACCTATTATTAAAGAATTACATTTAGGAGGTGGAACACCAACATTCTTTTCGTCAGAAAATCTAAAAACGCTTATCAAAGGAATCTTCAAAAGGGCAGAAAAAGCTAAGGATTACGAATTTAGTTTTGAAGGTCATCCTAATAACACTACTCGTGAACATTTACAAGCCTTATTTGATGTTGGTTTTAGACGCGTTAGTTATGGAGTACAGGACTATAACAAAACTGTTCAGAATGCAATCCACAGAGTACAATCTTTTGAAAGTGTGAAGAATGTAACGGAATGGGCTCGTGCTATAGGCTATACCTCTATTGGTCATGACATTATCTTTGGCTTACCACACCAAAAATTGGAGCATGTTGTAGATACCATCGCAAAGACGAAAGTTTTAAAACCAGACCGGTTGGCATTTTACAGTTACGCCCACGTTCCATGGCTAAAAGGAAATGGACAACGTGGCTATAAGGATGCCGATTTACCTACTGCAAATGAGAAGCGTCACCAGTATGAGACAGGTAAGAAACTGTTGGCACAAGTTGGCTATACCGAAATTGGGATGGACCACTTTGCTCTAAAAAATGATAGCTTATATAAATCGATGGAAGCTGAAAAACTACATCGGAATTTTATGGGGTATACGACATCAAAAACACAGTTGATGGTTGGGCTTGGTGCTTCTAGTATAAGTGATAGTTGGTACAGTTTCGCACAAAACGTAAAAAGTATAGAAGAGTATACGCATTTAGTAGCGAACGGTATCATTCCCATTTATAGAGGTCATATTTTAACAAAAGAAGATATTGTTATTAGGAAGCACATTTTGAATTTGATGTGCCATATGGAAACTTCTTGGCAAGAACCTGATACTAATTTTAAAGAATTGCCCCAAGTGTTGGAGAAGCTGGAGCCCATGCAGAATGATGGTCTTATTTCCATTCTTCAAAATAAGCTTGAAGTGACTAAAAATGGAAGACCATATATTAGGAATGTCTGTATGGCTTTTGACCGTAGATTACATCGTAAAATACCAGAAACCCGTTTGTTCTCAATGACAGTTTAATCTATAAATTAAAAAAAGATGAAAAGTATTATAGTGCCTGTAGATTTTTCTAAGCAATCCGAAGCTGCCCTAAAAGTGGCTGCAAAAATTGCATCAAAACATGATGCGGAACTATACGTACTACATATGTTGGAACTTTCGCCCGTTATTATGTCAGATACAGGTTATGTTTCCCAAGAGCATATTGTCCACCTTATTAAAACTGGAGAAAAACGTTTTGTAAATTTTCTGGACAAGCCTTACTTGAAAGATGTAAAAGTGTTTCCTGTTATAAAGCACTATAAGGTATTCAGTGAAGTTAATGAAATAGCAGAAAAACACGAGGCAGGTTTAGTGGTTATGGGCTCCCATGGCACAGATGGGCTAAAAGAAATTTTTATTGGTTCAAATACAGAAAGAGTTGTTCGTAACTCAGATGTCCCCGTTCTTGTTGTTAAAGGAGAGGTGACCAATTTTAAACATGAACGGATGGTATTCGCCAGTGATTTTAAGAAGGAGAGTATTAGCGCAATATTGGATGCAATGAATTTTGCAAGATTACTTGGAATGGAGCTTAAATTGGTATATATCAATACACCGGCAGATGCTATTTTAAGCAATAAAGATGCTTATAGAAAAATTTCCAATACGCTAGATAAGGCAAAACTTGGACTAGAAGTGGATATTTATAATGATTATTCTGTGGAGAAAGGGATATTTAATTATGCAGAATCTGTTAATGCAGATATTATTGGAATCCCAACACACGGTCGCAAAGGGTTATCACACTTTTTTATGGGGAGCATAGGGGAAGATGTTGCCAATCATTCTAAAATTCCAGTGGTAACATTTAAGATTTAACCATAAACATATTTTTGTTAGTTTTTAAAGGGGGGAGTTCGGAGGAACTTCCTCTTTTTGTATTAAAGTTACCTTAAGGCATCTATCATAAATTGATGTAGTAACCTCATTTGAGGCCTTCCTTTTCGTTTCCCCAATCTTCCAAAAATGTAAAAGGCAATCCAAAGTACAGCCATAGTTATCATAAGACTTATTTGAATTCCATAAGGTTTGTTCAACGAAGCAATGGAGTACGCCCATATACCTAGAATTATAAAGCTTGTGGCAACCCCAAAATGAAGAAATATAAAGAATGTCCAAAGCGTTGGATTTGGACCAAAAACACCAAAGATCTTACAATTCTTTTTGTCTCTCTCTTCAACCTCTAAATGTAGTTGCGGTGACCAAAAATGGTTCTCTTTTTGGTTGAATTTTATAAAAATATGTTCATCAATACGTTTTACTAAAAAAGGGGCTTTCTCAGACTGTCTCAAAGATTCCAATACGTTTTCTTTAGTCTCGGCTAATTCTAACTGAAACCTGGGACGTAATACGATATCATTTGATGCTATTTTCATGTGTCTAAAATTTTTAACTGCCTGTAAATAAGCTTTCTAAAAATTTAAGAACCTATGCAACCCTACCCGAGGCAGGCAGGCACTCGTTGTACTCGTTCTCTCCTGAATTTATTTTAATCAGTCCACTGGATGTGGTTTTTTATTAAAAAAATTCATGTTCGTTTCACATTATGGCACTCAATTATGACATTGTATTTCTGCTGAAACCAATTCAACTACTGGTTCTGGTGATATGTAGGGAATACCCAAACCTAGACCTCTAATAATAAAGAGGGCGCCAATAATTACTACAAAAGCAGGAACTGTTTTTTGTACTCTCTTCCGAAGATTACCTTTAAGCATTCCACTAAAATAAATAGCCGTAGTCATTAGAGGTATAGTTCCTAATCCAAAAAGTAGCATATATAGTGAACCTTCTAAAGCATTTCCCATAGCTATGGCTCCAAAAAGAGCCACATATACCAATCCGCAAGGTAGAAACCCATTTAAAAAACCGATAGTTAGAAAAGTATCTGGAGATTTCTTTTTCAACTCTTGACCTAATCGATTTTTAACTTTAGAAATGATTTTGTAGATGGGTTTGGACAGATTGTATTTTGCAAATGTTTTATAGGGAATCAATACAATCAATATCATTAAAACTCCAATACTGATTGATAGCTTTTGTTGCATCCCAAAGACATAAAGTCCTTTGCCCAATAAACCAAATAATAATCCAATAATACTATAGGCTAATAACCTCCCAAAGTGATAAATCAGAATCTGAGAGAATTTTTTAGTTTTATTTGTTCTATCCACTGGGAGCATAAAAGCAATAGGGCCACACATTCCTACACAGTGTAAACTTCCCATTAAACCTAGTATGATAGCTGATAAAATCATATTAATAGACTATACTTTCTTTGTACAAATAAGCTTCTCCTTCATATTCCCACGAGATTTTAATGTCCCAACGGCCATCCAACAAACGTTTGTCAGGTATGAGCAAATGTGCATTGGACAGACTTATGGATAAGTCAAAATCCAAGTGTTTGTTAGATGGCCTGTATAGAGACACTATTCCCTTTATTTTGTCATTATTATAATGGTCTGGAAATTTTAAAAGCAAACCTTGTGATGTTTTTTCAACACTCATTTTTGCCTTATTAACAGCGTTAGTCGCTGCATCAATCTCATTTTGATATTCAAGCTCTGCCTTGTAATATTCTTCAGTAACCAAATCGTGGTTTGCACGATTGTCCATACTCATTCGAACAACAAAAAACAGAATGAAACTTATGAATCCAATAAATGATAATACTATTGCTGTTCCCCAGTTTATTTTCATGATTTTTTCTATTTATAACTTCTAGGTGCTAAAAATGCAGTAGTTGTGGTTTCAATTAATTTACCATCGCTATACACTCCAATTTTTACTTTTTCTTTATCACTTTTTATAGCTGCATTGTTTATCTCAATAAAAAGTGTTCCTTCTGCTAAATCCTGTGACGGAACTTTAAAATCTTCACCTCTAACTAAAGCAATAGAGCCTTTATGGGAGAGTAATTTAAAATTCACATTTTTAATATCATTAGTGGTCTTATTGACCAATTTAAAGGTGTAGACATTGCTGATAATATTACCTTCTTTACGCTCATATAATTGTCCAGGAAGCCTAAGAATATTAGCTTCTAAATCATTTCTCAAGAAAAGCATCCCAGCTAGTATCCCAGTTAAAATTATTAGGACCGCAGTGTATCCTTTTAACCTGGGCGTAAATGTGAATTTCTCCTTTTTTGTTATCTCATTTTCACTGGCATAGCGTATCAAACCTTTTGGAAGGTTTACCTTTTCCATGATGGTGTCGCATTCATCAATACAAGCTGTACAATTAACACATTCTAGCTGTGTTCCATTTCTAATATCAATCCCGGTAGGGCATACGTTTACACATTGAAAACAATCGATACAATCACCGTGACCCAAGGCTGTTCTATCTTCATTTTTACGAAATTTCTTTCTACCATTTTCTGATTCTCCTCGTTTATGGTCATAGGCAACTACAATAGATTTATTATCCAGTAAAACTCCTTGCATTCTTCCGTAAGGACAAGCGATAATACAGACTTGCTCCCTAAACCACACAAAAACCCAATAAAAAACTGAAGTGAAAATTAATAGCGCTATGATAGTACTAAGGTGCTTTAATGGGCCATCACTTACATAAGCTATCAACTTATCGCTACCTATTAAATAGGCAAGAAAAACATTGGCTATCAAAAAAGAGATAATGAAAAAGATAATCCATTTGGTAACTCGTTTTCTGATTTTCTCAGCATTCCATTCTTGGCGGTCTAATTTAATTTGAGCACCACGGTCACCATCTATCCAATATTCTATTCTTCGGAATACCATCTCCAAAAAAATAGTTTGTGGGCACATCCATCCACAGAAAATACGCCCAAACGCAACTGTAAATAAGGCTACAAAAATCACCCCGATAATCATGGAGATAACAAACAAATGAAAATCCTGAGGCCAGAATGGGAAACCAAATATATTGAACCGTCTTTCCAACACATTAAACATCAAAAATTGGTTACCATCGATTTTTATAAATGGTGCAGCAAACAAAAATGCAAGTAGAAAGTAACTAACATACTTTCGGTAGGTATACCACTTGCCGCTTGGCTTTTTTGGATAGATCCATGCACGTTTTCCCTCTTTATTAATGGTTCCTATGCTATCCCTAAAATTTTCTTGGTCTTGCGCCATGTTATCTTTATTAATTGCTAAACATTGAGAACCGCATTACAGTTGACAGCGAAAATCCTAGTACCTATTTCAATGCCACAGTGGTGGAATCTGCAACAACAGTAGCAGAATCCTTTACTTGTTCTTCTTGACCTGCATTTTCATCTATCCAAATATCGCCTTCAGGGTCTTTAGGGTTGGCTGCTGTTGTACCTTGAAAAGTGAGCACATAGCTTGCCACTTGAGCCATTTCAGCAGGTTTTAGAATCTGCTTCCAAGCCACCATGCCTTTACCATCTCGTCCACCTTCTGAAATAGTATTGAAAACATTTTTGATTCCGCCCCCTAAAATCCAATTTTGGTCAGTTAGATTAGGACCTATTCCGCCACCGCCATCTGCCATATGACAGGCCACACAGTTGGTTTCAAAAATTGCTTTTCCCGCATTAAGGTCAGATGCATCAGTCAATAATTCAACAGTGTTTACATCGACTAAATCCTTTGCGGTCCTCTTATATTCTTCAATGGCTATTTGGGCAGCAGCTACTTCTTGTTCGTATTCCAAGTCTTGGTCATAGTCATTAAATACATGAAAACGAGCTAAATAAATTACCCCAAAGATGATGGTTGCATAAAACATATAGACCCACCATGGCGGTAATTTATTATCCAACTCTCTAATACCATCGTAATTATGGTCAAGAATAATCTCCCCTTCTTCTTCAATAGGTTTGGAGCCTAAGAGTTTTTTGTACATCCGTTTTCCCCAGGACCATTCCCATGATTTAGACTTTGATGCCAAGTAGCGTTCCTTAGCTTTATCTGAAAGCGTTTGATACATGACATTTTCTATTGCCTGCACTATCAATTCTATGGCAATCAACAACACCAATACAAAGAGTAAAAAGAATTGTGCTACTTGGTTTTCTATAAATGCTGGTTTATCACCAGAGTCGATGAAGTATTCCATCAATCCAAAAATCAAAAAGAAAAGGACAAGGACTCTAAGCCAACTTATGGAGCTAAATTTCATAGTTCAAAATTTTCTTGGTTATTATCATCTAAGGGTAGGTTGCTCATTTCTTTTATATGGCTTTTGGTAGCGGTAAATACCCACAGACCCAAAATCACAAAAAAGAGAAAGAAGATGAGTAATGATATCATAGGATATGTGGCAATGCCTTCCATACTTTCCATATGATTTTTCACAAACTTTAACATGATGTATTAATTTTTTGAGATTGTTTCTTCAGTTTCCTTTATTTTGATATCAGTGCCCAAGCGTTGGAGATAGGCTATCATAGCTATAATCTCACGGTCGCGCATTTCAATGAAATCTTCACCATTTTCAGCAGCGTACTTTTTATCTGCTTCGTAGGTTTGGGCAAAATCAGGGTTTGTATAAAGGCTTTCTACAATTTTATTAGCCTGTTCCTCCATAGATGCTTCTGCATTTGCTATGTCTTCCTCGGTATACGGCACTCCCAAAGAGACCATAGCTTTCATTTTATCTTGTATATCACTACGGTCATGTTCATCACGAATCAACCATGAATAAGAGGGCATAATAGAGCCAGAAGAGGTACTCTGCGGGTCATACATGTGGTTTAAGTGCCAAGTATCGGAATACTTACCTCCAACTCTTAGCAAATCAGGACCGGTACGCTTGCTTCCCCATAGGAAAGGATGGTCATATACAAATTCTCCTGCCTTGGCATATTCTCCATAACGTTCCACTTCACTACGGAATGGACGAATCATCTGGGAGTGACAGCCTACACAACCTTCTCTAATGTAGAGGTCACGACCCTCCAATTCTAATGGAGTGTATGGCTTAACACTAGTTATGGTCGGAATATTTGATTTCACCAAGATTGTGGGAACAATTTGTATAATACCCCCGATTAAAATGGCAACCGTTGCTAAAATGGTCAATTGGATAGGCTTACGCTCCAGCCAAGTATGGAATGTTTCCCCAGCAGTTCTCTTTTTGGATACTCTGGTCAAAGGTGCAGCTTCTGCCAATTCATCATCAACTTTACTTCCTGAGCGCATTGTCATAACAACATTATAAATCATCACACAAGCACCTATAATAAACATACTTCCACCAATGGCTCTCATCCAATACATTGGCATAATTTCATTTACGGTTTCTAAGAAGTTACCGTAAACAAGTGTGCCATCTGGGTTAAAATCTTTCCACATTAAAGCTTGGGTAAATCCAGCAACATACATTGGCAAGGCATAGAGAATAATCCCTAGGGTTCCAATCCAGAAATGTAAGTTTGCTAACCCTTTTGAGTAGAGTCGGGTTTTAGTCATTTTTGGGATTAACCAGTAGATCATACCAAAGGTCAAGAAACCGTTCCATGCCAATGCCCCAACATGAACATGAGCAATAATCCAGTCACTAAAATGAGCAATGGCATTAACGTTTTTAAGGGATAACATTGGCCCTTCAAAAGTGGCCATACCATAACCGGTAATGGCTACCACCATAAATTTTAATGTTGGGTCTGTTCGTACTTTATCCCAAGCACCACGTAGGGTCAACAATCCATTAATCATACCACCCCAAGAAGGAGCAATCAGCATAATGGAAAAGGCAACACCCAGATTTTGTGCCCAATCTGGAAGGGAAGAATACAATAAGTGATGCGGACCAGCCCAGATATATATAAATATTAATGACCAGAAGTGGACAATGGATAATCGATATGAATAGATAGGTCTGTTTGCCGCTTTAGGAACAAAGTAATACATAAGCCCTAAGAATGGTGTGGTTAAGAAAAATGCAACGGCATTATGTCCATACCACCATTGGACCAATGCATCTTGTACTCCTGCATAAACCGAGTAACTTTTTAAAGCACTTACAGGAAGCTCTAAACTGTTGAAAATATGTAATACTGCAATAGTTACAAAAGTTGCTAGGTAAAACCAAATCGCAACATACATGTGCCGCTGTCTACGTTTGATGATAGTACCAATCAGATTCACACCAAAGGCTACCCAAACCAACGCAATGGCAATATCTATTGGCCATTCTAGCTCTGCATATTCTTTAGAGGTAGTATAACCTAAGGGCAGTGTTATTGCTGCTGCTACAATAATCGCCTGCCATCCCCAAAAATTAAAGTTACTTAGGGCATCGCTAAACATTCTTGCCTTAAGCAGACGCTGTGTAGAGTAGTAAACTCCAGCAAAAATGGCATTCCCCACAAATGCAAAGATTACAGCATTGGTGTGTAAGGGTCGTAAACGCCCAAAACTAAGCCATGAGATACCGTCTGTAAGATTGGGAAACATAAACATAAAAGCGATGAGTAGGCCCACTGCCATTCCCACTATTCCCCAAAGCATTGTTGCATAAAGGAATTTCTTCACAATTTTATTGTCATAGTAAAACTGCTGTACTTCCATAATTACTTATTTAGTTGGATTTGTTTTTTTGGTTTTTTCTTGTTCTGTAGCTGAGGTTTCTGAAACTAGTTCATCTTCAAAAAGCATGCGCACGGATGGTGTATAGGAGTCATCATACTGTCCACTTTTGACCGAAATAATAAAAGCTGTGAAAAAGATTACTGCCACAATAATGCTTATGGTCAGCAACACATAAATAACACTCATACCTACCTGATATTTAAGGTGTAAAAATATAAGTGTGGTTACTCAATAAATATGATATTTGTCATGTTTGGAATCTATTTTAGTTTTCTTCCCAAGAGGTTTGTCATTAGTGTTGCAAATGCTACCACACTAATGGAGCTTAGCGGCATTAAAATAGCCGCGATAACAGGTTGTAGTTGACCAGTTACAGCAAAATATAACCCAATAATATTGTACAAAAGAGACAGTATAAAACTCAGTTTTATAATCTTTATCGCTTTTTTGGAAGCTAAGATATATTGGTATAGTTGACGGAATTTTGTCGCATCCAAAATAGCATCACAAGCTGGAGAAAAAATGTTCACATTTTCTGATATAGCAATACCCACATTTGCTTGTGCAAGAGCTCCCGCATCATTTAACCCGTCACCAACCATGAGTACTTTTTGGTTCTGTTCTTGTAGGGATTTTACAAAGTCAAGTTTATGTTCTGGTTTTTGATTGAAATAGAGAGGAGTCAATTCTGGCAGTAGTTTTTCCAGGTTTGTTTTTTCACCCGAGTTATCACCTGATAAAATCGCAAGTTGAAAGGTTTCTGACATGTCTTGGAATAGCTCTGAAATGCCTTCTCTATAGTTATTGTTGAAAATAAAACATCCCTTGTAAGTGTCGTTACTACTGATATGAACCGAAGTATTTTCTGCACTTTTAATTCCAGTATTTCCAGCAAAAGAGGAAGAGCCTATTTTCATGTTTTGGTCTTTAATTGTTCCTTCGATACCTTCACCTGTATGTTCCTTATATTCGTCTAAGGTTACTATGTTATGCTCAGCAAGCATATCATAAAGACTTCTGCTTAATTGGTGGTTAGATATGCGCAATGTATTTTTTAAGAGCGCTTCTTCTTCCAATGTCAATGGTACTCCTTTATACGCTGCAGAACTCTTTTTTGAAGTAGTGATAGTACCAGTTTTATCGAAAATGGCAGTATCGATTTTTGCTAATTGCTCAATGGTTTTTGTGTCCTTTAAATAAAATTTCTTTCTTCCAAAAATGCGAAGCATATTACCTAAAGTGAATGGTGATGCCAATGCAATGGCACAGGGACATGCGATGATCAACACAGCTGTAAAAACGTTTAGCGCTTTGCTAGGGTCATAATACAACCAATAACTAGTAGCTATAAATGCAATTGTTAATACTGATATGGTGAAACGTTTACCAATACTATCAGTCAAAGTTTGGAAGGTATGGGATGTATCCTTTTGAAAAACTGAATTGCTCCAAAGCTGTGTTAAATAACTCTGGGAGACCGATTTTAAAACCTCAATTTCAATGGCACTATTCAATTGTTTTCCACCAGCAAAAACTTTATCGCCAGATTCTTTATACACAGGTTCTGATTCTCCATTTACAAAGCTATAATCGATTCGGGCATTTCCATTAATTAGAATACCGTCAACAGGAATTAATTCTTCATTTCGTATTAATAGCCGGTCGCCTCTTCTAATATCATAAACCTGTGCGGTTTCTTCTTTTTTGTTAGGAAGAATTCTAGTAACTGCAATAGGAAAATACGACTTATAGTCACGTTCAAAGGACAAAAAAGAATAGGTTTTCTGTTGAAAGAATTTCCCCAATAGCAAAAAGAAAACCAATCCTGTTAAAGAGTCAAAAAAACCGGGACCCCAATTGAAACTAATTTCTAAAGTACTTCTAATAAATAACACTGATATTCCTAAAGCAATAGGAACATCAATATTTAATATTTTGCTTTTTAACCCCTTAAAAGCGGAAATAAAATAATCTTTCCCTGCATAAAAGACTACGGGTAATGAAAATACAAACATCAACCATCTAAATACATCTTGGTATTTATTGAGCCAGAATTCACCACCATCTGATTCGCTAGACGCTAAATCAAAATAATCCGGAAAAGAAAGAAACATCACATTCCCAAAAGCAAAACCAGCAATGCCCACTTTGTAGATGAGACTTCGGTCAACACCTTTCTTTTTGGTATCGTAATCATCCAAAGAGATATAGGGTTCATAACCTATTTTAGCTAAAAGAATAATCAAATCTTTTAAAGAAATATCGGAAACGCGATAGGTGACTCTAACAGTTTTCTTGGGGAAATCTACCTGGGAATTGTTAATAAACGGATTAAGCTTATTTAGATTTTCCAATACCCAAATACAGGAACTACAATGTATATGAGGAATATAGAGATTTACAATTTGTAAGTCACCGTCGTTAAACTCGGTTAATCTTTCAACAATAGTAGGAGTATCGAGAAAATCGTACTTTCCTTCAACCTTTTTTGGAGTGGCACCAGCAGCTGATTGTAAGTCATAATAATAGGATAGGTCGTTACTAGAAAAAATTTCATAGACAGTTTTGCATCCATTGCAACAGAAGTTTTTTTCATCAAATTCAATGATTGTTTTTGAGCAATCATCACCACAGTGGTAACAGTTTGTCGTATCCATATACAATTGCTAACATACCTAGGACAAAGTTGAATACTCTACTAGTTTTAAAACATGATATATGTCAGTTTTTGTTTAACTTGTTACAGCTACCTTTGTGAATATCAGGTATAAATAAAAGGGTATGGAAAGTAGATGTGAAAATTGTATAGTCCGACAATTCAATGCTTTACGAGCTATGAATAAAGAGGAATTGAAGCAAGTATCGGATTCCAAGACTTATAAAACCATTAAGAAAGGCGAATCGCTTTTTGAAGAAGGCGAAAAGCTAGATGGTATCTATTGTGTGCGCAATGGAGTCTCCAAACTTTCAAAACTCAGTGCAAACGGAAAAGACCAAATTGTAAAATTGGCAACTAAAGGGGAGGTTATCGGTCAACGTTCCGTCATTGCTGAGGAACATACCAATTTAAGTGCCACTGCAGTCAATGATATGGAAGTCTGTTTTATACCTAAAGAGACTATTTCAAATACGATGCATAAAAACCCCAATTTTACCTTGGAAGTTTTGCGTCATATGGCACATGATTTAAAAGAAGCTGATGATGTGATTGTAAACATGAGCCAGAAAACAGTAAAGCAACGAGTAGCCGAAGCTTTTCTTTATTTAAAAAATAATTTTGGGGAAGATGAAAATGGCTTCCTTATGCTAACCTTATCCCGAGAAGACATTTCTAACGTGGTTGGTACAGCTACGGAATCTTGTATTCGTATTATTTCTGAATTTAAGAAGAAAGGATATTTAAAGACTTCAGGAAAGAAAATTCGTATTGCCAATGAAAAAGGGCTCCAGAATTTAGTGAACGGTTTCTAATAGAAAAATTAGATTTTCAAAACCTGATAATTGTCATAGTTCTTCTTTTAGCACTATTTTAATTTTACCCTATTGTACTTTAGAAAAATAGGATGAAAAACATATTAATACCAACAGACTTTTCGGAAAATGCTTGGAATGCCGCAAAATATGCAATAGCACTATTTAAAGATGAACTGTGTGTTTTTTATTTACTCCATACATATACACCCAGTATTGCCCACAGTCGTTTTATGGCTGCTTCTATAAATGGGAGTGCAACGGATGCTATCCAATATAATTCCCAAAAAGGGCTTGAAAAGCTGGTCGCTAGCATTAATGAAATCTATAATAATCCCAATCATAGCTTTAAAACTATTTCTTCATTTAGTCTTTTGATTGATGAAGTAAAAGAGCTGGTTGCTGCTAAAAATATAGACCTTGTTGTAATGGGCACTAAAGGCGCATCTGGATTGGAAGAAGTATTTATGGGAAGCAATACAGTCCGCATCATAAAATCTGTAAAAGATTGTCCTGTACTAGCCATTCCTCAGTATTTTGAATTTAAAGCGCCTTCTGAAATAGCTTTCGCAACGGATTTTAATCGATTTTACACACTTTCTGAATTGCAACCGTTATTAGATATGGCGAATACTTTTAATGCAACAATACGTATTGTTCATGTGCAATATGAAATAAAGGCTTTGACGGAAATACAACAGTTCAACCTAAGTATGTTGCGTAAATATTTAAGAGAAGTTGAACATTACGTACACACGGTTACCGAACTTAACTCGGTATCTAAAACGCTAGAAGTGTTCACCAATGAATTGGATATTCATCTATTGGCAATGCTACATTATCAGCATAGCTATATGGAAAGGATAACGCGTGAACCTGTCGTAAAACGTTTGGCTTTTCATACACAGATTCCCTTATTGGTTATACCAGAGTTAGGTATGGGAACGTATTCTAAAGAGAAAAAAGAGCTTTCTTTTTCAAATTAAAGCTATACTATATTTAAGTGCACTCTTTACTACTTTTTAAGTATTTATCTGTATCATGAGATTACTTTCTTATAATCTTTAACTATTACATTTCAAACTATCAATTTAAGTTCTTCACTTATTCCTCTACTTTGGGTTATAGTGTTTTGTATAATTCAAAAAAAATAATTGACTTATGGTGAAGTCTTTTGCTAGATACATCCAACATAGAAAAATTATAGTTTCAAAATTGTTATATCAAATATGCGAGCGAAACCATGTTTCGTGCTGCAAGTCCCAAATCTTACCAAACTTCATCCTATCTTTTGCGAGGTAAGATTAAAAGTCTTCTTTCAATGCTTTTTTTAAGTTTTCCAATTCTGATGGTTCAATCTCAATTTTGAAATACGGTTTTCCAAATCTTGGTTTCTCTTTTTTGATATGTTCCAAGAGTTTAAGGACTTGTTTCCGTTCCTTCTTCCATTTCTCTTTGAGTATATAATTGTCATATTGGGACACTTTATTCCCATTTAAGGATTGGTCATACATTTTTTGTTGCAATTCTAAATCCTTTCGACTGTTCTTCTCTTCTTGTTCTGCGAAATCAAATACCTTTTTGAGCATATCATGAATTTTTGGGATAGAACTGTTCTTTTGCCAGTTTCGAAGTAATTCCTCTATATAATCTAATCGTTTGTTCAAACGATGTTCAAAACCCATATGGTTCATCAAATGCTTGTTCTTTGGAGAAATTTTAGCCCCTTCAAAGAAGTCCATCATCAGTTCCAATGTAAGTGTATGCGACTTGGAAATCTTCTTTGAAAACTCCCGATATCTTCCAGCAACTATACGATTGATACTTATAGCTGAGAAATCACTTTTTTTCTTGTTTTTCAATTCCATTTACTGTAATTTTTTCTAGGGTTTATCGGGTCTAACAGAACATTTCTTGATTTTTGCGTCAAAAAATATTTTGGTTATATTTTCAATTTATTGAAAATCAATGGTTTGTAATCCGTAACATCGCTTTAGCGTGTTACCCTCTTGCTTTACAAACCTTATCCGCTTCGCTGCTAAAATTTGTAAACTTTAATCAGTGCTTTTTACTCAAAAAAGTAGTTGCGCCCTATCCGATTTTTTCTTTGCGCTTATCTTCCCGAGCACTAAAAAAATCCGACAGGAACCATGCGCAAAAGTTAGGGTAAGGATTTGGGGGCTGCACTACTTTCAATTTCTTGTTTGCTCTTTAATTTATCCATTAAATCCTGCATGTCTTCCCCTACTTTCTTTTGCAGTACCCTTGCATAGATTTGGGTAGTTGACAATTTTGTATGCCCCAATAATTTGGAAACTGTTTCAATAGGAACTCCATTGGATAATGTGACCGTTGTTGCAAAAGTATGTCTGGCTGCATGGAAGGTGATGTTTTTATGGATACCACATGCTTTGGCTATCTCCTTTAAGATTTGATTGGTCTTTTGATTGCTATAGACCGGCAACAGTTCATCTGTCATTATACTTTCTTCTCGATACTTTTCAAGTATTGCTTTGGCCATGGGCAGCAACGGAATCTTGACAGGTTCATCTGTTTTAGCCCTTTTGGTATGTATCCATTGGTTCCCATCAATTCCTAATAATATTTGACTTGGCTTC
>NZ_BTGQ01000008.1:0-165133 GCF_036985505.1 Croceitalea sp. MTPC5
CGATGCCAACAACGCATTGGACGTACGTACCAACGGTATCTATGCCACGGACACGGATGACCAGACGGCCGGGGAGGTAGCGGTAGCCGATGCCGGTGACAACTTCACTACGGACACGGTAGAGGCGGCATTGGCCGAACTTGCGGGAAGGACCGACAACGACACACAATATACCGCGGGCAACGGGTTGAACCTTGACGGTAGTAACGAGTTCACGGCGGTGGCGAGTCCCGATGCCAACAACGCACTGGACGTACGCGCCAACGGTATCTATGCCACGGACGACCAAAATGCTGGGGAGGTAACAGTAGCTGACGCCGGTGACAACTTCACAGTGGACACCGTTGAGGCGGCATTGGCCGAACTCGCGGGAAGAACCGATAACGACACACAATACACTGCTGGGAATGGATTGAACCTTGACGGCAGCAACGAGTTCACGGCGGTGGCGAGCCCCGATGCGAATAATGCATTGGACGTACGCGCCAACGGTATCTATGCCACCGATGACCAAGAGGGTACCGAGGTAAACCTTACGGCTCCTATAGATATTGATGGGGATACTACAATCGACTACACTACAGTTGAACAAGTGATTCAAGATGTAGCACCAGTAATACCGGCTATAAAAGCGGCTCGTGTTTTTTATCCACCTTCGATAGCAATAGATGCATCTGCAAATGGAACATTTACCATTAATCTATATGCCCAGTACATCGCCCAATTTGGATCTCCAGTAGCCAGTAGTGGCGGTACGATTCCCGTATACGCCGATGATGAATTAGATTATCACGTAACTTTTGCGGACCCAAGTGTATTTGGGGCTATGAGTATTTCTACCACGGGTGAATTGACGTATACGATAGTTGGTCAACCAGCGGATTATAATTCACTGATCAACGTAGTATTCGTAGTAAAATAATTCATTCAAAAAAGATCCCAAATCGATTTGAAAATCTCAATTACATATAAAAAACAAATTCTCAGCTTTATATTGCTATTGTTGGGAATGGTAGTATCGAATGCGCAGTTTTTACTCCAGGCTCCTGATGAAGGTGATGAAAGTAATTACCAGTGGTTTGAGGCTAGCGATACAAGTACTGTATTAAGCACGGATTCTTTTTACGAAGTTACCCAACCAGGTATTTACTTTGCTACCTATGACGGTACACTATGTGGTTCAAATGCGACCGGTTACTTTATTGTTACCAATTGTAATGCCCCAGATAATGAAGTTACCCTTGACATTACGGCGAATATTCCAGCATCTGGTACTGTTAGCTGGAATCCCAACTTGACGGGTGATCAATCCCAACCTACGGTAACGGCAACCCAAAATGTCGAACGTTATGTAGCTACAATCGTCAAGGCTGGTAATTCTAAACAGTTACCAAGATTTACCGTGGTTTGTTTAGATCAGGCGGCGAATCTGGTTGACGATTTTATTACCGTCAATGAAGATGAATCCATTGCCGTTCCAATTTTTGATAATGATACTGACTTACCGACATCCGGTACATTGACGACCACCGATCCTTCAAATGGTTCGGTAACGATTGATGACAATGGTACTCCCAATGATCCTACTGATGATATCATTACTTATACACCGAACCCTGATTACAATGGGCCTGATTCTTTTGACTACACGGTCTGTAACACTTCCGGTGATTGTAGTACGGCAACGGTGACCATTGAGGTGCTTCCAATTGTGGATGCTTTTGATGATTCAGTAACAACAGAACAAGATGTCGCAGTCGATATTGATGTTCTAGGGAATGATAATGATGTGCCGACAACAGGTTCTTTAATTGCAACTACTCCTTCAAATGGAACGGTAGTAATTAATGACAATGGTACACCGGATGATCCATCTGATGATTTTATAACCTACACACCTAATCCCGGATTTCAGGGAACGGACTCTTTTGACTATACCATTTGTGATGATTTGGGCAATTGCGACACGGCAACCGTTACCATCGTGGTAACCCCACCTATGGTATCTAATCTGGATGCTGATAATGATGGTATCATTGACAGTTTTGAAGATCTGAATGAAGATGGGGATAATGATCCTACGACAAATCCTACCGATACCGACGGTGACGGAATTCCTGATTATTTGGATATTGATAGTGATGGAGACGGAATTCCTGATAATATTGAAGCTCAGCCATCCGATGGATATGTACCACCTAGTGGTGTCGATTTGAATAACAACGGTCTTGATGATGCATATGAGGATAATGGTAATATCGGACTTATACCTGAAGATACCGATGGCGATGGATTACCTGATTATGTTGATGATGATAGTGACAATGATGGAGTGCCGGATGCTATCGAAGGACATGATTTTGACAACGATGGTATACCCGATGTCGTTGCGACGGGTTCTGATAAAGATAACGATGGACTTGACGATGGATATGAGGGCGATACGACTATCGATGATGATGTCAATGATGAGATAGATAATCCTTTAGATGATTTACCCGATACGGATGGAGATGGCATACCGGACTATAGGGATACTGACGACGATGACGATGGTATTGAAACTATAGATGAAGATTTGAATGAAGATGGTGATTTCGCTAATGATGATTCTGATAATGATGGTACGCCAAATTATTTAGATCCAGATTTAGGCCCAACCCAGGTCGATGAAATAGAGGTATTCAATGTGATCACCCCTAATGGTGATGGCATACATGATGTACTTCGAATCGCAAACATAGAAGATTACCCAAACAACACAGTTAAAATTTATAACAGATGGGGCGTACTGGTATATGTGACCAAGTCCTACAACTCCTCAGGTAATGTTTTTGATGGTACCTCTACAGGTAGGGTTACCGTAGATCAAGACAACAAATTGCCAGTAGGTACGTATTTCTATATCATAGATTTTGAGGATCTGAATGGAAGTATGAGACAATTATCGGGTTACATATACATAAACAGGTAAAAACATGACTGTGGTAAAAAGGAAATTAAAAATAGTGATGACACGATGTATCTTGATGGTAGGTCTATTTTTTTCTACTATCGTGGTAGCCCAACAAGACGCACAATATACCCAATATATGTACAATACGGTTAGTGTGAATCCTGCCTATGCTGGATCCCGTGGCCATTTAAGTATAGCAGGGTTATACCGCGCACAATGGGTAGGTCTTGACGGTGCACCTGAAACACAGACCCTGAATTTACATACACCATTGGGATACCGAGGTGTAGGTGTCGGACTGTCTTTCGTAAATGATATTATTGGCCCTACCTCAGAATCCAATATTGATTTGGATTTTTCGTACACCATTCAAACAGGCTTTGAAAGTAAGTTGAGTTTTGGGCTAAAAGCAAGTGCAAATTTGTTGGATGTGCGTTTTTCCGAATTAAATCAAGATACGGGGCAAGGTGCAGACCCTACCTTGCAGCAAAATATCGATAATAGGCTTTCACCTAATATTGGGGCAGGGGTATATTACCACACAGAGAATTTTTATGCCGGCCTCTCAATTCCTAGATTTTTAGAGACCGAGCATTTTGAGGAGTCTTCTTTATCAACGGCGACGGAACAAATGAATTGGTATTTCATAACAGGATATGTCTGGGATTTGAATGCTTTTCTAAAATTCAAACCGGCAATTTTGACCAAATTGGTACAAGGGGCACCGCTACAGGTAGATGTATCGGCCAACTTTTTATTCAATGAAAAGTTCATAGGTGGTATAGCCTACCGATGGGATGCAGCCTTTAGCGGATTGTTCGGTTTTCAAGTCTCCGATCAATTACTGATCGGTATTGCCTATGATAGGGAAATTACAGCGCTGGGTGCCACGACCTTCAACGACGGTTCTTTTGAAATCGTTCTGCGTTATGATTTCATAAGTGCCATTGGTAATTTGAAATCACCACGTTTCTTTTAGACTTTTTCAAAATCCCATTAATTTTAGTGCATACTTAGGCCAATGCTAGACAGAAGAATCCTATTTTTGGGCAATGGAAGAAAATGTGATCTTGGTAGATGAGAACAACGTTCAAATCGGTTTAATGCCAAAAATGGAAGCCCATGAAAAAGCAGTATTACATAGGGCTTTTTCAGTATTCATTATGAACAATAATGGAGAGACCATGCTGCAACAAAGAGCTGCTGATAAATACCATTCCCCTTTACTATGGACGAATACCTGTTGTAGCCACCAACGGGACGGGGAAAGCAATATTGAGGCAGGAAAACGCAGACTTCAAGAAGAGATGGGGTTTCAGGCTGATTTAAAGGAGTTATTTTCCTTTATATATAAAGCTCCTTTTGATAACGGACTTACAGAACATGAATATGACCATGTAATGCTTGGTTTTTATGAAGATGATCCCGATATCAACGAAAGTGAAGTCGCTGATTGGAAATGGATGAAACCATCTTCGATTAAAGAGGATATCCTAAAAAACCCCAATGAATACACCGAATGGTTTAAGATCATTTTTGAAAAATTTTATGAGCATTTAATTAAAGATGTCCCCCAATGAGAGTAAAGATCAGTAGAAAGGCGCACTTTAATGCGGCCCATCGGTTGTACCGACCTGACTGGAGTTTTGAAAAGAATGATGTCGTTTTCGGAAAATGTAATAATCCAAAGTTTCATGGACATAATTACGATTTGATCGTAAGTGTCACGGGCGAAATTGATCCTGAAACAGGCTACGTGATGGATATGAAACTACTTAAGGATTTGATCAAAAGCGAGGTAGAAGATGCCTTGGATCATAAGAACCTGAATCTTGATGTGCCTGAATTCAAAAACCTAAACCCGACGGCAGAGAACATTGCCGTAATCATATGGAAAAAGCTTCGACCCCATATCGTCGAAGAAAATAAACTAGAGGTGGTGCTGTATGAAACCCCCCGTAATTTTGTAACCTACTCCGGATAATTAAAGTTGGTATGAATTTATATCCCTTAAAATTCGATCCCATTTTAAAAGAACGTCTTTGGGGTGGAACAAAACTAAAGACTGTTCTAAACAAACCTATTAAAAGTGATATTACAGGAGAAAGCTGGGAGCTTTCCACAGTGAAAGGTGATATTTCAGTAGTTGCCAATGGTAGCTTAAGGGGTAGGTCCTTACAAGATCTAATAGAAGAAAATGCAGTTGCCTTGCTTGGTCAAGGCGTTGTAGATCGGTTTGGAAAGGAATTCCCCATTCTGATAAAATTTATTGACGCCAAGCAAGATTTATCCATTCAATTGCATCCTAACGATGCGTTGGCGAAAAAACGTCATAATTCTTTTGGAAAAACGGAGATGTGGTACGTAATGGATGCCAATCCTGGGGCACGTTTGATCGTAGGTTTTAATAGGGATGTTGAAAAGGAAGAATATAAAAAGAGCGTTGAGCAAGATACTTTACTGGATCTTTTAAATTATGAAATTGTTTCTGAAGGCGATACTTTCTTTATCAATACCGGTAAGATACATGCCATCGGTGCAGGGGTGTTGTTGGCCGAGATACAGCAAACGTCCGATATTACATATCGGGTCTTTGATTTCAATAGAAGGGACAAAAATGGCAAGCTACGGGAGCTTCATACAGAACAGGCCTTAGATGCTATTGATTATCGTAAAAAAGACGATTTTAGGGTTCATTACACGAAAACTGGTAATGAAGTAAATGAAATGGTGGATTGTCCTTATTTTAAAACGGATTATTTAGCGTTATCCAAAACGATAAGACAAGACCTGAAAAATCGCGATTCCTTCACTATTTTCATGTGTGTTGATGGGGGAGCCGTTATAGAAAATGATTGGGGTTCGATTACAATTAAAAAAGGGGAAACTACCTTGATAGCTGCTGATTCAACTTTTTTATCCATTCAAACGGAAGGAGTCAAGCTTTTGCAAGTAACAATTTAGTGCTATTTTTGATTAAAAGTATATTATGGCGAATATTCGTGATTTAAAGAAGGATATAAATTTTGTCTTAGGTGATATCATAGAGGCGGTATACCATTGGGAGGCAACATCCGGAAATAAAAACTCAGAAAAGGGCTCCGATCTTATCGACCAGGCTATTGCAGCATTTGATAGTTTGATGGATCAAGTAAATGCCAAAGTAGATGGCGATAAAAAGAAACACTTTAAATCAGTTCGAAAAGAATTGGAAGTAAAGGCGACCGAATTGGTAGAAAAATTAAACCAATTGGATAAATCTAATTAGATTTTACCTCATCTAGGTAAGCCGCTAATGCCAAGCCATATTTTGAATTGGAAACTTCGTCACTCAAACTATTGTGTATGGAATCCAAATATTTTGAATTCGTATTTGACGCCTCTGTCAAAGCCACATAAGGTGATACGGGTGAATCTGTATTGCTCAGGGCAAAGTTCAAGACATATAAAACCCTTCTGAGGGCATTTTTATCGGCCAAGTTGTTTATGGAGTCCATTGCCTCAGAACGACTGCGAATTTCTTCAGTAGTACTTAATTGCATAAGTGTTAACTCCTTTGTATTGAATTTTGAAAGTACTTCTTGAAATTCTTGAAATTTTTTATGGGACTCAGAACCCGCGATTTCCGCTTTTGTATCGAAGTTGTTCCAAGAAGTATTTATGGTGATATCGCCTTGTTCCCCAAAAAAGGTAATACGATCGTTGATGGTATTGTTGTCATCTTTCTTTAAATACAAATAAAACAATTCAGGACTTTTGATTTCATATTGAAAAGAAAAGTTACCGTTGCCCTTAATTTCAAGGGAATCAATAGTTGCCAAAGTAGAATCGTTGAGGTGTTGTAAGTATAGGGTTCCTTTTTTAAGGCCCGCAACATTACCCGATACATTCATTAGTGCCCCTTCTTTTTTTGAACATCCGATACCTACGAATACCAATATGAGAACAGAGAATAATTTCTTCATTTGTACACTTTAGAAGCGCAAATATCGAAAAATCTTATTTTTCAAAGCTTCTTTTTTGAAAAAGATATATGCTGATATTGATAATCCCAAACAAAAGACATAACCAACTCCAATTGATGGTAATTTCACCTTCTTACATCATCAATCACATGCTTGCAGCGACTTCCATTAGTAATGCGCACAGATAGGCTCCGCCGGTTCCTACAACATATCCAAAAACGGCCAGCAAAATACCTACTGAAGTAAGGGAAGGGTGAAATTCGGCCGCAACAACAGGTGCAGAAGCCGCGCCACCCACATTGGCCTGACTGCCAACAGCTAAAAAGAAGAAAGGGGCTTTTATAAGTTTTGCCACCAAAATCAATAATAAGGCATGTATGGTAATCCAGATAAGGCCAATTAAAATCAAGCCTGGGTTTTCAAATACGGTGCTTAGGTTCATTTTCATACCAATGGTGGCGACCAAAATATAGATAAATACCCCACCAATTTTACTGGCGCCCGCACCTTCATAATTTTTTGCCTTGGTAAAGGATAGCCCGATACCAAAAACGGTTGCAACGACCACCATCCAAAGAAATTTAGACCCGAGCGAAGAAAGTGCTTTTTCTTTATTTCGGATGATTTCAAAATTTGATTCTAAAAACCCAGCAATATGATGCCCGAAAAAATGGGCCAGACCTACACCTGCAAAAGCAAACAACAATAGCATCATAAAATCATGTAATGAAGTTACCCTGGCTATTTTTGCCGTGTGTTCAGAAACCTTGGCCTTCAGTTCTTCAATCGATGAAGTGTCCGCTTTGAACCATGCGTCGATTTTTTTGGTCTTTCCTACCCCTAAAAGGATAATGGCCATCCAGATATTGGCAACCACGATATCAATGAGTACCATACCGCCATATTTTTCTTGATTGAACTGAAAAACCTCTAACATAGCTGCCTGATTGGCACCGCCACCAATCCAACTGCCCGCAATTGTGGCCAAACCGCGCCAAACGGCGTCAAAGCCTGCCCCGCCCACAGTCTCTGGCGAGAATATGGAAACGATCAGTATGGCCAAGGGTCCGCCAATGATAATACCAATCGTGCCAGTCAAGAACATGATCAATGCTTTGGAGCCAAGATTGGCAATGGCCTTAAGATCAATACTCAAGGTCATTAATATCAGGGCTGCCGGCAGCAGATAACGACTGGCGATATAGTAGGTCTGTGAACCTTTTTCATCTATTATACCCGTACTGGCAAGTATTGACGGCAGCAAATAGCACATGAGCACTGTTGGTATAACGGCGTAAAACTTTTTCCAAAAACCTTTCTTGATTGACGAGGTGTAAAACACAAAGCCAAGGCAAAGGGCCAGAAGACCAAAAATAACGGTGTCTTCGGTAAAGGGTAAGTTCATTTGTAGTTGGTTTGTTTCAAATATAACAAAATCAATCTGCTAAATATTCAACCAATAGGTCAGTTTTAGATTGATAGAGCGACTGCGGGGGGCGAAGGAGTTTACAAAGTAATTGTCGTTGTAGACAAGAAAGAGGTCTGAAAGTGGGGCAAAACGCCATTGCAATCTTGAATTAAAACCAAGGTTGTCTCGTTGATTACTATATTGTATAAGGGTTGACCAGAATATCGATTTGTTGAACGTGATGTTGACCCGCGGACTTACCAACCAAATATTTGCACTTGGAAAAGGGTCAGGTAGTGTTATTTTATCATAGTTGAGGTCTAAAGACAAGAATACTTTGGGTTGTAACCGCAAACTCATACCCCCTTCTAATGAGAAGCGGGTACCGTTAAAAAAATCACCGTATTGAGGTTCAACCGAATAAGAAAATACTTTTCTGCGATCAGATTGGTATTCCACTCCGAAAGCGGTGTAGTAATACCCCACATCAGCGGGCAATTCCAACGCACCTTCGGTGCCGGTAGGGTCAAAGGAATCCGTTAAAAAAGTGAATCGATTGATCATTCGTAAAGAAACCTGCTGCTGTTCTTTAAATTCAGCACCCCATGCACTAAAAATAGAATAATCCGTTTTTTGATAGTCTAACGTGGGCCTCCATATGGCACTTGGAAAAAATTGAAAGCCATGGGTATTGATTTTACCTTTTTTAGGCCAAAAGTTGTATTCAATAAAAGGTCTTGCGGCAACAATATCGGTACGCCGAATAAAACCAAGGTCAGATCTAAAATCGTTACCGACATAATTACCCCTTAGCCCAAAATTGATGTTTCTGGAATTATATCTCAAATCCATACCACCTGAACTGTCATCTTCACCAATATCACGAGCAAATGATTTGTGATAGAAAAACTTGCCTACCCAAGTGTTGTCGGCGGAGGCCAAGTTATAGTCAAGGCCCAATACCCGGTTATAGCGGTCGTTTTCTTCTACAAAATCGTAATCTTTGAAGGTTTGTCGATTAACGAAAATGAAGCTAAGGTTAGACCGTGAGAACATTTTCTTTTGTAGCGCCAGTACCGTATTATTGTTACTGGCGATTTCATTGGGCATATCCTCTTCGGTCTGAAGGTTCAAAAAGCCAAGGCGCCAATCTTCATCCAATTTTCCGCTTAACCGCACTCCCCCTATGATGCCATTTTCAACGGTTTCCCCATCAATATCCTCGGCGATTCCGATTCTTCTTGAAAAAAATGGGTTGGCGTCCCTACTGCTTCCGAAGCTTGCGAACAGGTCGTTATTGTCGACAAAAAATTGCCTTCTTTCGGGTAGGGCTACTTCAAATCGGGTCAGGTTGGTGATGAAGTTGTCAACTTCAACAGTAGAGAAATCAGGGTTGACGGTTAAATCTAAATTTAGGCTATTACCCACTGAAATTTTGGCATCTCCACCAAAATTGAACGTATTCAGATTGTCATCTGTCTCAAAATCTTTGGCGCTCACCGTATTTATATAAGGTATTAGTGCCAATGGCGTCCGTGATTTACCGAGGCCTTTTTCAAAAACCATATCCCCCATAAATGCCAAATTGAAAATCAACTGGTTTTGTGGAATTTTCATCCATGTACTGGTTTCATTGGTCTGGGTATCAAATCGATAGCTATTCATGCGCCATTTGGTTTCCCCTTCGTTAAATTTAAAAGAGGTAAGGGGTATGGCCCATTCAGCGATATAGTAGCCATCATAAATTTTGGACTCTCCCCGCCATTTTACATCCCATGAGGTGGTGAAACCATCGGTGTTAAAACCACCACCGGAAATCAAGGCCTCCCTTCGTACGCCATAGGGATTCGACCCGAAAAGAAAGGCATTGGTTCCATCGTTGAACGTATCGAACATGATACTGATGTTATCATTGCCACCTGCTCGAAAGTCACGCTGTAAAGAAGGTACTACGTAGTCATTTCCCTCTGTAAAAACCTTGATGCCCAAATACAGATTGGTATCATCATAAAGCATTTTAATATCGGTCTGTTGCACTGCCAAGATGGAGTCGGAAGGAAAATATTGTTGAAAATCGTCGGCACTTTCTGCACTTTCCCAGATAGGCTCGTCCAAAATACCATCAATTTTGATTTCCGCTGAAATGAACTTGACCGTAAAGGATTTTTGCTGGACTTGGGCACTAATTTGGATAACAATGAAAAAGAATAGCCAAGGATAAATCTTTGCCATGGGTCGGTTTGAATTAGCGGCACAAATTTAAGCGTATAGTACGTTAAAAAAATGCCAAAAGCGTTTTATGGCTTTCTTGTTGATCAAAGAATGTCATTGACAACAAAACCTAAATGTTCAACCAATATGTTAGTTTGAGGTTGATCGAACGGCTTCTGGGCATAAACGAATTGACAAAATAGTTGTCGTTGTACACAATAAATAAGTCTGAAAGTGGTGCAAATCGCCATTGTAGACGACTGTTGATGCCCAGATTATCCCTTTGGTTACTGTACTGTACCAAGGTTGACCAAAACAGGGCTTTGTTAAAGGTAATGTTTACCCTAGGGCTGATCAGCCAAATGTCAGTACTTGAGAAGGGCTCGGGTAGACCTATATGATCGTATTGCATGTTTAGCCCTATTTCCATTTTGGGCTGAAACCTTAGGTTAAAACTGCTCTCGATGGAAAAACGGTTTCCGTTAAAAAACTCACCGTAGTTTGGTGCTATGCGATACGAAAAAAGTTTACGTTGATCAGAAGCAAAACGCATACCTATATTATTGAAATGATAACCTGTGTTCGCGGGTAAGGGCAAGGCGCCATCCTTTCCAGTAGGTTCAAATTCATCCGTTAAAAAAACAAACCGTTTTTCAAAAGCCAGTTGTACCTCTTCAAGGGTGTTGAATACTGCTCCAGCGCTTACCGAAAGGTTATAGTCAGAATACAAAAAGTCTAATCCTGGCCGCCAAGTTACCACGCTAAACACCTGCCCTTCATATCTATTTATCTTACCTTTTACGGGCCAGATTCGACCTTCAAGGATTTTGGCGACTTTAAAAATATCTTTTCTTCTTATAAACCCCAAGTCTGAGTTGAATTCTTCATCGATGGAAACCACATCTACGATTGCAGATAGGTTTCGCGTATTTTTTCCAAGATTGAAACCAAGCGAGTAATTGCCTTCTGAATCATCAGGTTGAAAGGATTTATGTGCGTACGCCTTGCCGATCCAGCTATTGTCTGCTGATGCCAAATTATAATCAATGCCAACTACTCGGTTGAATTCCTCATCTTCAGGAAGAAACCGTGCCGCATTGATCGCTTGTCTATTTATAAAAAAGAAGCCTACATTTGATCGAGAAAATACTTTCTGTTGCAAAGCCAGCATCATATTATTATTTGATGGTATCTCATTCCCCTCGTCTTCTTCGGTCTGTATATTCAAGAAACCAAGCCTTAAGTTATTGTTTAGCTTTCCACTTAATCGAGCACCTGCGATAATTCTGTTTTCAATAGTGTTGCCAGCAGTATCTTGGGCAATTCCAATGCGTCTTGAAAAAAATGGGTTAGCGTCCCTGCCACCTCCAAAACTGCCAAATAGATCATTATTGTCGACAAAGAACTGTCGTCTTTCAGGAAGCGCTACTTCAAAACGGGTGAGGTTAGTGATAAAGTTATCTACTTCTACTGTGGAGAAATCTGGATTGATGGTCAAATCAAGGTTCAGACTATTGCCTACAGCTATTTTGGCATCACCACCGACCCTGAAGCTATTGGCAGTCTCATTGTTTTCAAAGTCTTTGGAAGCGATGCCGTTTACGTAAGGTATAAGGGCCAATGGGGTTCGCGATTTGCCCAATCCTTTTTCAAACACCATGTCGCCCATAAAGGCCAAACTGAATATTGGCTGGTTTTGGGGTATTTTAGTCCATGTTGTACGTTCATTGGTCTGCATATCGAGGCGATAGCTATTAAAGCGCCATTTTTTAGTTCCTTCCTTAAACTTTAAAGAGGTCAGTGGAATCGCCATTTCGGCCACAAAATAATCCTCGTGTATCGTGGCATCCCCCCTCCATTTCACATCCCAAGATGTGGTAAAGTCCCCTCCATCAGAACCTCCATTGGCAATAAGTCCCTCTCGTCTTACCCCGAAAGGGTTGATGCCAAACAAAAATGCAGTAGTAGCATCGTTAAAAGTATCGAACACCAAGGTAATTTGATCAATACCACCACCCCTGAAATCACGCTGTAACGAACGGGTGTTGTAATTCGGCCCAGCGGCATTTCCCTTAATACCAATGAACAAGGTGGTACTGTTGTATACCATTTTGATTTGGGTCTGCCGTTCTGCCATTGTGGAGTCAGAAGGAAAGTACTGATGAAAGTCCTCTGGTCCTTCCGCTATCTGCCAAACAGCCTCATCTAAAATACCATCGGGTTGGATTTTCCCTTCAATATACTTTACGGTAAACGATTTTGGTGGTTCTTGACTTTTGCCAATATAAAATATAAGTAGAATGAATATGGCAATAATACCTTTGGGCATTCTGCAAATTTTGAATTGATTGCCCAAATTTAAGTCTTCACAATGTTAAAAAAATGTCAAAAACATTACTCTTTTCCAGTGTTTTTTTTCTTTGGTTCTCGTTTAGCTTCTTTCAAGCTTTTCATAAGCATCCATTCTATTTGACCGTTGGTACTTCTGAATTCGTCGTTCGCCCATTTTTCAATGGCCTTGAACATATCTTCGTTCAACCGCAATGCGAAGGCTTTTTTCTTACTCATTTGTTTTGATAAATTCTGAAATCACCTCTATTAAATCGGCTGAAATCGGAAAACTAGGGTCACTATACGACCTTTGATTTTCGGCATAATTAGTTACGGTCTTAAGTAAATGGTTCATTTTTTTGATGATGGATAATTTGGCGTCTGGTTTGCTTTTTGACAATAAATTCGCATCTTCAATGGTTATTTGTGAATCGGCATCACCGTTTATGATCAAGGTGGGTATATTCAGTTCCTTGATTTTTTCTGATGGATTTAATGAAGCCCAATCTTTAAGGTATTTTTGATTCATCGGCGCAAAGATCGAAAGAAGAAAAGGGTTGACGTTTTGAATGGTATCGGTCTCTTTCAATTCTTTGAAATATGCCGCCGCGACTTTTCCCATATCTTCATTTTGGGCAGTAAGTTGTCGAATCATTGTCTTGTCGATCGACGTTCCTGGCCCAGCCAAGGATATATAGCTATCGATGGCTTCAGATACCGCTAACATACCTACTAAAGAGCCTTGACTATGACCTATAAGGTGTAGGGAGGCAAAACGGGTATCCTTGGAAAACTTTTGAATAGCAATATCGGCATCATTGGCCAAATCACCTATTCGAAAGGTTTCCATTTTGAAGTGGTTTAGGTTCTCCACTGTTGCGGAACGCTTATCATAGCGATAGAAAGCGATACCATGCGAATTTAGGCTATCTGCCAGCTGTTTGATATGATCTGATTTCACCAAGTTGCCCTGGTTACCGTCTCGGTCGCCATTACCCGAACCATGTATAAAAATCGCCAATGGTAATTTTCCACTTAGTTTAGGATAGCTAAGGGTTCCCGGTAGGTAAATACTATCGTTATAAAGGTGGAGGTTCTCAGATACGATTTCTTGTGCAAAGCACATTTGGGCACACAAAATAAAATATAAAAACTTTTTCATCTGTTCTTGTCCCTTTCAAATACGATACTGGTAGCATTCTCGTAAATGTGGACGGCGCGCCATCCTTGCTTTGCGTATTCGTTTAAAGTATCTTCCAACCTCTCGGTATTTCCGGTTAATCCCATTTTCCATTTAACCACTTTATACTCTTTCATTCTCAAAATATTTTTGAATTACCAATCGCGCTTCTTGGGGTTTCTGTGTACCCAAAAGTAATTTTTTCCCATTTTTCAATTTTAATTGAATTCCTTGATTTCCTTTCACATTGAGTGCGCGTCCACCGCCTAAACCAAGTCGATAACCCCATCCCCCATATTCACTTAAAGGCTTGTATTGTCCAACATAGGCTCTTTCCAAATCATTCCAGGATATTCTTTTAGAACTTGTTTGAAACGGAAACAATTGATAGGTTATTCCGTTTTTATCAATTACGGTGGTCAAATGGCATATGGCCACAAAGATGTAAACAAGGCTCATGGTGGTCAATCCAATCCAAAATCCATTATCCAAATCCACAATGGAAAATGTTTCGCCGGCAATGATTCTTTTAAGGGGCTTGAAGAGCATAAAAGCCAAGGGAATGGTCATTAGAAACCATAGCCACCATTGGGTAAACCGTTGTCTTTCTTCAAAAATCCCCATAGGTTCAATGATTTAAGGTTCCGGTATTTAAAACGGGTGCCGCATCTTTATCTGAACATAGTACGACCATTAAGTTGCTGACCATAGCTGCTTTTCGTTCTTCATCTAGATCTACGATTTCTTTTCCCCCTAGTTCTTCCAAGGCCATCTCGACCATGCTGACGGCCCCTTCCACGATTTTGTGACGTGCCGCGACAATAGCGGTAGCTTGCTGTCGTTTCAACATTGCATTGGCAATTTCTTGCGCGTAGGCCAAATACCCTATACGGGCTTCCAATACTTCAATACCAGCCATCTCAAGCCGGTCTTGGATTTCTTTCTCTAATGCCTCGCTGACTTCGTTGACACTTGACCGTAACGTGATATCTTCTTCAATACCTTCATCCGCAAAATTATCATAAGGATACATACTTGCTAGTTTTCGAACCGCAGCATCGGTCTGTACACGGACAAAATTCTTATAGTCGTCAACATCAAAAGCTGCTTTGTACGTATCGGTTACCCGCCAGACCAATATGGTGCTGATCATTATCGGATTACCGAGTTTGTCATTGACCTTTAATCGTTCACTGTCGAAATTACTCGCACGCAGTGAAATTTTCTTTTTAGAATACAATGGATTGACCCAGAACAGACCGTTCTTTTTGATGGTGCCTACATATTTGCCAAATAGTAGCAGTACCCGTGAACTGTTCGGGTTGACCAAGACCAAGCCAAATGCGGCTATTAGGCCTAAAAAAATCAAAAATGCGAACCAAGCTGATCCCGTGTTTATCAATGCCGTAATACCCCCGAAGAAGAGTAACGCGCATATGAATAGCATAAAGTAACCGTTTAAGGGTGTTATTATTTTCTCGTTTGTCATGATGTGATTGATTAAGTGATATTAAAATGATATCATAAATATATTGAATTAGTTTCATTCTACCAAATAATGGTTAAACCTGCATTATTCAATTGGATTTCGATTTGAAAGGATATAGATTGTACATTTATCAAAAAAATCAATCATGCGCTTTCTTGCACTATTCCTTTTTTTTGTCACCATCACTTGTAATGCCAATACATTGTGGTCTAAAACGGGTCATCGCGTGACCGGTCATATCGCACAGAAACATTTATCTCGAAAGGCCAAAAAGGCCGTAGCCAATTTGTTGGATGGGCATAGCCTCGCTTTTGCCTCTACTTTTGCAGATGAGATCAAAGCGGATCGAAGCTTTTCTAAATATTCAGCATGGCATTACGTAAACTACCCCATGAACATGCGGTACGAAGACTCAGAAAAGAGCGAATATGGTGATGTCGTCATGGGCATCGAAAAATGTAAGGCCGTACTTCAAGATGAAAATAGCACCCATAAAGACAAGGTGTTCCATTTAAAGTTATTGATTCATCTTATTGGAGACCTTCACCAACCCATGCATGTGGGCAGGGGATCCGATAGGGGAGGAAACGATATTCAATTGCAATGGTTTGACGAGGGAACAAACCTTCACCGTTTGTGGGATTCGAACCTAATCAACGCATATGGAATGACCTACTACGAGTTGGGTGATGAGTTAGTGCAAAGTGTGACCAAAAAGGAAAAGAGAACCATTCAGGCTGGTACACTTTATGATTGGGTACATGAATCACATGTACTGGCAGCCGAAGTATATCAATCTGTTGAGGTTGGCGAAAAACTACGCTATCAGTATGCCTATACCTACAATGACCTTCTATTTGAACAACTTCAAAAGGGAGGGTTTCGGTTGGCAAAAGTGTTGAATGAAATTTTTGGTTGACCTACCTTATCGTTTAGAAACCTTATTTCCTGATATATGGCGTTGTCGAGTGCATTTAAAACGATTTACCCCATCCCCCCTCAATCTAGCATGCTTGGTAGTTCGACCTTGTACCCGTTTGCGCCACATTCTGAAACTACTTGGTTTCATCTCACGTCGCATGATTTCGATGGTTTCCTGCTCTGAGATTCCGAATTGGAAGGTGATGGCCTCAAAAGGGGTTCGGTCTTCCCAGGCCATTTCGATTATTCTGTCCAATTCCCTTTCCGTAAACTCTTTTTTCATAGCCTTACAAAAATAGCACTATTTGCCATATTTCGAACATCAAGACTTTTTGATAACCCTAAATGTCAAGTTGATTCTTTCGCCGATCGATTTGGCGGTCTTCGGGATCTGGTGCTGCCAATGGTGTTGGGTAGCCCCCCGCATTAAGAGTAAACTACCATGTTCAAGAACCATTTTATGTTTCAGTGTTTTATCTTTTTTATGTCGTAAATGAAAAGAACGCTCTTGACCCAAGGTGATAGATGCAATAACGGGATCTTGCCCAAGTTCCTTTTCGTCATCGGAATGCCATCCGTTACTATCTTTACCGTCACGATATAGGTTTAACAGGCATGTGGTAAATTCTATGCCGCAGACTTTTTCTATGTCCAATTTTATTTCAGCCAACGCCGCTGTGAATTTGTGGGGTCTCATAACGATATTGGAATAGGTATAGGTTTGCCCATCACTACCAAACAAGGCGGTCAATCTAGGTTGGGCGTAGGTTTTTCCGAATACCGTGATATTGTCTTGCTGCCAAGGAACCTCATTTTTAAGTTTTTGAAAATAATGATCCGCCTTGCTTTCATCAATGAAGCTAGGATAATAACTAATATCCGCCTCTGGCAGGTTCAAGCTTACGTTATCTTCAAACAGCCTCATCTTATCTTAAAACCGCTTTTAGTTGATTGCGATATTCAGACGGATTTTGGCCCGTAAAAACCTTGAAGGATTTATTGAAGTGCGAAAAATTATTGAAGCCACTCTCAAAACATACTTCGGTAATGCTCATGGTCTGCTCGGCCAAAAGTTTTGAGGCATGCACCAAACGGTACTCATTTACGAACTGTACGAAAGTCTTATTGGTGATTTTTTTGAAATAGCGGCTAAATGATGGCACTGTCATACTTACCAGATCGGCTATTTCATCAAGACTGATATGTTCTTTGAAATTTGTCTTGACAAAATTAAAGACGACATTAATACGGTCGTTGTCCTTTATTTCGGTCTGTATTGAAAAACCCTCGGCATTCAGTACCTTGAATTCATCTGAGGCACTCAACTCATTCAAGATATTCAATATGGATAAGAGTCGCTGAAAATCGGTCTGATATTCTAAAACTTCCATTTTTTCACCAACCTTTTTCTTTGTCTTGCCCCCAAACGCAACACCGCCCTTGGCAATATCAAATAGTTTTTGGATGTTCTTCATTTCAGGAATCTCAAAAAAATCATTTCCAAGAAAATCCGGTTTCATTTGTATGACCGTTTCACTTTTATTGCCTGTTAGCCTATCCGTAAAACCACAATGGGGCAAGTTAGAACCAATTAAAATCAAATCACCATCCCCAAAATAGGAAACGTGACTTCCTATTTGCCTTTTGCCGGTTCCACCATTGATATAAACAAGTTCAAGTTCAGGATGGTAATGCCATGAAGTAAACTTGTTTTCATTGCCTTCCTCATATTTTTTATAGGTGAAAGAATGTCCAAAATTTGGAGCGATCGATTCAAATTTTGGTTTCTGTTTATGTAGTGCTATTGTCTTTTCCATATCGTAAAATTATACCTAACCAAAACAGGGATTCTATGCAAAATTACCTAAAATATATGCTATTTTAACTTTTAAGGATATTTAACATAGTATTTATGGTAAAATAGCATAGATATTGGAAAATTCTGTAGTAGTATCGACGCTGCACATGGTGGTATGTTTGTAGCGTAATTTATTTACGAATCTAAAACGAGTGTTATGACATCAATTTTGAAAAACACATTAGTAGCGGCCTTCATGTTTACTACAGTAGTAAGTTTGGCCAACGGACCTAAAGGTACTTTTGATAAAAAGGCCTTAGAGGTGGAAAAAAACTTGATCAGTGTGGAGCTAGATCCAGTTTTTAAGAAAAAAGGACAGCGATTATTTGTTAACCTCTTGAACTTAGATCAAGAAAAAGTGACAATTAAAGTTATCGATAGCGAAGGAAGAATAGTTTTTAAAGAAGTTATCGAAGGTGATGTAGTAGTGGAAAAAGCATTCAATTTTGAAAAAGCTTTCGAAGGCAACTACACGGTCGTTGTGGTTGACAACAACGAGACTTTCAAAGAAAAGGTTGAAGTTAAGTAGTTAAGTTTATAGTTAATTTATGTCAAAAGACCCTGTCGTTTTCGACAGGGTTTTTTTATAAAAATTTTTGTAATTTTTTTCTTTTTGACAGCGGTAACGCATCGTTGGACAGTGCCAGGTCTAAAATAGCTTTATTTTTTTCTTTGCTGTACAACAATTCATAAAACGCTTTAACGGTCAATGCATTATCGGATGCTTCTACCAAAACCAACGAATCGGTTTTTTTGACCGTACCTTCCTCAAGAATTTTGATGTAAGTGCCCGGATGGGCATGTGCTATAAATTCCTTTAAAATGTTTTGGGTACCAAAGCGAATACCCAGTTTAAAACAAGGCTCCCTTGGCTGGGTGATTTGCACAAGGGCAGTACCTATTTTATAAATACTGCCGATTCTGATATTTGCTTCATCGAGACCCTGTACGGTCAAGTTTTCGCCGAACATACCCCAGTTCCATTGCAAATTCGGATACTTTCCCTTCCAATACGGGTAATTATCCGCTGCAAAAAGGTAACAAGCCTTGTATTCACCTCCATGATGTTTTCGGTCTATAACGGTATCATTGACCACATCTTCTTTTTTTAAGAACAAAGGAGTTACAGTCGGATACTTGTAGATGCCTGTCTGAATAATTTTACCATTCCATTTTACATTGGTAGGTCTTCCAATATTGGTTGCTATTACTTTCATCATTATGAAGATAAAAAAACCATCGCTGAAAGGCGATGGTTCGAATAAAAAAATATGGGTTGTCGGTTATTCTTGTTTTTCCATTTTTTTTGTTACGCTGAATCCTACCAGCAGTCCGATACCTGCCATAGTGATGATCGTGCCAGGGTAAGCAACCTCTTCATAGACATTCAATATTTCGACCATTGCCGCAGCAGTGAATATGGCCAACCCGACACCAATAAGCAGAATTGCAAAGTTGATTAGAAAAATTTTCCAGGTGGCGAGACCATGTCCATTTTTGGTTTTTACAAAAATATTGGCATCGACCCCTTTTTCTATTAGTGCCAACCGCTCTTTATTTCGTGTTGAATAGAATAAATAGGTGATTGCGAATACCATTAAAAAAAAACTGATTGGGATTAAAATTCCTGCTGCCATGTTGTGATTGTTTTTTAATTGATTAATAAACTCGTTTTCCCTTATGACGACAATTTTCAAATTTAGGTTACAATGAGGATTGTTTTTTTTTAAATTTATGTAACCTCCATGGTCTTATTACCGTCTTATGATTTAAATGGAGCCAAATACCGACCAACCAAATATTGAGGCTATTTTAAATGGCGACTCACGAGAGTTTGCAAAAATTGTGGATGCCTATAAAAATTTGGTCTTCACAGTGGCCTTGCGAATGGTGAAGAATGCAGAGGAAGCTGAAGAGGTTGCTCAAGACACCTTTGTAAAGGTATACCGGTCATTGGCAAAGTTTAAGGGAGATTCCAAGTTTTCAACCTGGATTTACCGTATTGCCTACAATACCTGTTTGGATCGTATTAAAAAGCATAAAAAAGAAACACATCACATTGCTATCGACGAGATAGAAGGGTTTGAAATCAAACATATGGACAATGCACTTCACCACCTTATTGATAAAGAAAAATCAAAGCTGGTCAAAAAGTGTGTTGAAAGATTGGCACCAAAAGACGCTGCTTTGATTACCTTTTTCTATTTTGAAGATAAAAACCTTGCTGAACTTGCATTGGTAATGGACTTGACTGAGAATAATGTAAAGGTGGCCTTGTTCAGGGCACGAAAACGTTTGGCGAAAGTATTAAAAGAACAGTTAAATTCTGAAACGATATACAATTATGAATGATCAAGAAGAATTAAATCAGCTGATGGATCGGTTTATGAACGATGATAAACTGGAAACGCCTCCACTGGATTTCACCGATAAAGTAATGACTGCGGTTCATACGGTACAGCGTCGTAAGATCGTGTATCGACCTTTAGTGCCAAAATATGTGATGATCATTGTTTTACTGTGTGTTGTCACTTTCACCGTGGTGGGAATTGCTTACGGTGACATGACTCTTGATATATCGCAATACCTATCGGGATTACAAGATGTTAATTTATGGTTTACCAACTTTTTTCATAGTGTAAAAATCTCAAATACATTGTCTTACACCATCGTTCTTACAGGTCTAATGGTCTGTATTCAAGTATTTTTTCTCAAAAAACATTTTGATAAGCGGTTTATTTAGAATTGCAAGTACCAGTAGGCCCAGTAGATGAGTCCGAATTGCAATGGTAGTCGCACTATTAAAATCCATTTTGGAATTCCCGCTCCTGCTTTTTTGCCTGATAGCATGTGAACATGGACTATTAGAAAAACGACCAACATCAAGATGATGCCCCAAATAGAAATAGCCTTAGTTGGAGCAAAACAAAGCCCCAAACCCAAAATGATTTCTACGATACCACTCCAAAAAACTAATTCTTTGGGATGGGGTAAATACCGGGGCATAATTCGCAAATAGGCTTTTGGTTTTATAAAATGCATTATGCCCGCAATAATGTACATACCTGCCATGAGGTATAAATGCCATGGATACTGCATAGTTTATTCCTTAAAATACCAAAAAGGGACTTGGGCCTCAAGCAGCTTTTGAATTGTGTCCTTATGTTTGCGAATTCTATTTAAATGCAGCACGTGTAGCCCTTCGGTAATGTCTCGAATGCCCAGGTTTGTCTCAAAACCAAGTTGTCCGGTATTATTTGTGGTTACGATGAAATCTGAATCCATCTCCAAGGTGTCGATCTTAAAATAGTATGTTTCATTGAATATTTGCAAATACCTCTTTCTTAAACTATCACGTTGCGCCTTGGTCTTCCATTCATCTTGCCAGCTGGTGCCAAACTGAATTCCAGAAGAAAGCCCCCTACGGTCGTTTTTAGGTGTTAGGGTTGAATCGTAGGCGAAGATACGATCTTCCAAATTTTCACGAAACGGAATAAAGATGGGTAAATAGGGTGTTCGTATGATTTTTGATGGGATGACCATCTCACCCGGATAATCGCCTTCTTCCGTCATTAAATCCAGATAGTTTTCCTTATTGGCGAATTGTGATGAGGAATTTCGCTCCTTATTTAGAAAATTAGACTTTTCATATTCCAGTGAGGCGATTATCAATATTAATATATAGATAGGGGTCAACAATAAAATCAGCCTTTTACCAAATTTATTATCCAAAAAATTATAGACCAATGGCCTATATAAAAAGGACAGGGTCAAAAAACTGAATACCCAATAAATGGGAAAATAAAGCTTGGCTATGATCCTATTTCTTTTTAATAGGCCCTGGGTGATAAAGTCAAAGAATGTCAAAAACATTCCGATGGCCAAGAATACCATAAGTGTTATTCCAAACCCGTTTGAAATCCAATTCGGTAGATCATCATTATCAATGATGAATGTTGCTATCAGAACGAATGCTATGATGACCACCGTTAAGGCCAGAACATAAAAAATCAACAGAAAGGAGACCGCGAATAAGATGCTACAATAATTCTCTAGGCTACCAATGTACCTGTCGAATGAAACGATTCTCTTACTAAGGTATTTTTTAAATCGGTCGGCATATTTCAGTTTTTCAAATTCGATATCACCAGAAACATACCTAAGCCCCAGAGCACCGATCCATAAACCCCTTAAGATGACATGCAGTAGTAGGTTGAAAAGTAAGATGGAACAAGCGGTCAGGGCCAAAAAGTAAATAACAAACCCATAGACTTGTTGTTCGTTACTGGCATTGACCATTTCAATTTTGATGGGCTCATAAGCCGTAAAAAGACCAAAAATCGCAAACCCCGAAATCAATAATTCCAATTCCCAACTTTGCTGTTGTAGGGAATCCAATAACTTTTTAAAAGAGGGGCTTTTATAATCGTTGTTCATTAGTTTGGTTTAGTTGCTTTCAAGATAAAGCTTTTACATAAAAAAACCGCCCTAATTCGAAAAGGGCGGTTCTATTATGAAAACCTTTTTTGGTTTTAAGATTACCGGGTCATTATTATTTTATCATATCGTAACTACGGCTGATAAAATTGGTCAATTCCTCACCCTTCAACAACCCTTTAGACAAGCGTGCCAAATCCAAGGATTGATTGATCAACCGTTCCCGCTTTTTGGCCGTTTTGGTATTTAGGATCTCACCGACCAATTCGTGGTTCGTGTTTACGATAAGGTTGAACATATCTGGCATGTTGCCCATGCCAAACATACCGCCGCCACCTGTCTGCTGCATGTCTTTCATACGTCTCATAAATTCGGGCTCCGTTATGATAAAGGGCTGTGCAGAACTATCCATTGCTTCCAACTGAATGGTATAACCGCTTTGTTCACCAATGACCTTTTCCAAATCACCTTTTAGTTTTTCTTTTTCCTCATCAGACAATTTAGAAATGGCCGTATCTTCTTTTTTAATAAGGTTGTCAACATGATCTGCATCGACACGGGCAAATGAAATCTTCTCTTTCGAAGTCTCTAATTTTTGCATTAGATGCGGTACAATGGGCGAGTCAAGTAATAATACCTCGTAACCTTTGGCCTTTGCCGCTTCAATATAACTATGTTGCGATTCTTTATCAGAGGTATAAAGAATGACCAATTTTTCATCTTTATCGGTCTGGTTGTCCTTTATTTTTTCTTGTAACTCTTCAAAAGTTAAATAAGATCCATCAACGGTTGGGAAGAGTGCGAATTTTTCGGCCTTTTCAAAGAATTTGTCCTCAGAAAGCATACCGTACTCTATCACCACTTTGATATCATTCCATTTTTGCTCGAAGTCTTCACGATTGTTTTTGAACAAAGAGTTCAATTTGTCTGCCACCTTTTTGGTGATATACGAAGAAATCTTTTTTACGGCACCATCGGCTTGTAGATAAGAGCGCGAAACGTTCAACGGAATATCAGGTGAATCTATGACACCACGTAGCATGGTCAAAAATTCAGGTACTATACCCTCAACATTATCGGTTACGAAAACCTGGTTTTGATAAAGTTGTATTTTATCCTTCTGAATATTCATATCATTGGTCAACTTAGGGAAATAAAGTATTCCCGTTAAGTTGAAAGGATAATCCACATTCAAATGAATATTAAATAAGGGTTCTTCAAATTGCATTGGGTACAACTCCCTATAGAAACCTTTATAATCTTCTTCTTTTAAATCTGCCGGCTTTTTGGTCCACGCGGGATTAGGGTTGTTGATGATATTATCAACCTCTTGGGTTGGTGCGGGATCTTCTTCTTTCGCACCTTCTGGTTTTGGAAGTGTTTCCGTTTTAGTACCGAACTTAATCGGAATGGGCATGAACTTATTGTATTTAGACAACAAGGTATTGATTCTTGACTCTTCTAAAAACTCCGTCGAATCTTCGGCGATGTGCAATACGATTTCAGTTCCCCTTTCGGTTTTATCGGTCTCTTTTAAATCAAATTCGGGTGAGCCGTCACAGGTCCAATGTACCGCAGTCTCGTCTTTAAAACTTTTGGTGATGATCTCTACCTTCTCTGCGACCATAAAGGCCGAATAAAAACCAAGGCCAAAATGCCCAATAATACCAGCATCTTTTCCGGCATCTTTATATTTGTCCAAGAATTCCTCAGCACCGGAAAAAGCTACCTCATTGATGTACTTTTTGACTTCTTCCTCTGTCATACCGACACCTTGGTCAATAATATGGATCTTCTTGTTATCCTTATCAACTTTTATTTCGATAATGGGATTGCCATATTCCACCTTTGCCTCCCCAATTGCGCTAAGGTGTTTTAATTTCAACGTGGCATCCGTAGCGTTTGAAATTAATTCACGTAAAAAGATCTCATGATCACTATATAAAAACTTTTTTATCAAGGGAAAAATGTTCTCTACTGAAACATTGATTTTACCTGTAGCCATAATCCAATTTTATTTTATGTTGTATTTGAAACTTCACATTTTACTAATCACCCTGATATACCAAAAAAAGTACCAAGAGACATTGAGGTGACAAACTGACATTTTTACGGTCTTCATCGGTCGAATTGAAAAATTAACATTTTTTTTGTTTAAAAAATTCTTTTTATAATTAAACAATACTTACTTTTGGTATGGTTGTGGTAAACTAATTGCTATGAAAAAGAATTAGAACTACAAGTTTGTTTATTTATTGGTTAGGTTGTTGAAAACGCGCTACTACTTGGAAGCGCGTTTTCTTTTTACTGATGAATTTGTAAATGCATTAACATCAAAATAGTTTGATAAATCGTATTTTTGATTAAACAGAATATACAATGGCAGCAAAAACGAGTACGACGAAGATTTCAAAAGGGATTATTATAGGTTGGTATATGGATTTTGTTTTGGAACATGAAACACGTCCTAAATCCATTTACAAGTTTTGTAAACAGAACAAGATAAAGGAAGAGGATTTTTATAGGTTTTTTGGATCTTTTGAATCGTTGCAAAAAGAAATATGGAACAGTTTCTATGCCAACACCATGGACTTATTGCAAAAAAATAAGGAATATGCAGGTTTTAGCAACAAAGATAAAATGCTATCATTTTTCTATACCTTTTTTGAGATACTGACCTTAAATAGAAGTTATGTGCTCTTTACCCTTGATAGCAATAGAAAGATGCTTGATAAAATGGGGGAGCTAAAAGGTTTAAGAAGTCATTTCAAAGACTACACTACGGAATTGATTGAAGAGGCAAATGCGGGTAAGACCATAAGGTTGACACAACGAAATCCACTTTTCTTTTCAGAGGGGGCTTGGATCCAATTTTTATTTCTTTTAAAGTTTTGGATGGACGATACTTCTGCTGGTTTTGAAAAAACCGATTTGGCCATCGAGAAATCGGTCACGACGAATTTTGATGTGTTCGACAATACACCCTTGGATAGCCTTATTGATTTCGGGAAATTCCTATACAAAGAAAATTTTGCCTAACCTATAAATATATATGAAGACACTCGATAGAATACCAACGGGGAAGATTGAACGGGCCAGTAAGTTGGTTAAGACAGGGGTTAAGATCGGGGGTAATTATGCTAAATATTATGGCAAGAAGTTAGTCAATCCTGATTTGGGGAAAGACGAATTGAATGAGGACAACGCCAGTGACATTTACGATGGTCTTAAAAGTTTGAAGGGCAGTGCCCTTAAGGTTGCCCAAATGCTCAGCATGGAAAAGAACCTGCTGCCCAATGCCTATGTTGAAAAATTTTCATTGTCACAGTTTTCCGTACCGCCATTATCGGCTCCCCTGGTACGGAAAACTTTTAAAAAATACTTAGGAAAATATCCCGAAGAGGTATTCGACACTTTTGAACAAGATTCTGTTAATGCCGCCAGTATTGGTCAGGTACACAAGGCCACAAAAGATGGTAGAAATTTGGCCGTTAAGATTCAATATCCTGGTGTTGCCGATAGTATAGGTAGTGATTTGGCCATCGTAAAGCCAATTGCTATCCGTATGTTCAACTTACAGGGCAAAGACTCTGATAAATATTTTAAAGAGGTAGAAAATAAACTGGTAGAAGAAACCGATTATCTTCTTGAACTTCAGCAAAGTAAAGAGATTACCGAGGCTTGCTCAGTAATACCCAATATCGAATTCCCAAAATATTACAAAGACCTTTCCAGCGAACGTATCATAACAATGGATTGGATGAAAGGGCTTCATCTTGGTGAATTTTCAAAAACGGATTTTTCAAAAGAAAAGGGCGATAAGCTAGGTCAAGCACTATGGGATTTTTATATGTTCCAAATACATGGTTTGAGAAAGGTCCATGCCGATCCCCATCCTGGTAATTTTTTGGTGAGCGACAACGACACGTTGATTGCCATAGATTTTGGATGTATTAAGGAGATACCCGATGAGTTTTATATTCCTTATTTTGAATTGGCCGAAAAGAACAACATCAATAATGAAAAGGTATTTACTGAAAAGTTGTACGAATTAGAGATTTTGACACTAACCGATTCCAAGAAGGAGCTTGATTTTTTTACCGAACTCTTTAAAGAACTACTGACTTTGTTTACCTCACCATTTAATGAGGATACCTTCGATTTTGGGGATGACGGGTTTTGGTCTAAAATAGCCAATCTAAGTGAACGCTACTCAAAAGATGAGCAAATTCGAAAGATGAACGGTAACCGGGGCTCCAAACATTTCTTGTATATGAACCGCACCTTTTTTGGCCTTTATAATCTGTTACATGATTTAAAGGCTACCGTCGAGGTAAATAATTTTAAGCGGTATCTAGACTAGCTGTCAATCTTTCACGCCGGGTTTGGGTATATCAAGCGATTCTGATCGCTTCACATATTTTTCAAGCCATTGGTCTTGTTCCCATAGTAAGTGAAGAATACTCTCTTTCGCCCGGTAACCGTGGCTCTCCTTTGGTAGCATCACCAATCTAACCGTTGCACCTAAACCCTTCAGTGCGTTAAAGTAGCGCTCGCTTTGCATGGGGTAGGTACCTGAATTGTTATCAGCCTCTCCGTGGACCAATAATAAGGGGGTTTTCATTTTATCGGCATGCATAAAGGGAGACATGGTATAATATACTTCTGGGGCCTCCCAATAATTTCTTTCCTCGCTTTGAAAACCGAATGGCGTCAAAGTTCGATTGTATGCACCACTTCTTGCAATTCCCGCTGCAAAAAGGTTTGAATGCGATAAAAGGTTAGCGACCATAAATGCCCCATAACTATGTCCGCCGACCGCTACTTTTTTACGATTTATATAACCCAGTTTATCTACAGCATCTATAGCCGCTTTTCCATTGGCTACAAGCTGTTTTCTAAAAGAATCATTTGGCTCTTCGTCACCTTCACCAATAATAGGGAATGCGGCATCATCTAAAACGACATATCCCTTGGTAACCCAATAAATTGGTGAACCCCAAAAAGGATAGGTGAATTCATTGGGGTTTTGTGTGTTTTGAGATGCACTGTTCTTGTCTTTGTACTCTCTTGGATATGCCCATAGGATCATTGGTTTCTTTTCTTTTTTTTCTTTATCGTAACCAACGGGAAGATAAAGGGTGCCAGTAAGTTCTAGACCGTCATCCCTTTTGTAGGTAATAACCTCTTTATGGACGTTCTGTATACTTTTGAAGGGATTTTCAAAATTGGTCAATTGAATGGCAGCCTTGTCTTTTCTTAAGGTCTTATAAAAGTAATTTGGATATTCACTAGGGGATTCAATTCTTACTAAAAGTTCATCTTTGTTTACATCATAAGAGATGAGGTTTTCTTTTTTCCCTTCTAGCTGAGAAGTATATAATCGTTCCTTTTTTAAAGATTTCAAGTTCATTTTATCAGCAAAGGGAAATTGCCCGTTTTCTGTATATCCGTCACCGAGAAGGTAGCCGTAATCGTTGTCAAGCGCAAGAACATATTCGCCATTTTTATTTCGTTCAGTCACGAAATCTCCCGGGTCACTATATACATCCTGATAATTTCTATCGGCAATTATCACGGGTTTTATGGCATTATCTGATGGATTGAACACATAACTTTTGGTATTTCTATTGTTCCACCAGTAATCATGGGCAATTGCCAAATCATCGTCGCCCCATTGTATGTAACTATACCTGTTCTGGGTCTTTAAAAGCATTTTCGCTTTTCCGTTGAAAGGGGCATCCAACTGAAAAATGGCATCACGAAACGGCACTTCATTCTCTGGGTCTCCTTCATCCAATGCTTCGGCATAAACCAGGGAGGCAGGTTTGTCAGTTCGCCAGCTGATGGAACGCATACCCATTCTCACAGACATGAATCCTTTTGGTAGATCTTCAATAAGCGGTACTTCAAGCAGGGTAGTTACCAAAGTGCCACTTCTGTCATAAACCGTTGTGGTTGATGGAAAGCGGTAATATGGCACCAAATATGAGAAGGGGCGATCTATAGTCACCGCCATGACATAATTTCCGTCAGGTGAAAAACTGATATCGCCATACATAGCCGTCTCTTTCCATCTGGTTGTGGTACCGTCAAGATTTACTTTATGAAGTTCAGAACGCGCAAGTTGTTCAAAGTTAAATTCATCATTCGGATTTTTCAATAAATCTTGATAGGTTCGATTTTGTGCTTTTTTACCATCGTTAGACGATATTGTCGGCCCGACCGGAACGGCTTCTGAAACGTTGATAAGGGGCTTTCTATCTGACGGCAACATCTTCACCAAGATGGATTTTCCATCTTTGAACCAATTGATGACGTCGCGCATATTCGCATTTACGTTTGCACTGGTTAGTTTGGTTACTTGGGCATCTTTAATATCCAATACCCAGACTTCTACCCCATCTTTTGTGGTATTGGTGACTGCTATTTTAGACTGGTCAGGGGACCATTTGAAATTGGCAAGTCGCGAACCTTCAGGAAGGCCAATTACCTGTTCGGCATCTTCTTCGCCAATACGCTTGATCTTTATGTTGTTGTAGTAATTGGTTCTACTTCCAATATTTGTTTTCGGATTGATACGTAACCCCGCCAGGCGCAATTCTTTTTCAGACAGCTCTGCGATACTTTTGTAATAATCACGATATAAAAGCACCATATATTTTCCATCAGCAGTCAAGAGTACTGAAGGGGCCAATGGGGCTTCCACCAATTCCAGTATTTCATTTGAAGGTTTTTGGTAGGTAAGGTTTTCTTGTGCGATACCAATAAAACTCAGTAAAAACGTAAACAATGGTATGGTATATTTCATGGATGGGCTTTTAAGGATTTCACCAAAATTAAAAATACGATAATTGCTGTTCAAGGCAATGGGGATAAGCTCTTTAATAAGGTTTTTTATTTCGGTCGTTTTGGTATTATTCCTTATTTCTTTAGACTACCAATATATTTTTTTACTTTTCAATAAAATAGATACTTGTCTTGTACGAGTAACAAACCTCATACCGTATGTATAATTCAAAAATTACCGGACTCGGCTATTATGTGCCTGAAAATGTGGTGACCAATAATGATTTATCAAAAGTCATGGATACCAGTGATGAATGGATTCAAGAACGCACAGGAATCAAGGAGCGAAGACATGTGAGTACCGAAGAGGATACTACGACCTCCATGGGTGTTGCAGCGGCAAAAATCGCTATCGAAAGAGCTGGCATCGACAAAGACGACATCGATTTTATCGTCTTTGCCACATTGAGCCCCGATTATTACTTTCCTGGCCCAGGGGTACTGGTGCAACGTGATCTAGGTATAAAAACAGTGGGTGCTTTAGACGTTCGAAACCAATGTTCAGGATTTGTTTATGGTATTTCGGTGGCCGATCAATATATTAAAAGCGGAATGTACAAAAATGTATTGGTCATTGGATCAGAGGTACATTCGAGGGGTCTGGATATGACGACCCGGGGTAGGGGGGTTTCCGTAATCTTTGGAGATGGTGCCGGCGCTGCGGTATTGAGTAGGGAAGAGGATAATTCCAAGGGTGTACTGTCTACCCATTTACATTCTGAAGGACAACATGCAGAAGAATTATCATTGATTGCTCCTGGTATGGGCAAACGCTGGGTCACCGATATTATTGAAGACAATGACCCTAATGATGAATCTTACTTTCCCTATATGAACGGACAATTTGTCTTTAAGAATGCTGTTGTACGTTTTAGCGAGGTCATTATGGAAGGACTTCAAAAAAATGGTCTTAAACCTACTGATATTAATATGTTGGTGCCGCATCAGGCCAACTTACGTATTTCACAGTTTGTACAAAAGAAGTTCGGATTATCAGGGGAACAGGTGTATAACAATATTATGAAATACGGTAACACCACGGCTGCATCCATACCAATTGCTTTAACCGAAGCATGGGAGGCAGGAAAGGTAAAAGAAGACGATGTGGTGGTTTTAGCCGCTTTTGGTAGCGGCTTTACCTGGGGTAGCGTAATCATTAAATGGTAAAAACAACCCTGATCTTCAAAATGAATTTCAGGGTGTTGTCGACTTTTTAGAAAAGGGCTAACCAACCAATTGCCCTAATTTTAAAAGTCAAATACAATACGATAGCCAGACTGAAGTATTGCCATTATTTTCTTTGGTGTTTTTATACCAAAGCAATAAGTTATCTAAATTTTCAAGATGTCCAGGTTATCTGTTTTTTAGGCAGCTCCCTCCCTTAGGTGATTATTAAAATTGGAATTGTTCTTCTTCATAGCCGTTCAGTTTTGATTGATGTCACTAACTAGACGATATGATATGGGGCGATGTTACAAAAAGATGATTTTTTTAACATTTCCCTCTGATTAAAAGGTAATTCTGAATCAAGGGTTCCTAAAAAAAGTAAACCCTGAGCTTCTTTGCAGAAGTCAGGGTTCATGTCATTGATAAGCCATACTAAACACTAACCATTAACTATAAAAATACAGTCTTACCAATGCTAAATTTTTTTCTTGTTCATTAAAGACGCCATTTTTTCACAATTGTTACGACTTTTATAGTAGTTTAACACATAAATTAACATATGCCGACTACCCTTGTTTTTGGAGCATCCTTAAAACCAAATAGATACAGTAATTTGGTAGTAAAACGTTTATTAGAGCATAATATAACTACAGTTGCCTTTGGCTTAAGGCCTGGTTTGATTGATTCAGTGCAAATTAAGACTAATTTAGATGAACTACCAAAAGTTGACATTGTAACGTTGTATTTGGGTGCTGAACGGCAAAAGCAGTACTATGAAAGTATAATTGGCCTGAAACCCAAAAAGGTCATTTTCAATCCGGGTACTGAGAATCCTGAGTTTTATGATATGCTTGCCATCAATGGTGTTGAAGTTGAAGTAGCTTGTACTTTGGTGCTTTTATCAACAGGGCAATATTGAAATAGTTCAAACCCCGATGGCAATGATAGGGAATGCTTTGATTTAATGATCTTTAGGGCTTAGGGGATTCTTTTCGTTGGTAACGTTTAAAAAAGTTGCCCTTTACGGTTTTTTCGGGTTCTGCGCCCGATGGCATAAACTACTACTTACCGGTATTATGACTTCGTTGATAACTGTTTGTTTTCTTTTGTTTGAATGTCATATTGATTCCTCATGACTTTGTAGCTTTGGCGTAGAATTTTTAAGGATGAACAGTAGAGCTGATCAATTAAAGGCATTTGATAGGTTGTTGACCATAATGGATGAGCTACGGGCCCAGTGCCCTTGGGATAAAAAGCAAACCATGAAGACGCTTCGCCACCTTACCATAGAGGAGACTTATGAACTTGGGGATGCGATATTGGACAATGATTTGAATGAGGTCAAAAAAGAATTGGGAGATGTATTGTTGCACATTGTTTTCTATGCCAAAATCGGTTCTGAAACCAACAATTTTGATATCGCCGATGTTGCCAACGAGATTTGTGACAAGTTAATTAATAGGCATCCTCATATTTATGGGGATGTTCAAGTCGAAAATGAGCAAGATGTACAGCGTAATTGGGAAAACATAAAACTCAAAGAGGGAAAAAAAAGTGTGTTGGAGGGAGTACCTAATAGCTTGCCCGCTTTGGTAAAAGCCAATCGTATTCAAGAGAAGGTAGCAGGTGTGGGATTTGATTGGGAAAAACCGGAACAGGTGTTTGAAAAATTGCAAGAGGAATTGGCCGAGTTTCAAGAAGAAATCAGGATGAACAATCAGCAGAAAATGGAAGAAGAGTTTGGTGACGTATTATTTTCGATGGTCAATTATGCGCGTTTTCTCAATATCAACCCTGAAAACTCCCTTGAATTAACCAACAAAAAGTTTATTGGTCGCTTTCAATTTTTAGAAAGAAGAGCAAAAGAGTTGGGCAAAACACTTAAAGAAATGACATTGGCAGAGATGGATGTTTATTGGGAAGAAGCGAAGAATAGGGCTAAAGCGGAATGATAAAAAGTAAAATACAACTGAAGGTAACAATCCGATTTTTGGTTTGAAACAATACACGAAAGAGTTTTCATATAATTTAAAATTAGCCTACCCTGTTATATTGGGCATGCTTGGGCATACCTTTGTGGCTTTTGCTGACAATATCATGGTCGGCCAATTGGGTACGGCTGAGTTGGCTGCGGTTTCTTTGGGTAATAGTTTTGTATTCATTGCCATGTCATTGGGTATCGGTTTTTCTACGGCGATTACACCGTTGGTTGCAGAGGCTGATGGTTCAGGTAATGAAGCAGATGGAAAAAGTGCCTTAAAACATGGTCTCGTGCTTTGTACTTTCTTAGGACTTTCCCTATTCGTAATAATTTTACTTTGCAAACCATTGATGTATGCGATGAAGCAACCTGATGAGGTAGTACGACTGGCCATTCCCTATTTAGAATTGGTGGCATTTTCGTTGGTACCCTTAATTATCTTTCAGGCTTTCAAGCAATTTTCTGAGGGACTCTCACAAACCAAATACCCCATGTATGCCACGATAATTGCGAATATCGTAAATGTGGTACTGAATTATCTTTTGATTTTCGGCTCTTTTGGTTTCCCGAAACTAGGTATTGTTGGCGCTGCGATAGGTACGTTAGCGGCCCGTTTTATCATGGTTTTTTATATCTGGTTTTTACTGAAGCGAAAAGAAAAATTCCAAACTTATGTAACGGGTTTCAACTTTAAAAAAATAGAGAGGAAGGTCATTCGAAAAATTGTCGGTTTGGGTTTTCCATCCGCCCTACAAATGTTTTTTGAAGTCGCCATATTCACCGCTGCCATTTGGTTGAGCGGTGTGTTGGGTAAAAATGCACAGGCCGCGAATCAAATAGCACTCAATTTAAGTAGTATGACCTTTATGGTCGGTATGGGGTTAAGTGTTGCCGCGATGGTGAGGGTGGGCAATCAAAAAGGATTGCAGGATTTTAAGGAACTTAGGCGAATCGCACAGTCCATTTTCTTTTTGACCCTATTACTTGAGGTGGTTTTCGCTGCCTTGTTTTTACTGGGGAGGCACTGGTTGCCTACGATTTACTTGGATGTTGATGATATTACGAATCAATTAGACAATACGGAAGTAATCATTATGGCATCACAATTATTGTTGGTGGCAGCCATTTTTCAGATTTCTGACGGTATTCAAGTAGTGGTACTGGGGGCACTTCGCGGACTTCAAGACGTTAAGATACCAACACTGATTACTTTTATCGCCTATTGGCTGATTGGTTTTCCTGTCAGTTATTTTTTAGGATTGTTCACGGAATTTAAAAGTACGGGTATTTGGATCGGACTGCTTCTAGGTTTGACCGCATCTGCCGTAATGTTGTATATTCGATTTAACTATCTGACCAAAAAACTAATTTCAAAATCAACCGCGTTACTACCTTAAAAATACGTTTGCTCATTTGAAATGAAAAATAAACCCATGGAATTACCTAAATTTTTACTCGGCGACAATACGGATTACCCTAATGGGATATATATTGTGCATACCGAGTTCCCTAGATTTGTCATTAACTTGGAAAATGATGAGTTGGAATGGCTTGAGGAATTTAGCAAAGAAGATCAAGTTGAATTGGAGGCCGAAACCGAAAATATGATCAATGCCGCTACGGCATTTTATGATCGTGAAGTTTCAAGATATGATGATTGATCTATGTTAGAGGAATTAATACAATGGGATAAAGCATTTTTTCTTTACTTGAATGGTCTAGGCACTGAAACCTGGGATGGCTTTTGGATGTATTTATCAAGAACCTTAAGTCTGGTTACCATTCCAATTTTTCTGCTGTTGCTCGTACTTTCTTATCGCACTTTTGGCTTAAAAAGAATGATTGTACTTGTTATTACGGTAACACTTTTAATTACCTGCACCGACCAGTTGTCCAACTTTTTCAAATACGGTTTTGGTAGGTTACGGCCTTGTTACGATAACGAAATCATTGATTTAATGCGACTGGTCAAAGGCTATTGCGGCGGTAAGTTCAGCTTTTTTTCAGCACATGCAGCGAATTCTTTTACCCTGGCTACTTTTTTTGTCTTCCTTCTAAAGCATAAGTATCGCATACTGGTCCCTTTTCTATTGCTTTGGGCATTTTTGGTCGGGTATAGCCGTATTTACATCGGGGTGCATTTTCCATTGGATGTTCTAACCGGCATTTTGGTGGGATTCCTTTTCGGTTGGGTCTTCTCGAAGTTATATATATTTGCAACTCTCAAAATTAGGGCATGATCTCTTCAGCAAGATATTGGGTTTTAATTGCTTTGATCGTTTTGGTATATATCGCCGGAATGTTTGTTACCCTCTTTGAGAATGATTCTGCACAATTCGCTGTAATGGCCATGCGGATGGTACAAGAAAATGATTTTATCAATCTCTTCAAAGGGCCAAATGAATACCTCGATAAGCCGCACATGCATTATTGGTTGGCCGCACTTTCCTTTAAAATCTTTGGTATTTATGATTGGACGTATCGTATTCCAGGTCTATTGGCCACGTTGTTAGGTGCTTACAGTTGTTATGGTTTAGGAAAACTACTCTATAACAACGATATCGGTCGATTCTCGGCATTGATTTTTATGACTTGCCAGACCATCGTACTCTCTGTAATAGATGTTCGAACCGATGCGGTACTTACGGGGTTCACTATTTTGGCGATATGGCAACTGGTGGCCTATATTGAGACGAATAGTCTGAAAAATATTGCAATCGGAGCTTTTGCGGCGGGAATTGCCTTTTCCACCAAAGGGCAAATAGCATTGCTCGTTATTGGGCTATGTATCTTATGCCATATGGCATATACGAGAAAGTGGAAACTTTTCTTGAGTTGGAAGGTTTTGGTTGCCGTATTGGTTTTTGCACTGGCCATCGCCCCAATGTTATATGCCTACTACCATCAGTTTGACCTATACCCCGAAAAGGTCATTCGCGGAAGAAGTAGTCGCAGTGGTATCTTTTTTATTTTTTGGGAACAAAGTTTCGAACGTTTGAGCGGTACGGGAATGGGTAAGAACAGTAGTGACTATTTTTTCTTTTTCCACACTTTTTTATGGGTATTCTTGCCTTGGACGGCATTGGCGTTAATTGCCTATTGGTGGCGGATGAAAAGCTTCGTCAAGTTGCGATTTCGATATAATCCAAAGTACGAATTTTTAACTCTAGGTGCCATTACCATTATCTTTTTTATCATCAGTTTTGCGCAATTCAAATTGCCACATTATATGAACATTATGATGCCTTTGTATGCCATTTTAACCGCATCTTATGCGCATAGCCTGTATCGATTTACAAAAGAGCGGGAAATCAAGATTTTACTGGGGATACAATACTTTATTTTAAGTCTGGTCTTTATATTTTCACTTTTGATCTGCTTCTATGTATTCAAATTTGAAAATTGGATAAGTTATGTGGTCTTAATGGTTTCACTACTTACCATTGCTTATTTCTGCTTAAAGCGCGAAGCGTATTACATGCGTATTATTACATTGTCGGTGTGTAGTTCATTACTCTTGAACGGTATTTTAAATACGCATTTTTATCCTTCTTTGTTGAATTACCAAGGTGGGTCTACTATGGCCGAAAAAGTAAGGGAGAAGGGTATATCGGTAGAAAATATCTATAAATTCTCAAATAGACATACCTGGGCCCTTGACTTTTACAATAAACGCCCCGTTCAAATAGCCTCTTTGGATGAGCTTTCTGAGAAAAAGGATTTCTGGGTATATTCCGATACCAATGGCCTAGAGCAGCTTAAGGCTTCCGGGTTTGATTGGGACGAACAAATTACGGTGGACCAATTTAGGATAACAAGACTTCAACTAAAGTTTTTGGAACCTTCTACAAGGGGAAAAAAATTGAACAAGATGCATTTAGTGCACATTTATTGATCTGCAATCACTTTAAGCCGTGGCTTGTAAAAGTGATGGTATATGCCAAACAAGGAAACCAGTGCTGTAATTAAAAAAAAGACCATGCTAATTGCAATGGAGCTATCTGCATTGAGTCCCAACCATTTGGCTCCATACAAAAAAGTAATTTCCCGACTTCCGATTCCCCCAATCGTTAAGGGAATCACTGAGACTATGGACGAAATCAAAAATACAAACAAGTAGGCTACCTCATTTAAGGTAATCGACAGGGCCCTAAGAATACAGACCACGGCTAATAGCTGGGTAGCCTGTAAAATACCCGAATATATAAAAGAGCCCCAAAAAGCCTTTAAAGTATATGAAAACCATATCTTGTTCAAGAACCAGAAGCCTGCAATACCGATGGGAATGGCCAGCCCTAAAAGCCAATTATAGCCTAAAAAAGTATTGTCTGGTAAAAAAATGGCTAATAGACAGGCATATATGAATATGAACAGCATTCCACTTAGACGATCTAGAAGTAAAACAGCCACGACTTTCTTCGTACCAGACCGGTATTTTTTCTGGATCACATAGCCCTTATAAGCATCACCACCAATTCCGCCAGGTAAGAAAAGGTTATAGAACATCCCTAAAAGATATAACTTCAAATTACTTATCTGGGTCAATTGAACCCCAATGGAATGAAAGTAAAGGTTCAGCCGAAGAGCATTTAAAACCTTCGAAATAATGAAAAGCAAAATTGCCAAGATGAGGTACCCAGCTTTAGCACGTTTCAGCACCTCAAGTACGTCTGAAAAATTTATCTTGGTAAAAATAAAATAGGTAAGGGCTACGCTGACTATTATTTTTAGTGCCGTAGTACCTATTTTACGCTGTTTGTCCGTCACCTATGGTAATTTTTTTGATTCGATAGGGGCGTTTTGATTGCGATTCATAATAGGTTCTAATCAGCAATTCCATTACGATACCAATGGTAAATAGTTGGATGCCCCCTAAAATTAACATCATACCGAAAATCAAGAGTGGCCTTGTCCCAATATCCTCGCCAAAACCAAACTTTACAACAAGCAGGTACATTTCAATCAAGGTCCCTAGAATCATTAAGAACACCCCAAAAATACCAAAGAGGTGAATGGGCCGCTGAAAGTATTTACGTATGAAGAGCAGTAACATCATATCGGCAACAACTTTGAAAACCCGTTCCAAACCATATTTTGAAACGCCTGCATTGCGTGCATGGTGTTTGACCGGCACTTGTTTGATTTGAGCACCTTCCAGAAATGCCAAAAGTGTTATAAACCGATGCATTTCACCATATAGGTTGAGGCCTTTGGCAATTTCTTTGGTGAAAACCTTCAGTGCACAACCATTATCCTTAATATCCAATTTGGTTACCCTACGCACCAAAAAGTTAGCAATTTTCGAAGGAATCTTTTTTACCAGCGAGTCTTTTCTTTTTTGCCGAATACCCGTAATCAGGTCATATTCGCCCTCTTCGGCATACTCCAACATTTTAGGAATGTCTGATGGGTCATTCTGCAGATCACCATCCATGGTAATGATATAATCCCCAGTGGCATAATCTATGCCCGCAGCCAGTGCCAGACTCTGGCCGTAATTTTTTTTGAGCTCAATCAAATGCACTTTATCATCGTCCATTTTTTTTATAACCTGTCGCGTATCATCTGTTGAAAAATCATCTACGTAAATGATTTGGTAGTCATATCCGTTAAGGCTTTCATGAATTTTTTCAGTCAACAGTGTCACATTGTCCTCTTCGTTATAAAGGGGAACTACGATGGATAGAAAAGCGTTGGTTACAATTTGCATATATAGACGTATAAAACGTGGCAAATTTAGGCTTTTAATTACAACTGAAATATGCCCAATAAATGTGGCGTCCCCATTTGATAGTACCCTATTTTCTGGCGTTTATCAATTTGTTCGCAGCGGCGAAAGGAGAAATTTTGTTAAGTTCCACTTCAGGTAACAACTTTTTTAATAATTGTTTCGTGTCACTATCTTGATAAAATTGTTGCTTCAACAGTTCCTCAACGGTTTGTAAGAACCAGTTTTTATTTTGCTCAGAACGGTTCTTTTCAAAATAGGAGTTTTGTTGGGTGGTTTTGACAAACTCTAAGATCATATTCCATATGGCTTCAATGCCCTTATTTTCTAGCGCCGAACAACTCAATACCTGAGGGGCCCAACCATTGGGTTTAGGTGGGTATAAATGTAGGGCCCTGCTGAATTCAGTTTGCGCCAATTTCACGTTTTTCAAATTGTTTCCGTCCGCTTTATTGATCACTATGGCATCGGCCATTTCCATAATACCTCGTTTTATACCTTGAAGTTCATCGCCTGCCCCCGCCAATTTCAATAGTAAAAAGAAATCTACCATACTATGCACAACCGTTTCGCTTTGCCCCACGCCAACCGTTTCGATTAAAATAGTTTCGTAACCTGCAGCTTCGCAAAGAATAATGGTTTCACGGGTTTTTCTGGTCACACCACCAAGGGAATCACTTGCTGGTGAAGGTCTTATAAAAGCACTCGCATTCTTGGCCAAAGACTCCATGCGGGTCTTATCACCCAAAATACTTCCTTTTGTGAATGAACTTGACGGGTCTACGGCTAAAACGGCTACTTTTTTACCCAATTTTGTCAAATGTGATCCAAAAGATTCAATGAAAGTGCTTTTCCCTACACCAGGTACCCCCGTAATACCTATTCGTACACTATTTCCGGCATACCTTAAACATCGTGTAATTAATTCTTCAGACTTTTTTAGATGGCTGACCTTGGTACTTTCTATGAGTGTAATGGCTTGCCCCAAGGCAGATTTATCCCCCTTAAGAAGTCCGTCGAGCAACCCTTGTACGGATAGGTCCTTTTTTCTAAGGGTTTTTAACCGTTTGGTCGTAAAATCTTTTTTATTTTCTTCTTTCTTCAAGACAAATTCTAATACAGGAACTACTAAAATAAAGTATTCAAACCACTTATATCATCGCTTTACATTTCTTATGTACGAATCGATATGGAATGCAAGAACTACTATTTATTGGATTTAAATTTCGATAAATCAAAATGTTGTTGGCTATTTCAGTTTTATTTTGACAAAAAATGACTTTTTTGCCACATCTAATTTTTTCATTCGTCTTTTAAAAGAATTCGGTCATAAAGTATGATACGTAATTCAAAACAACCAAAACAGAACTACAACTAACCATGTTGCATTCAGAACTGGTAGCGCGGTGTAAGGCCAACGACCGAAAAGCACAATTAAAGCTTTATAAGCATTATTGTGAAGGTATGTTCTGTGTTGCCATGCGGTTTTTGAAAAATGTTGATGATGCTGAAGACGTGTTGCAAGAATCTTTTATCAAGGCCTTTCAAAAAATGGAACAATATAAAGGCGAAGTGACTTTTGGGGCATGGTTGAAACGAATAGTAGTCAATGGAAGTATTGATTTCTTAAAATCAAAGCGGGAAAGGACTGTTGCGTTGGATGAGGGCTATATGCACGTGACGGATGATGATAATTGGGAGGTTGATGAAGGAATTGGTTTAGAAGAGGTTAAAAATGCGATAGTATCATTATCGGATAAATACAAATATGTAGTGCAGCTTTTTTTGGTTGAAGGTTACGATCATAGTGAAATAGCCGAAATTTTGAATATCTCTGAAACGGCTTCCAGAACCCGTCTGTTGCGGGGAAAAGGACAACTAAAAGAGTTGCTAAAAACATTGAATTATGGCGCAAGATCTTAGAGAATTGTTTAAAGAACAACGAGAGAAAGAAAAATTCACCATGAGCCAAGGGCATGAAGATCGCTTTCTAGCCCGATTACAAGATGAACTTCCTCTAGACAAGAAGTCAAACCCTTGGCATTGGCTGTCTTTAGCCGCTTCAGTGTTGGTTTTGTTGGGGGTTGGGGCTTATTTCTTTTTGAACGATGAAGAAAAATCAAATACCCCAATAAAGACAACCGAGGTTGCAAGTCAAAATAAGGAAAAAGATGTAAAAGGGATTTCATTGGGAGACCTTTCACCCGAATTACAAAAAGTGGAAAACTACTATGTCGCCAATATCAATTTAGCGTTGTCAAATTTGGAGATTTCCGCTGAAAATAAAGAATTAGTAGATGGCTTTTTAGAACGTTTGAAGGAGCTCGATGAAGAGTATAAAAACCTGAATATAGAACTGAATGAATTGGGGCCAAATGATCAGACCATTGAGGCCTCTATAAGAAACCTGCAATTGCGATTGCAATTAATGCAAAAATTAAAATCAAAATTAGATCAATTAAAATCATCAAAAAATGAACAAGAAGCAGCAACTGTTATGTAATGTGCTGGTTGCCGTTGTATTCTGTACAACGGCGGCATTTGCGCAGAAAAAATCAAAAACCTATCAAGAAACCTTTAATGTCGCAGGTGATGCGGTATTGGAAATCAATACCTCACATACCGATATTGAATTTGAGACTTGGGATAAGAACCAGGTTGAAATTGTGGCCACGGTCGTATTGGAAGAGGCCACTGATGAAGAAGCCAAGGAGTATTTTGAAAGCGAACCCTTTAAAATTTTGGGTAACAGTAAAGAAATTAAGATAAGTAGCTCAAAAAGAAATTCTTGGGCATATGGAATCCATGGCGGTGACTTTGGTGTACAGAGTTTATTATCTAGTGGACATCTCGGCGTAGAAAGTTTGTTGTCTGATGTCGAGCCTTTATTTCATGATATTGAGATCCCTGAACTTCCCGAAATTGCTGAGTTCCCCGAGGTGTTTGTGAATCCACCATTTCCGCCACTAAATTTTAAGGAGTTTGATTACGATGCTTACGAAAAGGATGGCGATAAATATTTAAAGCAATGGACAAAGGAGTTCAGAAAAAACTTCAACGAAGAGTATAAAGAGCGCTTTGAAGAATGGGGTGAAGCGTATCAAGAACGTTCTCAAGAAAGAGCGGAACGAATGGAAAAAAGGGCGAAAGAAATGGAAGAAAGGGCCGCAGAGCGTGAAAAGCAGCTTCAAGAACGAATGGAAGTACAAGAACAACGTAGAAAGGAAATTCAAGAAAGGCGCCAAGAAATTCAAAAGAAGGAAAGACTATTGCGAAAAGACCGTTCGGTAATTCGATTCCCAAAAAATGATGGCTCCAACATTTTTTATTTTTCGTCAGATGGGGAGTCTAAAAAATATAAAGTCAAAAAAAGCATCAAAATTAAATTGCCCAAATCAACACGTATCAAAATGGATGTGAAACATGGTGAAGTAAAATTGGCTGCAACCACCAAGAATATCAATGCAAGCTTGCGTTACGCAAGCTTGTTAGCTTCAACCATTGAAGGTGATAAAACCGCTATCAATGCATCTTATACCCCGGTTGTGGTACAAAAATGGAATTTTGGCCGGTTAAGGGCCGATTATGCTGAGCACGTAAGTTTAAAACAGGTTGGGGATTTAAAATTGAATGCGGTGTCTTCAAATGTGATTATCGACAGGCTTAATGATAGGGCGGTAGTCACTTATGATTTCGGTGAATTGGTCATTAATTCCATTTCTGATAAATTCAGCGATATCGATGTTTCTGTCGTAAGCGGGGATTTTCGTTGTAAAGTACCTCAAACCGCCTCATCATTTTACTTGAATGGTACCAGTTCGAAAATCGCCTACCCATCAGAATTGATAATGGACAAAAGTAGGGGCGGTGAAACCGTAATTTACAAAGGCCATAAGATCGATAACCATTCAGGCAAGCTAATCAGCGTAAATTCAAAATACGGAGAGGTCGTTCTTGAAAACTAGCCTTACCTACCCGTTAAGAAAGCTTATACCCAAAAAAGCCTACTTTTAATGCACTCCTTCCTTCAAATAACCTGGAAAATTCTCTTTGAATCGATTCAATCTTGGTACTGAAACCGCTCGAATATAAGACTGGTTCGGATTTTTGCGTTCAAAATCTTGATGGTACTCCTCAGCTTTCCAAAACTTTTCAAATTCAACGACCTGTGTTACGATAGGCGCATCATAAAGCCCTTTTGATTCCAACAATTTAATATAATCACGAATGATCTTTTCTTCCTCACTGTTTTCATAAAATGCAATGGAACGGTAATGAGCCCCTCTATCCGGGCCTTGTCGATTCAAGGCCGTAGGATCATGTGAACCAAAGAATACCTGAACCAATTCTTGAAAAGAAATTACTTCAGGGTCATAATATACTTCAACTGATTCAGCATGGCCAGTCTTACCATAGGCCACCTGCTCATAAGTCGGGTTCTGTTCACTACCACCTGAATACCCAGATACGACCTCTTTAACCCCTTTTACACTTTCATAGATTGCTTCAACACACCAAAAACAACCACTTGCAAAATATGCCGTTTCGTATTCTTGAAGTTCAGATGAAGAAAGTATGGCTTTTTCTATAGGGGTATTTTGCGCAATGTTTTTATCATCAGATTTTACTTTTGCCTGGCAACTAAAAAAGAAGAGTACCAAAGCGATTATACTTATATTTTTAGCTATTTTCATTGTATTTTTTTCGAATTAGTAGCATCAAGATACAAAGTATTACAACGCGAGAAGTTAAAAAATGTTAAGCTTGTTTTTATAAAATGAATTGGAACTATTTATTGGAAAACCAGAAAGGACCAGTGCCCATTCTTGATGATGCTATTCCTTTTTCTCGATATGTTCCTATTGACTTGTCGATATCAAATAGGCAATTGACCACAATTGATATTTCGAGACCCTTGGAATGTCAAAAGTATATTGATAGTGTCTTAAAAGATACTAATGGTCAGATCGCTTTTGGGGGCTATCTTGAAAAACGAAATCTGTATAAAAGCGCCAAACGTTTCTCTGGCGATGAAGTACGGGACATCCACCTCGGTGTTGATTTTTGGTGCCAAGCGGGTACTACCGTTGTAGTTCCCCTTGATGGTAAAGTGCACAGTTTTCAAAACAACGCGGATTTAGGCAATTACGGGCCTACCATTATCCTAGAGCATTTTATAGAAGGGCATACTTTATATTCCCTATATGGTCATTTGTCCCTAGAATCGTTGAAAGGTTTATATGAAGGAAAGGCCTTTGTAAAGGGAGAAGTGCTTGCCACCCTAGGTGAAACCACTATAAATGTCAATTATGCGCCCCACCTCCATTTTCAGTTAATTCTTGATTTAGGTGATTTCAATGGTGATTACCCAGGAGTTTGTTCTCAAAACGAATTGGGATTCTATAAAAAGAACTGCCCAGATCCAAACTTGCTTCTTGGTTTTTCGCTAGAGTGAGCAATAGACTATTTGTAAAATCGCCATTTCAGGTATTACTCGGATTTTTTTGCTAAGCCGACCAAATCAAAAATCGGAAAATAGTTCTTCTTTTTACTTGATTAAAATAGTTTGATATCGATAAAATGCATCTTGTTTCGATGTGTTGTTCATCGAGGTGAAAACCGTTGTCGATGGTTTTTTACCGTTTATCCAAGCTTTTGTTTTTTACCGATGAATTCTTGTGATAAAACGAGTTATCTCTTGTCTGCATTGACCTCAGGGTACCTTTACAAAGTAAAACAACCCAAGTCATGAAAGCAGTTTTAACCTTTGTCGCAGTAATTTTCTTCTCAACAGCAATTTTCGCAAACAGTACTTCAAAAGAAATTAAAGTTGCTGCCAAAACAGTATCAGTTGAGTTGAACGTCACATTAAATCAAACTACGATACTTAAATCTGAAACTAAGGTTGCCAGACTTTATAAATTCAAAAATTCTAGGATTAAAAAGGCATTGGCTTTTAAGACGAAAAGAAACAAAGCTAAAATGGCATAATGATAACCTTCACTTTTCTACCCCTGGTTGTTTTATGGTGTAGCTCTGTTTTTCTTTTTGTTTCGCTACTGTTGCTTTTACGTCTTTTAAGAGCCCCTTCGAATCAAAAATAATTCCGTCTTTGATGGTGTATTTCACACCACCGACCCGAACGACCTCATTATCTTCGGTCAGTTTTACGGCACCCGTTCCATAAAGTACTTTAAGGTTTTTTAAAGGATTTTCTTCTACGATCACAAAATCAGCGAGTTTGCCGACTTCTACAGTTCCTATCTTGGTATCCATACCTAAAGCTTCAGCACCATTTAAAGTTGCCGAACGGATAACTTCTAAAGGATGGAAACCAGCTTCTCGCAACAACTCCATTTCACGGATATAGGCAAAACCATACAATTGAAAGATAAAGCCTGAATCTGAACCTGTAGTTACACGCCCACCTCGGTTTTTATATTCGTTCACGAATGTCATCCATAGTTTGTAGTTTTCGCGCCAAGCTACTTCTTGCTCCGTGCCCCAGTCATGCCAATACGAACCATGGCTGATTTTGCTAGGTTGGTAGAACTCCCAAAGTGACGGTAAGGTGTAGTCTTCGTGCCATTCTGCCCTTCGTGCCCGCTGTAGGTCCCTGCTGGCTTCATATATATTGAAAGTCGGGTCTAGGGTAAAATCCAAACTTATCAATTCGTTCATGACCTTGTTCCAATGCTCTGAATATGGTTTTGCTGCCTGTTTCCATAATCTGCCCGCTTCTTCAAAGCGGTCTTGCTCATTTTGATAATTATAATCAAGCGGATAGTCTTGTACGGTTCTATCTTCAAATAGGGCTTCGGGCAATCCATACCAATGTTCCATGCTGGTTAGGCCTGCTCTTGCAGAATGCAATACATTCCAACGTGCAACATCCAATTGGGCATGGTGACAGGCAGAGCGCAAGCCCAGTTTTTTGTTCTCGTCAAGGGCCGCAGCCATAATTTCTGGTGCGGCCCCAAAGAATTTGATGCCATCGGCACCACGTTCCGCATTGGCACGAACCCATTTACGGGCCTGTTCTGGGGTACTGATTGGTGCATCATTCAGCGGATTAAAACTCCCTGAGCTCTGCCCAAATCCCGTATAGGCAAAAACACGGGGTGCTATAATCTCATTCTTTTCGCTTTTGCGTTTTAGATCTAAGGCCCAATCTATACCACGACCGCTGGGCTCCCGCACCGAAGTAATACCATGTGCCATCCATAGTTTAAAGACGTAGTCATAATCGGCCCCTTGTGCCACGCCACCGATATGACCGTGCATATCAATGAAACCTGGCAGTAAGAACATACCGGAACAATCCAATTCTTTACCACCTTCTTTTAACTTTGGTCGTTTAGCTTCATTAATAGCTACCCCGGGGTAGCCAACCACCTGAATTTTGACAATTTTATTATTTTCCACTACAATATCTATAGGTCCCCTTGGTGGGGCCCCATTTCCGTTGATAAGGGTAACCCCTCTAATGATAAGTTGTTCAAAGGGTCCTTCACTCAGCTTTTCTTGGGAAAAGCCAATTTGGATTAGTGTTAGTGCCAGAATTAAGGCGAATAGTTTTTTCATTGGATTAGTGGTTTTGTTCATCCCTATGTCTCAAATCTTATTTCTTACGTCTTATATCTCAATCCGGTACATCAATCTTATCCCCTAAAAATAGCGCATTCAAGAACAAGCGATTGGTACCGTACCAACTTCCCCTAAAATTAGGATTATCGGCAAAGAGTACCACGCGCCCGCGCCCTACTTTACTCACAAGTAGTGATGCGGAAGGTTTTAAAAACCCCTCCATATTCTTTTTGGTAATGAAGCCATCAATATGGGGGTCTTTGGCATATTTCGCTACGGTGGCATACTCATTTTTACTTGGCGCCAACCAAACGGAATTGTTTTTATATACCGGAATTTGGGTATCCCTGTATCCAAAGGCTAGGGGATGGGTCAAGTCTAAATCCACTTTAAAAATGGCACCACCAACACTTTCCTTACCTAAATTTTCTGGGGCATCGACATACGGTTTTCTAACCGCCACCGCAGTACTATCCTTTTTAGGTCCTTCGGTCAGCTTTTCTTTGACCAGTTTTTTGTCAATGGCCCATTTTGAAGCGTTTCCTATGGTAATTAAGGTATTTCCCTTTCCAATCCAATCTTTAATCTTGTCAAGCTGTGCTTTACTTAAGTTATAGTTGCCCGATACCATCACAAGGGTGTTGTACTTGTCCATATTGGCGCGATTGAAATTGCGCATGGGTATTTTGGTTATCGGCATGTGGACCCGTGTATCCAATAAATGCCAAACTTCTCCTGCTTCGTAGGATCTCACCCCATCACCTATGAGCATCATGGCCTTTGGTTTGGTAAGCGGCGACACATACCTACTGCCCAAATCAATTCCTTTACTACTGTAGCCAGAGCTAACGCTGTGTATGGTGACCTGAAATTTTTGTTGTGCTTTTTGTGCCAATTCAAAAACGGTATCGGAATCTTTCTTTTGAAGACTTATCGGTATGACCAGGGTACCATAGTTAAACGTAGTCAGGCCTTTGTTGGTCGTTGTGGTAAAGGGTTTGAACGAAGACGAGACCACAATTCCATTTTGTTGCAAATAATTTAAGGCAGCGGTGGCATTGTAATCATCGTAATCAATGATATAGGCATAATCCGTTTTTTGAACAGCATCCGTTTTTACCAAATCTGTTGTAGCAGTAATTTTAGTACCGGTATTTAGATTGGTAACGGGCTTATATTTCATATTGTAGAAATTGGCAACGGACCAGGCCGAAGCGTCGTAATAGACGCTATCACGGTATGTATCATAGGTTTCAAACATGGTTTGTACCATACGATATTGTGGTTGGTCTGTAGGTACTACAAAAGCGTTTCCAGATTCATAAACCTCGATTTTGTGTAGTAATAGCTTATCGATAAAGGCTTTAACGCGGTTTTTATCGTAGTCATCTTTAAACGTATAACCACGCACCCTACTCTTAGAAGCATTACTTAACGCGCTTTTAAAGAATTTTTGCTGGTATTTTCTGAGCATTGCCTTATTTTCAACAGCGGCCCTTACGGTAGTGATACTCGAGGTATATTGATTTCTGATCGTAAACGGAAAAGTAATCTCCCCGAATTTTGTAGTTTGCTTATGGCCACGAGAACTGGCTTGCTCAAACAAAAGCCCTAAACCGCCCTGTAAATCAGGATAGGAGGACCCATAGCCTGGATAGGTGCCGTCAAACACTTCCTTGGTAAAATAAAAAGAACCAATACTGTCAAGTGCACTTGCAAAATACTCCCCAAAGAGATTGTTCAAATCTTCATAATTTTCTTTGGGCATGATAGGGTCTTGGGATGCATTGACCTTCATGGGTTCGAAAAAATAGGAACTTTGACTGCCCATTTCATGAAAATCAGTTACAACATTCGGGTACCATTGATGGTACCATGTTAATTTGCCCCTGCTTTCAGGATGAATGCCCAATAACCAATCTCGGTTTAAATCGAACCAATAGTGATTGGTACGCCCCCTGGGCCAGTATTCATTATGTTCGGCATCTTGTGGATCAGCGACCAAGGGGTTTCCCTGATACATATTGGCCCATTGGGTATGCCTATCGCGTCCGTCAGGGTTTATGGTAGGATCAAGAAAAATAACTGAATTTTTCAAATATTTTAAAATCTCAGGGCTATTGGAAGCGGCAAAGGTATATGCCGTTAGTAAAGCCGCTTCAGAACTAGAGGGCTCATTACCATGCACGTTATAGGCCAAATTGATAAAAATAGGAACATCATTATAGTTGGAGACCGATTGTGCTGGATCGGAAAACGCAAGGTGCTGTTGCTTGATATTATCAAGGTTTTTTAGATTTTCTGGAGTGGTAATCGTTAGCATCACCAATTTACGCCCTTCATGGGTTCTGCCGTATTCATAGATACTCGCACGATCTGAAACCTCGGCTAACTTGGTTAAATAGGCGACAATCAAATCATGACGGGTATGATGTTCACCAATTGCGTAGCCCAGAAATTGTTCAGGCGAGGGTATTTTTGAATCAAAAGGTTGAAACTTCTCGAAAAAATAGTTTTGTGCTGAAAGTGTACCACTGATACATAGTGCTACAAGAAAGAATCTCTTGAACATTGGGTTGGTCGTCTTTTGAGTTAGACTTTAAAGATAATGAACGAGTGGAAACAAACCCAGTTAATCTACCGAATTAAAATCGTCTATTACCTCTTCAAAAGTAATTTGATAATACGTACCCGAACTTTTCATATCACGTTGTGCCTCACCACGTAATTGTCTTGAAAGGTTATGGATTAATTTAAGCCCCAGTGATTTAATCGTAGTTGGGTTGATATCTTCAGGAAACCCAATTCCATTATCACCAAGATACATTTCGTAAGTATTCACCCCTTTTTTTGATAGCCGAACCAAGATTTCACCTTCCGTATTTTCAAGAATGCCATATTTCAAGGCGTTGGTAACGGTCTCGTTGATAATCAACCCTAATGGAATCACCGTATCGATACTCAATTTAAAATCACCTACATCTAAATTCAGGTCAATATTATGGTCGTTGCCTTTTACGGAACGAACCAAGTATTCGCAAAGTTCTTCCACGTATGGTTTCAAAGCAATCTTAGATGTGTAATCATCGCGTTTGTAGAGCATTTCGTGTACCATGGCCATTGAAACGACACGATTTTGACTACTTTTTATGATACTACTTATTTTTTTATCCTCTATCGCCCTTGATTGAAGACTCAATAAACTGGAAACTGTTTGTAAATTGTTTTTTACCCTATGATGTACTTCTTTTAGTAAGATTTCCTTTTCTTGAAGTTTACTCTCTAAAATACCATTCGAGATGCCCTTTGCAATAGTACTTTTCAAAAAAATACCATTGGCAATGAATAAAACCATTAAGAACAATGAAATAACGAAATATCCAATCCCGTAACCCTCGGTCAATGAAAGGACTCCCAAACCAATAGCCGTGAGGGCAGCCATGTAGTTTAAAATTTCAAACATCCTTGCCTTTTGCCTTGGACGTTGGTTTTCTTTGGTTAGGTTTTTCATTTATGTGCTTAAGTTATTTCGTTTTATGGCTGATCAAATCAAACATAAAGATAACTTGAGGGTGTAAATTCACGTAAATCTAAATATGTTTTATAACATAATCAAAAACGACGCCCTAAAATTGGGCGTCGCCTTACAAGTATTCATATCGTATTTTTACTCGATAATCGAGATTTGAATGCTCAGACGTTTGCGTTGAAAAATAAAATTGATTTTCTTTTCGATGCCTTGCTGGCTTGCCCCGAGGTAGTTTACTTTATTCTTCGACCAAGACCCATTCGCCTTTAATTATCAAAGGTTCGGCTTGTTTGTATTTTACCGTTTTACTCTCTCCGGAAAGTACATTCTTTATAACAACCCTATCATTTCTACCGATTTTGGGTCTTTCACGAACAATGGTCTCCGTTTTTTGGGGCCGTTGTCCTTGCGTTTGGCCTGCAGCCCTATTTTGCGCGGCAAGCTCATCACTATTGGGAATTTCCTCTTTTGTGGTCTTTAATTGTTCTTTTGGGCGACGTACATTTTGTGCCCTTTGAATTTGACCGGTATTATCAGAGGGAAGCTCACCCTTGAACAAGAACGAAATGACTTCTTTGTTTACCTTGTCGATCATTGCTTTAAAAAGCTCAAAAGCTTCAAACTTGTAAATGAGCAAGGGATCTTTCTGTTCGTGTACCGCAAGCTGAACCGATTGTTTTAGTTCATCCATTTTTCGCAAATGGGTTTTCCATGAATCATCGATGATGGCTAAAGTGATATTTTTTTCAAAATCGTTGATCAATTGCTTTCCATTGCTCTCATAGGCTTCTTTTAAATCAGTAACAACATTCAATGTTTTTATACCATCCGTAAAGGGAACAACAATTCGTTCAAATTTATTCGTCTCGTTCTCGTACACATTTTTGATGACCGGGAAAGCGGTTGTAGCGCTGCGTTTCATTTTATCTTGGTAGTGGTCATAGGCAACGGTATATACCTTATTTGCAATTTCTTGGAAACCGAGGCTGTTGAATTCTTCTTCTGAAACCGGTGATGTAATCGAGAAATACTTAATCAGTTCAAATTCGAAATTTTTAAAATCGTCCGCTGCTTTATTGGTTTCAGAAATGACCTCACAGGTGTCATAGATCATATTGGCGATATCGACTTTTAGTCGTTCGCCTTGTATGGCATGACGTCTTCTTTTGTAAACCACTTCACGCTGGGCGTTCATGACATCATCATATTCCAGCAATCTTTTACGTATACCAAAATTGTTTTCCTCCACTTTCTTTTGGGCTCGCTCGATAGATTTGGTCATCATGGAGTGTTGTATGACCTCACCTTCTTCAAGGCCCATTCTATCCATCATTTTAGCAACTCGGTCAGAACCGAACAAACGCATGAGATTATCTTCAAGTGAAACATAGAATTGCGAGCTACCGGGATCTCCTTGACGTCCTGAGCGTCCTCTAAGCTGTCTATCCACACGTCTAGAGTCGTGTCTTTCCGTACCAACGATTGCAAGCCCCCCTGCTTCTTTTACTTCCGCAGATAACTTGATATCTGTTCCACGGCCAGCCATATTCGTAGCAATGGTTACTACACCACCATGACCAGCTTCTGCAACAACATCTGCTTCTTTCTTATGCAGTTTTGCGTTCAACACGTTATGTGGAATCTTTCGAACGCTGAGTAGTTTTGATAACAACTCCGATATCTCAACGGATGTAGTACCTATCAATACGGGGCGACCTGATTTTGAAAGTTGGGTCACCTCTTCGATGATCGCATTGTACTTTTCGCGCTTGGTCTTGTAGATCAGGTCATGTCTATCATCTCGTGCAATTGGTCTATTGGTCGGAATCTCAACGACATCCAGTTTATAAATCTCCCAAAATTCACCTGCTTCAGTTACTGCCGTACCGGTCATACCAGCCAGTTTGTTATACATTCTAAAGTAGTTCTGAAGGGTAATGGTGGCAAAGGTCTGGGTCAATGCCTCGATTTTTACACTTTCTTTGGCCTCGATCGCTTGATGCAGGCCGTCTGAGTATCGACGGCCGTCCATAATTCGCCCGGTCTGTTCGTCAACGATCATCACCTTATTGTCCATAACCACATATTCCACATCCTTTTCAAACAGGGTGTATGCCTTTAAAAGCTGGCTCATAGTATGGATTCGTTCACTTTTCACGGCAAATTCTTTGAAAAGCTCATCTTTGAGTTCGGCTTCTTTCTCGATATCAAGGTCTTGGTTTTCAATTTTTGCGATTTCACCACCAATATCGGGCATTACGAAAAAATCTTTATCACCATCCCCTGAGATGTATTCAATGCCTTTATCGGTAAGCTCAATTTGATTGTTCTTTTCTTCAATGGTGAACAATAAATCTTCGTCGACCTTGGGCATTTCACGATTGTTATCTTGCATGTAGAAGTTCTCGGTCTTCTGTAACAATTGTTTTATGCCTTCTTCACTTAAGAATTTTATCAGTGCTTTATTTTTTGGTAGGCCCCTGTGTACACGAAGCAATAAAAAACCTCCTTCTTTGGTGTCACCTGAAGCAATCAACTTTTTGGCCTCTGCCAAAACACCGGTTAAATGCTGACGCTGTTTTTGAACAATGTTGGCTACTTGGGGTTTTAACTCATTGAATTCATGACGGTCGCCTTCGGGCACTGGGCCTGAAATAATCAATGGTGTTCTTGCATCATCGATTAAAACGGAATCCACCTCATCTACAATGGCGTAATGGTGTGGGCGTTGTACCAAATCACCTGGGGTGTGGGCCATGTTATCCCTTAAATAATCAAAACCAAATTCGTTGTTGGTTCCGTAAGTGATGTCGGCGTTGTATGCTTTTCTTCTTCCGTCTGAATTTGGTTGGTGTTTATCGATACAATCTACTGATAACCCATGAAATTGAAATATAGGTGCCATCCAGGCACTATCACGTTTTGCCAAATAGTCGTTGACCGTGACCAAGTGTGCTCCTTTACCAGAAAGGGCATTTAAATAAAGTGGAAGGGTAGCGACCAAAGTCTTACCTTCACCTGTTTGCATTTCAGCAATTTTACCTTGATGCAAGACGATGCCACCGATCAATTGTACATCATAGTGCACCATATCCCAAGTGACCTCTTTGCCGGCGGCATCCCATGAGTTGTGCCAAACGGCATTGTCGCCGTCAAGTGCAACATAATCGGCGGTGCCTGATAAGGAACGGTCAAATTCCGTAGCCGTTACGGTTAGGGTCTTATTATTGGCAAAGCGTTTGGCGGTCTCTTTCACCACTGCAAATGCTTCTGGTAAAATTTCGTTTAATACTTCCTCTGAAATCTTGTAAGACTCTTCATTTAGCTTATCGATTTCGCCATATATTTCTTCATTTCTATCAATGTCAGACGATGCTTCAACTTCTTTTTGAAGTTCGGCAATTTTTTCATTGACCTCTTGGCAAGCTTCGGCGATGCTATCTTTGAAAGAACTTGTTTTAGCCCTAAGCTCGTCATGGCCCAACTTTTCCAGTTCAGATTCAAAGGCCTTTATTTTTTTGACCAAAGGCTGCATGGCTTTTACATCTTTTTCAGATTTATCGCCAACAAAGACCTTCAGTACGGAATTTAAAATACTCATGGGTAATTTTTTGTTTTATGAAGCAAAAGCTGTTCCACAGTTTTGGTTGACCAAAAATGTCGGTCTAGCTGTCAAAATTACATAAAAAAAGCCTCAAAAATGAGGCTTCCTATCTTGTTGTTCCAATTGTTTTCAATACTCATCCTCGTTCCAGAGGTAATCTTCCTCAGTGGGATAATCTGGCCATATCTCTTCGATGGATTCATAAATCTCTCCACCTTCTTCTTCCATTGATTGCAGGTTCTCTACAACTTCCAAAGGGGCGCCCGTTCTGATGGCGTAATCTATTAATTCGTCTTTAGTGGCTGGCCAAGGGGCGTCACTTAGATATGAGGCTAGTTCTAATGTCCAGTACATAGCAATGGTTTGATTTTAAATTTTTTGCAAAAATAATTTTTAAACCCAATCCGCCAAGGAATTTCTGAATTATTTAAAAAATATTTTTACTTCTTCATTCAACAACGTGAAAATTGCTGAATTATTAGTCCATTTTTTCAGGAATCCACTTTACTTCATCGGCCTGTAAATCTTTTGACAACTTTCGTGCCAATACAAACAGGTAATCTGATAACCTATTGATATAGGCCAAAAGGGTTTCGGGTACGGGCTCGTTTTCGTGCAAATAGGATATCATACGTTCTCCACGTCTGCATACGGTTCTAGCAATATGACAGTATGACACGGTAATGTGCCCACCAGGTAGTATAAAATGGGTCATTTCAGGAAGTTCTTCATTCATCAGGTCCATTTCACGTTCTAGGGCCTCAATATCCTCACTATGTATTCTTGGTATTTTCAATCGATTGTCTTTTTTGGGTTCGGTTGCCAAAATTGCCCCAACGGTAAAGAGCTTGTTCTGAATGTTGGCCAATATTTGTTTAGAATGCGAATCTATATCTTGGTCCCGAACTAAACCTAAAAAAGAATTAAGCTCATCTATGGTGCCATAACTTTCGATACGAATATGATGCTTGGGAACGCGTTTTCCAGTAAAAAGTGCAGTAGTGGCCTTGTCACCTGTTTTGGTATATATTTTCATTGATCCTTAAAATTTTTATTGAATGCAAACGGTCTGCATGAATTTTTTAAAGATAGGTAAACCTTGCTTTTTTACAACTAAAGGGGGGTCGATATAAACTTTCAAAGGCTTATGTTTTACTGTCAGATCGAACCTGCCTTGTCGGTAGGCAGGTAAAGTGGGGATTCGATACTGTTCTCGATATCAAGGGCCTCTCAACTAAGGTTTATATCGAGCGAAATCGAAGTACTCGAAATGATAACTATGGAATTTAATGGTCTTTATCCTTCATTAGGGGATAAATCTTAAGTCGAATTCACTTTAATTACGTTTTGTTCTACCCGTACCACATAAAAACCAAGGAAGAACGGCTTTTAGGCATTTTTTGATTGCAATTGCACAAAAAAAGCTCCCATTTCTACAAATAGGAGCCCACAGCTATAACACCGAATGTTCGTGCTTACTTCTTGTATTTTACCTTTTCCCAATTGGTATCGGCCTTGGGTTTTAATTTTTTTGGACCTTCTTCTTCCCATTTATCCTTGGTATTCGTTGTCCATGACGTATAAAACAATAACAATTGTCCGTCTTGTATTTTAAAGGCTTCTGGGTCTGGGTCTACTTTCTTTTTGCGAGTAGCTAATGCATAGGCACAATACCCTCCATATTGCGGGACATATTTTTTGGGATTGGCCTTGAACTTATCCAAATTACTTTGAGAGGTAAATTTGAATTTAGCACCGTCATGAGTAGTGGTGAAGCTACTTTTACCCTCTACGGCTTTTCCGTTAAAATATTCGGTTACATCATATCCTTCTGCGATATAACCCTTGTCTAAAGAATAATCTATTTTTTGCGAAAAACCATTTAAGGTCACTATGGTCATCAATAAAAGTGTCAGTATATGTTTCATAATATTTGTTTTGCAAGAATTACTTTTAGCTTAGGTCGATGATATTGTAAAACATTACACTTTTGATTCCGATATTCTTTTGGGTTCGGTATTTGATTTCTAAAGGAAGTGATTTATGGGGTCATCACATTTTCACGGTATTTATATTGAAAAATGCATACCGAAAACAATTTACTTGTTTTCATGCTTTCTTTTTCCTTCCATAAAAGAGCGTGATTTTCGCCTTCGATTATTTCGTTTATTATTAAAAAGTACTATAAAATAAACAAGTGCCAAGGCCCCTAAAATGATATAAATTGTATAATCCATACTACAGCTTGTAGCTTAAAATTACGGTATTAAATTCGTATTGTAAAATGTTCTTTTACCTGTTCTTGCCTTACGAAGAGGGCTCCACAATAAAACATATCGATACTAACCCTAAAGTTATTTTCTTGCGCGATACTCCTCCAATTTCTAAGGTTTTGTGCATTTTTATGAATATTTGCAATAAGGATCATAGATTCATTGTGCACTTTATCACCGGATAAGATTTCTGTCATATAAGTAATATCAGGATTTTGTAAATAGATAAAATCTAAAGGGAACCGATTGAAAACCAGTTTTGGATATTCTTCTTGTAAAATGGCTTCAAACTTGGTATTGGCCCTAATTTCTATGTTTTCAGGTTTGAAGTAGCCTACACTTTTTAAAAGAACATTCAAGGTTTTAAATCCCGATTTATTTGAGCCATTATAAAGGCATTTCGTGACAAACTCAAAGACAAATGGGGAATGTACCCCGTGATGATTCGTGGATTTTAATAGAAAAAGCAAGTATGATTTAATGCTGAAAAGCATATACAATCAGATTATTATGGAAATTGCTTAAAAATGACCGTCTGTTTATAAAGATTACCGTTGATTTAGCCTTCAAGTATCGAACCCAGTTCAAACCACCGTTCTGTTTTTGTTTCAATCGTCTGTTCGAGCTCACCAAGCTCGATGGAGAGGGTATTGATTTCTTCACCCGATAAACTATCGTCAGTGAATTTTTCTTGTAGTGCTATCTTTTCTATTTCAAGTTTATGAATCTCTTTTTCAAGTTTGTTATATTCTTTTTGTTCTAAATAGGATAATTTTTTAGAATTGTCTTTTTCTTTCCAGTTGGTTTTTTCCGGGGTAGTAGTTTCGTTTGTTTTGAGTTCGCGTTCTTCAATTAATTTACTGTTCTCGTAAGCCCTGTAATCAGAATAGTTTCCTGGAAAATCTTGTATGGCACCATTTCCCTTAAAGATAAAAAGATGATCGACTATTTTGTCCATAAAATAACGATCGTGTGAAACAACGATCAGACAGCCAGGGAAATCCAATAAAAAACTTTCTAAAACATTCAATGTTACGATATCAAGGTCATTTGTCGGCTCATCGAGAATCAAAAAATTAGGGTTTTGAATCAATACGATACATAAATAGAGCCGCTTACGTTCACCACCACTTAATTTTTCAATATAATCGTATTGTTTTTTTCTATCGAACAAAAAACGCTCTAAGAGCTGCTGCGCAGATATTTGACGCCCTTTTTTCAGCGGGATGAAATCGCCATAATCGCGGATTGCATCAATAACTTTTTGACCTTCTTTCGGTACAATTCCTTTTTGCGTGTAATACCCAAATTTGATAGTCTCACCGATAACAATTTTACCGGCATCTATATTTTCTTTGCCTGTCAACACATTAAGAAAAGTAGATTTTCCAGTTCCGTTTTTCCCTATGATACCTAGACGTTCCCCTTTTGAAAAAGAGTAGTCAAATTGATTGAGCATGGCTTTGTCACCATATGCTTTCGATACCTTGTGCAACTCTACGATTTTGCTGCCCAAACGTTCCATATTCAGTTCGAGTTGCACTTCGTGTTCAGACCTTCGTTTGTTTGCCCTCGATTTAATTTCGTGAAAATCATCAATACGCGACTTAGATTTCGTAGTCCTTGCCTTTGGTTGTCGTCGCATCCAATCCAATTCCTTTTTAAAAAGAATTTTGTCTTTGTGCTGTTCCACTGCCTCACGTTCTAAGCGGGCTTCGCGTTTTTCAAGATAGTACGAATAATTGCCCTTGTAGCTATAAAGTTGGTTGTTGTCGAGTTCAATGATCTCGTTACAGACACGCTCTAAAAAATAGCGGTCATGGGTTACCATAAAAAGGGTACTGTTTTCCTTTTTAAAAAAAACCTCGAGCCACTCGATCATTTCAAGATCAAGATGGTTCGTAGGCTCATCAAGTATTAATAGATCCGGCTTGTTGATAAGTGCATTGGCAAGTGCCAAGCGTTTTTTTTGCCCACCCGAAAGTACCTTTACTTTTAAGTGAAGTTCGGTAAGGTTAAGTTTAAAAAGAATTTGCTTGTATTGCGTTTCAAAATCCCAGGCCTGATAACGTTCCATGGCCTCAAAAGCTTTTTGATATGCTTCTTGATCTTCAGGGTGCTGTGAGGCTGTTTCATATCTTGCTATGACCTCTAAAATTTCATTGCCTGAATCAAAAATGGTCTCTTCAATAGTCAGGTTTGGGTTGAGGTCGGGTTCTTGCTCTAAGAAGGATACTTTAATTCCTTTTCTTTTTGTTATTTGTCCGGTTTCCGTGGTATCCTTGCCCGAAATAATATTGAGAATCGATGTTTTTCCACTTCCATTTTTAGCGATCAATGCAATTTTTTGATCTTTATTTATACCAAAAGAGATGTTTGAAAACAGCGTTAGTTCCCCATATGATTTCGAAATATTTTCTACCGTGAGCAAATTCATAAAAGCGTATTAATAGTCTTGGTATGCGTTGATCAAATCTTTTTCAAGAGAAACAGGTATCGAACCCCAAGTGTACCCATTAAAGGTATATTAATTGGCGAAAGTACATGCACTCGAAATACCCAAAAAATAAGACTTAAACCTACTAGGCCAAGCGCTGCCCAAAGGTATTTAGTTAACCATAGCGGCAATTGCTTTTTAGTAAGCAAATAAAAGCTAACGATAATATTGGTGGGTAATAACCATAGAAAATTGAAATTTTGGTTGGTAACCACATGGTCGGTCGCTACCCATAAAAGTAGTACTATGAATCCTGCCAGACCAGAAATAAAGAACAGGCCAAAGTCTAGCCAGCGATTTCTGCCTTGGTGTTTTTTATCCAATAGCGTAATCGCTACCGTAAAAGCAAGTAAGATGCAAAACCAAAACAATGGAGAGGTCAAAAAAGTACTTTGATCTGATTTTTCCGGATAGTTGAGAATGGTCCGTTCGCGCATAACGATATCCTCACCCGAAAGCTCCGTATTTCGAAGTTGGTACATCGTATAATAGGGCAAGAACATATGTTGTCGGGCAGAGGCTTTTTGATCGGTAATACCACCAAATGCCAAATCAATACCGAAAGCTCCCCACGAATTAATCGGGATATACTTATGGACCAGTTGTCGAAATGTCGATGATTCCTTTAAATGCGACGCTTTAAAATTTATATCGTCATCTAAATGTCGTTCTAAAACATCTCCGGTTATGCTTGAACAATTGTTGAACAGGGGGTCATACGGATAATCCCTGTTCTCAGGTCTATGGTTTTGCTCAAAAAACCGGAACAACTCGTTGGTCTGTTTCGCCGTTAAGTTCAATACCTGTTCTTTGACCCATCTTTTTTCTAACTGATACGTATATAAGAAAGCTTCAAAACTTCTTCGAGAAAGCGAATAGATCAACTTTCCCTGGGCAAAATTCAAGTAAAAATTGGGTTTGTCGAAATCAAAGGTACCATAGTTATAGACCACATCAATACCCAAAACAGGGTCTTGCACCCTAAACGCGGTATGACCAAAGGCAGAAAATAGTTCATCGCCCGATGAACAGGTCAAAACGCTTATTTGGGCTTTTTCTGAAAGTGTGGGCGTTTGGGAAAAAAGTACTTGATTGTTTAGTACTGAAAGTAAAATGGCAATGGTTAAATAGTGTCTCATAATCATGAATGACAAATATCAACATATTTCTTTTTCGCGTTGTTCTTAACTTAGGTTAAAACTTAATTTTTAGCTTATTTTTACAAAAACCCATATAGATGATCAAGCATATTCCCAATTTCATTACGCTACTCAACCTCTTTTGTGGTTGCATCGCTACCGTTTTTGCGGTGATGAATAACTTGGAGTTTGCAGCCGTTTTTGTCGCTTTAGGGATTTTGTTTGATTTTTTTGATGGTCTTGCGGCACGTTTGTTGAATGTGAAAAGTGAAATAGGGGTACAGCTGGATTCATTGGCCGATATGGTTACCAGTGGGCTGGTACCTGGTATTGTTATGTTCCAACTTCTTAATATGGCACAAAAGGAGGGGTGGAACCTTGATCTTTTTGGAATGCACACTTCGGTTGAGGTCTTACCGCTATTCGGATTTCTTATTACCCTAGCATCTGCTTATCGTTTGGCTAATTTTAATGTGGATGAAAATCAGGTTTCGTCATTTTTGGGCTTGCCCACACCGGCAAACACACTTTTGATACTATCCCTACCACTTATTCTTTTTTACCATAACAACACGGTATTAAACGACATCATTTTAAATCAATGGTTTTTGATGGGCATTACCTTATTGAGCGCCTATTTACTCAACTCAAAAATCGAATTGTTCGCACTAAAATTTGATACTTGGGCTTTTAGCGAAAATGCGGTCAAATACCTATTCTTGATAGGAAGCCTAGTGCTATTGGTCACCTTACGTTTTTTAGCCATACCCCTCATTATTCTTTTTTATGTTCTAACCTCATTGCTTTCAAAAAAGGTTTAATACTGAACTCGCCTAAACTTTTTTAATTGGCTAAAAAATTGCCCTTTTTACCCACTTTATGTCTTTTTTTCATTCCGTAGTCCTGCTACCTACCCGTTCGGTAGGCGGGTGCACCTCAAAAAAGTCTTCGAACGGGCAAAAAATGTCTTATTCCTGCCTGCCGGTGAGGCAGATTCGATTCAATCCAAAAAGTTTAAACGAGTTCTTTATAAAAATAACTTTTGATAAGAGTGGGAATACAATTACCAGAGACCGTATTTCCGATGCCCGAATAATAGGTACTTTATTTCAATCGGATTATTACGATAAAGATGCCGTTACCTATTTGAAATTTGAGTCAGGCATGACGGGAACTTATGTTGTAGGAATTTCGACCCTGCCCAGAATGATACCATTAAAGAAAGGGAGAAAGACGTAAGCCTTGATAAAGATGCGAAAGAAAATTATTCAAAACACGTAAAACCCTTACTTCAGGTCAGCGATAAAAGAACGAAAGGGTTCAACACGGTATTTGGGTATCCCGTAGAATTCGTTCCAATTGGCAACCCCCATAATTCAAAGGTGAATGAACCGATGCGTTTTAAACTTTTAGACAATGGCCAACTATTATCAAACCACGTTGTTCATTACTGAACTTCCGTACCAGGTATAGATGCCCATGAAAACGAAAGTTCTACTAAAACCGACGAAAATGGGATAATGACAATGATTCCGACCCAAGCGGGTAATTGGTACGTTGCGACGACACATATGGTAAAAAGCCCAGAAGAGGGTGTTGATTATGAATCGAATTGGGCAACGCTGACCTTTGGTGTGAAGTAGCTAAAAATCCAATTTCTTTTTTCGAAGTTCAAAGTTTTGTCCTAAATAAACCTTGCGAACCATTTCGTCTTTGGCTAAATCTTCAGGTATGCCGGCTTTTAAGATACCACCTTCGAACATGAGATAAGACCGCTCTGTGATGGCAAGTGTCTCTTGCACATTATGATCGGTGATTAAAATACCGATATTCTTATCCTTTAATTGGGCCACAATACGCTGTATATCCTCCACTGCGACGGGATCAACGCCCGCAAAGGGCTCATCTAACAAAATAAATTTGGGATCTGTCGCCAATGCCCTTGCAATCTCGGTACGTCTGCGTTCACCACCCGATAAAAGATCTCCACGACTTTTACGAATATGCCCTAGGCCAAACTCGTCAATAAGCGACTCCATTTTCATGTGTTGCTCCTTTTTAGAAAGTGCTGTAGTTTGAAGTACGCTTAAGATATTTTTTTCGATACTCAGTTTTCTGAATACCGAAGCTTCTTGGGCCAAATATCCAATACCGTTTTGTGCCCTTTTGTACATTGGAAAATCGGTGATTTCCATATCATCTAAAAAGATATGGCCACCGTTTGGTTTGATCAAACCAACTATCATATAGAACGAGGTGGTCTTACCGGCACCGTTTGGGCCCAGCAGACCCACGATTTCACCTTGGTTGACCTCTAAAGAAATTCCTTTTACAACCTTTCGGCCCCTGTAGGCCTTCATAATATTTTCTGCTCGTAGCTTCATCAGGTATCAAAACTAAACATAATCTGTTTTAACAAATCGGTCTTTGTGATTTTTTTATCTTCTTGATTCCTTTCGGCACGCACCAAGTAAGGGCATGTTGAATTTAGAGGGTCGAATTTTCACCGCCCCTGCGCACTCTTTGCCTCTTTTTTGGCATCACGTTTGACAACCAATTTTGAAATATGGATACTTACTTGATATAATATAAGTACAGGTATTGATACCACGATTTGACTTGTAACATCAGGTGGTGTAATGACCGCTGATAAGATAAGAACGACCACTAAAGCTATTTTTCGGTACTTTTTCAATATTTCCGGTGTGACCAAACCGACTTTAGTCAAGAAGTAAATGATAATGGGAAGTTCGAACATGATGCCACAGGCAATTACGGAAGCCCTTACCGTTGCAATAAAACTGCTAATATCAATTTCGTTCAACACTTCTTTACTGACCTGATAAGTACCCAAGAAGTTAATCGAAAGGGGAGCGACCACATAATAGCCGAACAGCACTCCTAAAAAGAATAAAGCTGATGCAACAAGAATAAACCCTCGTGAATGTCTACGCTCGTTTTGATGCAGGCCAGGGCTGATAAACCGCCAGATTTCCCATAAGACATATGGAAATGAGACTATGAAGCCTGCCCATATCGAGGTCCAGATGTGTGCCGAAAACTGGCCGGCCATCGTCCTATTCTGAATGGTAAATGGCAACGTGTCCGCACAGAACTCTGATGTAATCTTGAAGAAGGTCGCAATGCTACAGAAGAACTGGTATGTCGGAAAATCCATCTTTTTGGGGCCGAAAAGAACCGTGTCGAAAATAAAACCCCTCATAGTAAATGCCACGCATCCAACAATGACAATAGCTAAAATGGAGCGTATCAAATGCCAACGCAGTTCTTCCAAATGATCCAAAAAGGACATTTCATCAGGATTTTTAGTCGCTTCCGCCATTATAAAATACCTTCATTTATTAAATTATGAATATGGATGACACCCATATATCTTGTTTTATCCATGACCAACAATTGTGAAATTCCCTTCTCTTGCATTGCTTCTAATGCCTTTATCGCCAAAACATCAGGATGTATGGTCTTTGGTCCCTTGGTCATAATATCCTTCGCGGTAAGGCCACCGATATTCTCATACTTGTTCAGCATTCTTCTAATATCGCCATCCGTCACGATTCCGACTACATCCTGACCCTCAAGAACCGCGGTCACCCCTAGCATTTTCTCAGAGATCTCAACAATCACCTCTTTGACTTTTGAATCTGTGAACACTTGCGGTTTTTGATTGTTCTCCACAATATCGGAAACCCGCAAGTAGAGCTTTTTACCCAAGGAGCCACCAGGGTGGTATTTTGCAAAATCGGCACTACTGAAGCCTCTCAATTTCAAGAGGCATATGGCCAAGGCATCACCCATGACCAATTGCGCCGTAGTACTGGTCGTTGGGGCCAAATTGTTGGGGCAAGCCTCTTTTTCAACATAGGTGTTCAAGGTGAAATCTGACTGTTTGGCCAAAATGGATTCCATATTACCCGTAATACCTATTAAGCGGTTATCACCTCTTTTTATAAGCGGGATCAACATTTTGATCTCTTCGGTATTCCCGCTTTTTGAGATACAGATGACCACATCGTTTTTTTGAACCGTTCCTAAATCACCATGAATGGCATCTGCGGCATGCATGAAGATTGCCGGCGTTCCCGTTGAATTGAACGTAGCTACTATTTTAGATGCGATCAAGGCGCTTTTTCCGACTCCGGAGACCACCACCCTTCCATTCGAGGCTAGAATACAGTTAACGGCATTTTCAAAATCGCCATCCAGTAATGGAATTAAACCTTTTATAGCATCACTCTCGTTCTCGATAGTTTCTTTTGCAATGCCAAGAATGGAGTTGTCAAGCTTCAATGTAATATTGCTGTTTTGGGTTGTTTTACTAAAAGATTGTCTTATCTTTAAGATTACAAAATTAAACAAACGTAATTGTATTTACTGATTATTTGTAATAAAAAGGATGCCATCGAATACATGATTACCGACCCCTTTTCTTCAAAAAAAGAGATGGCACCTACAACTGTTTTTATTAATTGAATGCTGAAAATGGGTTCTACGCTAGCTGATTTGCACGATGCATTAAAAAAATACTTTGGTTTTTCAAAGTTCAAGGGACTTCAAGAAGAAGTAATTACAAATATTTTGGCACGTAACGACACTTTCGTGATCATGCCTACCGGAGGGGGTAAGTCTTTGTGTTATCAGTTACCGGCCATAATGCAAGATGGCACTGCGATCGTGGTCTCACCGCTTATTGCCTTAATGAAGAATCAAGTTGACGCGATTAGGGGCGTGTCATCCGAACATGGCATCGCCCATGTTCTTAATTCTTCTTTGAACAAAACTGAGGTAAAACAGGTTAAAGAAGATATTACCAACGGGGTGACTAAACTCTTGTATGTAGCACCAGAATCTTTGACCAAAGAAGAATACGTTGATTTTTTACAAACGGTAAAACTCTCCTTCGTAGCGGTAGATGAGGCCCACTGTATTTCAGAATGGGGCCATGATTTTCGACCAGAGTATCGAAACCTAAAGAATATTATTGGGCGTTTAGATGAAAATATACCTATCATCGGTTTAACGGCCACGGCCACACCAAAGGTGCAAGAAGACATTATCAAAAACCTGGGTATGAACGATGCAAAAGTGTTCAAAGCATCATTCAATAGGCCTAATTTGTTTTACGAGGTACGACCCAAGACTAAAAATGTCGATGCCGATATCATTCGTTTTATCAAGCAAAACCAAGGTAAATCGGGTATTATCTATTGTCTAAGTAGAAAACGGGTTGAAGAACTGGCCCAGGTATTACAGGTCAATGGTATAAGCGCGGTTCCCTACCATGCTGGTTTTGATGCAAAAACACGATCAAAATACCAAGACATGTTCTTGATGGAAGATGTTGATGTCGTCGTAGCCACTATCGCTTTCGGAATGGGCATCGATAAGCCTGATGTTCGTTTTGTGATTCACCATGACATTCCTAAGAGTATTGAGAGTTATTACCAAGAGACCGGTAGGGCAGGTCGAGATGGGGGAGAAGGCCATTGTCTTGCTTATTATTCCTACAAAGACGTAGAAAAACTAGAAAAGTTCATGTCTGGCAAACCAGTGGCAGAGCAAGAAGTTGGTAATGCACTCTTGCAAGAGATAGTTGCCTATGCCGAGACCTCTATGTCGAGACGTAAATTCATCTTGCACTACTTTGGGGAAAACTATGATGATGTCAATGGTGAGGGTGCCGATATGGATGATAATGCCCGTAACCCTAAACCTAAGGAAGAGGCTAGGGAAGAAGTGGTCAAGCTTTTGACCGTGGTAAAAGGGACTATGGAAAAGTTTAAGACCAAAGAAATCGTAAAAGCCTTGGTCGGAAAGACAAATGCTTTGATTTCATCACATAAAACGGATGAAAAGGATTTTTTTGGTATTGGTTCAGGCCATGATGAGGCGTTTTGGATGGCGCTTACAAGACAAGTCTTGGTTGCAGGTCTTTTAAAAAAGGAAATTGAGCAATACGGTGTTTTACATGTCACAAAAGAGGGGATGGATTACCTAAGTAACCCCAAATCGTTTATGATGACCAAAGACCATGTTTATAGCGAAGAAAATAATGATGCCATCATTACCGCCGCGAAATCTTCAGGGGGTGTAGCCGACGAAAATTTATTGAAGCTTCTTAAAGACTTAAGAAAAAAAGAGGCCAAAAAGAATGACGTGCCACCATTCGTAGTGTTTCAGGACCCTTCTTTAGATGATATGGCCTTGAAGTATCCTATATCCATGGAAGAATTATTGAATATTCATGGTGTAGGGGAAGGAAAGGCAAAAAAATATGGGAAACCTTTTGTTACGTTGATAAGTTCGTATGTTGAAGAGAATGATATCGTACGGCCCGATGATTTGGTAGTGAAAAGTACTGGGGCGAATTCAGGGCTAAAGCTTTATATCATTCAAAATGTGGACCGAAAGCTCCCCTTAGATGATATTGCCTCAGCCAAGGGATTGGAAATACCCCAACTTATCAAAGAGATGGAACAGATCGTATTCAGTGGCACGAAACTGAATTTAGCGTATTGGGTCGATGAAATATTGGATGAAGACCAACAAGAAGAAATACACGACTATTTCATTGAGGCTGAAACTGATGCCATAGATGATGCCATAGAAGAGTTTGATGGGGAATATGAAGAAGAAGAACTTCGAATCTATCGATTAAAATTCATGAGCGAGGTAGCAAATTAAAAAAAGGCCCAATCAACAGATTGGGCCTTTTTATTTTATAGATTATTGAAATCGCCTGAAGCGATCATTGCGAATATGACACCAAAGTAAATGATTCCAAGAATAAGCATGATCAGTGATAGTCCCAATCCAATATAGCAAAGTATTTTACCTGTTTTTACATTACTGTAATCACTGTAAAGTTCGGGATTGTCATGAAATAATTTTTCTGCGCTTTTTGCTTTTACCAGACCAATGATACTAAAAATGGCAGCAAATGGGCCGCAGCAAAATATGGATACCACTATCGAGATTATTCCCATAGTAAGCACCGTGCTTGCGCCAGGTAGTGCTTGTTGATTCATAATTGGGTTATTGATTTCCGTATTGTTCCAAACCTTGCTGATATGCTTCTTTGAAAACTTCTATAAATTCACCGATACCACCGGCATCAACAATAATATAAGTCCATCTTGCAACCATCAATAAGCTTAATATCAAAGCAATAAGGGTGATTATTTTTCCAGTTTTGATTTGCCCGAAATTGTCATACCCTTCGGGATTTTCCTTATAAAGCTTCTCTGATTTTCGCGCTAGAAAAAAACCGATTCCGGCAGGTATTGCGCCAACAGGGCCAGCACAGCAACAAAGAAATCCGAAGATGCCAAGTACGATTATCAATACCCCGTTTGGTAGTTTTTTTTGTTCCATGATATAAACTGTTTAGTGTGATAGTTTAAAAATAAAATTGATTAGTATTAAAATAACACTGGCAATGCCAAAGGCGGTAATCGAGGTATTTGCCCTCTTGAAGCCAAATACTTTGTTCGCGACTACGATACCGAGAAGCGGTAGCAAGGTATATATTGCTGGGTACATCTTTAGTGCTTCTAAAAACTCCCCTTGAAATAAGAATACGATAGATCGTTGCAAACCACAACCGGGGCAATCAATACCAAAGAGTTGTTTGCTAAAACAAGGCAACATATAATCGGTGGCCACCAATAGAATGTAAAAACTGTACTTCAAGTGATTGGTTTGTATTTCGAAGTTGAAAATACCATTATTTTTGAAAAGTAATGCCAGTCAAAAATATTTTTTGGTTCAACTGATTAGTTATGGGGGTTTTAAAACAAGGTGATGGGGTTGAAGTACTCGATGATAACATTAAAGGTACTGTAAAACAGATTTCGGCAAACGTTATAACCGTGGAGACCGATGACGGTTTTTTATTGGATTTTGAAGCGTCGCAGTTGGTGAAGATCGAGGGCCGACTTGAAGTTACAAACTATGATGTGGCCAAAATAAGGGACAGCAAAGAAATACCTAAAAGAAAGCCCTTAAAAGCCATCAAGCCAAAAGAACGAAACGTGCCTAAGTTCGAAGTGGATCTGCATATTGGCCAATTGGTTCCCTCAAGTCGTGGAATGTCAAATTTCGATATTTTGAACCTTCAGCTTGATACCGCTAAAAGGCAATTGGAATTTGCGATTAAAAAACGTATTCAAAAGGTGGTCTTTATTCATGGGGTAGGTGAGGGTGTTTTAAAAGAAGAGTTGAAGTATCTCTTTAAAAGGTATCCGGTTGATTTTTACGATGCTGACTACCGAAAATACGGATTAGGCGCTACGGAGGTCTATATTTATCAAAACGGCTAATTTGAAATTGCAGTGGTCACCTCGCCAAATTCATTGATGGTAAGGTCCGTAATACGTTCTCCGCTATCACTGACCAACGAGATTCCGCTTAATTCAATGACGTGTATAAAAGAGGTGGAATCAGCACTCATAGTGGTATTGATAAGTACCATGCCATCTTCGGCGACGATTTCTTCGATAACTGTCGGGGTAACGGGGGGGAAATCATCACAGAAATAATTACTGGTGACATTGTCGGAAAAGATACGGTAAAAGATTTGGGATTGACCCGATACCGTACTTTCGGTTACAACGGTAGTATCTGCCTGCATCACCCCATTGTTCAAAACCCCGCTTTGTAAATCCAATATCAAGGCCTCGTCTTGATTTATTTTAAATAGGATGTTCGCAGCACTTGCCACGGGATCACCACACGATTGTACGGCAACACTATCAAAATCAATGGTTTCTATTTGTAAATCGCCATCACTACAAGAGCTATTCAGAAGCAGTAGTAAGAAGGCAGTTAAAAATATATTTCTCATCGCGTCAAATTTAAAGCAATTCGATTTCAATATGGTCTTCATGCACTTCTTATTTGGAAGAAATTAACGTAATTATAGCTATTTTTGATCAATTCTAAAACGATATCGAAGTAATGCAAAAGGTCTATTTAGATAATGCAGCCACTACGCAAGTACGTGAAGAAGTTATTTCAAAAATGCAGGATGCATTGGCCAAGTTCTATGGTAATCCCTCTTCGACGCATAGCTATGGGCGATCTGCCAAAACCGCGATTGAAAATGCCAGAAAGACCATTGCCAAACATTTGAATGCCCATCCGTCTGAAATCATTTTTACCTCTGGGGGAACAGAAGCCGATAATATGGTCTTACGTTGTGCCGTGCGCGATCTGGGCGTTGAGACCATTATTACCTCAAAAATCGAACACCATGCGGTGCTGCATGTTGCCGAAGAACTCGAGAAGGAATACGGTACCAAGATAGCGTATGTTGATTTAGACGGGTTTGGAAACCCTAAAATGGATCATTTGAAAGAATTGCTCCATAATGACCCAGCTAAAAAACTGGTGAGTCTAATGCATGTGAACAATGAAATAGGGAATATTATCGATATTGTTGCAATCGGTACACTTTGTAAAGAGGCAGGTGCACTTTTCCATTCTGATACCGTACAGTCTGTGGGTCACTTTGCTTGGAATGTAGCCGAAACACCTATTGATTTTTTAACCGCTGCAGCGCATAAATTTCATGGGCCAAAAGGAATTGGTTTTGCCTTTATTAGAAAGAATTCAGGATTAAAGCCATTAATAGTGGGTGGATCACAAGAACGGGGGTTTCGTGCCGGCACCGAAGCCTTCCATAATATTGTAGGCCTCGAGGAAGCATTTGTTGCGGCATATGCTAATCTAGAGGAAGAAAAGGCATACGTTTCAGGGTTGAAAAAATATTTTATCGAAAAGTTAAAGAAAGAATTGCCACAAGCCGAGTTCAATGGGTATTCCGGTGATTTGGAGCGAAGCACGTATACTTTGACCAACGTTCGATTGCCCTTTGATTCCCAAAAATCTTTGATGTTACTGTTCCATCTTGATTTGAAGGGAATTGCATGTTCGAAAGGAAGTGCCTGTCAGTCAGGAAGCAATAAGGGTTCCCACGTGTTATCAGAGATTTTGAACGGAGAGGAAGTCGCCAAACCTTCATTACGGTTTTCGTTCTCAAAGTATAATACTAAGGAAGAACTGGATTATACCATTGAAGTATTAAAGGAATTTTCGGCTAGTTGAGTTTACGTTTTTTACGTTTTCTTTCTTTGTCATAGGGAAACTTCTTTGCGGCCAATTTCATCATGCGATCTATCAATTCCGAAGTGTTTTTACCGGTCTTTTTGTCAATTGACTTTTCGTAGCGCCACAGTAACTTTCCGGTTTCACCATCACTTATTTTTATGCCTATCCTACCATAATCTGAGTTGCCGTTAAAATAATCCAAAAAGCTAAAATCGGTCGGTACGCCCTTAGAAAGTAAAATATTCAGGTCTAAGTTGCCACTAATGATACCGTCTACCCCCAATATATTTGAAAGTTGTTTTGTCGTATAGATGTCGATGTTGCCGTAGTCAATGTCATTTTGGGCCAAAATGGCATTGGTATCTTCCGTATTCTGAAATTCTACGTTGAATTTTTTACGCCTTTTGCGTTTTGAAAAATACGTTTCAAGTGCATCTTGAACAGCGTATCCCTCCCTTTGGGCCAATTGGGCTTTTTCGTCTTTAGGGATGGACCCCTCTAATTCAAGCTGTGTCAAAAAAGGAACAATCGCTAAAACCTTGTGATTGTCACTAAGTTCGTCAAAACGGCTGCTCACATAGATGTTTTTTTGGGCTTGACCAATGAATGTCGCCATCAAAAGAAGTAGGGGTACTATTTTTTTTAAAGCCATAATTTAGAAACGCATACTAAATTTGAGGTTAAGAATCCTTGATGTCAAAAAATTAGGAATTGCGAATTGCTGTTGTGTATCGACATCCCTAACCCAAGTATTCGTTATTGAATTTTGATTGTTAAATAGGTTGAAAATTTCAAAGCCGGCATTGAACTCCTTAAACCTATGAAGCCAATGTCCCTTCGGAAATCTATTCTCCCTATCGGTAAAAATATATGAAATTCCCAAATCAGCACGTCTGTAATCCCTTAATCTATTCTGAAAATCGTACGGATCGGCATTATTGGGTGATCCCCCAGGCACCCCTGTATTATAAACTAGGTTCAAATACAACTTCAAATTTGGTATGGTAGGCATATAGTCTTGAAACAACAACCCCAATTTAAAACGCTGATCGGTAGGTCTTGAGATGAAACCCCGGTCGTCGATATTTTCCTCGGTTCGCAAATATCCTATGCTCAGCCAAGATTCAGAACCCGGTACCAATGCACCGTTTAACCTAAAATCAAAACCATAGGCGAAGGCCTCGGCGTTATTATCGGCAACGTATCGTATGCGAACATCCTCGACAGTATAGGTATTGACATCCCTGATACGTTTGTAATAAGCTTCACTGACAAGGCTAAAAGGCCTATCCCAAAGGGTGAAACTGTATTCATTGCCCAAAACAACATGGAGGGATTTTTGTGCCTCCACTTCAGGGTTTATATTTCCGGTTCGATCCCTAAGTTCCCTGTAAAAAGGGGGTTGTTGGTAATTTCCGACCGCAAATCTAAAGAGCATATCTTTCTCCCAGTTGGGTTTGATGGCAAATTGTGCCCTCGGACTGACCAAAATTTGTGAATTGCTATCGAAACCGACCGCGTCAATACGCCAATGTTGCGCACGAATACCAAAATTATAGTAAAGGTTGCTCCCTTTCCAACCTATTCTATTATCGAATTGAAGATAGCCTGATAGACGATTTGTTTGAACGAAGTTAGTAGCATTAACGCCCTCGAAGGGTACGATGTCACCTTCAAAGGGTTCTTCAGGTTGATTGTTTATAAAACCAGGGTCTGAAGGTCGTATAAAAAAACCTGCGGAATCAATAAATTCAGATTCGCGCAGTTGATCCCTAAAATCTTCATGGGCGTATTTGATACCCCATCTAAGTGTTTTTTTATTTTTTTTAAAAATACCGTTATGTGATAAATTGAAAATAAGGGCGTCCAATTGGTTTCGCGCCCTATTTTGTTGTGAACCGATTCCCCTTGAGTCTAGAACTTCCCCTAAATTCCCGCTTCCTAAGTTGGTTTCTACATCACCTAGCTCATACGAAGCGATGACGTCTGAAAACTCTTCTTCAGTAGTATGATACACAGAAGCCGTAAGATTGATATTGGTAGAGGGGTTTAAAAGATAATCCCCTTTTAGTGCCGCGAATTCAGTTTGGTACTGATTGTTCTCTTGACCTTCATAGAAGACCAATAGCGCCCTTGGTTCAGCAATAGTGCCAAAATTTGTCTGCCGTGTTAGGGGTTCGTTCTGATAATCGTTGAGGGCGAAATTTCCTAAAAAATTCAATTTAAACCTATCGGAAAAGCGGTAGGTCAAATAACTTTGCGCGTCAACAAAGGTTGGGGTGACATTGGTCTGGGTTTGTTGGCTATTCACAAAAAGGCTATTGTTACGATAGCGCACCCCTGTAATATTCGTAAAATTTTTGTCTTTTGAAATATTTTCCAAAGTCAAGGCTGCCCCAAGTAAACTGGCGTCAATTTGCAGGGCAAAAGTATTAGGCAATTTATAGGTAATATCAAGAACCGAAGATAGCTTATCACCATACCTTGCTTGAAAGCCTCCGGCCGAGAACTCCAGATTTTCGACCATACTGCTGTTTATGAAACTGAACCCTTCTTGTTGGGCGGCACGTATTAAGAACGGCCTATAAACCTCAATACCGTTTACGTAAACCAGATTTTCATCAAAATTACCCCCACGAACATTGTATTGGGTGCTTAATTCGTTGTTAAATGAAACGCCGGGTAACAATTTCAATAAATTTTCAACACCCGCATTTGCACCGGGTATTTTGCGCACGACATCGGGCGCGATGGTAATAATGCCCTCAACATTTTTTTTTCCGGTAGGGGAAACTTCTACTTCGGCCATTTGAATAGCTTCCGTTTTCATCACCGGATTGAATTCAAACGTTTCATTGGTATTTAAGATGATGTTTTGAAGAACAATATGCTCATGCCCAATATGCGAAAAGGTAATGATGGTCTTAACATCGGGCACCAATTCCAATTCATACGCCCCGAACGCATTTGTAATGGTGCCGGTCTTGTCCGTTGAAACCGTAACGTTTTCTAGGGGCCTATTATTCTCATCAAGAACAATACCCGTAATAAGTGCGGTTTGCCCAAAAAGAAGACCAGAGGTCAAAAAAAGAAAGTAAAACAGCAATATCCTTGCTAGGCCCAAAATATTATTTTCTAAAGAAAGTCTGCTCAAAGGTAGTCGAATTACCTACATTATCAGTAACGACGACTTTAAGGTCACATTGCTTTTGGTCAGCGATTTTATCATCGAAATTATAAGTGATGGTGCTGGTCTTTGGTTCATATTCCATTAAGATCCAATCGCCATTTATCGTGGCCCTATAGGTATTGATACCGCTGAGGTCATCTTGGATTCTTAGACTTAAATACCTGTAGTTGCTAAGCCATTCCTTCGGTTTAAAGTTTTTTGGCTTTATGGTAGGGGCAATGGTGTCTTGGGCTATAGTGTACGTGCCAAGCGTTTTGGTTCTCGTAGAGAAAGTATTTGCCCTTTTATAGGTTTTGGAATATCTAAGATTACCCTTTTCATCGATTCGTGCGATAAAAGACTTTTTTCGATTGAGTTTTGGATGCTTGGTCAAGTCGAAAGAAATCGTAAAGTTTCGATGTGCCGCAACGGTTCCATCGTGAATACTTACCGTGTCTTTCCCTTTTTTTAAATCGATATAGAAGTCTTGGTAAAAAGTACTTTCAGGAAAATATACTTTCGCCCCTTCTAGGTCAAAACTATTCGGTCTACTGGCAATTACTAGGTTTTCGGTTTTTTTGATCTGTTTCTGGATTTTCAGCTCTTGCCGTTTCCCTTCGATAGGGATGCTGATTTTGATGTCATTTCCTTCAATATCGGCAATCTCGATTTCAACCTGATAACTTAGACCCTCCTGTATGTTGATTTTTCCATCTAGGTATAAGGTCTTATAGATGCTAAGTTTATTCGATTCGTCTTTAAAGCACTTTTGAATACGCTGTTTGAACTTTCCAAAATGACGGTAATCGATTAAGGTATTGATGTATCTAGTCTCCCCGAAAGAAAAGGATTCAAAATCATACTCTGAATATACTTTTCCATTAACGGTTTGTTTTACAGCGTAAACCCCATTTTTGTTGGCAGCCATATCTTGCCTATCAAAACCATTAAAACCAAAACCTATGGTGCCTATTGCAGTGACTTTATCCGCTAAAAAGGAACCATCTTTTTGTTTGGTAAAGTTCAGCTGTACCTTTTGAGCACCTTGGTTGATCTGGGCATCATCCGCAAGGGGATAACCATATAAACCGACCAAAGTCGGGTTCGTGGCATCCCGAACATCATACCCGTACAATAAGGGATTTGTAGGTTTTTCGGTAATACTGCTGCGAATTTCAAAATGAAGGTGTGGCCCTGATGATCCCCCGGTGTTTCCCGTATAGGCAATAACTTTTCCCTTTTCTACCTTTAAGTCACCGTAGTCAGGGAACAATTCTATCTCGTAAGACTGTTTTTTATATTGTTGCTGTCTGATATAGGCCTCTATTTCGGGACCAAACTTCTGTAAATGGGCATATACCGAAGTGAATCCGTTGGGGTGTGCAACATATAATGCCTTTCCATATCCCCAATGGGATACCTTTATTCTGGTAACGGTACCATCAGCGATGGCGTAAATAGGAAGTCCTTGCCTTTGTTGGGTCTTGATATCTATACCTGCATGGAAGTGATTGGACCGTAATTCGCCAAAGGTGCCCGCCAGTACCAAGGGTATATCCAAAGGGGAGCCGAAGGTGTCTTTAGGATATTTGTCTTGCGAAAATAAAAATGAAAAAACGAAAAATAACGCACAAAAAAAGCGTAACCGCATAAACCAACTGTATTTAGATACGAATTTAGGGAATACCTATTAATCTTAAAAAATTGGGGTCGTATTGATTCGGTAAAGTTGGATGGGCCATTAACATAAATTGCCAAAACTATTGCTTTGTTGGTCGAGGTTAGTTAACTTTGTTATCATACGCATCGTGATTTGCACATGGGGGAACTTGTTGAAATTGTTGATTCTTTAGAGAACAAAGTGAGTAAGCTTCTGCATAAGTTAGAGTTGCTCAGCCAAACCAACACGGAGTTAAGGGAAGAATTAATTGCCGTAAAGAATGGACAAAAAAAAGCAGAACAGGCCTTAGTGGATTGGGAAGAGAAATATAATTCTTTAAAATTGGCGAATTCGATGCTGGGTAGTAATACAAATAAAACAGACGCAAAGCTTAAGATAAATACACTCATTCGCGAATTGGATCACTGTATAGCACATCTGGCGGAATAGTGTAAAATATAATTTATGGAGGAAAAGCTCAAAATCAAGCTTTCTATTGCAGATAGGGTATACCCGTTGACTATTGACCCAAAGCAAGAAGAAGGTTTGCGAAAAGCGGCCAAGAATATTGATAATTTGGCCAAAAAGTTTGAGCAGAATTATGCTGTACGTGACAAGCAAGATGTTCTTGCCATGTGTGCGCTTCAGTTTGCCTCAAAAATTGAGCAGAGCGGGATAAATGAATCTGAAAACTTTAAATTGACCAAAGAACGGTTAAAAGCTTTGGATAATTTGATAAAGCAAAAATTGGTTTCAGAATAAGTTCTTTAAAATAGAATAGTTACTGCCCACATTGGTATTTATTTTTTGACAAACTCAACGTTATTACAATTAAAAAGGGTGAGTTTAGGTTGTAAAAGCATGCCTTACTTGTATAAGGATCCTTGAGCAGCTTGTTAGCCCTAAACCTGTTATTTAGGAGTTTGTACAAAACTTTGGCCGATGTGGGCTTTTTTTATAAATTAAAATGGGATAATGGATAGCACCACAATACTAATCATAACTGCAATAGCAGGTTTGGCAATCGGTTTTATAATAGCCAAAGTGCTAGAAAAAGGCAAAGCCGGCAAAATATTGGCCAGTGCCAAGAGAGAAGCCACTGCGATCATTAAAGAGGCCAATAAAGAAGGTGAGGGTATCAAAAAAGATAAAATTTTTCAAGCCAAGGAAAAATTTCTAGAACTGAAGGCCGAGCATGAAAAAGTTATTATCAATAAGGACAAGAAAATTGCCGAAGCTGAGAAAAGAACCCGTGATAAAGAATCACAGACCAGCAATGAACTAGCCAAGGGCAAGCGATTGAATGAACAACTAGAGAGACAGTTGAAGGAAGTTGAACATAAATCGGAAATTTTTGACAAGAAACAAGCTGAGGTAGAGAAACTGCATAAAAGTCAAGTACAACAGCTTGAGGTCATTTCAGGCCTATCTGCCGAAGACGCGAAAAGCCAATTGTTGGAGTCCCTTAAAGAAACGGCTAAAACCGATGCCATGGCCTACCTTCAGACCACACTTGAAGAGGCCAAACTTACCGCACAGCAAGAAGCCCGAAAAATCGTAATCAATACCATACAACGAATCGGTACTGAAGAAGCCGTAGAAAATTGTGTTTCGGTATTCAACCTAGAGTCTGACGATGTCAAAGGGCGAATCATAGGACGGGAAGGAAGGAATATCCGTGCCATTGAAGCCGCTACGGGCGTTGAGATCATTGTTGACGATACCCCTGAGGCAATCATACTTTCTTGTTTTGATTCAGTTCGACGGGAAATAGCCCGACTCTCTTTACATCGTTTGGTTACGGATGGACGTATACATCCGGCGCGTATTGAAGAGATTGTCAAAAAGACCGAGAAACAAATTAACGAAGAGATTGTTGAAATCGGAAAACGTACCGTGATTGATTTGGGTATTCATGGGTTGCACCCTGAACTCATCAAAGCGGTAGGTCGAATGAAATATCGTTCCTCTTATGGTCAAAACCTACTACAACACTCCCGTGAAGTGGCCAAACTCTGTGGTGTCATGGCTGCTGAACTAGGGCTCAACCCTAAAATCGCCAAACGGGCCGGACTCTTGCATGATATCGGTAAGGTACCAAATACAGAGGTAGAGGTTGAGACACCACACGCTATTCTGGGGATGCAATGGGCCGAAAAATATGGTGAAAAGAAAGAGGTTTGTAACGCTATCGGGGCCCATCACGATGAAATAGAGATGACGACCTTGATCTCTCCGATCGTTCAAGTCTGTGATGCCATTAGTGGGGCCAGACCAGGTGCGAGACGCCAAGTCTTGGATTCATACATACAACGACTCAAAGATTTAGAGGATGTTGCCTTTGGGTTCAATGGGGTGCAAAAAGCCTATGCAATTCAAGCTGGCCGTGAACTGCGGGTTATTGTTGAGAGTGAAAAGGTCAATGACGATAAAGCAGCTGAACTGTCTTTTGAGATATCCCAAAAAATCCAAACCGATATGACCTATCCGGGTCAGGTAAAAGTTACCGTTATTCGAGAGACTCGGGCTGTAAATGTGGCCAAATAAGCCTATTCGATTGAAATGGGCATTTAGGTGGTGAACAAATTTCGAGGTTCATCGATACTTCCAGAATGGAAAAATCATTTGGGCCATTGTCCGTGAAAAAGGGAATAGAGGATTATTCCTCTTCCGTATTATTTTCAGGATTAGAATCTTCCGCTTCCTCCTTATTCAGCTTATTTTCTAGGATATTCAGATTTTTGAGCTTTGTTTTCCATGTGGCGAGGGCCTCCTTATGTCTATTGATGTTTTTAATGACGTCCTTTACCACGGGACTATCTTCAGAAGCGTTGGAGAAAAACTGTAAATTGGTCTCCAATTGTCGAATCTCACTCTTACTTTCCTCTAATTTCCTTTTTATAAAAGTACGTTCGTTGCTTATGGCGTAATCGTTATCCGATTTTGCAAGTTGCTTTATTTTATCACCGTATTTCAACAATTCGGATTCTTGCTTACTGACATCAAGTTTTCTGAAGAGCGCATCGATTATTTTATTGAATTTGCCATTGATGTGCTTTTTGTTGAAAGGTACGCGTCCGTAAGTCTTCCATTCGGCTATGAATTTTTTGATTGTTGCAACATCCTTTTTTTTGTCCCCACTTAGCTGAAAGGCCTTTAAACGTTCTAAACACGCATTCTTTTGTTCAAAATTGGCCAGTTCTTCTTTTTGGTTCTCGTTTTTTTCAGCATGTAGGCGGTCAAAATAGTGATTACATGCGTTTTTGAACTCTACCCATATTTTATCGGAATACTTTCGTGGTACATGTCCGATTTTTTTCCATTCACTCTGAATGCGTTTCATTTCGGGTGTGGCCTGCTCATGATCCTCGCTGTCTTTCATTGCTACGGCCAATGCCAGTAGTTCGCGTTTTTTCTCTAGATTTTGATGCTGTTCTTTTTTCTGATTCTTGTAAAAGTTATTCTTACCACGATTAAAGTCCCTTACGGCATCTTTAAAGGCTCCCCAAGTGATTTCATTCACCCTTTGGGGTACTTTGCCCGCTTTGAAGAACGCATCGCGAAGTGCCTCAATTTCTTTGATCTGCTTTTGGATTTCTTTGTGATTATTGGAAACATTTTCTGCAATGGCCTTTATCGCACTTATTATTTCATTTTTTCTAACCAAATTTTCTTCATACCCGGCCTCTAGCTTAGCAAAATGTTCTTGCCTACGGTTATGCATCGCTTTTGTGGCATTGCTGAACCTTTCCCAAATAGCGTCCCTATGCTCTTTGGCTACCGGACCAATATCTTCTTTCCAGATTTTATGCAGCGTCTGCAGTTCCCGAAATGCCTTTCCGAGGTCAGGCTCATTTTGAAGTTCTTCAGCCTTTATGATCAATTTGAGTTTCTCTTCTAGGTTATGCTTGAAATCCAAATCGCGAAGCTCACGGTTAAGATGCAGGAAATCATAAAATATCTCAATATGATGATGGTAGGTACGCCAAACATCATTGTAATTGTTTCTTGGTATTGGTCCGGCATTACGCCAGGCCTCTTGAATGGCCTTGAAATTCTTGTAGGTAGTATTGATATCTTCCTCTACATTGACCACACCTTTGAGGTCTTCAATAATGCTTAACCTTTTCTGTAGGTTTTCTTTTAGGCTCTTTTCAAGGTTTTTATAGTATTGGTTGCGTTTTTCACGGTATTCTGAGTACACCTCATTAAACTGCCTTTTGGTAACCGAGTTGTATCTAAAGTCAATTTCGTTACCGCCATTCGCTACAAATTCTTCCTTCTTATGTTCTAAAAATTCTTGAAATTTTAAATCAAATTCATGTTTTATCTCATTTACATGTTTATTGATTGCTTGAACTTTTTCGTTTTTGACCAAACGCTGTAATTCGCCTACCAAATTCTCCATGGACATTGCATGGTAGTCTAGAAAAGGTATTTCATGTCTTTTCCCATTTTCGGCGTCTTCGGCATCCTCGGCATTTTCTTGGTCGATCTCAGACTGTACCTCGTTGTCTTGACCGGCCTTCGAAGGGGTTTGGGTATCGTCTTCTAATTTGGCGACTGGTTCGCTTATATTCGAGCTACCCTCAGGGATATCAAGTTGTTCAGGCTTGTTTTCCTCTAGGGGTTCAGAAGTGGATTCTTCTTGATGATCAGTGCTATGTTCCTTCTCCGCATCAATTTGTGCGTTGTGTTCTTTCTCGTCCATCACGATGTTCTTTATAGGTTTTGATTGATGGCATTTAACGGTAAGTTACTAACTATACCAAGTAATAACAAAGATAGTCCATATTCTTTTGATGATTTTAAGGACGGGTACTTTATTCTGGGTTTCTAATGCATTGATGGATTTTTGGGATTACCGTTTCCAGATTTGCCATGCTTTTTCTGCCTGTAGTTGTAACATGGGTAACCCGTTTTGAATCATTGCGCCATAACGTTCCCCTTGTTTTAAGAAGCCTGTTTTACTTGGATTATAGATTAAATCGAAAAGCAAGTGGTTATCGGTGATATAGTGATAGGGGATATCAGGTTCTTCATTGGTGTTCGGGTAGGTGCCCACTGGGCTGCAGTTGATAATAACCTGGTATTTTTCAAGCTTATCACGATTCAGGTCAATATATGAAAGTTGATGTTTCGAGGGGGTTCTTGAAACGTAACAAAAGTCGATTCCCAACTTGTCCAAAACATATGTGATTGCTTTTGAGGCCCCTCCCGTTCCTAAGATCAATGCCTTTTTATGGTGTTTTTTAAGATGTGGTTTTAGGGATTCTTGAAATCCGTGGGCATCGGTGTTGTATCCAACGAGTTCTTCATCGGTAAACTTTATCGTATTGACCGCGCCGATACTATCTGCTTCGGCATCAAGGCGATCTAGATATGGAATAATTTCTTCTTTGTAGGGTATGGTTACATTGAGGCCTTTAAAGGCCTGTTCGGCAATTAGGTCAGGAAAAAAGGAAATATCCTTGAGGTCAAAATTTTCATAAGAATGCCCTTTTAACCCCAGTTCATCGAATTTCTCGGTAAAATATCCTTGGGAAAAAGAATATGAAATGTTTCTACCTATTAGGCCAAACCTATTTTTTTTCCTTTCTTTTTTTTCCATACCAATCTAAACTCAATAAAATGAAGATTCCAAAAATAATGAAGAAAATCGCTCCCCAGGTATCCGTAGAAAAAATGTCGGGCCAATAGCGCCGGTAGTTCGAAATGATTTCATTTCCATTGGTGTCTAAAAGCACATTTCCTGAAGTATCCAACTTGAACATTGTTTCTTTCCAGGGCCAGATAACGCCCAATGAACCCGAAATAAAGCCTATGATCACTGCTGTTGTGATATTGTTGTAACGTTTTAACACATAGCCCAAGAGATGCGATAGCGTGACAAGACCCGTTGCCGAACCTAAGGTAAAGACCCCTAAAATGGTCAAGGCATGTATTCGAGCCCCATTCTCCATGAAACTGAAATCACCTCGAAGTATTTCTGCGAATGTATCGTAAAGACTGTTTACCGAATCTACCAGTAACAAGACATAATTGCCTATTAGTATTAAAATGAACGATCCAGAAAGCCCTGGAAGGGTCATGCCCGAAACACTTATCATACCACAGAAAAAGATAAACAGAAGATGGTCGTTCTCTTTTGCAGGATTCAAAAAACTTATCGAGACACCTATCAAAAGTCCGACGATACATGCCGTAATGGTTTTTTTGTTCCATTGCCCAAAGTCTTTTGATATGTAATAAATGGAACCCAGTACCATACCGAAGAACGCGGCCCATACAAACAGTTCCTTTTTCTCCAAAAAGTAGTCCAGTAAACGGGAAACGCTGAAATAACTGATGAGCATCCCGGTTATCAGCAAAATCAAAAAAGTAGCGTTGGTGTAATGGTAAAAGCTTTTAAACCTTCCATTAAAGAGCAGCTTTAACGCTTTTAGATTTATTTTTTGAAGGGAATAAATGAACTCTTCATAGAATCCGCCCACAAATGCCACAATGCCACCTGAAACTCCGGGAACCTTGTTGGCGGCACCCATAAAAAGGCCCTTGATGATTAAAAATAACTTATCTAAAAGTGTTCTGTTCTGGTGCATAAAGGGACTTCCCTATTTTTTGGAAGCTATTCTTTCCAGTATAAAAATAAGGGAAAAACCTAGTAAAGCCAGTATTATGGCAAATGTGAGTTGTGGGTCGCCATCAAAAGCCAAAGGTGAAATATTGTTTTCTTTTATCGGTATGATCTTGTCATCAAAGACCTTACTTTGCAAAACTTCTTTCCAAGGCCATATTTTGTTCAAAGATCCCAATATAAAGCCGGTTAATAGAGCGAGTGTGGTGTTACGATAATTCTTGAACATCCACTTTAACAGTCTGGCAAAACTCAATAAACCGAATATTGCCCCCACTGCTACCGTGATGACCATTTTTAGGTCACGTTCGTGAACTGCGTCGAGAATGGTCTTATAAGAGCCGAGCAATACCAAAATAAAGGCCCCTGAAATACCGGGCAATATCATCGCACATACCGCTAAGGCCCCTGATAAGAATAAAAATGGATAACTATCTACGTTTTCGTTTGGCGGTAATGTCGTTATAAAATACGCGATGCAAGCCCCTGCAATGAGAACAAGTATGGATACGACATTCCATTTTTTGATTTCCTTACCCACCAAGAAAATACTCGCCAGTACCAACCCAAAGAAAAACGACCAAAGTAAGATGGGTTGATTTTCCAACAACCAACTAAGAAACTTGGCCAAAGAAAACAGGCTTATAAAGATACCGGTGAATAGGGCCAACAAAAAATTGCCATTAAGCTGTTTCCAAAAAGCACTGAACCCCTCTTTTTTTAAGACGGTAAAAAGTTTAAGGTTGATATTGTTGATAGATGAAATCAGTTCTTCATAAATACCTGAAATAAATGCAATTGTACCGCCGGATACGCCCGGCACAACGTCGGCAGCACCCATTGCCATTCCCTTAAGGGTAATAATGGTGTAGTCAACCAATTTACGAGCCCCCATGCTTACGTGTTATTTTAAGATTAAGTCGATGCTTTTTTATTGTTTTTGAAAATATCCTTAATCCAATTTACGTTTTCAAATTCAGGAAAATTATTCTTAAAGTAAACCGCTTTTCCTGCATTTAATTGTAGGGCCGTATTTAATTTTTCCTTAGCTAGGGCAGTTTTATTTGATTTCAGGTAGAGCCCTGAAAGCTCATAATACATTTCGGCATTATCGGGGTAGAATTCCAAGCCTTGTAACAATACTTGAATGGCGGCATTATAATCATTTAGCCTAGATAGTACGGCCGCCCAATTTTGCCACGTATCCAATTCGTAATTGCCAAGATCGACAGATTGTTTAAATGCGAAATCCGCTTCATCAAAATTATTCAAAGCAACATAGATATTGGCACTTTTCTTCCAATACTGTGCGTTTTCGCCATCAATGTTTATCGCTTTGTTGATGTAATGCTGTGCTTTAGGGTAATTCCGTTTTTTAGTGTAAAACTCTGTTATCGCGATCCAACCCTTGTCCAATAAGGGGTCTTCATGAACCGTGTTGTAATAATAATATTTGGCCAAATCATCATTGCCCAACCGTTCGTGGCATTTACCTATCCTAAGATAGGCATGTGAAGTTGGGTCATCAATGTTTATGGTCGTCTGATAACTTTCTATCGCCTCGTTGTATTTGCCCAATTTCTCAAGAACCTTACCTTTCTCAAAATAGGCCCCTAAGAAGGAATCGTCTGAAATAATGGCAAAGTCAAAGGCGGTAAGTGCCTCTTTTAGCATTTTTTTCGAGAAATACATTTTACCCAATTGGTGCCACGCGACCTCACAATAAGGGTTTCGTTCTAGATAATCGTTCAAATAGATGATGGCGCCGTCAAAATCTTCTAAGAACTCAAAGCAGTAAATAACATTGTAAAGCGAAGAGTAATCGTTCTCATCATAATCCAAACACTTCATAAAACTGTTCTTCGCCTTTTCAAAATCATCCATGAACAAATATTCCATGCCTAACAACGAATAAACGTCAAAACTATCTTCGGCCATTTGAAGTGCCTTGAGTAACATTTCAACAGCTCCCTGATGATCATCTTGTTTCGATAAGATATTGGCCCGTTGAATTAAGATCTCTTCATTGGTGGTATCTATGATCTGCAGTTCATCCAACAAACTTTCGGCGGCCTCAAACTGGTCTTCAAAAACCAATACCTCCACACGAAGCAACTTTAATGCTATCGAATTCGGATGTTGCCGCAAACCTATCTGAATCGCTTTTTTACCCAAGGCCACTTTACCAATATTCAAGTAGTGGTGCACAATGCCTTCAAAGTCTTCGGCATCAAAGAAATAAACGTCATCCGTTTTGAGCATGGACTCAAATTTCAGAATTGACTTGTCTGTATTTTCGTTAGATTCTAACGCCATAGAAACCTGTTTGTTTACCTATGGACTTAAAATTAGCTTTTAAATAGGCTGATTTTAGTCCTAGATTTGGGTTTGTTATTAACAATTTAGTTAACAGAAGCAGTTTCGTAATTATGCAACAACCCTATTATTTGGTGGCATCCCTTCTTGATCTCATCATCTGTAATGGTGAGCGGAGGCGATATACGCACCGCCTTGGGTTCGAATAAAAGCCAAAACAGAATGAGCCTTTTTTTTGCGGCTTCCAAAACCAAATAATTGGCTATTTCGACATTTTCAAGCAGCATTGCCAACATTAATCCTTTTCCCCTAATTTCTTTAATCAAAGGATGTACCAAAAGCTTTCGGAACAGTTTTTCTTTTTCGAGGGTCTGTTTAATTATTTGACTTTCAGTGATTTCCCTTAGGGTTGCCAAACATGCTGCGGCTATGACAGGATTACCGCCAAAAGTGGTAATATGCCCTAATTTTGGATTTTCCCTAAGCTGTTGCATCATTTCAAATGAAGCTACAAATGCCCCTACGGGAAGCCCAGAGGCCATCCCTTTACCAATGACCAAAATGTCAGGGGTAATATCATAATGTTCAAAAGCAAAAAGTTTACCTGTGCGACCGAACCCAGGTTGAATCTCGTCTAGGATCAATACTGCACCCACTTCGTCACAGCGTTTGCGAACTTGTTGAAGATACCCTTGCCTTGGCATTATAAACCCGGCTCCCCCTTGAATGGTTTCTAAGACCACTGCAGCGGTCTTGGTGGTAATTTTATTGAGGTCTTCTGTGCTATTGAACTCGATAAAGGCAACATCAGGAACAAGCGGACGAAAAGGCTGTTTTCGTTCTTCAAATCCCATTAAGCTCAAACTACCCATGGTATTGCCGTGATAGGCATGGTGGGCAGCCAGCAATTGTGAACGCCCCGTGACCCGGCGTGCTAGCTTTATGGCCCCTTCTATTGCCTCGGTGCCTGAATTCACCAAATACGTGGTCTCAAGATTTTCTGGCAGGTATGAAGCCAACATTTTTGAATAGGATACGGCCGGTTCTTGAATATACTCGCCATATACCATCACGTGAAGGTATTGTTGCGACTGTTCGTTGATGGCTTGAACTACCTTCGGATGGCAGTGCCCCAAGCTGCACGCTGAAACACCTGCCACAAAGTCTAAATGGGCATTTCCGTCAGTGTCATAGATATAGCTTCCCTGAGCATTGGAAACTTCAAGGGCTAAGGGGTGTGGAGTCGTTTGAGCCTGGTATTTGTGAAAATCCGCCTTCATGGTATAACAGTTTGTCAAATACAACTACTGTGTGTTGCCCAACTTTTTCAGTACGGGCCGTTTGGGTGTTATCGCTTTTGAATTTTGTTTTGGAATCGAGGGGTCTAAGGGTGGCAATCCATTGCGTTCCCTTTCTTCGGTGTCAATATCCACAGGATTATCGATACCCCTGATTTTGACCAATTCAATCGAATTGTCATCTTCATCGAAAATGTCATCTTTAGTTAAAATGCGCTCATCACCACGCCAAATAAAGCCCTTTAATTTTCTACCCTCGACCGGTAAGTCTTTTTCCGGAAAAATATTCCCATCGGGATTTACGAAAAAAGTAATGTCATCAATATCACTATTTTCCATCAATAGCCTGATTTTACTACATATGGTTTTGTCTATACCGATTAATTCATCGTCGTCATTGTAAATGTAGTAAATGACTTCGGTATTTTTGACCAAGTCAATGATCTTCAACTCATTTTCAATGAACTTGCCATAGAGATTAACTCCTTTAGCCTGGTTATACCCCGTTTTTCCTATGGTATCCAAGGCAATGATAAATGCGTTTTCAATTACTTTCAGGGAGTCTAACTTTTCGGTCTCTAAATCAGAAATAAGATAGATGCTATCGCCGGTCATTTGATTGTCCACATTCCATAAAATAGGATTGGTAATCAATTCGGTGACCCCTGTTTTCTCTTTAGAATGAATGGAATCGCATTTACCGCTTAAATCGGTTTTATAGAACTTGGCATTTCTGAAGGCCCGCAATTCCCTATTTTCAGGAGGCCCCGTTACCATAAGCGTGTCGCCATGAATGTAAAGTGAATCTAATTGAACCAAACTAATGGCTACGGCACGTTTTGTGGCAAAAACGGAATCTTTTTCTTTGAATATCTCTGCGTAGTGCGCCCGAATAACACCGTCGTTGATGGTATCGGTAACCGTAATATTATTGGTTGCCGATGCGAAAGAAGTGGTTTTGTCAAAATAGACACTATCACCCTCAATAATTCTGTTACTGTAATTGATTTTTGTGTTTTTGACCCCATAGCCCTGTTCTACCTTGGTATCATAGAATCCGCGTTCACAATAAATCGTATATTCTTCCCCGACAATGGTCGAGGGCCCGTACATATAGGCGTTTTTAGAAATTCTATAGTAATCCAATTGTTTTGAATCAATAGTGTATTCTGGGTTATCGATATGTACGCTGTCTTGAAACTGCACTTTCTTCAATTCCATAAAATACGTACCGATCTTACTGGTCAGAACGTTTGCGGAATCGACTACTTTACCACCTGAATCGTAGAAAGATTGTTGTTTTTCGCGGTTAAAATAAAGGGTATCGGTCGTGAGGGTCATTTGACCATCGGTAAGGTCAACATTTTCCCATGCTTTTGCAATTTTGGTATTTCCGTCATAATTGATCTTACCACTGTTCATTTCGACAGAATCACCCTGTTGCAAACGTACGTTACCAATGGCCCTTAGCTTATTTTCGGCAGCGTAGAAAATAGCAATGTCACACCATAGGTCTGCGCCTTGATGCTCAAATTGAACTTGACGTTCTTCATCTTTACTAAATATAGAGGCACCAGGTGCGTTTATCTCATCTTTTGAGAATGTTCCACCGTAAACAATATTTATTTGTTTTCCTTCCTTCGTGGTAACCTGAGCATTGGATATAAGTAGAGAAAAGAGAAAAATAAAAAATAGAACTCTTGTCAAATCATCAAATTTTGATCAAAAGTAGCTTTTTTAGTGCAGTTGTCTACTTCCCTTGCTTGTTTTCAGGCCATAGTTTAACAACAATTTACAAAATAGACTTTATTTGGTTTATTCGATTTGTTGCGGTTTTTGCATTGGTTTATACCGTTGGCCAAAGCCGGAATTGTTTGGTTCATAGGCAACATCCAAAGAAACATTGGCTCCGTTTTCAGGAATTTCGTTTTCTCTTTCCAAGGCCCAATATATTCCATTGAGCGCAATTTTCCTGACTCCAGCAAGTTTGAAGTCGTAAGGGTGGCCTAGGGTGGTAAAAAATACCCGTGATGGTTTTCCGGACTTTCCGGTATAGCTTTTTGTCCATGCCACCGGATTGGTCATTGGGTATTGGTCTAAATTGCCTTCCATTTGGTGTTTTGATTTCAATGAGGTTCCCTGTAAAATAGGGTTGCTGTCCCCATATAATTTCCAATCACCACCATTCACATGGTAGAGCCAAGAAAAGGTTTCCATGGGTTCAAAACCGTTGAGTATGGGATGTGCTTCTTGGTCTTCTATGGTGACCACCTTTGTTAATGGATTGGCACCATCATCAAAATGGCCGTGGTGGGTAATCCACTGTTGTCCGAATACTTTCGTGGGCCATTCATCATTCCAGTATACCAAACTGGAGTCGTTTTCATATTTAAAGGCATGGGTGGCGGTTCTGAAACCCACGATGGGCCTTCCCGATTCAGCGTAATCAACGATATGGTTGCGCTCTTGTTCAGGCAAGGTTCTATAGCGGGTGAAAATGACCATTAAATCGGCATCTTCTAAGGCTTCAAGGCCCGCAATATGGTCAGTGCGGTTTGGGGCAATATACCCTGCGGAATCCAGCGCATAGCAAATCGTGACTTTGGCATCAAGCTCCCGTTTTGCCAATCTTGCCAGCATCGGCATGGATTCTTCCGATCTGTATTCTTCATCTCCGGTCACAAAGACGATATGTGGTTTTTTTTCTTCTATCGGAGGTTTTTTTTCTTCCTTCTTTTTTTCATTGCATGCCATGGATAGTATCGCTAGAAGCACCAGCATCCCTATTCTTTGTACGTTTTGCATTTTCATCGTGTAAGCTGTTTTTATGTTCTTATTGGTCGGGGTGTAGTTTTAGTAACTCGTCGGGTGTCCAAAAGCCTTCTTTGTCCTTGGTGGCTTCCCTGACTTGTTTTACGGTCTCGGTTTTTACGACACTGGCCTTGTTTCCGAAAGCGTTTCTCACATAGGTCAAGACAGCGGCAATTTCATCGTCTTTTAAAATATCGCCAAAAGCGAGCATGGGTACTTGGCCCTCATAGTGTATACCCATAACGTCCATGGGGCCGTAGAGGCCATTTAACGTCAGTTTGATAAGCCTTTCTTGACTACCCAGAACCCAATTTTGATCTACCAGGGTCGGATAGCCCCCTGCTTGTAACCCTCCACCGTTTTTTTGATGACAGGTAATACAATAGCCTTCCGTTTCATAGATCTTTTTACCCTTTTTAAAGGTCTCAAAATCCTCGCCCTTTAAATGCGAAGCGATGGCCACATCTGGGTCGGCTTCCTTATATACCCCTGACAACCTCGTTTTGGCAAAATCGAAGGAATCTTGCATCCATTCATCCAAGGGTGCTTTTTCAGCTACGGCAAGAATATCTTCCCCGGTAGCTTTGTCCATCCATGTAGCGGCAACTACGGCCTCTAGGCGTACCCTGCCATGGGCATCATCCGCAGCTTTAAGTAATAACTCTTTTTGATTGGGTAGGCTGTTACCGGCATAACGGACTACCCGAACGGCTGCCGCCCTCACTCGGTGGTCTTTAGCAGTGATGGCATAATTTAATAAGTCGGAATCGATTTTATTTATTCCCCATGATACCCAAAGTGCTTCCAACATATGATGTTCATAATTCGCCTCTGAGCTATCTAGATTAGCGGTCCATTCCTTTAACTTCTTGCTGACCTCCCCTGAATTTCGAGATCGAAGCTCCCTTCGTGAGCGGTACCTGCTTCGATACTCGGGTAATTTTAAATTATCCAGTAACTGTGTTATCGTAGCATCCTCGATTTTGGCCGGTGCTACCAAAGGCCGAGATGGATAGGTTATGCGATAGATACGCCCGTGTACATGGTCCCTTAAGGGATCGCGGGCGTTATGCTGCATATGTCCAACCAGTACATTGTGCCAATCCACAAGATAAAGGGAGCCGTCAGGTGCGAATTCGATATCAACGGGCCTGAAATTAGGGTCATTACTCACCAACAAATCTTGTCGGTGTTTGGTGTCATAACCTGTTCCGGATTCTTGAACCTGGTGTTGTTTGAGTCCTAAAAAACCTATGGTATTCCCTAAAAGGATATCACCCTGCACCTCATCAGGAAAGTGCCTACTCGAGATAAATTCCAATCCTGAGGTGGGCCTGACCCGATGTGCTTTTTCGATTAAATCCCTGGTCATGGGCGAGGCAACACCATAGATGGGGTTTAGGGTACTGGGCATTAGCCAATGCATCTTAGTACCTGAAGTCTCAAGAAAAAAGTCTTGCCCCCAATCATCAAAAGCAATCCCCCATGGATTCGGAATATTGACCTGTGCGGTTCTTTCGAGTCGTTTTTGTTGTGGTGAATACCTGTAAAACCCACCATTGGTAGCCCTAACGGGACCATAGGGGGTCTCTATATTACTATGCAAGAAAATACCTTCTGCCATGTAAAAGGCTCCCGAGGGATCAGCTGTAAAGGCAGAAATGGCATGATGGGTATCATGGTCATCAAAACCACTCAAAATAATTTCCTCTTTATCGGCTTTATCGTCCCCATTGGCATCTGAATACAGCTTTAAATCGGTACTTTGACTAACATAAACCCCCTCTGGTGCGAACTCAAAACCTATGGGAAGGTGCAGGTTATCTGCAAACGTGGTCTGTTTGTCCGCTTTACCATCATGATCGGTATCTTCTAAGATGATCAATTTGTCGGCCGGTTTGGGGTCCCCTGGTTTGTAGTGTGGGTAAGAAGGCATGGTCGCTACCCATAGCCTGCCTTTATCATCAAATGAAATCTGTACGGGGTTTGCCAAATCAGGAAACTCTTTTTCAGAAGCAAAAAGTTCGATTTTATATCCTTTCGGAACTTTAAACGAACTCAAGGCGTCTTCTCCGTATAGGTAGTTTGCAGGGTCATCGCTATCGCCCATTTTATAATTGGTCGTTATAGGGGGAAGCTTAGAGGTATTTTCATCTGCGGTCACCAGATCGTACGCCTCCCCCTGTGCCACCGCCCAGATTAAAGAGTCCCTATTTGCGGTCAGTTCCCTGGTTTTTTGTATTTCAAAAGGGTAATTATCTTGGCCATATGGGGCATGTCTTCGCCCGAATACGTGCACGCCATTTGGAATTTTATAATCATTATGCCAATAAAAATTTTTCTGGGCCACCGCCTCGTTGATGGCGGCCCTCTTGGCCTCATCTAGACTGGTAACCTGACCAAAAATACTATTTGACAAGAGTTTCGCCAATCGGGCATACCCCAAGGCATTTAACTGGAAACCGTCTATAGTCAGCTGCTCACCTTCAGTAAACCACTTTTTACTTGGATTAAAAGCGTCAACAAAAATTACGTTGTTTTTTTTACTGATATCTTGTATGCCCCTCGTATATAATAGCAAATTTTTATTGGTTTGCTCCCCATTCGGAAGGTCTTGTGTTTCAGAGAGATCTTCAAAAGCTATAGGGGATACTAGAACCAACTTGGGTGGATTTTCACCATTATATTTTTGACCTAGGGTATGTTTGACGAAGGCATCCAATTCATTTTTGAAATTATTCAAGCCAGCTTCACCCTCAAAAGACTCATTGTACCCAAAGAATGCGATAATGATATCTGCAGAAAGTCGCTGTAACCATTCGTCTGGGGATTCAAACACCCCTTCGCTACCTGAATTTCGGGCCAATTCCGTTTGAAACTTTTCCGCACCATCAAATGCCCAAGGGTTCATTCGACCTGAATGCGGTCGAAACCCTGGGGTGTCACCGGGGTCACAAATATTACGGATAAATAAATTGCTTTCAGGGTAACGCAAGTGCATTTCGGTCTCGAAATGCCCATATTCCATCATACGTGACCCCAGGTTATTACCCAAAAGAACGATGTGGCTATCAACCTCAATTTTGGTATTGTCTTGCCGGTTACAACCTTGGTGGAGTAAAAGGGTCAGTGCACCGAGAAAAATAAAAGCACCATTAAGCGCGTATTTGCTACTTTTCATATTCAACGATTAGGATATTCGTTAAATATAAGCAATCAAGTCGCTATTAAAAAGTATGCGGTTAGCGATGTATGGTTTGTGTTCTATCGGGCCCTACTGATACAATTTTAATGGGTACGTGAAGTTCTTCTTCCAAAAAGGCAATATAGGCGTTCAGCGCCTTCGGAAATTCCTTTTCAGAAGTCAGTTTGGTCAAATCTTTTTCCCAGCCTTGCATTTCCTTGTACACCGGTGTCACATTTTCGGTCTCTATGTTGTAGGGTAAGTGTTTGATTTCTTGACCTTTGTATTGGTAAGATGTGCATACCTTTAAGGTGTCAAACCCACTCAATACATCACCTTTCATCATCATAAGTTCGGTTACGCCATTTATCTTTACGGCATACCTCAAAGCAACTAAGTCTAACCATCCGCAGCGTCTGGGTCTTCCTGTGGTGGCCCCGAATTCATTACCGACACGCCCCATGGTCTCACCGGCCTCATCAAAGAGTTCGGTAGGGAAGGGGCCACTGCCCACTCGTGTGGTGTAGGCCTTAAAGATACCAAGTACACGGCCTATTTTATTGGGTGCGACGCCAAGTCCGGTACAAGCTCCTGCTGCTGTGGTATTCGATGAGGTTACAAAGGGATACGTACCAAAATCAATATCTAACAAGGATCCCTGCGCCCCTTCGGCCAAAATCTTTTTACCCTCGGTCATTGCGCTGAAAATGAACTCTTCGCTATCAATGAACTTAAGTTTTTTAAGTTCATTGACACCTTCTAGAAATTCAGCTTCCAGTTCTTCTAGGTCGTATTGAATGTCAACATCATAAAAACCGATCATGGCCTCGTGCTTGTCAGCCAGGGTGCGGTATTTTTCCTTCCAATTATCAAATTCCAAATCCCCGACCCGCATGCCGTTTCGACCTGTTTTATCCATGTACGTCGGACCAATACCTTTTAAGGTCGAACCGATTTTGGCCTTACCCTTCGAAGCCTCTGATGCGGCATCAAGCAATCGATGCGTAGGGAGGATCAAATGTGCTTTTCTCGAAATGAACAATTTCGAAACGATGTCGATATTGAATTTTTTGAGGTTATCAAGCTCTTTCTTGAATATCACAGGATCGATAACCACCCCATTGCCAACGACATTAATGGCATTTTTATGGAAAATACCTGAGGGAATGGTGTGAAGAACGTGTTTTATACCATCAAATTCCAAGGTATGGCCGGCATTCGGTCCTCCCTGAAATCTTGCGATAATGTCATAATTTTTAGTGAGAACGTCAACTATTTTACCCTTTCCCTCGTCTCCCCATTGGAGTCCAAGCAATAAATCTACCATGAATGTTGTTGGTTATTCGGTTAGTTTTTCTTCTTTATTTCTAGTTCCGTAGAAGTATAATGAATGGTTACTGATCTTGATGTCGAAAACCTCTTCGATTGTTTTTTTGATGGATTGGATACGTGGATCACAGAATTCCACAACTTCACCGGTATCAGTTAAAATTACGTGGTCGTGCTGCCGGTCAAAATAAGATTTTTCGTATTGCGCCTGGTTTTTCCCAAATTGGTGCTTGCGAACCAATTTACATTCCAATAAAAGTTCTATGGTATTGTATAAGGTTGCCCTACTTACCCGGTAATTTTTGGTTTTCATCTTGATGTAGAGTGATTCCACATCAAAGTGGTCGTCACTCTCATAGATTTCTTGAAGAATTGCGTAACGTTCAGGTGTTTTCCGGTGACCGTTTTCTTCCAAAAAGGTGGTAAAAACGTTCTTTACGATTTCCTGATTTTTAAGGTTGCCCATGATGCCAATACTATCTTGCAAATGTACGTTAAAAATTAAATTCTAGCTACTTTGTCAATACCCCCTATTTGCTTGAGATTGGCAATTAATTTCTTTAGGATCGCATTATTCTTGACCACTACCGTAATGGTACCGGCAAAGGTGCCGCCGTCAGTGCTAAAATTCAGGTTTCGCATGTTGACATGCATGTTGTCAGAGATGATATTGGTAATCTCATTGACCAAGCCCAGATTGTCTATACCCGTCAATTGAATATCGGCAGGAAAGTCTTCTTGTGATGAGTCTATCCATTTTGCGGTCATTATGCGATAGGCATAATTCGATTGTAGCGAAATGGCATTCGGACAATTTTTGGTGTGTACTTTAATGCCATCATTTACGCTGACAAAACCAAAAACCTCATCACCGGGTATAGGATTACAGCATTTGGACAATTTATAAGGTAATTTTTCTTCTTCACTGCCAAATACGAGCATGTCGTAATTGGTGGTAATCTCTTCTTTGTTGACTTCTGAAGGAGTAGGGGTACGCCTAATCTTATTTTTGAAAAAATTGAGAAAGGCATTGTTGTAGTTTGAAACGAACTCCTTGATCCTTTGATTATCGATAATTCCGTTACCCACCCTAAAAAATAGGTCAAGACTGGTCTTTAACTTAAAATAAATGACCATTTTATTGATGACATCATCGTTGAGGTTTATTTTTTGCGATTTTAGTTTTCTACGTAAGATTTCCTTACCCTCATCCGCAATTTCCTTTTTCTCTTCGCGCAACGACGATTTAATTTTTGCCCTAGCCCTTGCCGTATGGGCATAATCCAGCCAGTTTTGGTTGGGTTTCGCACTTTCCGATGTCATGATCTCAACTTGATCACCACTATGCAATACGGTGGTCAATGGTACTAATTTTCCGTTGACTTTCGCCCCACGGGTCTTCATACCTATTTCGGTATGTATATGAAAGGCAAAATCTAACGGAGTCGCCCCTTTGGGCAATGATTTGAGTTCACCTTTTGGGGTGAAAACAAAAATTTCCTTCGAGTAGAGGTTTAATTTAAACTCTTCTACAAAATCGACCGCGTTGGTATTTGCACTTTCCAAAGCTTCTTGTAATCTATTCAACCATACTTCAATACCCTGTTCTTTTTGCTCACCATGCTTATACTTGAAATGTGCTGCATACCCTTTTTCCGCAATTTCATGCATGCGTTCACTGCGTATCTGTACTTCTACCCATTTGCCCTCGGGGCCCATGACCGTGATGTGAAGTGCCTCATAACCGGTAGATTTCGGTGAGGTTATCCAATCCCTCAAGCGCACTGGATTTGGAGTGAAATGGTCTGTGACAATGGAATAGATTTTCCATGCAATAAACTTCTCATTCTTTCTATCGGCACGGTAAATGATCCTAATCGCAAACTTGTCGTAAATCTCATCAAAGGCCACGTTTTGCGTAATCATCTTTCTGCGGATCGAAAAGATTGATTTCATGCGACCTTTGATATTGTAGGTTAGGCCCTCAACATCCAAAGACTCACGAATTACCTTCGTAAAGGCGTCTATATATGCTTTCTGCTCTTCTTCGGTATCTTCTATTTTATTGAAAATATCTTCATACACCTCTGGTTCGGTATACTTTAAACTCAAGTCTTCCAATTGTGTCTTGATATTGTAAAGCCCGATACGGTGCGCTAGCGGTGCGTAGATGTAAAGGGTCTCTGAGGCAATTTTGACCTGTTTATGCTCAGGCATGGCATCCATGGTAAGCATATTGTGATAGCGATCGGCGATTTTGATGATGATGACCCGAATGTCATCATTCAACGTCAACAGCATTTTGCGGAAATTCTCGGCCTGTTGACTGATGTTCTTATCCTTTTTTAGGTGCGCTATTTTTGTCAACCCATCTACAATACGGGCTATGGTCTCCCCGAACATTTGTTCAATATCGCTCAAGGTGTAGGGGGTATCCTCAACAACGTCGTGCAAGAGTGCCGATGCGATGGATACGGCATCCAATCCAATTTCTGAGGCTACTATCTTCGCAACGGCTATGGGATGGAAAATATAGGCCTCACCCGATTTTCTGCGTTGGTCTTTATGGGCATCCACCGCAACATCAAAAGCCGAGCGTATCAATTTTTTATCACCGGCCGAAAGTGTCTGGTAACTAATACGGAGCAATTCTTTGTATTGCTTCGCAATTTCCTTATTTTCTTTTTGTAGGGCCGCCTCGGTCATCTTAGATTAAAATTAATGTAATCTTGATAGGTAAACAACAAATATCATGCCTTTAAGTTGCGTATGCGTTCAATTAGTGGGGGGTGCGAATAGTGCATAAAAACGTAGGCCGGATGCGGCGTGAGATTACTCAAGCTATTTTTTGAAAGCTTTTTTAGGGAGGTAATCAAAGGTTTTGCCGCGAAAGTATTTTTTGCATAATCATCGGCTTGAAACTCAAATTTTCTTGAGAGATAGTTCATGGCCAAACCAGTAAGGGTCGATATGGGACTATATAATAATACGAAGCCGATCAAGGCAGCGTGAAAACTAGGTTGGTTAACACCAATGGCCAAGGATAGTTCAGGATTATTCACGAAAAGTGCCAAAACAAACAATGTGATACCGGTTAGCAGTATGGATGCCGAAATATTGAAAATAATATGTTTACGCTTGTAGTGCCCGACTTCATGTGCCAAGACGGCTACAATCTCGTCTTCTTCCAAATCGCTGATAAGGGTGTCAAACAGCGTGATCCTTTTTTGTTTTCCAAAACCGGAAAAATAGGCATTTGCCTTTGTAGATCGTTTTGAGCCATCAATCACAAATATGTTTTGAAGTTCAAATCCTACCTTTTTGGCGTAGGCCTCTATGGCGGTTTTCAAACCCCCGTTTTCAAGGGGAGTCTGTTTATTGAAAATTGGTACGATCAACTTACTGTAAAAAAGGTTCATGAATAGCAATAGTACCGTAAAGATACCCCAGGCATAAAGCCAGAAATCCGGTCCTGACCATTGCAATACCCAAACCACAAGTGCCAAGATCCCGCCCCCAATAATGGCCGTCATGAGCCAGCCCTTTAGTATATCAAAAAAGAATAATTTTTTGGTGGTTTTGTTAAAACCAAACCGTTCTTCGATAACGAAAGTCTGGTAATACGAGAATGGAATGGATATCAAACTACTTGAGAACACCAAGACACCGAAGAACAACAATGTCAACACAATACTATTATCCGTATAGCCCCTTACCCAGTCATCTACCCATTCGAAGCCGCCAAACACTAAAAATGAAAGGGTAAGCAGTAAAGAAAACGTCTGGTTGAATTGTTCAAACCGATAATTGTTTTTTTTATACGCTTGCGATTTTTGATACTCTTGTTGGTCGAAAACATCTGCCAATTCGGGCGGAACTTCTTTATTAAAACGTTTTGCGTTCAAATAATTTAAAACAAAGTCAATAAGAAACTGAATCACCAGAATTGCGATGATTGCATAAAAAAGTACTTTACTATTCATAAAATTCAGAATCCGCGTTGGCGCTTTGCCTCAAATATAAGTATTGCAGCTGATACGGAAACATTCATGGAATCAATTTCACCTTGCATCGGAATTATAAGGTTTTGGTCCGAGTTTTGTAGCCAAAGATTGCTTAAACCGGTTGCTTCAGTACCCACCACAATTGCCGTGGCATTCGTGAAATCTGAATTCACATAATGGTCTGATGCCGTTAGTGCGGCACAGTAAATATGAACTTCCTTCCCTTTTAGGTAGCGTATGATTTCCTCAGAAGTACCAGTTGCCATTTGATTGGTGAAAACACATCCAACGCTAGACCTGATAATGTTGGGATTGTACATATCCGTTTTAGGGTCTGCAATTAGTACGGCATCTAAGTTTGCGGCATCGGCCGTTCGCAACAAAGCTCCAATATTACCGGGTTTCTCTGGGGCTTCTGCGACCAGTATCAACGGATTTTCACTTTTGAACTTAAGATCGCCCAAAGTATTTGGTCTCGCCCTGGCAATGGCCACTATACCTTCGGTCGTTTTTCTGTAAGCGAGTTTTTCATATATCGATTTAGATACTTGAACCGTTGTGCAGTCGGTTTTTTCAATCAATACCGTATTATGGATAACATCTTGACAAATCAGAAGGGTATCAATTTCATAGCCCCCTTTTTGGGCCAGTTCAAGTTCTCGTATCCCTTCAATGACGAAAAGTCCGGTTTTTTTACGTTCCCTTGATTTTTCTTGAAGTTGTAAGACCTTTTTGATCAGGGGGTTTTGAACGCTAGAAATTAACTTATGTTGCTCCACGGTTTAAAAGTAGCTATTCCCGTAATTTTATGGTACACTTACCGACATAATTTGCAAAACAACGAATCATGAAATCTTTTTTACTTCTAATACTGTCCGTTTTGGTCTTTTCTTGTAAACAAGCTCCTAAAGATGAAAAAGAACCCATTGAAAACAATGTAGAAGAAAAAATTGTAGCGAAGACGTATCCAGAAAATATTCGAAACGTCTTTGAGGCCCACGGTGGACTTGCGGTTTGGAAAAAACAGCGAACCCTTATTTATACAATTACAAAACCAAAAAATCCAGAAACGCATACCACCGACTTACGGAGTAGAAAAGACCGCATAGATACCGAGCGGTTTTCGATGGGTTTTGACGGTCGACAACCTTGGTTACTTGATGAAAATGAAAATTACAAGGGCAATGTCGAGTTTTATCATAACCTCATGTTCTACTTTTATGCCATGCCTTTTGTATTGGCTGATGACGGTGTCGTATATGACGAAACGGAAGACTTGGTTTTTGATGGGGTGAATTACCCAGGCATTCGAATAAGTTATCAAACAGGGGTAGGTACTTCACCCAAAGATGAATATTTCGTTCACTATGATACCGAGACCAATCAAATGGCCTGGCTTGGTTATACGGTAACCTATAGAAGTGGCGAAAAATCAGATAACGTACGATGGATACGTTATGATGATTGGGCATCTGTAAATGGTCTATTACTACCAAAATCGATTACTTGGCACAACTATGAAGGTCGAGACATCAAAGATGCCAGAAATACTGTTGATTTTGAGAACATTTCCATAAGTGAAATACCACGCTCAGATGATTTCTACGCCAAACCAGGGCAAGCAGTGTTTTGGGAGAACGTGAAAGAGGAATAGTAAACTATTGTGCTCCAACAAAAAACAGCAATGCTACTTGATATTTCCATTCATTTGGGTTTGCTTGCTTTTATGATATCCGTAGGTGAAGGACCTTTGACCAAATTGAGGCATTTGATTTAATGATAGTGAAGATATCATATTAGAAGCTCAAGATATGTTTACCTTATATCATCGGTAAAATGACCTTTATGCTTCCCTTTGGCAAACTTCTTTCTATTGAAATCCCCTGATTTTCCTTTAGCGATGGATAGGCTTTTCCAGTCGCTACCCTTGATCATCCTACCTATATAGACGATTTGACCGATGTGATAGGCATAATGCATTAGTTGTCGGTTGACCGCCTCAACTATGGAGTGGCCCTGGTTTCTAATTAAAATTTCGGTCTTGAAATTGGTTTTGTTAATTGAGCTTAGGGCTTCGAAGACACAACCCCAACCAGTTTCCCATTTTTCAATCAACTCTATTTTGGTTTTTAGTATCGGTTCAAATTCTTCATCTCGATTTCTCCATTCTTTTTCTCCATCAGTTGTTAGAAAGTCACTCCATCTCGATTTCATATTTCCGTAAAGATGATTAACGATAATAGCTATTGAGTTGCTTTGTTCATTGAATTGCCAAAAAAGGTCATCGTTATTCAGCTGGGCAAAAGTCTTTTCACCCAATATTTTGTAATATTCGAATTGTTTTCTGGCACTGTCTAGATAGTTGTCCTCCATTTTCCCTTCTTTCAAGTACCCACCATACCGATGGGCACCCCTCGTGGAATATAGCGAAAACTTCACTAAGAACGTGTGTGCTGATATAGGCTGATAGTTGTTTCCAACAGTTCAAAGTTTACTATGGTATTGAAACTGGTTTATGTTTTTTTGGAATCAGCTTGTTTTATCCAATTATTTTAAAGGCTATTGAATGGTACAGTACTACTGCTAGAAAGTTTAAAACGAATGTTTGCACCGTAGTGCTTTTAGTTGGGTCTTCTGCGCAGTACTTTACTTTTGCATACCTTTTTACCCCATGTTTTTGGGTTTCCTTTTCAAATAGCTGCCCAGGCCGTCCAATTTTCCTTCCCAGAATCTTTCCAACTCGCTTAAAAATTCACTTACCTCTGCCAAAGCCTCCAATTGCGCATAACAGTTTCGTTGTCTGCCATCATTCACATCAGTCTCAATTTTGACCAAGTCATTATCGGTCAGAATTTTGAGATGTTTTGAAACGGCCGGTCTTGACATTTGAAATTTATCTGAAATCACATTAATGCTTTCAGGATGTTCTGCAAGCATTAAGAGGATCTTTCGTCTTGTCGGATCCGCAATGGCTTTGAAGACATCACTCATTTTGAAAGGTATTTTAAAAGTTGGACGGTAAGTATTTTCTTTTTCCAGCCATTGGAGAGTATTTTTTTAACGATGATGTTATTTACAAACCCTTCGAATCCCTTATGTTCGAAGTCTAAGCGGGTTTTTTCACCCGGTTGGGTAAGTTTGAAGGTCACCACGGTATTTTCTAGGGAACCACCGCTCCAACTGAATGAAAGCAACTCTTTTTCTTTTATTTGCAGGACTCTACAATTGACAACCCCATCAAAACCCGGGGATGGTTTTGTCTTAAATTGAAACTCATGTCCAATTTCAGCAATAAAATTGCAGGGCATTAACCATTCGCTCAATGCTTTTTGGTCGGTCAGGGCATTCCAAACTTCTTCGATTGGGAAGTCATATACTCGAGTCAACGTTATTGATTTTGCCATTTTTAATTGTTTTGATAAGCGGTTAAAAGAACCCGTTCGATTTCTTGATCGAAATCCGATATTTTTTCAAGGGTCACTGCATGATTGATTCGACGACTGCCTATGGAAGAAGTATCGGAAAATCTATCGGTTGAAAAATCGTCTGGCAGATTTACTGCCAGAATAAGGTCTTCATCTTTGGTAGTGGTCAGAATTGCGAATTGGTTCTTGCGGTAAAATGGGATATAAGTTTGACAAGGTTGCACCCGTATATCTTCACCCAAGGCAAGGATTTTTGATTTTACAAACTTGTAAAGCTCCTTTGACCGATTGGAATGGAATAACTTGTCGGCAAACCCCTCAGGATTTTCGTAACTGTCTTTTCCCGTAAAATGTTCAAAAATCTTTTGGGCTTGAAAGTGCCCTACACCGTTTTCTTTTTTCAAGAAATAAATAATCCCTTCTTTTTCTGAAAGTTTGTTCTTTTCGATAAGGGCAATCCATTCGTCCACTGTTTTTCCGGTTTTTTCCTTGAGGTTTCGAAGTATTGCCTCACCCATTTGTTTTGGTCCTAATGCCATGATCTTAATTTAAGTAACTATTTAGTTACGCAAATATATAAAACCTTTTGGTTACATAAAATAATTTTTCAGAAAATGCAAAAAGTATTTCATTCATAATTGCCAAAACCCCGTTTTGCACGGTTGTGAATAAGGTTGATGCTTTTTTTGGTTTGCCTCAAAATGTGAGACTTTAAACCGGTAAGTGCTTTTCGAAGGTGGTAGTGGCAAGTCATCGCGTAAGGTCTTGCGGCATTCCTTTTAACTAGTTCTTGTCTGAATCGAATCCGTAGATTGTTGTTTGCATACCTGCAATTTTCCACTCCCCATCAATTTTTTCCATGAGCCTCGTTTCACGTTTGCGTCCGCGTAACGAGTCTTGTTGCCCATAGGTGACCCAAGCTCCATTTCCATAGAGACGAACCTCTATTTTATTCAATAGTTCAGGTAGGGGTTCCGGTTCAGGGTGCTCATCCATAAAGGTCTTAACGAATTGACTTATTTCATTCCAACCCAATGCTTCAGAAAAAGTACCTTTCTCAAAGTCGATATAGGTTTTGGTTATGTTCGGGTCGTGAACCCATTTTTTTTGCCAAGCATCATAATCCCTTTCGAAAGCCGCTTTGGTTTCATCATTCAATGTTTTAAGAATGGCTTTTTTTTCTTCTGTGGAATTCGGTTTTTCATTTGCAGTTTCCACAATCCCTTGTTTTTTAACCTCTTGACAACCCGTGACACAGAAAAGGAACAATAAAATAAAAACAAAAGGTTTTTTGATGGTCATATCTTTTTTTTCAAATTACTTGTAAATCCTGTGTTATTCAACATATCCGTGGCAGGGTTTTACATAATTCAACCCTATTTGTATTCAAGATACTATAATCGAATTGAATAACAATATGATAAGAAAAAGATAGGTAGGGCATTTAATAAAACGATTCTCAACCTATGTCTGGAAAAGCATATATCTAATGAACTTTACATTTTTGAGCCTATTTAAAGGCCTATCCGAACAAACCTGGGTAATCGTGTTGTCAGTGCTACCTTCATCTTTGCGCTATACCTTAGTGGATAGCAAAGGGGAAATGCCTGATGTAATAGGGGGTGCGGACCACAATAAGAACTATGACAAAGCCCTGAGAATAATAGAAGGGTAGATAGCGCAAAGAAACTTAGATAACCTAGCTTTTGTAAAGAAAGTATTTATTTATCAAGGGCAGGCAAGACCATTTTTTTGTCAATATTCGGCAGTTACGCTAAATCCAATTCCAATGCTACCTAATTTTTCCCATTCTGCCTGACTCGTCAAACGTGATATGGTAGCATTCCCTAAAAACCCCGCTGAAAAGAAGACCTCACTCTCTTTGTTTTCCTCATTTTTTATCAATTCAACCGTCAAAAAGAAATCATCTTCAACAACAATATCGTAATCGCTGAGATTTAGGATAAACGCGCCTTCTTGGGCATCGATATTGAAAATAATATTTTCATTTGTTATTCTTTTGTTGGGCAGTCCGTTTTTTATATCATACAGGTTAAGTCGAAATTTCATTTTTTCGCCTGTATTAGAGGTTATGTTGGCATGAAATTTTTTGATATGGGTCGGATTCTTCTTTACTTTAATCTTGATTCCAAGCTCATTTCCAAGTTCTGCATTTCTAAAACCCCCTCGCATCATTTTGGATTTGGTTTTGTTTCCTAAAACTTTTTCTTTCAGTTTTTTATTGGTGACGGTAACTTCATTTAGTGCTGTCGCTTTTTCTGAGAGTTCAACAACTTGATTTTCTTTCAACTTGGTTATGAAGTCTTTTGCAATAAAAATTTTGGATTCGTACCCAATAGATGAGATTTTTATGGTGTCTTTGATAAGTTCTGATGGTATTTCAAGGGTAAACCCTCCATTCTCGTTTGATACCGTTCCCTTCTTTTTGTTCATTATTCCAATGTTCACGTAGGGAATGGATTCTTTGGTTTTTGCGTCTTTAATTATGCCACTTACCGTAATTTGCCCGAAAAGCGAAAAGTTGAATAGGCAGCAGAGTATTGAAATGGAAATTCTCATAGTCCGTTTATCATTTTTTACTGATTATCCGCGAAACGCAGTTTGGCAATTTTAAGAAAATATAGCCTAATTCCCTCATCGTTTTTTCAAAAATTCGGGTAGTTGTGCCGTAGTCGCGCATTTGGTGAATATAGTCCTCATCTAATGGACTTTGCCATCCAATCTTTGTACTTCACTATTGTGATGCTTTCGATTAACTTTTATCGTAATTGTCTGCGATATTATTGTGGATAATAATACACCGCGTTGTATACATTTTCTATATTTTCAGTTTTTTCCAAAATACGATTTTGTCATCCCCTTCTTCATAAAATTCTGGGATTACGGCTTGTTTGATGTAGCCACATTTGATGTAGAATTTCCTGGTCAATTCAAATTCTGATTTCCCTGATGTTTCTACGATTAAGATTCGATTACCATTTTTTCTTAACCTATGTTCTATGTATTCCATCATTTTCTTTCCAACCCCTTTTCCTTGTTGGCTTTTATGTACTGCAATGGCATAGAGGTTGTAAGTTCCTTCGGTTAGTCTTTCTTGCCCGCAATAGCCTATTGAGACTGGTTTTCCCTTTTCAATCGCTGTAAACCAAATATCGGTTGATTCTTTATTGCCCAGGTAATCGCCAATCATGTCATCGAGCAAATATGGAGGAAACAATTCACTGGAATCAAGTACTTTTTTTAGTTCTGGTATGTCCGTTTCTTCTACCTTTCTAATTTGTCCAACCATTTTCCGTGTTTTGATGGCAAATTTAAAATTCCCTATTGTTCTGCGATTGTAAGATTCTGCTATTGTAGGCTTTTGAAGGGCTGATACCTAAAATGTTTTTAAAGGAATTGCTAAAATGTGCTTGGTCAAAGAATCCGCTTTGTAAGGAGACATCCGTCAGACTGGTACCTTTGTTCAAATATAGATGTATCGCTTGTCGCAGCTTGTTCCAAACAAGGTATTTTTTTATTGATATTCCGATATGTTCTTTGAAAAGATGCGAAAGTCTGCTGTCTGATAACAATGCCTGAGAGGTCAATTTTGAAAGAAGGTCTTTGTATTCCAGTTCATTTTCCTCAATGAATTTAATACTGGTGTTGATTCTCTTGTCGGCTGGTGTTTTTAGGTCTTTGGAAACCGCCAAATGGTAGGCCTCTGAAAATAACTCTTCTCTTTTTTCATGAACATTTCTAATGAAAACCCCATTTTTTAGCAATATTCCTTTGCGGTCGAAAAAATCGGATAATTGGGAATTGTAGCTTTCTACCAATAGTATACTGACCGAACAACTTTTTGCAACCACCTTGTGTTCGGTATTCTGGTCGATAATGGCAAATTCTAAATTTTCGTATGTTCTCCCCTTGGCTCGTAGCGTAAAAGTTCCACTCGTGGCACTAATGAATTCAACAACGGGATGCGCATGTTTTTCTGTAGTCAGGTCATCGAATTCAAAATTGTAAATCCCTTTTTTTATGTCAAAGTCATAAATTTTCATTGAAAGGTTTTGGTCGTCTGTAACCGCGTAGAACAGTTAGGTTATTATTTTTTTGGTATGAATTCTAAATTTTCATATGTATCCCTTACGCACCATATATACGGATTATCGTTCAGAAAATCCGTAGTGAAGGATAATCGGTATGGTCGTTCATATTCATCGGTACAATACTATTATTTTAAACTATAAGGCTTATTGTGCTTGCAAAGTACTTTTAGTGCCTCCAATCATAAATCCGATCGATACCCCATAATAACTGTTAGCTGCAGTACCAATGATGAGGTCGTTTGCTATTTTAATATCAGCTTTTGGAATAAAGTTATATTCCAATCCGAATTTTGTCTTTCCCCAGTGAACCCCTCCCCTTAAAAGAAATCCCAATTGATTATCTATACGTGCTTCAGTTATACCGCCTGAAGGGTTGGCTATGTCAACTGAAGAAAACACATAATACCCCAACCCCATACCTAAATACGGACGCGTGTAATTTTTGTTAAAGTAATGATTGAAAGTGGGCATAAAAGAAAGTATCGCATTATCATTTACATCATCGAAAAAGAATTGGGAACTATCATTGGTTTCAAATCGTTGCGGGTTCAAGGCCAATCCAAACCTTAATCCGATAACCTTATTGCTTGAAATTTCGATAAAGGGCTCAATATTCAACATCAAACCTAAATTTTCAGATTCGGTATTCAAAAGAACCCCGGGTTCTATCTTCAGTTGTACTTGTGCATTTATGTTGAACAAACCTAACGATACGATTAGCGATAATACTATCGTCTTAAGGGAATTTCTTATGGTATTGAAAAATTGATTTCGAAGAATTTTCATAAGTGTCTATGGGCTGCTCGTATGGATTACAACGCATTTTTTTTCCCATAATTGTGATTTATACCCTGTTATGGATGACATCTACAAAGTGCGATGCTGATTGAAGTACTTGTAGTTGACTTTACGATATTGGGGTTGAAATTTATCGTCTAACCAAGTCTATCGACCGATGGATGCCCGTTAAATAAGAAACAGCAGTGAGCAAATTGCATACCTGCCTGCCGGACGGGTAGGTCTGTTTCAAACCGTATAAAACTTATAACTATTTACCTTGATACTTGCCCATATAGCGTTTCCATAGTTCGGTTTGATGCGTCTCCAAAGAAAGGTCACGCCCATCAATAAAAGCTTTACTTAATTGATTGGTGCGCATATCCAAGGCATCACCTGCCGAGATGAACAACGTGGCACTTTTACCGACTTCCAAAGTTCCGTAATCTGCATCGATACCCAATATTTTGGCATTATTGCCAGAAATAAGCTGTAAGGCTTTTTCTTTATCCAAACCTTGTGCAACCGTTTGACCTGCATAGAAGGGCAAGTTTCGTGTTTGAAAGTTTGAGGCATCGGCATTTTGGATACCTACCAAAAGACCGGCATCCATTAATAGTTTGGGCAACTTATAGGTGAAGTCATAATCATCATCCTCAAAAAAGGGCAGGCTATGGGTAAAGCGTACCAATACGGGAATATCTCGTTCTTTTAAAAAGGCGGTAATCTTGTGGGCATGATATCCCCCGACCAATACGATATGTTTTACGCCAGCAGTTTTGGCCGAGCTGATGGCATCCATAATCTCTTTTTGTCCGTGGGCATAAACGAACAACTTTTGGGTGCCATCGAAGAGCCCTTGCATAGCGGCAAAAGGTTGGTTTTGGACTTTTGGGGTAGCTTTTCCGTACGCCAGGGCATTGTTCATGAAGGTCTTCACCTTGGCTACCTGTTGCCCATAGTCTTTATTGGGCTGATATCCCCTCGGTTCCCCTAACCACCAACGGCCCCTTCGAAACGTACTAGGCCAATTCAGATGAATGCCATCGTCTACTTTGACGGCCGCATCTTCCCAATTCCAGGCATCAAATTGTACAATCGACGAGGTGCCCGATATACGCCCCCCTTGTGGGGTAATCTGACTTAATAAGACCCCATTGGGCCTCATGCTTTCGACAACTTGTGATTCGGCGTTATAGGCTATCAAACTGCGTACATGGGGTATCAAATCACCAATCTCATCTTGGTCATTACTGGCCCTCACCGCATTGACCTCGACTAGACCAAGTGATTTGCCCGGGGCGATAAAGCCTGGGTATACGTGTTTGCCTTTCGCGTCAATGACCTTGCCCGTTCGTGCTATTCTGGTGTCGGCGTCACCTACATAGGTAAGCTTACCCTCGGCAAACATAATCAGCGAGTTTTCAATGACTTCGCCATTGCCCAAATGGGCAACGGCACCTTCAATGGTAATGGGCGTCGATTGTTTGCCCGCTGGGGTTTGCTGTGCATTCATCTGCATCCCCATGAAAAAAAATAAGGTAATTATCGCGTATTTCATTTTGATATTTTTATTTCTAACATCCAACATCTAACTAGAGCGTTTCGCATTCAAAACGGGCCTTCTTATTCTGTCTAGGACCTTGGGTCTTGGCACCACCTGCTTTTTCGTTGAGCATCATCGTAATCAATTCGTTACGTTCTTTTTGAATGGCTTCACGTTGTGCTTTATCCGTTTCAAGGTCAAAATAAACAGCTCCTTCAATCAATGTTTTTTCCGCCTTGGCGTAGACTGACATGGGGTAATCGGACCATAAGACCAGGTCAGCATCCTTACCCACTGCTATACTACCTACCTTATCATCGATATGCAATAACTTGGCAGGGTTGAGTGTTACCATTTTCCAAGCCTCGATTTCAGATGCGCCTCCATACTTTATCGTTTTACCGGCCTCTTGATTCAATCTTCGCGACATTTCGGCATCATCACTATTGATCGCGACGGTAACCCCTTGACTTGCCATAATGGCGGCATTATGCGGAATCGCGTCTTTGACCTCATATTTATAGGCCCACCAATCGCTAAAAGTGGAACCCCCGACACCGTGTTCCGCCATTTTATCGGCTACCTTGTAGCCCTCAAGAATATGGGTAAAGGTATTTACCTTGAAATCAAATTGTTCCGCTACCTTCATGAGCATGTTGATTTCGCTCTGCACATACGAATGGCAACTGATGTAACGTTCCCCATTTAAGATTTCGGCCAAGGTCTCCATTTCTTCGTCATAGCGGTAAGGCTGGCCTGATTTTTTCTTTTCATCATATTCCTTGGCCCGTTGAAAATAATCGATAAATACCTGCTCTACACCCATTCTTGTTTGTGGGAATCTTGAAAAACTCTGCCAGTTCGATTGTTTTACGTTTTCACCTAACGCGAATTTGATGAACTTGGGCATATTGGGGAACAATAGCCCATCAGCATCTTCACCCCATTTCAAGCGTAGGATCGCCGACTGCCCGCCGATGGGGTTTGCCGAGCCGTGCAACAATTGAATGGTGGTCACGCCACCTGCCAGATTTCTGTATAGGTCAATATCTTTCGGGTCGACCACATCTTGCATCTTAACTTCAGCAGTTGAATTATGCCCTGCCTCATTGATGGCCAATGCCCCTATGTGCGAATGCTCATCAATGACCCCAGCGGTAAGGTGTTTACCTGTAGCATCTATGGTTTTCGCCCCACTGGCCCTTAAATCAGGACCAACTTTGGCGATTTTACCATTTTTGACCCATACGTCTATATTTTCAAGTATGGCATCGCCCGTCCAAACCGTGGCATTTTTGAACAGTATGTTTTCCGGTTTTGGTTTTACGGTGTTACCATATCCAATATTCGGATAGGTCAGTGCTACCAACTTCGGTGTTTCTTGTGCTTCTGCCTTTTTATTTTCCGAAGCTTCGAAAGAACTGGTTTGTTTGGCCGTGAAAGAACTTTCTTTGCCTGATGGTAAAACGACCTTTCCTTTAAGGTTGTTTGAAGCATTTGATACCAGGCTGGTCATTCTGTAGTTATCACCGGTTTCTGTGGCAAATGAAAAATTGACCCAGTCCCCTGAATATTCAATTTTAGTGCTTAATGCCAAGGTATCTTTTTTAATTTCCAATTTGGGTTTGCCCAAGGTCCCCGATACTACCATAGTGTAGGTCTTACCGCCTACATTCAAATCATAGTCTCCACGAATGTCTTTTTGATCTTTGGCATTTATGATATTCTTGGTGCCTTGTACCCAGTTTTCAAATAGGGTAGTGGACTTCTCGAAAACATCCCCTGAAGCTATTAAAAAATTTGCCTGTCTACCAGGTTGTAGGGTCCCGATATGGTCCGATTTACCTAAAATGCGGGCAGGAACGGTCGTTAAAGCTTCTAAGGCCTTTGTTTTTGATAAGCCGTGGGCGATAGCTTTCAGCAACATATCCTTAAAATCGTTAGGGGATTTCAATTGATGTAAGGTCAGTGAAAACGGTACCCCATTATCTTCTAAGACCTTTGGATTTGAAGGGGCCAAATTCCAATGGCGCATATCTGAAAGGTTCACATACTCGGCGGCATATGGGTCAGAAACATCGTAAGCCTTTGGAAAGTTGATCGGCACGATCAACGTCGCATTGGTATTTTTAATGGCTTCGATATGCTGATATTCATCACCGCCGCCCAAAATAGCATATTGAATTCCGAATTGGTCGCCGATTTTATCGGCACGTAATACATTGCCGTTACCCCCAGCGGCAAAAATTTGGGGAAGGTCCTTATTTTCCAAAAGCGCCTCTAAAGAACGGTCTTTGGTAGTTACATTTCCTTTGGCATACCAATCGAGATCGTGATGTAATTGACGTAGTAAAGCCGTTGCACCCATTAAGGAGGTGGGGTATGATTGCCTTTTGGCAATACTCTTGGTAAATGAAAAGTATTGGCCGGATTGGTCCTCTACAATACGGTCGGCATCATTTCCACTGCCGTTCAAGGCTATCAGTACTCCCGTGCCCCGGGCGATACCATCTTGAAAGTGGCTATTGACGACCCCAAACCCCACCTTTCTTAATTCTTCGGCTTTTTTATCATCGTAGGTGAACTTGGCTATGGCCTCATTCTCGGGCATGATATGATCATTCCAGTAAAAACCTTCACGGGTGGCTTCATATTGGGGAGAACGTCCGCTACCTGGGGCCCTTTTGGCCTTTTCCACGCCAAAACCCGAAAACACATCGATAAAGGAGGGGTAAATTGATTTTCCTTCCAAATCCTCAATAATCGTGTTTTTTGGAATGGCCACCGATGTACCCACTTGAATCACCTTCCCATTTTGTACAAGTAGGGTGCCTTTTTCAATAATTTGCGTAGGTGTCATATGGATTTTGGCATTGGTGAATGCCATATAGTTGTTGTTCTTTGATTTGACACCATCATTTTCAGGAAAATAATCTTGTGAAAACAAAGTAGCACCACACCATAAAAGTGTGAGCGTAAAGAGTTTCATTTTCATTCAGGTATGTTTTGAAGTTAGTCCGTTTTAAAGGTAGGGCAACAGTGTTACTTCTGCAAATCAGGAATTGTTCGATTATCGTTCATACCAATAATCCCCATAAAAATTAACCAACAGGCCCACAACTGCATTGTAACTTGAAATACCTTTTTCTTGGTTGTTCGCCTTTAAAAAAGTATCGAAAATGGATTTAAAAATGGGCTCGGTCGGGTTTTCGTATTGTGCCCAAAATGCATTTAATTCTTGGTAATTTTTCTTTACGCCTACATTGAGTTTATTAAATAGTGCCTCAAACGCTACCTCATCCCTTGCTTTTAAATCGGTTAGGCAATACGCCAAAACATGCGAAATAGAAGCATATTTAAAATAGGGGTCTTTGCTACTAAAAGTGACCAATAGCCCTATAAAATTGGTTGCACTTTCTGAAGAATACCCCAATTGATGTCCTATCTCATGGGCGCTTATAGAGGGTAAACGTAAATTAGGCACCAGGGCATTGACCTGGGCCTCATTGGTAAATGGATTTAAATATCCCCCATACCCCATATATGTCAAGGGCAGTGAATACAGTGAAGCTTTTAGACTTGGATTTCTATATTCAAAATGTGGAAATACTCTTTCTGCCCGATCATAACTTTTTAAGGTTTCAGCATAAATTTCTTTAGTTGAGTAGGGAATCTTGACGGCCTTGGTGCTATCGTTTTCCAGTTTGACCTGTAAACGGTTTGTATAGGTTATGATGTCGAAGGTAAATCTTATCAAATCCTCATTGGTATATTCGATATCAAAATCCATTTTCTCATTGATGGGCAGGCGGTAGTAGTTCATACCCCAAAAAAGATAAAATATAAAATAGGCGATGGACAGGGTTAGGCCAAGGTGCCGTAAAAATGCCAACGGTTTTTTTACGATGGAAGTACCATACAGATAGAGATAGCGAATAGCCGTAAAAACCAAAAGGGTATAAAAGATATCACCTACAGAGAAAGGAACCCAACCAAATAAAAATCTCAGGAATTTTGAAATTATGGGATAAATTCCCTCAGCATAATATTTTTCGACCAATTCAGGATAACTGCCGAACCATTGTACAAAAATGATTTGTGGAATGATGGATAGGGCCAAATAGTTCTTTGTTCTTGTAGTCACACTTTAAAAATAAAGAATTCAAGATCGGAAAAAACAAAAAACCCCGACATGCTAGTCAGGGTTTTAATGTTGAAGTTGTTCATCGTTTATTGTATTTCAACCATTTCCAAATCAAAAACCAATGTCGAACCGCCAGGTATCGGGCCATAGTCATTATCACCATACCCTAGATGGGGCGGTATGAACAAGCGCACCTTATCACCGACCTTCATGGTCAACATACCCTCTTTAAAACCAGGTGCCAACTGGGCATCAGGGCTAAACTTGGTAACCAAGGGCCCAAAATTACCGCGATGCATCTTATTGATTTGGGCAAAATTGTCGAATTTTTTGGCGATCTCAGGTATGCTCGTATCGAATAAGTCTCCATTATCTAACCAACCCGCATACTGAAGCGCAACGTTTTGACCTATTTTGGGGGTTTCACCGTCGCCTTCTTTCAATGAAAAGATTTTCAACCCGCTTGCCGTTCCCTCGGCCTGCTCAAGTTGTTGATTCAATTCTTCCACGAAATCCGCCTTTATTTTTTTGATTGCAGCAATTTCTTTTTCTGCTTCTTCAAAATAATCGGTCATAATTTGAATGGCATCAAATTTTTTGGCTTCCTTACCATTTCTAATAATCTCCACCTTATTCATGATCACATCGGCCTCGGGCTTGTTACCCGCCAGTACTTTGACGCTGGCGATACTATCAACAACCTCAATACCATTAACCACCTTTCCAAAAACAGTGTGGATTCCATTGAGCCAAGGGGTTTCCTTGTGTGTGATAAAAAATTGGCTTCCATTGGTTTTAGGGCCACCGTTGGCCATGGAAAGTATACCCTTACCGGAGTGTGTTAAAGAATCAACGATTTCATCTTTGAATTTATAACCTGGGCTGCCCGTACCAGTGGCCGTGGGGTCACCACCTTGAATCATAAAATCTTTCATTACCCTGTGAAAGGTAAGGCCATCATAGTATTTCTTGTCTTTGAACTCTTCACTAACGAAAGGATTGTTGCCTTCTGCCAATGATACAAAATTAGCGACCGTTATTGGTGTTGCCTCGTGATGAAGTTTGACCACGATATCACCCTTATTAGTTTGGATATCAGCATAGATACCATCGCCTAAATCTGCGTACTTACTTGATTTACAGCTTGAAATTACAATACATAGTAAGGAAAAATAAACAAAAAAATGTTTCATGGAAATCTCTATTTTTAATTTAAACTATCTTTTCTTTTAATGATCTTCAATACGTTTACGCTTGATTTGATCGGGGTCAAAGGTGCAATTTTACTGGTATCACCTTTGTAACCGTATGCCTGGGATGAGGGAAAGATAAAAGTTGCTTGTTCCCCTGATTTCAGTAGCTTCAATCCATTTCTTAATCCAGGGAAAAGCTGCGACTTATCTATGGCATGTTGTACGAGCCCAATCGTACTTTTTTTGTAAATCGTATCACCTTGCAATGTCATTACATTATAAGTGAATACGATTTCATCATTGGTCTTGGGTCGGTATTCATCCTTGGCATTTTGAACTTCATAATGGTACCAAAAACCATCTGCGCTTGAAAAATAGGTATGGCTTGTATCTTTTTCAATGAGGGATTGAATCACCGCTTCTTCTTGAGCTAAAATTTCTTTGCTTCGGGTAACCGAAGCCTTATAAAAACTGCCTGATTTTACCTGTACGGGCTTTCTGGGTATTGTTTCGCCACAGCTACAAAGCAAAACCACGAATACCATTACGATTACTCTGTTCATTGGGTCAATTTATCTTTATACTTTTCAAGCAACTTGACAAACCGTATGGTCGTTTCTTCCATGGTTATGTCGCTACGGCCACCTGCCGCATTGGTATGGCCACCCCCGTTGAAATGTTCTCGTGCAAACTCATTGACCGAAAAACCACCAATCGACCTGAACGATATTTTGATAATTCCCTCTTCCCTGTTTTCAATAAAAATCACTGCAAAAATGATACCTTCCAAGGTGAGGCCATAGTTCACAAAACCTTCGGTATCGCCCTTACTGTAATTGTGCCTATCCAATTCCTCTTGTGACATGGTAATGTAGGCGGTCTTGAATTGTTCTAAGATTACCAGGTTATTTAAGGCAACACCCAATAAATGTAATCTTGCGGGCGTATTGTTATCGAACACGTTTTGATGAATCTGCATGTTTTCGGCACCCTTATCAATCAAATTGGCAACCACCCTATGGGTTTGACTAGTGGTCGAGGCATATTTAAAAGAACCGGTATCGGTCATGATACCGACGTAAAGGGAGGTAGCGATGTCTTTGGTAATATCGGGCACCCCTTCTAAGTAGTCAATGAAATTATAGACCATTTCACAGGTAGAGCTCATGCTGACGTCAGAATAGGTGACGAGCGCATAGTCGCTAGGTTGCTGATGATGGTCGATCATGATGAATTTTGCCGTCGCTGCCTCTAAAAACGATTCCATTTGCCCTGTTCTAGACAAATGGTTAAAATCTAAAGTGAATATGAGGCTAGCTGCTTCAATAAGTCTTTTTGATTGTGAATTCTCACGTTCAAAGTTTAAAATCCCTTCATTACCGGGAATCCATTTTAAAAACTTCGGATAATCGTTTGGAGCAATTATGACAGGGCTTTGGCCCAAGGCTTCCAAGAATTTTGCCAGACCTAGACAAGAACCGATGGCATCGCCATCAGGATTCTTATGGGGTACGATCACAATTTTTTGGGGCTTCGCAAGCAAGGTCTTTACAGTAGCGATATCTGCTGAATTCATGCGCTCAAAGATACAATAATATAATATAGCGGTAATTTGATATGTCTTATTTTTGATGGTATTTAAATGAAAGTTATGCGTACGATCCTGATTTTTTTAACTGCTATTTGCATTGCCTCTGGTTGTAAGACCAAAGCACTCGATGTAGGGAATAAAGGAAGTACAGCCACTACCGAAGCTACCTTTACCATAACCTTTGGTTCTTGTAATAAAAGTAGCCTGGATAACCTATTTTGGGATGATATCTCAAATTTAGGTCCTGATGTTTTTATTTGGGGCGGTGACATTGTTTATGCCGATACCAATGACGTTGCAACGATCCAAGCTTTTTATGATGACCAAGATGCGGTGCCTGAATATGCCGAACTCAAAAAAAGTACCCTGATAACGGGCACTTGGGACGATCATGACTACGGAATCAATGATGGCGGGGTTGAATTCGAATCAAAAAAAGGTAGTCAGCAAGCCTTTCTAAACTTTCTTGATGTTCCGGAAAATGACTTACGAAGACAACGAAATGGGGTGTACTCCACACAGGTCATTTCAAAACCGCAAGGGTCGGTCAAAATTATCAATTTAGATACCAGATATCATCGAACCAGGCTTGTAGAAGATAAAACCGAGGGAAGAAGATATCGCCCAACCGCCTATGGTCAAGGCACTATTTTAGGTGAAAGACAATGGAAATGGCTGGCGGATGAACTTAGCAATTCGACATCGGATTTTAATTTAATAGTAAGCAGCATTCAATTCTTATCACGGGAGCATGGCTTTGAGAAATGGGCCAATCACCCCCACGAGGTGGATAAGATGAAAAAAATAATAATGGATTCCAAGGCGAAGGGTGTACTTATCTTATCTGGTGACCGCCATATCTCGGAATTTTCAAAAATGGAACTTGAAGGACTCGATTATCCGCTCATCGATTTTACCAGCAGCGGACTCACCCATGCGTATACCAATTTTAGTGGGGAACCCAATGAATTCAGGGTTGGTAATGTCGTGTCGAGTAATAGCTATGGATTGATAGAATTGGATTTGGACACAAAAATGGCGACGTTGAAAATGATGGCGGATAATGGTAAAGTGTTGCAAGAACTAAAACAGGCGTACTAAATATTGTAAACCTAGTCAAAAAGGTTATTTTTGCGCAAAAATTTACGGAAATGACAGGAAATAGAACGTTTACCATGATAAAGCCCGATGCCGTTGAAAATGGACACATTGGGGCAATTCTGGAAAAAATAACGGCTGCCGGCTTTAAAATCGTGGCCATGAAGTATACTCAATTAAGCGTACGCGATGCCCAAGGGTTCTATGCAGTACATAGCGAACGTCCATTTTTCGGGGAGTTGGTTGAATTCATGACGCGTGGGCCCATTGTTGCTGCTATCTTGGAAAAAGATAACGCGGTAGAAGACTTTCGCGCTTTGATCGGTGCTACCAATCCAGCGGAAGCTGCTGAGGGAACCATTAGAAAATTATTTGCCACAAGTATTGGTGAAAATGCCGTTCACGGTTCTGATAGTGACGAAAATGCTGCTATTGAAGGAGCTTTCCATTTTGCCGGAAGGGAGGTTTTCTAGAAGAAACCGCAATAATACCATACAAGGGCCATTCAGCATAGTGCGGATGGCCTTTTTTTCATCTCAAGATTAATTTTTTTACCAATTCCTTTCCCAAATCCTCATTCAACATGGCTATGATCTTACTTTTACCCATGCTGAGTTCTTCCCGTAGTACGGATGACGATAGTGAAACGTACAAGGTATCGTTTTTAAGTTCGACCTGATTGGTGTAGTTGTTTACACCGTTACCCATTAGCTTTACCCAAGTTTCGCGCACATCGACCTTGTCGATACCTTTTTGCAGATTATTTTCTTTGATAAAGGCATTGAGGGCCTCGCCTAAGTTTTGATGATCATTATACCTTTTTGCCATTACGGGGCTATTTTAAGGGGTTCAAAGCGTTTGTAATGGTAAGTAATATTATCTTGGTTTACAACGACATAATTGTTTTCGTTCAAAACGGTGATTTGCTCTTCCCATGTGCTTAGATTGTTTTTATATCGTAAGATATACGTGTCGCCTTGCTGTATTATGGTAAAGGGCTCTGCATCGTCTGATGTCGTATATGAGCCATCAAGCTTTGGTCGTACCTTCTTTTTAAAACCCTTCATTTCTTCCAGTGCTATAAAATCAACACTTGTGTTTACCGTGTAATTTTTCTTTTCCCCGTTCGCAAAGGTGACCTCGGTTATTTCCCAATAGCCATTGAGATAGGGCAGGCTTTTTTCCGGAATCGAAGAGGTACATCCTACCAATAAAAAAATATAAAGGAGCATTTTGAAACGAACCATACTACAAGTTAAATATTTTGTAACCATGGTGAATGTTTTTAACCACATTTTCCGTTCTATCGGCATGGGTGTCACTAATGAAAATCTGTCCAAATGTATCATTATCCACCAAAGACACGATTTGTGCGACCCTGGTCTCATCCAATTTATCAAAAATATCATCCAATAATAGAATAGGGGTGGTCTGTGCCTGTGCCTTGATGAAATGGAATTGGGCCAGTTTTAAGGCAATCAAGAAGGATTTTTGTTGCCCTTGGCTGCCAAATTTTTTGATGGGGTGACCAGCTATGGTGAATTCGAGATCATCTTTGTGAATGCCTACGCTTGTGTATTGAAGGCTTCTGTCCTTATCCAAATTCGAAACAAGAAGGGAGGCGAGGTCATTGTCATATAACTTGCTTTGGTAGCCCAGGGAAACAGCTTCTTCGTTACCCGATATGTTTTCGTATTGTGTTTTGAAGATGGGAATGAACTTATTCAAGAATTGAGATCTTTTTTCAAAGATCTCAGTGCCTAGCCTGTGCAATTGCTCATTGTATATCGAGAGGGTGTCGTTATCAAAGGTTCGATTGAGTGCAAAATACTTGAGTAACGAGTTACGTTGGGTAAGTACCTTATTGTAGTTTAACAAGACTTTCAAATAAGCTTTATCGGATTGCGAGATTACCCCATCCACGAATTTCCGTCGGGTATCACTACCTTCCGTAATTAAGTCACGATCGGCTGGTGAAATAATGACCAAGGGCAAGAACCCAATATGGTCAGAAAACTTTTCATATGCCTTGCCATTTCGTTTAATGACTTTTTTTAACCCTCGTTTAAAACTACAGACGATTTTTTCGGTACGATCATCCTTTTCAAATTCCCCTTCAATTACGAAAAAATCCTCTCCGTGCTTTATGTTTTGGGTAGCTACCGGATTGAAATAGCTTTTGCCGAAAGACAGGTGGTATATGGCATCGAGTATATTGGTCTTACCTACACCGTTTTTTCCGACCAGGCAATTGATAATGGGGTCAAATTCAAGGTTGTGCGAAGTAAAATTTTTGTAATTGATTAAAGATAAGTGCTTTAAAAACATATAACCCTTTAAATCTATTGGATTTTTCTATGGCAAAGATTCCAAAAATAACGAATAATTTACCTTTCGGTTTTGGATAAAAACTTTATTTTTGCGCGATTAATAAAAATTAGAATGGCTACATATAAAAAACGGGGCTTTAAACCAAAGAATAAAGAAGAAGAGATAGCGCTGGATGAGCAGAATAGCACTACCGCTGAGGTATTTAGCACGTTAGACGAGAGTGCTTCGAAGACCGAGGCATGGGTTTCCAAAAACCAAAATTATATTTTGGGGGTTATCGTCGCAGTAGCTGTAGGCATTTTAGGGTATTTGGCCTACAATCAGTTCATTCAAAAACCTAAAGAAGCAAGTGCGGCCAATGAACTGTATTATCCACAGCAATATTTTGAACAGGCCATGGCAAATGAAACTGCAAAAGATTCTTTGTTGAACCTGTCGTTGAATGGTGCCGAGGGTAAATATGGTTTTTTGGATATTATTGAGGAGTACAGCGGCACAAAAGCAGCCAATTTGGCTTCGTACTCTGCCGGTATGGCCTATTTAAACCAACAGAATTACCAAGAGGCCATAACATATTTAGAACAATTTTCATCAGATGATGCCATATTGGGTGCTTTGGCAAAAGGGGCCATAGGTGATGCATTCTCACAATTGAATCAAAATGAGGATGCTTTGGATTATTATGATAAGGCTATCGCCCATGGTCATGGTACGAATGACTTCACTACGCCGAAATATCTTTACAAAGCTGGTATTATAGCGATGGAGCTCGGGTATAATGAGCGGGCAGCAACGTATTTTGAGCGTATTAAAGAAGAGTTTCCCACGGCACAACAAGCCAATAATATAGACGCCTTAATCGGTTCTGTTAACTAAGTGGCGTTATGGCTACAGTAAACAAAAACTTATCGGTATACGATAAAGCTACGATACCTAGTGCCAAAGATTTAAGAATCGGTATTGTTGTGTCAGAATGGAATGGTACGATTACAGAGCCACTCTTTCAAGGGGCAAGGGAGGCACTTTTGGATTGTGGGGCCCAAGAACAACATATGATACGCTGGAATGTTCCTGGCAGTTATGAATTGGTCTTTGGTTGTAAAAAGATGATTGATACCCAAGAGGTCGATGTTGTCATCGCCATCGGTAGTGTAATTCGAGGGGAGACCAGTCATTTTGAATACGTATGTAGTGCTACCGCACAAGGTATAAAAGACCTGAACGTTCAACGAGACATTCCCGTTATTTTTTGTGTACTTACAGACGATACCCTTCAACAGTCCATTGATCGAAGTGGTGGAAAGCATGGCAATAAGGGTATTGAAGCGGCCATAGCCGCCATCAAAATGGCATCACTGGGTAACTAATGTAAGTTTAGCCGTCTTTTCATATTTAAATAACCACAGTGTTAACATTTTTTGTGAACCTAGCGTTACCGCTTTTTTTGTTTTTAAGTACCTTTGGGTAGGACGGTTCAGGTACTATGCGAAATTTTTTAAAACTAAGAAGAAACAGGACTTTCGACTACAAGCCCCGATATTATGAGGGCGAGGGTAGTCCTTATAAAATTGAGCACAAACTGGATAAGTATCGCAGTACCGCCAACAGTCAAAGAGGCCTAAAAAATAAGTTTTCCTCTGCCTTTGAAGATTTGAAAAGGGAAGGCGATAAAAATTTAAGGATTCGATTTTGGGTCATAGTAACGGTTTTGGTTTTGGTTTTTCTTTTCATAATCGATTTCGACCTATCCATATTCTTTAGACGCTAATGGCTGACATTATAAAACTCTTACCAGATCATGTTGCCAATCAAATTGCAGCTGGTGAAGTGGTACAACGCCCTTCTTCGGTGGTCAAGGAGCTTTTGGAGAATGCGCTTGATTCAGGTGCGAAAAGCATAAAGTTAATCGTAAAAGACGGCGGTAAAGCCCTGATACAGGTCGTTGACGATGGTAGTGGAATGAGCGAGACTGATGCAAGGCTATCTTTTGAGCGTCATGCCACTTCAAAAATAGCAAGGGCCGAAGATCTATTCAATTTAAATACCAAGGGTTTTAGGGGCGAGGCCTTGGCTTCTATCGCTGCAGTGGCACATGTAGACCTACAAACAAGACCACGAAATTCAGATACGGGTACCCATATCAAGATTGAAGGCAGCAAAGTGGTCGCCCAAGAAATTATCGCTACCCCCGTAGGAACATCGATTTCCGTAAAGAATCTGTTCTTTAATATCCCTGCCCGGCGAAATTTTCTAAAGTCCAATCAAGTCGAGTTGAGACATATCACCGATGAATTCCATAGGGTAGCCCTGGTACATCCTGAAGTGGCTTTTCAATTTTATAATAATGGTTCAGAACTGTTCAACTTGCCCCATGGTAATTTTCGACAACGTATCGTGCATGTTTTTGGAGCGAAAATGAATGAACGGTTGGTTCCGGTAACGGAAGAAACCGCCGTAGTCAATATTTCGGGTTTTATCTGTAAACCTGAATTTGCCAAAAAGGGTAGGGGGGCTCAATTTTTCTTTGCCAATGGTAGATACATTAAAAGTCCATATTTGAATCATGCGGTCAATGCCGCGTTTGAAGGTCTTATCAAGTCTGATACCCATCCTGGATATTTTTTGTTTTTAGAGGTTTCGCCTTCATCAATCGACATTAACATCCACCCTACGAAAACAGAGGTGAAGTTTGATGATGAGAATACCCTGTACGCCATCTTGAGATCGACCATAAAACACGGTCTCGGTCAGTTTAATGTCATACCTGCATTGGATTTTGAACATGATAAAAATTTAGACACTCCTTATAACTACCGTAATAAGGAAGGTATTTTGCCAACGGTTGTCGTAGATGCTGGGTTTAATCCCTTTGAAACCAAGCAATCACCCAATCGTAGATCAGCCCCATCATATCAGAAACAACAGGTTAAAGGTTGGGAGGACCTGTATAAGGGTCAAGATGATCTCGATGCACCTTTTAGCAGTGTACACTTTGAAACCAGTACAGAGGCATTGGAGATTTTTGACAAAGATGAAACAGGGTTCGAATCACAGCAAAAAACATTTCAACTGCATCGAAAGTTCATTGTTACCACTATTAAGTCGGGTTTATTATGTATCAATCAAAATAGGGCCCACCAAAGGGTGCTCTATGAAAAGTTCTTGAATACCGATAGCACGAAAAAAGGCATTAGCCAACAATTGCTGTTTCCACAGCAACTTGGTTTTACAAGGGCTGAAATTGCCATATTACGGGCAATACATGAAGATTTAATTGCCTTAGGTTTTGACATCAAGTTTGTCGATGATGAAAAATTGACGATAACGGGTATACCGAATATAATGACCGAAAGTTCAATTGGTGCCGTCTTTAATGAACTATTGCGTAACCATGGGAAAGTACATGGTGCGGATAGGGGCGTAGTGAAATCGGATATCATGGCCAAAAGTCTTTGTAGTACATTAGCCATTAAAAATGGAAAACCACTTGACCCTGATTCCCAAATGGCCTTGGTCAATGATTTATTCGGGTGCGAAGAATCGAAACTGGACCCCTTCAATAAAGTGATATATGTAACTATCGATACTAACGATATAGAAAAAAAATTTATATAGATGCTGAGAATAACAGAAGCTGTAAAGCATATCTTGATAATCAACGTATTATTCTTTTTGGCGACCCAATTATATGCAGAGCAGATGTACCAGTGGTTTTCACTATGGTTTCCTAAGAACGAAAATTTTGGGTTATGGCAAATCGTGACCCATATGTTCATGCACGGGGGTATTGCGCATATTGGTTTCAATATGTTCGCCCTGTGGATGTTTGGGGGTCCGGTAGAACAAGCATTGGGTAAAAACCGGTTTTTATTCGTTTATTTCTCGGCAGGGCTGGGGGCAGTACTTTTTCAATTGGCCTTCTACTACTTTAGCTTTTTACCTGCTCAAGAAGCACTTTTAAATGTGGGGCTGACAGAAGATATGGTTATGGATGTCGTCAATTCAAGACAGTTTACCGAAGGTTTGTCAGATGTACAAAAGAACATGTTGAATTCGCAGACCACTGCTACCTATCTAGATGCCTATTTAGCACGTATGGTGGGTGCTTCTGGCTGCATTATGGGTATTTTGGCCGCTTTCGGTATGATGAACCCAGAAGCGAAGTTGATGCTCATATTTTTGCCAATTCCCATCAAGGCAAAATATTTTATACCGGGTATCATTTTGTTGGATGTGATATCGGCAATCACGGGGCAATCATTTTTCAGTCCAAGTAATACCGCTTATATGGCCCACGTGGGTGGTGCGGTCGTCGGCTTTCTCATCATGTGGTACTGGAAGAAAAATCAGTTTAACAAAAATCGCTGGGATTAATATGGCTAGTGGAGGATTACAATATCAATTTGCACGGCTCAATATTGCAGAAAAGTTAATAGCCATCAACGTAGCTATTTTTCTATTGGCCAATCTTATTCCCGTACTTTTCGGATTGTCAAGTAATTCAATTCTAACTTGGTTTGAATTACCTGAAGATTTGCTCAGGTTCTTGTCAAAACCATGGACATTGGTGACCTATGCCTTCATCCATGCCGGATTTGGGCATATTTTCTGGAATATGTTATTGTTGTACTTTTTTGGTAGGATCTTTCTTAACCTGTTCAATGAACAACGTTTTATTGCGGTATATTTTTTAGGGGTGATCAGTGGTGGTCTGTTGTTCATGTTGGGTTACAACATTTTTCCGACACTTTCCGATACCAATGCGGTATTGTTAGGGGCTTCGGCCGGTGTAACTTCGGTATTGATCTTTACCTGTGCCTATATTCCCAATCAAGAGATTCGAATCATCTTTTTCAATATCAAACTTTGGCAGTTGGGCATATTCGTGATCTTAAAAGACGTATTGACCCTTTCGATGGGTCAAAATGTCGGCGGTATGCTTGCCCATATCGGTGGGGCGATCCTGGGTTATGTTTATGCGCGGCAGTTAATGAAGGGAACCGATATCGGAGAAGGTTTTATCAAACTTTTATCCTATTTAGGTGGTTTATTCAGGCCAAGGGAAAAAAAAGGTCCGTTGAAGACCGTTTATAAAAAAAATACCACAAGGCGCACATCAAGAACCGTAGATTATGATAAAGAAGCGCATCAGCGTAAAATTGATAGTATCTTAGATAAAATCAGTAAATCAGGATATGAGAGTTTATCTCAAGCCGAAAAAGATTTTTTGTTCAAAGCTGGTAAAGAGGATTAAGGGTTGAAAATACATAAAATCGGGCACGGACTTTTAGTTGGTTTCAATGTCTTCTTGACGATAGTTTTGCTTTTACTGTTGATGTCATATTATTTTGAGCTCTTCAATTATATAGCGGTTTTAAGTCTTTTTACCCCTATCTTGGTCGGATTACACTTTGGTTTTGTTCTTTACTGGTTGGCGAAACGAAAAAGAATGGCACTGCTATCATTCACGGCCCTAATAATCTCTTATTTGGTATTTGGTTCTTTTTATAGGTTTAATTCCCAAGATAATGACTTAAAAAATGAAGATGAATTAAAGGTACTTACATTCAATGTTTGGGGTTTTAATAAAAATGAGTGGATAAAAAAGCCCGGAATCGGGGATAAAATCATTGAATTTATAAGGGATGAAGATCCAGACATATTGTGCTTACAAGAACATAGTAGGATACGCCATAGACAGCTAAGACAGTATCCATTCAGAACGGAAACCCCTATTACCGGTAGACCAAGGGCTACACAAGTCATTTTTTCAAAATTCCCGATCGTAGGGAACGGGTCATTAGAGTTGCCCAATACGGTAAACAATATCATTTTTGCTGATATACTCGTTCAAAAAGACACCATACGGGTATACAATGTTCATTTACAGTCGTATAAGATTGTTCCCAATTCGAACATAATCACACAAGAAAAGCAGACCAAAGAGACCTTCAAACGAATCGCCGAAACTTTTGATATGCAATATGATCAGGCCGTTAAACTTGATCAACATCGAAAAAAATGTAAGTATCCCACGTTGATAATGGGGGATTTTAATAATACCCAGTTCTCAAATGTTTACCGAACGATTCGAGCAAATATGAAAGATTCTTTTTTAAAGCAAGGAAAGGGAATTGGAAGGACCTATGAGTTATTCGATTTGCCCATGCGTATTGATTATATATTCGCCGATGACAATTTCAAGATAACCGGGCATAAAAACTACGATGTTGAATATTCAGATCATTACCCCATAATGGCGTCATTGCGTTTGGAAGCTTATAAATAGGCAATCGACAAAATCCGCTATAATGTGGATGAGGAATGCCAATCCAAAAATTCTCGTTTTCTTTAAGGTAAAAAGTAAAATATAGATACCTATTGCATAATAACTATGAAGTGGGTGAAAATTGATACTACAACGATATTCATCAAAAATAGGGGTAGCCCATAAATGATCGATATCTATCAGGATTCCGCCTAACAAAATAAGGATGGCCTTCAACCTATTGGTTTTGAAAAAGTAGAGGCCTATTCCAATCGGCACTAAAAAATGAATGCCATAATGAACGAAAAGCCTAATCATGCAAAGAAGGCGGTCTTAGTTGTTGCAGGTAATTCAGTGCATTCGTACCCTCATTAAAAAGCAAATCGATACCACTTGCGTTGGTAACGAAATAGTTACGGTCATCAAATACTTGAATATAAGGGGTATTTGAAAAGATATTTCCTTTTTTGGCAGTGGCAAGTGCCCTGTAATCCGTTACTTGGGCAGGATTTGTCTCGAAAGTTCCTGTTTTTAAACCAAAAGTCTCGACCGAAATATGCTCTAACAAAAAAGCAATGGTATCAAAATTGAAATCCATCAAAAAATCATACTTTTTTGTATACAATGGGGCGAGATGATCTTCATAAAATTCAAAATACGGTGAGGTGCGATAGGCGGTCTGTAAAGTACGCCAATGTTGTCTCTGCCAATTCACGCTATTGTCAATTCGAACCTCCTTATATTTCTGTCGCCCGTTATCCCCTCCCGTATGTTTTATGGGAATGGTCAACGTATGCCTGCCTTGGTCGGTAGTGATATGACACCTATTTCGAAAGGTCTGTTTTTGGTAATTATCCCATACCTCCCAAATGAATTCAGATTGTACCAGTACTGTTAGACTGGCGATATTTGGAAAATAGGTAGGATGTAAAAGTGCTTTCAAAATAGAATTATGATGCTTCTTTCTTTCGTTTTTTTCTAAAAAAGTCGAAAATAAAATAACCTGCGAGTGCGATAAGAAAATACTTAAAGTATGATACGGGTTCCCCACTTCCACCTACGGTCGTGAACATGCGATCCCAGCGAAACTTCTCATTAAATCGAATTCCATCTTGAAAATTATCAAAGCTCAACCAGATGAAAACCGGTTTACCCACAATATGATCTTCAGCTACATAGCCCCATGCCCGACTATCTTCAGAATGGTCTCGATTATCACCCATCATCCAATAATACCCTTGTTTAAAAGTGTATGAGTTTGCTTCCTTACCATTGATAAGTACGCGATCAGCTTCAACCTTGACCGTATTGTGCTCGTAATCACGAATGATTTTCTTGTAAAGCGGGATGGTCTTTTTATTGATTTCGACCGTTGCCCCCTTTTCTGGAATATAGATAGGACCAAAATTATCCACATTCCAACGATAATACGGATTTTGCGGAAAAACATTGGTTCCTGGTTGCCCTTTGGGTATGTTCTCCATTACAACGGAGTCAATGCCCGGGTTCTTTTTGAGCTGTGCCACCATTTGAAGGGTCATATTTGCAACTCTTTCCCTTGGGGTCTCTTCTGTTAGCGAAAGTCGTAACTGCCGAATGAATTCGGTCGGTAATCCTTTCTCATCCGTATAAATAGTAGCTTGACCATTCTCATCGGCCCCTACGGCAATGCCGTTCGCCCTTAACGCGTTAAGTTGATTTTGGTCAATGTTCTTAGGCTTGTAGATTCGAATATAATCTGAGGCATCCACTTCGCGAAGCAGTCTGCTAGAGACTCCTTTTTGCGCGTAAACTATATAATTTTGCATTACCCTTGCCCTGTCTGATAGCTGAAGTGGTTCCCCATTGATATGAACCTTTCCGTTGATGATGGCCAAAGAGTCCCCTGGGGTACCAACGCATCTTTTTACATAGTTTGATTTTTTGTCAATCGGTTTTTCGACGCCTTTTGATTTTACAAAAAACTGCTGTACCGTATCGGCGGGCCAGCTGAATACTACAATATCGTTTTTTTGGGGAGTTTGGAATCCTGGCAATCTGAAGTAAGGAATTTGCGGCTTGTTCAGATACGATTTTCTCTTTAACAACGGCAAGGTGTCGTGGACCATTGGTGCAGCAATAGCCGTCATAGGTGTTCTTGCCCCAAAATGGAACTTACTGACGAACAAAAAATCCCCGACCCGAAGTGTTCGTTCTAAAGACCCCGTAGGGATAACATAGGGCTGTATAAAATAGGTGTGTACGAAGGTAGCGGCGACTATGGCAAATACGATGGAACTTACCCATTCCCCAAGCCCGGTTTTGGGTTTAAGATCCCGGTCTTCGATATGTTTTACGTCTTCAGCATAATTGATATAGGCGATATAAAAACCGAGTGTCAGAATGACCAGCCAAGTATCAAGCATTTTGTTTTTGCCGAAACTGCGTATGGTCTCTACCCAAACCACAGGGAACATCAATAAATTGATGATGGGAATGAACAATAAGAGTACCCACCATTTCGGCCTATTTATAATTTGCATTAAAACGATGCCGTTGTATACGGGTATGGCTGCCTCCCAAGCTTTTCTGCCTGCTTTCACATACAGTTTCCATGTACCTAAAAAGTGTATGACCTGTACAATAAGAATAAAGATGATCCATTGTGTGCCGTTCATAATAGTATTTCTTTCTTAGACCCAAACAAGAGGTCTTTGTTACGATTTATTTTAGGTTTAACACATCTTTCATAGAAAAAACACCCGTTTTGCCAAGTATCCATTCTGCGGCGATCAAGGCACCCAGTGCGAATCCCTCTCGATTATGGGCAGTGTGTTTGATTTCAATAGTATCTACGGCACTTTTATAGTTGATACCATGCGTGCCGGGTACATTACCTTCCCTTTTGGCCGTTATCGCAATTTCATTGGTCTGCGGTTCTTTCATTGTCCAGTTCGCATACCCCGAGTTTTCGATGATATCCTCGGCCAGTGTAATTGCGGTTCCACTTGGGGCATCTAATTTTTGGGTATGGTGGGTTTCTTCCATAGTAACATGGTACTGTTCGATATGGGCCATCATTTTTGCCAATTGAATGTTGAGTTCAAAAAAAATATTGACGCCAAGACTAAAGTTAGAGGCATAGATGAAAGCTCCCTTTTTTTGAGCGCACAATGCTAATGCCTCATCATATTTGGCCAACCAACCCGTGGTACCCGAAATCACGGGTATATTCTTTTCAAAACAAGAGGTGATGTTCTGAAACGCGGCATCGGGTGTGCTAAAATCAATGGCTACGTCGACATTCGAAAAATCAATGGCTGCGGTATCCTCATCAATTTTGGCCACAATTTTGTGACTACGGTCAACAGCTAGCTTTTCTAACATCTTACCCATTTTACCGTAACCGAACAATGCGATATTCATTACTTAGAATTTAACGACCAAAGTTAAGCCATAATTTGGGTTGTAATCAATAGGGTTCAAATCCATATAGGGTTTGAGGTCTATACCCAACCGGCCATCAACATTATACTGTTTAAGATGGGCATCGACATTGGCATCAATAATATTGAAGGCATAAAGGGCAATGGTGACCAACAAGGCCAAATCCCTGTTTTCTTGGGCCGATTCTTGGGCATCTTGCAAAGCAGAATCCGAAAATCTTGGACTACCTGGAATTACGGTACCATCATTCTGTGGAAAGAACTGATCATCGATAAAACCGGCCTTACGCCTTTTAAAGGCGTCTCTAAATTTATTGTACTCGGAATTATTTAAAGAGTAAAAATATATACCAGTGCCAATTGCACCCCATACAATAGGGGCTTTCCAGTATCGTTTGTTGTAAATCTGGCCTAACCCGGGCAATAGGGCAGAGTAAAATGCCGCCTTACTTGGGGCCAATGGATTGATTTTTACCGGTTCATACACGACTTCTTCAAAAACAACACCTTTATCGGCCAAATTGTTTTGTAAGGAATCTGCCGATTTTTCTGTGATAGGTGGGTCATTTTCTTGTGAAAAGCCAACGAACCCCATAAGTACAAAACTAAAAATGGATAAAAATCTAATCACCCGATAGTATTTTTTTTAAGCGCTGAAATTCTTCTTTGGAATGGAACGGAATGACAATTTTGCCCTTTCCGGAAGCAGATGAGGTAATAGCGACTTTCACCGCTAAATGTTTTTTAATGGCATCTACATTTTTCGTGATGTACCCAGGCAATTCTTTGGTCGTATCCTCAGTCGTTGCGGTAGGGGTTTCCTTTTTGCCCTCCCGCAACTCCTTTACCAATTGTTCTGTCTCCCTAACGGATAGTTTTCTAGCAAGAACCTGTTCATAGAGCGCAAGCTGGTTCTTTTTCTTTTCGACATTGACCAAAGCCCGTCCATGCCCCATACTTAAAAAACCATCGCGCATTCCCGTTTGTATGATAGGATCCAATTTTAGAAGTCGCAGGTAATTGGTTATGGTAGAACGCTTCTTGCCAACCCGTTCACTCATTTTTTCTTGGGTCAATTGAATTTCATCAATCAAACGTTGGTAAGAAAGTGCGATTTCAATGGGGTCAAGATCTTGACGTTGTATATTTTCGACCAAAGCCATCTCTAATGACTCTTGATCATTGGCAATTCTTATGTAAGCCGGTATCGTTTGAAGGCCTACCAATTTTGAGGCACGGTATCTGCGTTCCCCTGATACCAATTGAAATTTATTGAAATCAAGTTTTCGAACCGTAATAGGTTGGATAATGCCCAATTCACGTATGGAACTCGCCAATTCTTGTAGCGACACATCGTTAAAGTTGGACCTGGGCTGAAACGGATTGACTTCTATGGAATCGATTTCGAGTTCGACCACATTGCCAATAACCTTATCGGCATTCTTGTCGGCCACCGATTGAATATCGTTTTCCGGGTCTTTTAGTAGGGCTGATAACCCCCTGCCCAAAGCTTGTTTTTTGGTTGCTTTCGCCATTTAAACCTTTTCCTTATTTTTTTGTAGGAGCTCATTTGCCAAATTGAGGTAGTTTGATGCCCCTTTGCTACTAGCATCATATTTAATAATGCTTTCCCCATAACTTGGGGCTTCGCTCAATTTTACGTTGCGTTGAATAATGGTCTCAAAAACCATATCGGCAAAATGTTTTTTAACTTCTTCTACCACTTGATTTGACAATCGCAACCGAGAATCATACATCGTTAACAACATGCCCTCGATATCAAGATCGGCATTATGGATTTTTTGAACACTCTTTACGGTATTCAATAACTTACCCAAACCTTCAAGTGCAAAGTATTCGCATTGAATGGGAATGATAACGGAATCAGCAGCGGTAAGTGCATTTAGGGTCAGTAAACCAAGCGAAGGTGCGCAGTCTATCAAAATATAGTCATATATGGCACTTAAGCCCTCAATGGCCTGTTTCATCATATACTCCCTATTGTCCTTATCGACCAATTCGATTTCGATGGCCACCAAATCAATATGTGCAGGAATCAAATCCACGTTCGGCGAATTCGTCTGTACAATGGCTTCTTTGGCGCTACTGGTGTGCTCTAAGAGCTGATAGGTGCCAATGGCTACATTGTCAACATCCACACCAAGACCTGAGGTCGCATTTGCTTGGGGATCTGCATCAATTAAAAGGATCTTTTTTTCTAAAACCCCTAAAGATGCGGCTAAGTTGACGGTCGTCGTGGTTTTTCCGACACCGCCCTTCTGATTCGCAATAGCAATAATTTTGCCCATTCACTAAGTAAGTTAAAGGGTAAAAATACAATTATTTACAACGTTAAAAAATGAATTTTGTTAACAGAAAGTGAATAATGGAAGTGACTATCGTTAACTTTGGTTAAAGTTCAAAATCCTAATTCCCATCCATAAGAATTTTTAAGATTTCGATGGCGGTATCGCTTATTCTCGTTCCAGGTCCGAAAACGGCCAAAGCCCCAGCTTCATAAAGAAAATCATAATCTTGTTTGGGTATAACCCCACCGACAATGACCATGATGTCTTCTCGATCATACGCTTTCAATTCTTCTATGACTGCTGGTACTAGGGTCTTATGTCCTGCAGCAAGGGAAGAAACACCAAGAATGTGCACATCGTTTTCCACAGCCTGTTTGGCCACCTCTTCAGGCGTCTGGAATAAGGGACCGATATCAACATCAAAGCCTAGATCCGCATAGCCTGTCGCAACGACCTTCGCCCCGCGGTCATGCCCGTCTTGGCCCATTTTGGCGATCATGATGCGCGGCCTTCTACCTTCGCTCTCGGCGAACCTGTCGGCTAGTTCCCTTGCTTGCTGAAAATTACCATCATTTTTGATTTCTTTTGAGTACACGCCGCTAACTGATTGTATTTGTGCCCGATACCTGCCAAAAGACTTTTCCAAGGCATCACTTATTTCACCCAGTGTTGCACGATGTCTGGCAGCTTCTACGGCTAAAGCTAATAAATTTTCACTTTTACCATCCTTCATCTTTTGCTTCGCTGCAGAAGAAATATGTTCCAAAGCGATTGCTACCTTTTTAGTATCACGGTCCGCCTTTGTTTTTGCGATTCTTTCCAATTGCTGTTGTCGTACCTTGGCATTGTCTACTTCTAAGATCTGCAATTCTTCCTCATCTTCTAAAGCGTATTTATTTACGCCCACCAAAACTTCCTGTCCGCTATCAAGCCTCGCCTGCTTTTTGGCAGCCGCCTCTTCTATTCGCAGTTTAGGTATGCCTGATTCTATTGCTTTTGTCATACCGCCCAGTTCTTCTACCTCATTGATGAGTTTCCAAGCTTCCCCTGCTATTTCACCAGTCAATTTTTCAACATAATGACTTCCGGCCCATGGGTCTACGGTCTTGGTTATCAAGGTCTCGTTTTGCAAATAAATCTGGGTGTTTCTTGCTATTCTTGCAGAAAAATCGGTCGGCAGGGCAATCGCTTCATCCAAGGCATTGGTATGTAGGCTTTGTGTTCCTCCAAAAACTGCGGCCATTGCCTCAATCGTAGTTCGGGCTACATTGTTGAAGGGGTCTTGTTCGGTCAAACTCCAACCACTTGTTTGTGAATGCGTGCGGAGCATCAGTGATTTTTCATTTTTAGGATGGAACTGTTTTACCAATTTCGTCCAGAGCATTCGGGCGGCCCGCATTTTTGCGATTTCCGTAAAATGGTTCATGCCGATACCCCAAAAAAAGGATAGTCGAGGGGCAAAATCATCGATTTTTAATCCTGCCTTGATACCCGTTCTTATGTATTCGATACCATCGGCCAAGGTATACGCTACTTCGAGGGCAGCAGGGGCCCCAGCTTCGTGCATATGATACCCAGAAATACTGATACTATTGAATCGCGGCATATTTTTGCTGGTATATTCAAAGATATCAGCGATGATTTGAATCGATGGAGCCGGTGGATAGATATAGGTGTTTCGCACCATGAACTCTTTGAGGATATCATTCTGTATGGTACCGGAGAGTTGGTTTAGACCCACGCCCTGTTCTTCGGCAGCTACGATATAAAAGGCCATTATGGGTAACACGGCGCCGTTCATAGTCATTGAAACGGACATTTTATCAAGCGGAATCTGGTCAAATAGGATTTTCATATCCTCTACGGAATCAATGGCAACCCCCGCTTTACCTACATCACCGATTACACGCTCATTATCACTATCATAACCCCGATGGGTGGGTAGGTCAAAAGCTACCGATAACCCTTTTTGACCTGCTTTTAAGTTTCTTCTGTAGAACGCATTACTCTCTTTTGCAGTAGAAAAACCGGCATATTGGCGAATCGTCCATGGTCGACGTACGTACATCGTGGAGTATGGTCCCCTCAAAAACGGTGGTATTCCCGCTGCAAAATCACCCGTAAAAGGTTTTGGGGTTTCGGCAGGGTTGGGCTCGACATCATTGATCAATCTAATATGTTGAACGTCTTTTCTACTCATTGTACCAATATTGAGACTTTCCATTTCTTTTTAAGCGGTCTTTTGTTTTTGTTGGATAAAATTACGATTCCCCCAATTAAAGCCCCTAGCCCAAGTGCTGTGGCTATTTCGGCATTACTATTGTTATCTTCCCTAGAAAAAGAATCTTCAAGTGCCGTAGCCGTAAGACCTATTAAGAATGTTGGCGGACCCAAAATGGTAAGTAAAGTTCCACTGAACAAGTGCCTGTTATCAAATCTGATTCTTAATATATCATTCAGTGCCACTTTTTGATCGTTTACGATGATAGTGTTTTCATCATAAATAAAATAGTTGCCTTTTAACTTACTTCCATTAATGGTTTTCAGTTTTACCCAATGCCCTTCGTAATAGGTTTTAGTTTTAACAATCTCCCCCTTTTTAAGTCTATCAACTTTTAGAAAATAAGCTTGGGAAAAACTACAATAAGAATAAAGCAGGCTACAAACGAAGAATAATGATTTTACTATTCTTTCTTTATTTTTTTTGTGTAAAACTGAGTGTGGATCAATGCTCATCTTGCAGTCTCTTCTGTTCTAGCGTTTCCGCAAGTCGTTTTTCCAAAATAGGTGCTATACCGGTTTTTCGCTTTTCCCGTTTTAAAAAAGGGTACAGTTCTAAATCGGCCTTCATCTTGTCTTGTGGGTTTTGATAGGCATTCGTTCCTACCAACACAAGTTCGGCAGTATCGAATTTCCCTTGTTCCTTAGCAGCACTTTCCTTGATCTTCTTTTGAATCGTACCTTGTTCGAGCTGTTTCAAGAAACCACCTGAGGCTTCAATCTGTTTAAAGAGTTCCAAGGCTTTTTCTGCAAGTTGTTTTGTAAGTGCCTCAATATAGTATGTGCCTTCCGCAGCATGTAAGGCCTCATTGAAATAACTCTCTTCTTTTAGCAATAACAACTGGTTACGTGAGATGCGTTCCCCGAATTCGTTGTCTTTATGGTATAGCGAGTCGTAAGGGATGTTGTGTACCATGTTGGCACCGCCAAGTACTGCGGCCATGCACTCTGAAGTCGTACGAAGCATATTTACGTTGTAATCGTAAATTGTCTTATTCCGTTTGGTTGGGTGTGCAACGATGTGGCAATCACTGTCAATGCCATATTCAACAACTAGGCTCCTCCAAAGCCATCGAAGGGCTTTCAATTTTGCGATTTCAAAAAAGTAATTGCTACCAATGGCGACGTTAAAAACCATTAGTGGATTCGCTTTGATTTCGACGGCACCTTGTTCCGCCATCGAATTTAGGTATTCATTGGCTTGTGCAAGTGCATAAGCCAGTTGTTGTACTATGGTTGCACCAGAATTTTGATATAAGGAAATGCCTATTCCTGAAACCGAAATACCCCTATTTTTTTGGCATATGGTCAAAATTTCATTCCAATATTGGTAATCTTTATCTTTATGATGATACCAATTTCCGGTCGCGGCCAAATGACCGATAAAGTCAATATTCAAGAAAATCCCACAGGGTTCCGTACCCACATAGTTCATGAGATTCGTAACTGGAATAGGGTCTAAAAACTCAAATTTTAAATAGATAGGGGTGCTTGAAAGGGCGATTCCCTTAAACAATGATTTCCAAGAAATTTTGGTTTTCGCTACAACGAATAACAGACTGGTAGCCCCTCGAGACAGCACGTCCAGCGCTTTTTTATTGGCAGATACTTCGTTGGCGACATATATCGACTGGCCTATTTGCCAAGAGTGATTGGGTGGTAAGGGAAAAGTAGGGATGGCCTCTAGATCCTCAGCATGATAAAAAGGTTTGATGTGGATACCTTCAAGGGTTTCCCAAAGCAAGGTCTCGTTGTAATCGGCACCTTTTAAATCAAACTGGATTTTTTGTTTCCACTGTTTTGCCGAAACTTCCGGAAACTCTGAAAAAAGTGATTTTATGTCCATCGCTATGCTATGATTTTTGCCTGCAGCTTACGGTTTACGTTCAATGCTATCTTTATGCTCAATCAAAAAAATCTCCTCATTGTCTTTTTTCATATAATACTGTTCACGGGCAAATTTTTCAAGTTCATCATCATCATCCAATTTTTCAAGTGCTTTCCTATCTTTTTCGATTTCATTTTTGAGAAAGGTCTTCTGTTGTTCCAGTTTATCGATCTCTTTTTTCAGCTCAAGATGGATAAGCAGCGAATTGGTATCAAAAAAACTCATCCAAATCACAAATAAGGTCAATACGAGTACATACATATTGGTTACGATCCTAAACCATTTTTTCTGTTTTAAAGCTGCCCACCCCATTTTAGACTAATTTTTCAATGATAATGGTGCGTACCATATCAACGGCTACATTATTATAGTGGTTATTGGGTATTATAATATCCGCAAATTCCTTTGAGGGCTCTATAAATTCATTGTGCATTGGTTTTACTGCTGTTTGATAACGGTGTAGCACTTTTTCAAGATCATGACCGCGCTCTTTGATATCCCGTTGCAACCTACGTATCAAACGCTCGTCAGAATCGGCATGTACGTAAATTTTAATATCGAATAATTTGCGGAGTTCGGGGTTGCTCAAAACTAAGATACCTTCGACAATAATCACTTTTTTCGGTGAAGTGGACACTGTTTCGGCCAATCTGGTTTCTTCAACAAAAGAATAAACGGGAATGGCTATGGAATTGCCTTCGCGTAACTGATGTAAATGTGAGATCAGCAGTTCGAAATCTATTGAATTCGGGTGGTCAAAGTTTACTTTGCTTCGTTCTTCTTTAGTGAGGTGTGCCAAATCATTGTAATACGAATCTTGTGAGATTACAACAACTTCGTTTTCAGGTAATTGTTCAATTATCTGATTGACTACCGTGGTCTTTCCGCAACCTGTACCCCCAGCTATTCCGATAATCAGCATATAAAATAATTTGACCCAAAAGTAAGAATTTGATAGTATAGTTAGGTACATGGCCCCACAATTAAACACCTTGCGTAGTCATGGGGTTCCCTTTTTTTGGAATACGCTATTTTTCACAAAACACAAATTATCTTTAGAATGGTTTTGTTGGTGATTGCATAAGAATGAATTATATTGAAAGGGCTAAAACCAAATTAAAATTATGGGGCAAACGCATAAATTGACCGTAAATGGCCAACATGAATTTCAGCTTTCAGCGGCAGATATCGACAACTTGGATATTATTACCACTACTGAAGCCGCCTATCATTTATTGGAAAATAAGGAATCGTATCATATTGAATTGATAACCAGTGATTTTAGGAATAAATGCTACAGGTTTAAAATCAATAATACCATTTATGAGGTAGTCATAGCGACCCCATTGGACAATCTTATCGAAAGTATGGGTTATGTACTCAATGCTTCCAACCTTGTCAGTACTATTGAGGCGCCTATGCCCGGTTTGATATTGGAAGTTTCGGTGGTGGAAGGTCAAGAGGTAAAAGCGGACGAGCCATTACTTATATTGGAGGCAATGAAGATGGAAAATGTAATTACATCGCCCCGCGACGGAATTATTAAAGGCATCAACATCAAACAGGGTGAGGCAGTTGAAAAGAAGCAGACCTTAATCACTTTTGAATAACCATCATAAAATGAAAAAAATATTAGTCGCCAATAGGGGCGAAATTGCGATAAGGGTGATGCGTACCGCAAAAAAAATGGGTATTAAAACCGTTGCGGTCTACTCAGAAGCGGACCGGGACGCACCGCACGTTCGTTTTGCTGATGAAGCAGTCTGTATTGGCCCACCCCCTTCCAATCAATCGTACTTGTTGGGGGATAGGATAATCGCTGTTGCAAAAGACTTGGATGTTGATGGAATTCATCCAGGGTATGGGTTCTTAAGTGAAAATGCTGATTTTGCAGAAGCCGTAGAAAAAAATGAACTGATATTCATCGGGCCTAAATCACACGCCATTCGTATCATGGGCAGTAAGTTGGCGGCGAAAGAAGCCGTGAAGGAATATGATATACCTATGGTTCCCGGCATAGAAGAAGCAATTACCGATATAGATAAAGCCCTTGAGGTTACTAGGGAAATCGGTTTTCCTGTGCTTATCAAGGCCTCTGCCGGCGGTGGTGGTAAAGGAATGCGGGTTGTAGACCGGGAAGAAGATCTAGAATCCCAAATGAAGCGGGCCATTAGTGAAGCCACGTCCGCTTTCGGGGATGGATCCGTATTTATTGAAAAATACGTCACCTCTCCGCGACATATTGAAATTCAGGTAATGGCCGATACCCATGGCACTGTACTACACTTTTTTGAGCGGGAATGTAGTATTCAAAGAAGGCACCAAAAAGTGGTGGAAGAAGCACCATCTTCCATTTTAACACCGGAATTACGGAATGAAATGGGGATTGCGGCGGTCAAAGTAGCGAAAGCCTGCAATTACGTAGGCGCGGGAACAGTGGAGTTTTTATTGGATGCCGACATGAGGTTTTATTTTTTGGAAATGAATACCCGATTGCAAGTTGAACACCCCGTATCGGAACTGATCGCAGGGGTGGACTTGGTAGGGCTACAGATCAAGGTAGCGCGAGGGGAGCAATTGGATATACGTCAAGAGGACTTGAAAATAAAGGGCCATGCCATGGAGCTTCGTGTTTATGCCGAAGACCCACTTAACGATTTTCTACCGAGTGTAGGGAACTTAGCACGGTATCAATTGCCTATTGGTGAAGGGGTTCGTGTAGATAATGGTTTTGAAGAAGGTATGGATATTCCCATTTACTATGACCCCATGCTCTCAAAATTGATTACATACGGTAAGACCCGCGAAGAAGCGATTGAATTAATGATAAGGGCCATTGTAGGTTATGAAGTAAAAGGTGTCGAGACCACCTTACCATTCGGCCTGTATGTAATGCAGCATGAAGCATTTAGGTCGGGCAATTTTGACACACATTTCGTCAAAGATCATTATGCGCCAGAGGTATTGCAGGCAAAAAGGGAACAAAATGCTAAAATAGCCGCAAAGATTGCTTTAAAACAATATTTCGAGGACCAAAAAATAGTGCGATTGCCCATAAATTGATGCAAATGGATGCCAAATTGAAAAAGTTACAAGACCGAATCGAAAAAGCTCATTTAGGTGGGGGGGAGAAAAGAATAGAAAAACAGCATGGCAAGAAGAAATTAACTGCCCGAGAGCGGATTGATTATCTGTTGGATGAAGGTTCTTTTGAAGAAATGGGTATTTTGGTTACCCACCGTACCACGGATTTCGGAATGGAAAAGGAAATCTACTATGGTGATGGGGTAGTCACCGGTTACGGCACGATCAATGGTCGATTGGTTTATGTGTACGCCCAAGATTTTACGGTGTTTGGCGGGGCACTTTCAGAAACGCATGCTGAAAAAATATGCAAAGTGATGGACTTGGCCCTGAAGGTCGGGGCCCCAATTATCGGTTTGAATGATTCTGGCGGGGCCCGAATTCAAGAAGGAGTGAAATCTTTAGGAGGTTATGCCGATATCTTTTACCGTAATGTGCAGGCATCGGGAGTCGTTCCGCAATTATCCGCAATTATGGGTCCCTGTGCTGGTGGTGCGGTCTATTCGCCGGCAATGACCGATTTTATTGTGATGGTGGAACAGACCAGTTATATGTTCGTTACCGGACCTAATGTGGTAAAGACCGTTACCAATGAAGAAGTAACCTCTGAAGAATTAGGTGGAGCGTTGACCCATGCCTCTAAATCCGGTGTTGCCCATAAAACATCGGCCAACGATGCCGCTTGTCTAGAAGACCTTAAAGAACTATTGGATTACCTACCACAAAACAATCGGGAAAGACCTTCGACACGCTTCTATGAGCTAGGTGACGAGGTTAGGGAGCAATTACGCCATATCGTTCCAGATAATGCGAACAAGCCTTATGATATGCATGAGGTCATTGAAGGGATCATTGATGCGCAATCATTTTACGAAATCCATAAAGACTATGCCGAAAATATCATAACGGGTTTTGCCCGATTAGGGGGAAGAAGTGTCGGGATTATTGCGAACCAACCTATGTTCTTAGCAGGGGTACTTGATTCCAATAGCTCTTCAAAAGCTGCCCGTTTCACCCGTTTTTGTGATGCCTTTAATATTCCGTTATTGGTATTGGTTGATGTGCCGGGCTTTTTACCGGGTACTGACCAAGAGTGGAACGGTATTATCATGCATGGTGCCAAGCTTTTATATGCATTGAGTGAAGCAACGGTACCTAGGGTAACAGTCATTACTAGAAAAGCGTATGGAGGTGCCTATGATGTAATGAATTCGAAACATATTGGTGCGGATTTCAACTTTGCTTGGCCAACGGCAGAAATTGCGGTAATGGGGGCCAAAGGGGCCAGTGAGATAATCTTTAGAAGGGAAATCGCCGCTTCTGATGACCCAGCAGCCAAATTAAAAGAAAAAGAAGCTGAGTATGCCGATAAGTTTGCCAATCCCTACCGAGCGGCAAGTCGTGGCTTCATCGATGAGGTTATTTTACCCGAGAATACCAGGGGTAAATTGCTAAAAGCTTTTGCCATGTTGGAAAATAAGAAGATAGTGACCCCGAAGAAGAAGCATGGGAATATTCCTTTATGAATTTATCTTTAAAAAAGTATCAAAAGACTCAAGTGCTTTTATAAGGGAAACAACATTTTTATAAGACTAGTTTGTGAGGTCGAGCGCAGTCGAGACCTCAATCTGGGTCAGCATATTTAAAATGAGAGGCATTTCTACATTCGGCTAAAATCCGTAACATATCGAAATCACCGTTTGCTAAGGCCAGTTTCTTTCTAGCGCTCCATTTTTTGATTTTCTTTTCAAAGTAAATGGCTTGAAGTACATCATTGAATTCTTGATGGAAGATAAGTTTTACAGGACGTCGTTTATGAGTGAATGAAGTTTTATTGAATCCGTTTTGATGTTCTTTGAATCGACGGTTAATGTTGTCAGTAATCCCGGTATAGGTCATACCGTCGGAACAAAGGAGAATATAGACGTAGTAGCATTTCATCATACATTGAGGTCTCGACTGCGCTCGACCTGACATTTAGGGTTTGCTATTTAATTTGCGAGATTTTGAATACTTCTGTCCTAATCAAAACTTAATGGTGATTTGGCAAAAATACTTTGCTCAAAAATAAATCAGGAAAATCAGTAGCCGTACTTTTGTCCAATGCAAAAAACGCAGCAGAAACCCCACTTTGAATTTATTGCACTGATGGCCTCGTTGATGTCCATTGTGGCCTTGGCAATTGATACGCTTCTGCCTGCGATACCCGCTATTGGTGAAACGATTCATAGTACAGACCCAAAAGCGAACCAAATGTTCGTGACCATGATTTTCTTAGGTCTAGGGGTGGGGCAATTGTTTTTTGGTCCGTTGTCAGACCAATATGGTCGTAAGCCTATGGTGTATGCGGGTTTCGTTGTTTTTGGTGTAGCCAGTTTCATTTGTCTGTTGGCGCCCAACATTGAAGTAATGGTAATTGGTCGAATTTTGCAGGGGATTGGGCTTTCATCCCACCGTACTATCGCCATTTCAATCATACGTGACTCATATAGTGGTGATTATATGGCAAGGGTCATGTCATTCATCACCGCGTTTTTTATTTTGGTTCCCGTAGTGGCACCTGCTTTAGGGAAGTTCATTCTAGACCATTTTAATTGGCAGAGCATATTTTACGTGCATCTTTTCTTGGGTCTGGTATTGTGGATTTGGTTCTGGAAACGACAAGAAGAGACCCTTAAGCCTGAATATAAAGTCAGGTTCTCATCAAAGAGCTTTATAGCTGGTACCAAAGAAATGTTACGACATCCTGAAACGGTAATCTATACTTTCGTTTCGGGTTTGGTTACCGGTGCTTTTTTGGTATACTTGAGTTCAGCACAGCATATTTTTGAAGACCAATACGGACTTCGAGAAGCATTTCCATATATTTTTGCAGGGCTTGCCATTTCTATCGGAACCTCGACTTTTACTAACGGCACCATGGTCATGCGTTTCGGCATGCGAAACTTATCATTTGCGGCAACCGTACTTTTTAGTTTGATTGCCATAGGCTATGTGCTGTTTTTTTGGAATGGGCCTAACCCCAATGTTAGCGTTTTGGTAGCTTTTCTGTTTTTACAGTTTTTCTGTTTGGGCTTTATGTGGGGTAATTTTCGTTCCATTGCCATGGAGCCCATAGGGCATATTGCCGGTATCGGTGCCGCCATCAACGGTTTTGTTTCGACCTTGATTTCCGTACCTATTGCCACCCTTATAGGTTCATTTCTTGAAGATTTGGCATTGCCCTTGTTCGTTGGTTTGGCTTGCTGTGGTTTGGGTGCCGTAGCACTAATTTTACTTTCAAGAAGAAAGAAACCGGTTTTTCTGAATAAAACCGGGTCTTGAAAAGAGGTATACGCTATGCCATGGTTCAACAATGAGTTATTTTATATTTGACTTGAAGAAGCTCAATATTTCCGTACTCTTGGGTATTTCATGCCCATTTTTAAACAAATCTAATTTTAAGTTTCATGTTCAAGTAGACAAGGCCGAACATCAGTATGGCACTAACGACAAAAGTTACGATGTTGAAAATCAACGAGAATTTGTTCTTTCGTGAGACCTGAAATACCAGAATTAACAAAGAAGTGACGACGATAGCAGAGAGCGTATAGAGGTTCCATCCTAAAATTAGGCTGATTCGCCCTTCATCATTAGGCTCAAATCGATTGGCCCAAGAAGCCCCCAATCTCATCAAAAAAGGCAAGAACAAAAATGGATAAAGCATTTTGCTCTTATACTTTAAGAGTATAAAATAAAATATGATCGCTTGTATTATCGTAAATAGGGGCCCTGAGGCACTGGTAATTACGCGATGCGTATTGGATAACACGATAGAGGAATCTTTTAATGAGGCTCCATTAAGGGTAAATCCGGCATCATACCCCAAGAGTCCATAAGCAATCCAATGACTCATTTCGTGAAAAAAAAATGTGAGGAAAGTGGCAACGATCATTATGCCGAAATACTTCATTGATCCTATAAAACCCATCTTAATATCATTTTGGTCTGAACGCATCAAATCAACATTATCAATACGATTTGAAAGAGGTTTGAATTGACCTCATGGCCCTGTTATAAAACAAATTAAAAGGAATAAGTTGAAAATGCCGCCACACAAAAGTGTAGTTTGTGATGAAACCTGAATTTAAAAGCGGCTTCTGTGACGAATTTAGCATGAAAGTTCACTCCTTCGGCCTGAAAACGACCCCACTACAAGAATCTTGTCTAGCCCCGGTAACCGATGAAAATACATTAGTCTGCCCCAATTCATACAATACTCCCATAAAGGCAAATACCAAGGCCTCTTTGTATTCTATGAACTTTTTTGGGGGAATCTTAACCTCACAACTTGCTCCGAGCTTTTCCCTCAGCGTTGCGATGTAAAAGTCATTTAAAGCGCCCCCACCTGTAACCAGGACCTGACTTCCTTTCTCAGGCTTTTCTTTTTTGATGGCGAATGCAATTTGCTCACAATTATGGTGGATTACCGTATGTAATAGGTTTTCGGTCGCACTACTATATTTTTCCAGTAGTGGTATAATCGCCGATGAAAACCATTCATAACCCGTTGACTTTGGATAGGGTAGGTGGTAATAGTCTAGATTATTCAACGCTTTTAATAAACCTGGTAGCAACGTTCCGCTTTTGGCCATGGCACCCCCTTCATCATATTTTAAATCTATTTTTTCGGTAATATAGTTTAAGGGCATATTTGCGAGGCCAATATCATAAGCAACACGTTCCCCTTTTTTTTGAAAAGATATGTTACTGATGCCGCCCAGGTTCAGGCAAAACTCATATTCAGAAAGTAGTAATTCGTCACCTATAGGTACGAGCGGTGCTCCCTGTCCGCCCAATTCGACATCCAAAGAGCGAAAATCACAGATGACCTTTTGCCCTGAGGTATTGGCAAGCAATTGTCCATCACCCAATTGAAAAGTGACACCTTCTTCAGGTCGATGGTGCGAGGTATGGCCATGACTGGCGATAAAATCAATTTTTAAATCATGTTTTTCAATAAATGATTTTACCTGCTTACCTAACCAAACACCATAATCTAAATGTAATTGTTGGTGTTCTTCCGCCGTAAGGTGGATGGCATTTTTCAATTTTTCATATAGCGTGTTATCATATGAAATGGCCGAAGTCTGGCGTATTTCAAAATCCCATTGGTTGGCTTTTTTCCAGAAATGGCAATAGGCAATATCAAGCCCATCCAAAGAGGTACCCGACATCATTCCTATGGTTTTATAAATTTTCATAGATGCTTTTCAATATGTATCAATAGGGAAATTGGATTGCCTTCTTCATTGGTCACTTCTTGAAAAACAACTTTGGTGTTCGGAATTTCGTTCAAGGTTTCTGACCAGTCGCCAAGGGTTCGCGCATACCACGCATGGCCGTTGGAGAAGTTTCCTGACAAGCCTTTCCACGAGTCTGATAACCACTGACTCTGATAAGCCTTTCCCTGTTGCATCAATAGGTACGGGTGTAAGGTCTGGATCAAGATATGCCCATCGTCATTGAGCGCTTTTGCCGTATTTGAAAGCAATGTTACCAAGCCTTCTTTTTGGTACAGGCAAAAATTGAAAATGGCCATATCGAAAGGAGCGTTTGGTAAGGGTTTACCATCCATGATTTCTTCAAATGTCATTTGATGAAAAGTGCCAATGCGTTTGCTTTGCGCACTCTGCAACAGTTCGGCGATTGCATCTATACCCAAAACTTTTTTACCCTGATTTTCAAGTACCCTGACCAACCAACCTTCCCCACATCCGATATCGATGATTTTAGCCCTATCCAACTTTAAAGCCGTATCAACAATCGCTTTGTTCGTGTATGTCCTGGAGGCAATGGTGTTTTCAGTAATGGCTTTTATCCATTCGCCGGCATTTTGTTGCCACGATTTTAAAACCGCATCGTTCATGGGGTCGCACTATTTAATGTTACCGGCAACTGGCCTTTGGCCGTTACCTGACCGTTAAAATGGTTGATGGCGTTTTCTTGAAAAGCCTCGAAATCTTGATACGCCACAACAACCGAACTTGCATCTTTCCAATGAAAGAGGTCAAGTGCATATGGATTGCCAAAGAGATAGAGTGCACAATTATGCGACGATAATACCTCGTTCACACGTTCAATTTCATTTTTCTTCAGCCCAAAATTTTGGGTCGGTTTCATTTCAGGGGGGAAAAGGGCAATGACCTTGTTTGCGGTTTGTGTATGATTTGTAGGAATGTTTTTTGAAAAAAGGGTGTCGATCGTTTTTCCCATTTGGATATATTCGAATTCGGATTCCCTGATGGTTTGAATCCCTTCATCGGTTCCTTTTACCAAGGTCAACGTTTCTTTTGCCAGTTGCTTCATTATGGTATCGTAGTCGACGCTATGGCTATTGGTTTTAGTGCCCAGCCCTTTTTCCTTAAGGGTCCAGAACCGTTCAAAACTTGCCTCGACTTGTGTAGCCGTGGCGTTTTGTAAAATGAGTTCGATACCTTCTGCCGTATGTTCAGCAAAACATAACACGTCATTGCCCGCTTCAAAGGCCTCCCATTCCAACTGCCCCTTGGTATCGTATAACTTAGAGACACTATGCATGTTCAATGCATCGGTAATGATTACCCCTGAATGCTTGAATTCGTTACGAAGCAAGTCGGTGATTATCGGTTTTGACAGTGTCGATGACCGGGTATTACTTTTACTGATGCTCGGTACGGCCAAATGACCCACCATAACGGAGTCTACACCTTCATCAATCAGGTTTTTAAACGGATACAATTCATAGGCCAATAGTTCTTGTTTGGATTTATCGATTCTTGGTAGGCCCAAATGTGAATCTACGGCCGTATCGCCGTGACCCGGAAAATGTTTGATGGAATTTAGGGTACCACTTTTGTTCATTCCTGAAATGAAAGCTCTGGACTTTTCGTAAACATCCTCCGGATTATCTCCAAAAGATCGATAACCTATTACCGGATTATTAGGATTGTTATTGATGTCAACGGTCGGGCATAGGTTCCAATGAATACCAGCTTCTTGACAATCATCGCCTATCGCCATACCTACCTTTTCGATCAAGGCTTTGTCTTGTATCGCCCCTAAGGTCAATGCATAAGGATATTGTGGGGTTTCTTCGATACGCATCGCAAGCCCCCATTCGGCATCGATGGCTATTAAAAGCGGATATTTAGAGACAGCCTGATAACGCGAGATCAACTCTTTTAGCTTATCAAGGCTATTGGCATTGTAAAGCACCTCCTTCTTACCTTCATAGTTGGTTGCGGCACTGGCGCGACTGTGAAAGAAACAGATGGATCCAATACCCTTTTCAGCGATGAGCCGCTCCATTTTTTGGATTTCTTCTTCGGTGTCATTGATGAAAACGGCAGGCATAAAAAACTGCCCGATTTTTTCAATGGTGCTAAGTTGGGATTTTGCTTTATTATAGGGAATCAGATCAGCCATTTTCAGTTTCATTTTTTTTACCATAGTCGGCAGGATATTTTAAAAAGGGCAATAGAAATAGTGCGGGTAAGGCCGCAATGACAACCCAAATGAAAAAGCCACCATAGCCTAACCATTCTTGCATGAATCCGCTTAACATTCCGGGCAACATCATGCCTAAGGCCATAAATCCGGTAGCAATGGCATAATGGGAGGTTTTTGATTTACCTTCGGCAATATAAATCAGGTACATGAGAAAGGCGGCAAAGCCGAACCCGTAACCAAACTTTTCAAAAATTACGGTTATGGTAACGGCAATAGTATTCGTGGTTTGCGTCCAAGCTAAAATAGCATAAAGTATATTGGGTACGTTTAGCGATAAAATCATGGGAAGCATCCATTTTTTCAAGCCATCCCTAGAAATGAGGATACCCCCTAAAATACCTCCTATGGAGAGCATTATTACCCCTACTGTGCCAAAAATGGTCCCTAATTTTTCTGTGGAATAGGCTAACCCCCCACTTTCTAAAGGATCTAAAAGAAACGGCGCTGCCATTTTTACCAATTGTGACTCGCCCAATCGGTATGTTAAGATAAAAGCGAGTGCGATACCTATATTCGGTTTTTTGAAAAAGGAAACAAAGACCTCTAAAAAACCCTGTGGTTTATCAAGGACAATTTTGGTCGAACTTTCATATTTAGGAGTGGTAAAAAAGTTGGTGGCAGTTAGGGCCAACATTAAAAAGGCAGTTGCTGTCATCGTTACGCTCCACGCTTTGGTATTATCACCATAATGGTTTTCTAAAAAACCCGCCAGAATTACAATAAGTCCCTCGCCAGTGACCATGGCCAAGCGGTAAAAAGTACTTCGAATACCCACAAAAAAAGATTGTTTTTTCTCGGAAAGCCCTATCATATAATAGCCATCAGAAGCGATATCATTAGTTGCAGAAGCGAAAGCAGCCATCCAAAAACAGGCAAGGGTAGTGGTAAAGAAGAGATTTGTTGGTAGGGTAAGGCCAACTCCGAACAACGCAAGCGCGATCAATAACTGCATCCATAAAAACCATTTGCGTTTGGTTCCTTTTAAATCCACAAAAGGGCTCCACAAGGGTTTGAGTACCCATGGCAAATAGAGCCAACTGGTGTAAAGCCCGATGTCAGCATTGCTTATACCCAATTTTTTGTACATAATGACCGATACGGTAACTACAATAACATATGGTAAGCCCTGTGTAAAATAGAGGATGGGTACCCATGCCCATGCCCATTTGTTCTTTTGTATTTCAGCCATTTATTCTATACTTAGTTCGGTTTGGTCAACGAAATCATCGTACTTCGGTTTCCAAAGGCATCTTCAATGACGATTGCCAGGTGTTTTTTTATTCTTTTGATGTTGGTGTCAAGGGTAATACATGAGTTAGCCCTATTCTTGGGAATGTACGCTTTTTTCAATAATTTTTTGGTTGCCTTGTTTTCGTTATAGACCAGTAGAAAGCGCGGAACCGAATCAAAATGTGATATACGGATTTCGATTTCCTTATCTTTTCTTACTGCACTGGTTACTATAGGGGTGGTAATACCTCGATTTTTTTTGATGGCCATAGGTGGGTGCAATGCCTCTTTTCGATAGAATTTTTTCTTCAGTTGCTTTTTGATATCATCACCAACATTCATCAATGATCTTGCACTAAAAAATACATTGCCACCTATTTGTGGGGTATTGCGTGCCAAGGCGAGTTGTTTTGGGATCTCTGATTTATCGTTCCAAGCGTCGTCGGCATTATTTCTGATTTTATACGCTCCGTTGCCCATATATAAATTGGTGTTCTTCGTGTTCTTGGCCCACCATTTGGCTATGGTCTCATGCGAAGCTGCCGCATAATGCATACTCCAATAGGCTTGGGGTACCATGTAATCTACCCAGCCTTTTTCCATCCAAAGCAATGGGTCGGCAAATAAATCCTCATAAGTCGTTTGCCCCGCATTGGTCGCTGAACCCTTCGGGTCGGTTGTATTGTTTTTCCAAACACCAAAAGGGCTTATGCCAAAACGGATCCATGGCTTTTTGGCCTTAATGGCCTTGTGGACGTTTTTAACCAATGAGTCCACATTACTTCGGCGCCAAGCTGCCAAGCTTTGCCCAGATAACCTGTTTTCCTCATAAGAAAGCGAATCATTGAATACTTGACCTGCAACTTTATATGGATAGAAATAATCATCAAAATGTATACCATCAACGGCGTAATTCCCGACCACTTCACTGACCACCTTTGTCAAGTGTTGCTGAACCTCCTTTATTCCCGGGTCATAATAGTATTTGTTGCCATATTTCACCATCCAATTACGATTTTTAACGAAATCGTGGTTTTCGGCAAGTAGTGTGGTATCTAAATCAAAAGTTGCCCGGTACGGATTCAACCATGCATGAAATTGCATCCCCCTTTCATGGGTACGTTCAACCATCCATTCGAGAACATCTTGAAAATCCGTTTTTGGTTCACCTTCGGTACCACTTAAAAAACGCGACCATGGTGCTATTTCAGAGGGATAGAATGCATCACCGGCAGTTCTTACCTGCACAATCATGGTATTAAAGTTTAAATCCCCATAAAAATCCAAGAGTCTTAGAAAATCCGCTTTTTGCTTTTCTGTGGAATCCTCGCCTTGTTTCGGCCAATCAATATTAACTACCGTAGCCACCCATGTACCCCGAAATTCCCGTTCTGGGTCTTTCTCATATTTTAAGCTGGCGCAAGAACCAAGTAGAATTATTAAACAGAATAAGATTTTTCGCATGTATGAATCCGCAATGGCTAAATATAAAGAACTTTAAATCGGTTTTTAATGTTGAATTACATGAAATGGTGTCGTACAAAACCTTCCATTGCCGCATATTCGGCCAAGCCAAGTTTTCGATATTTGTCCGCGGTATTTTTGTTACGTTCTTCGGCCCTCATCCAAAATTCGCGGGTATCGTCACCTTGAAACATAACATTATCCTTTTGCGATTGATGGCAGAAAATAGCATTGCGTTTTTTAATGACCTGCGCCGGGCTCATGGGTACGGCCATTTCTATTTCGTGAATATCCCACTCATGCCATGCCCCTCGGTACAGCCATACCCAACAGTCTTTCATGTAAGGTTCTGCCTTAAGGGTCTCTAATGCTGCAAAAACAGCATCTAAACAAACACTGTGGGTGCCATGCGGATCCGCGAGATCACCTGCGGCATAGATTTGATGCGGTTTGACCTTGCTGATAATATCGATCATGATATCGATGTCGGCTTGGGTCAAACCGTTCTTTTTGACCGTTCCGGTCTCATAAAAAGGAAGGTCTAAAAAATGGACATTGTCTTCATTCAGGCCCAAGTATCTGATTGCTGCATAAGACTCACTTCTACGGATATTACCCTTGAGTTTTCTTACTTCTAGAGTATCGATACTACTTTCCGTTTTACTTTTTATCGCAGCAATAAGGGCTTCCGGTTCTTTTGAACCATTAATGCTTTTGGCTATTTCTGCATACTTTAGGGCTTCGGTATTCGTAACGGCAATATTACCGGAAGTCTGATAGGCTACATGCACATCATGCCCTTGTTCAATAAGCCTATCGAACGTACCCCCCATTGAAATCACATCATCATCGGGGTGCGGACTAAAAATGATGACCCGTTTTTTTTCTGGATTTGCCCTTTCTGGTCGATTGGAATCATCGGCATGGGGTTTGCCACCTGGCCAACCCGTAATGGTGCGCTGTAAACGGTTGAACATGTGAATGTTGAGGTCATACGAGTCTTGTTGGGCCAAAAGACCTGACATACCATTATCGTTGTAGTCTTTATCCGTTAGGCTCAGAATGGATTTCCCCAGCGTGATACTCAACCATAATACTGCTTTCGCGGTTAGGATCTCAGTCCATTCACAAGATTCATCTACCAGCCATGGGGTTTTGTTTCTGGTAAGTTTACTACCGGCACCATTGTCCAAGACAAAAGTACAGTTGCCGTGTTCTTGCAGATAAGTTGCAGGTACTTCTGACGAAATTTCGCCCTCAACGGTTTTTTTGATAATATCCGCCTTGTTCTGTCCCCAGCCCAATAAAACAATGCGTTTTGCACTTTGTACCGTGGCAATGCCCATGGTAATGGCGCGACGGGGTACATTGTCAATACCAAGAAAGGCAGGGGCCGCATCAACACGTGTGATATGATCTAAGGTGATCACACGGGTACCCGAATTGCGATGTGAGCCGGGTTCGTTGAACCCGATATGCCCTGTTCTACCAATACCCAGTAGTTGAAAATCAAGTCCACCGGCATCCTTTATCTTACGTTCGTAGGCCAAGCAATAAGGAATGATGTCCTCACCGCTTAAAGTACCATCGGGGATGTTGATATTACCTTCTGGAATATCGATATGGTTGAACAAATGCTCATGCATAAAATACCAATAACTCTGGCGGTTATCTTTCTCCATAGGGAGGTATTCATCTAAATTGAAGGTAATTACGTTCGCAAAACTGAGCCCTTCTTCCTTATGCATACGAACCAACTCTTCATAAACACGAATCGGGGAAGAACCCGTGGCAAGACCTAAAACGCAATTCTGTGCCTTGGCTTGTTTTTCCCTGATGAGTTCGGCGATTTCTTGGGCCACAATGATAGATGCATCACCAGAGCTATCAAAAATCACATTGTGTATTTTTTCGAAACGGGTCTCCTCGAACTGCCCGACCGGCCGGTACGAGATGTCAAAACGTTTTTGTTGTATTGTTGTGGTATCCATTTTTTTTAGAATAAGCTTGATGTTAGATGATTTATGTGATGGTGAAGCCGTTTTTGAAATAGTGACCTCATTTTTCTTTTATCCAAACGGGTTTGAAATTTGATTCATGGGCTTTGCCGATGATGTTTCGATACAATTCGGGCCTTCTGGCATTTCGGTATCTGAACCCCCCGGCAAGGGGGATTTTTTCTTTAGTAAGGGTTGTCATCGCAATGGCATCATCAAAAGAGTTGACCTCAGTAAGCACTTCGCCATAGGGATCAATGATCATTGAATTCCCATTTTTCAAGTGTTCCCCATCATATCCTATTGGGTTTGTGAAAACATAATACACGCCGTTGTCGTATGCCCTTGCCGGTAACCATCGCATCAACCATCTTCTTCCTTTGGGTCCGTCAAATTCCAATCTCAGGGAAACCGGGTCTATTTCCCTATTTTGCCAAAATTCATCGGCTACATAATCCCTTCCGGGCATTGCCGAAGGGGTACATCCAGTGACATGGGGCGCAAAAATGATTTCTGCTCCCAACAAGGCCGTTGCCCTTACATTTTCTATAATATTGTTATCGTAACAAATGAGGATGCCGCACTTCCAACCCAATAAGTCAAATACCTCATAATGATTGCCGGCGGATAGGAATGGGCTAATAAAAGGGTGTAGTTTTCTAAATTTGGCTACAACCATGCCTCGATGCACGCAGATATAGGTGTTGAACAGTTCTTTTCCCTCTTTTTCTACCAATCCCGCAAGAATGGCCAAATCATTGGCCTTCGAGATTTTCAGCAACTGTTCCGTACTTGGGCCATTCGGTACTTCTTCCGCCAAGTCAAGCAGTTGATCATAAGTTAGGTCCTTTGTGAAGGTATATGCCGTAATCGACATTTCATGAAAACTGATAAGGTCGGCCCCGCGATTGCCCGCCTCTTGAGCTAGGGCCTCTATTACGGATAAGTTGTAAGACTTATCCCCATCTTTAGGTTCAAACTGCGCTATCGCTACTTTCATTATACCAATTTATACTCGTTTTCGGTACAAATATAAATAGTATTTGCTGTTTTTTGCTTTTTTACTTGCTGTTTTTTGCTATAAGTAACAATTATTTAACCTAAAAACGGATTAAAACGGCAATTCAAGGAATTGTATATCTTTGTGGTCCGAAAGGAAAAACTATGCTTAAAGAAGAGCGGCAACGAACTATTTTAAACGAGGTAGAGTTGCACAATAGGGTATTACTAACCGATATTGCCGAGAAACTAGACGTTTCCATCGATACGATTCGGCGAGACGTGAAAGAACTCGATGCCGAAAACCGCCTGCGTAAAGTACATGGGGGCGCGGTTTCCCTAGGCTTTGCAAATTACAGCCCCGCTCGAAATAATGTGTATGCCTTAGAAGAAAAAACGGTGATTGCCGAGAAAGCCGTAAAGTTGCTTAAAGAGAATAGCGTGGTACTGATTGATGGCGGTACTACCTGCTTGGAACTTGCACGTTTGCTACCCCCAAAGATTCAATTGACTTGTTTCACCTTAAGTCTGGCAGTAGCGAGTGAGTTATTGAACAAGCCGAACGTAGAAACCATATTCATCGGAGGTAAACTTTCAAAAGATTCCCAAATTGCCATTGGCTCCAGTGCAATTCACAACCTATCTGAAATCAAAACGGATTATGCCTTTATCGGTACGGGTTACGTGGATGCGGATTACGGATTGACAGAACTCGATTGGGATATCGTACAGACCAAAAAAGCGGTTATCAATGCTTCAAAAAAACCAGTGTTATTGTGTATTTCCGAGAAGCTCAACTCGCAACACCGGTATAAGACCTGCGAAATAAATGCGATTAATACCATGATTACCGAATTACCGCCGAGCCATCAATTATTGCGTCCTTTTAAAAATCAAAATATACGTTTGTTATAACTTATGGAGTATACAAAAATCACGGAACAAGCATCACTTCACAATGATTTGGAACAACTTTCAACGGGTGATCTTTTGCAAAAAATCAATGAAGAAGACCAGAAAGTTGCCCAAGCCGTTACCAAGGTAATTCCTCAAATCGAAAAGCTGGTAGATGCTACCGTCGAACGTTTTCAAAAAGGCGGACGCCTTTTTTATATTGGGGCTGGTACTAGTGGTCGATTGGGTATTCTGGATGCGTCTGAGATTCCGCCAACGTTCGGCATGCCCCACGACCGTGTTATCGGAATTATCGCTGGAGGGGATATCGCGATACGAAAGGCGGTGGAATTTGCTGAAGATAATACCTTTCAGGCATGGAAAGATTTACAAGATTTCAATATTGATTCCAACGATGTATTGGTCGGTATTGCCGCTTCTGGTACGACACCTTATGTTTTAGGCGGCATTAGTGATGCCAAGGCCAATGGAATACTGACTGCCGGTATTACAAATAATCCGGGTGCTCCTTTGGCAGAGCAGGCCGATATACCCATTGCCATCAATGTAGGTCCCGAGTTTGTTACCGGAAGCACGCGAATGAAGAGTGGTACCAGTCAAAAACTGGCTTTGAATATGATTTCGACAGCACTGATGATTCGAATTGGTAGGGTGAAAGGCAATAAAATGGTCGATATGCAATTGAGCAACAACAAATTGGTGGACCGTGGCACGCGATATTTGGTAGAGGCCCTTAATTTAGAATATTCTGATGCCAAGGCCGCACTAAAAAAATATGGTTCCGTTCGTGAGGCGATTAGCGCGCTTAAATCTTAATAATTGACTTTTGATATGAACTTATCAGGGAAATGGAAAGGTTATTATCAATACGGATTTGGTTATGATTTAGACTTCTTTGGCAAAAAGGTAGCAATTGAAGTGGAAATCGTCGATGACAATGGCTCGATTTCTGGAAATTGTAAAGAAGAAAAAAGTGCTATTTCAATAGACGGTAAATCTGAAATTAGAGGCTTTTATGAAGGTGATACAATTTCATTCTTAAAGACCTATCCCTTTTCTACATCTGTCAATGAAAGTCACGAAATAGAATATTTCGGTGAGTTTGACGATACAAAGACTAAATTGTTTGGTAAATGGACCATCACTGAAATTGATTTACAGGATTTACTTGAATACAAAGAATTAGGAGGAGAGGGGATTTGGTTTTTAGAAAAAGAGACTAATCTTTAGGGCCAGTGTTATTCTTGGCCTCTAGGTAATTGAGTTGGGAAGTCCATCGAAATCATAATGAAAAACTAACAAATGGATTTAATGTTATTAGAACACTTCATAAAACAGTATAATACAACTAATGGAATCTATAGAAATACAATTGGCGGGCGGGCACCCGAATTCTTTAGGAAATACCATCGCAGTAGTCGACCAAGTATTGGCCGATAATAAACATTTCGACGAACTCTTTAATTGTTATTTTAGTGCCGATGAGGTAGTACGATTACGGGTTTCCAATGCCATGAAGCGGATTGCCAAGGTCAACCTAAAACTACTGTTACCTTATTTAGATAGGTTTCTGGAAGAAATCTCAAGAATAGACCAAGCTTCTACACAATGGACTTTGGCACAGTTGTTTTTGATGTTGGAAAGGCATATGTCTGAAATACAACGTAAGCAGGCCAGTGACATTATGAAGCATAACCTTGCGAACCATGAAGATTGGATCGTACTGAACCAAACTATGGAAACCCTCGGGCGATGGGCCAAAAAAGATGCCAAATTAGCCAATTGGCTGCTACCTCACTTAGAACGCCTGGCTAGTGACCCACGAAAATCAGTAGCCAAGAAGGCGAAAAAGACCCAAGATGCCCTATAGTCAAAAGGAACCACTACAATCATTGATTCATTATATTTGAATGTAATCAATTTTATGGCGTTTTTAGTGAATCTTGAATTACCGAACGCGGTAAACGAGACATTTCTGTTCTACGGCTGGTGGCAATTCGGCACTTGTTTGTTTGCTTTTGTTGCCTTGTTGTCCATTTGGTGGCATATTGGCAAGAAGCAGAATGACTTCGGGCAAGTTTGGTTGGCACTTTCCGTTTTGTGTTGGAGTATGTCAGGTTTGGTAGAAGTGTATTTCGCCAAACGACCGGAAATGGATGCTGTGGTCGTTGACGGTTTTCGAAGTGTGTTGTCATTGTTCAATAGCCTGTTAATTCTATTGGCCTTGCCTTGGTTTCGCTATTTACCAAGCTTTTTACAACCCATTATCAAGTCTAAATACTGGAACCTCATTGTAGGCCTTCCATTTCTTTTTTCGTTGTTGCCCACACTGAATAAGGTGTTTTTTGGCCGTTCTGAAGTAATCAACGAACTCGATGTGTATTATGCTGTTCTGACATTACTTTTTTTAGGTGGCGTATTATGGTACTCTTTTGCTAAGAGACGTCTCAAGTCTTTGGCCTACCTTTCGTTACTTTGTGTTTTGATAACGTTATTGGCACAGTTTTACAAGCTAACGGGATCAACTATTAATGTTACCCTATTTTCCGCCATATTCAAAACCTCTTTGATCATGATATTCTTTGCCCTAGCCTTAAGTTGGGTTAAAGAATTATCAGAGAACCATATTCCTTCTGCAGAAAAAATAGGGATGCGCTTTTTGGTCAAACGTCATAATGACAAAGTCGAACGTTTATTATTGCTAAAAGGTTTTATGGGTGATGAAGAACGAAGTATAAGACTAACGGCTGCCCAATACGAATTGTTACTTTGTTTTGCCAACAAAAGAAAGAAAGATGGCAACGATTGGTTGGAAATCAGACCGAAGAGCCTTCCCGTAAAAGGGAAATTATACGATATCAGCGATTATAACGAGATCAAACGTCTGCTTGTGGCGCTTTTAGATGGTCTGTTCGGTAGGGGCAATTGGAATAAAGACGTTCATTTGATTCCGCTGAAAGAAACACTATTCGAACTTTCGAAAAAGCGCGAGCGAAAAATACGACTCCGCTTACATCCTACAAACATTAGCCTTTAGTGTGTCATTTTGGATGAAATCCTTAACCTTTAGAGGAAGACCTTAGTTTGATTCGCCGTTCACTTTGCGCTATACACTTCACGCAAAAAAGGCGCAAAGCGATGTAAGTATAGCGTTGATTCGAACAATTTTATCTTAAGCCGGTTTTCAGTCGAAATCAAAACCCATCGTTCTTTAGCCATATCTTATTTTTCAAAAAAATGTCAGAAGCCAACTTTCCGACAATTTTAAATTTTTTCTGACCATTCGCTCATTTTGTACACAGGGTCGCCAATTTCAACTTCATTAAAAAGCGATTTATGTATTTTAAAAAAGCACAACGGACGGTATTGTTTTTACTAGTAGGTCTAATGCCTTCTGTGGTATGTTCCCAAGAAAAAGGACTCGATGAACGTATCAACGAAGCCTTTATGCCTTTCGCAATATGGTGGGAAAACCTTGTTTTCTCTGAAGTGATCCTCTTAGGTTCCAGTATTCCAATCGTATTGATTTTATTGTTGTTCGGAGCATTGTTTTTCACGGTTTATTTTGGGTTTATCAATGTTCGATTTTTTCCGATGGCGATACGTGTTGTCAGGGGGAAGTACGATGAGTTGGAAAAGGATGGTAATAATGACCATTCAGGAGAAGTCAACCATTTTCAGGCGTTGACCACGGCAGTTTCCGGCACGGTAGGTCTAGGCAATATCGCCATGGTCGCCGTAGCGATATCCATTGGTGGTCCTGGAGCCACTTTTTGGATGATTATTGCTGGACTTTTGGGCATGTCATCAAAATTTGTAGAGTGTACCCTGGGCGTGCACTATCGGGATATTGATAAAGAGGGCAATGTATTTGGGGGGCCTATGTATTACCTATCACGCGGATTCAAAGAGAACGGTCAAAAGTGGTTGGGAAAGCTACTGGCGACCATTTTTGCCCTGCTTTGTGTTGGGGCTTCCTTCGGCGGGGGAAATGCTTTTCAAACCAATCAAGCGGCCGCCCAGATTATCAGCAGGTTTGGTATTGAAGGAGATGGTACAGGTACTTTTATAGGAATCTTGTTCGCCATCTTGGTTGGTATTGTGATTATCGGCGGTATTAAACGAATAGCCAAGGTAACCGAGAAAATAGTTCCCTTTATGGCCGCTCTTTATGTTGGTGCCGCTCTAGTCATTATCTTTCTAAATCTGGATAGGGTAGTGGAAGCCATGGCTTTGATCGTAACCGAAGCTTTTTCACCTAAGGCTACCATAACGGGAGGATTCATAGGGGTAATGATCCAGGGTTTTCGACGTGCCGCTTTCTCCAATGAAGCAGGTGCAGGTTCGGCCGCCATTGCACATTCGGCGGTGAAAACGAAATATGCCGCATCTGAGGGTTTGGTAGGACTATTGGAACCCTTTATCGACACAGTGGTAATCTGCACCATTACGGCACTGGTCATTATTATTTTCAATATGGATGGGGCATTTGTATACGGTGATGTTATTGACCAACACGCATTACTGCGCGATGGCACCCGGGTAGGGGGAGTGAACTTGACGGCTATGGCCTTTGAGAATGCTATTCCTGGATCGTCTTATGTTTTGGTATTTGCCGTGGTATTGTTCGCTTTTTCTACCATTATCTCTTGGTCGTATTATGGGCTTCAATCATGGAAATATCTTTTCGGCCGTGGCAGGTACACCGAATTACTGTATAAATTGTTGTTTTTAGTGTTTACCGTGATGGGGGCCGCGATTACATTGGATGCCGTTTTGAAATTTTCAGATGCCATGATTTTGGCATTGGTCTTTCCAAATATCATTGGGTTGTTATTTTTATTTCCAAAGGCGAAGGAAGAATTGAACATATATCTCAAGCGTATTCGAAAAGGGTATGCAGCATAAAACATCAAGAAACAATATGGTTTCTTCTTATGGCAATAGTCCTTAGACTGCGCTCAAGATAACATGAAACTATCGTTGAAAACCTTTTTAAAAAGCTAAAAAGAAATAGTGTGGATAGCTTATTTAGGATCCAATCGATAAATGCCCTTGCCCTCAACGGCTACATAAATAAAACCATCTGGGGCTTGGCGAACGTTTCGAACCCTACCCAGACCATCCATCAGTTTTTCACGGCGGACCACTTTTCCATTTTTTAGTTCTAAGCGCTCCAAATATTGAAAAGCCAAAGACCCTACCAATAGACTTCCCTGCCAATCGGGATAGTTTTCTGAGTTCACAAAGGTCATTCCAGATGGTGCAATGGAAGGCGTCCATTGGTAAACTGGCTGTTCCATACCTGATTTTGCGGTTTGATCGGTAATCTTGGTCCCTGAATAATTGATGCCATACGTGATGATCGGCCATCCGTAATTTTTTCCTTTTTCCACGATATTGATTTCATCGCCTCCACGCGGACCATGTTCGTGATTCCAAATTTCTCCGGTAAAGGGGTTTTTTACCAAACCTTGCGGATTGCGATGTCCGTAGCTGTAAATGGCTTTTTTTGCCCCTCTACGGTCTATGAAGGGATTGTCGTCTGGAATACGCCCATCGTCATGAATTCGGTATATCTTACCCCCATCCCGTGTGATATCTTGTGGATTGACATCCCGATTTCCGCGATCGCCAATAGAAAAGTATAGATATCCTTTATCATCAAATTCCAGTCGTGAACCCCAATGCTGCCCTTTACGGGTATTGGGCACCCCTTTATAGAGTAGTTCTTTGTTTGTCAGTTGATTTGCAACTAGCTTCGCCCTCATAATGGCTGTATTTCCCCCACTTTCATTACCCTCTGAAGAGGAATAGGAAAAATAGATCCAACCATTTTCATTATAGTTAGGATGCAATTCCACATCTAGAAAGCCACCTTGTCCGCGTACATAAATATTGGGCAAATTGGTTATTTCCGTTTTAGAGCCATTTTGGAATAATAGGAGTTTTCCGGCTTTTTCAGTTGTTAAAATTTTCCCATTGGGTAAAAAAACCATTCCCCATGGATTTTGAAGTCCATCAACCACTAAAGATGCTGTAAATGAATTAGTTAAGGGTGTTGTAATGTTTTTATCCGTAGTCTGGCCGCAGGCATCAAAGAGCAGTACAACGAAAAAATAGGGGTACAATGCACGCTTTTTCATAATTTTATCGTTAGAGTGTATATAAAAATAGTTGAACTGCTTTTTTCTGTAGTTCAATGAAACGTTAAAATTAATTTAGATTTTATAAGTTTAGATAATTACAAATTAGTGTATTAGGCTCCCAAATCCCGGTATACTAACAAACCTAGCTTAACCTATGCCCCGCAAGAAAACAAGGCGTCATCTGTATGTCCTGCTATTGGTGTTATCATCAGTTGTAGTTTATTCGGCAGTATTAAGACCAAATTATTTAGCATTTGGTTCAGTAATCGGTATGTCTAAAGAGGAGAAAACCACTTCGTCTTTAGAAAAGTCTGATTTAGATACCAAAAAGAAAGATTTCACCGAGGTATCAAACGCCGTCGCACCAATGTTCACGACCATCATTCAAGGTGCTGATGAAGAAGTTGGATGTAGTAATAACGGATTTACGGTTGCCCGTTTTAATTTATGTGGGGATTCTGATGACCGTACTATCGCACTTACTGGCGGACCTTATGGCTCGGTACAATGGCAGATTCTTGGAGGATCATGTTCGCCTGACATTAATGAAGATTGCCCCAACACCACCACTTCATGTTACACTACGGTAGGTACCGCACAAACTTTTAATTTAGATGCCAGTACCATTCCCGCAGGTTCCGGAGCCGAGTTTCGGGTAATTGCCGATGGGCAACAATACTTTTTTAAGGTCAAAAAAAGTACGATTACGCAGACTTTTGTAAAAAGGGACTATATCTGTGGCGTTGATGGCCGTATTCAAATTACCAACCTTTCCAGTGCCTATGAGTTTAGTATTGATTCCGGTAGTGGTTTTGGGGCATGGCAAGCCTCACCGATATTCGATGGACTTGCTCCAGGTACTTATATCGTAAAAGCGAGATTACAGAATACACCGAATACCTGCGAGTATCCCTATGAGCCCATTGTTATTGAACAATTGGATATCAGTATCGATGTTGAATTCATCGATGCCCAATGCTTTGGCGATACCGGAAGTATTACGGTATCGGTAAATGATGTTCCCGGACCCTACAAATACACCTTATTGGATGAGGTAGGTATCCCTATCGAGTTTACTACTTTTATAACATCCAATCCCTACACGTTTAGCGCGGTAGGTTTTGGTACGTATAGTGTACAAGTAGAGACCCAACAATGTACTGGTGATATTGCCGCTGGTATTCCGCCTCCACGACAAGGTCTTGATGTTAATGGTGACCCTATAACCATAGGGGATGGTATTGTACCATTATCCGCATCTACGGAGGTCAATGAAAGTTTGAGTTCTGAACCTGGTTGTGGTTCCGCAACGGTTGATATCATTGTTAGAACATCAGGGGGTACCCCGCCCTATACCTTTACAGCCAGTGATGGAGGTAACTCGGGTGGTACCTACACTACCCAGACCAGCTATAATGTGAATACTGCTGGCACCTATGATTTCACCATTACCGATGCCAATGGGTGTATTATTACGGCATCCGCAAATGTGCAGGAATTGACACCGCCAGATGTTTCGGTAGTCGGCATTGATGGAACCTGTACCAATGGTGGGGCACGATTGGATATTACCGTATTGGATGCCAAAGGATATAACCTTTCGTTTCGGGCAACACCGACCGACCCTTGGAGTACGGATCCTTTATTATCGGTTTCTGCCGGAACGTACAATTCCATTCAAGTACAATACGAACAGGGTGGATTTAGCTGTTTTATTACGTTACCTGATTCCATTACAGTTGCTGAGAGCGGGGCTATCAATGGGGCGGACCCTACGAGGACCGATTTGACCTGTGATGGTTCAGGAGGTATAAATGACGGTTCCATTACCTTTCCAGGCGCATATTCCGGTGCTGGAGGAGGTCCCTATGAATTTAGTATCAATGGTAGCGATTTTTTCACACAACAAACGTTTAACAATTTACCAGCTGGAACCTATACCCCTGCAGTTCGTAATGCCTCAGGATGCCGCAGGGACTTCACTGCAATCACGATTGCAGCTGTAGACCCCCCGACGAATATTGATTTTGTTCAAAGCAATACCAATTGTGCAGCCAATACCTCAGATGTGGTATTGACACCTACGGCAAACTTTGCAATTGCAACCTATGAAGTAATAAGCCCGGTTACCATAAACAACGGTGCCAGTGATACGTTTGTGGGGCTTACCAATAATATCAACCATACCTTCAGAATTACTGATGTCAATGGTTGTATTTATGAAGAAAGCTTTACCCCAGCGGTTATAAGTTCGATACGGGCTCGTGTAAAATCAGGAGGTGATTTGAATGTATGTACGGGAGCAATGGACGGCAATGGTGCATTTATCATTGATGGTTTTACTACAGATTATACCTATAATATCAATGGCGGGGCCGAAAGTGGACCACAAAATAACGCAGAGGTGCCTATCACGGCATTGGGTGCTGGTAATTATACCATAACGGTTACCGATGTAGATAGCGGATGTCAAGATACGGCAACTATTACCGTACAAGAACCTACGACGCCCTTGGGTTTAACGGCGGATGTCACCGATATGAGCTGTGCCAATAATAATATCGGTCGTGTTCGGGCAAATGCTACGGGAGGTTTTGGAACATATCGTTATGAATTGGAATGGCCAACGCCACCTGGAATCACCCAAGGACCTAAAAGTGGTCGTGTTTTTGGTAACCTAACGGCAGAAGGTACCTATACCCTAACCGTTACGGACGCGGAAGGCTGTTCTACATCAACTACTTTTACTTTAAGTGCGGTCAATCCACCTACGATTGCATTAGGGGCGGTCGACTATTGTTTTTCACCTACTAATCCTGGTTCCATTACCGTGAGTTCAACAGCGGGTACGGCAGCTTTGGGTACCCATCAATACCGTATTAATGGTGGTGCCTTACAAGGAAGTCCTACTTTTACCGGCTTGGTACCTGGTACCTACACCGTGGAAGTGGAAGATGGGAATAATTGTACGGACCAATTGCAGGTAACCATTCCTCCACAAGTACAGATTGATTTGGATTTAATTACGGAAATCCCCTGCGGTGGCAATGGAGAAATGCAGATTACGGTCAATGGGGGCGATATAACCACCTTGGCGAGTACTTCATATACGATATTCTTGGATGGAACCCCAGTAGCGGGCCACATTGGTCTTCCCTTACCTTCCAACCCTTTTAATTACACGGTGCCTTTAGGAAATGATGGAAATTACACCGTGGAAGTCACGGATAGCAATGGCTGTACCAATACTTCACCTCCTTTAAATTTCTCACCCCCGGCCAGTATTGTGGCCACAACGAATGTGGTCGGGCCAAGTTGTGGAGATTTAAGTAGTGGTTATGTTGAGATCATACCTGATGTTTCATTAGGGACCCCACCATTTGAAGTCGCTTTTGCCCCAGGTGGAACCGGTCTTGTCGATGATCCTTTTAATCCAGATCCATTAGGGGTATACAACTACAGTTCACAGACTATATATTCCGGTTTGGCGGCTGGCACCTATGAATATATCGTAAAAGACGCACGTAACTGTACCACTGGTGTTCAAACGGTAACGGTTAATCCAGATACCACTAATCCTCCCGATGCTACCATTGCACCTATTGATGCTTTGTGTGGTGCAGGCGTATTATCCGGTGGTGTTCAAATAACCGGTATTGCCAACGGAGTGGCGGATTTTACCATAATTGTTGAAGATAACTTTGGAAATGAATTGGTGCGTAGGGAGAATGTGACCCTCGCCGATTTACCTTTATCCATAACAGACCCATCGCTCATTGAAGGAAATTATACGGTAATCACATTAGACTCTAGGGGTTGTATTGATTTTGATGACCTCATTATTGATTCCGTTACTGACTTAGATATTGTTCCAGATTTAATCACCCCGCTGGTCTGTGATAGGGGAAATATTGCGCAGTGTGTTGATATCGTAAATGGTACAGGACCTTTTGATATTAGATTGGTTGGCGACCCTGCATTTGTATCACCCAATAGTGGCCCTCGAAGACACTGCTTTGCCGACTTAGTTCCGGGTGCCAGCTATACTGTTGAGGTATTGGATACGGCCACTGGTTGTACCACGATTGAAACCGTAGATATACCTGACGGACCTAACCCGTTAAATGTTGCCCTTGCCATTGACAATGGCAGTTGTAATGGAGATGATGTGGCATTGGAATATACGATCACTGGTGCAACAGGCCCTACTTTTGATATTGTGATCACTAATTTAGATACGGGTGCCGTTGTAACCAATACGACAACTACTACGACTAATGATAGCTTTTTGGTGCCACAAGGTCCCTACGGTATTTCTGTCATTGACAATGGAACCGATTGTACGGGTGGGGCAACCGCTGATGCCACCTTAAACATGCCTCGTGTAGATGTTATTGACAATCAAAATGCAAATTGTAACGAACTTGGTCAATTAACCGTCAGGGGAAGTGGCGGTACACCTTTTCCTCCGAGTGGTGCTGGATCCCTCCCTGATGGTTCCCCATATGAATATGCATTTGTTGATGCAGGGTTTACGCCCACGCCCGGGGACTACGATACGGCAACAACCGTATACTTAGCGGGGTCCCTTGCGCCGGGAACATCTTATGATATTTGGGTACGTGATTCTAGGGGTTGTGAATTTATGACATCCGCAGCCATTGTGCAGTTAGATCCCGATTTGCCGCTACCTACTATTTCGGTGAACAATCAATGTGATGTAACTCCTCCTGTAGGTGGTTTTCAGATTGATTTAGAAATGCCGGCTAACGTTAATAACCCTACGTTCACTTTGGCGGGACAGACATTGACCCCTGCTTATGATGGTATCAACCCAACTGTGGCAAGCTTTAATGTTCCTAGTGTTGGGGTATACGACGTGTATGTTATCGATGCCAATGGTTGCGACATTACCACAACCGCGGAAGTATTCCAACTACTATCGGCATCCGGGGGATTTTCAACGGACCCCACCTGTGAAGATGCAGATGGAACCATAACTATTTTGGCGAATGGGGGAAGTGGTGATTTTACCTATCGTCTTACAGGGACCGACCTTAATTCGAATGCGGTGGACATTACTGATCCCAATGCAGATGGTATTTTTGAAAATATTTTACCAGGAACTTATCAAGTTGAGGTAACCGACAACCTTGTGACCGATGGTACCACTAATTGTACCACTATGGTAAACAGTATCATTGCTGACGCCCCGGTAAGCCCTATCATAGCTGATATGGGTGAGGCCAATGTGAGCTGTAACGGAGCAAATGACGGTAGTATCAATGCCGTTCTTAGCCCAGGTACTGACAGTGATGGTATTGATGAGTTTCGGTTGTATGCTACTTCATTACCGCTTTCGGGTACCGAAACGCCAATTGCAACCAATGGTTCAGGTTCTTTTAATGGCCTTGGTATGGGTACGTTTGTGGTTCAAGTGGTTACCGATAAAGGATGTACTGATGAAGCAGAGATTACCCTGACGGAACCCCCGGTTTTCGAAATAACGGCGAATGATGAGACCTTAATTTGTGAAGACGGTACCAACAGGTTTAGTACCGCAACCATTTCCGCACAATTGGTAAGCCCGGGCAATGGTGGACCTTACGGATATCGTATTGACCCTACCGACAGTTATCAGAGTAGTCCTGATTTCGATATCGTCGACATTGGTACCGACCAGACAATTACAATTTATGCTATAGATTCCAATGGATGCGAAGACAGTTTTACAGTGAACGTCTTTGCTCCGACCGATGTACTACCAAGTCTTACTACCTTGAATGATTTGACCTGTGCAAATCCTGAACGCGTCGAGATTTCCGTAGTCGGCACATCCGACTTTACGGTAATCACATCGGCGCCTTCGGGTACCACGGTCAACAATGTCACTGTAACGGGTGGTGGCACGGCAGTCGTCGAATTACCGGATGCCGGCGATTACTTAATTGAAGTTCAAGATGATAGTGCAAATGGATGTAGTTACCCACTACCTAGGTATACCGTTCATCCGCCTATCAGCCCTACGGTAGTTATTACGGAGGCTAGCCCAGTATTATGTGATGGTGATGCCAACGGAAGTCTTTTTATTGAAGTCACCGATTATACAGGTGTATTTAATTATGAGGCATTTTTATTGGATGTTAATGGAAATAGGATTTTACCCGCACAGACCACGGGAAGTTTCGATACCAACAATTTTCCAGATGGTAATGGCGACGCTGCACGTATCATGGGATTGGTCGGTGGAAACTATGAGGTCGCCGTAACGACGTCAGCTGACCCCCAATGTCCAGGGCTTAGTAACGTGGCAACGGTACGTGCGCCAAACGGACCTTTGGTGCCCAATGCCATTGAAATTGGAAATGTCAGTTGTAATGATGATAGTGGTGTAATCGAAGCCAATCTGAATGGAGGTTGGGATTATGCGGCTTATGAATACCGATTAATGCAAGATGGTGATACGAATGGTAGTTTTGAAACAGAGGTCCAAACATGGAGTATTAACAATCGATTTGAGAATTTGAGTAGTGGTGATTACCAAGTGCAATTTAGGGATGTTGAAGGCTGCCCCGCTACTTTTGACATTACCTTAAATGCCATAGACCCAATTCTAGCGGGTATACGAGAACCACAGGCTTTGGTGTGCCCAGATGGTAACAATGCCGTATTGGAAGCGTTTGATCCGTCAACAGGGGATGTGGCAACAGCAGTACCTGGTGCAGCGGGCGGAGTACCTGGCGCGGGATACATTTATCAATTGATCTATTATTCAGAAACAGATTCAAGTGCTGATCCAACAACATTGACCGAAAGTTCTAGAAGTGGTTTGCAAGATTCGCCAACCTTTACAGGCGCAAGTGGTGGTTTTATCAGTCAAGGATGGTATGCCATAGAAATTTCCTCAAGTTTTGGGTGTTTTGGCGTAACGGAGCCATACTATGTCGATCCACCACCACCTATAATTCCGGATTTGGTGCAGGTACAGGCACCAGGTTGTGGGGGTATGGGGCAAATGCGTCTCAGCATTGAAAACCCTGAAGTTGGATTTGAATACGAATATCGTTTGGCCATTACTGCTGGAGGTAATCTGACCGACCCTTTTATCCGAATCGAAGATGGTCTTGGTAACCCTTCTACCGAGGTATTGATTGATGGGGTTCAAGGTTTTTATCAATATGAAGTCCGTAAGATTAATGCTACAAATACTTGCGGAACCATAAACTCAAACGGATTGACCTTGGTAGATGCCCAGAATATCGATTTAGTGGTGAACCAACCCGACGATATTTCTTGTGCCAATGAAATTGATGGTCGTATAGAATCGTTTTCCTCAGGTGGTGTCGGGTCCAATACCTACACCTTGTATTTGGGCGATCCCGTAGATGCGTTCAATCCATCGGCTATGGCTACGATGGTGGCATCAAATGATTTTGGTACGTTTGAAGGACTCGATGACGCCACGGATTATTACATAGCGGTCACCAGTGGTGCAAGCTGTCAAGATATTGAAGGTCCATACGTGGTCTCAAGACCGGCACCTATCGTATTCAATGCCACGGCGACTCCTGTAAGTTGTAGTGGTGAAGAAGATGGTACAATCACTGTTGAGGTGAATAGTGGGGGTGTAGGGCTGATACAATTTGCCATCGGACCTAATTTCAATGAGTTCTTTAATGATCCCGATAATCCTGGTATTTACACCTTCGAAGATTTGGAGGGTGATGAAAATGGACGGGAATATACTATTTTGATCCAAGACTCCGAAGGGTGTTCCGAAACTGCGTTTGTTGAGGTTTTTGAACCTGAGACAATCCGGATATCTTCTGTTGAAACCCCTGAAATTTGTCTTGGTTTCGCAGACGGAACGGCCCAGTTGACAATTTTAGGCGGTACACCGTTTGTAGATGCCATGGGGGCCTCTTATTACGAGGTTGCCATAAACTCTTCCGATGATATTGATTTTGTTAGAAATGATAATCTGTTTTTTGACAATTTGGTTGGTGGCGAAAGCTATGTGTTCTTTGTACGTGATGCTAACGGCTGTACCGAGAACATCGTGGTCCCTATCGGTATAGGGGTCGATATAAATGCAGAGGCCCAAGTAGAATACGGATGTGAAGGGATTTTTCCTAATAGTACGGCAACCATTGTACCGATTAACTCGTCTTCATTATCCGATGTATTGATTTCTTTGGATGTGGATGATATCAGTATAGCTACGGAACAACGACAATGGGCGGATTTACCTGCGGGAGATCATACCGCATTTCTGTATCATCCAAATGGTTGTACCACATTCGTGGAATTTACAATAGATGCCTACGAACCACTTTCCGTTGAAGTGATGAAAACTGATGCTGATGAGGTAACGGCAATAGCTACAGGTGGATTTGGCGACTATGAATATTTCTTTCAAGGAGAGTCGCAAGGAAGTGAAAATGTTTTCAATATTATCTTTGATGCAACGATAACCGTGAGGGTAGTGGATGCCCAAGGTTGTTTTGTGGAGGTTGTCTTTCCATTCAATTTTGAGGGTATGCCAGAGTTCCCAAATTTCTTCACCCCCGATGGTGATGGATTAAATGACGAGTGGTTTCCGAAGAATCGAGAGTTCTTTCCTGACATCGATGTCATCATTTATGATCGCTACGGAAGGGTGGTGGCCGAGTTGGATCAAGTACGAAAATGGGACGGTACGTATTCAGGCAGTCCTTTGCCCACAGGTGATTATTGGTATGTGGTCAATGCCAATGATACCGAGAAACAACAGTTCGTTGGGCATTTTACCTTGTATCGATAAACGAAAACCATTAAAGCTAGGAGGCTTTTCCAGGTAAGAATTATGGGTAAGGTTTTGTGGTACACGGGTATTTTAAGCTCAACCATTCATATGCGTCATTCAACCCGTGTTTAAGGCATTTTATTATTTAGTTAGACCAAATATTATTTGCAAAGTTTTATTTCGTAGCTTTAACGGTCTTACAAAATATTAACCTAATTATCATAATTGGTATTTAATGAAAAAAAATAGTACCAGTCTCAGAAGTTCATTCTTAATGAATAGTGAGAACGAGCTAGAGCAGTCTTCATTTCTTAAATTAAGTCTCTATCTGAACACCCCGAATTATGCCAGTAAACCTTACGCCATCGATTTTAATACGCTTTTAATGAGCTACCACTCTTGGAAGGGTAGTGATATAGAAGAGTTTTGTGAGAAACATACCATCAGCTATTTTTTATTAAATCCTCAAAATGACTCTGCCGAGGCACGGGAGGCCCTTTATCTTGATATTCGGGAATTTCTAATTGGTAACTAATTAACTTACTCGAAATTAAAGTACTTTTTTACCGGTTTCAATACTAATTAATTGCTATTTTTGCGTTCGATTTTTAGGGATAAGGTCCGTTGGTCTGATTTTTAAAGTTTGGCGTTTTTCAAATTCTTAGTCAGTCAACATCTTAAGGAACTTTTACAAAAGAAGTTTCGAATCCCAAATTTCGGGATGTGGCGCAGCCCGGTTAGCGCACACGCCTGGGGGGCGTGGGGTCGCAGGTTCAAATCCTGTCATCCCGACGAACTGCCATTCTGGCAATATCAAAACCCTGCTAATCGTATGATTATCAGGGTTTTTCATTTTTTCTGCAATCATATGATATCGTTTGAAACCACCCTTCTGGTGTGCAATTCGGTGTGCAAAGCGGTACGCATTTTGTGCTAATTTTAAATAA
>NZ_BTGQ01000009.1:0-24244 GCF_036985505.1 Croceitalea sp. MTPC5
ACATCGGTCCGGTTCCACTCCTTCACCACTTGGTCGTACTCCGCCGGGCGCATCAGGGTATAAGGTTCACTTAAATCACCTCTCTTGATAAATATATCGATTGCTTCATAAAATGAGTCTAAGAAGTTTTTCATCAAGTACGAGGTGAAAAAACTTTTTCTATACTCTAGCTTAAACTTTATGCAATCATCACGATAATCATCATAAAGGAGTGAAATTTCATAAATACTGTTCTTGCTCCAAGAGCTGTTAAGAGCTGATGATTTCAATTCATCTAATCCTAAAGGAATTGTATTCAAATACGTTTGACCAAATCCGATGTTCATATAAACATCTGTTTGTGGGCCTTTGGAATCAATTAAATCTTGGATAATATTTATTGAAGAATAATTTTGAAATCTCTTAACCTGCCTTCTTTGATCCCCCAAAACCGCAATCAACTCACTCAATGAATTGATTCCTTTCAAGACAAATTTTGCTGGTATATTATTGACTAAACACCCTATTGCCTTCTTAAATTTTTTAGAACGCGTATCAACTGGATAGCTAATTAAAAAGTTCTTTTGTAGTGAATATTTTGACAGAACAAAGCCATACAAAGCCAAAAGTGTAACAAAGAGTGTCACATTGTTCCTACTGGCGTATGTTCGTAAAAAATGAGTTTGTTTTCTATTTAAGTTAAAATGAATAACAGCCCCATTTTTATTGGATATTTCTTCATTCGGAATTTTTATGTTCATTAATGCTGACAAGTCCGTTCTTAAAGAAGTATCCCCAATAAAATTCAACCAAAACCTTCGTGCCCGACTTTTAAAATCCGTATTTTGATACTTTGATTCTTCTTTTACTGCCTCGGTAAATGAAATTTCCTGGTGATTAGCATAACTGACATGTTTCGTTGTTTCATTATAGCCATCCCGAACTTGCTCAAAGAATTCATACATCCAAACGCCGTCACAAATAATGTGATGGCAAACGAAAAAAAAATAAAACTCCTGACTGTTATTTTTTTGATTCAATTCAATAAGGAATATTCTTAACAAAGGGCCTTTTGTGAGATCAAACGGCTGAAATAGCAAAACCTGAATTTGCCTTTCGGCTTCTTTGGAATCACCAAAAGTCAATTCATGAAAAAAATTGTTTATACTAAAATCACCGTAATAGCAACTTTCTCCTTTTTTGGAATACCGGGCATGAACTACCTCATTCCTTTCTATAAATTCTTTACATGAATTTTTGAGTCTTTTTTTGTCAAGTTGCCCACTTAGCTTATGTATTTGGGATATGTTATATGTACATTCATTGGGTTCAATAAGCCATTCTATAAAGAATCTTTTTTGAAATTCAGAAATAGGTAATGTCCTGGAAATTATGTTATGATTTTCCGGTAGCATAAGCGTTTTAGGGGCAATAGAATTAGTCCTAACAAGATATAAAAAAAAGTATTTGTAAGAATTTACTTTTTGTTAATTAATTTTTATATCACTATGAAGTATCTTTTTACTGAAAAAAAAGAAAGATTTATTAGTAATTATATATTAAGATTAATAAGATACAGCAATTTTTACTGTTCAATATTGGAAAGAATTTTCTGCTTTAGTTTAGCGAAAAATTTACATTCAATTAAACTGATAAATTAAAAAGAAAAGTCGAAAGCAATTATCCTCTCAATCTGGACATTTCAAAATAAAAAACATCCACTACAACGATTATCCGTCGCCTATTTTATCCGCGATTATCCTAGATATTTCCTCGGGATAATGATGTATAAAAAAATGTCCCCCATCAAATATTTGAAAATGAAAATCGGAATTGGTGCAATCGACCCATAGCGCAATTTGGTCAGCGCCTTCCTCTTCTTTTCCCATCATGGCATATATTGGCGAATTTACTTTAGAGGTAAAATCTATTTTACTTTCTGCTGCCTCAAAATCAGCTCTAACTATTGGGAGGAAAAAATTGATAAAATCTTCGTTATTTGCCACCTCAGCAGGAAGTCCGTCCAATTTAATAAGCTCTCTTAATAAGTCTTCCTTATTTAATAAGTGTCTTTTTTTTCTTACTTCAACCGGGTCTTTTCCGCTTAGAAACAAATGGGCAGGATATTTATGGCTTTTCTCTAACCGAATGGTTACCAAATATGCCAAAATAGCACCCAAACTATGTCCATAAATGGAAAACTTTGAACCATCCAGTTCATTTAGAACTTGGTTATAAATATCCTCTACAGCCTCCTCGATATTGTATATGAGAGCTTCATCTATCCTATCTCCTCTTCCCGGAAGCTCCAAAACAATTAAAGAAAACTTGTTTAAAAAGGGTTTGATAAATTCATAAGAATATCTATTTCCCCCTGCGAAATGCAACAAAAACAACTGCTGTGACATATCCAATTCAATTTATTAACCGATTAATCTAGTCAATTACTATCTGTTCGAATGCTTGTTGAACTGTTTGTACCGGCAATTTACAGGAGCCTTCTTGGCAAACATAGATCCAAGTATTGGTCTTGTCATATCTGTTACGAAATAATGAGATTTCACTTTGTTTACTACTTCCAATTATCAGAGTATTTGGTTTATAATGCATATTCATTTCCTTTAAAAGTGGGTATGCGTTATCACCAATAATTACTACCTCATAATAAGGGAAATGATATTTATTTAAGAGCAAATTCCAGTTTGCATAAAACTCACTGTTTTCCTCAATATTTTTAGTCATAAGGTTAAGCATCGATTTTGATTTTTTTAGATAGCTCTTATCATATTTAATATGACCTAATTTAAACAAGTTATGCGCCATTACCGAATTGGCTGATGGTAAGGGACCATCTCTTGTATTTATAATCTTAGAAATCAATTTATTGTCCGTGCGATATTTAAACATGACCGTATTTTTATCTTGAAAATTCATATTTGCATATTTAATCAGATTCTCCGCACCAATCAGATGGGCTTCATCCATAGTTATCTCAAATAAATCTAGCAGGGCTTTAATCATAAAAGCATAATCATCTAAAAAACCTTCCGTACTCTTGATACCATCTTTATATGTATGAGCAATATTTCCATTAAGACCAATACTGTTTTTTTGAATAAAATTGAGTAAATGAAGAGCCTTGTTAAGGTGTAGGATATTACCAAAACTTTTATAGGCCTCTACATAGGCTGAAATCAACATTGCGTTCCACGAAGTGATAATTTTGTCATCCAAATTAGGTCTTATCCGAGTACGTCTTTGACTCTGTAAAATGGATTTCCATCCTTCCTTTTTTTTCTTTAACACCCCTAGTGGAACGTCATATTTCTCAGAAAACGTTGAATCAGTATCAATTCTGAACAACACATATCCGCGATTATCCCATTTTGATTGTTCATTAATATTAAAATATTTCGAAAATAAAGGGTATTCTTCTTTGAGTGTTGTCTTGAGTTCCTTTTCTTCCCAGATATAAAAATCGCCTTCAACACCTTTAGTATCAGCATCAATAGCAGCGTAGTATCCTCCTTTTGGGTTCTTCATTTCAAGCTCTAGAAACTCAATTGTATTTAAAGCTGCTTCCTTATACCTTGAATCGCCAAATAACCTGTATGCTTTTGAAAATAAACTGAGCATCTGAGCATTGTCATAAAGCATTTTTTCAAAGTGTGGTATTCTCCATCGGCTGTCTGTACTGTATCGGTAAAAACCTCCACCGATATGATCGTGCACACCCCCCATTATAATCTTATCCAAGGTGTTTTTTACATGTACTTTAACAGATGTATCTTTTTGCAAATAAGAATATTCTAATAAAAAAGAGAGGTTTATTGGGAGCATAAATTTTTCTGGAACTTGGTCTCCTCCCCATGCCAAATCCCACTTTTTTTTCCAATTGTCGATACTCGTCAATGACACGCTATCTAAAGGATTATCTTTACGATTAGTCAAAAAATAGTCATTTGTGTCTTGTATCCCTTTCGATAATTTATCGGCATACTCGATAATTTTGTTTCGCTCTTCTTTGTAAAAATTATTGAACTTTGATAAAACCTCTATCCAGTCATCCTTAGTGTGATATGTATTTATATAAATTGGTTTGCCATCGGGTAAAATAATTGCGTTCAGAGGCCACCCTCCTTTACCATTCACTAACTCGGATGCAGTTTGATATATTTTATCTATATCGGGACGTTCCTCTCTGTCAACTTTTATACTAACAAAGTTCTTGTTCATTAATTCAGCGACTTCTTCATTTTCAAACGTTTCATCTTCCATGACATGACACCAATGACATGAAGAATATCCGATACTTAGCAATACTAACTTATCTTCTGCTTTGGCCTGATTTAGACTAGCTAAACCCCAAGCTTTCCAATTGACTGGATTGTGCGCATGTTGCAGTAAATATGGACTGGACTCATTTATTAATTCATTAGTGTACTTAAATTTCGTTTCATTAATATCACCTTGTTTACAGGAAAAATTAATCGCTAAAAAAAGAATAACTAATTTACTAACAAGTACTTTGTTCTTCATTTAAAATATAATTTAATCATCATTAGGAGCTACACGACAATATAGAATATCCGACTCTTTTTCTAGCCCAATCGGGCCCTTTTTTGAACCATTTTTGAAATTTAACCTGTTCATCATATGGTTTCATTAATAAGGAATAAAGTTCTTCAATTAATGAGTAGTCGCCTTGTTCAGCATGATTTATTGCTATTTGGGTCATGTAATTTCGGAGTATATATTTAGGATTGAAATTGTTCATTCTTATTCTTCGAATATTGTCTGGGACATCCTCTTTTTGCAGCCTCAAAAGATAATTCCAAAACCAATTATACCACTTATCCATTACTTCACCTTTCAATTCTGACGGGGCATAAAATGCTTCCTTAATAAAATTAAATGCAGATATTATATGATTGCGCTCAACTTCTCCTGTATTCTTTCCACATTTACTTAAATTCCTGAAAAAAATTGTGAAGTCAATTTCTGTTAGTTGTAAAACAGCTATTAAATTTTTAACTAGTATTTCATCCTTCTCATTTTCATCATATAACCCAATTTTCGATTTTATCATTTTTAAATGAATCTTTTTTTGGTTGGTTTGATATTCTTCAAGAATTTCTTCGACAGCTCGTTTGTCTTTTATTAGTGGTAGCAATGATTCTCCAAATCTCGCCAAGTTCCAAAATCCATTTTTTATTTGATTTTGATAGCTATATCTTCTTGAATTAAAATCACTCCAATTTGGCGTCCAGTTCTCATCAAATTCATCCATCCATCCGAAAGGGCCATAGTCCATAGTTAATCCCAGTATAGACATATTATCGGTATTCATTACGCCATGTACAAATCCAACCCTCAGCCAATTGGTAATTAATTTCAATGTACTTTCTACAACTTTTTGAAAAAAAAGCAAATATGAACTATTGGCTGATAAATCAATTGATGGAAAAAAGTTGTTTATGGTATAATCAACCAAAATCTTTAATGTTACCAAATCGTTTCTTTTGGTAAAAATCTCATAACTTCCAAATCTCAGAAAAGAGGGTGAAAGTCTAGTAACTATAGCTCCCTTTTCAAACTGGATATTACCATTATAAAACATGTCCCTTTTTACCAAATCTCCTGTGAGAGCTAAAGAAAGACTTCGTGTAGAGGGAATTCCTAGATTATGCATGGCCTCAGCACCAAGATATTCCCTTATGGAAGAACGGAGAACTGCGCGGCCATCTCCTCCTCTGGAGTATGGGGTCTTACCAGCACCTTTCAACTGCACCGCCCACCGTTTAGCATCACAAATAATTTCAAATAAGTTAATTGCCCTACCGTCTCCTAGTTGTCCAGACCAAGATCCAAATTGATGTCCACCATAGCACATCGCATAAGGTTCAATATCTTTCATAACCTTATTACCAGTAAACACTTTCAAAAACTCTGGAGACTTTATTTCATCTTTTTTAAACCCTATATCATTTGCCATCTCTTCGGAAACATGAACAATCTCTGGTTCGGATGTTTTAGTTGGGCTTACATGGGAATAACAGGCTTTCTCGACAATTCTAGGAATATTCTCAGATAAAGAGTCTTTAGGAAGAACCTCAACAAATGAGTTCTTTACATTAAAATTCATATTCTATTTTTCTTTGTCCGGATTTTAATTATTAAAATATACCTTTTTCAGATAAACATCAATATGCCTAATTTTTCTATCAACGGCCAAACTACAGCAGTATTCTTTTGAATCGATATTAATATCGCTAAGATACCAAACTTCCTGCCTTAAAGTCGCCACACAATCTCTAATAAAAAAAGACCTAAGTGAAATTGAAAGACCTTTTTCTGCCGCTTTTATTACGGCTTCTTTTTGTGTCCAATACTTATAAAATTGCCTAAGCTGATTCTTCGAATTAATAATTCCATTCCACTCTTGCGCTAAAAACTGAGATTTGAAATGATTGAAATCAATTCTCGTTATTTTCTCAATATCTATCCCCAACTTTATGTTCTCACTAATCGCACAAATCACGTAATCACCGGAATGTGAAATATTGAAGTTGATTTTCCCACTTATGTAGGGTTTCCCATATTTGTTATATTCTATTAATTCTAAACATTCGTCATTAAAACCGTACATTTTCAATCCTTTTCTAATCATAAGCTTTCCAAGCAAAGAAGCCTGTTGATCTTCCCACCTATGATACCTTACTATTTCATTTCTCATAAAATAAGGAAGGGTTGGCAAATGCTTCTCCCATAAATAGGTATGGAAATCAATATCAATTTTTGTGTAAAAAAGATTTATCATTGAACCCTAGAGTCAAAAAATTTAAATTCTTTCAATTTTAGTAAAATATAAGGTTATTAAAACCTGAAAACATCCAAATTGAATCAATTTTAACAAGAAAAATAGTTAAAAACAAACCACATCAGTATGCAAAAAATCATGGCCTACAATACTTAAAGCTAACTTCATTTAAAACAATTGTCATTTACAAAATATTTTTAAGTCTTGTTAAAAGGAAAACCAGAAACCACTGATAGTCCATTACTTCATTTCAAAACAACGTTTTAATCCGACCAAATACTTTACAATGATATCTTGATTCATCAAATCATTGTGGAATTTAAACTGTTCTTCGTATAAGCCTCGTCTTCTTTCCCTTTTTGGATAGCAAAACAACAACATTCATCCTTTGCGTTGCGGCATAAAGCCGTTACAAACTTCGACTACGCTCAGTTCTACACTTTTTATACGCCCCACAAAGCCTAAATATTGAATCCGGGACAGCATCAAAAAGGTAACAGCGACGGCACTATGGGAAGTAAATCATTTAAAACAAAACCAATGAAATCATACAGAAACAATAAAACGAAAGCGGTAAGGAAGTTAAAAAATCAAAAAAAGGAAAACGCTCCGGATATAATAAGTAAATCAGTTTTAAAGGCCTTATGAAAAAGGCAAAAATCAATTAGTAATAGTATAAATTTTTAAGTTATGAGTACATTAAGAAACAAAGTTCAGTTAATCGGAAACATTGGCAACGAGCCAAAAATCACGAACCTTGAAAGCGGTAATAAGGTCGCCCGTTTTTCTATGGCAACCAATGAGTATTACAGAAATGCTCAAGGCGAAAAAGTACAATCCACACAATGGCATTATGTGGCCGCTTGGGATAAAAAAGCGGATATTATCGAACAGTACACCCACAAGGGCAAAGAAATAGCCGTAGAAGGCAAATTGATTTCAAGAAGCTATACCAATGAAATGGGTGTGAAATACTATGTGACCGAAATCGTAGCCAGTGAAATTTTATTATTGGGTTCCAAAAATGAAAGTGTTCCCGTCAATGAAATTGAAGTGGTGAAAACAGCCGTTGACAATCCAAATGGAGATAGCAAAGAAGCTGTTACAGGAAATAAAAATCCACAGACAAGAAGAACATCAAACCGTAAAAATAAAATGAAGAAAGCAGCTTAAATGCAGTAGTTTTAAAAAAAGTAAAGAGGGCGCACCCGCAAAAGTAACGCCCTCTTTTTTCATTATAAATCCGTAAAGAAAATACAATGAGAAAGCAAGTTAACGAAATAAAGATCAGTTACAAAGACCGTACAACATCCGATAAATGGATAAAGATAAATAGCTCACAATGCGCAGCTACATTTATATATGATTATTGGGATAAAGATACTATTGAGGCCCACGAAAGTTTTAAGGTATTGTTACTTAATAATTCAAACAAGGTAAAAGGTGTTTTTGAGATATCTAAAGGTGGTATAACAGGCACATTGGTAGATTTAAGACTGCTTTTAGCGGTAATTTTAAAAAGCCTTTCCGTTGGGATTATAATAACTCATAACCATCCAAGTGGAACACTTAAACCAAGTGAATCGGATAAAGCCATTACGCAAAAAATAAAGACAGCAACTGGGTATTTCGATATTAAAGTTTTGGACCATATTATCATAGCACCGAATGCGGGGTATTTCAGTTTTGCCGATGAAGGCCTAATTTAAAAATTTGGGTGATGATCTATTTGAATTTTACAAATTTGGACGAGGAAACACAACAACATTTAATAACAGTTTCTAAAAAGGATATCGAGCGAAAATATGGTTCACAGCTTAAACGGTACACCAATAAAAAAGGTATCAGTTATCAGTCACTTTTGGAAACAGAGGCACAACGAAATCTATATGCTTACAAATATGTTTTCCATATTTAAGTAGTATCGATGCACTACTGGAAAGGGCGGTTTTTTAAACTGTCCTTTTTATTTTGATGGATATATAGTTAAAAGAAATATTTGCTAACAATACCTCAAAAGTCCGTTTCCAACTTTCTTAAATTCTCCCGTTTTAACTCAAAAACAAGCCCTCGCGAATACCTTGGTATTCGTATGGATTTTTCGTCCGTGTGCGGGCGAAAAGGAATAGCAAGAGGGTAGCGCGCCAAGGCGACGCTACGGGTTTGATTTGCTGCGCTAAAGGTTGTGAATAAGTGGTTTAAGAGAACTTTTTAGGGGAATCAGAATACCAATTTTTGTTGAAAAACATCCCAAAGTGCCTGTAAACATTGAAAAAGTTTGTTGAAAATGCGTGTAAAGAAGAAATATAGCTATGAATATCTGGCATTGAACCTAAAGGCTTCGGTGGTCAAACGATTCCGTTCCTTTTCCAAAAAAGTGGCAAAATCTCAATCCGAGGCGCTGAATATAATGATGGATTTTTTTGAATGGCACGGGGTTGACCCATCCCAAAAGTTTACCAAAAGTATCATCCAAGAAATCCTTAAAAATCGGGAGCGTACCAATACCTCCATCAAACGGAATGAGGCCACCATTGCCATTATCCGAGATATCGAAATCAACCAGACCAAACCCAATAACGCCATGCTGTTGGCCCTCTTTGGGGAGAATGCCAAGACCAAAAAACCGATTAGAAAAGAAAAGAAAATACTCGAAAAGAAAAAGGATTCCCAACCGGAAATCGAAGTGACCGTTCCCAAAATACGCTATGAAAGATTGACCGAAAAATTAGAAAAAATCAGGCTGGAATACAGCTATGTATTGAACAAAGTCTCTATGGTCAAAGGCAGCTTTGGCAAAGCATATTTTAAGTTGGAACTCTCTCCATCAGAGCTTGAAAAATTCAAAAGAACCTTAAAAAACAATTCATAATGCACATCAATATCACCCCACAGAAAATCGGCCCACAACATGATACCTACAACAGTAGCGTGACCGATTATGTCAACTATTTGGAAAAGGAAAACGAAGGGAAACACCCTGAGTTGCAGGAACATTTCTTTGACCAAAACAATGATAAAATCAGCCCCGAAACTGTCATATCTGAAATCGATGGGAACACTAAAAAATTAAAGAAACGGGACCCTAAATTCTATTCCATTGTGGTAAGCCCCAGTGCTAAGGAACTCAAACATATCAACAACGACCCTGCCCTACTCCGACAGTATACCCGGGAACTGATGAAGGACTATGCGGCCTCTTTTTATCGCGATAGAAAAGTGACGGTCGATGACATTAAATACTATGCAAAAATTGAACAGGAACGAACCTTTCGGGGCTTTGAGAAAATGGTTCAGGAGAATGCTCCCTACCGAAAAGAAATCGCAAGACTCCAACATGATATAGCCAAGATTCGGCGCGGTGAATTGAAGGGCGACCTGAAAAAAACACAACGCAACATTGACCGATTGGTGACCGGAGCACCTCATGAGATCAATGGAAAATTGGTGGCCGAGGGCATGAAAAAGGAAGGTTTTCAGACCCACGTCCATATCATCGTAAGCCGAAAGGACGTGACCAACACCTATAGTCTTTCCCCTAATTCCCAGCATAGAAAGAACGTGACCATCCTCAATGGGAAAGAACAGAAACAGGGTTTTGACCGAAACAAATTCTTTGATGCGGCCGAGCAGCGATTTGACAAGACATTCGCATTTGAAAGGGGTTTTATAGACAGATATAGTACTAAAAAATTGTACCGTAAAGACCCAAAGAAATTCTTTGCCCTGGTCGTGGGCCTGCCCACCAATGAACGGGAACTGGCCTTAAAATCCCTATACAAAATGGGTCTACCTACCAGCCAAAGGGGCGTGGCCTTGACACTGTTCCGCAAGGCGGGACTGAATGTTCCCAGCATCCCCACGAACAAGGTACAACTGGCCATGAAAGCTTTTAAACAACTTAAAAAGGGAATGAAACGAGCCAGGGAAGCAGGCTCCATTGGAGTCTAAAAAATCAAATGATATGGAAAGTTTATTGTTATATGTTGTGTTGTTTCTTGCGGTGATTACCCTTGAATATGTGCTTATTCGTTTTTTAAAAAAAGGTTTTTATATGACCCTTTTGCTCTTGGTATCATTAGCTGGAATCTTCTATTATCGTTTGCCGATTACACTGTTTTTAAAAGCGGTTCTGTATGGGGTACTCCCCCTTCTATTCGTGGCCATACTCCTTTTTGTGTTTGTGGGCAAAGAGGAAAACCTGACCGCCATCCATGGGAAACATAGGGCCATTCTAAACACCAAAGGCTATCGTTTGATGCTCGACAATATCCGCCGTGGCATCTCCATTATCGGCTCCGCAGGTAGCGGAAAAACGGAAAGTGTTGTTCATGGACTGTTCAAACATTTGGGGGCAAATGGGTTCTGTGGGGTAATGCACGATTACAAGAATCTTGAGATTACCGAGATGGCATATCCCATCTTTAATGCGACCGATAGGGACTTCTATATTATTTCCTTTGGGCCAATTTATAATCGCGTAAATCCAATAGCACCACGCTATATTCCCGATGAGGAAAGCGTCCATGAAATATCGCGTGTCCTTCTCGAAAACCTCTTGGAACTTAAAGAAAGTGGTGCCACGGGAACCTCAAAATTCTTCAATGATGCCGTTGAGGGATTGATTGGTGGTTTGATCTGGCGACTGAAGGTGGACTATCCCGACTACTGTACCATACCCCATATGATTGCACTGTATCAGCATCTGGACACAGCCGAACTGGTGGAGTTCTTGAGTACCAATGTGACCTCAAAGGCCATGGCCGATGCCTTTATCAGCGGAGTGGATTCCGATAGGCAGACCGCAGGGGTCAAGAGTACTTTGGCCAATGCCTTTAAAAAGATCAGCACCCAAAAAACATTCATGGTGTTGTCAGCAGATGAAGTCCCCTTGAACGTCAACAACCCTGATACTCCTTCCGTTATTTCCGTAGTGAATGACCCTAAAAAAGAGACCTCCCTCTCCCCCGTCATTGCTACCATCATTCATTCCATCACCAAACAAATGAGTGAACGAAACCGCTTGTCCTCCTTTCTTTTGATGGAGGAAGCGGCGACCTTACGACTGTTGAACATGCACCGTATCCCTGCCACTTTAAGGAGCTATGATATTGCTACTATCTATGTCTTACAGGACAAAGTTCAGAATGATATGATGTACGGGGATAAAGCTAGCAAGGCCATCTTGAGCAACCTCTCCTACCAGTTTTTTGGAAAAGCCAATGACCCGGATACCGCCAAATATTACGAGCGTTTCTTTGAAATCGTGAAGAAGGAAACGCGAAGCATTAGCAAAGGACATTCTCTGAATTTTGATACCCGGGTGACGCAAGGGGAGAAAGAAGTGGCCAAGCGAAGGGCAGATGCTTTTTATGGATTACAGCAAGGAGAGTTTGTGGTTTTCTTTGATGGAAAGGATAAAAAGGTGCGGTTTAGATTGCCGTCAATCAAAAGGGAATTGCCTAAACCTATGTCAATTGATGAAGAGGAATTGAGAGCGAATTTTGAGCGGGTGCATAGGGAGGCGCAATCAATCTTTAGATAATGTAAACGTTTACTATGGGTGTTAAGAAGGTGACATAAGTACACTTTGACCACCGTTTACTTAACTTCTGATGATTTCAATGTTCATCAATCTTATAGAATTCAATTTGCCCTATCAAATTAGTCGTTTCTATTTAGATCCATATTTAGACTATTGGACCGCCCAAATAACTCTTTACAGAAAGCGGATACTGTAAAGAGTTTGTATTTTTTTGAGTGGTATTTTCGGTTGTTCCGCTGCAATCCTGAAAACATTTATTCGGAGTAATGTAAAGAGTTCAAACAAACCTGTATCTTAATATGACTCAATAGTTCAGCCATTTTTAAGTATTTAAATAGTTTTTTGTTAAAATTAAACGCTAATATTCCCTTATGATACATCAATTGATTACAGACATTGCTTATGACAAAATTAATTTAGGTCAAGCATTGACCAGGGCCAAACTAATTGCGAACCAGATTCAAAATGATACATTCAAACAATGGTTGTCCAAAGAATTAAATGGCTATGAACCGAATGATACTCTATTGCCAGGGTACAGAAAAATTTGGTCAGAAATTGAGTTGACTGCAGAATTTCGGTATGGACAAGTACGAAGCTTTCCAGTGGTTTTACCTGATGATGCGGATGAAGATCTTAGGAATAATATTTATTTCCATCAAGCAATTGAACCCATATCCATTGTTGAGCACAATATTTCAGAAATGGATGGCCATGTTGGGTATATCCATCTCCCTGGCGGTATGATTCGGATTTTATCAAAATTTTACACCAAGATGGTCGAGGGCCAAGGAGGCCAAGTAAGAAGTGGCCAGCGCACTGTGGGCAAAACACAGTTGTTGAATATTGTTGAGCGAACCAGGCAGAAATTGTTGGATACATTACAAGAATTGGAAAATCAGTTCCCCCAAATCGATAAGGACTACACACCAAATACAGAAAATGAAGAAAAAGTGCAGAACATCATCACTACCCATATCTCTGGAAACAACAACCCTTTTAACGTGGTTGCAGGGCAACAGGTAAGCCATGTGGACATAAAGACCAATATCACCACAGAAGAAAGGGAAAAACTGAAGCAATGGGGAGTTGAAGAAGAAGCCATTGTTGAGCTAGAGGAGATTGATAAAGAGGCTCCAAAGGGAACTCCAGGCCGTAAGGAAAAAATTATGAATTGGTTGGGAAGGGTCACGGCATCGATGGCGGGAAGAGGAATTTATGAAAGTATACCGGAACTGGTACAGTTTATCGGCACCATTACCTAGGCATTATATAAAAAAGTTGCAACGGTTAAAATGTTAAGAGCCCTAGACGAACATAACAAGAGCATTCGCCCACACAAGGGTGCCATGGGCATATGCCCCAATTGCAGGAAAGGGGTCAGAGCCTATTGCGGGGAAATTTACACTCACCATTGGAAGCATTTGGAATTGGAACATTGTGACACCTGGGGTGAAAAAGAATCGGAATGGCATAGGTTATGGAAAAGTAAATTTCCTTTGGATTGGCAAGAGGTCATCATCAATAAACATGGTGAGCAACATATTGCGGACATTAAAGGCCCGTTCGGAATGGTGCTGGAATTACAACATTCCCCAATTTCACCTGAGACTATAAGGATTCGTGAAGCGTTCTATGGGGATTTGGTTTGGTTGGTGGATGCTGCCCCATTTAAGGATAATTTTAAAATATACAGTCTGGTAAAGTCCCAACTGCGCACCATGGAAGACTCCTATCGCTATCTGATAGATTGGGAAGGCCCTGAAAACGAAGACAAGGATATCATCCAAGCCAAAAAGGAATTGGATGCCATAAAATATGAAGTCTCCGCCTTGGAGATGAAGCTCGATAGTGAAAAGGATTCCATTAAGAATCTGCAAGAAAAAATAGATACTCCAAAAACCAGTCTTCAGAAGGTGCTAAAGCCAAACAGTTTTTATCTCAGGCATCAAATGGGATTTAAACCAACAGACAAGAAAGCATACGAAGAAGTAGGGAAAAAAGTCAAGGCCCTAAAGGAAGAAATCAATCTGAAATCCGGGAAAGTCCAAAAAATCAATGGACTAGAAAACTGCGGATTCCTTGGAATGGAACACTATAAATATGTGGGCAAGGCCAAGGTAAGCCCCCACCATTTCAAAAAGTGCTGTGCCATTCAGAATGAATCGGGCGGAACACTTTTTCCAGAGGTCAGACATTTCAATTCGGAATGGGACTTTAAGCAGACCGCCTTAAGTCCAAAATACAAATTGCTTATTGACCCAAAGACCATTATTGAAGCACTGCAGACTGAAATTACCGCAGTTAAAAAAGAGCGCAAAAAAGTAAAGAAAGAGTACCGTAAGCTATTCCGAAGCATGAAAACGGAATATCTTAGCTTTTTACAAATAACACTTGCCGAGACCAAAGCTGAACTGCAAAAGACCAGATCTAAATTACAGACCTTCCGAGCGGAAAAGCGTAAGGTCAAAGATAGAATCGCACTGTTGAAGAAGGAAGCCAAGGAGCATAGGGAAGCCTCGGAAAAAGCACTAATTGAGCAAAGGAAGGTAGAAAAAAGGGGGATAATGAAGCGGTATCATGGATTATACGGTTACCGTTGGAAGTACCGCCGCAAAAGTTGGGATTACTCGTCCGCTCCGCTGTTTCTGGATTTTGGGCCGCATATTTTTGAAGTAATGGACGAAAACACCTTTCGAAAAATAGCAAAAGAGGATTTCATAAAAGCCTATAAGCATGGGCAATTGCCCTAGCACATTGCAATCCAAAATATCTAGTTCAAGGCTCAAAACCATAATTCTCTATATCGGTAAGAATACGCTTAGCGTTTTCAATGATAACGCCCAAATCGGGATTCAATTGGTTTAGTTCCTCTTGCTGGACGCTTTTGGCTCCGCCGTACCGCCACATCTGGCCATCTTCCAACTTCGTATATTTTAGTTTCTTGTTTTCGATGAGAATGGAATTTTCCTTTATGGACCATACCCCATGGATGAAATAGTTTCGGATACTGATTTTCGGCTCTATCGATTCGACTAAATCCCCAATCCGCTCCGTATAATCATTGTCAAACCTGTTTAATTTTTTAAGTAGCCCAAGCCGCTTTCCCAAAGTCTGGTTCTCTATAATAGTGATACCAAACATATCACTGATCTCATGGGCATTTCGGACGATGATTTTGACCAAAATGTCATGAACAAGCTGCTCGATAGCCGCAAATTGAGTGGCCAGTAATCCTATGTTTGCATAAATATCTTTTCTTTCCATAACGGTCATAACGGAACCTATTTGACGTTCTAATTTTAAAAACGGAACTAGGTATCTTGGAATATCTGATTAAGACAGCTTAATATTTCCTAATTTTGTTTGTAGATTCCCTTGATTTGAACAAAGATATTTTAAAAAGACTGTTTAAGAGCATTGACGGCAATCCTGAAGATGATATCGTAAAGGTGGCCTATGACATCATCAAGGATGAAGAAGAAAAAGGGCACCATGTCCTATCCAAACAATTGAGGGCAATATTGGATGAAAATGTCCAGGCCTCAAAGAAACTGGGCAAAGAACTCAAGGACATATTTTCAGGTTCCAATGCAAAGGGAATTGCAAAAGATTTTCCATTGGCAGTACAGATTCCGAGGGAGGAACTGAGACATCACATGGTTTTGTCCAAGGAAATCGAGAGTAAATTCCAGCGTATTGAAAAGGAGTTTGTAGCCAGGACGAGATTGGCCAAGCATGGCTTAAAGCCAAAGCAGAAAATTCTATTCTTTGGCCCACCCGGATGCGGAAAGAGCATGGGTGCGGAGCGCTTGGCATGGAATATTGGGCTACCTTTTTATAAGGTGCGTTTTGAGGCAGTCATTTCCTCATATCTTGGAGAATCGCTGGTGAACCTTAAGAAACTGTTCGACAGCATTCAGAGCTTTCCATGCGTCCTTTTGCTTGACGAGTTCGATATCATAGCAAAATCAAGGAACTATGGGCAAGATGTTGGGGAAATGCATCGATTGGTAAATATGGTGCTTTTCCTTTTGGAGGAGTATAACGCCCCTGGCCTACTGGTGGCCACGACCAATTTGGAAACCTCTTTGGACAAAGCGGTCTTCAGAAGATTTGATGAAGTGATAGAGATTACTAAACCAGGGGACAAAGAAATTGAGAGTCTCTTAAAAATGACCTTTTCTTCGACAGCATTGGCCAAGGATATCGACTTTTCCAAATATGCAGAGAAGTTACAAGGGTTTTCGTCCGCGGAAATTGTCAAGATAGCCGAAAACCTTATAAAGTCCACAGTGATTGATGGTGTCAAGCGTATTGAAAGCAGTGATTTCGATAGAATAATCAATGAAACGATTAGATTTCATGAAAACAAGTAGTGAATATCTATGGCATTCGATCATTTATCCCTTCCCTTTAGACTAAGAGACTTATACAACTCCCCTTATGGCCCCGGCAAACAACCTGTGGTTATTGAACCAGATGAGCGGACCATCAAGAATCGGGAAAATCGTAAAGTACATGGTGAAGGATTAAACCAAAAGTCAACTGAAATAATACAAGATTGGCAGACCGCTTTGGATGAAAGAAAAAAGGAAGGTTTGCCAGAATTACCGGAAGCCCTGCCCCTTTTCCTGCAAGTAGACCCTAATGTTTTTGACCCCGATAAGTTACGCTCATTCGGAATTGATGTCATATCAGAGGAGGAGGACGGATTTCTAATTGGAGCTTCCGCTGACCTAAACCTATCCACTCTATCGGAAAAAATTGAAAAGTTTCTCAAAGAAGAAGGAAAGTTTAAGGACACAGCGGCTCAACTTTGGGATATCGTTACAGGAAAACAATGGCGCATTGACAGGATACTATCCAAAGAACTACTATCGAAATGGGAAGAAATTGATGATGCCGAAGTACTGGTTGTCGATGTAGCTATCGCTAGTTACGTACATATTTCGGCCTATCCGCCGTGGGACAAGAAGAATATCACTGAGGAACAATACAACGAAAGGGTTGCACGCTGGGAGGAAAGAAGGGATGCCCGACAAAGGGAACAGGATGAACTGTCCATGAAGCGGCAAGAAGAGTTTAAAGCTTTCGTTAGCAACTACCAAGCGACTTTGCTTAGCAGTTATGTGGAATCTTCAGATAGCTTTTCATGTAGGTTGGAAATATCTGGCAAAGGCCTAAAGGATTTGGTCCTTAACTATCCATTTCTCTTTGAGGTCGAGGAGTACGATGATTTAAGACAGGCCATTGCCCTAGGAGAGGAGCTGACAGACCACTCACAGCTGAAAATCCTGCCTCCGACACAGGAAGATCCCAATGTCTGTGTTATTGACAGCGGCATTCAGGAAAACCACGTTCTATTGAACCCTGGGGTGGCCATTGCACACTCGTTGAGCTATTTAAAAGGTGACCCTGATGATATAACGGATTATGTGCAAAGTGGTGGGCACGGTACTCGGGTTGCGGGAACCATTCTCCATAACAAACTACCCATTGAACATAATCCGGTGCAATTGACCAAATGGGTACAAAATGCCCGAGTTTTGGATAAGGATAATAAAATGCCTAGTTATCTCTATCCCCCTGACCTTATACAGAATGTGGTTGAACGTTTTTTTGGTGAATATGGCACACGGATTTTTAATATGTCCATTGCTTCCAAGCGGGGTCATATCACCACAAGAATGTCGAAATGGGCAGAATCCATTGACCATAGGCAATGGGAAGAGGATATCGTGTTTGTGCTTCCAGCAGGAAACCTTACAAAGGAAACCATTCAAGACTATTTGCGCAGTGATACTGAATATGCAGATTATTTGTTGGAAAATAAATCCCGGATAGCGAATCCATCACAAAGTTTACTTTCCCTTACAGTAGGGTCAATAAGTCATGGGAGCTATGAAGATGATGATGTCATATCCATTGCCCAAGAAGATTACCCCTCCTCATTTTCGCGGACCGGATTAGGGATTTGGTATTCGATCAAACCTGAATTGGTGGAATATGGAGGCGATTATGTTGTTGAAAAGAATGGTGAAGATAAACTGTTGTCCCAACGAAAGGAGACATCCTTACATTTGGTAAGATCTACAATGCACGGAGGTCCGGCCACGGCAATCGATGGAATCGGCACCTCATTCAGTGCTCCCAAAATATCCAGCATACTTTCTGAATTGGAGACACAATTACCTGGTGAATCCACATTGTTATATAAAGCCTTGGTCATTCAATCGGCAAGATGGCCCAAAGAAGTATTTAATAAACCCGCCACATTAAACTTTTTAAGGCTCTATGGTTATGGGTTACCGGATTTAGGCAGAGCCACAAGCAATAACGATTTCAGGGTCACATTGACAGGCACGGGGACAATCGTTCCAAAGGAAGCTGATATTTATGAAGTCAAATTGCCTGAAGAACTACGAAAACCTGGGGATGCCTATGATATATTAATTGAAGTCACGTTGGTTTTTAAGGCAAAACCAAGAAGGACCCGGGTAGGTTTTCGGTCATATCTTTCTGGATGGGTAGACTGGCATTCCTCAAATTTTGGGGAAAGTGCCGAGGCATTTAAACAACGGCTTTTAGTTGATGAAGCTAATGGGGAAAGAGTCCAAAATGTAAATGAAGAAAAAATACCATGGACAATTAATAACCGATCAAACGCTGGAATCCAAGAGGTCAAGTTGAATAACAATATCCATCAAAAGGACTGGGCTGTTGTGAAATCCAATGTGCTGACCGAGAGTTTTGGTGTTGGTGTTGTCGGTCATTCAGGATGGAATAAGGACCTAAAACAGGAAATTCCCTATGCCATAGCTGTCAGTTTTGAGGCCGTAAATAAGGATATTAAGATATACAACAGGATTAGGGTACAAAACCAACAACAAGTACAAATTGAAGTATAATTTGATTTTCTTCACGAATAAATTATAAGTAAAGGATGGAAGTTAAATTTGATATGGTTAGAATAGGTAGGCCTCGGAAAAACTATAAATCTGAAATTCTACTTAAATAGAATACAGGTTTATTGATGAATGGCATCAGAACTCTTCTGTTAGATATGGAATGTAGCCACGGTAAGAATAGTGAAGCTGTTACTTTGATAATACCCGCAAAAGGGTACGGTGTTAAATTTAGAATACAAGACTTTCGGGATGATAAAATTCGGGCTTTGGTGAAAAAGAATTTTTCAAGATTTGTATACAATGGCGAGCTTGACACAATACTTCATAATGTTAATAGTCGAGTTTTCAGATAAATCAATTGTGTGGGTCGTACAAAAAGTTCAAATCAAAGAATTGGTAATGATTACTGCTGAAAAATATACAAATTTGTCTTTATCCTTTGCGGACTAGGTAATTTTTTTGGGATTAATATAAAAAGATGTAACACATAAAAGACAACCATTGAATCAAATGAAAGATATAATTGAAGGACTAAATTTACCTAAACAAATACTTGACAAAACAGAAAAATTTATGTCTAAACTTTTGGGTCCTTCAATTAACGAATGGGGGGAACTTTTTGCAGATAATGTCCGATTTCGAAGGATTAAAAATCAAGTGAAAATTTTTAATAAGACCAGAGAACTACTGGATAGAAATGGTATGGAACCAAGAGAGTTAAATCTTAAGACACTTGTTCCATTAATAGAGTATTCATCTGTTGAAGAAGAAGAATTGCTACAAGACAAATGGTCAAACCTAATAGCCAATATGGCTATCACACCTGAAAACGGATTGGAACCAAGGTTGATAAATACATTATCATCTCTATCATCTTTAGAGGCGAAAATCTTAGATTTTATTTTTGAGGATATATATGTTAGACGTCAAATGAAACTGGCTCAACTTATGAATCAACCAAACAAAAGAAAAAATATAACTTACCGAGAAGAGGACATTAAACTGGACGGATTGATAGTTTTTAGCAGAACGATAAAAAAGAAATTTGACCTGAATGAGGAGTTTACCAAAATTTATATCGATAATTTAGAATCTTTGGGACTATTGAGATACGAAGAACCAGAAATAGAGATTGATAATGGCTTTACAAGTGCCGATTTAAGTAAAGATGATAAAGAGAAAGAATCCATTGAGTTGGATTTGGACATTACCGCGGTATATCAAAGTTCCGATAATTTCTACCTTACAGCTTTTGGAAATTATTTTGTCAATCAATGTAAGTCTGGATGAAAGGTGTTAAAACAAGTAAGAAAAGATATAAGGGTCGACATACTAAAATTGAACCTACCATACCCTAAGAAAGCATTATATGCTTTGAACCTTTAATGGCACTGAGCCCGCATTGCGCTTTGTCAAGACTCTTACTAAAGTTCAAAAACGATACTCTTTACAAAATGCACCTTGTTTAAAGAGTTTACTTTGCCATGGGATTTTTAATATTTTCCTTTAAAGATTAAATAGAGGATTGTATTTAGATATAATTGAAAAGACCGCTTTCAACAAAAGGTTGAACAACGGCCTTCTTTGTGATTCGACTCTCAAACTCAAATTACCATGAATTTTTAGTGTCAATTTGCCTCTTACCCCATTTAACAGGCTAATTAGTGGTTATTTAAAGAATTTGCAATGAATATGGAGTTATCATGCAGTTTCTCTAACACCATTTAGTGCCGCCTGAAGTTTATTCATGTCATCTTGTAACTTCTTTTCCACCACATTGGCATAAATCTGTGTCGTAGAGAGCCTAGCATGACCTAATAATTTTGATACGGTTGCAATAGGTACTCCATTGGATAAGGTAACAGTAGTAGCAAATGTATGCCTTGCAACATGACAGGTGACCTTAATATCAATTTCACAAAGACCGGCTATCTCTTTTAGATAAGTATTCATTTTTTGATTGGAACAAACAGGCAGCAACCGTTCGGAATCTTCAAATCCTTCATAATCTTCCAAAATCGCTTTTGCCTTTTCCAAAAGTGGAATTTTTACAAGCTCATCACTTTTTTGTCTGTAGAGCGAAAGCCACATGTTACCATCTATTCCCATTACCAAATTTTGTTTTGTCAGCTTTTTTACATCGATATAGGCCAATCCTGTGTAGCAACAGAATATAAATACATCCCGCACTCGAGAAAGCTTTGGATTATCAAGCTCTATGGTTTCCATGGCCTCTAATTGTATTTTGGTCAAGAATCCGTTTTTGAATTTGGTGAACTTCAATTCATATCTTTCGAATGGATGTTTCTCTATCCAACCCAGTTTAAAGGCAAAATTCATAAGCTTATTAAGCCGTTCAATATGCTTCATTATACCGTTGTTCTTTAAGGGTTGCCTCTTATTGAGGTGGTTTTTTGGGTTACGCAGAAAAGCCTCAAAATCAACTATAAACTCATACCTGATATAGTCCAATGGTAAATCAGGTATTTTAAGGTCTTTCATTAAAAAGTGCGTCAAATACCGTTCCGTGGTTTTGTAGTTTTTAAGAGTCCCATTTTTGAGCTTACCAACGCTTTTATCATAATGGTATTTAGATAGGCCAAGTATGGTTTCGCCACTATGGTCGGTTCCAAGATATCTTGCCTTGACCATTTGCGCCGTTACATATCTTCCCTCTTTTACCAATGCCTCATAGCTCTTCTTGATTTCTACGTAGATATTGTCCAACTCATCGTTTAAAGCCCTTGCATCGGCATTTCTGCCCATTGCACGGCTTATTTTGCCGTTCCATTCATCAATGGGATAGTACAGGTCTGTACTGAATTCAACACGTTTGCCATTGACCGTAATGCGCACATAGATTGGTGCGGTTTCGTTTTTACCTCGTGCCTTGATTTGTCTAAAAAGCACCTTAAAAGTCTTAGAAGTCCTCATTTGTTCCCGAATTAACATTTTATTAAGATATTAACACGAAAGTCAAATCACGTCGAAAGCCTTGCTCTCTCTATAAAAGGTAAGAAAAAAAAGATAGATGGAAGGGGAGAAATCTGTTCCCGATTTGTTCCCTTTTTTGTTGATTTTAAAGCTAACTAAATGAAATCAAAAAAAATTAAATTTCTGAAAATCATTTAGTTAGCGTTTTTATAAAACCAAAAAATAGGTCTTAGTCGGGATGACAGTCCTATAACGTTAATTTTATATAACTGTGATCCAATACTTTACCTTGCTAATTTAAAGCAGTACACCGAATTGCACTTATTAAAGTAAATAAATACAAATGATATAATCTTTTAGGGAATAAAAATACTTATTTAATATCAGGTAATATAATTAAGCATTAAGTGTTGTCAAACCATATAATCTTGCCAAGTAATCAAGACATACTTATCCTTTGTGTTCTCTTTCCTTTTCAAAAAACCGTACTCGTATACAAAAAGGTAAGCATCCCCCTTTTTGTTCTTCCAATAATGGGTAAAAAACTTTGGATTGAAGCCTAACTTCAATAGTGTTTCGCATCTGACTACTGATTTACCAGCTTTGTTAAACTGTTTTAAAAGTCTTCGGTTCAGACGTAATTGATTATCCACCTTGTTATAGAATCTCTCTGGCTGTTCCCTTGTCTTTTGGTATTGATAAGCGCTTTTGCAATGTAGATTGCAATATTTTTTGTCAGTACGCCCAACCAATTCCTTTTTACAGTACAAACAAACCTTTTGTAACCTCATGAATTTTTGAAATTAGTCGAATGTATATTCGAACATTATTCGTTTAAGATACGATTAAATCATTTTTAATTAGGAATTTGTTCTACAAACGAACAATTATGCATAAAGGAAGAAGTATTACTCTTAAACATCTATTAATCGAAAACCAAAGAAAAATCGGGCTACAGTTTTCCTCTGACAAAGTCATTCAAGGTTTAGTGGATTCTATTCCCGGAATGAAATGGTCAGTAGAATTCAATATGCATTACCTACCCAACACCAAACCAAACCTTGAGCACATATTTAAAGTTTTCAAAGGCGAGGTATGGATAAACGGGAACTATTTCTTTGCTATAAAGAAGTTGCACAACGACAATCCTAAAGTTGATGTACAATGGTTCAGAAACCGAAAATTAGGTATTGACAGAAAACCTTGTCCTGAAGAATACCTTTCCAAATTGGAGATATTACGTTATTCCAACAATACAGTAAGAGCCTATGTGAATTGTTTTGAAGCTTTTATAAATCATTTTAAAGAAACAGAACCTTTGGAAATCAATGAGAATGAAATTAGAGAGTACCTTCAAAAATTGATAAGGGATGGCAAATCAAACTCTTATGTCAACCAAGCATTGAACAGCATAAAGTTCTATTACGAAGTGGTCAATGGTATGCCCAATAGATTCTATTCAATAGAAAGACCGAGAAAGAAGAAACGTTTGCCAGATGTACTTTCCAAAGATGAAATACTTGGTATCATAGAGAATACCAACAACTTAAAACATAGGTGCATTGTTGAACTCCTTTATTCTTCGGGCTTAAGAAGAAATGAACTCTTGCAACTAAGACCAAGTGATATTGACAGCAAGCGGATGATGGTTCGTGTTAGGCAGGGCAAAGGAAGCAAAGATCGTTTGACGATTCTGAGTAAAAGTACTTTGAATGATTTAAGGCAATACTTCAAAGAGTATAGACCAAAAAACTTTCTTTTTGAGGGAGTGAAAGGGAAAAGTTACAGTACATCAAGCGTATTGAATATCATCGTCAATGCTGCCAAAAAAGCGGGGATCAACAGAAGGGTAACCCCGCATATGCTCAGGCATAGTTTTGCTACCCATTTATTAGAAAAGGGCACTGATATAAGACACATACAACTTTTACTGGGACATGGCTCTACCCGAACAACTGAAATATACACCCATGTAGCCGACAGGTCGTTCATGAAAATCGAAGATTTACTATCTTAGGCGTATAATGGATATATGATCAATGATCATATACAATT
>NZ_BTGQ01000010.1:0-9142 GCF_036985505.1 Croceitalea sp. MTPC5
GTTACCGTTATCCGTAAGGTCGGACTTGTTTATTGTCTGGGGCGTGCCATCCTCGTTCGTATAGGTGATGGTACCGTCATTGTTGTCAATCAGGTTCGTTACCGTCTCCGTAATCGCGGCCAAATCGGCTATCGCCTCTTGCACCGTAGTCTCGTCGTTGCCGTCTCCGTCAACATCAAGTACCCCGTTCAGGGCAACCTCGGTGGCGTCTTGGTCATCGGTGCCCACAAAGGTGATCGCGGCGCCATCCCCATTGTCAAAGGTGAAGGTACCGTTACCGTTATCGGTAAGGTCCGACTTGTTTATTGTCTGGGGCGTGCCATCCTCGTTCGTATAGGTAATGGTGCCATCATTGTTGTCAACCAGGTTCGTCACCGTCTCGGTGATCGCGGCCAAATCGGCTATCGCCTCCTGTACTGTCGTCTCATCGTTGCCGTCTCCATCAACGTCAAGGGCCCCGTTCAGGGCAACCTCGGTGGCGTCTTGATTGTCTGTATCCACTATAGCAGCTATAGCCGCCAATGCCACGGAAAATGTATTTGTATCACTATCCGTAATGACCAAACTGTTGGTCCCTGAATCAATATCAAAAGAAGTGATTGTCGTATTGGTATCTGAAAAGGTATCACTCAAACTACTTAAATCTACATTTACACTACCGCCATTCTCGAGGTCTAAGGTCAATTGATTCGTAGCGTCATTAAATGTAAATCCGGTTAGCTGTTGGTCATCGGTTGCTGTCAACTCCCAAGAATCACCATCCCAATAAAAAATAGTTCCGCTGGTCGTATTAACATAAATATCCCCCGTATCAGCACCCGTTGGCATTGTAGCACCTGGTGAGGAGACATCCGTTCCCCTTAAAACCTCGCAATTACATTGGTCTTGTAAGGTTACAGTAGTTTGTGAGAACCCCATTAGGGCCGTAAAAAGAAAAAGTAATAAGCTTAAACTTTTTCCCATGGTTAGTTTTTTATTAAACATCGTAGGCATATGCTTTGAGTTTGAATTTTGCAAACTTTGATTCAATCGATTAATTTCAATTTTATGTATATCTACACCCTACAAAATTAGTCTTATGACCAGCGGAGTAAAATAATTGTTGTGTATGCCTCTAATCACAAGGTATAGTTCTATAAAAATGAGGTGAGTTCATGTAGTTGGAATGTATTTTATCGATGAAATCAGTAATACCAACTGCTTTGCTTTATTTAAAAAGATATGGTTAGTAAGGTTTAATCTAGTCAGGTATGCTAATCCTTATTGACCCGATAGGTAATTCTACGATTGGTTATTACGGTATTGACCCTTAAGGTCAATAGTACGGCATCGGAATTTATGGGACTGCAGGAAACGGTTGTAGAATTTGAAAGCAATACCCTGAACAAATATCCATTCTTATCCACATCCGGGGCTATCACGGTCAAAGATGATGTTTGGGTACCACTGTATTCAGTACCATCAACTATATCTGAATAATTGACACCGTTATCCGTACTTACCTGCCATTGATAGGTATCGGCATTAATCCCATTCACATTAAAGCTACCATTATTACCAACAAATACCGTTTGGGCGGTAGGCTGGGTAGCTATTTGTACCGAAGATACCGTTATCGTTTGTGTGACATTGATACTGTTGCCAGATCCGTCCGTTACACTATATGTCCTGGTAATGATTTCAGGATTAGAACCCCCATCACTTACATCACTTATAAAACTTACTGTTGGGGTAAGATCACAATTATCGGTCTCATCCGTAACTACTAAAGGGTCGGGTGTTGGTATATCCGAGGTACAGAAAACTGAAATTGGTGATGGATTACTTGCCGTAGGAGCTTGGTTGTCTTCAACGGTAACATCGAAACTACAGCTGACCATATTGCCCAAGGCATCGGTAACCTCATAGGTATTTGTAGTAACTCCAAAGGGGAAACTTGAACCGGAAGCAAGGCCAGAAACTTGTAAAATGGATGGATTTATAACCGTAGAACAGCTACTGGATGCCAAATACAGTCCTGGAAGATAGAGATTGTCTACATATGCCCTTCTATTGTTGTTGCCGTTGGACTTAAAATCAAATCGCAACCTATAATTTCCACTAAAGTTAATAGGAATGCTGACCGTCTGTACATTGGCGTCAACATACGTATAGTTATAGAAATCAGGTGTTATTACCGTACCGGATTCGTCTATCAAATTAATTGAAAGTCGATGATCGTTCGCAAAAGCAGTAAGCCTATGGTCAAATTTAAGTTCACCTGAACCATAGAAATAAATTAAAGGTGTGGTCAGTTGATTTGTCGCAGTATTTGTAATGACCCCTGTACGCATAGCACCTGAACCTGATATCGCTCCGGAGCCTGTAACTACGGTACCGGCAAAAATCCAGCACTCTCCCTGCAACACGCTTCTGTTGGCCACATCAAAGTCTTCAAATATGGGACAATCATCCGTAGCTTCCACGATGGGATAATTTACTATTGCCGTGCACGTTCCTGCATCAGCACTTACGGTTACATCAGCAGGGCAGTTTGTAATCACGGGTGCATTCGTATCTGCAACCGTCAGTGTGGTCACTGCAGATGCAATTGCACCACAAACAAAACTCGAATTGGATACTATAACACGATATTGATTTCCATTTTCTGAAATGGGCACCCTAGACAACTGCAAGGTATTCGTGGCCGTACCAGAATAGATTCCGGTATCACCTAAATCCGCCCAAGTGGAACCATTGAAAAGCTGCCATTGGTAATCATCTACATTAGAAGCTGTTACACTAAACGAAACATCACTGTTAGGACAAATGGATTCGAACTGTGGTTGGGTCGTAATAACTGGTGAGACACCAATCTCCAGAAAATCCGCCGTACCACTGAAATCTTGATCTACGGGTATTTGATATGATGCTGCCGAGACTGTTCCATCAGTGTTAACAGCTGGGTTTCCTGTTCCGTACCGACCATTGTTATCTAAATCCGTATTCGCGTCGCCATAGGCCTCATCGGCATCACTACAACCATCGCCATCACTATCGGTATCCAAACAATCAATGATACCATCTTTATCGGTATCCCTTTGGGCCGTCCAGACTATTGCATTCACTAGAAGGTCTTCACCTGCACTATTGAAGCCTCTGGTATGGGGCACAATAACCCTTCTACCAAGTGCAACTCCCGTCTCAAGTGCATCGCCAACATCCCATATCGTTATTGCCGCTTCGTTGTTATTCGGATTGGTCCCTAAGGTCGTTCCTGAAGTGATTCCATTTCCATGAAAATCAGCATCACCAATATCGTAATTCCCTAATATAAGCCCACTTGTGATGGGATGTGTATTGTCGGTTATATTGACGAATGAAGTCCCAGAATTACCACCGGTCACCCCGCCTAGAATTTCGTCATGTAACGCATTTTCACTGGTGATGACACCCATAGTCGTCGTGGCGATATTGGCGATATTCGAAAAAGCAGTATTGCTATTTACCCTTTCAAAAAGAAAGGTAGCCGCATAATTATTGGCGTCTTGACCGCTCGCACCATCATCAACCACTGTTACTGTGTATCCTAAAGCCGTTAATTTGTCGATAGTATTTTGCTCTTCAGTGTTCGGTGTGTTTTGGGTCACCCATAAAATGGACATCCCGTTGGGGCATTCCACTGAATCCAATATCCCATCATTATCATCATCCAAGTCAACACTATCGAATACACTATCGCCATCAGAATCCGGTTGTGCGGAAACCGTAACAAAAACAGTACCCATATCCTGACCTGAAGAAAAGGAACATATGGGGTTATCGCCCAGCGTATAGGTGAATGAAGTGGTGCCCACGAAATTACCTGGATTATAGGTAACGGTGCCATCAGCGTTCAACACGGCACTACCATTTGCCGGTTGTGTAATTGCAATGACCTCTAAAGTACCGTTTTCGGGATCGGTATCCACGCCATTGCCATTATCTACCAAAGGGTCAAAAGTAGTACTTACCATTTGACTGGTGCTGATGATATCATCTTGTGCAATGGGATCAAGATTGGTTACATCTGGAAGTATATCGATTAGATTTATGCTTCCATTATTAAAATCTGAAGGGGTAAGCTGCGAACGTACCACAATCCTACCCGATGACGTTCTCGGAAAACCAACCTCAAGTACTATCGGGGTGTTGGGACCTCCTGGCAAGCCAAAATGAATTATTCCCGATTCTTGGGTGCCATGACCAAAGCCACCATTCACCTCACGGGTACCAGAAATGACATTGCCGCCACAATCCAGAATTTTAACGGTTGCCCCAATACCAAAACGCTCTTCGGCACCGGTCAATCCAAAACTATCCCTATCTTCCTTAATATCTATAAACAAATGGTCCGCCCTTGCAGTGGCACCGAGATTGTTAATGTACAATGCGTTAGTTCCATTTCTATTCTGATATAGATCTAAATCCCCATCATTATCAATATCGATAAAGGTGCTGCCTTCCCCTCTGTTATTAAAAGATAGGCCAGAATCCGTAAAATTCAAGCCACTACCATTATTCAGGTATAACCCACTGACATTGTTACCTGTCAGGAAGATATCCAAATCACCATCATTGTCCACATCACCGAAGGCAAGGCCTTCAATTTGGCCACTAAAACTTATGGGGATGCCCGTAGCACTTCCCATAGGCGTCCAAGTTCCGTCGCCATTGTTCCTATGAATTTGATTATCACCATTTTCCGTCCAGAACAAATCAAAATCGCCATCATTGTCCAAATCCCCAAAAGCTACAGCCCCTTTATTTCCGTTATTGGCATCGTCTATATCTGTTCCATCTTGAAAGGTCCCCCCAATATTGGTAAATAAATCTACCTGATTGCGTTTCCGAACCACGATATCTACCCATCCATCATCATTAAAGTCAGTAGCTGAACCGTAATCCCCGTCCGTTGCATCCTGTACCAAACCCAACGGCCATGTCGTCGCATCGTTAACATCATATGGTGGATTGGGACTGTCGGCTTTACGGGTGACATGGGTGAAAAAACCGTTCCCATCATTTTGAAGAATATCAATTCCGAAATTATGGTTGTCAATGAAAATATCCAAGTCCCCATCCCCATCATAATCCAAAGCTCCAGCTCCCTCCGCATTTAGACCATCGGTCAACGATGTAAAACGTTGACTGGGTACCGTGCCGCCCATACCATCACCAAATCTATTTGTCGCGGGGTCTTGCAAGAAAATTCGAATATCATTGTTGTCATTTCTAAAAATATCAGGATAGCCATCATTATTGAAATCTACAAAAAGTGCGGTTCTTTCCAAATCCCCTCCGCTAAAGTCAGGTGCTAAAGTGCTTGTCACATCAGTAAAGGTTCCACCATCATTACGCATTAGATATCCGCTGCCGTTCGTGTTGATGACCAAATCAAAATCGCCATCCAAGTCATAATCGGCCCAAGCATGACCACCATCTTTGTTACCACCAATATTCAAGTTATACGCCGCGGCACTTTCGGTAAATGTGGTTTGCGATAACACGGCATTGGGTAGAACACATACCAATGCCGTTATTAAGGGATAAAGAATTTTTCGTTTTGGAAACAAAACCTTGCTTTTAATAAAGTGATTTTAACCGCAAGGTCATACAGTGGAATGCAACACCAAAGTATTTGTTGTGAAGTGACTTTTGACCGTTATAAATACCCAAAAATCAGTGGCCAAAAATATTTCAAACATTATAATTATTTGATTTGTAATTTGTTACCTACTTCTATTTTCATATTTCCATAGGTTATTCCACGGTTTAAATTATTGTACTTTCATTGCAAACCTTAGAATGAAGGCGTTTCTGAAGTAGTATGAAAGCTCCTATTCAAGGATAATGAATTCTGAACGTCGATTCAACTGATGTTTTTCCTTTGAACAGGATACCCCATTACCACACTCGTTGAGCAATCTTTCTTCCCCAAAGCCCTCACCGGCCAATCTTTCAGCCGAAATGCCCTTGGCTATCATATACTGAACCGTGGCCTCTGCCCTTTTCTTAGAGAGCCAAAGATTGTAGGCATCATTGCCCCTGCTATCCGTATGAGCGTTTATTTTTATTTTTAAACTCGGATATTTTTCCATCGCCACAATCACTTTTTGAATTTCAAGTTCAGCGTCTGGCCTAATATCGTATTTATTCAAATCAAAATAAATCGTACTCAACTGTAATAGTTTGGCCAAATCATCACCAAAACCACCGCTTACCACATCACGTTCTAGATAGAAGTCGACTATTTGTGGTTTGCCATAAGATTTTGCCAAGTATTCTTCTGAAGGTACGTAGCCTTCCATCAAAGCACGAACAAAATTACCTTTGTTACAATCTAAATTCAACCTATATTCCCCCTTTGCATCCGTGATGGTCGAAGAAACTTCTTGATTCCCTTCATCAATTATCTTGACCGTCGCCCCTACCAAAATCTCGTTGGAAATCCTATCCCTTACCGTGCCCGTGACATCCTGCAAACAATCGAGATTAATAGGTTCTTTTTCCAAAAAACCATAAATATCATCTTCCCCCATGCCATCCAAGCGATTTGAAGCAAAATAACCCGTTGCGCTTTTTTCGTCCATTATAAATGAAAAATCATCGTATGCCGTATTGATAGGCCTACCTACATTAACAATAGGTTGATCGTATTCATCAAAAGCTATTTTAGTGGCAAAAACATCAAGACCACCAAGACCTGGATGTCCATCTGAAGAAAAATAGAGTACATCGGAATCCGTTACAAAAGGAAATGTTTCCCTAGCCGCGGTGTTTATTGTTTTCCCTAAGTTAACAGGGGCACTAAAGGTGCCATCCCCGATAATCTGGACTTTAAAAATATCGGATTCCCCCAAAGTTCCGGGCATATCAGATGCAAAATACAATACCTTTTCATCTGGACTTAGTGCTGGATGCGCTACTGAATAGCTGTCACTATTAAATGGTAATTCGATGATGTTCGTCCATTCCCCGTCAATCCATGTGGCTTGATATATTTTTAGGCGAATCGTGCCATTTTCATCTTTGTATTTTTTTCCATCCAAAAAGTTATTTCTGGTGAAATACATAGTATTACCATCATTGGTAACAATCGATGTGGATTCATGCAGTCTCGTATTCACGTCGCCTTGAATTTTCAGAACTGGGTTTTCAATAGTAGTATCGTTCTTGACCGAGAATAAATCCAAAAAGTCCTTTGCATTCCAGGTGTGTCGGTATCTTGCGAAATTTCCGGTGTCCCTATCCGATGAAAAAATTAGGCCATCTTCATAAAAAGCTGGGGCAAAATCAGAGTATCTTGAATTATAAGGAAACTGCTCTAGGTCATATCTACCTGAGTTCTCTTCAATCTGTTTTAAGTAATCCACCACTTGAAGTCCATTATCCGCGGTCATTTCTGAGAACCGTTTCATAATCTCATCGGAATTCTCGTACTCGCCCAATGTTTTTAATGTCTGAGCGTATCTGAATAAATAATCTGGGGTAATAACGGAGTCATACTTCTCAATAAGTGCTTTATATATAGGTGCTGCTTCTTTATACTCTGCATTGTAATAATAAGAATTACCCAATCGTTTCAATAAATCAGCCGACTCAAACCCTTTTTCATAAACTTTCTTATAAATATCTATTGCAGGTTTAAAAGAGTATTCCTCATATTTTTTGTTAGCTCTTTCTAAAATGCGTTCTTGCGAAAAAGACGAACCATACATTCCGAAGATCAATGCAGAAAAGAGAAGTGTTTTTTTGAACATTACTTATTTTTTTAGAAAAAACGAGGTGATACGGTACGTTGGAACCTTCTAAGAAGTTCAAATCTTAAGAAAACCTCAAATGAACCATCATTAAATTGGGTTGCGCCCAGTTCCGTAATTTCCCTATCATATGCAATACCCAACATGAATTGGTCGGTCAACTGAAACCCTGCCAATGCGCTTACGGCAGCATCCCATCGGTAAGCGGCCCCAAAACTAAATTTGTCGTTAAACAAGAAATTTGCGGATAAATCTACTTGTAATGGAGCTCCGTTAACAGCTTTGGTCAAAATCGCAGGTTTAAACTTAAAATTTGCATTTAAATCAAAAACATAACCCGCGATCAGAAAGTAGTTCACACGTTCGACGGATAACAAGTTCTGACCGTTATTATCAAAGGCTTCGTTGTTGATTAAATCAGGCGCTGATAAGCCCAAGTAAAATTTATCGGTGTGATAATACAGGCCTACTCCAAAATTAGGGTTGAATTCACTGATGTTTGGTTGATTTGCGATAGGCTGATTCTGTCCTTCTTCATTAAAATTACGTAGGTTATTGAAGTCTAAATTTAAAAAGCTTCCACTGACATTCAAACCAAAGGACAATTTTGCTTCACGGGCCACATTGACAGTATATGAAACCGTTCCATCCAATGCTGTTTCTTGCACAACGCCGTCACCTATATTATCATTAATCAGTGATATACCATAGCCTACCCTACTTTCACGTATAGGGGAATGCACATTTACCGTTAAAGTTTGAGGAGCCCCTGGGAGCCCTATCCACTGAGATCGATACAAACTTGCAGCGGTAAATTGCCCCCTTGAGCCAGCATATGCCGGATTAACACTAATCGTGTTAAACATATATTGGGTAAACTGTGCTTCTTGCTGGCCAGTTACCGATACGCAACAAAAAAATAACAATATTGAATAAACCCTAATATCAAAATAGTGTAATCGCATTTTTTTTTATTTGCTATTGATGTAAAAATAATCACTATCCGTAATCATGTTACCTTGTTCGTTCTCATATTCAAAGATATAATAATATACTCCTGCAGGTAGAAAATCATTTACCGCTAAAGTTGAACGACCGGTAGACCTTCCATTAAAGACATTGTTTATATTATTATAGTTTTCCCCTTCATAGACCAAAACCCCCCATCTATTATAGATTCTCATTCTGTTATTTGGAACGCGCTCTACATTGAGAATAAACAAAAAGGTATTGGTGGTACCGTTAAGATCGATATACTGATTAACTATAATCTCATCGGTATCTGGATTCTGATCTGGATCTAGGTAATCGGGCGTGCCGTCATCGTCGGTATCGTCGTTGGTGGGGTCGCCGTCACCGTC
>NZ_BTGQ01000011.1:2500-5454 GCF_036985505.1 Croceitalea sp. MTPC5
GTGCTTAACCTTGCCGGTAAAAGTAACTCGTAGGCTCATTATGCAAAAGGCACGCCGTCACCCATATGGGCTCCGACCGCTTGTAGGCGTATGGTTTCAGGATCTTTTTCACTCCCTTGTTCAGGGTTCTTTTCACCTTTCCCTCACGGTACTGGTTCACTATCGGTCTCTCAGGAGTATTTAGCCTTATGGGATGGTCCCCACAGATTCACACAGGGTTTCACGTGCCCCGCGCTACTCAGGATACCACTATCTCGCCACGCCTTACCTATACCGGGCTATCACCGTCTATGGCCGCTCTTTCCAAAGCGTTCTAGTTCATTATGGTCCGAATATCGTGGTCCTACAACCCCAAGGTTGCCGGAACAACCTTGGTTTGGGCTAATCCGCGTTCGCTCGCCACTACTAACGGAATCACTTTTGTTTTCTCTTCCTCCGCCTACTTAGATGTTTCAGTTCAGCGGGTTCGCCTCCTTGCGGATACTATGCCTTCAACATAGTGGGTTGCCCCATTCGGATATCCACGGATCAACACTCGTGTGCAGTTCCCCGTGGCTTTTCGCAGCTTATCACGTCCTTCTTCGCCTCTGAGAGCCTAGGCATTCCCCATACGCCCTTATTTTGCTTGTCGCACCGTACCTCGCGGTACAGGTGCCCTCTCGTAATCCTTAATATTACTTATACTTATGTATTCTATTCTACTACTTAAGTTTCTTCTTTTAACTTATTATAAATGACTCGTGTCTTTATAATATGTCCCAATATGTCAATGAACGTTAAAGCCCCTCTCAATCTCCCCAATGGGGAGAAGGTATCCCTTCAACTCTCCCCCCTTAGGGGAGCCGGAGGGGGCCCTGGTGGAGAATATCGGAGTCGAACCGATGACCTCCTGCGTGCAAGGCAGGCGCTCTAGCCAGCTGAGCTAATCCCCCAAATAAAAGTTCTGAGTTATTAGTTTTGAGTTTTTAGTTGTGCGTGCCGTTATTCAAAAACCGGCACTCAACACTTAAAACTAAGCTTCTCAACCTCTAAAATTTCCTCTTCAATATTTCAATTAAATGAACGTCGTACCTCCAACTTTCGCCTTCGTACTCAATAAGTAGTCTCAGGCAGACTCGAACTGCCGACCTCTACATTATCAGTGTAGCGCTCTAACCAGCTGAGCTATGAGACTGTCTTGGCCTGTTTCTTAACAGTACAATATCTTAACAACATATCGATAGACAACATAAAAGGACAAAAACCATCCCTCGACCAAAGAACGGGGCCGATAAGGCGCATCGTCTCTAGAAAGGAGGTGTTCCAGCCGCACCTTCCGGTACGGCTACCTTGTTACGACTTAGCCCTAGTTACCGATTTTGCCCTAGGCCGCTCCTCTCGGTGACGGACTTCAGGCACCCCCAGCTTCCATGGCTTGACGGGCGGTGTGTACAAGGCCCGGGAACGTATTCACCGGATCATGGCTGATATCCGATTACTAGCGATTCCAGCTTCACGGGGTCGAGTTGCAGACCCCGATCCGAACTGTGACCGGTTTTATAGATCCGCGCCCACTTGCGTGGTGGCTTCCCTCTGTACCGGCCATTGTAGCACGTGTGTAGCCCAGGACGTAAGGGCCGTGATGATTTGACGTCGTCCCCACCTTCCTCACGGTTTGCACCGGCAGTCCCGTTAGAGTCCCCATCTTTACATGCTGGCAACTAACGGTAGGGGTTGCGCTCGTTATAGGACTTAACCTGACACCTCACGGCACGAGCTGACGACAACCATGCAGCACCTTGTAAGTGGTCCGAAGAAAGGGGCGTCTCTGCCCCATGCAACTTACATTTAAGCCCTGGTAAGGTTCCTCGCGTATCATCGAATTAAACCACATGCTCCACCGCTTGTGCGGGCCCCCGTCAATTCCTTTGAGTTTCATTCTTGCGAACGTACTCCCCAGGTGGGATACTTATCACTTTCGCTTGGCCGCCGAGACCGAAGTCCCGACAGCTAGTATCCATCGTTTACGGCGTGGACTACCGGGGTATCTAATCCCGTTCGCTCCCCACGCTTTCGTCCATCAGCGTCAGTATATAGTTGGTCACCTGCCTTCGCGATCGGTGTTCTATGTGATATCTATGCATTTCACCGCTACACCACATGTTCCGGCAACCCCACTATAACTCAAGACGTACAGTATCAAAGGCAGTTCTACAGTTGAGCTGCAGACTTTCACCACTGACTTATACGCCCGCCTACGGACCCTTTAAACCCAATGATTCCGGATAACGCTCGGACCCTCCGTATTACCGCGGCTGCTGGCACGGAGTTAGCCGGTCCTTATTCTTACGGTACCGTCAGCCGCCTTCACGAAGGCGGGTTTCTTCCCGTATAAAAGCAGTTTACAACCCGTAGGGCCGTCATCCTGCACGCGGCATGGCTGGATCAGGCTCCCGCCCATTGTCCAATATTCCTCACTGCTGCCTCCCGTAGGAGTCTGGTCCGTGTCTCAGTACCAGTGTGGGGGATCCCCCTCTCAGGGCCCCTAACCATCGTTGCCTTGGTAAGCCGTTACCTTACCAACCAGCTAATGGTACGCATGGCCATCTTCGTCCGATGAATCTTTAAACACCTGATCATGCGATCTAATGTTACCATGGGGCATTAATCCAAATTTCTCTGGGCTATTCCCCTGACAAAGGTAGGTTCCATACGCGTTCCGCACCCGTGCGCCGGTCGTCATCTGGTGCAAGCACCAATGTTACCCCTCGACTTGCATGTGTTAGGCCTGCCGCTAGCGTTCATCCTGAGCCAGGATCAAACTCTTCATTGTTGATCGTTAAATATCTCGCGATACCTTCATCAACCCCTCTAAGTTCCTTGACTTCAAAATGGTTCTTGTTTATTCTCTTTTACGCTGTCTATTTCAATATGTATATGAACTTCTTTATTACTACGGACAATTCGAAAAAAAA
>NZ_BTGQ01000012.1:0-5125 GCF_036985505.1 Croceitalea sp. MTPC5
TTGTATATGAAAAGTTGCGTGTAAATAATCACCAACTTTTCGGTTTAGCACAGATTATAAATATATGAAAAAGCCAATGAATTAAGTACTTACGAGCAATTTTTTATATACGTTGTTAGCTGCTGCCTTTTTTCGATTTCCTATGCAGATTCAATTTTTAGAGAAGTCATTGATAGCGAACCTCCAACTGCTTTGTCGTTGAATAATGTTATTTTTTCATTTTCTTCTTTTAATGCCAATGTATAAAGTAAAGGCAGATAATGTTCAGGTGTTGGGATGGCCAAATCAAATGCTTTTCCTTGTGATTTAAAGTCAATAAGTTTTTGATGGTCTCCACTTAAAATGTGGCTTTTCATTTTTTCGTTTGCCTCTATTGCCCAATCATAGGCATATTGTTCGTTTAATTTTTTCCAAGCTACCATACGTAGATTATGGACTATATTTCCACTTCCAATAATCAAAACTCCTTTCTGGCGAAGGCTACTAATTTCTTTAGCTAATTCGTAATGATATTTTGCTGGTTGCGAATAATCAATGCTCATTTGTATTACTGGAATATCGGCATTTGGATATAGATGTTTGATTACGCTCCACGCTCCGTGGTCAAGTCCCCATTTATCATCTAATCCAACTTCTGTTTTGGTTATAATACTTTTGGTTTCTTGTGCAAGTTCTGGGCTTCCTTTTGCTGGATATTGAACGTCAAATAATGCTTGTGGAAAACCACCAAAATCGTGAATGGTTGGCGGATTTTGCATTGCAGTAACAAACGTACCTTTTGTTTCCCAATGTGCAGAAATACAAAGGATAGCATTTGGTCGTGCCAATTCTTTACCCAATTTTCTGAATTCCGTAACAAATTCGTTTTCTTCAATGGCATTCATTGGGCTTCCGTGACCAAGAAATAACACAGGCATTTTGCCTGTGTTACTCATTGTTGAAGTCATTTTGTTTAAATCTTTTAAATTCATACTTCTACTTATTAGTGGCAATAACGCCAATGATTTTATAAATCGTTTTCTATCCATTTCATAATAAATTATGAAACTTGCTTTATAAATTGAACCTCTGCGTAAATTTTAATTTCATTTGCAACCATAACGCCTCCTGCTTCCAAGGCAGCATTCCAATTGAGTCCAAAGTCTTTACGGTTCAGTTTGCCATTTATGGAAAAGCCTGCTTTTTCGTTTCCGTAAGGGTCTTTCATAAAACCTCCAAACTCGGTATCTAACGTGATTTCTTTAGTAGTTCCTTTAATTGTAAGGTCGCCTACTAATTTGAATTCATCATCATCTACTTTTTTGATTGAAGTGCTTACAAATGTAATTTCTGGATATTTTTCTACTTCAAAGAAGTCAGGACTTTTTAGGTGCGTGTCTCTATCGTTATTGTTGGTTGATATAGAACTTGCATCAATGTTTGCCGAAATAGTTGATTTTGTAAAATCCTCGCCATCAATGTTTGCTTGAAAAGTTTTAAATTCTCCTTTTACGTTAGAAATCATTAAGTGTTTTACTTTAAAAGTGATTTCGCTATGTGCTGGGTCTATTGACCATTTTGTTGTTTTCATTTTTATTATGTTTTTTTTGAGGTAATATTATTAATTTCCTAAACCTAATTGGTTCATATATGTTTGGTTGTCCCAATATAAGTATTCTTCGACCATAACGCCATTTTCCCAAATACCGATGGTAGCCATTGGCAGTTTAAAACTTTTTCCTGTGGGTTGAATAAATTTTCCGTCTCCAATAGGCATTGGCTTTGTGAACGTTCCTTCCATTATTCCTGTTACTGCCGTATATTTTCCGGAACCGAAACGGATAGGGTGTTGTTTAATTCGTGTGTCTGGTGCATAGACAAACATGGCACTTAAATCTTCAATGTGTTTTTCAATACCTGTTGTAAAGTGACCATCAGGCCAATTTACCTTAATGTTCTTTCCATGACTTTCGTGCAGTCTTGTCCATTCCTGATTTGAAAATACAGTATAATCAAGCGTGTCGAATGTGATTAGGTTTTGTTCTACCAAAGTACTATTGGCAGTCAGTTCCGTAATTTGTTCCTGTAATGATTTGATGGTCGCATGATTTTCAGAATCATTATTCCCATTGTTACAACTCATTAACACCGTTAGTGCTAATGCAGCTGTGATTGTGTAAATTCCTGTTTTTGTTTTCATTTTATTTTCTTTTAATTGTTTATAAATAAATTAACAATGCAAAGATGAAAACGAATAGGTGTTAAGTTGTTACACTATTCGGAAGTTGAAATGTAAATTTAGGAAATAAGCCTTTTTTTCATATCTTCTCTAAATTCACTTGGTGATTGTCCAGCCTTCTTTTTAAACACATTAGAGAAGTATGAGTTTTCGTTATACCCCAACTCGTAGGCAATTTCAGAAATAGTTTTTTCGGTGGAAATCAATAGGTTTTTTGCTTCAATCAATTTACGGGTTTCGATTATTTCAGAAACACTTTGCTCTAAAATATTTTGGCAAATTAGATTCAAATTTCTTGATGACATAAAAAGTTTTTCTGCATAGAATTCTACGCCAACTGGTCTTCGATAATTTTCTTCAAGGATGTTCAGAAAATTTCCGAACGATATATGTTGGGTTTTTTGCAAAGGCTCGTTTTGTGGTTCTAACTTTTTTCTTTCGGCTTCTATCATAGTGAACAGTACACTTAATAGTTGTCTTATTACGGAAAGGTCAGTTGTTTCTTGTTGTGTTTCTGAATACATCATCTCACAAAGTGTAACCAATCTTTGAAAACAATACCCTTTTTCAAATTTTATGTTAGCTTGGTCGTGATAGAGAGAGTATAGTTGAAATGTAGTCTCGGGAATAAATTCGCTCTTGAAACGAATTCCCCAAATGTCGCATTTCCCTTTATAAATTCTTGGTATTAATCGGTGCGCCTTTCCTTTGGTGACGAAGCTCACAAAAGGTGCTTGAATTTTGGTAGTATTAAAATCAATGAAATGTTCCAACTCACCGTTTATTCCAATCAATAATTCTTCAAAGTCGTGATTGTGAGGTTCGTCAGGTTGGGAAGAAATCTTTTTTGCTTCTTCTTCGTCAACTCTGAATATGTGGAATAGTTTGTTCATTTAATAGGATGCTCGTTGGTTTGTTCAGGTTGCAGCTAACGGTGTGGCTATGAACAGTACTGGTGCAAGCAAGCGTTTACTTACCGCCATGCACATAGCAAAATCTTTTGGTTTTGTTTTTTCTTTTATTGTCTTAAAGCAAAAGCCAAAAGATTTTGCGACCCAATAAAAATACGCAAACCTTTTGATTAAGCCCGAAGCCAGTATTGTTTATAGGTTTTGTTGTAATCTGTAGCGACACGTACGAGTAAGCACGATTGATAGCATTTTCGTATTTTCCATCCGAGTAAAGCCCCTCTGCGCAACAGTTGCGTCTGAGTGAAGTCCATTTGCATAAACTTGCTCAAAATTCATGTAACTAAATTGGAGGTATTGTCAATTAAATTCTTCAAACCCGTATTCCTTTATAGAGTCCAAATCTTGTCTACTAACATTTAAGAAAATTCTTTTACCGCTCAAACAAGTGCAGGCGTTACATAATTGTTCAGTTCCATTATTGTCAAGTGTCAAATTCGATATTTCAATATTCTCTGCTTCAAAGAAATTATTGATGTTGTCTGCCAACTCATTGTTATCATTGCCATATTCCCATGGGTCGGCGCAATATGTTTGATTGTATAAAACAAGGACATCTTTGTTTGAATCATCATCGTTCGAGCAACTTAAAAAGGCTATTCCAATAAAAGTGAGCAAAATATGTTTTTTCATGATATTAGGATTTTTATTTGTAGATGCCAATCTATCAAAATGGATGCGTTAAAATGAATTCTAAATCAACCATTAAGACTTCTTTTGATTTTTGGAGCTATTGATTACAACGGCCTCGGCTATGATTTCGGCGTGGAATGATTCGGTGGAATCTTTCCGCAGTAGAAATCGACCTTAATTGTTGTTTTATGTTTCATATTAGTTCTCCAACCACGCTGAATTATAGCCATTGTTGGCAAACGTTTTATTTTTTATTTACAAGAACTTTCAAGTCAGCACCTTCTATTGGCTCATAAGCTCGCAGTATTGCATAAAAAGGTTTCCCAGTGGGAATTCCATTTATTCCTTCTCCATTTGGACTTAAAGTAATTGTGTATGTCCCATCTTTGTTTTGTGAAGATGAAAAGCTCGTTCGATCATAAATCTTTTTTTCATTTGGGATTAATTGTCTATTATCAGCGCCATACAGCGTAATGGACATATATCCACCTTTCCGAACAATATTTGCAGGTACAATTAATTCATACGTATCATTTCCGTTAAATGGGTTTCCATTTCCATCTCTACCAACAACACTATATTTCACTACATCAGAAGGTGCTCCACGTGGTGCTCTTTTCACAACAGCGGCTAAAGTAATAGGGTCTATTTCACCTGATTTTTTTGGATAAACAGTGTTTATATATGGAAGAGAGGCGTCAATAAGGGTATTGCCCCATTTTATTGTGTTTGTTGAAAACTCACTTGCCTGATAATCAACTTCTCCTTTTCCGCCTTTCATGATTATTGAAGTTCTTAATTCTTCTACTTCCTTTAAATTATTAGCAACCACCATGCGAGTCATGATCAGTCCTTGGTTTGTCTCCAATTCAACTATGTTAAATTCACCTTTAGGTATTTTTTGGCCTGGTCGAATGACAAGAATGGGTTTTGTAGGATTAACAACAACACTCGGGACATTGTGTTTCATATCATAAATAGCAACTGAAAAATACTTGTCATATGCAGGAACTTGGACTATTGCAGGTGCATCATTTATACTAAACCAATTAGTCCCATAATCCACACTCGCCTGAACATTTTGAACTTCAATTTCAGAACCCAATAAGCCAGAGAATTTGAAGGTGCCAATTTCATTTTTTTCCAACCACGAATTCATCTTTTTAAATTGTTCTTGACTTGGATATTCTTCAATGTATTTCAGAACATTATCTTGTGCAGAAGCGGGATCAATGATTAACAACATTGTTATGATTAGGAAAACGTGTTTTATTTTAAATTTCATATTCTTTGCTGTAATGTTTGC
>NZ_BTGQ01000013.1:0-4190 GCF_036985505.1 Croceitalea sp. MTPC5
TGCGTCATACCGCAGAACGAAACACAATAAAAAACGGGAAAGCCGAAAACCGACCAAAGTAGGCACAAAACATTCAGAATTATGAAAACAATAACCAACCGACTGACTTTTCTTGCAACACTTTGCATATTAATTTTTGGATTGTACAGTTGCGAACAAAAGCAAAAAGAAGAAACGAAAGAAGTTGAAAAAGAAGTAATAGTTGAATCTGACAAACCTGAATATTTTCTGTTACGACCAGAAGTGGAAAAAGCCTATGGATATTCACACGCTGTGAAAATCGGGAATAGCATCAAAATTTCAGGAGCAGTAAGTATGGACGATGAAGGAAATCCAACTGCGGTTGGCGATATAGAACAGCAGATGAAAAACTGTTATGCTGATTTGGAAAAAATATTAAAACACTTTGGGTGCACGTTTGACGATGTAATAAAAGAAGATATTTTCACGACTGATATGGCACAAATGTTGGAAAAATCAGCGTATCGAACTGAGATTTATAAGAACGGATTCCCAACTGGTACTTGGCTTGAAGTAAAAGGATTGGCTTTACCTGAATTTATGGTTGAAATCGAACTTGAAGTGCATAAATCTGAATAAAAGCACGAACGCACAACAACGTATATAAAAAATAGGCGAATTAGTGATAAAATCAAACCTTTTTGCTTGAATCAAGCTTTGTTCTTAACCGAAAGCTCAGTGCTTGAAAATCGCCTACTTTTCATATACCAACCGTTGCCAGTAATGTTGAAGCACCTTATTAAAACGCAATAGAAAAATTAACTGAACATTTTATGTAACGTTAGATAGAAATACCACACTAATTGTTTAATGATAAAAGACATTCTTTTTCAAATTAAATATACCCTTTCTAAAAAAATATTCAATCGAAAAAAGGGGATAAATAAAAGATTAGCAGAATCGTTTGGAAAAGCGAAAGACGAGTCTTTTAACTTTAACTACATTGAAAAGTATTTTAGAAAAAAAGATAATTCATCAGCATATCAGGTATTATCAGACAAAACTTGTAATGATTTGGATTTTGATGATTTGTTCATGTTTCTTGACCGAACCAATTCAAAGATTGGACAACAATACCTTTATAATACACTTCGTACAATTAATTTAAATGAAGAACACACGAAACTAAATGAAAAATTAATTACTGAATTTTCGAAAAACAAGGAATTAAGAATTTCAATTCAAAAAAGAATTGAAAAACTTAACCATAAAGATGCCTATTATATTGAGTCACTATTTCAAGAAGAGCATTTAAGTCCTCCAAAATGGTTTTTTGTTATCAAATTATTATCTTTTACAAGTCTACTTTCATTAATACTATCATTTTTTAATCCTCTGTTTTTCTTAATAGCAATTGGAATTTTCTGTGTGAATTTTGTTATTCACTATTGGAACAAAAATAATTTAGTTCAATATGTAAGTTCTATTCCACAGCTTTTAAGCCTTAATAATTTAGCTTCTCAATTATTTGCAAATCCATTATTGGAAAAAATAAATCCAAACTTACCAAAGTCTATTAAATTAATAAATAATGTTAAAAATAGAATGTCATTTTTTCAAGTTGAAGCGAGGCTTCAAGGAGAATTTGAAATTGTAGCTTGGTTTGTACTAGAAATTTTTAAAATAATATTTTTACTTGAGCCATTATTATTATTTGGAGTATTAAAAAGACTCGATACTAAACGACTTGAAATAGAAAATGTTTTCAGGTTTGTTGGACGTATTGATATGTTAATCTCCATAGCATCATTAAGAAAGGGGCTAAACACATTCTGTATGCCAATAATTAGTTATGATAATAAACTCATTGTTAAAGAAATCACTCATCCTTTAATTTTTAACTGCACAAAAAATAGCATACAAATATCTAAAAAATCAATACTTCTTACTGGTTCTAATATGTCTGGAAAGACCTCTTTTATTAGGGCAATTGGACTTAATATAATTACTGGACTAACAATCAACACTTGTTTTGCAAAATCAATGACCTTTCCTCTATTAAAAGTGTTTTCGGCTATTCGTATAAGTGATGATTTAATGAACGATAAAAGTTATTATTTTGAAGAAGTATTAACGATTAAGGATATGCTCAAAGAAAGTGTGAACGGAGAAAAAAACTTATTCCTTTTGGATGAAATATTTAAGGGCACCAATACAGTAGAACGCATTTCCGCTGGTAAATCAGTTTTATCTGCTCTAGCAAAATATGAAAATAAAGTATTAGTTTCAACTCATGACATAGAATTAACGGAAATGCTTTCCAACGAATATGAATTGTATCATTTTAGTGAGACAATTAACAATAAAACCGTAGGATTCGATTACAAACTTAAAGAGGGTAAATTAAAAAATAGAAATGCTATTAGAATACTCGAAATTAACGATTACCCAAAAGAAGTTGTGAGAGAAGCTATGGAAATTTCAAAAAATCTAGATAGTGGTATTCAGCAAAAAAACACTACTGGCAACAATACCTATATCAAATAGGGCATAAAGTGCTATATTTAATGGCTTGGGTTTATTTACAAAGTCCGCCAAATCTTTTGGATTTGGCAATTAAAAAAGAAAAAATAATTACAAAACAAAAAGCTCTGGCTCGTAGACCAGACGGTAACGAAAAGTTTCCTTGCCTGCCCTACTTGCCATAGCCGTGACGTTGTGCTACATTATGAAAAAACTTCTGCTAACAACATTAACTACCCTTTTTACGAGCATAATTTTTGCTTGTAGTTGCGAATATGGAGGAAATTTTTTGCACGTAACCAAATATTCTGAAACGATTGTTAAAGCCAAAATAATTGAACACGTTTATCATACTGAAGACGGAAAAAGATACACAGACCATAACGAATTTGTCGCCTCTCAAATCTATAATAATTTTGACCCACATTATGGAACAGGAGAATCAATAAAAATTGAAATTCTTGAATTGATTCGCGGAACTGAAAAAAGGAAAGTAATTGAAATATTTAGCACAGACGGAGCTGATTGTAGAGCAAGTACTAGTGGATTTGAAAAGGGCAAAATCTATATTATGTCGATTTATCAACCAAAAAGACCTGAACCCAAATTACCAAATGAAACGGATTCTGACTATGCAATTGGTGGTTGTTCGGAAAACTGGGTTGAATATCTGCCTGAAACGAATGAAATTTTTGGAATAATAAAAGGAAAATCTTATCGCAGAAAAGCAAGAAAATATTCCTATGACAAACTGATTAAAAAAATAACGTAGCACAACAATGTGTATAATTCATTGCTAGTTAGAGCCTACTTACGAAAGTCCTCGCGGACTTTCTATCTGTAATTTATTTGCTAACTTTAATGCTTAAACCACGCAACGAAATCATACACTAGACCGTTGTGCTTCATTATGACCAACCATTAACCAATGATAAAATTTTTTAGAAAAATCCGCCAAAAAATGTTGACTGAAAACAAATTCAGTAAGTATCTGATTTATGGAATCGGAGAAATTATCTTGGTAGTAATTGGAATTTTAATTGCGTTGAGCATTAATAATTGGAATGAAAAGAAAAAGGATAATGATTTTGAGAATGAAATGCTCGCTCAAATTCAAGAAAATTTAGCAAACGATAAGAAAGCATTAAATAACATAAAAATCATTTTTAATAATGCAATTTCTTCTTCTAATAAAATATTGGAACTTAAAAGGTCGGAGGAAAATTTAGATAGTTTAAAATATTGGCTTGCCGATATTATTCAATTTGAGAGATTCCAACCAATTACTAATTCGTATGAAACATTAAAATCAAAAGGACTTGACAAAGTTTCGAATAAAGAACTACGAATGTTACTAGGAGCTTATTATGATGATGAAATTAATCACGTCATAAAATCAGTTGGAGATGTTGAGTATTCTTTTAATAACGATTGGATACCTATTATGAAAGAAATTATAGTTGATTTCAAATTTCAAGATTACGTAATTGTATCTGACCCAAAAATTTTTAGTCAACCATCAACTGCTAGAAATATTTTAACATTGAATAAAGACAATTATAGAGGAGGTTTAAACCGAGTGATTACAGCAATCAATAGTATTGATAAACTAGAAAAGATTTTGGAAAAAACATTGAAAGAATAACGAAAGCACAACAATGGCTATAAGTAATTGCTTGTTCTCGTCTACCTCTGAAAATCCTTGC
>NZ_BTGQ01000014.1:0-3557 GCF_036985505.1 Croceitalea sp. MTPC5
CCACCCATTAAAAAAAACTGAATGAGAGGAGATATACAATCGGAATTAAGACAACATTTGGATAATAAGGAAACTTTGCTTTGGACAGGACAACCGAAAAAGGGTATTGTCTTTAGAACAGCAGATATTTTCCTAATACCATTCAGTATATTATGGTGCGGATTTGCTATATTTTGGATGTTTATGGCTTCACAAGGTGGTGGAATTTTTGCCTTATTTGGAATTCCTTTTGTGATTATAGGACTAATATTTGTATTTGGGAGATTTATAATTGACGCAAAACAACGGGAAAACACTTATTATGGATTGACAGAAGACAGAATAATTATAAAAAGCGGAATATTCTCTAAGAATGTAAAATCGTTAAACATTAGAACCTTATCTGACATTGAGTACAACGAAAAAAATGACGGAAGTGGAACTATCTCTATCGGACCAAAAAACCCAATGATGATATGGGGAAATGGAATGAATTGGTGGCCTGGAATGAAAGCAAACCCGCAACTTGATTTGATAAAGAATGTAAGAAAAGTTTATAATCAAATAATAGAAATACAGAAAGAAAAATAACGTGTGGTAACAACACCTATACGTAATACGGGGTTTAGGTTTAATCGAAAAGGGGTTGCTTATTTGGTTTGCCGCCAAAGATTTAAATTTAGTATTTTAGAAAAGATAAAAACAAAACATAAACTTTGGCTAAGTGCTGGCTCGAAAATCTGTGATTTTTTGCTCCCGCACTACGCATAGCTAAACGTTAGCTGCAAGTCTGAACAAATGAATTTCACACATGAACAAATACAGTCTTATTTCTCGAGAATTGAAAAGTTGAATTGGGAATCAAAACCAAAGTTTGGGAAGATGAATGTCAATCAAATGGTTTGCCATTGTTCTGACTTTTTTCGAATGGCAACTGGAACAAAAAAAGCTGAGGAATACGGAATTGTAGACCCAAAGAAAGTTGTCGAACTTTCCCGCTCTGGAAAGACCGCACCCGCCCCAAAGGGATTTGGACAAGTTGAGGGAGACGGAACTTCACCTACGGAATTGGAAAATGACAAAGGAATTCTTAAAGAATACATTTTACAGTTTTCCGAATTGGACAAAGGTTATGAATTTGCCGAACATCCATACTTCGGACTTATAAACAGGGAACGTTGGATTGAACTTGCGAATTATCATTTGAATCATCACTTGAAACAATTTGGAGTTTAAATGAAAAAGACCAGCAGCTAACACAGTGTATAATTAATTGCGGTCGGAATTTCCACATGGAAATTCCTGCAATCAATTAACTTTGGTAACAGGCGGACATTTTCCGTTGGAAAAGTCCGCAACTAATCATACACGAACCGTTGTAGTGCATTTGAGAAATGAGCAAACTAACCAAAATAGAAGCAATAGAAAAAGTAAAGGACGAGCTTTCAAAAATTGACGGAAAAGGAAAGAAATCTCGAACTGGACGATTTGTTGTTTCTGCTTTAAGTAGTATTCCTTGGGTTGGAGGAGTCATTGCCGCAAGTTCTGCTCTACACGCAGAAAAAGAACAAGGAAAAATTAATGACTTACAAAGAATTTGGTTAGAGGAACATCAACGAAAAATTGAGGAACTCTACTATACGATTTACCAAATTCACGAAGCGTTAGAAAACTCTGAACCCGAAGTCCACGAAAGAATGGAAAGCGAAGAGTATTTGTCTTTGATTAAAAAAGGATTTAAAGAGTGGGACAATGCCGAAACCTTCCAAAAAAAGGAATATTTGAGAAAATTGTTGACTAACGCCTGTGCAATCAACCTCACGACTGATGATTTAATTCAACTTTTCATAGAATGGATTTCTACTTATCACGAAACACATTTTATGGTCATTCGAGAAATCTACAAGAATCGTGGAATTACGAGAGGTCAAATTTGGGATAAACTCAATGGAACACGTCCAGCCGAAAACTCTTTAGAAGCAGATTTGTTTAAGCGACTGATAAGGGACTTGAGTATGGGAGGAATTATTCGCCAACACAGAGAAACTGACTATGCTGGAAATTTTATCAAAAAAACAAATAGACGGACTAAATCTTCCACGTTAAAATCAGCTTTTGACAACTTTGAACCTTATGAATTGACGGAATTAGGACAAAGTTTTGTGCATTACACAATGGAAGAAGTAGTAACCAAAATTGGAGAATAATGGAACTTAAATATTGTTGGAGATGTAAAATGGAAGTTCCTATGCTTGATAAAGAAGAACACGCAATTGCATCTAAACTATATGCAAAAGGATTTAAAGTTTTAAAAAAAGACAGACAAGAACGTTTTAAAGAATTATTAGATTACTATAATGATTTGACAGGATTTGGAGAAACTGAACCTAATGCAATTATGCATCATGCTATAGGAATGTTTGGACCTGACTGTGAAAATTGTGGAAAACCATACAGAACGCCAGAAGCGAAATTATGTGCTGCTTGTGGTAACAAAAGAATTATAACTGAATAAAAACGCACTACAACAATGGCTATAAACAATTGCTATTACAGGCTTATCCTGAAAATTCCTGCGGAATTTTCAGCTTGTCGCGTACTGTAAAAGTTCGTGCAACCCCACGCAACTGTTCATAGCCGAGACCGTTGTGCTTCATTACCAGAAACCGCTAACCAATGATAAAGTTCTTTAGAAAAATTCGCCAAAACTTGCTTTTGGAAAACAAAACTGGAAAGTATTTTAAATATGCTATCGGAGAAATAATCCTGGTTGTAATTGGAATTCTGATAGCGTTAAATATTAATAATTGGAATGAAAGTAGAAAACTAGAAGATAGTAAACTTCATCTAATGCAAGCGCTAAAAAATGAACTGGTTAGAAATAAAGGTGGTTTAGAACATTATGTTAATGAATTGAATAAAAGTAACTCGAATTTCAATAAAGTATTACTTTATTCTGTGGGTGACTATGAAATTCCAATGGATAGTTTAAAATACTATCTCTCAAATATGATATATCCTCGTACATTATCGGTTGTTAATGCTGTACAGGAAGAAGCAATTAATTCTGGCAAATTCGAATTGTTGGGTGACAGTTTAAAGGCCAGTTTGTCACTACTAAAAGATTTTACCAACTCAAGAAGTTCAACCCTCGACAAGGGGTTTGATATTTATCATTTTTACAATGATAGACAAACACAAGAATTAATAGCTCGTTTATATATGTCGCCATCTGTTCCTGATGAGTTTAATGATCATCCATCAATTCCAATGCACCCTGATCTTTTGCTTGATAACCTTCAATTATCAACACTGTTAAAAGAGCCTGACACTTATTTGAACTTAAAGAATATAAACCTCACTTATTTGAGTGATGAAATCTGGATTAGATATGGACTTTTACGTGTTACAAACGAAACAATTGAAATTATAGACCAAGAATTAAAAAAATAACGAAAGCACAACAATGCCTATAAGTAATTGCTTGTTCTCACCTACTTCTGAAAATCCTCGCGGATTTTCAGCTTGGTGTATACTTGTAAAGTCAAGTGCTAAATCACGCAACTACTCATAGCCGA
>NZ_BTGQ01000015.1:0-3282 GCF_036985505.1 Croceitalea sp. MTPC5
GGGGCAATGTCAAAAAACCTAATGAAAGACCAATTATTAAAAAAACTACTATTACTATCAATAGGTCTACTTTTGTTTTTCTTTGGTAACGGGAATGTTCACTATGCATTTGCTACTTGGCTCTTTCCAGTTTTTCTACTCTACGCATCAAGAACAACCAAGCCAGTAATATCTTATGCTTTGATTCCTATATTATTAGGCATATGTAGTCACTTCTCATTTTGGAAGTTCATACCTAGTAGACCAAATGAGATACTTTATTATGTTCCTTTTTTATTAGGAACTTTATATGGTTTTGTTTTCTTGATTGACAGATTTTTGTACCCAAAAATTAATGGATTTATAGCTTCTCTGATATTTCCATTGGCTTATACCTCATTAGATTATTTGGTTAACTTATTAAGCCCTTTGGGCACAACGGGCATACTTGGCTATTCACAAATTGAGTTTCTATCATTTTCACAACTGGCTAGTCTAACAGGGATGTGGGGTATGACTTTTATGATAACTTGGTTTGGTTCAATTGCAGTTTGGTGCCTATTCAATTTTCAAACTAGAAAAAAGCAAATCAAAAACGGAATTTTGATTTATACTTCCATTTTCCTGTCAATTATAATTTATGGGGAAATACGATTAGGCCTTAATAACGAACTGGAAAAGGTTAAAATTTCGGGAATACATACCAATGAGAAATCAGAAGACTTTGAGTTGTGGGGTAAATTGCGAAATAAAGACACGATAGGGTTCGAAAAATTAAGCAATCAGCAAATTCAAAAATTAATAGACAAAACAATTTCTGAATCAGAGAAAGGAGCTAAAATTATTGTATGGAGTGAAATTTCATTACAAATATTAAAAAAAGACCAAGATAGCTTAGTTAATATATTCAAATCACTAGCAAATCAAAATGACATTTATCTGCTTACAAATCCTTTTGTTATTAATGTTAAAGGAAAAAAATCAGAAAATAAGATTATGCTATTCAGCCCTGATGGAGAATTGGAATTGGAACATTATAAATACGGTGGGAATTTCTTAGAGCAAACTCGGGAAGGGTCAAAAAGACTTTCAAAAATAGAAACACAATATGGGAATTTATCAGGACTTATTTGTTGGGACGCCGATTTCCCTTCAATAGTAAAACAGATTCATAATCTGAAGACGGACATTTTACTAATTCCTGCTTCCGACTGGAAAGAAATTGCGCCATTACATACTATAATTGCAATTTACCGTGGAATTGAAAACGGATGTTCAGTCGTTAGACAGACAAGGAATGGTTTATCTATTATGACTGACCAGAAAGGCAACACTATTTCAAGTATGAACCATTTTGAAAATAAAGATTGGTTGATGACAGGAGAAGTTCCAAAGAAACGGATTTGGACTTTGTACCCAATAATTGGCGATTTATTCGGTTGGCTTGCATTCTTAGGCTTAGGAATTTTGACCTTTTTAGCACTAAAAAACACTGCCCCTAACAATACCTATAGCAAATAGGGCATAAAGTATTAAATTTAATGGCTAGGGCTTGTTTGCCAAGTCCGCCAAATCTTTTGGATTTGGCTTTTAAAATAAAAAAGATAAAAACAAAACAAAAAGCTTTGGCTAGCAGACCAGACGGAAACGAAAAGTTTCCTTGCGTGCCCTACTTGCCATAGCCGAGACGTTGTGAGTAATTTAAATGAACATCGAAAACTCAATAATATCAGAAATTTTTAAAGAAATCTCTTTTTCAAAAAAAGAAGAAAATCTTATTGAAAATAAACTTAAAAAACTCGATTTAAAAAAAGGAGTTACAATATTAAAAGCAGACGATAAAGTCCTCAATCAATATTATGTTTACAATGGTTGTTTAAGAACTTACTTTATTGATAAATCTGGCAAAGAACATACTTTGCAATTTGCCATTAATGATTGGTGGATAAGTGATTATACAGCTTTCTTCACAACAACTAAAGCAGTAATGTATATTGAAACTATTGAGGAAGCAACGATATATCAAATTTCAAAAAAAAGTATGGAAGATTTATTCATAGAGATTCCACAATTAGAAACTTTTTTTAGAAAAAAAATGGAAAAAGCTTTTGCTAGTTTTCAAAAGAGGATATTAGCAAATTTGGCCCAGTCTGCTAAAGAAAGATATGTTTCGTTTATCAATACTTACCCAAATATTGAACAGACTGTAAAAAATTACCATATAGCTTCTTATCTAGGAATTACTACCGAAACCTTAAGTAGAATTAGAAAAGAAATGTCTCTTAATTGATTTTATTGACATACATCAATTTTCAGCACTTAATTTGACTATAATTTTGCCTTTTTAAAACAAAATAATTCTCAAATGAAAAGAATAACAACAATTATAATCGCTTTGGCTTTATTTTCGTCCTGTGGCAAAAACACAAAAGAAACTAATTCTAATGAGCAAAAATTAAGTACTAACACAGAAACAGAAAAAAGTAAAACAATGAAAAAAGTATTATTTGTATTAACAAGTCACGAAGATTTAGGAGATACTGGGCTCAAAACTGGTTTTTGGATAGAAGAGTTTGCAGCACCTTATTATTTATTAAAAGATAAAGGAATTGAAATTACTTTAGCATCTCCAAAAGGAGGACAACCTCCAATTGACCCAAAAAGTGCTTCTCCAGACTTTCAAACCCCAGCAACTGTAAGATTTAATGACGATAAAGAAACCCAAGAAGTCTTATCTAGAACAATAAGATTGGAAACTGCAAACCAAGCAGATTTTGACGCTGTATTTTATCCTGGTGGACACGGTCCTTTATGGGATTTAGCTGAAGATAAAAATTCAATTGCTTTAATAGAAGATTTTTATAAAAATAATAAACCAGTTGCTGCTGTTTGCCACGCTCCTGCTATTTTTAAACACACAAAAAATACAAATGGGACTTATTTGGTTAATGGCAAAAAAGTAACTGGATTTACAAACGGAGAAGAAGAAGCTGTTCAACTAACTTCTATTGTTCCATTTTTAGTAGAAGATATGCTAAAAAGTAATGGTGGAATTTACTCTAAAAAAGCAGATTGGAATCCTTATGCTGTTGAAGATGGTTTATTAATAACTGGACAAAACCCTGCCTCTTCTGAATTAGTAGCTGAACTTCTACTTAAGAAAATAAAGTAAAAACTACTCACAACATTGTATAAAAGCAATAGCGGTTTGGGTTATAATAACTCAAACCGCTATTTTATTTTAATTAAGTATCTTGCTATTCGAATAGTGGAGCGTTTTAATCCGCTACTGCTCTTATACTA
>NZ_BTGQ01000016.1:0-3102 GCF_036985505.1 Croceitalea sp. MTPC5
GGCATTAATTAGACAAAATGATTAGAAAATCAAGTTTCACATTACTACTTTTACTATTATTTTCGTTTTCTGCGAGGGCGCAACTAATAGCAGAGGATGAAGAATTTATAGCGGAATACATAATTCAAAATAAAATACCCGGACTTAGTATTGCAATAGTCAAAAATTCGGAATTAGTCTATTCAAAAGGATTTGGCGTTAAAAATAGCACAACTAAAGAAAAAGTTACCAATAAAACTATATTCCAAGCGGCCTCATTAAGTAAGAGTTTAACTGGCGCTCTAATTTTAAAAAATGTTGAACAGCAAAAAATAGACCTAGATACACCCGTAAACACATATTTAAAAGATTGGAAACTTGAATCCAAAAATAAGGGAAGTATTTACGAACCAACAGTATATCAATTATTAACACATACAGGAGGAACAAATATTCACGGGTTCCGAGGATATAAAAGCACAAAAACACCACCAGAGTTGTTATCAATTCTAAACGGGGAGGTGTTTCTTGAACCCAAAATTGTTGTCAAGAATAAACCGAACACCGAATTCGACTATTCTGGAGGAGGATATGTTGTATTACAAAAAGCTCTGATTGACATCAACAATAAAGGATTTACCGAACAAATGAATGAAGAGATATTGCAACCTTGTGGTATGATTTCAAGTTTTTATTCAGTTAATCTAAATGAATCACAGTTGAGTCAAATTGCAATTGGCCATAAGAAGAATGGCGCTCCTTTGGAATCGGACTATTTCCAATATCCTCAATATGCAGCTGGAGGATTGTGGTCTACGCCAACGGAACTAACAAAATTCCTAATTGCAGTCCAAAAATCAATAAATTCAGATAATACGGAGAACCTATTATCAAAGGAAAGCGCAAAGAGGTTACTTGAACGACCTATATTAGAAAACGGGGAAAAACCAACTTATGGATTGGGATTTGGTTTTAAGATAGACTCAACAACGAATGAGATTATCTCGTTACGTCATAGTGGAGCAAATGTTGGATATAGTTGTTTTATGGAGGCAAGTAGAGATGGAAAATATGCATATATAATTATGAGTAATCGGGACTTTGCAAAGTTATCGGGCATAAGACAAAGAATATTGAACCGTATAAAAAATAACTAATGCCAACAAAACCTATAAACAATACGGGCTTTCGGCTTAATCGAAAGGTTTGAGTATTTTTATGAAGACCGCCAAATCTTATGGATTTTGCTCTGAACAGGAAAAAATAAATCAAAACAATAAGATTTCGCTATGTGCGTGGCGGAAAGCAAACGCCAGTTTGCCCCCGTACTGTTCATAGCTCAACCGTTGTAAGTAATTTAAATCAACATTTTAATAATGATTAAAATCCTAAATATTTTTGCTTTTTTAGTACTTATCCATACTACAAATGGACAGCAACCGAACGCAGAATATTTGGAATTGAAAAAAATTCTGTTGGAATCTAATACGGAATTAATAGTTGAATATCATTCTGATTGCATTGGCAGCGCATTTATCACTCTTGGAGAAGTTGGAGACTGTGAATATGAAAATCCCTTCTATTTGTTTTGGATAAAAGAAGACAAATACTATAAACGAAAATTCACCAATTGTGGTATTTTCAAAGTCAATGAAATGGCCAAGTCAGACTTTTTAGAGTCCGTAAAGGAAAATTTAAAACTGATTGAAAAGTCCGAGATTTTGCCTGTCATTCATAAATCTAAAAAAACATTAGAAGGAGGTGTTGCAGAAGAAACAATTATCGAAACGGAACTTAGTCATTACTGTGAATCTAAATTCAGTTTTCATACAAAATCAGATAAAATAGAAAAAAGCATTATTGATTATTACTTGGACACTAAAATGATTGACGAAAATACTCCTAATGATAATTATGAACTCAATGAAAAATCAATTCTGAATACTATTTTTAAGCTAATTGAAAAAGAGACTGAATAAAAACTACTTACAACAACACCTATAAACAATACGGGCTTCGGGCTTAATCGAAGGGTTTGCGTATTTTTTTTAAGACCGCAAAATCTTATGGATTTTGCTCTGGACAGGAAAAAATAAATCAAAACGATAAGATTTCGCTATGTGCGCAGCGGAAAGTAAACGCTAGTTTGCTCCCGTACTGTTCATAGCCGAACCGTTAGCAATAAGCAAAAACCAACTATGAACAAAGATTTAACCGCATTTACAGAAGAAATAAGTTGGTTTTTCCAAGAAAATGACAAGGTTGAAATTGAAAAAAGAACTCTTGAATTATCGAATGATTTTAAAAATATATTCCCAAAACTGACAAAACTGATTGAATGTTCACGAAAAACCTTTCTGCGAATAAATAATATTCCACACATTTTATTCGCTTGGACTGATATTGATGAAGAAATATTTGGATGGTTAAATAAAATTGAGGACTTAGAAAATATATCAGGTAAGTTAAGTGCTGAACACAAAATTTTATTACAAAATATTGGAGGAATACAGGAATCGTTTAATCAGCCAGAGGATTCTCTAACCAATAATCAGAATTTTATGTTTATCGGAACTGAATGTAAACTAGGAATTGGAAGTTGGGATGAATATTATAAAGAAACTTGTGATGAAGAAAATGTTGAGCCAATAGACCACTCAAATCTAATCTGTTTTGTGGAAGAGGCTAATGGAAATTTGACTTTTTATAACCCGACAACAAATGACATAATATTGTTTGCGTCTGACCACTGTTTTGATGACATCACACCGCTAAATGGACAACCGGAATACACGTTTTATAAATATGATAAAATAAAATCATTCACAGACTATGTAGAGAAAATCGCTGATGAGTGGATGGAAGAAAATGCCAATTGCTAACACGATGTATAAAACATAGCTAATAAGTGCTTAACCGAAAGGTTTGTGTATTTTTATGAAGTCCGCCAAATTTTTAATTTGGCTTTTAAAAAGAGAAAAATTAAAAACAAAATATAAAAATTCGGCTCTGTGTTAATCCGAAAAGTTAGTGCCTTTTTGCACGCTACGTTTCATACACAAGTCCGTCAGACTGTCTCAAAACTTAAAGTTAGCTTTACCTTGTAGGGTTTGATATTCTTTA
>NZ_BTGQ01000017.1:0-2441 GCF_036985505.1 Croceitalea sp. MTPC5
TTGAAAAAGGCCTTTTTTCATTCAATTTTTTTTGGATGTTTAGAGAAGTAAGAATGTTTCATTTTGAAAAAACTGCAAAATTAATTTAAAACCCAAATCCTTACCCTTAAACTTTGCGCATGGATCCTATTCTGATTTTATAGTGTGCCGTCAGCTAAGCGTTAAGTAAAATCGGAATAGGGCGCATTCTACTTATTCATTCGTAGTTCTACTTTTTCTTTACCTTGAATGGCCACTTTGTCCTTATCCAATTGCACAACTTGAAAACTTAAATATCCAATGACGATAGTAAGCATTATAAGTACTGATAGAAAAAGTCCCAACAACCATTTGGGAATAAGCTTTACTCCTTTTAGTTTTTGATTTAGCTCTTTTAATGTTCGTTGATTTTGAGATTCAACCCTTTCCTGTTTTCTTAGGTGTTCTTTTAAGTGGTATTCTATATTGGAAGTGTCTGCTTTCACTTTTACTTCATTTAGGTTTTTAGATAAGTCTTCCAATTTTTCAATTGACTTATGGAAACCATTGATTTCTTCGGTCAACAGTTCCATGATTTCATCTATTTTTTTCATAATATGTGCTGTTTAAATTCCCATTCCTAGGTCAATTGCCTTCTTAATTGTTTTCTTTACTATCCGCTTCGCTAGAGCTATAGCAATATTGGTGCTCAGTTCAACCGCTTTTCCTGCAAGTTTTACCGTAGGTATATTCTGTTTGGGCATTCCCATATTCATGTCGTTGGAGATTTGAAATATTATTTTTCCTCCCGACATGGAACGGTGAACCTCACTCCCTTTTAGGTTCTGCCCTTTGTAGGCAAACCGAAAGCCTTGTAGCTTTTGCTGTTTGTTGATACTTGGAATAACTGTGACTTCCTTTCCCTTCATCAGCTTGATATAGGTATCCAGACTTTTCGGTCTTTCTTTCGCTATCACATTATCATGGATTTGTTTTATCTCACTTCTGATTTGTTTGATTTGGTCAAGTCTTTGGTATTGGATGTCCCTTGCATTGGTAAGTCCCATTCCCCTGGCAACCTCATAGGCTTTCTGTTGACTTCTTTTTCCAATGAAGCTGTCCTTGTATGCCTTTCCATCAAAACCTATCCTGTTCACATACAAATGGATATGGGTATGCTCTTTATCTCTATGTACAAAAGCAATCGCCTGTCTTTCTTTTAAGTCCATTGCTTTTATAAACTTTTTGGTGAGTTCCTGTAATTCTTGTTTGGATAATCTTTTGCCATCTTCAATATTTGGACTTAGTACAAAGCTTAGGGTGTTTTTTTGTGTTCTTTGATTCTGTGATTGGATGATTTTAAACTCTTCCGTTATCTCCTTGGGATTATCTCCTGCTAAATGTTGGCTGTGGATAATCTCCGCATCCTTTTCTTGGTTCCATCCATAGGAGATAGAAGCTTTGGTATGTGATATGGATTTTCCCTTGGCTATCATTTGTTGAAATTGTAGAGATGGTTTCGTATTTCATTTGCTAATTGCTCCACTTCGTTGGAGAGTTTTGGATTCCTTTTCTTAAACATATTACTTATGCGTTTAAAGTTGTTCTTGTACTTGACCAACATGGCATAGTGTTCCATCTGCTCTGGTGTCAACCGCTCGATGATGTTATGTCCAAAAGCCGAACTACGGCAATATTCGGATAGGGAGAGCCCTGCCTTTTTGGCCTTGAGCTTGAGCATTTTCTTTTCATAGATGCTGCATCTAAATTGAATGAACTCCCTTTTCATTTTCCTTTTTTCTTTTGCGACCTTCGGGAGAAAAAGCAAGATTGTCATGACAATGACACATCTTGAATTGCCCCGCTACTTTAAATTATATTTAGTTTAAAACAACTGTGAAAAGCTGTCTTGTTTTAACAGTTTGAAAACGTTGATTATAGATATAATGCCATGAATTATCGTAATCATTAAAATCTTAAAAATGAAACTTCAAATAATATGTATATCTCTCCTAATTGATTTTTAATTCTGGTAAGGTTTGGGAATTTCTTCGCTTCTTTGCTTCTTTTTTGTTTCGAAAAGATTCATCAAATCTTGCATGTCCTCCCCTACTTTCTTTTGTAGTACCCTAGCATAGATTTGGGTCGTGGATATTTTGGTATGTCCCAGTAATTTGGAAACTGTTTCTATGGGGACTCCATTGGATAAAGTGACCGTGGTCGCAAAAGTATGTCTAGCTGTATGGAAGGTGATGTTTTTATGGATACCACATGCTTTGGCTATCTCCTTTAAGGTTTGATTGGTCTTTTGATTGCTATAGACTGGTAACAGTTCTCCAGTAAGCATCATTTCTTCTCGGTACCTTTCCAAAATATCTTTTGCCATAGGTAATAATGGAATCTTGACGGGTTCATCAGTTTTGGCTCTTTTGGTGTGTATCCATTGGTTGCCATCAATTCCGAATAGTATTTGACTTGGCTTT
>NZ_BTGQ01000018.1:0-2291 GCF_036985505.1 Croceitalea sp. MTPC5
GGCAACATTGAGCAAATCCCATAAATCAGATGCACTCTTTAACTCAAAGTCGTTTCCTTTTATTTCAACACAGCCTTTAGAGTATTTTAAACCAAAGTCAAGTTCCCACATATAATACTCAATCCAACTATATTTATGGTTGTCATTCATTGCTAATTGCAACACTTTTACTAATTGATTTTGCAACCAATGATTTGCATAATTTGAAATATAATCGTTAGGTAAAATCACTCTAAATGCTTCACTACATTTAATATCGTGCCTATGTTGTTTTTCTATTTCGTTTATCGTTTTAATAAATAATTCCTTTGAAAAAACAACGTTGCCTAACAATGTATAACCGTCAGGCTTGGCTTGTGCTGTTTTGATATTTTCGTCTGTATTCATAAGTTGTTTATATTTTTAAAGTTAGTTTCTAATTCACGCCCGAACGGTTATACTCAACGTTACCCACAATTTTGAGAATCGCATTATCCATATTAATTATCCTAATATTTTCAAGCTGTAGCAAAGAGAATAAACTACTTGCACCTGTTAAGTACAAAGGGAAATATGGTTTTATAAACACTAAAGGAAATTGGATTATTGAGCCAAAATTTGACTCGGTCGGAATTTTCTACAATGGTTATGCAGATTACTACATCAAAGGAAAAAGTGGATTGATAAATCAAGACGGAGAAATAATTATTCCAGCCAAATACAGCTTCATTGGGAATGTTGAATCCGATTTGGCATTAGTGGAAATTGATGAAAATTATAATTTCTCTGACCTTAACGATAATTTGATTTCGGATATTAGCTTTTACGATGTTGGCGATTTTTCCGAAAATTTAGTTCCTGTCCAATTCAAGGATGATGGTAAATGGGGTTATATGGACGTAACAGGAAAAATGAAAATTGATACTTTATTTGATTATGCTGACATATTTAAGAATGGCAACGGACTTGTGGAAATTGGAGATTTAGAATTTTTAATAGACACAACTGGAACAATAATAGATACTGTTGTCAGTCCAGGATTGAGATACAAAAAATATCGAGTAACTGGGAATGCAGATAATGGTACATTAGGGAAAGTTAGTATGAATAGAGATACCATAATGCCGAATAAATACAGTTCATTTGGTTATGTTCAAAATGATAAGTTTTGGTTCAAACAAAATGGCAAATTTGGATTAGCAGACAATTTAGGTCAAATTCTAATTCAACCAATTTATGATGAACTGTCCTATTTTAGTGATAATGGATTGGCGCGAGCAAAGAAAAACGGAAAATATGGTTTCATAAACGAGAAAGGGAAGACAGTTATTGACTTTAGATTTGAAGACGTCGGAGGATTTAAGTACGGACTTGCAAAAGCAAAAAACAATAGTCAATGGGGATTTATAAACAAAAGTGGAGAGTTTGTCATCGAACCAAAATTTGACCGAATTGGACATCAATTTAGACCAACGAATGCCAAGTTTGAATCGATGTATGAATATGAACGAAACTATTAAAAAAACTGTGGGTAACACCGTATATAATTTATTGCTAGTTCTAGCCTACTTACGAAAATACTCGCGGACTTTCTATTCAGTTTTTATTTGCTAAATTAGGTGCTTAAAACACGCAACAAACCATATACATAAACGTTGTACACCATTTGAGAAAAGCATTTGTAATCATATTGACCTTTATCGGATTTTTGTCATTTGGACAAGAAACGGAACTGAATTCGATTGAAAAAAACGAGTTGGACAGTATTTATGTCAAAGCATTAAATAGCAGATTTGACCTTTTACTTTCGAGCGGTTGGAAATATATTGAACTCAACGAAAATGGAAAGCGGATTTCCAAACTGAACGTATCTGACCGATATAAGTTTTTGACCAATGAGGAATTAATTGACTTGTCAATAAAAGAAAAAAAGACAATTCGGGTTTTGCGTCTGACTCACAAAATAATTGGAATTGACACAGTTGACGTGAATTTTGGAATTGTAAATGTTACTGGAAAACGGAAAATCCATTTCAACAATGGACTGAAATTTAAAAAAGCGGATTTTGCATTAAATTGTGGCGGAACAAATGGCTACGTTCCTGATATGAGATTTGTGTTTGACCGAAAGAAAAATAATTGGGAATTAATAGGTGGAAAATATAAAATCCCGACTGAATAAAAAACGGTGTACAACAATGTATAACCGCAATTACGGCGGATTCGACTACGTCCGAATCCACTCGGAATTGCGAGCGTCAGTGCCAAACCGAAAATTAACGCATATTAACCCGTAACTGACGGTTATACGA
>NZ_BTGQ01000019.1:0-2236 GCF_036985505.1 Croceitalea sp. MTPC5
GTATAAGAATAGTAGTGGATTTTTTGCACTTACCATTCCGTTTATTACTGTCGTTTGATTTATAAAATTCATTTTCGTTTTAGCGATTAAACCGCTATTATTTTTATAAAATGTTAGCTATAGTTTTTACAACGTATTCTTGAAAAATTCCAATGCTAATTTCAATGTTTCTTCGTGTATTTTCTTTCTGTCCACGGATGGATTGTCAATGGTTATTTCAGGGGCTACTTCTTTTCCAAATTCCGTTGGTTCGTTTAAAAATACATAATGTCCAACATTCTTATCAAAAAAATGAATTTTGGTGGTTTTGATTAAACTATGGTATTTTTGGGCATTGTTTTTAACGGGTGCCACCAAATCTCCTTTTCCTGCCACTATAAAAATCGGAGCTGTAATCTTGTCTGTCTGATTCTTGGAATGAAACCCAAATCCAATTGCTGGTGCCATCACGAAAAAAGCCTTAATTCTATCTTCTTTTACATAATTCTTGTACTTATTGTATGATAAAACGATAAGACTGTCATTTTCAAAATCTATAATTTCATCTGTTTCGGGAAATTCTGCGGGCATTTTCCTGTCCTCTGCTTTTTCGTTTTCTCTAATTGCTCTATCCACATAACCACCTGCCAATGCAATATTGGTATAACCTCCTAAAGAAAAACCAACTCCTCCAATTCTTGACGTATCTATTTTGGTTCCGATTTTTTTGTCTTTTAGGACTTGGGTAAGAACGTACTGAACGTCAATGGCTCTTTCCCACCATTTTACGAATTCCCTCGGTATTTTGTTGAAAGTAGAATTTCCGTAGTGGTCGAGTGAAACAACAATGTAACCTTCTTTCACCATTCTTTCTATAAACCAAGTCAGCGAAAATCTATTTCCCCCTGTTCCGTGGGATATTATCAGTAACGGGAATTTTTCGTTGGTAATAGTTGCGTTCGGAATTGTTTCTATTGTCTTAAAAAGTTCTTTTTGGTTTTCTTTCCGTTCTTTTTTGACTAAAGTGTCTGAGGTCGGATACCATATTTCGGTCGGTAACGGTCGCTTTCTCGTTTCATCAACAAACATTGTTGATTTTTGCCCGATTTCATAGGTAATTTCTTTCTGTTTAGTACAGGAACAAAATATTAATAATGCAATTATGATTAGTGGTCTGTTGTCCATTTATTGATTTTTTATTCTATCTAAAGACAAACAGAAAACTTAACTGTTACAATGTTTTTCTAAATTATAGCTAAAGGTCTTGTGTATGAAAAACAGCCGATTTTACGCACTAACTTTTCGGGTTATAACTGACCTTCATTTTATTAATTGCTTTTCTTTTAAGCACTTAAACCGCTATTTTTATATATTATGTTAGGCAATGTTTTAGTTTATTCTTTTTATAAGTGCCTCTAAGTGTTTTTGAGTTTGTTCTCTATCACTTAAATTCTTTAATTTTTCCAAAAACTCAGTAACTTGTTTTTCGTTTTCTTTGATTAAACTAATATCTATCCTATTTAAAACAACTATAGTATTTATAAGTCCACTTTTATTGTATTGTTCTTCTCCAAATCGATTATTGGCAAATGAAATTAATTCAGTCGTTAATCGTTTGTCTTTTGTCCATTCCGTTGTCAACTTTTGGGTAGCTTGAAGTCTTACTTGTTTGTTTGATGAAAAAATATTTTCAATAAGTTTTGAACGTAAGTTTGATTTTGTATCAATTAATGATTCTTTCGCATATTTTTTCACCTCTTCATCAGGGTCATTATTAGAGACTGTCATAACAATCTCTTCTCCCTTTTCAGATAAGGCTAAGAGAATAGATTTTATAGCTAACTTTCTTTTATAAGAATTTGTGTCAACCAAGGCTTCTAGAAAAGTTGATACTAGTTGAGCTTGGTCAACTTTTGCTTTTATTTCAGCTAATTGTATTTCTTTATTTTCATGGGCTATTTTTGATTTCCTCTCAGTTTCAGAAAGAAAATATCCCGCAATAAAAATAGAAAGAGGAATCAGAAAGGAACTGAAAATACTTATTTTGTCCCAAATGTCTTTTTTCTTTTTATCTTTTTCAAGACTCTCTATTCTTTCGGTTAGTTCGTTAAATTGATTTATGTTTTCCATTTTCTTGCAATATTGCTTAATGGTCTCGGCTATGAGTAGTTGCGTGCGTTAGCGCTTAACTTTACAAGTACGCACCAGACTGAAAATCCGCGAGGATTTTCAGAAGTAGGCGAGAATAAGCAATTAC
>NZ_BTGQ01000020.1:0-1836 GCF_036985505.1 Croceitalea sp. MTPC5
TCGGCTATGAGTAGTTGCGTGGTTTAGCACTTAACTTTGCAAGTACATACCAAACTGAAAATCCGCGAGGATTTTCAGAAGAAGGCAAGGACAAGCAATTACTTATAGCCATTGTTGTGCTTTCGTTATTTTTTTAGTTCCGAATTAATTAATTCAATTAAATGCATCGATTTTATTTTGATGTTCTGATACATTTCAATCATTCCTTCTGAAGTCCATTTCGCCACAACACATCCATTTTTATATTCAAGACTCTCAAAAAGAGCCTTAAAGTCTTCTTCTGAAATATTTACCTGTTCTATAGTTTTTTTTCCTAAAAAGACTGGCTTCATACGTTCAACATCAGCAAATCTAAAAATTGATTTAGATATGTTTTCATCATATTCTGCAGTCTCGTGCTCAATGTTGAATAGGTTTTGTTGGTAAAGAAGTGATAATTCGAACAAGTATATCTTTATTGAATCGTTAGAAATAAGATTCATATTTCCAGAGCTCACTAAATCACTGTATGTAACATTGCTTGGTTGAAATCTTTCTTGATTTAAAGTATTTATTACATTATAAGTTGTCTCGTTTAAATCCTTAATTGGCTGTCCATTTATTTGCTTTATTAGTTTCTCAATTCCTGATGATTTTTTTTGTCTAAAATCTATATTGTATTCAAGACTTTCAATGTCTTTTATTAGGTCAAGCTTAATATTTGTTAAGTACTTGAACTCTCTTTCTTTTTCTATTCTTTTATTATTCGAATTGTTAATCTGAAGCGCAATCAAAATTCCAATTACCACAAGAATAATTTCACCGATTGCATAAATAAGATACTTGCTAAATTTGTTTTCAGAGAGTAGTTTCTGTCTAATTTTTCTAAAGAATTTTATCATTTGCTATTGGTTGGTTATAATGAAGCACAACGGTCTCGGCTATGAGTTGTTGCGTCGTTTTGCACTAAACTTTGCAAGCACACACCAAGTTGGAAATTCCGCAGGAATTTCCAAAGTAGGCGACAACAAGCAATTACTTATAGCCATTGTTGTGCTGTCGTTATTTTTTTAATTCATTGTCTATAGTTTCAACAATCCCTTTAGCCGTTGTAATTAATATTTCTGAACCTTCTATTGCAAGAATGATATGAGTTAGTTTGTAAGTCATCAGATTCTCGAAATCTGTGTTCTTAAAGAGTCCAGAAAAATCATTTTTAATGGTTCCATTTGGTATCACCATTCCGTAATCGAAAATATCCTTCCGAGACCGTAAGACTTGGGCTAATGAGACATGTTTTCCTGTAATTGGTAAGTAAAATCTTTGAGTCATCTCTCTAATGGCATCTTCCTCCTCTGTGAAATCTGCTAACATGTCAGGCCATGATATGAGTTGATTTTTAAGTAGATTATTACTTATTATGTTGATTTTACCTGAATTAGACAACATATTTAACGCACTTGATTGACTATCATATGAACCAGTGAATGATTCAAGCCAAAGCAACTTCAGAAGTTCATCCTCAGTATAATTTGCATGTCCTGACTCCAAAATTCTATAAAGCTTTTTAATCGCAGAAACCTGTTGATTCCTTACATCCAATAAAAAGGTTAAGTCTTCAATAGCATTGTTAAAATCAAATTTTAAGTTGTGCAATAATTGTTTTTCTTCAACTCTGGCCCTTTTCTCAGAATTCCAATTATTAATCTGAAGTGCAATCAGAATACCAATAACAACAAGAAAAATTTCTCCGATTGCGTAAATCAGATATTTGCTAAACTTGTTTTCAGAGAGTAGTTGTTGTCTAATTTTTCTAAAGAATTTTATCATTGGTTAGGGGTTTCTGGTAATGAAGCA
>NZ_BTGQ01000021.1:0-1818 GCF_036985505.1 Croceitalea sp. MTPC5
ACAGGATAGAACTGGGTGAAATCGCGCATGCCATTTCGCAAGTTACCGGTTCAGGGTCGAGCTATGCCCTGGTCAGGGAACGGGAAACCTCCACTGGCAAGGCCAAGTACCTCGTTGGGTACTATGTCCCCGAAGAAACTAGTGTGGAGATGGAAGATAGGGACATACTGGAGGCACTTTCGGCTATTCTTCCGGGGTACATGGTACCCTCCGCACTTGTTCGCATGGAGTCCTTTCCCCTAACTGTAAATGGTAAGCTGGACCGAAGGGCACTTCCTAAGCCGGAGATGGTTTCCGGGGAGGGATATGTTGCTCCTGTTAACGAGACGGAGGCGGAGATTTGTAGGATATGGCAGGAGGTCCTTGGGATAGAACGTGTTGGGACGCAAGACGATTTTTTCAAGATAGGTGGTAATTCGATTCTCTGTATCCGATTGGTAAGCTCAATGAATGTCCAGCTCAAATCTCAAATTTCAGTCAAAGATATTTTTAACTATAAAACGATTTCTAAATTACTCGGGATCATTAATGATTCTAAGGGAGATTTCAAATACAATAAGTATTCAATTGAAAAAGGATTTGTTAATGAGAACGAAGGATTTGAATTGACAAATGTTCAACAAGCATATTTATTTGGTCGCCTGGATATCATGGAATTGGGAAATATTTCCACACAAAGTTACTCAGAGATGAAGTTTAGTGACTTTGATCCCGAGAAATTTGAGATAGTGCTAAATATTTTGATTCAACGGCACAGTTCTCTTAGAACCATATTTAAAAATGAACAACAATATATTTTAAGTAACATTTCCAAATATGAAATGTTAAACCACGGAAGAATTGATGAAGAGGCCCTTCAACATATTCGGAATAGACTAGCAACCAAAATTTACAATACAAGTAAATGGCCCCTATTTGATTTTGAGCTTAGTCAATTTGAGGATTATACCATCTTACATTTAAGCATTGAAGGGTTAATTGTGGATGGTGCGAGCATGAGAACTTTTTTTAAAGAACTAATTGCTCTTTATAATTCTGAAGACATATCTAGGGTAAAACTTCCCAAGCTGGAAATCAATTTTAAAGATTACGTTGAAAAGTATCAGGCAGTTAGAAACAGCCATATGTATCTGGAGTGCAAAAAATATTGGGAAAATAAAATGTCCGATTATGATTTTGAAGCTCAACTTCCGGTAAGAGTTAACCCAAAAGATATTTTAAAACCTAGCTTCCGAAGAATTACCAAAACTATACCCATTGAAACATGGGAATTGATAAAAGCAAAAGCAATAGATGCTAACGTAGGGGCTACTTCTGTTATCTTATTTGTTTATGGTCTTGTTTTGTCCAAATGGAGTGGTAAATCAAAATTCTGTATAAACTTAACCTTATCTAATCGCCTACCATTACATAAACAGGTTAATGATATTTTGGGGGATTTCACTGTTTTAGAATTATTTAATTTCCACAGACTTAAGCATGTATCCCTCAAAAAGAACTTGGTACAAGTCCATGATGAATTGTGGAATGATATCGAAAACAATTTATTTGATGGAATAGATTTCCAACGATTGATTAGAACAAAATTAGCGCTTCCGAAAAATCAAATTCTTTCTCCAGTTGTATTGACTAGCGGTCTGGGTAATACATTAAATAAAATCCCGCTGAAAGGGTATGCTGGACAAGGGTATTCAATTACACAGACGTCGCAAGTATATTTAGATAATAAAGCATATATAACCAATGAAGGATTGATCGCAGAATGGGATTATGTCGATCAATTATTTAGTTCCGATGTTATATCGCAAATGCATGCTG
>NZ_BTGQ01000022.1:0-1730 GCF_036985505.1 Croceitalea sp. MTPC5
AACAAAAGGCTTTTCTGATTCAAAAAGTAAGCATGAATTGTTAAAGGATAAAAACTCCAGAGAAGCATTTAAACTAAAACAACATGGAATAAGAAAGGATTTGACGGCTTCCTATTATTTAACTGATTTAGCATTAGATAAGAACAGATATCTATCTAGAAAAAGTTACCGTCAGTTTAGCTCAAAAAGCCTTTCGATAACAAAGCATGATTTGTTTAACTCAATTAGGAAAAAATCCAATTCTGAATTATTGAATATTCCAAACTTAGATAATAACACAGGAATTAATGAAATCAAATGGATACAACTTCAGGAGCTGCTGGGTACAATAAGTGCCATAAAATTGAACGATAGAATATTACCAAAATATTTATACCCATCGGGTGGTAGTGCTTATCCAATTCAATGTTATGTCACCATACCTAAAACACTAAATGATAAAGAAGTATTACAGGGTGATTACTATTATGAGCCGGTTTCCCATTTTCTTGCTAAAGTCGAAGATAGGTCAAAGCTGCCAAAACAAAACGCGGAATCAAATAATGCTGGAAAACCTGACCAAATCGAATTATGTTTTAAACTATATACCCCTGCAATAGAACTCTTGTATGAAAGTGAAACCGCTTTAAGACTAGCTTGGCTAGAATTGGGGCATATGGTATTGTTAATCAAAGACAAGGTTGAAGACTTACAGCTAAAAGCAGAGATAAATATTTTGAATGATGTTCAAGGTGATTATCGCAATCTCATTAAGATTTCAATCAGCCCCTATTATTCAAGTAATAAATCATCTTCAACCTCTTCTGGCTTATATGAGGCTCATAGTATTACTGATTTTGATTTTCTTAAAAATACTGGAAATGGGTTTCATGATGAAGATGGTAAAAGCTTCAATTTGTCCAATGAGAACGTTTTCTTCAGGACTTCTGAGATATATAGCATACTAGATGTGGCTGATGGATTAGTTGTGTTTAAAGGATCCAGTAAACCTGAAGATTTAATAAAATCAGGCTACCTAGCCCAAAAAATGACCGAAAACCTACTTGTGGAAAATATTGGAAGTTGCTCTTTGGGCACTCTTCCCTATGATAAAGTTAATTATTGTATGGCCATTGGCTCTATATCTAATACCCAAAAAATATCATCAGAGTCACGCCCGATAGAAACCTCCTTCACATCCGTTATGCATAAATGTCTTGAAAAATACTTACCAGTTTATATGTTGCCTGAGATCTTTATGCCTATTGAGGAAATACCCCTTTCACATAACGGAAAAATCGAATACAAAAAGTTACCAAAAGCTCACTTAAAAACTCATGAATTTGTACCTCCTTCAAATGTGATAGAAAGCGAAATATGTAATATTTGGAAGCATCATCTTAAGGTTGAAAACATAGGGATTACTGATGACTTTTTTAGAATTGGCGGAAATTCTATAACTGCCATAAGGGCATTACATGAAATGAATAAAGTACTTGATTATGAGATTAAAATTTCAGAAATGTTTAAGTATAAGACGATAAAAAAACTTCTTAACAATACTGAGTTCAGCCAAATGGATGCTGATAATGTGGATTGGGAAATTTAAGCAAAGCCTAAAGATTTTTAGAATGATTGAATGTATTTCTTTGTTAAACGATATTAAATCAGGATATGGAGCTATCTGGTTGGAAAATAAAAAAATCAAGTTATCTACCCCAAAACGACTTCAAAATGAGGTAACAAGGGCT
>NZ_BTGQ01000023.1:0-1547 GCF_036985505.1 Croceitalea sp. MTPC5
TGTATGTTGCGTTTGCCTACCGTAGGTGGCATATGCAATATACAAATTGTTGTACACCGTTTTTTATTCCACTTTTCTAATTTCAATTTCATTAATTATTCCCTTTTCGACTTTTTCAATGGCCGAAAGAGGTAATTGAAACCAAAATTCATTTCCATTCCCATCAAAGTAGCTAAATGTGAATTCATTTTCGGTTCCATCAAATCCACCACAATATTTTTCCGTTTGAAATTGGTCGCAGCTTTCAATTAATCCCCATTCGTTCAAATCGAGATTTTCCTTTGTAATCTGCTTACAAATTCCAATGAATTCAGAGTCAATTTTATGCTTATCCTTATTTTTAGAAATTGAATTCATAAATATTTTGGTCGTCATTTACCCTTTTTAAACATTCAGTTACTAATTCCGAAATTCTTGCTGTTGGAATCAATGTATAATCGTATACAGTTCCGATTTCATTCTTTTTTGAGGAATCCCATTCATATTCAGTTCCGTTTTCATCGATAATGACTGATTTTCCTTCAAAAATATCTTGCCATTCAACCCGCTTAGTTAAATCAGTAATATTATTGTAAACTATTACTTGGTGTTCGGAATCTACTTTGTCAATTAGAAATATCATTGGTTCGTCAAATGGTGTGCAACGGTGCGGCTATGATTAGTGCGGCGCGGAAATTCGACGGATTTCCAGCTACGCGCTAAGCAAAAGCTTTTGGTTTTGTTTTTTCTTTTTTTCTGCGAAAGCAAAATCCCAAAGATTTTGCGACCTCATAAATATACACAGACCTTGGCTAAAAGCCCATAAGTCCGCATTAATTATAGGTATTGTTACCATTTGTTTTTCTCCGTCCGAGTGAGCTATTTCCGTTGCGCAAGAGTGAAAAGTACTTAGGTTAGATAATCAGTCGGTAGATTTTTTGGTTTTTTGAAATGGGCTTAAAATCAGCCCAAAGCCAATATTGTGCAAAATTGAAAATAAATCACAAGTATTTGCATTTTGTCGGAATTGAAAAATTCGCGGAGAAATAAGGTGGCTTACCTAATTTGAAGTAAAAGATGAAAACGATTAACGAAAGTATTCGCCAATCTTCTAGAATTGTCTTCTTGCCCTTTTGTTTCTACTACTTCGAAAGTTTCTACCTCTATCGTTAAAGCTGGATATAACAGCCCAAAGTACACAGAGTGAAGCTATAGCAATAATTGCAATATTTGTCTGAAAAATAAATTCCGGTAACTCCATGCTACAATATACAAAAAACTTCTAGAATTTTCGTCAAATTAAAGTGTAAACTACTGAATTTCAATAAAAAATCACTCAATAGTAATTGAATACTTTATGAAATATTTTCGCAAACTAGCTAAAAAGTCCATCTGCGTTCTGATTGTGCATGAATAAAAAGTCCTGCGTACGGTTTTTCAGAAATCCGTGCGTATTTTTTTCATTCCGTTCCGTTCAGATTTTCAATTCCATCCGCACTTTTGGTTTCTGGAAAAGGTCCGTTTGCAGAATTTCCAAGCTGGCAAAATATTTTTTTTAAATAAATGGT
>NZ_BTGQ01000024.1:0-1541 GCF_036985505.1 Croceitalea sp. MTPC5
TCTTTAAGTATGGAGTATCAACAGAAACAATCCCGGACCCAACTTGCCCTCTACACCACTTGTCTGGACGATATGATCGCCGAGGAAAATTCGGTACGCATCATTGACCGTTTTGTGGACGGTCTGGATTTACAGGCCATAGGTTTTGGGGCCATGGCACCGCAAGGTCGTCCGCCCTATGATCCCGCCGATCTCTTAAAGCTTTACATCTATGGATATTTGAACCGGATACGTTCTTCCAGAAGTCTGGAGCTTGAGTGTGCCCGCAACATCGAACTGATCTGGCTGCTCGGCAACCTAAGGCCCGACCACAATACCATTGCCCGTTTCAGGAAGGACAACCCCAAAGCGATAAAGCGGGTGTTCCGCCATACGGTGTCCATTGCCAAGAACCACGAGTTGATCGGCGCCACCCTTATTGCCGGGGATTCCACCAAACTCAGGGCACAGAACAGCAAAAAGAACAACTTCAACCTAAAGAAGGTCGCACGCCACCTTGAATACATCGATAAAAAACTCGAGGAACACCAACAAGAACTGGCCAAGGCGGACGGGGACGCAAAGGAAGAAATCCGTAAGTTGGCAAAAAACAGGGAACGGCAACGGGAAAGGTATGTACGCATTCAAAAGGAACTGCGGGCCGATACCTCCACGGAAAACCCACAGATCTCCACCAGTGACCCGGACAGCCGACACCAGATCGTGAGGGGCACCATTACGGAAGTCTGTTATACGGCACAGACAACGGTGGATGCCGACCATAAGCTCTTGATCGATTACAAGATCACCAACCAAAATGACAAAAAGGCCATGGGCGGTATGCTCAGAAGGGCAAAGGCCATTTTGGGGACCAACTCCTTTACCGCACTATATGACAAAGGCTACCATACCGGGAGCGAGTTCAAGGTGGCCAACGACATTGGGGTCGATACCCTGGTGGCCGTACCCGGTATCGGCCGTGCCAGCCAAGCACCAGATCCGGCATATAACGCCGAACATTTCAACTACGACCCGCAACAGGACAGCTATCGCTGCCCACAGGGCCATGAGCTTACCAGTAACGGAAACTGGTACAGGGCACGCAACTACCGGTTCAAGCAATACAGGACAAAAGCATGCAAAAATTGCCCGGTGCGCAACGGATGCACATCGGCAAAGCAAAATGGAAAGATATTACAGCGCAGTGAGTTCACCGCATTCATCGAACATAACGCCCGTAGGGTAACGGAGCAACCCGATATTTACAAAAAACGACAGGCCTTGGTCGAACATCCCTTCGGTACCATAAAAAGGCAATGGGGCTTTGACCACATCATCACCAAAAAGGGAATGCCCACAGCCGGTGCCGACTTTGGGTTCATTGCATTGGCGTACAATTTAAAAAGACTTATCAAATTGGGTTGGAAGCCCGAAATCAGGGCAAAACATCGAACGAACATCCTAAAAACGCTCCTTATCACCGTTAAAAGGTCGAAAGATGAGTTCTTGGCCCATATATCCGCATTTATGAAAATCCAACCTTCTTACAGGCAAATATCCCT
>NZ_BTGQ01000025.1:0-1482 GCF_036985505.1 Croceitalea sp. MTPC5
TGATAGAAGTCACTTGGTGTATATGTGGGGCCATGCTCCTCCAATTTTTCGACACAATGTGCTATTATTTCTTTAAGGTGCCCGTCAATTGCGTCCCCAAGCTCTTGTGTTTTTTGGTTCCCCAGTTTTGTCTTCACCGAAAAACCCAGTCTTCCCTTTGTGATGGACCCATTTACGTTTATGAGGTTATCATCCGTATTCAGTGGGCTCCTACTTCTTCCACTCGCGTCACTTACGATTTGCCATTCCCCCTGTTTGGAATCGAACTGTCCCAGATAATTGAAGATGACAGGGGGCAGCTCACCATGGTTGAGGGTTGAATCGATATCAATGGCAAATGCCCCAAACCCGATTCCTTTGTTCGGCACTTTCCGTAAAGTCTCCTTAACCGATATGATACTTTCCCCTATGGTTTTGTTTAGTTGGAGCCGAATAGGGAACATACTGGTGAACCAGCCAATGGTACGACTGTGGTCTATGCCATTATCCAGATCCTCCCTACCATGCCCTTCGAGGGTTATTGACTGGCTGTCGTTGCCATTGATGTCCCTCAGGGCATAGGTCAAAGCGGTTAAGAGCAAATCGTTGATCTCTGTATGATATGCCCCAGATGCTTTTTGCAGCAGGGCTTTGGTCAGGGTTTCGTCCAGTTCCAGGGATACCATACTGGATTTGCCCTCTTGGCCTTTCCATATCCCATATGATGGTGTACTACTGATTTGTTCTTTCCAGTATGCTTCCTCATCAGAGTGGTCCTGGGGATAGTTCTGTATGGTTTGCCCCCATTGTCTATAACTGCTCCCTTTTGCAGGAAGGGCCTTTCCTTCATAGAGCGTTTTGATATCTTCTGCCAAAATACGCCAACTGACCCCATCAACGATCATATGGTGCATGGCCAAGAATATCCTGGCGCTCCCATCTTCATAGCCATATAAATATCCCATACTGAACAGTGGCCCATGTTCGAGATCAAATAGGTTCTGCCATTGGGTAAGTGCTGATTGAAGCTCCTTTGGACCATATCTTCCAATATCCAATACATTTGGTTCGGGCAATGCTATCTGCTTTGAATAAAACTGCTTCCAGTTTTTTCCTTTGATATAGCGTACCCTGAATACGTCATGATGTGCAACCAACTTTTCGATGAGTCCGGGGAATTTGCTAACATCCAGTTCAGGAACCTTGATGAGAAAACTTTGATTCCAATGGTCAGGTTGTTCGAATAGTTGCTTTTCGATTTGTTGAACAAACCATTGCTGGATAGGCAAGAGTGGCAAAGCACCTTCCAGCAGTCCTTGTTCTGATTGTATGGGCACCTCGGTATTGCCCTGTCCAAGGTGTCTGGCCAGTTCCCTGATTGTTTTAAAGGTAAAAATGTCTTTTACCTGGCATTTGAGGCCCAACTGTCTGATACGTCCGGACACCTGGATGCTCAAAATAGAATCCCCCCCTATCCTGAAAAAATCGTCGTTGGTCCCTACA
>NZ_BTGQ01000026.1:0-1480 GCF_036985505.1 Croceitalea sp. MTPC5
GATTTTGTTGGAATGACATAAGCGACCAATTGATTGTCTTGAATAGTCGCCAATGCTTTTTCAATTCCGTTCATCTCGGATATTTTAGCAGAGATTTCGCCCAGTTCGACCCTGTAGCCGTTCAATTTCACCTGGCTGTCCACTCTTCCCTCGAATTCGATGTATCCCGATCTGTTCCATTTGCCCCAATCCCCTGTCCGATACAGCCTTCCAAGTTCGGGGTGTTCAATAAAACTATCCTGCGTTTTCTCCCTATCATTCCAATATTCCAGCGCTACTCCCATTCCCCCTATGTGGATTTGGCCCGTGACATCCACGGGACAATGTTCTCCAAAATCATTGAGCACGTACATCTGTTGGTTGGGCATGGCCTGTCCGTATGGAATGGAAGTCCATTGAGGATCCACCGCTTGAATCTCATACCAAATGGACCATATACTTCCCTCGGTGGCCCCGCCTAAACTCATGACCGTACACTTTGGGCTTAATCCCTTTATCTGCGATGGTAACTTTACCGGTATCCAATCACCGCTCATCAGGACCACCCGCAATGTGTGGAGGTCTTGTTGTACATCATTTGCATAGTCAACGGCGAGTTGCATGAGCTGGGGAACGGTATTCCATAGGGTGATATGGTATTTTTGGACGAGCTGATGCCAGTGGGCAGGCTCCTTAGTCCTGTCCTGATCCGGATAAACAATGGTTCCCCCGGCAGCAAGTAGGCCGAACATGTCGTAGACCGATAAGTCAAAGCTCAGTTCCGATAAAGCCAATACCTTATCCGCTTCGCTGATGTTAAACCGATGGTTGACCGCATGGATGGTATTGACTGCTCCTTGATGGGATATCACCACACCTTTTGGTTTGCCAGTACTCCCCGAAGTGAATATCACATAGGCGATATCCGTTTGATTGACCTTGGGCAATTCATGTTTGGACACCTTAGGCCTGTAATGGATGATATCCTCTATGATTAACCACTTATATTGTGAATTGATCTTACTATGTTTCATTCTGGAGTCAAATTGGGATTTTGATACCAATACCGTTTTTACGGCCCCCTCTTGCAGTACCTCCCCTATTCTTCCTTCTGGCCAATCCACATGCAGCGGCAGATAAGCGGAGCCCGATTGCATGATACCAATACAAGAGACCAGTTGTTGAAGCCCTTTTTCGCTTAGGATAGCAATTAATTCATTGGGGGTTGCTAAATAATGCTCTGTAAGATATCCAGCGACATGATAGGCAAAACCTCCTAACATACCGTAGGTATAACTACCCGTTGAATCGATTACGGCGGTTCGTCCCGAATGTTTCTCTACATTCGTCAGACTCATATCGACCAAGGTATCCGAAACCTTTGCTTGGCGGAAATCATTTGAACTGGCTATAACCTGTTTGTCCGAAGCTGACAGCCCTATATCAGGTAAAGGACCTTCCCAATCAACCATCGCCAACTGTGCTATTGTACTACAGTAAT
>NZ_BTGQ01000027.1:0-1394 GCF_036985505.1 Croceitalea sp. MTPC5
AACGGGAATAAGCCAATCTTTGCTTAACAAAATTCAAATTGATGCATGGAATAATAAAAATAGTATTGAAGAAATTTATCCTGCAAATAGTTTACAGCAAGGCTTTATGTATCATGCATTAACAAATCAATATGACGAAGCATATCGGGAACAGTTAACATATGATTATCACTACGCAATTGACATCGACAAGTATTTAAAATCGTGGGAATTATGTATTCAAAAGTTCCCCGCACTTCGTATTGGTTTTAATTGGGAAGAACATTTGATACAGGTTATTTATGCAAAAGGTTTCTTGAATTATTTGGTTCACGATATCAGTCACTTAAAAGATAAAACAGCAAAAGATAAACGTATTGAAGAAATTCAAATAGCGGATAGAAAACAAGGATTTGACCTTACCAAACCATCCCTATTCAGAATCCATATTATTAGACAGTCTTCTGACTTATTCACTATTATAAAAACTGAACATCATAGCATATCTGATGGATGGAGTGGACCGATTATCTATAAATCTCATAAAGAAATTTATAACACTCTGATAGCAGGTAAAAAGGTCCACGTAATAAAAGATCGTGCATACCTAAGCGCGCAATACTACATCAATAAAAATAAGGTTAAAGCCTTAAAATATTGGGAAGCCACCATTAATGACCTGGTTGAGGCAAATAATATCAACCCTATTTTAAGTAAACCTATAAACCTAAATACCTATACGCAAGTAGAATTATCAAAGAGTTGGCAAATCAATATTGGAGGGGACACTTTTGATAAATTTAAACGATTTAGTTTAAGCAAGGGGATAACTACAAATGTTATTCTCCAATTTGCCTGGCATAAAATATTACAAGTTTATAGTTCAAGTAGCAAAACTACAGTAGGTACAACTATATCCGGCAGAGATATTCCTATTGAAAATATTGAAGATAGTGTTGGTTTATTCATTAATACCTTACCGTTGGTTGTTGAATGGAACAGCACAGATTCTGTAGAGCAATTAATGCAAAAGCTTCAAAAGAATATCACTGAGATGGGTTCTAATAGCTTTGCTGAACTCGCTAAGATTCAGACAAATGGACAAAGACTTTTTCATAGTTTGTTTGTTTTTGAAAATTACCCATCACTCAAAAAAGATAAAGGCGAAAAGGAACAAGTTCTCTTTAGAAGCTTTTATGGAAAACTTGACTATCCATTAAGTATAATGGCATATGAAAAATCCGATTCAATTCATGTTGAGCTTAAATATGATGGAAACTTTTTGGATGAAAGCAGAGCTAAAAGTATTCTTGAAAAATTTGATTACATAGTTGACTGGTCAATTCATAATCCTACTCGTTTCCACTCTGAGATTACCATTCTTAATTCTTCAGAGTACGACCAAGTGGTGAAGC
>NZ_BTGQ01000028.1:0-1382 GCF_036985505.1 Croceitalea sp. MTPC5
ATTGGTATCGTCACTGTCACCGTCACGGATGTCTATCAATGCAGCGGTACCATTGGTAATGGTGACCTCCACACTTTCGTTCGCAACTCCGTTGGTACCTATACCCAGATCTTGATCATCGGTCGCATAGATTCCGTTGGCGCGTACGTCCAATGCATTGTTGGCATCGGGACTCGCCACCGCCGTGAACTCGTTACTGCCGTCAAGGTTCAATCCGTTGCCCGCAGTGTATTGTGTGTCGTTGTCGGTCCTTCCCGCAAGTTCGGCCAATGCCGCCTCTACCGTGTCCACCGTGAAGTTGTCACCGGCGTCAGCTACCGTTACCTCCCCAGCATTTTGGTCGTCCGTGGCATAGATACCGTTGGCGCGTACGTCCAATGCGTTGTTCGCATCGGGGCTCGCCACCGCCGTGAACTCGTTGCTGCCGTCAAGGTTCAACCCGTTGCCCGCAGTATATTGTGTGTCGTTATCGGTCCTTCCCGCTAGTTCGGCAAGTGCCGCCTCTACGGTATCCGTGGTGAAGTTGTCACCGGCATCGGCTACCGTTACCTCAGTTGCCGTCTGGTCATCGGTGCCGATATTTGAAAGGGGAACGTCAAAGTCGCTGCCCGCCTCCGTAATCCTGAGTACGTCCTCCGTACCGTCGTTCGTTACCGAAAAAGAGGTAATAAGTTCGTTCGTGTCACTTGCATCCCCTGGGGTTGCGCTACCGCCCACTATGTTCCATGTGGTACCGTCCCACATATATAATTGTCCAGCAGCAGTGTCTACGTAGGTGACACCAGTATTATTATTGGCCGGGGCACCAGAGGGTGCACCAGTACCACTAGTCGTAAGCTCATTGGTGATATCAGCGTCGGCATCTTCAATACTTATCGTTGTATTATTACCATCCGTAATTTCAATTCTGACCTGTTCTTCTGGTACCAAGATCGTATGGCTTAAATCTTGGTTGTCGGAACCAAGCGAAGTTAACGGTACTTGTAAAGATCCTCCAGAATCGGTTATTCTTAAATTCGTACCAACTACGGCAAATGCCGTATTAATTTCATTTGCTGCGTCAGCATCCCCGTCACGGATATCAATCAATGCGGCGGCACCATCGGTAATGGTGACCTCCACACTTTCGTTCGCAACTCCGTTGGTACCAATACCCAAGTCCTGGTCATCGGTGCCATCGACACCATCGAGTTCCGTCTGTATTTCCTCTATGGCGTCTTGTACATTCGTGCTGGTCGTATTGCCAGTTGCAGTGAAGTCAACTCCGGTGGCGTCTTGGTCATCGGTGCCGACAAAGGTGATCGGGGCTCCATCACCATTATCAAAGGTGAAGGTCCCGTTACCGTTGTCCGTAAGGTCGGACTTGTTTATCGTTTGGGGGT
>NZ_BTGQ01000029.1:0-1376 GCF_036985505.1 Croceitalea sp. MTPC5
ATCCGTTGCCCGCGGTGTATTGTGTGTCGTTATCGGTTCTTCCCGCGAGTTCGGCCAATGCCGCCTCTACCGTGTCCACCGTGAAGTTGTCGCCGGCATCCGCTACAGCTACCTCAGTGGCCGTCTGGTCATCCGTGTCGGTGGCATAGATCCCGTTAGCGCGTACGTCCAGTGCGTTGTTCGCATCGGGGCTCGCAACAGCAGTGAACTCGTTGCTGCCGTCAAGGTTCAGCCCATTGCCCGCAGTATATTGTGTGTCGTTATCGGTTCTTCCCGCGAGTTCGGCCAATGCCGCCTCTACCGTGTCCACCGTGAAGTTGTCACCGGCATCCGCTACCGTTACCTCCCCAGCATTTTGGTCGTCCGTGGCATAGATACCGTTGGCGCGTACGTCCAATGCGTTGTTGGCATCGGGGCTCGCCACCGCCGTGAACTCGTTGCTGCCGTCAAGGTTCAGTCCATTGCCTGCTGTATATTGCGTGTCGTTATCGGTTCTTCCCGCTAGTTCGGCCAATGCCGCCTCAACGGTGTCCACCGTGAAGTTGTCACCGGCGTCCGTTACGGCTACCTCCGTGGCCGTCTGGTCATCGGTGGCATAGATTCCGTTGGCGCGTACGTCCAATGCGTTGTTGGCATCGGGGCTCGCGACCGCAGTGAACTCGTTGCTGCCGTCAAGGTTCAGCCCATTTCCTGCCGTATATTGTGTGTCGTTATCGGTCCTTCCCGCGAGTTCCGCCAATGCGGCCTCTACGGTGTCCGTAGTGAAGTTGTCACCGGCATCGGCTACCGCTACCTCCCCGGCCGTCTGGTCATCCGTGTCCGTGGCATAGATACCGTTGGCGCGTACGTCAAGAGCGTTGTTCGCATCGGGGCTAGCAACAGCAGTGAACTCATTGCTGCCGTCAAGGTTCAGTCCATTTCCTGCCGTATATTGTGTGTCGTTATCGGTCCTTCCCGCGAGTTCCGCCAATGCGGCCTCTACGGTATCCGTGGTGAAGTTGTCACCGGCATCGGCTACCGCTACCTCCCCGGCCGTCTGGTCATCCGTGTCCGTGGCATAGATCCCATTGGCGCGTACGTCCAATGCGTTGTTCGCATCGGGGCTCGCTACCGCCGTGAACTCGTTGCTGCCGTCTAGGTTCAGTCCATTGCCTGCCGTATATTGTGTGTCGTTATCGGTCCTTCCCGCCAGTTCGGCAAGTGCCGCCTCTACGGTATCCGTGGTGAAGTTGTCGCCGGCATCGGCCACAGCTACCTCCCCGGCGTTCTGGTCATCGGTGCCGATATTTGAAAGGGGAACGTCAAAGTCGCTGCCCGCTTCCGTAATCCTGAGTACGTCCTCCGTACCGTTGTTCGTTACTGAAAAAGAGGTAATG
>NZ_BTGQ01000030.1:0-1328 GCF_036985505.1 Croceitalea sp. MTPC5
GATTATTCAAGTCTTCTATAAAACCTTGATCAAATAATTGTTCTACGTACAGCCAGGTGCTATGAAATTGATTTTTGGATTCCACTGCCTGAAGATCAATCCAGGCCTGTGAAGTTTGCCCAATCCATATTCTAGAAGAAATATCCTCTGAACTATTTAAGAAATATCGTCTATTATTATCACTACTTTCAGTTGTTTTGTCTCCCCCTACGATACCTGTAAAAACAATTGGAGATACAGCTTGATTTGGATCTAATCCTTGTAGATTTTGTAAGCACCTTTGAACTTCGATGCCACTATACATACCATGGTCCAAATCTTCCCATAAACTTTGATGTGTTAATAATAAATTATCCAATATGGAGCCTGGTGTTCTTTTGTAACCAAATAAATTAGTAGTGGTAAAATCCCCCCAGATGTCATTGACATGTGGATGTATACTATATCTGTTAAAAACGGTAAGTGTGATTAAAAAACTTGAGGTATTAGCATACCGCGATAGAACATATCCATATATCGAAAGTAAGGCAGAGGAAACGGAAACACCATGATTATTCGCTTTCGATTTAAATTTATTCCATACCTCTTTCGAGATGATAATCTCAGATTTACCAAACCTAGGTTTTGATATTGAGATAGAATCCAATTTCAATGGTAAGATGGGTCTTAATGGAAGGTTTTCTATTTTTTTAACCCAATACGCTTTATCTCTTTTGTACCACTTTGAGTATTTTAACAGAGAAACATAATCTTGATAATCCTTAAAATTGAGTTCAGGGTTTTTCAACTTTAATTCATTACTTGAATACAATCTGGTTATATCTGAAAGAAATTTCTGTCTACTTTCTACATCAAGTAGAATCAAATCAATGCTAAAATGTAAGATATCGCAATCTTTGAACCGAGATATATGAAAAGAAAATAGAGGATATTCATTGGGTTGGTAAACAAAATGAGACATCTTGTCTGTGAATTCCTGTAGCTTACCTTTATCATAATTATTTGTATACTCATCACATTTTACTTTGTAAGTCCCAACATTGGAACTCATTAAATATTTTTGCGTGAGTGTATTAGTATCAAAAACTGTTCGTAATTCGGGGTAGTTTCTTATTAATAGATTTATTATATGTTCTAATTTGGAGATATCAATTTTGGTCTCGTATTTAAATTCATAGTAGATATGATTTGATACTCCTCCAATTTCGAACGTTGTAGACCTTCCCAACAGATAAGCTTTTTGAACTTCTGTCATAGGAAATGAATTATTCAGTTTGATTGCATTTGTTAAAATGGGGAGCTTACGCAAGTCAGCTTCATCTTCCACG
>NZ_BTGQ01000031.1:0-1261 GCF_036985505.1 Croceitalea sp. MTPC5
TCGTATAAGAATAGTTGCGGTTTTGTGTGCGAGGATTTTCCGCAGGAAAATCAGACGTAACAAAACTGCAACTCCCTTTGTTTAAGCACTAATGTAGCAATTATTTTTATACATTGTTGTAGCAAGTTACTTTTCTTTTAACTTTTCTATTTTCCGAATTTCCCTTTCGCTATTAAATTTCAGAAGCCAATCTTTAGGAATATAATTCTGGAAAAATTCCCAGTTGTCAGATTTCAAATCCGCTTTTTTGAGTTTTTTCAGAATCATATTCAGATGGTCAATATTCCAAGCCCAAAATTCTATGTTTTTTATTTCCGTTTTTAGCCAAAAATCAAATTCTTTCAGTTCATCCCAATTTAGTTCAGCTCGGAATGTGCAATTCAGACATACAAGATTCCATTTTTTTTCAAAATCCGAAATATCCATAAAATGTTCAATTCCGTTGGGAACATTTTGATTAGTAGCAATTATTTTAGATTCGCATTTGTCACATTTAAGTTCAATTATTTTCGGATAATGCTTGTGAGCATATCTTAAATGAGTTTTTCCTCCATTATCGATTGAACTGTTCATTCTTTTAATTTGCTACAACGGTTTTGTGTATGATTTCGTTGCTTGTTTCAGCAACTAATTTAGCAAATACAAACCGAATAGAAAATCCGCGAGGATTTTCGTAAGTAGGCGAGTACTAGCAATGAATTATACACGGTGTTAGCAAAAGTTTTTTATTCCTTATTCAAAAATTCAGTTACTAAATTATTCTTTTTAGATTCCATTTCGCAAGTCCAACTATCTATCCACCATCGTCCATTTTCATAATGTAGCTGAATGCTATTTAGCCCTCTAATATTGGATTCAGTTTTTGGGTCAGTTCGTATTTCAAATGCACTCCAAACTTGTGCAATATTTCCATATTTACTTACTATTCTTTTAAGTTCCTTTTCGTAAAAATCCTCTTTAGGTGATAATCCGATTGGTATATATTCCGCTTCAAGAGTATGTGATTCCGCTTTCCCATTTTCGTCCAGTCTTGTTATAACAGCATTGTCCGAATGAATATATTTATCTCTCTCAAACTCCCAAGGCTCACTACTCGAACCTGAAACAACATCATAATATGCATTTATTATTGCATCTACTGATTTTACGTCTTTCGCATACTTCTCTTTGGTAGTTTGTCCGAAAACTGAATTACAAGCAAAAATTATGATTAATGATGTTAGAATTATTTTGTTCATTTCGGTTGGTTTTAAATTTTTGC
>NZ_BTGQ01000032.1:0-1220 GCF_036985505.1 Croceitalea sp. MTPC5
AACAAAGAACTGAGCTAAAAAACAAGTAAAATTCAGTTCAATCTCCCAATGTAATTTCTATCATAATCCAAACCTGATTTCGATATTCCATAAGCTTGTTTGATTAGTTTATTACAAACAGCGATCAAAGCCAATTTTTTACTCTTACCCTTTAAAACGATCCGGTCGAATAACGCCTTGCATTGTGGATTGTGAACACAGGCGGTAAAACTGCAAAGGAAAAGATGGTTCCTGACCAATGAATTTCCCCTCTTGCTTATTCGAGACCTACCTCGAACACTACTTCCCGAACTTCGCTCGTTCGGTGCAAGACCAAAATACGAAGACAACTGTCGAGGGCTCTCGAAGTCTCGAAATCCGTTGGTCGAGACTATCAATAACATCGAAGTCTTTCTGCCAACTCCAGGTATGGTGTTCAATCGCATGAAGAGTTCCTGTTCATGGGTTCGAATCAAATTTTCAATCTCTGTTTCAAGTAAGTTTATCTCCTTATCCAAACACTTTAATTGACGTACTATGGAACTCTTCAATTTACCTTTGCACCGATTACCGGTAGAAATAGAATGAAGCGTGTTCTTTAGAGCGGTACGTTGCTTAAAATAAAGTCGCACAACACCTTGAAGGGCCTTACATTCAACAATATAATCAGGTTCGGGAGACCACAGATCCAAAGCCTGTTCCATCGCATAAAGACATATCATTTTTGAATCGCTCTTATCTGTTTTAACCTGTTTTAGCTTCATCTGGATAAAACGCTTGATTATCAGTGGGTTTATTACCGAAACACGCAAGCCGATATCAAACAGGGTAATTGCAAGACGTTGATGATAACAACCAGTAGCTTCCATTACGCACCAATGGTTGGATGTCAATTGTTTAATAAACAAATCAAAACCTTTTTCATCATTGCTGAATTGCATATGACAGGCCTCGGAATCATAAACATCGAAAACGTCTTTGGAGATGTCTATCCCGACAAAAATTGTACTTTTATTCATAACATGAATTTTTAAAAGAACAAAAACCATTGCTGTACATCATCCTAGAAACAGGTTCTCAAGACCTAATGAACTGATCGTATTTCAATAGTAAAAGAGCAGGGATTTTCATTGTTGACGGAATCTCAAGTTCCTAAGGCTATAGTAACCTTAATCTGCTCTTTTGTTCTTTGATTATAGACTAATGTAACTCAATAGAAAACAAACTTAGGATGGCTATAA
>NZ_BTGQ01000033.1:0-1108 GCF_036985505.1 Croceitalea sp. MTPC5
GTTAGTATCGTCACTGTCACCGTCACGGATGTCTATCAATGCAGCGGTACCATTGGTAATGGTGACCTCCACACTTTCGTTCGCAACTCCGTTGGCACCTATACCCAGATCTTGATCATCGGTCGCATAGATACCGTTGGCACGTACGTCCAGTGCGTTGTTGGCATCGGGGCTCGCGACCGCAGTGAACTCGTTGCTGCCGTCAAGGTTCAGTCCATTGCCTGCCGTATATTGTGTGTCGTTGTCCGTTCTTCCCGCGAGTTCCGCCAATGCCGCCTCTACGGTATCCGTGGTGAAGTTGTCACCGGCATCGGCTACCGTTACCTCAGTTGCCGTCTGGTCATCGGTGGCATAGATTCCGTTGGCGCGTACGTCCAATGCATTGTTGGCATCGGGACTCGCCACCGCCGTGAACTCGTTACTGCCGTCAAGGTTCAATCCGTTGCCCGCAGTGTATTGTGTGTCGTTATCGGTCCTTCCAGCCAGTTCCGCCAATGCCGCCTCTACGGTGTCCACCGTGAAGTTGTCACCGGTATCCGCTACCGTTACCTCCCCAGCATTTTGGTCGTCCGTGGCATAGATACCGTTGGCGCGTACGTCCAGTGCATTGTTCGCATCGGAGCTCGCCACCGCCGTGAACTCGTTGCTGCCGTCAAGGTTCAGTCCATTGCCTGCCGTATATTGTGTGTCGTTATCGGTCCTTCCCGCTAGTTCGGCAAGTGCCGCCTCTACGGTATCCGTGGTGAAGTTGTCACCGGCATCGGCTACAGCTACCTCCCCGGCACTCTGGTCATCGGCGGCATAGATTCCGTTGGCGCGTACGTCCAATGCGTTGTTCGCATCGGGGCTCGCCACCGCCGTGAACTCGTTGCTGCCGTCAAGGTTCAGTCCATTGCCTGCTGTATATTGTGTGTCGTTATCGGTCCTTCCAGCCAGTTCCGCCAATGCGGCCTCTACGGTATCCGTGGTGAAGTTGTCACCGGCATCGGCTACCGTTACCTCCCCAGCATTTTGGTCATCACTGCCCAGACTGCTCAAAGGAACGTCAAAGTTGTTCCCTGCCTCGGTAATTCGGAGGTCCGTGCCATTTATTCCAAAAGCCGTAATA
>NZ_BTGQ01000034.1:0-918 GCF_036985505.1 Croceitalea sp. MTPC5
CGACCAAAAAACATAAAACTAACATAAATGAACAATATTATTGAAAGCCTAATAAGTATCAACGCAGATAAAATGTTCGTGATATTACTCGCAATTTTCTTTACTATCGAGCAATTATTAGAAAACGGCTCAGCAATTAAGAAAAATAGCATACACCTATTTCATAGTATTATTTTGCAGGCAGGTTATATAATTTTGAACATCCTGATTGCGTCTCTTTTTGTTTTTATATTTGACTGGGTTGCTGAAAATAATATTGGTTTACTCAACCAAATTGAATTACCATATATAATTAAAATTATTGTGGGAATTATAGCAATTGATTTTGTAGGTTACTGGGCGCATCGCCTTAATCATAAATGGCATCTGTTTTGGCGTTTGCACAGAGTCCATCACAGTGATACAAAAATGGATAGCTCGACCTCATTTAGAGCACATCCTTTTGATGTCATCTTGGATAATGCTTCGATTTTTGTAGCGGGAATTTTATTTGGTTTGGATATAAAAATAATTATTCTTCGTTGGATTCTTTACATGCCTTTGTTCGTAGCACATCATGTTAGTTTTGGTTTTCCGAACTGGGTTGACTCATTTTTCGGGAAAATATTTGTCACACCAAATTTTCATAAAGTACACCATCATCAAGACCAAGAATATACAGATTCCAATTACGGAAATATGTTTATTATTTGGGACAAACTTTTTGGAACCTTTAAAGAATTACCTGTAGACAAAATAAAATATGGATTGATTGAATTTGAAGGTTCTAAAAAACAGAGCTTTTGGTATTTATTGGTTAGTCCATTTATAAATATTAAACGACTTGATAAATAAAACACTGAATTAATTAAAAAGCACGAACACACAACAATGGCTATAAGTAATTGCTTGTTCTCGCCTACTTCTGAAAATCCTTGT
>NZ_BTGQ01000035.1:0-864 GCF_036985505.1 Croceitalea sp. MTPC5
CATTTAGAGCAATTTGGATGTAGTCTTTAAATAAAATTGTTTAATCCAAAAGACTTACAACATGCGTACGGACAGCACATTAGGAGTAATATTCTTCACTAGAAAAAAGAGGAGCAATCCAAATATAATGAATATTTATGCACGTATCACGGTCAACAAAGAACGTGCAGAATTTAGTACAAAACGGGACATTGCGGTGTGCAATTGGGATATTTTTAGGTGTAGGGCCAAAGAAACAAGTGAAAACCTGATTTTATTGAATACCTATTTGGATGATGTACATGCTGAAGTTCTCAATGCGCATAAGCAATTACACTCGGAAAGGAAACTTATAACTGCCAAAGCAATCAAGCTAAGGTACTTCGGGGAGGACGAAGAACGAATGTCCTTGATGAAAGCAGTAGAATACCACAACAAGAACATCAACAATGCGCTAAAACCTGGAACCCTCAAGAACTACTTTTCCACAGAGAAGTATTTAAAAGAATATCTAAAGGAGAAATTAAAGACGGATGATATCTATTTAATTCAATTGAATTATAAGTTTATCGTCAACTTTGAAAACTACATTAGAACTTATAATCCCAAGACCGCAAGAAGGACCTGTACCAATAACGGGGTAATGAAGCATATGGAACGGTTGATGAAAATAGTCAACCTAAGCTTAAGAATGGAATGGTTGGAGAAAGACCCTTTTCGGAACTATAAACTTCGATTTGTAAAAAACGAACGTAGTTACCTTACCGAAAGAGAACTAAAGTTGATTGAGGATACCTCTTTCATGACCATAGGTTTACAAAGGGTAAAAGATATCTTCGTGTTCAGTTGCTATACTGGGCTTTCCTATGTCGATATCAAAGAACT
>NZ_BTGQ01000036.1:0-759 GCF_036985505.1 Croceitalea sp. MTPC5
ATCTACTTTGCCGAGCTGGTTAAGGAAAGGGGTATTGTAGAGCTTATCTACACTTTGGATATCCCCAATACCGTTTTGTTGGTCATTCTTTCTGCCCTTTTTTCCATTTGCCGAAATGATGAGGTCATACCTATATTTGCTCAATTCATTCTCAAATGACCAATCCCGCTCAAGGATATGAAAATCGAGGTTTCCATATCTTTTACTCATTTGCTTGAAGTAAGCAGGGCTTATCAGCAATTCGTTTTCCTTGAATGCGATTGTGTCTATATCCTGTTCACTATAAGTTCTTCCCTCATAATCCAACTTCTCCTTAATGATTTTTTTGTGCAGGTCAAGATTCCTTATATCCCCGATAAACACGGATCCTTTTTCAGTAAGCTTATCCATTATTTTGTCCAGGACGTTCTCAAAATATTGGATGCCTGGAAAATATTGGCAAACAGAATTGACAATAATGGTATCAAAAAGGGCATCATCGCTCAGTTGATCAAGCTGGTCAGCCTTTAAATGATAGAAGTGAACATCATCCTCTCGATCTTTAAACTGGCTTTTATGTCGCGCTATGACCGTTTGGGAAATATCCAATCCCGTGTAGCTTGCAACATCATCCAAAAGCGAATACATCAATAGTCCGGAACCCACACCTACTTCTAAAACATTTGATGGCTTTAGACCCCTTATCATGGCCAAGGTCTCATCGCGCCAGGATTCCATCTCTGCCAAAGGAATCTGAAGCCCCGTGACATAACTGGACCA
>NZ_BTGQ01000037.1:0-721 GCF_036985505.1 Croceitalea sp. MTPC5
TGCCAGCATCATGAACTATAATACATGGATATTCAATCATGATTGCTATTCACAAAACCAGCATATTGATTGCTCATCTAGTATGGTGTTCGATGCCACGGTAAATGTGCTCCTGACACCTTTGTGCTATGGACAACAGGTATTCATTTGCAGCAAGGCCATCAAGCAGGATGTCAAACGATATCTTGATTATCTGGATAAACATGGAATAGAACTTATCAAGATAACCCCGACCTATCTATCGATATTATTAAATACCATCACAGAGGGCAACAGGCCTACAAAGTTAAAATGCATCATCATTGGAGGGGAAAAAGCCAATAAAGAAGAACTGGAGAAGTTCATGAAACTTTACCCTTCCTGTAAAATCCTGCACCACTACGGCCCAACGGAAACAACGGTAGGGGTCACCAGTTTTCAGGATTTCAATGAAGGTACAATGGATGGGTTCATCTCCGTTCCATTGGGAAAGGTGGCCATGAACACCCGCGCCTACGTTCTGGACAATTACGGCACCCCTGTTCCGATAGGCGTTGTGGGGGAGCTGTACATAGCCGGAGCTGGACTGGCCCGGGGCTACCTGAACATGGAGGAGCTGACACGGGATCGTTTTGTTCCCAACCCCTTTGCCACTGCCGCGGATATCGAGAAGGGCCATACCCGGATGTACAGGACGGGGGACCTAGTGAGATGGCTTCCCGATGGCAACCTGGAGTTCATC
>NZ_BTGQ01000038.1:0-721 GCF_036985505.1 Croceitalea sp. MTPC5
TCTCTTATTTTATAAAAATTATGAACTATCAAAAAATCGAGAACGTTTTTAACTTAAAACCATCCGAGAGGTATGGTTTTTTAGTGCGTAAAGTTGCTGATTTTGAGCAGGTATTCTTGATTTCGGACAAAAATGGAGATTACGTTACTTGTTCGAACGGCGAAACGGAATGTATTCCGGTATGGCCTGAAATGGAGTTCGCAATGGAGTTCCTAAACTCGGACTGGATTGAACATAATGTTGTGAGGGTAGAATTAAGTCCGTTTTTGGAGTGGTTAGATAAGCTAGAACAGGAAAATTATTTGATTGGAGCATTTCCGAATCGCGTATTTGATGCAATTGTCATTAAACCTAGTGAAATGAAAAGCCATTTGATTTTTGAATGCGAACAATACGAATAAAAAATCCTAAAAAATTCAGGGTTACGTAAATGGACTTTACTCAAATGCAACTGTTGCGCAGATGGACTTTTTAGCTTGGTTGCTAAGGTAAAAGTAATACAACGTGCCTACTCAGACGTAGAAAAACAAGAGATAACAATGCCTAAACGTAATGCGGACTTTAGGGCAAAAACGAAAGGTCTGTGTATATTTATAATGTCGCTAAATCTTATGGATTTAGCTTTGGAACAAAAAAAGAAAAACTAAACAATAAGCTTTAGCTACGTCGGCAGTCGGAAACGAAAAGTTTCCTTGCCTCCGCACTACGCTTAGCCGAGACC
>NZ_BTGQ01000039.1:0-692 GCF_036985505.1 Croceitalea sp. MTPC5
GTCCTTGGTGCGCTGGTTTTGAAATGAAATTGGAACTGAAAAATTAAGTATATCATTTTCTAACCAGAGTGCTCCATTATTGATTCTAAGTTCAAGAAAAAAAGTATCAATCTTATTGTAATATATCTCGTGGCTAATTAAATTTCCATAGAGCATTTGAACTGTTTTTTTTAAGGTTCTGTATTTTCTTTGATAGCTTCTTTATTCTTTTTTTCTCGAATAAATCAATTACACTTATCTTGCAATCAAGAGATATTGATATCAAGTGGGAGGTCCGTATCGCCAAAATCGAATCTCCCCCTATCCTGAAAAAATCGTCATTGGTCCCGACACGGTCCATCCCCAGCACCTCCTGCCATATCCTGCAAAGCTCAGCCTCCGTCTCGTTCACCGGGGCGACATACCCCTCCCCGGAAACCATCTCCGGATCGGGAAGCGCACTGCGGTCCAACTTCCCGTTCACCGTCAGTGGAAAGGACCCCATCCGAACAAGGGCAGAGGGAACCATGTACTCCGGTAGCATCCCTGAAAGGGCCTCCAGTATGTCCCTATCTTCCATCTCCGCACCGGGTTTCTCGGGGACATAGTACCCAACGAGGTACTTGACCTTGCCAGTGGAGGTCTCCCTTTCCCTGACAAGGGCACAGCTCTGCCCCACTCCGGGGACCCGGGACATCGCATGTTCGATCTCA
>NZ_BTGQ01000040.1:0-652 GCF_036985505.1 Croceitalea sp. MTPC5
GCCGTCCGCACGGGCGGTTTCTTCGACGTTCAGGACGGTGCTTTTGAGGTACGAGGCGGCAGTCCCGTTCCCGGTGTATGGACCTCCGAGGTGATACCGATCGGTGGCCCGGTCAGGGTATCGGTCGATGTTGATGATATGGACTCTAACAAGGAACGGGCGGATTTTGTGCGTGCATACTATATTTTGGACGGCGGCGTGCAGGTAGGGTTCGGGGCGGTTGCCGACGATCTTGAGTCGGCCGTGGAGCTCAGTTCACCCTTGATTACGGGCAGCACGGTCCAGATCGTTCTTGAGGGCCAGGTCAGTGGGAACAACGAGATATACCGGGTGGACAATGTAAGGGTGCTTGGTGATGCGGGTACAGCGCAGGAATTCAGTTTGACGATCAACGATGGTACTGGTGACGGCAGTTTCTTGGCGGGTACCGAGGTAACGGTGACGGCGGATGCCGCACCCTCGGGGCAGGAGTTCGACATCTGGACGGGTGATGTTTCGGGCCTTGCCGATACGGGCTTGGCCACGACGACCCTTACGATGCCGTCATCGAACGTGACGTTGACGGCTACCTACCGCGATATTTCCACGGGCGATACCGATGTGGTATGGTGGGAGGATTTCGGGGACTTGGCCGATGGTACGACGGTGGACG
>NZ_BTGQ01000041.1:0-635 GCF_036985505.1 Croceitalea sp. MTPC5
GAACAAGGTCGCCCGTCCTGTACATCCGCTTGTATCCCTTATCGATATCCGCGGCAGTGGCAAAGGGGTTGGGGACGAACCGTTCCCGTGTCAGTTCCTCCATGTTCAGGTAGCCCCGGGCCAGTCCCGCACCGGCTATGTGCAGCTCCCCCACAACGCCTACCGGAACAGGGGTGCTATGATCGTCCAGAACGTAGGCGCGGGTGTTTTGAAGAATCTTTCCAATATTAGTATTGGAATCTCCAACATGGTATTCGTTCATTGATACACAAACAGTATTTTCCGTGGGGCCATATGCATTAATTAAAGTTCTGTTAGTAGACCACTTCTTTATTATTTGAGTTGGACAAGATTCACCTGCAACCACTATGGTTTTAAGATTTGGGAGTTTTTCATATTTGAAAGTTCCTAATAGAATAGGTGGTATTGTTGCTACATTAATGTCATTGTTTTTAATGAAATGGGATAACAACTCAGGGTTTTTCGTCATAACCAAAGGAATAATTACTAGCCGTGCTCCTAATAATATTCCTGTAAACATTTCTGAAACCGAAGCATCAAAGACAAATGTTGAGTATAGAATTATATTTGATTTAGTATCTATTCTAAATTTATTTCCTTGAGCTTGAACCAAA
>NZ_BTGQ01000042.1:0-620 GCF_036985505.1 Croceitalea sp. MTPC5
ACCTGGCCTATGTGATATACACCTCCGGGACGACCGGGAGGCCCAAGGGCGTGATGGTGGAGCATGCCAACGTGGTGAACTATACCAGAAACATAGCTAATGTTCTTGCGGCCGATATCAAAAACATTGATTTTTCCACAAAACTGACCTTCGACCTATCGGTTACAACCACCATCTCTGCACTATTGCTCTCCAAAAAGGTATGTATATATCCAGGAGAGTTGAGCGATATAGAAGCATACATCGAGCACTTGATCGAACATGAGATCGACTTTGTAAAGAGCACGCCCTCATTACTGGAAAACCTTCCAACGGATTATTTTGACACCTATCATATTAAGCAGGCCTTTGTCGGAGGGGAAAAGTTGACAGCTTCCCAGTTGGGGCAAATATCAAAATATATAGACAGTATTATAGATGAGTATGGCCCTACCGAGGCAACGGTGGGAGTCACAGCGATGGACAAGAGCCATGGCCTTCATAGGGGGATTGGAAAACCTTATGGTAATTGTAAAGCCTACGTTCTGGACAATCATGGCACCCCTGTTCCGATAGGCGTTGTGGGGGAGCTGCACATAGCCGGTGCGGGAGTGGCCCGGGGCTACCTGAACATGGAGGAA
>NZ_BTGQ01000043.1:0-594 GCF_036985505.1 Croceitalea sp. MTPC5
GTTAACGGTAATAAGCTCTAAAAAAATAGAGCAACTTCGGGGCTTTCCATTTTTTTGCTTTTTTACGTGCTAGACGGACATTGTGTTCGCAAATAAAACGTTTATCGGCAAAAGCAAAAAATCCAAGGTTTTAGTAGTTTAAGCAAGTCCTAATCGTTCGGTTCGGGTTTGTATAAAAGAGCAGCTTTCGGGGTCTTTCCTTTTGCCGCCAGCACGCAATCTGTACGCAAACATTACGCAGACGGACTTTTGGTTCGCCATTACTTACCAAATCTCTTTAAACCGAACTTTTTTTATTTATGTCCGTCAAGTTTGGTCACCGGATGGAAAATGCGGCAAAATCTACGCGGATCGTTAGTTTCATCTGTCTTTAACAGCTAGGGTTCGGGTTGCTTAATACCGCTAACAATACCTATGTGTAATGCTAGGTCTGTGGTTTAATAAAATGGTTTGTCTATATTTATAATGTCGCCAAATCAGTTTGATTTGGCATTTAATAACAAAAAAAATAAACGCAAACAAAATGCTTTGGCTTGGTGTTTTGAATTAAGTACAGTACCTACTTAATTCCGCACTACTCATAGCTTCGGCGTT
>NZ_BTGQ01000044.1:0-550 GCF_036985505.1 Croceitalea sp. MTPC5
AATAGCGTTCTTACAGTTTGTGCACGATTTCGATAAATATTTGTTTAAACAAGTACAGACTTTAGATAGAAATACCTTATCCCTCACAAATTACACCTTTGATATTTTCGGATTAGAATATGGCTTGCCCTTAATAACTGGAAGTAAAATTTGTTTATCATCTATAAACAGTGTTAGTGAGACAGAAATTGCAACTAGTTACATCATTCAACAAACTCCAAGTACTTTATTACAACTTGTAAATAAGTTTCCAAATAGTCTCTCCAATTGTTTATGCCTTGTCGGTGGAGAAGCATTACAAAACCTAATAGCCAAAGAATTGTATAAGGCATTTAAACATGTATTTAATGTTTATGGACCTGCCGAAACAGTTATTTGGAGCACCACTTCACAAATTTGTGACTTAGATAATATTCATATTGGAAGCCCTCTATTTAATGAAAATGTTTACGTTCTGGACGATCATGGCACCCCTGTTCCGATAGGCGTTGTGGGGGAGCTGCACATAGCCGGTGCGGGAGTGGCCCGGGGCTACCTGAACATGGAGGAG
>NZ_BTGQ01000045.1:0-546 GCF_036985505.1 Croceitalea sp. MTPC5
TCCTCGAGCACCTTGCCCGTCAGGTACGAACGCTGCCAGAGCGCATAGTCCCGGTACTGGATATCCAGCACCGGAAGGGATACCTCCCTGTCCTCGGTATGGGCCCTGTAGTGCTCAAAGAGCTCGCGCAGGAACACTTCCGCGGACCAGCCGTCGCTCGCTATGTGGTGCGTGTTCACAAGAAGGAACGTCCGGTCGGTGCCCAGGCCGTAGAACCTCGCCCTGATCGGGTAGTCCGATGAGAGGTCGAAGGGCCTGTCGATGTCCTCCTGCAGCATCGAATCGAGCTGCTCCTCCGTGTCCACGGCCACCCAATCGATTGCAAGCGGGACATCATGGACCACCTGAACCCCATCCTCCCCATCACCCTGGCGGACCGTGCTCCTGAGCACCTCGTGACGGGCGACCACGCCCTGAAGGGCATGCTCCACCGCGGTACGATCAGTGCCCGGGGCAAGCTCGAACACCGAGGGCATGTGATAGGCATTGGTGCCCCCCTCGTACTGCTCGATGAACCACAACCGCTGCTGGGAAAACGACAGGGGG
>NZ_BTGQ01000046.1:0-476 GCF_036985505.1 Croceitalea sp. MTPC5
GGACTACCCGATGGACAAGACCGTACACGGTCTTTTTTCCGAGCGGGCCTCGGAACGTCCCGATGCCACGGCACTGGTCTTCGAGGGAAAGGAGATGGGCTATGGCGAGCTGGAGCGTAGGTCGAACCAACTGGCCAGGCGTATAAGGTCCCAATATCTTGCACGGACGGGTTCGGCCATGGGCCCTGACACCCTTGTCCCGCTTTTCTTGGAGCGTGGCCTTGAGATGGTGGTCTCGATACTGGCCGTGATGAAGGCCGGTGGCGCCTACGTGCCCATTGACCCTGGCTACCCCCATGAACGTGTGGGGTACATCCTCTCGGACACGGGCTGTGAGATAGTGCTATCCCAGCAAAGTTTGATGGAGGATCCCGAGACGCCCCTTGCCATGGAAGGTACGATCGCCGTGGACCTTTCCGGGGAGCTGTACTCCGAAGAGGACCACGGTCCCCTGGACCCCGTCAGCGGACCGAGGG
>NZ_BTGQ01000047.1:0-446 GCF_036985505.1 Croceitalea sp. MTPC5
ACCAGATCGTTGTCACTGTCATCGTCAAGGTAGTCGTCGGTACCGTCGCCATCCGTGTCCTCGGGGTCAATGCCCTCGTCGCCGTTATCGCCCTCATAGGCGTCGTCAAGGCCGTCACCGTCACTGTCATCACCAGTTGGAGGCACATAGCCATCGGTAGGCTGCCCCTCCACGTTGTCGGGGATGCCGTCATCGTCGGAATCGATGTCAAGGTGGTCGGCGATACCGTCGCCGTCACTGTCCAAGGGGTCCGTCAAGGGGTCACCGTCGCCGTCAGCGTTAGGGTCCTCCTCCGTATCCAGGATACCGTCGTTGTCGTCATCGATATCCGTGACGTCGGGTACACCGTCGCCGTCCGTATCGGGACCCTCGTCGTTGTCAGGGTCCAGGTAATCCGGCGTGCCGTCATCGTCGGTATCGTCGTTGGTGGGGTCGCCGTCACCGTT
>NZ_BTGQ01000048.1:0-440 GCF_036985505.1 Croceitalea sp. MTPC5
CTTCCAGGGCCTGTTGGCCCGTGTCCACGGGGACCAGGTATCCGCCCAGCAGCACCAGGACCTTCCCTTCGAGCGGTTGGTCGACGAGCTGGGCATAGAGCGGGACCTCTCCCGCCACCCGGTGTTCCAGGTGTCCTTTGCCGTGCAGAGCTTTGGCAGCGGTGAGGGTGCCGTTAGGAATCGCGAAGCACTGTTCAGGCCATATAAGGGGAAAGCTGTCTATGGCACGGCCAAGTTCGACCTTTCCATTGCCATCGACGACGGGAAACGGGAGATCGTAGGTTACATCAGCTATGCGGACAGCCTTTTTGAGCGGAGCTCCATCGAGATGTTGGTTGACCGCTACCGTTACCTATTGGAACAGTTGGCGGCGGACCCCGATGTGCTGTATGGGGGTCTTTCGCTGATGCGCCCGGCGGAGTACGACCAAGTGGTGAAGG
>NZ_BTGQ01000049.1:0-412 GCF_036985505.1 Croceitalea sp. MTPC5
GGGATCGACACTGTTCGTTGTGCCAAATGCCCTGATTCTTGAACCCCATCGTTTTGCACGCTTTCTATCAGACAACAGGGTTTCCCACTTGGATACAACTCCTTCTTATCTGAGTGCTATAGACCCTTCGGAATTGGTCACGCTTAAAAGGGTAGTATTTGGGGGAGAATACCTGTCAAGGGAATTATTCGAGAAATACAAAAGATATATTCCAGGAACGATAAATGAATATGGACCGACGGAGACCACCATCTGTTCTACATCATTTAGTAGCGGTACAGAAAGTACCGTACCCATTGGCAAACCGCTTGGCAACACTAAGGCTTACGTAGTGGATTCAAAAATGGGCCCGTTACCTGTCGGTGTAATTGGGGAACTGTATCTATCAGGTGTAGGAGTGACACGTGGGTAT
>NZ_BTGQ01000050.1:0-403 GCF_036985505.1 Croceitalea sp. MTPC5
GTAGCCCCGGGCCAGTCCAGCTCCGGCTATGTACAGCTCCCCCACAACGCCTATCGGAACAGGGGTGCCATGATCGTCCAGAACGTAGGCGCGGGTGTTTTGAAAGGATATGTTGTTCAAGAGGTATGTGCCAATTGATATGATAGAAGTGACAGTGGTCTCCGTCGGACCATATTCATTTATCGTTCCTGGAATATATCTTTTGTATTTCTCGAATAATTCCTTTGACAAGTATTCTCCCCCAAATACTATCCTTTTTAGCGTGACCAATTCCGAAGGGTCTATAGCACTCAGATAAGAAGGAGTTGCATGCAAGTGGGAAATCTTATTGTCCGATAGAAAGCGTGCAAAACGATGAGGTTCAAGAATCAGGGCATTTGGCACAACGAACAGTGTCGATCCT
>NZ_BTGQ01000051.1:0-342 GCF_036985505.1 Croceitalea sp. MTPC5
TCCTCTTCATCCCTCAGTAATGTCCTGTTTACCAGGGTGTTCACAAAGAAGCCTAGCAGGTCCCTTGTCTGTGCGTACTGTCGGTTTGCAGTAAGACTGCCAATGACAATATCGTCCTGTCCGCTGTACTTCCCCAATAGGATGCTCGTCGCAGCGAGCATCACACTGTGCATCGTAGTTCCGTTGTTTCGAGCGATCGCCCTCAAACGGTCGCTCGTCTCTGAGTCAAGGTCAAAGGTGCAGTAGCCCCCGGAATAGTCAACCATCTTGGGACGAAGCTTATCAGTGGGAAGGGAAAGCATCTGAAAACCCGAGAGCCTTTCCTTCCAGTAACCCAACTGT
>NZ_BTGQ01000052.1:0-342 GCF_036985505.1 Croceitalea sp. MTPC5
CCCTCTCCCGCCCTCAGCAACGTCCGGTTCACCTGCGTGTTCACGAAGAAGCCTATCAGGTCCCTTGTCTGCGCGTACTGACGGTTCGCGGTGGGACTGCCCATCACAATGTCCTCCTGTCCGCTGTACTTCCCCAATAGGATGCTCGTCGCAGCGAGCATCACACTGTGCATCGTAGTCCCGTTCTCCCGCGCGATCGCCCTCAAACGGTCACTGATGGACCCGTCAAGCTCAAAGGTGCAGTAGCCCCCGGAATAGTCAACCATCTTGGGACGGGCCCTGTCCGTCGGGAGTGATAGCGTCTGGAGGCCCGAGAGGCGTTCCTTCCAGTAACCCAACTGC
>NZ_BTGQ01000053.1:0-249 GCF_036985505.1 Croceitalea sp. MTPC5
CCCGACAACAACGAGGGCAACGACTTCAACGAGGACGGTGAGCCCGACCAGGCGTTTACCGGCGAGGACACCGACGGTGACGGCCTGGACGATGGCTACGAGGGCGGTGACGTTGATGACGGCTTCGACGTTAACGATGAGATCGACGACCCTGCGAACGACCTTCCCGACACGGACGGTACCGAGGACGTCAACTATAGGGACCTTGACGATGACGGCGACGGTATCGACACGCCCGATGAGGACGAT
>NZ_BTGQ01000054.1:0-229 GCF_036985505.1 Croceitalea sp. MTPC5
TCCCGTCCTCGTTCGTATAGGTGATGGTACCGTCATTGTTGTCAATCAGGTTCGTTACCGTCTCCGTAATCGCGGCCAAATCGGCTATCGCCTCTTGTACCGTCGTCTCGTCGTTGCCGTCTCCGTCAACGTCCAACACCCCGTTCAGGGCAACTTCGGTGGCATCCTGGTCATCGGTGCCGACAAAGGTGATCGGGGCTCCATCATCATTGTCAAAGGTGAAGGTCCC
>NZ_BTGQ01000055.1:0-212 GCF_036985505.1 Croceitalea sp. MTPC5
CGGTCCACCCCCAGCACATCCTGCCATATCCGGCAAAGCTCAGCCTCCGTCTCGTTGATCGGGGCGACATAACCCTCCCCGGAAACCATCTCCGGATCGGGAAGCGCACTGCGGTCCAACTTCCCGTTCACCGTCAGTGGAAAGGACCCCATCCGTACAAGCGCAGAGGGAACCATGTAATCCGGTAGCATCCCCGAAAGCGCCGAAAGAAT